>NZ_JCBCUS010000006.1:0-533235 GCF_059862355.1 Pseudomonas sp. MF09150 | reverse complement strand
CAGATTGAAGGTGCCATCGTCGATCGTATCTGTCTCTTGAAGATCGGCGCTGCGCAGGAAGGGGAAGCTGACAAGCATCTAGAGCACTCCTGGGGCCGGGCCGCTACTCGGACAGTGGCAGGCTGGTCGGATCAAAGGGAAGACCGGGCATTGGCTGACCATCGAGGGACAGCGCGTAACCGCTGCCACCAGCCTGCTGTTTCAGCGGCCCCTTGATGTTGATGGCGACGCCGTCCAGGGTGATGCCGCCATCGTGCAAGGTGATGGTCCCGCCAGGGCCACGTATGCGCATCACTTCGCCGGCTTGTAGTTCGATGACCTGCGAGCGATGGCGAATCGCCTGGCCCGCTTGCAGTTCGGATTGGCCTTCCACGCTGTGTTCCTGATGCCCGCCGATGCTGACCCAGTGGTTGGCCGTGGTCTTGTCGCGGCGGTGGTTACCGACCTCTTCGGTGCGGTCTTTGCCGGTGCGGATTGTGTGGTTACGGCCGATGCTCAGGGTGTCGTCCTGGCCGATATCGTGGTGGCGGTCTTGGCCGATGTTCACTTGTTCGTCGTTGCCGACTTTTTCCTTGCGGTCGTGACCGATAGAAACAGTTTCGTCGTGCTCGACCTGTTCGCTGCGGTCGTGGCCGACGAAGGTGGTTTCGTCGTGCTTGATGTGGATGTTCTGGTCTTTCTGCGCATGGACGTAGATTTCCTCCTGATCCTTTTCGTCCTCGAAGCGCAGTTCGTTGAAGCCTTCGCCTTTGTGGGTCTTGCTCTTGATCGTCATCCGGGTCTTATGACGGGGTAGTTCGTAGGGCGGCAGTTGCAGGCGGTTATAAGTACGGCCGGTGATGATCGGTTGGTCCGGGTCGCCGTCGAAATGGTCGACGATAACCTCCTGACCGATACGCGGGATGGCCATATGGCCCCAGGTGGCGCCGGAGATGTTTTGCGAAACGCGGATCCAGCAGGAGCTGTATTCGTCCCGCTTGCCCTCGCGGTCCCAGGGGAATTGCACCTTCACTCGGCCGTATTCGTCGGTAAATATCTCCTCATTTTTTGGGCCGACCACCGTGGCGTTTTGCGGGCCGTCGATCAATGGTTTGCGCAGCGGCTCAGCGCGCCATTCGGCGTCGTCCGGCACCAGTTCGGCTTGGTAGCTGTAGTGAGTGCCGAGTTGCGCCTCAGCACTTTCTTCAGCCTGGCTGGTGTGCTGTTTGCCATGGTGAACGATGCTAATCAGGCGCCAGCCTCGGTTCATGTCTTCCCGTGGGTGGCCCGCGAGAGTGAAGGAAATGCCCGGTTGCAGGCGCGGATCATCGCCCTCGACCAGGGCCATGCGCGCATCGCGGCGGTGGCCGCGTAGGCGGTTTTCAGCGAAGGGCTTGCCGGCCTCATCAAACTTGGCTCGGGCCGGGTAATCGTAACGTTCGTATTGGCGACCTTGATGGTCGAGATCGACGCCATCACGGCTGTGCTGATGGCCATAGCGCGGATGGTGGAAGGTGTAGTCGCGCTGGGTCTGGCGCGCCGTGCGTACGTTTTCACTGTAGGCGAATCGGCGTAACGCAGGTTGAGGCTGATCGCCGCCGGGTGCGGGGTTGTATTGCACCGGCTCATCCCCCACCCGCCCGTGGATAAACAGGCGATCGCTGTGGACCAGTTGATGGCCTTCGGCACTGTGTCGAAAGGAATAAAAGAACCCTTCCTCGCGCATGATGCGTTCGACAAAGTGGTAGTCCGTATCGCCCGCCTGCACGCAGTACTCACGTGACAGATGCTCGTTGGTGACCCGTTGTTCGTAGTCTCGAGTCAGCCCGTGAGCCTTGAGCACCGCCTCGGTAATCTGCGGCACGGTAAGGGTCTGGAAGATGCGCCAGTCGGAGCTGAGCTTCAATCGCGCCAAGCGCGGCTCAATCACTGCCGAATAGCGCGTACGCCTGAAGCCGCTGTCGTGCTGGACGAAGGAGGACACGGCGCCATGCACATAGCGCACGGGCGTCTCACCGTGCCAGAGGGTCAGCAGCGCCGATCGATCCAGCACCTGCCCGAAGTCGATGGCGGGATTGGCGCTGCTCAGTTCGACGCAAAGATGAAAGGTCTCGGACAGCGCTTCATGGAGCGCGAACTCAACAACGTCAAAAGACTCGTTACCAATACTGAAGGTAAAACGCAGATCGGATTGGCTTGGCATGCTCTATTCCCGGCAACCTGATTGCAGGCCCTCAAAAGTGGGCATGCCTGGGTGTAGCCGGCAGAAGCCTGCACGTGTTTCATGGCCCGCAGATATGAGACCTTGCTGAAAAGACCCACAGAAAAATCGCTTAAATCACCTGATCTGGAGCCTGGCTCCCTTTGTTGAGCCGAAAATCCCCCTAGCCACACCCCGGAGTTCAAGCGCAAGACACCGAGTGCAACCCACCCCGGCGTCCCCTACCATGCTCCGGCAAAGAGCCCTTGGACCCACGACTTTTCAGGTACCGCCATGCCCGTCGCTGCCACTGATGACCCTTATGCCGACGCCAGTGCATTTCTGGCGGCGCTGGACCCACAGTGGGCCGCCCATATCCAGCGGGTGGGCCGCTGCCTGCATCAGCCCAAACCGACCCGCGACCCTTTCCAGGCGCTGGTGCGGGCGATTGCCTATCAGCAATTGCATGCCCGGGCCGGCGACGCGATCCTCGGGCGGCTGCTGGCGCTGTACCCCGGCCAGGCATTCCCCAGCCCGGCACAGATAATCGCCACCGATCCACACACCTTGCGTGGCTGCGGTTTTTCCGCGAGCAAGCTGGCAACTATCCAGGGCCTGGCCGAAGCGGCGCAAAATGGGGTGATCCCCAGCTATGAACAAGCGCTGCAGATGACCGATGCAGCCTTGATCGAGCGCCTGGTCGCCTTGCGCGGGGTGGGCCAGTGGACCGTGGAGATGTTGTTGATCTACACCCTGGAACGTCTGGATATCCTGCCCGTCGACGATTTCGGCGTGCGTGAGGGCTACCGGCGCCTGCAAGGCCTGGACGCACAATTGACCCGCAAGCAGATGGCCGATACCGCTCAGGCCTGGAGCCCCTACCGCACCGTGGCGGCCTGGTATTTATGGCGGGTTCCGGCACACCCGGCCCGGGGCGCGGACACCACGGATTGAGCGTCAATTCAAGCGCAAGACTCGGAGTTTTCGACGCCGGAAATCGGCCTATGCTGCTTGCAACCTGACCTACCCCAGAGAGCCGACATGAAGCAACCCACCCTGCCCCACAGCCCTGGCGCCGAGTCTGAAGACGACCGGCGCTGGCTGGCGATTGAGGCCCGCGACCCAGGCGCCGATGGGAAGTTTGTCTACGGGGTGAAAACCACCGGTGTCTACTGCCGCCCCAGCAGCTCAGCGCGCCTGCCACGGCGGCACAACGTCGAGTTTTTCGATACTGCCGAGCAGGCCGAAGCTGCAGGTTATCGCCCCAGCAGGCGCGCGGCGGCGGATCAGACCAGCACCGCGCAGCAGCATGCCGCCCTGGTGACCCGCGCCTGCCAGCTCATCGAGCAGGCCGAGGCTGTGCCCAGCCTGAATGCCCTGGCGCAGCAACTGCGCTTGAGCCCTTATCACTTCCACCGGGTGTTCAAGGCCATCACCGGGTTGACACCCAAGGCCTACGCCAGCGCGCACCGGGCCAGGAAGATGCGCCAACAGTTGACACGTGGCGGCTCGGTGACCGAGGCGTTGTATGACGCCGGCTTCAACTCCAACAGCCGCTTCTATGAATCCTCCAACGACGTACTGGGCATGAAGCCTGGCGAGTACCGCGCCGGTGGGGCCAACACCGAGATTCGCTTCGCCGTCGGTCAATGCTCGCTGGGGGCCATCCTGGTGGCGCAAAGCAACCGCGGGGTCTGCGCCATTTTGCTGGGCGATGACCCCCAAGCCCTGGTCACGGAACTGCAAGACACCTTTGCCCAGGCGCGCTTGATCGGTGGCGACCGGCAGTTCGAGCAATTGGTGGCCAAGGTCGTGGGGTTTATCGAGGCCCCGGCCCCGGCCCTCGGCCTCGACCTGCCCCTGGACCTGCGCGGCACCGCGTTTCAGGAACGGGTGTGGCAGGCCCTGCGCAGCATCCCGCCGGGCAGCACCGCCAGCTATGCCGAGATCGCCGCGCTCATCGGCGCGCCGAAAGCCTTTCGCGCCGTGGCCCAGGCCTGCGGCGCCAACAGCCTGGCGGTGGCCATTCCCTGCCATCGGGTGGTGCGCAGCGATGGCCAGCTGTCGGGCTACCGCTGGGGCGTGGAGCGCAAGCGCCAACTGCTGGAGCGTGAGGCGCAGTGAGCCGGCGCGCGCTCCTGGTCCCCGACAAACACTGGCACGATGGCCGCCGCACCCGTTAAGGTGACCGACCTCGACCGCGCCCCGCACGGGTCGCCCTGCCGCGTTGCCGCCACCCCGGACCGCCCTGACAGACCGCTCAAGGAGCCGCCATGAGCCTGGAAACCGTTAAACACTTTCTCGCCGCAAACGCTTCCGACCTCTCGGTCATCGAGCTCGAAGAAAGCACCGCCACCGTCGCCCTCGCCGCCAGCGCGCACAATGTCGAACCGGGGCAAATCGCCAAGACCCTGTCGCTGCGGGTCAACGACCAGGTCATCCTGATCGTGACCCGTGGCGACGCACGCCTGGATAACAAGAAATTCAAGAGCCACTTCGGGGTCAAGGCCAAGATGCTCGACGCCAGCGAAGTGCAGGCCCATACCAGCCACCCGGTAGGTGGCGTCTGCCCGTTCGGCGTGCCGGACACCGTCGCGGTGTATTGCGATGTGTCGCTCAAGCAATTCGATGAAGTGCTGCCCGCCGGCGGTGCGACCAACGCTGCGGTACGCATCTGCCCGCTGCGCATGGCGCAACTGGTCAGCGCGCAATGGGTCGACGTGGCCCAGGCCTGACCCTCCAACGTCAAGGACCGAGAATGGCATGGAAAGCCTGTAGTCCGGCGGGCTGAACACACCCTTCGATCAAGCCTGGGGCTGCACCACCCCGCGTTCCTCCAGCAAGCGCACGAACATGGTCAGGCTTTGCGAGACCGTGCCCCGGCGCCACACCAGCCAGGTGCGCAAGTAGCGAAAGGCTTCCGACAGCGGCCAGATGCTCACGGTGCTGCACCCGGGCATGCTTTCGAGCATGCTGCGCGGCATCAGCGCCAGGCCGGCACCGGCGCTGACGCAGGCGAGCATGCCGTGGTAGGACTCCATTTCGAAAATCTTCCCCGGCACTGCCGCGTCCTGGGTGAACCAGCGTTCGAAGTGATGCCGGTACGAGCAGTTGGCGCGAAAGGCGTAGATGTTTTCGCCGTTCACCTCTCGGGCGCGCTGGATCGGCCGGTGGTGCAGCGGCGCGATCAGCACCATTTCCTCTTCGAACGCCGGCACGCCTTCCAGGGCCGGGTGCAGCACCGGGCCGTCGACAAAAGCCGCCGCCAGGCGCCCTGCCAGTACGCCGTCGATCATGGTCCCGGAGGGGCCGGTGGACAGGTCCAGTTCAACTTTGGCGTAACGCTGGTTGTAGGCCGCCAGCAACCCGGGGATCCGCACCGCCGCCGTGCTTTCCAGGGAGCCCAGGGAAAACGAGCCCTGGGGCTCTTCGCCGGCCACCGTGGCCCGGGCCTCTTGCACCAGGTCGAGGATGCGCCGGGCGTAGTCGAGAAAACTCCAGCCGGCCGGCGACAGGCGCAGGCGGCTTTTCTCGCGGATAAACAGGTCGACCCCCAGGTCCTGCTCCAGTTGCTTGATGCGCGTGGTCAGGTTCGACGGCACCCGGTGGATCTGCGCCGCAGCGGCGCTGATGCTGCCGTGCTCGGCCACGGCCTTGAAGATTTCCAGCTGTACCAGATCCACGGCATTCTCCAAACGTGAACGAAAGACTCAGTATTATTCAGTTTCCAGAAAACAAACGCCACCGTAACCTGCGCCCATCCCCACCCAGCAGGACGGTGCCATGACTCAGGTTTCCAGCGTCACCCACGCCATCTCGATCAACCCCGCCACCGGCGAACAGATCGGCCACTACCCCTTTGAATCGGCCCAGGCCCAGGAAGCGACACTGGCGCGCGCCGCGTCGGGGTTCAGCCTGTGGCGCAACACCCCGGTGGCGCAACGGGCCGCCGCGCTGCTGGCCTTGGCCGCTGAGCTGCGCAACGACGCGCAACAGATGGCGAGCATGATCACCCGGGAAATGGGCAAGCCGATCACCCAGGCCCGTGGCGAAATTGAAAAATGCGCCCAGCTCTGCGAGTGGTATGCGGCCCAGGGCCCGGGCATGCTCAGCGCCGAACCGACCCTGGTCGAAGGCGGCAAGGCGCGGATCGAATACCGCCCGCTGGGGCCGATCCTGGCGGTGATGCCGTGGAACTTCCCGATCTGGCAAGTGCTGCGTGGCGCGGTACCGGCCCTGATCGCCGGCAACACTTACGTGCTCAAGCACGCACCGAATGTCATGGGCAGCGCCTATTTGCTGCGCGATGCTTTCCAGCGCGCGGGCTTCGCCGAGGGTGTGTTTGAAGTGCTCAACGTCACCCCGGACGGCGTCTCCAGTGCCATCACTGACCGCCGCATCGCCGCCGTGACTCTCACCGGCAGCGTCCGCGCCGGCATCGCCATCGGCGCCCAGGCGGGTGCCGCGCTGAAAAAATGCGTGCTGGAACTGGGCGGCTCCGATCCGTTTATCGTGCTCAACGACGCCGACCTCGATGCTGCCGTCAAAGCCGCGGTGATCGGCCGTTACCAGAACACCGGGCAAGTCTGCGCAGCGGCCAAGCGGCTGATCGTCGAACAAGGGGTGGTCGAGGAATTCACCCGCAAGTTCGTCGACGCCACTCGCCTGCTGGCCGTGGGCGATCCCCTGGCCGCCGACACCTACATCGGCCCCATGGCGCGTTTTGACCTGCGTGACGAACTGGACCAGCAAGTGCGCGACACCCTGGAAGAAGGCGCGACCCTGCTGCTCGGCGGCGCCAAGGCCGAAGGTGCCGGCAACTTCTACCCGGCCACGGTGCTGGCCGATGTCACCGACCAGATGACCTCGTTCAAGCAGGAGCTGTTCGGCCCGGTGGCCTCGATCATCACCGCCCGCGATGCCGAGCACGCCCTGGCCCTGGCCAACGACAGCGAGTTCGGCCTGGCCTCCACCGTCTACACCGCCAACCTGGAGGTGGCCGAGTACTTCGCCCAGCACCTGGAAACCGGCGGCGTGTTTATCAATGGCTACTGCGCCAGCGATCCACGGGTGACCTTTGGCGGGGTGAAAAGAAGCGGTTTTGGTCGCGAACTGTCGCACTTCGGCGTACGCGAATTCTGCAATGCACAGACGGTGTGGCTGGACCGCAACTGAGGGCCGCAACCCGCCCGTAAGCCTTGGCTTACGGGCGGGCACTGCCGAAAGGATCCTGGCCGGCGATCAGGCCTCGGGTTGGGCCAGGGCCATCAGCTTTGACAGAAGCGGATGCGGTTACCGAACGGATCATAGACTTCCAGCACCTGGCCCCAGCCCTGCTGGACAATCTGCGGGCGCCCGTAGCCGTAACGCTTGGCCAGCAGTTCGTCACGCAGCAGCTCGATATTGTGCATTGGCACAAATACGGTCGAACCCGGGCTGGCATCGCCGTGGTGCTCGGACAGGTGCAGTTGCAGGCCGTCGCGGCTGAGGCCCAGGTACAGCGGCAGATCGGCTTCGAAGCGGTGCTCGAATTCGACGCCGAAGCCCAGGAAATCCAGGTAGAACTCCCGGGCCTTGGCTTCATCGAACATGCGCAGGATGGGGATGGGTTTGTCGAACGTTATGGCAGGCGCAGTGGCTGGCTGGGCGTGGGCGGTTCGCTCGGGCAGCAGCGCCGCCGCGGTGTTCCAGTCCTTGTAGCCCAGTTGCTGCGCCACCAGTTCCAGCGCGGCGGAGTGAGACACCACTTGATCGCGCGTCTCCAGCGAGGCACGCAGCCGCTTGGCCATCTGTTTGGCTTGATCGATCGAAAACATCGTTGCTCCTGTGATCGAGGCATTTCGGTGCTCGCATTGCCAAACCTCGACTCTCAAGAGTGGCGATAGGATTGGGAACAACAACACATGCTTTCACCTTTCCCTTGTGCGGGAGCGAGCGGCGGGCAGCAGCGGCCGGCGACGATCATACCCAAGCCTGCGCCCGGTGGCGAGGGCGCAGCAGGAGCCTGGCCCTGGCAGACGCGCAGAACCGAATGCCCGGTCCAGGGTCATAGATCGAGCCCTTTTTCAGACGGACCCTGCCCCGTGCCTATTCACCTGCCCCTGGTTATCGCCGCCACCGCCGCCCTGCTCAGCCTGTCCGGCTGCACCCAATACCGCTATGTCCAGCCCGACAGCGCCGAAGGTCGGCAATGCGTAGCCAAGCTCGATGCCGATGTCGCTCAGTGCGAGCAGCGCGCCAGCAAGCAGTTGGAGGCCGATACAGGCATCTACGACGCGATGATGGCCAGCTATCAGAGTTGCCTGCACAACAGCTCAAGAGACGCGCCCCAAGGGCAAGTGTGCGGCCCGGCCCCGGTCGACCCTCGCACCGAACAGGCGCGAAGCTGCCGTCAGGGTTACAAGCTGTCCTTTACCGGCTGCGGCGGCCGTATCGAAGAAATCCCCCGTGAATGACCCCTGCCTTTGGCGCCACAGGGCACCACGCCATCAATAGCGAATCGCCATTTTTTTGCACTGCGCCCGGAATTTTTTTTGACTCTTGCGACTCAGATCGTCAGGTGGAACACCAACGTATCCACTTGGCAGGACCGTTGTGCGGCTGGCGATATTGTTCATTCAGCCCACTTCCACTCCGCCCCATGGCCGTGATGAGGCCCGACCGCTAGAGCTGACTTACATGCAATCAAACGTCCGTAGCGTTGATGTTCCGTTGTTGCTGCAAAACCTGCGCTCAGGAACAGCTCCGTTACACATTGCTCTGGAAAAGCGCCTGCCGTTTTTCTCCCCCCTGCTGAGCCACTCCCACTATTTACGCCTGATCAAGGCCTACTACGGCTTCTACCAGCCCCTGGAGCAACGCCTGCTGCAGAGCGACGCGGTGCCGGCCGACTTTGGCCTGGACCAGCGCCTCAAGGCCCCGACCCTGCGCCGCGACCTGCTGGCCCTGGGCCTGGATGACGCCGCCATCGACGCCCTGCCCCAGTGTCCGTCGCTGCCTGGCACGCCTTCGGTCCAGGCCTGCCTGGGGGTGCTCTATGTGCTGGAGGGCGCCACCCTGGGCGGGCAGATCCTGCGGCGCGAGATTGCCGCCCGCTTGCAACTGGACGCGGACAACGGCGCGGCGTTTCTCGACATCTATGGCGCCGCCACGGGCCGCCGCTGGCGCGAGTTCACCGACTACCTGGGGGCCTGGCCCCTGGAGGCCGACGCACGGCAAGAGGCGGTGAACGCCGCCCAGGATACGTTTTCATCTTTTGAACACTGGCTTGACCGCTCGGAGGTGCTGCTATGAACCCATTGGACAAAAAAGCCTTCGAAGAGCTGCTGGCCAACTGTGATGACGAACCCATCCGCACCCCCGGCGCGATTCAGCCCCACGGCGTGCTGTTGACCCTGGCCGAGCCCGAGTTGCGCATACTGCAGATCAGCGCCAACGTCCAGACCCTGCTGGGCCGCACACCGGACGAGAGCGTGGGCGCGCCGTTGGAGCATTTGATCGGCGCCGAGTACACGCAGCAGGTCGAACTGGCAGCGCAGCACGATAACCAACTGGAAGCACCCGAGCTGTTCTTTTCACTGAATGGCGGTGTGTTCGAAGGTTTCGTGCACCGCCATCAGGGCGTGCTGGTACTGGAGCTGGAAGTTCAGGCCGAGCCGGCCAAGGTCGCGGGCCAGGCCACCAACCTGGGGCGAATGCTGCAACGCCTGCAGGCGGCCAAAAGCCTGCAGGCGCTGTATGAAATCAGCGTGCAGGAAATCCAGGCCATCACCGGTTATGACCGGGTCCTGATCTATCGCTTCGAGGAAGAAGGTCACGGTCAGGTGATCGCCGAAGCCTCGTCGCCGTCCATGGAAGTGTTCCAGGGCCTGTTTTTCCCGGCCTCCGACATCCCCGAGCAGGCGCGCGAGCTGTACCGCACCAACTGGTTGCGCATCATCCCCGATGCCGACTACCAGCCGGTGCCGCTGGTGCCCAAGCTGCGCCCGGATACCGGTCAGCCGCTGGACCTGAGCTTCGCCAACCTGCGCAGCGTGTCGCCGATTCACTGCCAGTACATGAAGAACATGGGGGTGCTGTCCTCCATGAGCATCTCGCTGCTCAAGGGCGACAAGCTCTGGGGCCTGATCAGCTGCGGTAATCGCCAGCCACTGCATGTGCCCCACGAATTGCGCAGCGCCTGCCAGACCATCGGCCAGGTGCTGTCGTTGCAGATCAGCGCGATGGAAGCGCTGGAAGTCAGCCGCCAGCGCGAGGCCAAGGTCGAAACCCTGGCCCTGCTCAACCAGGCGATGATCGACTCCACGGAAAACGTGTTCGACGGCCTGGCCCAACAACCGGAGCTGCTGCTGGCGCTGGCCGATGCCGGCGGCGTGGCGATCATCGAAGACAAACAGTTGCACCGCTACGGCAACTGCCCCGAGCCCGATGACATCCGCGTCCTGCACAAATGGCTGCAAGCGTCGTCGCAGAAGGTGTTTTCCAGCCACCAGCTGTCGTTGCTCTACCCGCCTGCCGCCGCCTTTACCCAGGTCGCCAGCGGCGTGCTTGCGATGAGCCTGCCCAAGCCGGTGGACAACGGTGTGCTGTGGTTTCGCCCCGAGGTGAAGGAAAACATCAACTGGAGCGGCGACCCGAACAAGCCGCTCAACCTGGAAGACTCCGAATCGGGCCTGCGCTTGCGTCCGCGGACCTCGTTCGAGATATGGAAAGTGGAAATGGCCGGCATCGCCACCAAGTGGAGCCATGGCGACCTGTTCGCCGCCAATGACCTGCGGCGCTCGGCGCTGGAAAGCGACCTGGCGCGCCAGGTGTTGCGCGAACAGCGCGCGGTACAGGCCCGGGACGACCTGGTGGCGGTGGTTTCCCACGACCTGCGCAACCCCATGACCGTGATCTCGATGCTGTGCGGCATGATGCAAAAGGCCTTCAGCTCCGACGGCCCGCACACCTCGCGACGCATCTCGACCGCCATCGACACCATGCAACAGGCCGCCGGGCGGATGAACACCCTGCTCGAAGACCTGCTCGACACCTCGAAAATCGATGCCGGGCGCTACACCATCAAGCCGCAAGCGCTGGAAGTCGGGGAAATGTTCGAAGAAGCCCAGGCCCTGCTCACGCCGTTGGCGCTGGATAAGGACATCGAGATCTCCTTCCAGGCCGAGCCGCAGCTGTCGATCCACGCCGACCCGGAGCGTCTGTTCCAGGTGCTGTCGAATCTGGTGGGCAACGCCATCAAGTTCACCCCGCGGCGCGGCAAGATCGGCGTGGTGGCGATGTCCTCCGGGGAGGACATCGTGTTCAGCGTGCGCGATACCGGCGAAGGCATTCCTCAGGATCAACTGCCCCACGTCTTCGACCGCTACTGGACCATCAAGGACGGCAACCCCACCGGCACCGGGCTGGGGCTGTACATCACCCAGGGCATAGTCGAAGCCCATGGCGGGCGGATCGAGGCCGAAAGTGAAGTCGGGGCCGGGACCGAGTTTCGCTTTACCGTGCCCAGGAGTGCGGTCACCACCAGTTGATCAATGTCAGTCACGTCGTCGGGTGCCCAGACCCGGCGTCGCTGCGGGGTCCTGGGTGGCCCGCTGCCGGTCGGGCGTGTGCAGTACCACCCGGCATTTGCCGCGACCGAATAGGTGCAACCGCCTATTGAGCAATGGCCATGCGCCGCTTGGCTTTGTAGCAATCGTTGATGTCCAGCGCCTTCTGATAAAACGCCTGGCGTTGCGCGCGGTTGCTGTCCCCCAGCAGGCGGTAGATTTCCGCCTGATAGTCGCGGCTGCTGCCCCACTGCATCGCCAGGCCCTGGGGTTGCTCGCGGCGGCACTCAAGCCCGACCACCGGCTGCGGAAAGTACTGCGCGTAAGCCGGCATGGCGTCCTCCACGGCATGCAACGCAGCCTGGTACTGCGGGGTGTCGGTGAATGGCAGGCACCAGGATGAAATTTCCAGCGCCGCCGGCGCAAACCCCTGGGTCAGGCTGTGCTCAAGCAAGGGGCAGGCCTTGGCCTTCACCTCCTCGCTTGGATAAAGCATCACGTAGATCAGCGCCAGGCGATATTCGGCCACCGGGTGTTGCAGCGCAGCGGCCTGTTCCAGCAGGCCCATGGCCGGCCGCATCAAGGCGCCGGCCTGGTCGATCAGCAGCAAGCCCCGCTGCTTGTCCTCGGTGCTCGCCGTTGGCATGTCGGCAGGCACCGCTTCCAGCTTGCTGTTGGCCTGTTGCAGATAAGGCACAGCTTGTTGGTAGAGGCTTTCTGCCCGGGGATCGATCGACGCCGCGCCGGCCAGGCACACCTGGGGCAAGAGGCACGCCAGCAGCACGTAACGGCCGAGAAAAACAGACATGGGGGGCTTCCTTGCAGGACGGCGATGAAGGTCGGGCAGGATACAGAGCGTACGCCGTCGCAGCCACTCAAGCCGGCCCCCGGCCTAGGGGCGCACCAGGTCCTTGCGCCGCCATAGCCGCGCGAACAGCGCATTGAGCGCGGTGCACAGGCCGCCCGCCACCAGACCCAGGGCCAGGAACAGCAACGCCCCCTGGCCAAATCGTGATGGCCAGGGATAGTCGGCAGACACGGAGGCCTGGGCATAGTCGAGAAAATGGGGCAGCGCGGACATCAGCCAGATCAGGCCACTGCTGATAACCCCGCCGACCAGGTAACGCCAGGAGGTGTTCAGGCAACGTTCCACCAGCCACAGGACCGGCCAGCACACCAGCATGCCCAGCAGCCCGCCAATCAGGAAGAACAGGCAGAAAGCGCCCAGGCTGTGCTCGATGAATACGCTCGCCGCCAGGCCCAGTGTCAGCCCGCCCGACAGCGGCACGGCGATGATTGAACCGGGGCTGCGCCTATGCGCCGGGGTGCGGCTGGGCAAGCGTTCGATGCCCAACAGCACCAGGCTGGACAACAGCCCCAGGGCCAGGCCGCCCGCTAGCGTCGACCACAAAAGTGTGCCCAAGGGCAGGCCCAGCAGCAGGTTGGCCGCCAGGCTCTGGAGCAGCGCGCTGAGCAGGTGCCGCAGTCTGGAGCCTGGGCAGCGCCGATCCCCCCACAGCAGCAAGGGGAGCCCCAGGACAATGGCAATCACGCTGCCAAACAAAAACCCCGAGAACACTGCCGCAGCGCTCGGCCCCAGGACCAACGCCTTGGCGCCGGCATACACCAGCCCGCCGCACATCGGCACGGCAAACAGCCGCAACTCGCCGTCAGGCGCCATAGCCTCTCCCCCCCCGTTCGACAATGGGCGCCAATGTACCGGGGCTGCGAGGCCGGAGCCAGGCCTATTGAAACAGGCCGCGCAATCAGTCCGCCTGTACCGTGAGCTGGCGCTGCTCGCCCAGGCCGCTGATGCCCAGGCGCATGGTCTGGCCCGGGCGCAGGTACACCGGTTGCGGTTTGATGCCCAGGCCGACCCCGGGCGGGGTGCCGGTGGAAATCACATCGCCGGGTTGCAGGCTCATGCAGCGGCTGAGGTAGGCGATCAGCTGCGGCACGCTGAAGATCAGGGTCCGGGTATTGCCGGTCTGGTAGCGCTGGCCATCGACCTCCAGCCACAGGTCCAGGACGTGCGGGTCGGGGATTTCATCACGGGTCACCAGCCATGGGCCGAGGGGGCCGAAGGTGTCGAAGCCCTTGCCCTTGTCCCAGGTGCCACCGCGCTCGAGCTGCCATTCGCGCTCGGACACATCGTTGATCACGCAGTAGCCGGCCACGTGCTGCATGGCGTTGGCTTCGTCGATGTTGCGCCCACCGGTGCCGATGATCACGCCCATTTCCACTTCCCAGTCGGTCTTGCGCGAACCCCGAGGGATCTGCACATCGTCGTTGGGGCCGCAGATGGCGCTGGTCCACTTGTTGAAGATCACCGGTTCCTTGGGTACCTCCATGTTCGACTCGGCAGCATGATCGGCGTAGTTCAGGCCGATGCAGACAAACTTGCCGACCTGGCCGACGCAAGCGCCGATCCGTGGCTGCCCGGCCACCAGCGGCAGGCTGTTGGGGTCGAGCGCGGCCAGGGCGGCCAGGCGCTGCGGGCTCAAGGTCTCGCCTGCAATATCGGTGACATGGGCCGAGAGGTCGCGAATCTGGTTGTTGGCATCCAGCAGTCCCGGTTTCTCCGAGCCCTTTTCGCCATAACGCAATAATTTCATGTGCTGCTCCTGCTTTTTTCTAAAAGGGGTAAGCCCAGGCTCAGATGCTCATGCCGCCATCGATCACGTGCACGCCACCGGTGGTGTAGGCCGATGCATCGCTGCCCAGGTACAGCGCCAACTGGGCGATTTCGCCGGCAGAGCCGATCCGGCCCATGGGCTGGCGATCCAGGAACTGCTGATACACCTGGGCCTCGCTGACGCCCTGCTGCGCGGCCTGTTCGGCAATCCGCTGACGCAGCGATGGCGACTCCACGGTGCCCGGGCAGATGGCGTTGCAGCGGATGCCCTGGCCGATAAAGTCGGCGGCCACGGCCTTGGTCAGGCCGATCACCGCGGCCTTGCTCGCGGTGTAGGCAAAACGGTTGGGCACGCCTTTGACGCTGGACACCACCGACGCCATGTTGATGATCGAACCGCCGCCGCGCTCCAGCATGCCCGGCAAAAAGGCGCGAATCACCCGGTACATGGCGCTGGCATTGATCTCCATCGAGCGCGCCCAGGCCGCTTCGTCGCACTCAAGGATGCTGCCGCTGTGCACATAACCTGCGCAATTGAACAGCACGTCCAGGCCACCGATACGCTGGCAGGCGTCAGCGATGGCGCTGCTTGAGGTCACATCCAGCAGCAGCGGGGTCACGCCGTCGATGCCGTGCAGGCTGTCGATATCGATGTCGCTGGCAAACACTTCGGCGCCTGCCTCGGCAAAGGCCAGGGCGCTGGCCCGGCCTATGCCCTGCCCGGCCGCTGTGACCAGGACCCGTTTGTCGCGCATGTTCATCGGCCTTCCACCTTCGCAGTGGCATCAGCGGCCTTGGCCTTGCGCCCCAGCATGGCAGCGGGGATCGCCAGGATCAGCCCGCCGCTGACAAACAGGCACAGGGCCAGGACGTAGGTGCCGTTGTTGATATTGCCGGTGAGGTTTTCCGCCACGGCCGTGATCATCGAGCCGGTAAAACCCGAGAGGTTGCCGATGGCATTGATCATGCCGATCCCGGCAGCCGCCGCGACCCCGGACAACACAGTGCCCGGCAGGGTCCAGAAAATCGGCATCAGGCTCAGGATCCCGGAGGCGGCGACACTCAGGAACAACACCGAGAGCAGCAGGTTGTCGGCAAAAAACGCACTGAGGATCAGCCCCACACCGCCGATAAAAGCCGGGATCGCCGCGTGCAGCCGGCGCTCGCCGGTACGGTTGGAATGCCGTGCATTGAGCAGCATCGCCACCGTGGCCACGGCATAGGGAATCGCCGTGAGCAAGCCGATGTGCAGGCTGTTGGTGATGCCGGTGCTCTTGATGATCGACGGCATCCAGAACGCCAGGCCGTAGAAGCCGGTATTGAAGGTCAGCAGGATCAGCACCAGCAACCACACCCGCGGGTTGAAAAACACCTCGCTCAAGCGGGTGGCCTTACCCTGGTTGTCGCTTTGCAGATTGGCCTTGAGCAGGGCTTTCTCTGCCGCCGACAGCCACTTGGCCTTGTCGATGTTATCGGCCAGGCAAACGATGACCACGAACGCCATGATGATCGACGGAATGCCCTCGATGATCAGCATCCACTGCCAGCCGGACAGGCCCTGCACCCCTTGCATGCTGTTCATCAGCCAGCCGGAAAGAATGCCGCCCAGGGTCAGGCTGATGGGCATCGCCATCAGGAACCCGGACATCACCCGGCTTTGGCGATGGGTTGGAAACCAGTAGTTGAGGTACAGGATCACCCCGGGAAAGAAGCCGGCTTCGCAGATCCCCAGCAAAAAGCGCAGCACGTAGAACATGGTGTGCGATTCGATGCCGAACAGCCCCGCCAGCGGCACGGTGTAGGCCACCGCCATGGAGATCACCGCCCAACTGAGCATGATCCGGGCGATCCAGAAGCGCGCGCCGAAGCGATGCAGCAACAGGTTGCTCGGCACCTCGAACAGGAAGTAGCCCCAGAAGAACATGCTCGCGCCCAGGGCGTAGATGGTGTTGCTGAATTGCAGCTCGTTGAGCATGTCCAACTTGGCAAAGCCGATATTGACCCGGTCCAGGTAGGCGGCCATGTAGCACAGCAACAGCACCGGCAGGATGCGCCAGATGACTTTGCGGTAGGTGCGGTCTTCAAAATCCAGTTCGCGGGCTTGCGCCTGCGCCGGCAGGTGCTCGGAGATGGTTTGCATGGAGATAACCCCTGGGCATGTGGACATGCCTGATTGTTTTTATCGAATGGGTCGCGCCGGCTGAGTCGTTCAGCCGGCGGTGCAGCGGATTACACGGCCTGGTTGGTATTTTCCCCATTGACCAGGCGCGTCAGGTGCAGCGGGTTGCTGTTCTGCAAAGCCTGGGGGAGCAAGGCGTCGGGGAAGTTCTGGTAGCACACCGGGCGCAGGAAACGCTCGATGGCCAGGGTCCCGACCGAGGTGCCTCGGGCATCGGAGGTGGCCGGCCAGGGACCGCCGTGGACCATGGCGTCACACACTTCGACCCCGGTCGGGTAGCCGTTGACCAGGACCCGGCCGACCTTTCTTTCCAGCAACGTCACCAGTTCGCCAGCGTGCCCCAGCTCGGTCGGCTCGCCGATCAGGGTGGCGGTCAGTTGCCCGTGCAGGCCGTGCAAGGCCGCCAGCAACTCGGCGCGGTCGGCCACTTCCACCAGCACCGTGGCCGGGCCGAAGACTTCTTCCTGCAGCAGTTCGGCGCCGCTCAGCAGCAGGCTGACATCGGCCTGGAACACCTGCGCCCGGGCTTGCTGGCCCTGTTGCGCCGCGCCCGCCAGATGGCGGATCTGCGGATGCGCCCGCAAGGCATCGCAGCCCTGCACATAACTGCGCAGGCCCCCGGCATTGAGCATGGTTTGCCCGGGCTGCTCGCCGATCAGGGTGCTCAGGCGCTGGATAAAGGCGCTGAACTGCGGCGACCGGATACCGATCAACAACCCCGGGTTGGTACAGAACTGCCCGGCCCCCATCACCACCGAAGCGGCGAGTTCGGCAGCGATCTGCTCGCCTCGGGTCGCCAGCGCTTCGGGTAGCAGCAGCACCGGGTTGATGCTGCTCATCTCGGCAAACACCGGGATCGGCTGCGGCCGGGCGGCGGCCATATCGCACAGCGCGCGGCCGCCCTTGAGTGAACCGGTAAAACCCACGGCCTGGATCAACGGGTGCTTGACCAGTGCTTCGCCGACCCCGGAGCCGAAAATCATATTGAACACCCCGGCCGGCATGCCGGTTTTCTCGGCGGCGCGCACGATCGCTTCAGCCACCTGCTCGGCGGTCGCCATGTGCCCGCTGTGGGCCTTGAACACCACCGGGCAGCCGGCGGCCAGGGCGGCAGCGGTGTCGCCGCCGGCGGTGGAGAACGCCAGGGGGAAGTTGCTGGCACCGAACACCGCCACCGGGCCCACACCCAAGCGGCATTGCCGCAGGTCGACCCGGGGCAGCGGCTGGCGTGCCGGCAGCGGCAGGTCGATGCGCGCAGCGTAAAAGTCACCCCGGCGCAGGGTCTGGGCAAACAGGCGCATCTGGCCGCTGGTGCGCGCCCTTTCCCCTTGGATACGGCCTGCCGGCAGTGCAGTTTCACGGCTCACCAGGGCCACGAAATCGTCCCCCAGGGCATCCAGCTCGGCGGCGATGGCATCAAGAAATTCGGCGCGGCGCGCGGCCGGCAAGTGGCGGTAGAGCTGGTCGGCCTGGGCAGCGGCATTCGCCGCGGCGTCGACTTCGGCCAGGGTGGCCTGGACGAAAGCACCCGGCAGCGCTTCGCCGGTGCTGGCATCGACGCTGTGCAGCAGCACCGAGCCAGCGGCGCTGCGGCCGCCGGCGATAAAGTTGTGACCGGACAATTGGGGCATGACAGTCTCCTGACCCGGATTGAAATCTGGTCCGTACTCTACTGCCCGGTCGCGATTCTTTCCCAATGGCATTTTTGGATTAACCGATAACGCCTCGTTATCGGAAGCGCCGCTTCATCGGTGCCCTTTCAACCGCCCTGTTCCCGGGTCAGCCGGGCGTTTTCCAGGAGTATTTCGGCAAACTCCAAGGCCGCGCCCACCAGCGGCTCGCCCTTGCGCGTCAGGATCCCGTAGTCCTGGGGCACCAGGTGCAGAGGCGTGTCCAGGGTCCTGAGCTGGCCGCTGTCGAGCAGCGGCTTGACCATGGCATCGGGCAGCATGCCGATCATCGGCCCCCGTTGCAGGACCTGGAGAAAGGTCTGCATGGAAATGGTGTCCACGGTATTGCGCGGCATCTCCACCCCGGCGTCGGCGAACGCCAGCTCCATGCGCCCGCGAATCGGGGTGCCGACCGGGTACAGGATCCAGGGCAGGTCCACCAGTTGCTGCAGCGAGATCGGCCCGGCCTCGGCCAGCGGGTGACGGCTGTTGACCACGATGCAGAACGGCTCCGGGGCCAGGGGCTGGAAGTCATAGCGCCGGCGCTGGCTTTGTTCGGTGAAGCGCGCCACCGCCAGGTCGAGCTTTTTCTCTTCGAGCATCTCCATCAAGTGGTTACTGGTCTGTTCCACCACTTCGATCGACAGCAACGGCCAGCGCTGCTTGATCTGCAATATGGCCTCGGGCAGCGCGATCGCGGTCGCGGCAAAAATCCCGCCGACCTTGAGATGGCCGTGGCCGCCTTCGCGCAGGCTGCTGATCTGCCCGACAAAGGCCCGGGCATCATTGAGGGCAATCTGCGCATACCGCACCACGTGCTCGCCCAGGGCAGTGGGCGGCATGCTACGCGGCTGGCGTTCGAACAGGGCGAAGCCCAGCAGACTCTCGATTTCCTTGAGCATCTTGCTGATGGCCGGCTGGCTGAGGTTCATCTGCTGCGCCGCGAGGTGCATGTTGCGCGTGCGTCCCAGGGTGTCGATCAGCAGCAAATGCCTGAATTTGAGCCAACCGCAGAAGCTTGAAAATGACAGGTCCGACATGACACTCCCCCGCAAAACAATAACCGTACGTTATCGATAATTGAAAATATGTCATTGGAGTTTATCGACCGCCAGCCCTAGCGTGAAGGCTTTACGGACCTGGAATAGTCGTCATGTCGATATTGCTTACCCCACACAACACCCTGCCCGCCGATGGCGTGAGCGGCACCCTGATCGGCCGCGCCTGGGTCCCGGGAGCCATCGCCGGCCCATCGGCCATTGCTCTGCGTGCCGACGGCGTGTTCGATCTGTCGGCACGTTTTGCCACCTTGAGCGAGCTGCTGGAGTCGGATTCGCCGCTGGAGGCGTTGCGCCAGACCCCAGGCACCTTTATCTGCAGCCTCGACGAGCTGCTGGCCAATAGCGGTGCCGGCAGCGACCCGGGCAAGCCGTTCCTGTTGCCGCCCCTGGACCTGCAAGTGATCAAGGCCGCCGGCGTGACCTTCGCCGCCAGCATGATTGAGCGGGTCATCGAGGAGCAGGCCGGCGGCGATGCGGGCAAGGCCGAAGCGGTTCGGGCCATCGTCCACGGGGTCATCGGCGACAACCTGCGCTCGATCGTCCCCGGCTCCGAGCAGGCTCAGCGCCTCAAGGCGCTGCTGATCGAACAAGGCATGTGGTCGCAATACCTGGAAGTCGGAATCGGCCCGGATGCGGAAATTTTCACCAAGGCCCCGGTGCTCGCCGCGGTCGGCAGCGGCAGCCAGATCGGTATCCACCCCGGCTCGCAATGGAACAACCCCGAGCCGGAGGTGGTGCTGGCGGTCAACAGCCGAGGGCAGATCCACGGCGCGACCCTGGGCAACGACGTCAACCTGCGGGACTTCGAGGGGCGCAGTGCGCTGCTGTTGAGCAAGGCCAAGGACAACAATGCGTCCTGCGCGATCGGGCCGTTCATTCGTCTGTTCGATGAAGGCTTCAGCCTGGATGACGTGCGCCGCTGCGTGGTCGACCTTGAGGTGCGGGGCGAAGATGGCTACCGGATCCAGGGCTCCAGCTCCATGGACCAGATCAGCCGCGATCCCCAGGACCTGGTGCAGCAGACTCTGAACGCCAATCACCAATACCCCGACGGCTTCCTGCTGTTTCTCGGTACCCTGTTCGCCCCGACCGAGGACCGTGATCACGTCGGCGGCGGTTTCACCCACAAGCTGGGAGACCAGGTCAGCATCAGCAGCCCGTTGCTGGGCAGCCTGCACAATCAGGTGACCCACAGCAGCGAGGCCGCGCCCTGGACCTTTGGCCTGAGCGCCCTGCTGCGCAACCTGGCCGCGCGCGGCCTGCTCGCCCGCTGAGGCCGCCGCCGGTATCGATTCATCCCAATTACAAGAGAGAACCGCACCATGAGCGACACCCCGAGACGCCCGCTGCGCAGCGAACAATGGTTCAACGACCCTGCCCACGCCGATATGACCGCGCTCTACGTCGAGCGCTACATGAACTACGGCATGACCCGCGAAGAGCTGCAATCGGGGCGGCCGATCATCGGCATCGCCCAGACCGGCAGCGACCTCACCCCGTGCAACCGCCACCACCTGGAGCTGGCACAGCGGGTCAAGGCCGGGATTCGCGATGCCGGCGGCATCCCCATGGAATTTCCGGTGCACCCCATCGCCGAGCAGACTCGCCGGCCCACCGCTTCGCTGGACCGCAACCTGGCCTATCTGGGGCTGGTGGAGATCCTCCACGGCTACCCGCTGGACGGCGTGGTGCTGACCACCGGCTGCGACAAGACCACCCCCGCCTGCCTGATGGCGGCGGCCACTACCGACCTGCCGGCCATCGTGCTGTCGGGCGGGCCGATGCTCGACGGCCATCACAAGGGTGAGCTGATCGGCTCCGGCACCGTGCTGTGGCATGCACGCAACCTGCTGGCCGCCGGCGACATCGATTACGAAGGTTTTATGGAAATGACCACCGCGGCCTCGCCCTCGGTCGGTCACTGCAACACCATGGGCACCGCGCTGTCGATGAACGCCCTGGCCGAAGCCCTGGGCATGTCGCTGCCAGGCTGCGCGAGCATTCCGGCGCCCTACCGTGAGCGCGGGCAGATGGCCTATGCCACCGGCAAGCGTATTTGCGAGCTGGTGCGCCAGGATGTACGCCCGTCACAGATCATGACCCGCGAGGCGTTCGAAAACGCGATTGCCGTGGCCTCGGCCCTGGGCGCTTCGAGCAACTGCCCGCCGCACCTGATCGCCATCGCCCGGCACATGGGAGTCGAGCTGAGCCTGGATGACTGGCAACGCATCGGCGAAGACGTGCCGCTGCTGGTGAACTGCATGCCAGCCGGCAAGTACCTGGGCGAAGGCTTCCACCGCGCTGGCGGCGTACCGGCGGTGATGCACGAGTTGCAAAAGGCCGGGCGCCTGCACGAGGACTGTGCGTCGGTCAGCGGCTTGAGCATCGGCGAGATCGTGCGCAATAGCCTGACCAGCAATGCCGACGTGATTCACGCCTTTGACGCGCCACTCAAACACCGTGCGGGCTTTATCGTGCTCAGCGGCAATTTCTTCGACAGCGCGATCATGAAAATGTCGGTGGTGGGCGAGGCGTTTCGCAAGACCTACCTCTCCGAGCCCGGTGCGGAAAACAGCTTCGAGGCGCGGGCCATCGTGTTTGAAGGCCCTGAGGACTACCACGCACGGATCAACGACCCGGCGCTGGATATCGACGAACGCTGCATCCTGGTGATCCGTGGCGTGGGCAACGTTGGCTACCCGGGCAGCGCCGAGGTGGTGAACATGGCCCCGCCCGCAGCCCTGATCAAGCGCGGCATCGACTCCCTGCCGTGCCTGGGCGACGGCCGCCAGAGCGGCACCTCGGCCAGCCCGTCGATTCTCAATATGTCGCCGGAAGCGGCCGTGGGTGGTGGCCTGGCACTGCTGCAAACCAACGACCGGCTGAGCGTCGACCTCAACGCGCGCAAGGTCAATCTGCTGGTGGATGAGGCCGAGCTGGAGCGGCGCCGAGCGCTGTGGAAACCCAGCATCCCCGCCTCGCAAACCCCGTGGCAGGAACTCTACCGACAACTGGTCGGCCAACTCTCCACTGGCGGCTGCCTGGAGCCCGCCACCCTGCACCTGCGCATCATCGCCCGCAGCGGCGAACCGCGGCATTCCCACTGACCGTCGGCGACCCATACAAAAACGCCACTCGATTGAGTGGCGTTTTTTTTGCGCCGGCTTAGCGGCCGGTCATCAGGCTCTGCAAGCGGGCCTGGGCCTGCTGGACGTTTTTCGCCTGGCTGTTCAGTTCTTGCAGCAGGGCATTCAACTCGGCCTGGACTGCAGGGTCCTGGACCTTGACCACCGCCCCGGAAATCTCGATCTGGCCTTTGTGAGCGTTCACGTAATCGGCAATCTTCAGGCTGCTGTCGAAGGTGCCGTTGATCTGCGGCAGCACCTCGCGAAAGGTGTTGGCCGGCACGCTGACGGTCTTGTCGTAGGCCTTGTCATACACCACCTTCAAGTCCTCGGGCTGCTTGAGCTGGGCATGCGCCGCATCCGCCTTGGCCTGTTCGCTGGTCAGTTGGGTACTCATCTTATTGAGTCCGGCCTGGATCGCCTGGATATCGTCACGACGGGCGATGACATCGCCCAGGGAACGCATCGACCCCTTCTGCATCAGCTCGCCCAAAGGTTTGACCGACGCGTCCATGCCGGCATTGAAATCGCTGATCACCGCGTAGTGACGGCTGTAGTCGCCAAACGCTTTGCTCTCATCGGCGGTCAGTTGCGGCACGCGTACGCCAGGCTTGTCGAGGATGCGGGTCTGCAGAAACTGGCTGAACGCTGCGCGCTGCTCGGGTTCTTTGTCGCCACAAGCGGCCAGTACCAGGGGCAGCGCCAGAACCAGCAGCAAACCGGGACGAAACAGGGACTTCATGTCATGGACCTCCGAAAAAAGATAAGCGCTTGCCGGGGTCGACCCCTGAAAAGCGTCGGCGAGCATACGCGCTCGACGCCAGTCAGACCACCGCTTTCACCCGGGGTTCGCCCGACCTGCCCTGCCATGCCCGAGGCCCCCATCTTCAGTAGATATAAGCCAGGCGAAATTGCAGCGAATGGTCGGTCATCGGCCCGGAGCGCACCGCCACGTCGCGCCAGTACTGGCCCATCACCTGCCACTGTTTGCCGAGCATAGTGGTTGCAGACAGCCCCACGGTGCCGTTGTTGTGGCTGGTGTCCAGGGTCTGCCCGTCGAGGGTCTCGCGCGAGCCCCAGTTATGCCGATAAGACAGGGCCACCGAGGTCTGCGGGGTGAAGTTGTAGCGCAAGTGATTGTGCAGTTGGATCAGCGGGTCGCGGTGGGCGCCGGTGTCGCGCTGCTCCTGGTAGAACTCGGTTTCGCCAATCACGTCCCAGGTCCACTTGTCGTTGAAGCCATGGACATAACCGACCTGGAAATCCGCCGCCCAGCGGTTGTTGCTCAGGGCAAACCCCTGGTTCTTGTGGTCGCCGGTGGGCGCGGTGATGAACATCGACCAGCCCAGGTGCCGGTTACGCTCCATGTCGGCCAGGGTCCAGAGCGTGGCGCCAAAGGTGATGTCACCCAAGCCGGTGTACTTCTGCCCGCTGGCCCCTAGGTCCTGATGGCCGTAGGGGATGACGATCTGCGGGTCCCAGATATAGCCGGTGTTGAAAAACTCGGTGAAGTGCACCAGCCGCAGCACTTCGACGGTCAGGTCGAGGTCGAGGTTGTCGGCGACTTTTTTACCGCCCTGGTACGACTTGTCGATTCGCGGGTTCTGCTGGTACAGCAACAGCAGGTCGGTGCCCGCCGGCAGCGCCGCGTAGTCGCCGGAGTCGGGCTTGACGTCGGCCTGGGCCTGGCCGGCCAGCAAGGCCAATAACAGCGAGCACGGCAAGGCAGCACTTTTGCTGGAAAAAAGCGTTTTCATCAGTTCACCTGTCTAGCGGATATTGTTGTTGGAATGGCTAAGGCACGGCACGCCCGTGAGCCTGCCCGGCAGATGCCGGGGGGCCCCCGTGACGCTTTACTGGGCTGCGGCGGTGTCGGTCAGCGCACGCAAATCCAGGCTGCGCTTGATGATGTACTGGTGGATCAGCTCCATTTGCGGCATGTCCAGGACCCCGGCAAAACTCGGCATGCCCTTGTTCATGAAGGCCCCGCTGACGATGCCGACAAAGGCCAGGTGCTTGTCCGGCGTCAGGTAGCGCAGATCGGGAATCACCCCGCCGCTGGCCGCGTTCAGGCCGTGGCAGGCACCACACATGCCATTGAACAAGGTCCGCCCCTGCTTGATCTGCTCCGCCGAGGCGGTCAGTGCTGGCACTTGCGGTGGCAGCACCGGCGCCTGGCGCGGTGGCGGCAACTGCTCCTTGGCCCCGAGCTTGAATACCAGCACCCGGGACTCGGGCCGGACCTTGCCCTTGTCGGTCAGCGGCCCGGCAATCAGCGGCATGATCCCGCCCCAGCCGGCCATGAAGGCCACGTACTGCTCGCCCTTGATCTGGTAGGTGACCGGCCCGCCCAGCACCCCGGAGTTGGCGCGGTGCTCCCAGAGTGGCTCGCCCTTGTCGGCGCTGAAGGCCATGACCCGACCATCGGAAGTGCCCTGGAACACCAGGTTGCCGGCGGTGCTCAAGGTGCCGCCATTACCCGACTCGACATAGTCGTGGGTCCAGGCGGCCTGCTGCTTGACCGGGTCCCAGGCAATCAGGTGCCCGCGCCAGGCGCTGCGGATCTGGTTCAGGACCTTGGGATCCTCCGGCAGGTCCGGCACGTCGAGGCCGAAATTGACCACCGACTTGCTCGGCAGAAACAGCGGTTTGTCTGCCGCCTTGAGCTCGGCCAGGGTGTCCTGGGCCGGGATGTAGACGTAGCCGGTGGCCGGGTTATAGGACATCGGGTGCCAGCTGTGGCCGCCGAGAAAGCTTGGCTGCACCACCTTGGGCGCCTTGGAGTAATCGGCCTGGGCGGTGAGGATCGGACGCCCGGTCTTGGGGTCGAGACCGCTGGCCCAGTTGACCTGGACGAAGTTGCGCCCGGAAATGAACTGGCCGTTGGTGCGGTCGATGACGTAGAAGAAGCCGTTCTTCGGCGCCTGCATCAGCACCTTGCGCACGGCGCCGTCGATCTTGATATCGGCAAGAATGATCTGCTGGGTGGCGGTGAAGTCCCAGCGATCCCCCGGGGTCACCTGGAAGTGCCAGACGTATTCGCCGGTATCCGGGCGCAGGGCGACGATGGACGACAGGTACAGGTTGTCGCCCTCGCCCTGGCTGCGGAACTCGTAGTTCCAGGGCGAGCCGTTGCCAGTGCCGACATACAGCAGGTCCAGCTGCGGGTCATAGGACATCGAGTCCCACACCGTGCCGCCCCCGCCCCACTTGACCCAGCCATTGCCCTTCCAGGTTTTCATGGCCTTGGCCATGGCCGGGTTTTCCGGCGGCAGCGCCGGGTCGCCCGGCACGGTGAAGAAGCGCCAGGCCTGTTTGCCGCTCACGGCGTCATAGGCCGTGATGTAGCCGCGCACGCCGAATTCGGCGCCGCCATTGCCGATCAGCACCTTGCCTTTGACCACCCGCGGTGCCCCGGTGATGGTGTAGCTCTTGTTCGGATCGAGGATGGTGTTGACGCTCCAGACCTCTTTGCCGGTGGCGGCGTCGAGGGCAATCAGACGTCCGTCGAAACTGCCCAGGTAGACCTTGCCCTGCCACACCGCGACGCCACGGTTGACCACGTCGCAGCAGCCCTGGCTGAGTTTCTCCATGGGGATCTTCGGGTCGTACTTCCACAGCGGCTTGCCGCTGGCAGCATCGAAGGCATAGACGATGCTGAAGGCGCCGGTGGTGTACATCACCCCATCGACCACGATCGGCGTGGCTTCGGTGCCACGGTCGATGTCGAGCTTCTGGGTCCAGGCCAGGCCCAGGCCGGCGACGTTCTTGTCGTTGACCTGGTTCAGCGGGCTGAAGCGCTGTTCATCGTAGGTGCGCCCGTGGGCCATCCAGTTCTGGGGTTCCTGGTCAGCGTTGAGCAGGCGTTTCTCGTCGACTGCGCCTGGGGTCGGCGGCGCGGCCAGGGCCAGGGTCGAGAGGCAAATAGCAGCAAGCGGTATCAAGCGTTTCATTATTCTTGTTATCCCGTTCTGGGTGACAGCGTGGCAGGCACTTGCAGGGTGCCTGTCCGGTGAACGGGATTAGATCAAAGCTGGATCAGCAAAACGTGTCTGTGTATGCCAGTTATTTGCATCTGCGTGCCATATTGATTTTTTGTCCGGTACGCGCGCGGCGCCCCATGGCCATAGGCCCGGCAGCGGCGGCAGGCTGAAAATAAAACAATGGTTTTCCACCCCCTGCCAAATTATGCTCCGCGCAAGGAACCCCCGGAGATCGCACATTGATCGTCCGGTTCTACTGGCACGGAGGCTGGGATCAATGTTCAAACTCAGAAGGAAAACATGGGCTTTGCTGCTGGTTTATATCGTCGGGGTGAGTGGCTACATCTATTACCTCTACGTTGAAACCCAGGGAATCCTCACTGAGAACATCAACAACAAGCTGCTGTATGCCGCGCTGGGCACCGCAGCGATCCTCGGCGACAACTACCACGACCACCTGGTCGACAAGCAGTCCAAGACCGAAGCCGAAGACCTGGACGCCATCAATCGGCTGTCGCGGTTCAACGAAGCCTTGGGCACGGCGTTCGTCTACACCGTGATCAAACGCGAGGGCGTGGCTTACCTGGCCAGTTCCAGCGCGTCGAAGACCGAGGTCGAGAACCAGAATTTCGTGCGCTTTTTCGACCCCTACCCGGACGCCAGCCAGGCATTGGTCGACAGTTTCGAAAGCACCAAGCCGGTGTGGATCGACTACACCGATCACTGGGGAGACTTTCGAGCGGTGTTCGTGCCCCTGCACTCCAAGGACGGGACCGTCTACGTTGCGGGTGCGGAAATCACCCTGGCCGATTACTACCACCAGCTCCATCGGGACTCCCTGCACCACATCATCCTGGCGATCCTGGTGTTTCTCGCCTTCAGCCTGCTGTTTGTCGTGGACCTGCTGCGCGTGCGCTCTCACCTGCAGCAACTGCAGATCAACGAGCAGGTGCTGAAACAGGCCAAGAATGCCGCTGAAGATGCCGACCGCTCCAAAACCCGATTCCTGGCCACCATGAGCCATGAGATCCGTACCCCCATGTATGGCGTGATCGGTGCGACCGAGCTGCTCGCCGACTCGCCCTTGAGCCCGGAACAACGCGGCCTGGTGAAGACCATCCACAGCAGCGGACGCACCCTGCTGTCGCTGATCGACAATATTCTCGACCTGGCGAAAATCGAAGCCGGCAAGCTTGAACTCAAGCCCCGGGTCTTCGAGTTGCGCACCCTGATTGCCTCCAGCGTCGAGATGATCCGCCAGGGGCTGCAGGACAAACCGGTGGTGCTGGAGGTGCAGATTTCGCCCCAGGTCCCGGCGCTGGTGAAGACTGATGCCGACTGCCTGCACCAGATCCTCATCAACCTGCTGGGCAACGCGGTCAAGTTCACCGAGACCGGCAAGGTGTCGCTGGTGGTGACCACCAACGGCTATGGCCCCCGCGCGCGCCTGGCGTTTTCCATCTACGACACCGGGGTCGGCATCCCCAACGAGCTGCAAGACAGCCTGTTCAAGCCCTTTGCCCAGTTCGAGGGGCCGATCAACCAACGCTTTTCCGGCAGCGGCCTGGGCTTGTCGATCTGCAAGAACCTGGTGGAAGCGCAAAATGGCACCCTGTCCTTCAGCAGCCAGTTTGGCGTCGGCTCGATATTCTCGTTTTCCCTGCCCATGGAGCCGTTCTCCGGGGCGGAGATCCCCAAGGGCGAGGAGCAGGATGTGGTGGTGGACTTCGACTCGTCGTTCGCCGAGCGCTTCCCCCTCGACATCCTCCTGGTGGAGAACCACCCGGTGAGCCAGAAAGTAGCGATGGCGATGCTGCAACGGCTCGGTTACGCACCGCAGCTGGCAGACAATGGGCTGGAGGCGATCAAGTACTGCGTGGGCGCGATCCCGGACCTGATTCTGATGGACATCAACATGCCGGTGATGACCGGACTCGAAGCCATCGAGGAAATCCGTGACCTGCCCTTGAGCGAGAACTGCTACATCGTGGCCTTTACCGCGAGCGCGTTTTCCAGCGAGGTCGAGCGCTTCAGGGCGGCGGGCGCCAATGACATCCTGACCAAGCCGGCCAACCTGCAGGCCTTGACCAGTGTGTTGCAACGCGCATCCAACTACCGGCAACAGATCCAGGCCAGCGCCCCGCCAGTGGACACGCGTTCCCGTCAATGACCCATCAAGGCACCAGGGCGGTAACGGCCACGGGCGAGCCCGAACCTTCCTGCAGCCGCAGTACCCCGATGACCAGCGTCGCGCCCTTGGCCGGCAACTGGTCAAGGTTGGTCAGGCATTCGAGGATGATGCCGTTTTTCTCCAGCACCTGGCTGTTGGTGGCGTACACCTCATCCTGGCCCGGATCGGCGCCATGGGTGTCGATGCCCACGCCGGCGATCTGGCGCTTCTCAAGTAGGAATTTGCTGGTCTCGGCACCGACACCGGGGAAGTGCGGGCCCTTGGCGTCTGCATTGATAAAGGCCTTGGGGTCGTTCCACAGGGCTTGCCAGCCGGTGTAGAAAAGCACCAGCGAGCCCTTGGCGATCGTGCCGTGCTCGCGTTCCCATTTTTCGATGTCCTGCACGCCGATCACGTAGTCGGCGTTGGCTTTGGATTGGCTGCGCACATCAATCACCACCGCCGGCCGGATCAGGGACTCGGGCGCATAGCCGTCGATGCCCATGCCCTTGGCGTGAAAACTGTTGGGCGCATTCATATGGGTCGCGCTGTGCTCACCGATACTGAAGCGCCGCAGGTAATAGCCGTCCTTGTCCAGCGTTGCCACGACATCGAAGGTCACTGGCGGGTCGTTGGGCCATAACGGTATGGAGGGGCTGATAACGTGGCTGAGGTCGATGACCTTGCGAAACTGGAGACTGTGCATTCCCTGGACTCCCTTGTCCTCGGCGAAACTCTTGGCCACGCCGACCGCCAGAAACGCGGTCAGTACGCCAATGGATGCCATTTTGAAACGGCTGTTTTTCTGCGTTGATTTAACCATGACGTCTGAGTGCTCCATCAAACAATAAGAGGATCCTGCCCTGGTGCCCGACTCTGTGTGGCTGCCCGAAAGCACCCAGGAAAAGCCTGCACAGTGTGACTAAGTGAGCGGCGCTTTTCATCAGCCTCCAAAAATATCCAATCCTCCACATTCACCCTGTAGCCCTGTAGCCCTGTAGCCCTGTAGCCGCTGCCGAGCTTTCGCGGTGTTGCGAACGCAGGCCAGAGCCTTCGGCAGCGGCTACGCGCCTGATATGATCAGCGCCCCCTGGCGAGTGCCTGCTGCAAAAAAGGATTTTGACGTGCCAACCCTCGATCAACTGCTCAACCTCACCGACCCGGCACTGCCCTTGATCGAGGCGTGGATCGCCCGCTCCCCTCATCGCTGCGAATGGCTGGCGCCGGCGCCGGATCGCGAGGCCATCCTGCTGGCACTCGGCGTGAGCACCCGCTCGGTGCTCGGGGCCATGGCTTACGAAAGCGGTGGGCTGTTGATCGATGACGGCTGGCTGCGACTGCTGGGGTCGGGCCATCCACAGCTGCCACGCAACCTGCGGGACTGGAACCAGGACCGCATTCAGGGGGCGATGCTGGTCGCCGACGATGCCGTGGGCGGCTTCTTCGCCATCAACGGCGGCAGCCTCGGCGACGATACCGGGGCCCTGTACTACTGGGCCCCGGACACCCTGCGCTGGGAAGCCCTGGAAATCGGTTACTCGGACTTCGTCGAATGGGCCCTGAGCGAACGCCTCGGGCAGTTCTACCAGGACCTGCGCTGGGACGGCTGGCAGCGTGAACTGCCGCAGCTTGGGGCAGACCAGTGCATGAGCTTCTACCCGTTCCTGTGGACCGCCGAAGGCAGCATCAACAGCAGCAGTCGGCGCGCCGTGCCGCTGGAAGAACACTACCGGCTGAACCTGGAACTGGCGCAAAAGCTCGACGCTCCGGCCTGAGATCCAGCGTCAGCCACCGGGGCTCAGCGGGGAATCACGATGTAGTCGTTGCGCTGGACCACCCCGCGATGCTCGCCCTCCACCAGGTGGATATAGCGCCCGTCCACGGCGTCGATCGGCAGGCAATCGTCTACGTCCATCAGCGCGTCGGTATGGGCCTTGCTCCAGTGGCTGAGCATCTGCCGCTTGCCCTTGGCCTTGGCTTCAGCCTTGTCATGGGCCACCACCAGCAGGTAGTGGTGGGCCTCGCCGAAGGCCTGGGCCTCATAGCCGCCGAGGTTGATGAAATACAGGCGCGGGGCCCCGGGCAGAGGCGCCAGCGGGCTCAACTGCACCTTCCACCCTTCCACGCCATCGACCTGCATCCACGAATCGACATGCAGCCCCGCCGGGCTGCCAAACCAGCCTTCGCGCAGTTGCGGGTAGGCCGCTTCCAGGCTGTCGGCGATGGCGAACACCACGTCGTGGACCTCAATCTTGGCCCTGGGGTGTTTGCCCCCCAGCATCACTACAAAAAGCATTCTGTTCCTTGGTTACCTGCCGCCGGCGGCAGCGATTTCAGGGTGATGGTCCCGGTCGGGGCTCATCAGGCAAGCGCCATATTCTTCACCATGTTGCGTCTGATTGCTGAGGTTTTACTGCGCCCGGGACACTCCCGCGCGGCTTGCAGCACATTGCAGCTAAAGGCCAATCGCCAGCAGCCGATAGCCACACAGGCCATGCCATTCGCTGGCAAGGATTGCGGCGTGGGGCACGACGGCCCCGCCATTGGACAACCAGGAGATGGTCTTGAAGCACACATTCAACGCGCTCGCGCTGGCGGCGGCGCTGGTCTCGCCGACGCTGCTGGCGGCCCCGGGCTTTACCGTGCATGACGTTGCACTCGGCATGCCCTATGACGAAGTCAATCTGCTGCTTCAGGAAACCTGCCCCCGGGGCTGCATGACCTACACCGGCTCCGGCCCGGCGGGCATCCATTCGCTGACGGTGTTCCTGCGCTACCAGACCATCTACTTCAGCAACACCCGGCGCACCGAGGTCAACCGCGACAAGCCCTATGAATCGGCGACCTACACCTTCGGCCCCGATCACAGGGTCATTGCCCTGGAAGCCGAGGTAAAAGGCTCGCTCACCGCCGGCAAAAAGCTCGCCGACGAGGCCCTGGCCCGTTATTCAGGCCCGTTGCAGGCGTTCACCCAGACCAACAAGGTCGCGGTACATGCCCAGGCATCGCTGGATCACCTGTCCTACCTGTATGCGCCGAATATGACCGGCAAGCAGTTCGAGCTGAGCGTGATCGAGCCTGCGCCCTCGCGCATGGCGGTGACCCGGGTCAATTACTGGGACTTCGACGCCGTGCGCGCCCTCGAAGCCGCCAAGCCCGCCGACTTCATGACCGTGCGCGGCCCTGCCGGCCTGGGCCTGGTGCCCCGCGAAGCCAACGCCGCGGAAGCGGCCAAGGCCCGTCGTTACCCGGCACTGGAGATCGGCACCCAGACCCAGGCCGTCAACGGCAACGACAAGGTGCAGGTGATTGCCGAACAGCATGACGGCAATAAAAACCCGCCCAGCCAATTGCTGGTCAACGGTGCCCTGATCCAGAAGTCGGCCCTGCTCAGCGACGGCATGTCGTTCGAAGCTGTGCAGCACCTGGGGGATGGGCTGTTTCTGGTGAGTGCCGCGTGGGCCGGCAATGGCTGCAGTGCCCAAGAGCAAATATTGCTCAAAGTGGTCAACGGCAAGGGGCATCTGTCCGAACCCTTTGGCCGCTGCGAACCGCAGATCACCCAGCATGCCGGCACCACCTACTTCAACTTCGCCGAAACCGAATACGAGCCGCAGCAGACCCTGGCCACCCCCTGAAGCATCCCCCGCCTATCGCGTAGCCGCTGCCGAGGACCGGCGGCGGCACAGACTGTTTTCCCCTGTAGCAGCTTTGCGCATTGACGAAGAAATTCATCAATGGTCATATGCGCGCCAGTTTCAGGTGTCCCATGCCGCCGTGCATGGGATTAAACGGGAAGCCGGTGCGTCACTTCGGTGATCAGTCCGGCGCTGCCCCCGCAACGGTAAGCGAGCGAAGCATTCGACAGACCACTGTGCTCCGGCATGGGAAGGTGAATGCTTCATGACCCTCGCGAGCCCGGAGACCGGCCTGCAACTTCGTTTGGCAACCCCGCGGTGGGCGGGCGCAGTCCGGTTTGCGTGGGCGCGTGCGCCTGCGATTCCTTATGCGTTGTTCCCTCCGGGTTTCATTCTTTCCTGACTCAGTTGGAATAGCATGTCCCGCAATCCCCTGCTCCAAAGCCTCGCAAGCCGATCCCTGCCGATCACCTTTGTCCCCTGCATGGCCTTTTCATCCCTGACCTTTGCCGAAACCGACCACCGTGCGCTCGCCTTGCCGGCGACCCTGGTCAGCGAAGTCGCCAAGGGCGATGACACTTCCCTCAGCACACCGCTGCCCGCCGGCTCACGGCTCAACCTGAGCGCCCTGGAAAACCCCGCCAGCACCAGCAGCATCGGCCAGGACGCCATCGACAACCGCAATAACCTCACGGTGCAGGACGCGGTGACCCGCTCCCCGGGCATCACCAGCATCGCCGCCCCGGGCAACGGCAACACCGCGTTGGCGGCGCGGGGCTTTACCGGGCACAGCTCGGTCATGACCCTGTTCGACGGTGCCCGCCTGTACACCGGTGCCGGCAGCCTGACGTTTCCGGTCGACCCGTGGATGGTTGAACGCATCGACGTGATCCGTGGCCCGGCCTCGGTGCTCTATGGCGAAGGCGCCACCGGGGCGGTGGTCAATGTGATCTCGAAGAAGCCCTTCGAAGGTGAAGTGCGCAACCGCCTGCGCCTGGGTTATGGCTCCAACGACCGCCAGCAGCTGGGCCTGGACAGCGGCGGCTCCCTCAGCGACACCCTGAGCTATCGCCTGACCCTGAACCAGCAGCAAAGCAACGGCTGGGTCGACCACGGCGACTCGCGCAGCCTGGCCCTCAGTGCGGCCCTGCGCTGGCAGGCCAACGATGACCTGAGCTTCACCTTCGCCCATGAGCGTGGCGACAGCGAACCGAGCAGTTACTTCGGCACGCCCCTGCTCGACGGGCACTACCGCGACAGCCTGCGCGACAAGAACTACAACCTGCGCAACGCCGTGCAGCGATACAACGACGAATGGACCCGACTCAATACCGACTGGAACCTGAGCGACAGCCTCAGCGCCAGCAACCAGCTGTATTACATCAAGAGCCGACGCCATTGGCGCAACGCCGAAACCTACAGCTGGGACAGCCCCCGCCAGCAACTGCTGCGCAACAGCTACCTGGAGATCAAGCACGACCAGGAGCAGATGGGCGACCGTCAGAGCTTCACCTTCAACCATTCGCTGTTCGGCCTGGACAGCCGCACGGTGGTCGGTACCGAGTACAACAAAATCAGGTTCGCCGTGGGCAACAACTCGCCCTATACCGATGTCGGCGGCGACTACATCGACCCTTGGCAGCCGGCAGCGGGTTACTTCCAGAGTCGCTCGGCATTTTCGCCCCAGACCGCCAGCAGCACCCACACCTTTGCCCTGTTTGCCGAGAACCGCTTGCAGCTGTCCGAGCGCTGGTCCCTGGTGACCGGCGTGCGCCGCGACCAGAACCACATCGAGCGCGACGACCAGCGTGCCGGCAGCCGCAGCGACCGCAGCCTCACGGGCGGCAACTGGCGCGCCGGGCTGGTGTTCGCGGTCACCGACCAACTGTCGCTGTACGGCCAGTACTCGACCAGCGAGGACGGGGTCAACAACCTCATCAGCCTGAACCCGAGCCAGCAGCAGATGGACCTGACCGAGGCCCGGCAGACCGAGTTCGGCCTCAAGCAACAGTTCTGGGACGGGCGCGGTGAATGGACCCTGGCGGCCTACCATATCGTCAAGAAAAAACTGCTCAGCAGCGACCCAATCACGCGCCTGGCGCAACAGGTCGGCCAGCAGTCCGCCGACGGCCTGGAGGCATCCCTGGAGCTGGCCCTGGCCCACGACTGGCAGGTCTCGGCCAATGCCGCGCTGGTGCGGGCCGAATACGACGACTTCGATGAAGTGGTGTCGGGCCAGGTGGTCTCGCGCGCCGGCAATCGCCCGAGCAACGTGCCGCGCCGCAGCGCCAACCTGTGGTTGAACAAGGCCCTGAGCCAGGAGCTGACAGCCGGCATGGGCGTGCGTTATGTCGACGCGCGTTATGCCAATACGGCCAACACCACCCAGGTTCCGGGCTACACGGTGCTCGACGCCAACCTCGGCTGGCAACTGCAACGGGATGTGCGCCTGGGCCTGCAGCTCAACAACCTGCTCGACCGGCGCTACGCCGTGGCCCAGCAGAATAATGGCCAGCAATGGCTGATGGGTGAGCCGCGCTCGTTTTTCGTCACCGCCGACTACAGCTTCTAAGTGCCGGTCACGCTGTAGCGGGCAACCCTCGGGCACGTTTAACGCCGCCCGAGCCAGGCACCGGGGACCCCGCAGGTTCCCGGCGCTGGCTGCTGGAAGAGCAGCAGACCATCAGCAACCGGCTGTTGCGCCTGGTGCATCCCCACGCCTCATCTCCCCGCGACGCCAGCCTGGCGGCCAGCAAGCGGGCTGGCATGCTTTCTGCGTTAACGCCATTGCGCCCGACTTCGGGCCCTGCCGTTCCAACCCAGAGGCCTTGCATGAATCACTCTTTCGCCCGACTCGGCATCAGCGCCGGATTGCTTTTCTCCTCCCTGCTCCACAACACCGCCAGCGCCGCTGTGGTGGATGCCGAGCGCCTGCAGACACTCGACCGGGATATCCGCCAGGCCACCCCGCAACTGATCGAGCTGCGCCACGATATCCATCAACACCCGGAGCTGGGCAACCGCGAAGTGCGCACTGCCAAGCTGGTGGCCGCGCGCCTTCGTGAGCTGGGCCTGGAAGTGCAAACCGACATCGGCCACACCGGCGTGGTCGGGCTGTTGCGCGGCGGCAAGCCGGGACCGGTGGTGGCCATTCGTTCCGAACTGGACGCGCTGCCGGTCACCGAGCAGACCGGCCTGCCCTACGCCTCGACCGTGACCCAGGCCTACAGCGGCAATGACTTCAGCCAGGCCGGAAAGCAAGTCGGGGTCATGCACGCCTGCGGCCACGATGCGCACATCGCCATTGTGCTGGGGGTGGCCCAGGTCCTGGCGGCGCACAAGGACAGCCTGCCCGGCACCATCAAGTTCATTTTCCAGCCGGCCGAAGAAGGCGTGCCGGTGGGAGAAACCGGCGGCGCCCGGCTGATGATCGAACAAGGGGTGCTGGCCAACCCGGCGCCGCAAGCGATCTTCGGCCTGCACGTGGGGCCGGGGGTGTCCGGCACCCTTTCGGTCAGTCGCCAACGCACCACCGCCGCCTCGGACAACTTCGTCGCCACCATCACCGGCGAACAGACCCACGGCGCCTTCCCCTGGGCCGGGATCGACCCCTTCCCCCTGGCGGCGCAGATCATCCTCGGCTGGCAGACCATCCCCAGCCGCCAGGTGAACCTGGTGGCCCTGCCCGCCCCGGTGATCTCCATCGGCAAGATCGACGCCGGCGTGCGCAGCAACATCATCCCCGCCGAAGTGCGCATGGAAGGCACCCTGCGCACCCTCACCGACGCCCAGCGCGACGATGTGATCAGCCGCCTGCAACGCACCGCCAGCAAAATCGCCGAAAGCGCCGGGGCCAGCGCCAAGGTCGAGATCCTCCCCGGCAGCTACCCGGCCGGCTACAACAACACCGATCTGGTGGACAAACTCCTGCCCCAGCTCGAAGCCTCGTCGGGCAAGCCCGTCACCCTGGGTTCCGGGGTCTACGCCGCCGACGACTTCGCCGAATACTCGCGGCGCATTCCGGCGCTGTTTTTCGGCCTTGGCGTCACCCCCGACGGTATCGACCCGGCCAAGGCCTGGCCCAACCACTCACCCAAATTCCTGGTGGACGACCAGGCCCTGCCAGTGGGCGTGCGCGCGTTGTCGCGGGTGACCCTGACCTATCTCGCCAACAACGGCTACAAGTAGCGGGCTGCCGGGCCGCGTGCTGCCCGATGCAGGGCGGTACGCAGCCTCCGCACTGGATAAAAAGTAATAACCCTCACACTTTTTATTCTTTTATTTAATCAAGCACATTCGCCAACATTGCCCGTCCGCTTGCTCGTGATTGCCTGCCATGCCCAGCACATCCCATCATCATTTCACCCGCCTGTTCAGCAAAAACTACGGTTGGTTGCGCGCTCGGGTCAGCCGTTTGCTGGGCTGCCAGGACAGTGCTGAGGACATTGCCGCCGAGGCCTTCATGCGCTTGCTGGGGATCGAGGATCTGGCCGCGGTGCGCGAGCCCCGGGCGCTGCTGACCACCATCGCCAAACGGCTGATGATCGATCACTGGCGCCGGGCCGACTTGGAGCGGGCGTACCTGGCGACCCTGGAGGAGCAACCTCACAGCGAGCTGCCCTCCCCCCAGGAACACGCGATGCTGATCGAAACCCTGTTGCAGTTGGACCGCCTGCTCAAGGGCCTTGGGCATCAGGCGCGGCAGGCGTTTATCCATAGCCTGTTCGACGGCATGACCTACGAACAGATCGGGCGTCAGCTGGGGATTTCCAAAAGCCGCGTCCATCAGCATATGGAGCAGGCGTATCTGTGTTGCCTGGAGGCCTTGGCGCAATGAGTACGGATTCGCAGCAACAGATCCGGATCGAAGCCGCCCGCTGGTTGGCCTTCCTCCATTCCGGCGAAGCCGATGAGGCGCGCCACGCGGCGTTTCTCGACTGGCAGGCGCGCAGCCCGCAGCACGCCGAATGCATCGCGCGGATCAATCAGCAGCTGGGGTTTATCCAGGCGTCGAAGCTGCGCGATCTCAACCCCCGGCAGTTGCAGCAAGCCCTGGATGCACCCTCCAGCCGCCGCCGGTTCTTGCGCACCAGCCTCGGCCTGGCGGGACTGGCGGTCACCACCGGATTGCTCAGTCGCCTGGGCAGTACCGGCCTGGCCTGGCCGGGTGACCTGTACACCGGGATCGGCGAGCGCAGCCAGTTCCAGCTGCCCGATGGCAGCCAGTTGACCCTCGACGCCGCTTCCCGCATCAGCCCGCATTTCGACGGCGCCGAGCGCGGCCTGACCCTGCACGCCGGGCAATTGCTGCTGGACGTGCGCCAGCACTCGCAACGGGCGTTTGTCCTGCAGGCAGGCAACCTGCGGGTCGAGGCCCGGCAACAGCGGCTGTTGTTGCGCCAGGAAGCCAGCGCCTGTTACGTCGCCGCCCTGGATGCCGACTTGAGCCTGCACGGCGCCAGTGCCAGCCGCACCCTGCCCCACGGCCACTGGGCTCGCTTGAGCCGCGACGGCGCCTGGCACACCGGCCCCGCACCCGACAGCGAGACCCTGTGGCTCAAAGGGCTGTTCGAAGCCGATGCCCTGCCCCTGGAGCAGGTGGTGGCCGCCTTGCGCCCTTACCACCCCGGCCTGTTGCACCTGTCGCCGGCGGTGGCCGGGCTGCGGGTCAGCGGCCTGTTCCCCCTGGATAACAGTCACCAGGCCCTGGACATGCTCGCCAGCATCGCGCCGATCCGGGTCACTTGGCGCAGCCGCCTGTGGGCGAATATCGAGCCGGCATAAGCTAGGAACAAATCGATCTGAGCCGCGACTGGAAATGACCCGGGCTGCCCCGTCAACCCGGCAGTCACTCTCAACCAGGATCGATAAAAAAATGCCCCATGTCGCGTGCGTGCGCATCCCCCTGAACCGCTTGACCCTGGCCATTGCCCTGGCCGGAGCGCCGCTGCTGCCAATGCTGGCCGCGCCGCTGCAAGCCGCCGAGCAACGTCAGCACTACGCCATTGCGGCGGGTCCGCTGAACAGCGTACTGCTGGCGATTTCCCGGCAAAGCGGGCAACTGATCGCCTTTGATCAGCACCTGATGGAAGGCCTGAGCAGCCCGGCGATCACCGGCGACCTGGACCTGCAACAGGCACTCTCACGGGCCCTCAAGGGTTCCGGCCTGCACGTGCAGCGTGAGGCCTCGGGCGCCCTGAGCATCCAGGGCCAGCCGACTGCGGCGGCGGACGCGACCGTCAGCCCTGCGCCCCGCAGCGAAGCCAGCACCCCACGCCTGGAAAGCGTGCTGGTGACCGCGCAGAAACGCGAGGAAACCCTGCAACGGGTGCCGGTGCCGATGAGCGTGGTCAGCGGGCGCAAGATCGAAGACACCAATGCCGGCGCCAGTGCCACCCAGATCACCCGCTTCATCCCCAACACTTCGTCCGCCACCATCGACAACCAGCGACCGCGCTGGTGGATCCGCGGGATCGGCACCGGTGACCAGCGCGCCAATACCGTCAGCCCGGTGGGCATCTACCTCGACGACGTGTACCTGAACAACGTCGACGCCACCAGTTTTCCGCTGTTCGACCTGGACCGAGTGGAAGTGCTCAAGGGCCCCCAGGGCACCTTGTGGGGCAAGAACACCACCGCTGGCGCGATCAATTTCGTGTCGCGCAAACCCGACTTCAAGGACAACCCCGGCTACCTCAAGCTCGACGCCGGCAGCCATGCCAGCCGCACGGTGGAAGGCGCCGCCGGGACCGTGCTGGTGGATGACAAGATCGCCGGCCGGGTGTCGTTCCGCCATAACCAGCGCGACGGCCTGGCCGAAGACAACAGCAGCGGCGGACGCAGCGGCGATACCCAGGACGACGCCCTGCGCCTGCAACTGGCGGTGAACTTCAACGACAGCCTGGACGGCGTGTTCAACCTGCATTACCGCACCTTCAAGAGCCGTGGCAACGGCCTTGACGGCAGCACCGCCGGGATCCTCGCCCGGGGTGCGAACGGCACCAATGCCTTCGGCTATAGCCCCAGGCTGTCGCGGACCAACGTCGACTACACCCTCCCCGGCAAGGATGACCTGGAGCACAAGGGCGGCTCGGCCACCCTCAACTGGCAACTGGGGGACCTGACTCTGACCTCGATCAGCGCCTTCGAGGATGTCACCCGCACCATTCGCGGCGACAGCGACTACACCCCGGCCGACCTGGCCCGTGGTTATCGCGACCTGCACAGCCGCCAGTGGTCCCAGGAGCTGCGCCTGGCCTCGCCCAAGGAGCAGACCCTGAGTTGGGTCGCCGGGGTGCACTACTTCCATGAAAAGCTCGACTACACCGAAGCCCGCGCCGCCGTCGACGGCAGCTTCCTCACGCCCTACTTCAACAACACCCAGACCGAGCAAGGCAACACCAGTTACGCCGTATTCGGCAGCACCACCTGGCAGGTGACCGAGCCATTGCGCATCACCACCGGGCTGCGCTGGACCAGCGAACAGAAAGACATCGACCTCAACCGCGTGGCGGCGGTCGGCAGCGCGCAATTCAGTGACCCCAGCCGCTGGTGGTCGCGCAGCAGTGTCAGCAACCCGTTGCAGGTCACGGCGGTCCAGGATGAAAGCCGGACCTGGAACGACTTCACCTGGGACGTGACCCCCGAGTACCAGCTCAACGATCACGCCCGGGTCTACCTGCGCTACGCCAAGGGGTTTCGTTCCGGCGGCTTCAATACCGGCGCCACCAGCCAGGGCAGCGTCGCCACGGTCGACCCGGAGTACCTCTCGGCCTATGAACTGGGGCTCAAGTCCGAGTGGTTCGATGGCCGCCTGAACCTCAACGGCAGCGTCTTCTACTACGACTACAAGGACATCCAGCTCAATGCCGTAGTCGGCACCAGCACCGGGGCGCTGTCGACCCTGACCAACGGTGCCCGCGGCAAGTTGCGCGGCGCCGAGCTGGAAATTGAAGCCCTGCCGGTGGATGGCCTGCACCTGCAGGCCGGGATCGGCCTGCTGCACAGCGAGTTCACCGACTACCAGTCCGGCAGCGATGATTTTTCCGGCAATCGCTTTGTCCGCGCCCCCAGCGTCTCGGCCACCTTTGGCGTGGAGTATCGCTACCCCCTGGGCATTGGCGGCTACCTGATTCCGCAGACCGACTGGAGCTACCGCAGCAAGCAGTACTACTTCGCCAACAACCAGACCGATCCGGCCCTGAGCGAAGACGCCTTCGCCCTCGGCAATGCCAGCCTGGCCTGGCTGTCCCAGGACGAAAAACTGCGCATCTCGCTCTACTCGCAAAACATCACCGACCGCAAATACGTCAATCACTCGTTGCCGGTCTCCTACGGCGGCAACGCCATTTTCTACGGCGAGCCACGCACCCTCGGGCTGTCCGTCACCACGCGCTGGTAATTCATTCGTCATTGATCGAGGAGCAACACATGGAAATCTATTGGTACCTGACCGCCCCCGATGGCCCTCAGCCCTGGACCGCCAGCGGTTCGCGCGCGGTGACCTACCCCTACCTGCAACAAGTGGCGCGGGCCGTCGACCACCTGGGCTTTACCGGGGCCCTGCTGGCCACGGGCGCCCACGACCCCTGGATTCTCGGGGCATCGCTGATTCCCTTTACCGAAAATTTCCGCTTTCTGATCGCCATCCAGCCGGGGCTGATCTCGCCCACCCTGCTGGCCAAGATGGCCCTGACCTTCAGCCACCTGTCCAAGGGCCGGCTGCTGCTCAATGTGGTCAGCGGTGACGCCAACACCCTGGGCGCCTACGGCCTGAACATGAGCCACGACGGCCGCTATGCCCTGGGCGACGAGTTCCTGAGCGTGCTCAAGCCGCTGCTGGCCGGTGAGACGGTGAACTTCAAGGGCGAGTATTTCGATATCCGCGAAGCACGCCTGGCCCTGCCAGGCGGCCCGCAATATGCGCCGCCGCTGTGGTTTGGCGGCTCGTCCGAGGTGGCCCAGGAAATTGCCGCAAAACACGTCGACACCTACCTGAGCTGGGGCGAAACCCCGCCCCAGGCCGCCGAGAAAATTGCCCAGGTACGCCAGCGTGCGGCGGCCCATGGGCGCACCCTGCGCTTTGGTATCCGGCTGTATGTGATCCTGCGCGACACCGATGAAAAAGCCTGGGCCGCAGTGGATGAGCTGTACGCCGGGATGGACGATCAAGCCATCGCCAACCGCCAGGCCCTGGCGAAGAATTCCGATTCGGTGGGCCAGGCACGCATGACCGCGCTGCACGGCGAACGCCGGCCACAGAACGCCCGCGACCTGGAGATCTACCCCAACCTGTGGGCCGGCATCGGCCTGGTGCGGCCCGGCCCGGGCACCGCGATTGTCGGCAGCCCGGACACCGTGGAGCGGGTCATGAAGGAATACGCCGATGCCGGCATCGAGGTGTTTATCCTCTCCGGCTTCCCCCTGCTCGAAGAGGCCTACCGCTTCGGCGAACAGGTGCTGCCACGGCTCCCGGTCACGCGCCTGCCGATCCAGGCAGTCGAGGCCGATACCGAGCAGCGCTTTACCTGGGGCAACCTCTGGGACAGCCCGGTCGCCAGTGCGGAGCAACCCTCATGAGCCGCGCCCACACCCTGCGTATCGGCAGCCATCCGATGAACCTGTCGCTGTTTATCCTGCGCCAGCGCCGGCACCTGGAGGCACTGGCCGAGGCCCGGGGCTGGACCGTGCACTGGCTGGATTACGCCGAAGGCCGTGACAGCGGCAGGCTCCTGCAACAAGACCAGGTCGACTGGGTCGGCACCGGCTCGACACCGCCGCTCTATAGCCGGGCCGCCGGGGTCGACCTGGTCTACGTCGGCGCCTCGGCCTCGCGCCAGACCAGCAGCGCCTTGCTGGTGCTGGCCGACAGCCCGCTGCAGCGCATCGACCAACTGCGGGGCAGCCGCATCGCCAGCACCGTGGGGTCCTACACCGATCACTTCCTGGCCCAGGCCCTGCACAGCCACCACCTGGACTACCAGGCCGTGGAGGTGCTGGACCTGCCCGGGCGCGAAGGCCAGCACGCGCTGCAGGCAGGTCGGGTCCAGGCCTGGGCCGCCCTCGACCCGCTGCTCAGCGAGCAGTTGCAGACCGGCCAGGTGCGAGCCCTGGGCCAGGCCGGCGACTTCATCCCCAATCGCTCGCTGTTCTGGGCCAACCGGTCCTGGGTCGAGCGCGAGCCGCAGCAGGCGCAGTTGGTGTTCCAGGCCCTGGCCGAGAATGACCGCTGGATCGCCGGGCATATCGAGCAGGCAGCCGAGTTGCTGGCCGGCAGCCACCCGCAACAGGTTGCCGCCAGCACCTGGGCCGCCAGCCTGCGTCAGCGCCCCTGGGGCATTGAGCCGGCCCGGCAGCCAATCCTTGACGAGCAGGACCAGCAGGCCCGCCTGCTGTTCAGCGCCGGGCTGCTGAACAATGCCCTGCCACCGAGCCTCGGCCGCGACTTGTCACTGTCCACGGAGCTGTCATGAAAGCATCGAGCCCTAGCGCCATAGCGCTGTTCGCCAGCCTCGGCCTGAGCGCCTGGCTGCTGTGCGCCAACGCCCAGGCCGAGCCACTGGAACTGCGCATCGGTTACCTGCGTGGCCCTTCGGACCTGTCCCTGGTACGCGACACCGGCGAGCTGGAAAAAGAGTTGGCCGGGCTTGCGGTCAAGGTCCGCTGGCTGGGGCCGTTCCCGGCGGCGGCGCCGGCCTATGAAGCCCTCAATGGCGGCTCCCTGGACCTTACCAGCGGCAGCTCCACCGCCTTTGTCACGGCGATTGCCGGGGGCATGCCAATGAGCATGTTCGGCTACCAGCCGATGCCGGCCAATGGTGAAGGGATTGTGGTCAAGGACCAGGCACCGATTCACAGCCTGGCCGACCTGCCGGGCAAAACAGTCGCGGTCAACCGGGGCGGCACCGGCGAGTACCTGTTGTCCCGCGCCCTGGAAACCGCCGGCATCGATGAAGGCAGCGTGCACAAGCAGTACCTGAGCCCCACCGACAGCAGCTCGGCGTTTGCCTCCGGGCATGTGGACGCCTGGGCCACCTGGGACCCGTACCTGGCCCTGGCGCAAAACAATTACGGCGGGCGCCTGCTGATCAACGGCCAGCAACTGGGTTCGGAGAACGCCGCCGGCTACTTTATCCGCCAGGACTTCCTCGCGGCTCATCCCCAGGTGGTGAAAGCCGTGCTGGAGGTGCTGCAACGCAGCAACCGCTGGGCCCGCGAGCACCCTCTGGAAGCGGGTCGGATCTGGGCCAGGCAGATGGGTAACCAGGGTGAAGAGGTCGCTCGGCAACTGGGCGCGACCAACACCTCGCCCTTGCTGGCAGTGGGTGCGCAACAGGTGGAGCAGATCCAGCACATTGCCGACTGGTACTGGCGCAAGCAGATCATTCGCCAGCAGCCGGTGATCCTTGAGCATGTGGTGGACCTGGGCAACGCCGAGTAAGCCGACCGGGATACCGGGCTGCGCGCCCGTTATCCCGGTGGTGGGGTCAGCGCCGGACCTTGACCCAGGCCATCAGCAGCGCCGAGGACAGCACCCCAACAGTCATGAAGATGTAGGCCGCCCCCGGGTTGCCGGTGAGGCCGATCAGGTGGCCGACGATCCACGAACCGATAAAGGCCCCCAGGGCACCGCAGGCATTGATCAGGCCAATGGCACCGCCGAACACGTTGGCCGGGATGATCTCCGGGATCAGCGCGAAAAAGGGCCCGTAGGGTGCGTACAGCGCCGCGCCGGCAATGCTCAGCAGGGCGAACGACAGCCAGAAGTGGGTCGAGCCCAGCAGGTACGAGCAGAAAAACGCCAAGGCCCCCAGCGCCAGCAGCGGCCAGATGAAATGTTTGCGTTGCTGGGATTTGTCCGAGGCCCAGGACACCACCAGCATCGCCGCCACAGCCGCGACATAGGGCACCGCGCTCAGCCAGCCGACGGTGACGATATCGGCGGCCGCCGCCTGTTTGATGATGGTCGGCAGCCACATGATGAAGCCGTAGACCCCGATGCTCCACAACGCATGCACACAGCACAGCTGGATCACCACCGGGCTGGTAAAGGCCTGGCGATAGTTGCGCACGGCCTTCAGGCCTTGCTGCTCACTGGCCAGGGTCGCGGCCAGTTGCGTCTTTTCCTCGCGGCTCAGCCAGTCGACCTGTTCCGGTTTGTCCCGCGCCATGCGCCACCAGACAAAGGCCCAGAGCACCGCCGGAGCACCTTCGATGATGAACATTTCACGCCAGCCCCAGGCCTGGATCAGGTAGCCCGAGAGCACCGACATCCAGAGCACGGTGACCGGGTTGCCCAGCACCAGAAAGGTATTGGCCCGGGAGCGTTCTTTGCGGGTGAACCAGTTGCTGATGAAGATCAGCATCGCCGGCATTACCGCGGCTTCAACGATACCCAGGGAGACGCGGATCACCATCAGCATCGGGATATTGGTCACCAGCCCGGTGGCCATGGCGCAGACGCCCCACAGGATCAGGCTGCAGAACACCAGTTTGCGTACGCTGTATTTCTGCGCGTAGATGGCCCCCGGCACCTGGAAGAAAAAGTAGCCGAGGAAAAACAGCGCGCCGATCAGCGACGACGTGCTCTTGCTGATGCCCAGGTCCTGCTCGATGCCCACGGCGCTGGCGAAGCCGTAGTTGGCCCGATCCAGGTAGGCCAGGCTGTAGGTGATGAAAATCAGTGGAATCAGGTACAGCCAGCGTTTCGGCGCGAAGGCCGTGGACGCCTCGCCGCTAATGGCCGGCAGCGGCAGTGACCGGGATTTGAGTGTGCTCATGGGTGTCCCCTGTTGTTGTTTTTTTCAGGTACGCAGTACGGTTTCACACGACGCTGGTCAGGCCGCCGTCGACAAAGATGGTTTGTCCGTTGATGAAGTCCGACGCCGCGGATGCCAGGAACACCGCGGTGCCGCACAGCTCCTCGACCCGCCCCCAGCGCCCGGCCGGCGTGCGTTGGCACAGCCATTGGGAAAACGCCTGGTTGTCCACCAGCGCCTGGTTCATCTGGGTCGCGAAGTAGCCCGGCGCTAGGCCATTGGCCTGGATCCCGTGGCGTGCCCATTCGGCGCACATGCCCTTGGTCAGCATCTTCACCGCGCCCTTGGACGCGGCGTAAGGGGCGATGGTCGGGCGCGCCAGTTCGCTTTGCACGGAGCAGATATTGATGATCTTGCCGCGACCGCGACCGATCATATGCCGCGCCACCGCCTGGGAGACATGGAACACGCCGTCGAGATTGACCCGCATCAGCTCGTGCCAGTCATTGGCAGCGAAATCCTCCAGCGGCGCGCGACGCTGGATCCCGGCGTTGTTGACCAGGATATCGATGGCCCCGTACTGCGCCTCGAAAGCGTCGATGGCCTCGAACAACTGCGCGCGGTCGGTGACGTCGAATACCGCGATCTCGACCTCAAGCCCTTCGTCGCGCAACAGACTGGCAATAGACTCAGCCTTGTCTCTATTGCGATCGTTGATCACCACCCTGGCGCCGGCGGCGCCCAGGCCCCGGGCCAGCTCCAGGCCGATGCCCTTGCCGGAACCGGTGATCAGGGCCGTGCGGCCTTCAAGCAGGAAGCTGCTGGTGCTGAATGACATGCTGTTCTCCGTAAAGCGGCCGTTTATTGTGCTGCAGGCCTTGGGCGCCAGTTCACCCCAGGGCACGGACAACGTCCAATCGTCATTGCTGATCTAGTCATCAAAATCTATGATCACCATCCCAGACCCCACCCAGCCCCGGAGCCACCCCGTGGAAATCAAACATTTGCGCGCCTTCGTGACCCTGGCCCAGGAGCTGCACTTCGGTCGCGCGGCCCAGCGCCTGTCCATCGTGCAGCCGGCACTGAGCATGCAGATCAAGCTGCTGGAAGAAGAGCTGGGGGTGCGTCTGTTCGAGCGCAACCGACACTCGGTGGCGCTGACTCAGGTCGGTACGATCTTCCTGCCCGAGGCGCGCGCCACCCTGCACCAGGCCGCCCATGCCGCCGACGTGGCCCGGGCCTCCGGGCGGGGGGAAATCGGCCGGGTGCGCCTGGGGTTTATTTCCTCAGTGCTGCCCCAACTGCTGCCTGACCTGATCCGGACTCTGCATGAGCGCTTCCCGCGGATCGAACTGGAGCTCAAGGACATGCCCGGCCCGGACCAGGCCACGGCGCTGAAAAATGCCCAACTGGATTTCGGCCTGATGCGCTTGCCAGCGATCATCCCCGGGATCCAGACCCGTGAGGTGCTGCAGGAAAGTTTTATCGTCGCCCTGCCCGGTGACCATCCCCTGGCCTCCAGTAGCAGCCTGCACCCCACGGACCTGGTGCAGCTACCGCTGCTGATCCTGGCCCGGCGTTACGCGCCAGGGTTTTACGATGGGCTGCTGCAGGCGCTGGAGCGCCAGGGCGCGCAGTTGCAAATCGCCTCGGAGCTGGGCGAATTCACCACCATGCTGGCCCTGGTGTCGGCCGGGCTTGGGGTCGGCCTGCTGCCAGCCAACGCCGGGCGTGCGCTGCCGGCCAATGTCATTGCCAGACCCCTGGACCTGGGCAGCTACCGCGCCACCACCGGCCTGGCCTGGGTCGACCTCGACAGCGCAGTCAAAACCACGGTGTTCAGCCTGCTGCAGGAGTTGCTGTTCACTGCCTAGGCCTGCACCAGCTGTTGCAGGGTCAAGGCATCCTCGACGGCATGGCCGCTGGCCGTGTTGTCGAAGATGCACCAGGTCGGGATCTGCGCCGCACGTGCGCGCCGCACCTCATCCGCCAGTGCCTGCAAGCGGCTGTGGGAGTAGGCACTGTGATAGATCCGCGGCGAGCCATGCCAGCGCCAATACTGCAGGCCCGACCAGCCCCGGGGCTGATCACCGCCGGCAATCGGCGACGGGTCGGCCGCGACCTGGGCGATCTGCAATTCAACCAGCAAGGCCTGGGCGTGAAGCCAGCTGGCATGGCGCGGCTCCAGCGCCACCGGCCCGGCATAGCGCTGGCGCAAGGCCTCGAAAAACCCTCGGGCCGTGGCCTCGTCGTAACTCAGGGATGGCGGCAATTGCACCAGCAGGCAGCCCATGGCGGCCCCCAATTGCAGGCACTGGCCGAGGAATTCGTCGAGCAGCCCGTCACAGGCCTGCAAGCGCTGCACATGGGTTATCTGCTTCGCCAGCTTGACCGAGAAGGCAAACCCCGGCGTCACTGACTGCCCCCAGCGCAGGTAGGTTTGCGGACGATGGGGGCGGTAGAACGAGCTGTTGATCTCCACCGCCGAAAGCTGCGTGGCATAGCGCTGCAACTGACTGCCCTGGGTGGGAAAGCGCGGCCAATGCTCACGGGGCAGGCTCCACCCGGCGCAGCCGATTGCCAGCGCCGGCCTGGCGATCGGGGCGTTCAAAAGAGCACCGCAGCGGCATCGCGCATAAAGATCTCGACGGTCTTCGGTCCGACCCCGGCAAACGCCAGCAGCCGCTGCTCGAAGGCCTTGCGGTCGAGGCTGGCGGCCCGGATCTCGCCGACCTGGCCCGCATACTCATCGAGCAACGCCTGACACAGACTCGATAGGCGCTGCGCGGTGCTTTCGTCATAGCGTACGTAATGCGCCTCGCCGAGCATCCGCACCAGCTCGCGATGGCTGCACGCGGCCAGTTTGCGCGGGGTATCGCGCCCATGCTGCTGCACGATCACCCGGTAGGCCCGGGCTGCGATATCGGCCTGGATGCGCTTGCCCATCAGGAAGCTGGCGATCAACCAGCAGAACAACGCCGGTTCAGCCCCCGGCTGCAAGTCGATACCCAGGTCACTGGCACTGATCGCGCGGCCCATAGGTGCATCCCTTTTGTTCTGGCAGGTACTAGGTCAGAACCCGCCGCGCGCACCGGGGTTCCACCGGAATGCAGCCTTCACTCCAGGGGCGCAAAATCCCCCGGCAAGCGGATGAAGGCCCCCAGCCAGCGGTTGGCCGGGTGGTGATAAACCCTCCGGCCGACCGCCATGGGCACACTGGCGAACATCTCCGACTCGGCCATCAGGAACGGCACGCCCATGCCACGGCCTGCACCGTGCCATGGGCCGTCGCCTCTCAGTGCTCGGGGTTCAAGGAATGGCGGGCACGGCGCCGGGGGTGGCCAGCGCCACCTGCGCACCGGCCTTGCGCCCGAACACTAGGGTTTCAACGGCCTGGGCAAAGGTCCGGCCCTGCAGCCAGAACCCGTCATGAATGATGCTCAAGACGTAGCAGCGGCCCTGTTCGTCCATCAACAGCGCGCCGTGGCCGTGATGGACTTCGGCGATGCTGACCAGGGTGCTGCCCAGGCGTTGTTGCCAGGCCAGAAAGTCTTCGTCCCCATGCAGGTGCTCGAAGGTGCCAAAGACGACATCGCTGGTGGCGCACTCTTCGCCTGTGTCACAGGTGCCCACCTGCAGGCCGGCGAGCTGTTGGAGCAGGGCTGTGGCCGGGTGCCAGGGCGGAACGAAATCCGGCAGCGGTTCAGTGTGGGTGGCCGGCCAGCCCGCGGCCACGAACAAGGGGCGAAGGGTCTCGGGAAGGTCGATCGGCGGGGGCATGGGCAATGTCCGGTCACAGTCAGTGTTTGAATATTTTCAAGGATAATGCTGTGATTGCGCCCGCGACACCCCGAGTTGCTGGAACGACTGCATATCAGGCCGGCCGGCAGCCCCGCTTTTTTCAGAGATACGCCCGAAATGGATAGCCAAGAAACGACAGCCGGGATGTCGACGCCGCCCCACGGCGACGGCATGCAGCAACGCCTGGCCGACATCGCCGCCACGACCGCCCTGGTCCTGGAAACCAACAACCTGCGCGGTGGCAAAGACGCCGTGGAGGCCCTGAACAGCCTCAAGCGCCTGATCGCCCGGTTTGCCCAGCAGAGTGTCTCCCCCTTGTCCCTGGCGCAGTGGGTCATCACCCACGACGGCCTCGACCCGCAGGCGCGCCAGGCGCTGTGCGTCCTGGCCGGACGGCCCCTGGACTTCGTCGAGATCGATGCCCGCACCGGCTACTACGACGCGAAGAATGTCGGCTTCGACGGTGTCGACCAGGCGCGCTGCCAGTACGTGGTGTTCGCCGATGCCGATTGCCTGCCCTGCGTCGACTGGCTGCAACAATTGCTTCTGCCCTTCACCGCGCCTGACGCACCGGTCGCGGTGGCCGGGCGCACCAGTTACGCGCCGAGCATCACCGGCAGCGCACTGACCTCCATCGACTTCATGTACTTCCCCAGCCCGCTGCGCAGCGGCGCCACGCGTAATTTCTACGCCAACAACGTGGCCTTTCGCTGTGACACTTTCGAGCAGCACCGCTACGAGCCTCTCGATGGCGTGTACCGCGCCCACTGCCAGGTCATGGGCTTGCGCATGCAGGCCGCAGGCGTGGCGGTGGCTTATGCGCCGCGGGCGCATACCGAACACCGCCTGCCCGACAGCCAGGGCGAAGTGATCAAGCTGCGCTGGCTACGGGGCGGCGACAGCGTCGACCTCACCCCCTACCTGGTACGCGCCTATATGCCGAGCTGGCTGCAATGGCTGGGACGCAGCGGGCCGATCGGCCCCTTGTGCGTGATGGCCGGTCGCCTGGGCTACAGCCTGCGAGCGCTGAATCACCAGGACCTGCCGCCCGTGCACGGCGTACGGCGCCTGGCGGCGATGGCCGTCGTGATCGGCATGTCGCTGCTGGACACCGCCGGCGCGGTGATCCGTGGCTGCGGCGTCTCGGTGGGTCGCGCCAGTGCCCGTCACAGTGAAGCGCTGTCTTACCACCGCAACCTGGATTGATCCCCATCCCTCCCCCTTTGTCGCCGCCCATCAAGTGCCCACAGGAAGTCAGCATGAAACCCCATTCGATTGCGTCACTCGGCTATTCCCTGGCGTGCCTGGCACTGCTAACACTGAGCGGCCAGGCCCAGGCCGCGCCCTCCGAGTTCAGCGGGCGCGGGGTGTTCCACTTCGCCTCCGGCACCGGCTGCGCCACCGCCAGCAGCGTTGACAACAGCTGCAACCGCATCGCCCTGGACGTGGCCGACGCCCGCGCCAGCGTCGACGCCCAGACCCACGCCATCGTGATTGCCGCCGACGCCAAGCACGACAGCAAGACCGTGATCGGCGATGTGTTGCTGCACGGCAGCGGCCTGGCCGCCGATGGCCAGCGCGTACCCCTGAGCCTGCATGTGCTGCTGCGGCGCACGGGCCAGGTGTGGAAGTCCGACACCTACGTGCACTCCCCGGTGCGCGGCAAGTTCAGCGCGATCGAACTCGATCCGTACCAGATCAGCGTCCGCGAGGGCAGCAGCGAACGCGTACTGTTCACTGCCGAGCAGGCCCGCAAGGTCTTGGCCCAGCCGTCGCTGGCCGCTCGTGTCGCCAGTTACTTCGTCGCCGTACGCCCCAGCGACGCCAAGAACCCGGCCGCCGATGACATCACCATCGCCCTCGGCGTCGGTCGCGTCTCCAAGTCCCTGATGCGCGCCAGCTTTACCTCGGACCAACCGAACAGCGCCGAATTGAACCCACTGCTGGCGAGCGGCACCTGGAACCTCAAGTTGCAGGCCCTGAGCGGCCAGATCCCGGACTGGGTGGTGCAGCGCCAACTGTTCGTGTTCGGCCTGGAAGACAGCCCGCTGCTCAAGGACGTGCGCCAGCGCGGGTTCAACAAGCGCGACACCCTGGAACTGGGCGCCATCAACGGCAAGGGTTACCTGCGTTACAACGGTGTTGAAGAAAGCTTTCCCGAGGCAGCCGCCTCAGGTGCTGCCTTTATGCGCGACAGCTTTATCGGCCTGATCCTGGCGTGGCACCGCAGCCCACAGGTTGTGACTTCGGTGGCCAGCGGCGGCGCGCCGCAGCCCGCCCAATGAATGTGCTCGAACACAGCGCCGACGCCGCTGACTTCAGTTGCCTGGCCACGCCCAGCCCCGAGGGTCTGGGCGCGCTGCAAGCGCGTCTGGTGGACCGCATCAAGCGCGCAGCCCTGTCGCGCCTGCACCGCAGCCCTCGTGGCGAGCGCCTGCTGCTGCGCATGTACCTGGCCGGCGAAGACGCCACGGAACGCGCGCTGCTCGACGAATTGATGCCGCAATCGCCGCCCTGGCTCGAACGCCAGGTCGAACAGCACCTGGCCGATGAACGCCGGCACGTGACGCTGTTCACCGAGGCCTTGCGCGCGGTCGGCGACGACGGCGCCACACGCCTCGAACCGGACTGGCTCAGCCGGCGCAAGATCCAGCGCTGGCAACGTCTGGCCCATGAGTACGCCGGGCATTTCGAACACGGCCTGCTGGTGCCCGCCTATGCCACCGGGCTCTGCGCCGAGCAGATGGCCGAGCGCGTGCTGGGCCGTCACTGTGGGGTGATTGGTGCCGAACACGGCCTGTACCCGCTGTTGTCTCGCGTGCTCGCCGATGAAAAAGGCCATGTGCGCCTGTGCGAGAACACCCTGCGCCGCATCGTCGCGCCCCGGGAGCTGCCGCATCTGGCGCGCTTGCTGAAAGAGATTCGTGCCGTCGACGCCCGTTTTGGCGTGACCGGCGCGCTGGCGATGTACATCGCCGGCTGGGTGTTTGGCGGCTTGCGCAGCACAGGCGGCCATGCCCGATGAGTTCACGCATTCTGTACCTGGCGACTGCCGACGCCCGCGGCCACCTGATGCGCGCGCAACTGCTGGTGCATGCCCTGCGCCAGGCCGGGGCCCAGGTCGATGTACTGACCACCTCTGAACAAGGGCAGCGCTTCCTGCAGCGCTTTGGCGTCGAGTCCGAGATCCTGTCCGAGCACTACGCGGTGCAGTTCGACAGCGAGCAGAACATGCTGCGCAAGGCCACCAACCGCAATGTCGCCCATTATCTGTTCCGCCCCGCCCGCATGCTGCGCGATATCGGCCGCCTGCGTCGGCGGCTGCAGCACGCAGACCTGGTGATCAACGACTCCTTCCACCCGGCGCTGCTGTACATGGGCATGCTGCCCGGCTGGCGGCGCAAGGTGGTGCATGTGTACGGGGCGAGCCTCAAGGTCGCCCTGATCAACAATTTCGAGGGCATGTGGCCACGCCAGTTCGGGCGCCTGTTCGGCTGGATTGTCGGGCGCCAGATCGACGCGGCGCGTGCCTCGATCGAACATGACTTCGCCTACGACATCGACGACACCCAGGCCCCGGCCCTGTATTGCCTGCCGACCCCGGTGGCCCTGGCAAACCCATTGCCCGCCGAACCCTGCGACGGTGCGGCGGTGTACCTCAACCCGCATTTCAGCGAGCCGGCCCTGGCCGACGCCTTGAGCGCGGGCCTGGCGGCTGCGGGCCTCGATGCGCACCGGGTAGGTGAGGGTTATGCCGGGCGCGACGGCTGGCTGGCGGTGGACCCGGACTGGGCCAGCCGTGCGGCGCAGGCGCAATTGATGGTGTCGGCACCGGGCATGGCCGCACTGTCGATTGCCCTGGTCTACCAGCGGCCGATCATCCTGGTCCTCAGCGACCAGCCCGAACAAGCCACCAATGCGGCCCGCGCCGCCCAGTTGCAGGTGCTGCACCGAGTGGTGACCTGGCGCGGCGATGGGGCCGACTTCCAGCGCCAGGTGACTCAGGCAGCGACGCAACTGGCCGCCGCGGCGCCGAGCCCGGCAAGCGCGGCAGGCCCGGAGCGCGCCCAGGCGCGGATCGACGCCTGGGTCAGCCGCCTGCTCAGCCTCTGAGTCCTCTGCAATGCGCCAGCCCTCCCCCCAGCGCCCCTTGCCGCACCCGGTCCCGGACTATCGCCAGGCGCTGCTGGCGTTGCTCGGCCTGCTGCTGGGCCTGGGGGTTTTCATCGCCCTGGAGCACAGCATTACCCCGCGCTACAACTGGGTCACGCCGCTGGATGAGCTGATCCCGTTCATCCCTCATTCGTGGTGGCTGTATGTGCTGTTTTTCCCGTTTGTGGTGCTGGCGGCGGCCTACACCAGCGCCGACGGCTTCAGGCGCTTGCGCAGCGCCACCGGGCTGGCGTTCGTGGTCGCCCTGCTGTGCTTCTGGCTGTTCCCCGAGTTCGTGCCACGGCCCGATATCGGCGCACTCGACAATGCTTTTCTGCAACAGCGTCTGAGCCGGATGTGGCAGCTGGACCTGGCGTCCAATGGCTGCCCCAGCCTGCACGTGGCAGTGACTGGCCTCGCCTGCCGGGCGCTCTGGGATCACCCCCGGCGCTGGCTCACCGCAGGCGTCGGGCTGCTGATCTGCCTGTCGACCCTGACCCTCAAGCAACACACGCTGGTCGATGTCGCCGGCGGTGTACTGCTGGCCCTGACCTGTGCCCTGGCCACCCAACGACAAGGAAGCAACGCCCGTGTCCCCGTCTAACTCCCGTGCCGGCAACAACCCGGCGCTGAATGCCTTTGCGCCGGCCGCCGAGCTGTTTGCGCTCAAGCCCTGGATCAGCCTGTTGGCGCTGCTGGCCGACTGGGGCCTGATCGCTGCGGCCTTCGCTGGCGCCATCTTCTGGCCGCACCCCGTGACCTACCTGCTGGCGGCGCTGCTCATCGCCCGCAGCCAGTTGGCGCTGGCGGTGATCATGCATGAGAGCGCCCATGGCGTGCTGTTGCCGCGTCAGAAGCTCAACGACCTGCTCGGCCAATGGTGCGCCGCCGGCCCGCTGTTTATTTCGATGCAGACCTACCGCGCCGGGCACCTCAAGCATCACCTCGACCCCATGCAGCATGACGACCCGGTGGTCGCGGTGTTTGGCCTGGGGGACTACCCACTGCCACGGGGCAAGCTGGCGACGCGGCTGCTGGCGGATCTATGCGGGGTGGGTTACGTCATCAGCGCCTTCAGGTTCGCCCGGGGCGACTACCGCGCGATCATGCCCAAGGTCGACAAGTCGCCGCGGCAAGTGCTCTCGGAAGTCTGTTCCATGCTGCTCGGCAATGGGCTGTTGTTCGGCCTGCTGGCCTGGGCGGGACACCCCTGGCTCTACTTGGGCTTGTGGTTGCTGCCAGCCATTACCCTGCTGCCGCTGATGGGCCGGGTGCGGGCGATCATGGAACATGCCGGCCTGCCCGCCTGCGACGATCAGAGCCAGAACGCGCGCAGTATTGTACGGCCGAACTGGCAGACCTTTATCTTCGGCCCCCATGGCATCCACTACCACATCGAGCACCACCTCTATGTGCGGCTGCCCTTCTACCACCTGCAGCGGGTGCATCGGCAATTGGTCGCGCAACAGTTGGTGCCGAGCCGCAATCTCTATAACGGCTACATCGGGGTCTTGCGGGACGTCAGCTACCCGACAGCGAAATCGCCGGCCTGACGCCCCGGGCAAATCAGCCCGCCGAGCGAGCGAGGCGGTGCATGGCCACCCCGTAAAACAGCAGGGCCAGGGCCGCCAGAGATCCACCGCCCAGCCCTATGTAGGCGAAACCGAGCTGACCGCCGACCCAACTGCCCAGCAGTGCGCCGCCGCCAATGCCGATGTTGTAGATGCCGGAAAACATCGCCATCGCCACATCGGTGGCATCCGGCGCCAGCACCAGCACCTTGGATTGCAGGGCCAGGCCAAACCCCATGATCGCCATACCCCAGACCACACTGAGGATCCCCAGGTACTCGACCCCGGCGCTGGCCGGCCACAACAGCAGCAGGCACAGGGTGAGCAAGGTCACGGCGGTCATCAGGAAGCGCTGCGGGCCGTAGCGGTGAAACCAGCTGAAGCACAGCGACCCCAGGATCCCGGCACCGCCAAACAGCAGCAGGATCAGGGTCACCACCTCACCGCTGAGGCCAGCCACTTCCTGCACGAAGGGTTCGATGTAGCTGTAGGCGGTGAACTGCGCGGTCACCACCAGCGCCGTCAGCACATACACGGCCACCAGCGCCGGGCGCTTGAACAGCAGCGGCAGGCTGCGCAGGGAGCCCGAGTTCTGGCTCGGCAACAGCGGCAAGGCCCGGGTCAGCCACAACACCAGCAGCGCAGCAAACCCGGCGATCACCAGAAAGGTGGTGCGCCAGCCCATGGCCTCGCCCAGCAGCCGGCCCAGGGGAATGCCCAGCACCATGGCCAGAGACGTGCCAGTGGCCAGCAGCCCCAAAGCCTGCACCTGCTTGCCCTCCGGCGCCAGGCGCACGGCCAGGGAGGCGGTAATGGACCAGAACAGGGCATGGGACAGCGCCACGCCGATCCGGCTGACCAGCAACATGCCGAAGCTGGTGGCGAGGCTGGACACAATATGGCTGGCGATAAACATCCCGAACAGCACCAGCAACAGCTTGCGGCGCTCGACGTTGCGCGTCAGCAGCATCACCGGCAGTGACGTCAGGGACACTACCCAGGCATAAATCGTCAGCATCAGCCCGACCCGTGCGGTGGACAGGTCGAAGCTGCTGCCGATCGAACTCAACAGCCCCACCGGCACGAACTCGGTGGTATTGAATACAAAGGCCGCCAGCGCCAGAGCGATGACCGGCTGCCAAGTAGCCTGAGGTGTAGCCGCAGAATTGCTCATGTAAAGGTCGTAGTACTCAATCGATGATCAAACAGGTCCAGGCTGGACCCAAGGCTGCGGGCAAGGCGGCGCATCCTGGCGAACGGCACCCGCAGGGGATGCATTCTATAGGCTTGTGCGATGCCTGTTTGCACTCATCGAACGGATTTTCAAGCCAGCCGCCTGCGGCCCGGCACTGACATTGACCTTCAATAGATCCGGACGGGGTCCGCCCGAGGCTTAAAAATACTTGAGCCAGGCAATGTCCCGACGCCGCGCCTTGAGCGCGGAAAACCAGCGCACCGGCGGGTACAAGGCCAGGGCCAGCAACCCCGCCACCAGCCATACCGCCCACACCGAATCGAAGCCGAAGTAGCGGCCCTGATTCAGGCCGAAACAGGCCACGGCCACCAGGTACAGGACCTTCAGCACATACAGGTGCAGCAGGTAGAAAAACATCGGCGCCGAACCGAACACCGTCAGCGGCAGGAGCCAGCGACTGCCCTGGCGGCGCTCAAGCCACAACAGCAGCAACAGGCCGAGGCTCAGGGTCAGGCTGATAAACAGCAGCGACGGCGGGTACTTGGTGATGTTGAAAAAACTCATCAGGGTCTGCAACCAGGTCTCCCCCACCGCCCACGGCTTTTCGCCATAACCATTGAGCAGGCGCAGCGCCCCAAACCCCACCAGCCCGGCCAGCCCCGCCACCAGCAGGCTGCGCTGGCGCAGCGCAGCATCCGCCGCCCTGCCGAACCAGGGTCCGAGGGCGTAACCCAGGCCGATCACGCCGATCCACGGCAGCACCGGGTACGAGGTGCGCAGGCGCAGGGTTTCGGAAAACTCGATCCAGCCGCGGTCATGCAACACCGCCCACGGCAGGTGCAAGGCCGACTCCGGCGCAAAGTGCAGGCCGTCCAGCAGGTTGTGCCCGGCGATGATCGCCAGGCTCAGCAGCAACAGCAGCGGCCGTGGCAGCCAGACCATGGCCGACAACGCAAGCATGCTCAGGCCGATGGCCCAGATCACCTGCAGGTAGATCACCGTCGGCGGCACCTGGAAGGTCCAGGCGAAGTTCACCAGGGTCATTTCCAGCAGCACCAGGAACAGCCCGCGCTTGAACAGGAAGGCACAAACGTCAGCCTTGCCGGCGTACTTCTCGCCAAACAGATAGGCCGACAAGCCGGTCAGCAGGACAAACACCGGGGCGCACAAATGGGCCAGGGTCCGGCTGAAGAACAAGGCCGGCTCGGTGCCAGCGACATCCATGGGATCCGTGACCTGGCGATGCAGGAAAAAGGTTTCACGCACGTGGTCCAGCAACATGAACACAATCACCAGCCCCCGCAACGCATCGATGGAGAGCAGGCGACCGGCAACGGTAGGACGAACAACAGTTTCAGGCATGGAGTTTTCGCAACGCAGGGGTTGAAGGTTCTGCCTTGGACGCAGCGCAGAACCGGATTTGTGGTTATCTTATAACATTGTGGTTATTCGCGAAAACATCCTCGTGGAAAATCCCTGAAAGGAGGCAGCCTGCTCCCGTTGCGCCGGGTTGGCGCAACCGTGCACAGCGCCCTCCTTCATGCCCGGGCCAACTCCACTAACCCAGGGTTGGCCCCTATCCGCGCCGAGTACCGGTTTACTCCGCCGAGCAGTCGCGCGGCGTAATGCCCTTCTCCTTGGCATAGGCCGCAGACTTGGCCTCGATCAGCGGACGCAGGGTGGCGCGGTCCGCTTGCAGCCAGTCGCTGACCAGAACCCACTTCTGCCCGTCCCACTGTTGCACCCGGGCGGAGCCGCCGCCTTCGTGGTCGGCGCAGGACAGTTTCAACGGTGCCAGCAGCCCTTCGAACCCCATGACCTTGAGGCGCGCGGCGTCGATGTCCAGGTGCTCGAACGCCCAGCGGGTTTCCTCGCCGTTCAGTGGACGCTGGCCAAACTTGGCCTGGCCGGTGCGCAGCGCTTCCACCGCAATCGCGGCGTTGATCAGGCCGATGTTGTAGTAAACCTTGCCGAAGTAGCTCGGGTCCTTGAGGTTGCTCTTGCCGGCATCGAGGAGGTGTTGCTTGAGCCGCTGATGGATCTCGAAACCATCGCCCCCCGGAAACGGCGCCAGCGCCTGGTAGCCCTTGGCGGCCGTGCCGGCGGGAATCACATCGGCCTCGGAACCGGCCCAGACGTCACCGATGATGTGGTCCACCGGGATGCCAAAACGCACTGCGGTCTTGATTCCTACAGGAGTCGACACGCCCCAGGTGCGCAAAAACACCCAGTCCGGGTTGATCTGCCGCACCTGGCGCCATTGGGTCGATTGCTCGCTGCCCGGATCCGCCACCGGTATCTGGATATTCTCGAAACCGTACTTCTGCGCCAGCAGTTGCATCGGCGCCTGGGTTTCGCGGCCGTAGGCCGAATCGTGGTAGACGGTGACGATCTTCTTGCCCTTGAGCTTGTCGAACCCGCCCTCGCGCTGGGCGATGTAATTGATGCCCACCGACGCCTGGCCGTAGTAGTTCAGCAGCAGCGGGAAAGCATAGGGGAATACGCTGCCGTCGGTGGACTCGGTGCGGCCGCCGGCCCCGTCGATCAGCGGGATATGGTCGACTGCCGCGCGGTCCATCAAGGCATAGGAGGCCGGCGTGCTGTGGGTGAAGAAAAACGCCGTCGGCGCACCGTCCAGGCCTTTCTTGTAGCGCTCATAACATTCGATGACCCGGTCGGTGTTCCACTCGGTCTCGCACTCCTGCCAGACCAGCTTGACCCCGTTGACCCCGCCCTCGACCTCGTTGATGTAGCGGAAATAGTCGATCTCCCCGGCCCACCACGGAATCCCGCTGGAGGCATAGGCGCCGACCCGGTAAGTGGCCAGGGGAATGAACTGCTGGTTATCGGCGGCCTGGGCGCCAGCCGGCGCCAAGCCGGTAAAGAGACCGAGGGCCAGGAGGCTGGCAGCCAGGGTGCGATGCAAGGTTTTGCGCATGGGGGTGGCTTCTTATCAAGGGTAAGGGGTCGCCCTCCCGTGGCCGGGTCGAGTCATCGGTTGCGCCTGACCTGAACCACAATCCATGCCAACAATATAATCACGCAAAATCAATGACTTAACACCGACATATGGAGGTCGGCGCTGTACGCGGGATGACAGTCTATTGATCGGCTGTTGCTTGGCGAACAGTGCTCGGATACTGGGCCATTCACTCAATCGGGTGCCGTCGACGCGCCTTGAGGCAAATCGCCAGCACCGGCACTTCTGCCGCTTGCGTTCGGGACTGCGGCCCCGCTAACATCGCGAATAGTTCTTATCCGCAGATGCATCTCCATGTCGACCGCCGAACTGCCCATGCAACATGCCGTCAATGTGCTCTACACCGAGCACCACGGTTGGCTATTGGGCTGGCTGCGAAAAAAGCTCGGCTGCCCACAGAATGCCGCCGACCTGTCCCATGACACCTTTGTCCGCATCCTTTCTTCGCGCGAGGCCCTGGGTGGCATGCGCGAGCCGCGGGCGTTCCTCACCACCACCGCGCGGCACCTGATTATCGACCGTGCCCGCCGGCGCAAAATCGAAGACGCCTACCTGCGGGAACTGGCGCTGACCATTGACCTGCTCGAAGGCTGCCAACAGTCGCCGGAGCAGATCCTGGTCACCCTCGAAGCCCTGGAGCAGATTGCCTTCGTCCTCGATGGCCTTGGCCTGAAGGCGCGGCAAGTGTTCCTGATGCACTTTCTCGAAGGCTTGCGCCAGGCCGAGATTGCCAGCCGCCTGCAGATTTCCGAGCGCATGGTACGCAAGCATCTGATGAATGCCCTGGTGCATTGCCACCATGCATTGGATGTGTAACCGCTGATGGGCCAGCCGAAACCGACGATTGAAGAGCAAGCGGCCAACTGGGTGATCCGCCTCGGTGAAGGCGAACTCGACGCCCACGAGCAACAGGCGTTCGAGCACTGGAAAACCCAGGACCCGCGCCATGCCGCCAGCTTGGCGCGCCTGCAAGGTTTTGTCGGCCACCTGCAAGCCCTGAGCGCGCAGCAGGCGCCGGTCCAGGCGGCCCTCGATGCGGCCCTGGTCAATCGTCGGCGCCATCTGGGCGCCACGGCCGTGCTCGGGGTGCTGCTCGCCCTGCCCCTGGCCCTGATGCTGCGCAGCTACCCACCGAGCTACCTGCTGGCCGACCAGCGCACGGCGCCGGGCGAATGGCACAGCCTGCGCCTGGAGGATGGCTCGCAGTTGGTCCTGGGCGGCAACAGCGCAGTGGACATCACCTTCAACGGCCAGCAGCGCGAGGTCGAATTGTTGCGCGGGGAAATCCTGGTGCAGGTCGCCCACGACCCCGCCCGGCCATTCACCGTGGTCACCGACGATGGACGCATGCAGGCACTGGGCACCCGCTTCACGGTGAAACGCGAAGCGCCGGGCACCCTGCTGACCATGCTGGAATCCAAAGTGGCAGCCAAGGGCGCCCACAGCAGCGTCGAGACCCAGGTTCAGGGCGGGCAACAGGCGCGCATCACCTCGGAGCAGGTCGAGCTGCTGGGGAGCGTCGACAGCGCGTTGTTCAACGACGCCTGGCAGGCCCATCAATGGGTGGTCCAGGACCGGCCATTGCCGCAAGTGCTTGATGAACTGGCCCGGCAGTATGGCGGCCATGTGCAGTTCGACCGTGAGCAACTGGCCGACCTGCGGGTATCGGCAGTGTTGCCGCTGGACGACCCGCGCCGCGCCCTGCAATTGATTGCCGATGCCTTCCCGGTCCGGGTCCATTCGTACGGCCCCTGGTGGATCAGGGTTGAGCGCCTGGAGGCGCACCCGCACTAATTTCTGCAGGCAGGGTTCCGCTTTTTTTACCTGCCGCGTCAAGGAAGAAAGAACCCCATGACAGGAACTTCTTCCATGCCGTCAGATTGCACCCCAATGCCCCACATCCAGCGTCCCCGCGTGCCCTTCGCTCCCCTGATCCTGGCCGTCAATCTGGCGACTTGCACCCTGCTGGGGCTTGGGCTGTGCATGCCCCTCGCGGCCCAGGCCCAGGCTCAACAGCGCTATGACATTTCCGCCGGCCCCCTGGGCCCGGCGCTGAACCTGTTTGCCCAGCAATCGCGAGTTGCGCTGATGTTCGACGCCAAAACCGTCGCCGGCCTCAACAGCCCGGGCCTGCAGGGCGAGTTTGAAATCAACCAGGGCTTTGCGCGGATTCTCCAGGGCAGCGGCTACCAGGCCCGGCAAAGCGACAACGGCTTCGTGCTGGTCCCCGCCGTCACCACCGGCAGCCTGGAGCTGGCCCCCACCGCCATTACCGGGCTGAACAGCGAAGAAAGCACCACCGGCCACCTCAAGGGCTATGTCGCCAAACGCAACATGAGCGCCACCAAGACCGACACCCCGATCATTGAAACCCCGCAATCACTGTCGGTGGTGACCAGCGACGAGATCCGCGACCGGCAATCGGAAACCCTGTCCCAGAGCCTGGACATGACGCCGGGCTTTACCAGCCAACCAACCAGTTTCAACCGCACCTCGGACCGTTTCCGCATCCGTGGTTTCGATGTCGAGTCGGCCACTGGCGGCTCCCTGCGCGATGGCCTGCGCCTGCAGAACAACTCCTATGACGGGGTGCAGGAGCCCTACGGCCTGGAACGCGCCGAAGTGATCCGCGGCGCGGCCTCGGTGCTCTACGGCCAACTGTCACCCGGCGGCCTGATCAACACCGTCAGCAAGCGCCCAAGCCAGACGCCCTACCATGAAGTCAACGTGCAGGCCGGGCAGAACAACCGCAAGCAACTGTCCGCCGACTTCACCGGCCCCCTGGGCGACAGCGAGACCCTCAGCTATCGCCTGACCCTGCTCGATCGCAAGAGCGACACCAGCAGCGACCACATCGGCAACGACAAGATCTACGTCGCCCCGGCCCTGACCTGGCGTCCGGACGATGACACCTCGCTGACCCTGCTGTCGTTCTACCAGAAGACCGAAACCCGCTTCTCCGCGCCGCTGCCTTATCAGTTGGTCAAGGGTGTGGGTGACAACCGCTACCAGATCGGTCGCCATGACTTTATCGGCGAGCCGGACTACGACGAAATGAACGGCGAGATGTCCGCCCTGGGGTATGAATTCGAGCACCGCTTCGACGAGCACACCCGCATCAGCCACAAGTTGCGCTACTACCAGTCGGACGTGACCTGGCGTTATCTGCAAGTGAATGCCACCAAAACCACCCTCGACAATTCGCTACGCACCGGCATATTGAGCCGCCAATACAGCGACCGTGAAGAGCGCTCCCGGGGCCTGGCCAGCGACACCAGCGTCGAAAGCAAATGGCAGTTCGGCCAATGGGACCACACCTTCCTGGTGGGTTTCGACGGTTACGACACCAGCTACGACTCGCACAACTTCCGGGGCAATGCGCCGGCCCTGAACCTGAGCACCTACAACTACGGGCAGCCGGTGGTGGTCAATAAATCCCTGGCCCAGGACCGGGGCTCCCAGGTCGACACCCTGCAAAAAGGCATCTATTTCCAGGACCAGATCAAATTCGACGAACACTGGATTGCGCTGCTGGGCGGACGCCATGACTGGGCCGACCAGAGCACCGAGCTGTTTCGCACCTCGGCCAAGACCAGCCAGAGTGATGAGTCCACCACCTGGCGCGCCGGCCTCGTGTACAAGGCCGACAACGGCCTGGCGCCTTATCTGAGCTACAGCGAGTCGTTCTTCCCGGTGGCGGGCCTGAACAAGCAGAACCAGGCCTTTGTACCCACCGAAGGCAAGCAGTATGAAATCGGTATCCGCTACCAGCCCGAAGGCAGCGCCACCCTGCTGAGCGCGGCGGTGTACGAACTGGTGCAGAAAAACGTGCTGACACCGGACCCCACCGACACCACCTCCACCTACTTTGTCCAGACTGGCGAAATGCGCTCCCGGGGCCTGGAACTGGAAGCCAAGACCGAGGCCACTGCCAACCTGAGCCTGATCGGCTCCTACGCCTACATCGACGCGCGCATCACCAAAAGCAACGTCGTCGGCCAAGTCGGCCAGCGCAGCGAAGACACGCCCTACCACCAGGCCGCACTCTGGGCCGACTACCGCCTGGCCGAACTGGGACTGCCCAAGGCCAGGATCGGCGGCGGCGCCCGCTACAAAGGCACCACCCAGGCCTCGGCAGTGCCGTCGCAAATGCCGGCCTACACCCTGTTCGACGCCCGGGCCAGCTACGAAATCGACACCAACTGGGAAGTCGCGGTCAACGCCAACAACGTCACCAACAAACGCTACACCTACTGCGAAGCCGCCATCTGCCGCTATGGCGACGAGCGGCAACTGGTCAGCTCCATCACCTATCGCTGGTAAGCGGCGCCTGCAAAAGCGGCCGTTGCGGTCTGAGAGACAGATCGCTGCGGCCGCTACGCAGCCGAGCGGGAGCAAGCTCCCTCGCCACAGAAAGCTCCCCTGCCCGCAAGACGATCCGAGCATGCCCGACCTCGCGATCCCTCAAAGCACCTCGAATACAGCCCCTACAGCGTGGCGAGGGAGCTTGCTCCCGCTGGGGTGCGCAGTGCCCCTAAACCGAGCATTCGCGGTGTAACAGATAGATCGCGATAGCAGCCCCTGCGCCCACCCCACGGCCGAACAGGAACAAGCGCCTTCGCCACAGGCCAGGTTTCAAACCGCACCAGCCTCCCGCATCCCGCCCCTCAGTCACGCCCCCTGTACACAGGGCTGTTTCTGCATGAATCAGCACAAGTCTTCAGTGCTTAAATGAAATTTCTTATTCCGCTGTGCGGAAGTAGATTCCGTATTGACCACACAATTTATTGATGACAGGATCAATTTCGAATAAATAAACGCCCAGCGAAACAGACTTTGTCGCTGGACAGGTGTCTCGAACAACACGCTGTCGACGCAAACGACCTCAAACCTCCCCCCACTTTGGAGATTTTTGCGATGAGCCCCGATACCCCCCGCCCAGCCGTGGAGTCTGTCCTGCACGGAAATATCCTGGTGGTGACCCTCGACAACCCTCCCGTCAACGCGCTGGGGGTCGAGGTACGACGCGGACTGCTGGCCGCGATCGAACAGGCCGACAATGACCCCGAGGTGAAAGGCGTGCTTCTGGTCGGGGCCGGTCGCCACTTCGCCGGGGGCGCCGATATCCGCGAATTCGGCAAGCCGCCCCAGCCGCCTTCATTGCCCGAGGTGGTCAACCGCATCGAGAGCTGCCACAAACCGGTGGTGGCAGCGATCCAGGGCGTGGCCCTGGGAGGTGGGCTGGAGGTGGCGCTTGCCGCGCATTACCGGCTGGCCGTCAGCGGCTCGCGGCTCGGCTTGCCCGAGGTCTTGCTCGGTCTGCTCCCGGGGGCCGGCGGTACCCAGCGCTTGCCACGCCTGATCGGCGCCGGCCCGGCCCTGGACCTGATGCTGAGCGGCCGTCACCTGGGAGCCGAAGAAGCCCAGGCCCTGGGTCTGGTCGATCAATTGTCCGGCAGCGCCGATGTGCTCGCCGAGGGTCTGGCCTATACCCGTCAACTTCTCGCGGCAAACGCCGGAGTCCGCCGCACCCGGGACGCCCAAGCCCTGGCCGAGCCAGCCAGCCACTACGCCGCAATCGATGCCGCACGCGTTGGAACCATCAGCAAAGCCCGGGGCCTGCTGTCCCCGCTGAACATTATCCTGGCGGTCGAGGCAGCCCTGGAGCAGCCCTTCGATGACGGCCTGCGCCTGGAACGCGAGCTGTTCCTGCAATGCCTCGCCAGCCCGCAGCACAAAGGCCTGGTGCATGCCTTCTTCGCCGAGCGCGAAGTGCTCAAGGCACCCGAAACCCGCGACGCCACACCCCGCCGAATCGAACGGGTGGGCGTGATCGGCGGTGGCACCATGGGCGCCGGCATTGCCGTGGCTGCACTTGATGCCGGCCTGCACGTAACCCTGATCGAGCGCGACCCAGGTGCACTTGCGCGCGGCCAGGCCCATGTCGAGCAGGTCTACGACGCCTTGATCGCCAAGGGTCGCCTGAAGGCCACCGACAAAGTCGCAACCCTCACACGCTTCAACACCAGCCTCGACTACGCCAGCCTGGCCCAGGCCGACCTGGTGATCGAGGCCGTATTCGAAGACCTCGCCGTCAAGCAGGCGGTATTCAGCCAGCTGGATCAGGTCTGCAAGCCCGGCGCCATCCTCGCCAGCAACACCTCCTACCTGGATATCAATGCCATTGCCGACAGCACCTCGCGCCCTGCCGATGTGCTCGGGCTGCACTTCTTCTCTCCCGCCAACATCATGAAACTGCTGGAAATCGTGGTCCCGGCCAAAACCTCGGCCGAGGTGGTGGCCAGTGCCTTCGCCTTCGCCAGGCAACTGAACAAGGTTCCGGTCCGGGCCGGGGTCTGCGATGGTTTTATCGGCAACCGGATCCTCGCGGTGTATCGCCAGGCAGTCGACTGCATGATGGAAGACGGCGCCTCGCCCTATCAGATCGACCAGGCCCTGCGCGACTTCGGCTACCCCATGGGCCCGTTCCAGGTGTCGGACCTGGCCGGTGGCGACATCGGTTGGGCCACCCGCAAACGCAAGGCCGCCACCCGCCCCGCCGAAGCCCGTTATGTGCAGATTGCCGACCGCCTCTGCGAACGCGGCTGGTTCGGGCAGAAGACCGGCCGTGGCTATTACCTCTACCCCGCCGGCGCGCGCAGCGCCACGCCCGATCCCGAAGTGCTGGCGATCATCGACGCCGAACGCGCTCGGGCCGGCATCACCCCTCGCAGCTTCAGCGACTCGGAAATCGTCCGCCGCTACATGGCCGCCATGATCAACGAGGGGGCCAATGTGGTGCATGAAGGCATCGCCCTGCGCCCCCTGGATGTCGATGTGACCTTTATCCATGGCTACGGCTTCGCCCGGCACCTGGGTGGCCCGATGAAGTACGCCGACGGGATCGGCCTGCCCCAGGTGCTCGCCGATATCCACGAGTTCGCCAAAACCGACCCGCAGTTCTGGAAGCCCTCGCCGTTACTGGTGCAGCTGGTGGAACGCGGCGCCAGCTTCGACAGCCTCAACCAGCCGCACTAACCGGGGGAAGCCAACATGGATTTGCGTTTTACCGAGCAAGAAGAAGCTTTTCGCAGCGAAGTACAGGCCTTTCTCGCCGAACAGTTGCCTGCGGACCTCAGCGAAAAAGTGGCCAACGGCAGGCACCTGTCCAAGGCCGACATGGAGCAGTGGCACTCGATCCTCAATGCCCGTGGCTGGCTGGCCAATCATTGGCCGGTCGAACACGGTGGTCCGGGGTGGAGTGCGTTCGAGAAGTTTATCTTCGAGCACGAATGCAGCCTCGCCAATACACCGCGCATCGTGCCCTTCGGCGTCAATATGCTCGGCCCGGTGCTGATCAAATACGGCACCCCGGAGCAGCAACGCTACTGGCTGCCGCGCATTCTCGATGGCACGCACTGGTGGTGCCAGGGCTATTCGGAACCCGGCGCGGGCTCGGACCTGGCAGCGGTGAAAACCAGCGCCGTGCGCGACGGTGACCACTATGTGGTCAACGGCCAGAAGACCTGGACCACCCTCGGCCAGCACGCCAACATGATTTTCTGCCTGGTGCGCACGGACCGCGAAGCGAAGAAGCAGGAAGGCATCAGCTTCCTGCTGATCGACATGAACTCGCCTGGGGTCGAGGTGCGGCCAATCATTACCCTGGAAGGCGCCCACGAAATCAACGAAGTGTTTTTCACCGATGTGCGGGTGCCGGTAGGCAACCTGGTGGGCGAGGAACACAAGGGCTGGACCTGTGCCAAATATCTGCTGACCTACGAACGCACCAACATCGCCGGGGTCGGCCTTTCGATGGCAGCCCTTGAACGGGTCAAGCGCCTGGCCGCCCTGCAGAGCCGCAACGGCCGGCCACTGGCCGAAGACCCGGCCTTCGCTGCGCGACTGGCACGGGTCGAGATCGACCTGGAAAACATGAAGACCACCAACCTGCGGGTCATCGCCGCAGTGGCCGGAGGCGGCGTCCCTGGCGCAGAAAGCTCGATGCTGAAGATTTGCGGCACGGAAATCCGCCAGGAGCTGACCTCATTGATGCGCCGGGCCATGGGTTCCAGCGCCCGGGCCCTGGTGCCTGAAGCCGAGGCAGACGACTTCAGTGCCCTGGACCTGGGCCCGGCGTTTGCCGCCAATGCCAGCGCCCAGTACTTCAATAACCGCAAGCTGTCGATTTTCGGCGGGTCCAACGAAATCCAGAAAAACATCATTTCGAAAACGATTCTCGGGCTATGAGGGCACGCACATGAACTTCGAACACAGCGAAGAGCGGCGCATGCTCGCCGACAGCCTGAACCGCTTTATCGCGGAGCAATACAGCTTTGACAAACGCGAACACATTCTCCAGGCAACCCACGGCTTCAGCCGCGAGATCTGGCAGCAACTGGCCGAGCTCGGTGTGATCGGCGCACTGCTCAGCGAAGAGCACGGCGGCTTTGGCGGCGGCGGTTTCGACATTGCCGTGGTATTCGAAGCCATCGGTCGCGGGTTGCTGGTCGAGCCGTTGCTGGGCAGCGCGATACTGGTCGGCGACGCCATCGCCACGGCCGGTTCCCCTGAGCAGAAGGCCCTGCTGCAGGGCATTGTCGACGCCAGTCTGCTCGCCGCCTTCGCCCATGAAGAACCTGGCACTCACTATGAAACCAGTCGGGTCGCCACCCGCGCCGAGCATGACGGCCAAGGCTGGCTGCTAAATGGCAGCAAGGCCATGGTGCTGCAAGGCGAGCACGCCGACCTGTTGCTGGTCTCGGCACGCACCGCGGGTGCCATTGACGACGAAGCGGGAATCTCCCTGTTCCTGGTGCCGAGCAACACTGCGGGTCTGCAGATACAGGGTTGCGCCACCATCGATGGCGGCCGCGTCGCCCAGGTGCAGTTGGACAACGTGAAGCTCTCGGCCGACGCCCTGCTGGGGGCCGAACACCAGGGCTACGCCACCCTGGAGCGTGCCATTGGCCGGGGGGTGCTGGCCCTGTGCGCAGAAGCGCTGGGGGCGATGGAGGTGGCCAAGCAAGCCACCCTGGATTATCTGCGTACCCGCAAGCAATTCGGCAGCCTGATCGGCAGCTTCCAGGCCCTGCAACACCGCATGGCAGTGCTGCTGCTGGAGATCGAGCAAGCCCGCTCGGCAGTGATCAACGCTGCCGCCGCCCTGGACGCCGACCGGCTGACTCGCGAGCGGGCACTGTCGGCGGCCAAGGTCAGCATCGGGCGCATCGGTACCCTGGTGGCCGAGGAAAGCATCCAGTTGCACGGCGGCATCGGCATGACCTGGGAACTGCCGCTGGCCCATTACGCCAAGCGCCTGGTGATGATCGACCATCAGTTGGGCGATGAAGATCACCACTTGCAGCGCTTTATTGCCCTCGGCAAAGAACTCGCCGCATGAACTCCATGTCGATGACCCGGCATCGCGCCGCCGCAACCATCGCAGGTGTCGCCGCCTTCCTTGACTGGCGCGCAGCGGGCTACTTCACGCTGCGCTGAAAGCCTCCACCGGGCGGGTCCGCAACTGCGCTATCCAGGGTTGAAATACCCCGGCAAGCGTAGTTGAGCCCCCCACTCAGCCCCCTCGTCTTTCGCGCCCGCTTGCATGACCCTCGCCTTCGGCTGGGTCAGGGGTTGCTACGCCCGCGACGAAGCCTGGCATAGCCTGCTGCCTCCTCAGCAGCCTTCAGGTGCTGCGAGCAGGCTAACCCCGGCATGGACGAATACGACGTGGGCGCTCCTAAAAATAAAAACAACAACATAGGTAAGATCCATGCATTCGGCATCCAAACCTTTACTGCCCCTTTCCACCCTATTGGGTGGTTGCATGCTGCCGCTGGTGTGCCAGGCACAACTGATTGAAGACAGCCAGTTGACCCTGGGCGCCCGCAATTTCTACATGAACCGCGACTTCCACGGTGAGGCACCGCCTCAAAGCAAGGCGGAAGAATGGGCCCAGGGTTTTACCCTGCGTTACCAGTCTGGCTACACCGAAGGCACCGTAGGTTTTGGCGTTGACGCACTGGGTACACTCGGCCTCAAGCTCGATTCCGGTGGTGGCACGGCCCATACCGGGGCACTGCTGGCCGACCGCAGTGGCGATGTCGCCGATCAATACGGCTCGTTCGGCCTGACCGCCAAAGCCCGGGCCGCCAGCAGCGTATTGAGCATCGGCACCCACGAGCCGCTGCTTCCAGTCGCCTTCAGAAACGATACCCGCCTGCTGCCGCAGACCTTCAGGGGGACGCAACTGGTCTCCAGTGACCTGAAGGATCTTACCCTGACCCTCGGCCAGTTCACGGCGGTACGCCTGCGCAACTCCACGGACTACGAGGACATGAGCATGTCGGCCCTCGCCAGAAACGGCCGCCAGGTCGCAGGCCGGGTCAGCAGCGATCGTTTCAGCTATGCCGGGGCCAGCTACGCCGTAACGCCCGCGCTCAAGGCCAGCTACTTCTACGCCGAGCTCAAGGACAACTATGATCAGCACTACGGCAACCTGACCCATGATGCGCGGCTGACCGACAGCCTCTCGCTGAAATCCGAAGTGCGTTACTTCAACAGCGGCAGCCAGGGCCGGGCTGAGGTGGACAACCGTTACCTGGGGATCATGGAAACCTTCAGCTACAAGGGCCATGCCCTGGGCTTCATCTATCACAACCAGAGCGGGCGCAGCGGCCTGCCCTTTATCAACGGTACCGACCCTTACGGATTCAACACCTCGACCTACAAATCCTTCATCAACGCCGGGGAGGACGCCTGGCAGTTGCGCTACCGCTACGATTTCGCCGCAGCAGGCCTGCCCGGTCTGACGTGGATGAGCCGCTACGTGCAGGGCAACCACTTCAAGATCGGACAACGCAATGGCCGAGAACGAGAACTCGATACCGACCTGGCTTATGTGATCCAGCAAGGCCCGCTGAAAAACCTCGGCCTGCGCTGGCGCAACGTGGTGTATCGCGCCAACTATGCGGCCAACGTCGATGAGAACCGGCTGATCGTCGAATACAACCTGAAAATCTGGTAACCCCGCCCCCAACTGCCGGCACTGGCCGGCAGTTGCCTACTCCCGGCTCACGGCCGCCGTGGGCCACTGGAACTCGCCCGATACCTTGTCCAGACGCAGGCGCGCTTCGCGGTACTCCCTGGCAAAACGTGCCACCAGAGCCTCGGCTGTCGGTACATGGTCAAGCACGCCAATACCCTGGCCACAGCCCCAGATTTCCTTCCAGGCCTTGGGCCGCTGGCGGTCGCTGCCGAAATTCATCTGTGAGGGGTCGCTACTGGGCAGGTTCTCCGGATCGAGCCCTGCCGCCTGCAATGACGGTTTGAGGTAATTGCCATGCACCCCGGTGATCAGGTTGGTGTAGACGATGTCGTCGGCACTCGCCTGGCTGATCATCTGTTTGTAGCCATCCACCGCATTGGCCTCGCGGGTGGCGATAAAGGCCGAACCGATATAGGCCAGGTCAGCTCCCATTGCCTGGGCCGCGAGGATCGAGCTTCCAGAAGCAATCGAACCCGAAAGCAACAGGGGCCCGTCGAACCATTGGCGGATTTCCTGCACCAGGGCAAAGGGCGACAGCGTCCCGGCATGCCCGCCCGCCCCCGCCGCGACTGCGATCAAGCCGTCAGCGCCCTTGTCGATGGCCTTGTGCGCGAATTTATTGTTGATCACATCGTGCAACACGATGCCGCCGTAACTGTGCACCGCCTGGTTGATCTCGGGGCGCGCACCCAGGGACGTGATGATGATCGGCACCTTGTGCCGCACACAGACCGCCATGTCCTGCTCCAGGCGCTCGTTGGAGCGATGGACAATCTGGTTCACGGCAAAGGGGGCCGAGGGCCGCTCGGGGTGCAGCCGATCATGCTCGGCCAACTCCCGGGTAATGCGTTCGATCCACTGCTCCAGCTGTGCCGCAGGGCGGGCATTGAGTGCCGGAAACGAACCGACGATCCCGGCCTTGCACTGGGCGATCACCAGCTCCGGGGTGGAAATGATAAACAGCGGAGCGGCCACCAACGGCAGGCGCAGACGCCGGGACAACACCTCGGGCAAGCTCATGGAACACCTCCTTTCAGATCGATCAACATGCCCGTCACCGACGAAATTCGGCAACTGAGCCAGGCCCCATGCGCCTGCCGCTCCAGGGCCGGCGGCATAAGGCGTTTGTTCACTTGGTGGCCAGGGCGATCCCCGGACTGACCCTCGCCGCCCCGGCGGTTCCGGCAGAGAGCAACACCAGCAACCCGGCCAGCAGGTACATGCCGATGCCCAGGTACATGCTCGATACGTGGCCACCGGTATGGCTGTTGATGACCCCGTTGAGCCACGGCGTCACCGCCGGCCCGAGGTTGCCCAGGCTGCTGATCAGGGCAATGCCGGCCGCTGCGGAGGCCACAGACAGGTATTCGCTGACCAGGGCGAAAAACAACGGTGTCGCCGCCTTGATTCCCAGGTACGCCAAGGACAGCGCCGCCACCGACATCACCAGATGACCGTTCAACAGCGTGGTGATGCCCAGGCCGAACACTGCCAACCCCATGCAGCAGACAAAGTGCCAGCGCCGCTCACGGCGTTTGTCCGAGTGCAGACCAATGACGATGGTGCCGACGATGCCGACGATGTTGGGGATGGTGGTGATCAATCCCACCAGCAACAGGTCCGCCACACCCCAGCCCTGGATCAGGCTCGGCATCCAGAACACCAGCATGTAGGTGGCCCCCAGGAACATGAAGTACGCCGTGGAAAGCAGGTACACCTTGGGATCGCGAAACATCTGGCCCACGGTGTGCAGGGAGCGGTCCTTGCGGTTCTTCAATTCCTGCACCAGGTCGTCGCTCAGCAGGCGTTTCTCAGCGGTGCTCAGCCACTTTGCCTGATCCGGGCCATCCTGCAGGTAAAGGAACGCCACCACCCCCAGCACACTGGCCGGTAGCCCCTGGAGCACGAACAGCCATTGCCAGCCATTAAAACCGGCCACGCCGTTGAGGTACTTCAAGATGCTGCCGGACAATGGCCCGGCGATCAGGCCGGCGCACGCCGCAGCCGTCATGAACAAAGCAATCACCTGGCCACGCCGGGCCGCCGGGAACCAGAAGGTGAAATACAGGATGACCCCAGGGAAAAACCCGGCTTCAAACGCCCCAAGCAAAAACCGCAGCACGTAGAACTGCAGAGGGGTACGCACGAACATCATCGCCGATGCCACCAGGCCCCAGCAGACCATGATCCGCAGCAGGGTCTTGCGCACCCCGCTGCGCTGCAACATCAGGTTGCTGGGTACTTCGAACAGGAAATAGCCGACAAAGAAAATGCCCGCGCCCAAGCCGTACACCGCGTCGCTGAACGGCAGAGTCTGCTTCATCTGCAATTGTGCGTAGCCGATGTTGACCCGATCAAGGAAGGCAACCATGTAGCACAGCATCAACAACGGCAGCAGGCGCCAGCGGATCCTGGAATACAGCGAGTCGAGCCGAGCAGCATGGGTCGGCAGGGATTGCGGACCTTGGACGTTTATTATTTTTGTTGTCATGGTCATCTCCGGCAGAGTGGGTAATTGCTGGGACGGGGGGATCGGTGCTCAGGTGCCCGCGGTTTCACGCTCCTGCAACAGGCGCCACATGACTTTGCCCGAGCCGGACTTGGGCAGGCTTTCGACGAATTGCACCTGGCGCGGCACCTTGTAGGCCGCCATGTGTTCACGGGACCAGTCGATGATCTGCTGCTCGGTGGTCTGGCCCCGGGCTTCGCTGCGCAGGACCACCAGCGCCTTGACGCTCTCGCCCCGGTAAGCGTCCTGGCTGGAGATGATGCAGGCCTCGTGCACCGCCGGATGCTTGAACAGCAGGGCTTCCACCTCGGCCGGCCAAACCTTGAAGCCGCTGGAATTGATCATCCGCTTGAGCCGGTCGGTGAGAAAAAAGTAGCCCTCTTCATCCATATGCCCCAGGTCGCCGGTGCGGAAAAACCGCTGCCCCTCAAACTCGATAAAGGCCGCCGCCGTAGCCTCGGGGTTGCGCCAGTAGCCCTGGAACAGCATCGGCCCACGGCTGACGATTTCCCCGACCTCGCCGGGTTCGAGCTCGCGCAGGGTATTGGGGTCGACCACCCGCGAATCGACGCCGAAGAACGGCATGCCCAGGCACTGCAGCTTGGCCCGTTCGGGTGGGTTGCCATGGGTGGCCGCTGCGGTTTCGGTGAGCCCGTAGCCTTCGAGGAAGGTCAGCCCGAACTCCTGTTGCAGGCGCTCGGCCACGGCCTGGGGCATCGCCGCCCCGCCACCGTTGATATGAACCAGCCCGCCCAGGCCGAAATCCTTGTAGTTGGGGCTGCCGAACAGGTCGATGACCATGGTTGGAATGCAGGTCCAGTGGGTGACCTTGTGCCGCGAAATCAGGCGCCCGGCGAGCTCCCGGTCCCAGCGCGGCAGGATCACCGTGCTGGTGGCATCGAACACCGCGCGCAGGACAAAACACACCAGGCCGGTGATATGGAAAAACGGCACCACGCCCAACCCCACCGAGGCCACCGTGGACTGGGTCCAGCAGCCGGTGACGGCATTGCTCATCAAGCTGCGGTGGCTGTGCATGCAGCCTTTGGGATGGCCAGTGGTGCCCGAGGTGTATTGCAGCATCGCCAGATCGTCCGCCTCGGCGGTGTGCGGACCGAGGGGCCAGGCCTGGCCGAGGATCTCGCTCCAGCGCAGGCAGGCTGCGGGCAATGCCGGCTCAGCGCGCAGCCAGGCATCGGTGGCCTCGGCAGCAAGCTCGGCCGGGTCCATGGCGGAGACAGGCGGCATCGCGTCGCTGTAATGGGTCACCAGCACCTGCCGCAGGCGTTCGTGAGGTTCAAGGGTTGATTGGGCGGCCTGCACGGTCGCCGCCAGGTCGGCAGCGCAGATCACCACCTGTGCCTGGGCGTCCTGCAATTGGTAGGTCAACTCCTCCATCTTGTTCATCGGGTTGACCGGCACCACCACCGCATTCGCCCGCAGGATGGCGTAATAGGCAACGACGAATTGCGGGCAGTTCTGCAGGTACAGCGCCACCCGATCACCAGCCTTGACCCCCACGCTTTGCAGCCAGCCGGCCACGGCCTGCGCCTGGGCCTGCAAGGCGCTGAAACTCAGGGACTGGCCAAAAAACAGGTAGGCGGTCTTGTCCGGGTAGCGCCGCGCAGACACCTCCAGGTTGAACCACAGGGAAGTGGCCGGGACCGATAACGCGTGTGGCAGGCGTTTAGGCCAGACGCGTTGGTGGGGGCGCACGCTGCTGATAGTGGGCATCGAGACTCCTTGACTCCGAAGGTGATCAAGCACGAGTTGCGCTGGCAGGGGCTCTTGCGGATGTCCCCCGAGCGGCCTGGATCAGGGCCGGCAACGCTTGCGCGACCTGGCGCCTGGGCCCTGTTCGCGGCTTGCCGGCGCTGAACGCGATAAGGCAGGCACAGGTCGCAATGGCCGTCACATCAGGGCCGATCCTGCCCCATGACGCAAGCCTATTTCAATCTTTTTTATTTCGCACTGCGGAATATGGTTCCATATATCTCATGAAATAATTAGATTCATCCGCTTAACTGGACTTAAATAGACCTTTGCGAAACACCGTACAGCCATCGCTGGCACGGGAAGCAACCCTTGATTCCTGTCTCACTGACTGACCCACACGAGCTATCGCCCATGACCGCCGTTCATCCGCAACCACCGCAGCAAGACCCCTTCAACGGTTTTTCCGCCCATATCGGCCTGGTCCTGCACGAGTACAGCCAGGCGCAAACCATCATCGGCTTCACCGTGCAGGCCCATCACCTGAACCGGGCCGGCAACCTGCACGGCGGAGTGATCGCCTCACTGGCGGACTCGGCCATGGGCATGAGCGGAACCTGGCACGCCGTTCCCGCCCAACGGCGACTGGCCCTGACCCTGTCGCTGAACATCATCTACATGGCTGCTGCCCCCCCCGGGACCGAGGTCCGAGCCGTGGCACGGACCCGGGGCGGTGGCGCCAAGATCTTTATGGCAACCTGCGACCTGCTCGACGTCGAGGGGCAATTACTCGCGAGCGCAGAAGGGGTTTTCAAGCGCGGGCGCCTCGCGCCGGATGGCGACTGAGGCGATTGCGCGGCGCGCGTGCAGACAAGCCCAATACACGCGCCTGCCACGCACCTGCGAAACCGGGTTTCGACAGGGAATCGGCGATGTCAATTCAAGCGGTTCCGCGCTACCATTTTTCAGTTGAATTTCACGAACCTGCTGTGTGGTCACTCGGGTCTGTAGGAAAACTTGCCGAGCAAAGATCAGGCAAGGCAAAAACAGGCGAGGAAGCGGAGTGTAGAGGCCTACATGAGCATTCTGAGCGTGTTTTTAACGCAGCATGATCGAAGCGCAGGTAGTTTTCGTGCAGACCTTAGGCACTGGACCGGCACCAGCCCCCATCGGATACGCCTATGCACGACCAGAACGATTCCCCGGAAAAAGACCCCAAGGACCGCAAGTTCGTCGAGGCCCTGGCCCGTGGCCTGGAAGTCCTGCGGGCCTTTACCCATGGCCATGCGGTGCGCGGCAACCAGGACATCGCACGCATCACCGGGCTGCCGAAACCGACGGTTTCGCGCCTGACCTACACCCTGACGCAACTGGGCTACCTCAAGTACAACCAGGACCTGGAGAAGTACCAGCTCGACTCCGCCGTGCTGGCCCTCGGGTACGCCTACTCCGCCAGTCTGCGGGTGCGCCAGCTCGGCAAGCCGTATATGGATGAGTTCTCGCGCCGGACCAACACCACCGTCAGCCTGACCTGCCGCGATCGGCTGTCGATGATTCACGTCGACAGCAGCCGCCCGCCGGAAGTCGCCAGCCTGCGCATGGAGCCCGGCGTACGCCTGCCCCTGGCCACCAGCGCCGCCGGGCGTGCCTACCTGGCCGCCACGCCGAAAAACGAGCGCGACCATCTGTTGGGGGAAGTGGCGAAAAAGGCCGGCGACGAATGGCCGGCCCTGGAAAAATCCCTGGAAGCCTCGTTCCGCGAATACGAGTCCCTGGGTTTTTGCCTGTCCCTGGGCGAGTGGGACCGCAACGTCAATGGCGCCGGCGTGCCGCTGCACCTGGCAGACGGCAGCATCATGGCCCTGACCTGCGGTGCCCCGAGCTTCCAGCTGTCGAGCGAGAAACTCGAAAACTCCCTGGCCCACCAACTGGTGATGCTGGCCCGGGACCTGGAAAGCCTCGGCGTGTAACCCCGGGCCCAGGCCGATGACCAGGGACGCTGCCCTGGTCATCGGCCTCGACGCTTACAGGCTGGGAAACGCGAACTGCGTGGATTCCTGAGTGGCCGCCTTCGGCCAGCGCTGGGTAATGGCCTTGCGTCGGGTGTAGAAACGCACGCCATCGGGGCCATAGGCATGCAGGTCGCCGAACAGCGAGCGTTTCCAGCCGCCAAAGCTGTGGTAGGCCACCGGCACCGGCAAGGCCACGTTGATCCCGACCATGCCGACTTCGATCTGATCGGCAAACAGCCGCGCCGCTTCGCCATCCCGGGTGAAGATGCAGGTGCCATTGCCGTATTCGTGCCCATTGATCAGGGCGATGCCCTGCTCCAGGCTCGCCACCCGCATCACGCACAACACCGGGCCGAAGATTTCGTCGCGGTAGATGCTCATCTGCGGCGTGACCCGATCGAACAGGCAACCGCCGATAAAAAAGCCCTGTTCATGCCCCGGCACTTGCAGCCCGCGACCGTCAGCCAGCAGCTCGGCACCCTCCTCGACCCCGGCGTCCACATAGGCACTGACCTTGGCCAGGTGCGCAGCCGTCACCAACGGCCCCATGTCCAACCCTGGGGATGTGCCAGGGCCGATTTTCAATGCCGCAATCTGTGGCAGCAGGCGCTGGATCAAGGCATCCGCCACCTGATCGCCGACGCACACCGCCACCGAGATCGCCATGCAGCGCTCGCCGCAGGAACCGTAGGCCGCGCCCATCAACGCCCCGACCGCACTGCCCAGGTCAGCATCGGGCATCAGCAGTGCGTGGTTTTTCGCCCCGCCCAGGGCCTGGACGCGCTTGCCGCGACGGGTGCCCTCGGCGTAGATGTACTCGGCGACCGGGGTCGAGCCGACAAAGCTCAGGGCCTTGACCTGTGGCGCTTGCAGCAGCGCATCCACCGCTTCCTTGTCGCCGTGCACCACGTTGAGCACGCCCTTGGGCAGGCCCGCCTGGTTCAACAGCTGGGCGATCAGCAGGGTCGAGCTGGGATCGCGCTCCGAAGGCTTGAGGATGAAGCAGTTGCCGCAGGCGATGGCCAGGGGGTACATCCACAACGGGACCATGGCCGGGAAGTTGAACGGGGTGATCCCGGCCACCACACCCAGGGGCTGGAAATCTGACCAGCAATCGATGGCCGGCCCGGCGTTGCGGCTGTATTCGCCCTTGAGCAGCTCCGGGGCGCCACAGGCGTACTCGACGTTTTCAATGCCGCGCTTGAGCTCGCCCAGGGCGTCTTCCAGAGTCTTGCCGTGCTCCAGGCTGATCAGTTGCGCGATGGCTTGCTGATGCTCTTCGAGCAGCTGCTTGAAACGGAACAGGACCTGGGCGCGCTTGGCCGGCGGTGTGTCGCGCCACCCCGGGAAAGCCGCCACGGCCGCCTCTACCGCCAACTGCACGGTGGCGCTGTCGGCCAGGGTCAGTTGGGCGATGCTGGCGCCGGTGGACGGGTTGAAGACCGCGACCTGGCGCGTGCCCCCGGCCAGGAGTTGGCCATTGATCAAATGTTCGATGCTCATGCTCGGTACAACCTCGCTGAAGCGGGCGCCGTGGCGCCCGGAAAATTAATGGCTGAGGGCCGCCTGGACGGCGATCTCGACCAGGATGTTCTCGGCCGCCAGGCTCGATTCCACGGTGGCCCTGGCCGGCAGTGCGTCTTCCGGTACCCAGGCATCCCAGGCGGCGTTCATCTGGGCGAAGTCCTGCACCGCGTGCTTGAGCCAGACCTGGGCGAACAGGATGCGGCTCTTGTCACTGCCGGCTTCGGCCAGCAGTTCGTCGATGCGGGCCAATACCTGGCGGGTCTGGCCCTGGACATCCTGGCTGCGGTCGGCGGCGACCTGGCCGGTGACGTAGACGATGCCGTTGTATTCCACGGCGTGGCTCAGGCGTTTGCCGTTGGGCTGGTAGCGTTTGATGGTCATGCTGGCCTCTCTTCAGGGGTCGGTGCGGCCGAGGTATTCGGCCGGTTTCAAGAAATCGCGGGCGAACGAAACCCGTGACGGCGATCAATCGCCGTCGGGCAGGTTCAGTTCACAGGTTCAGGCAGCGGCCACCCCGGCGGGCGGCCGTCAATCAGCCAGGCATGCGCCGCAGGCTGCGGGCCGCACTGGAAATGGCGCGGGCGGCATTGATCACCTTGGGTGCCAGTTCGCGCCGGGCGTCCTCGAGGTTCCAGCGGCTGAACGGCACCGCCACGTTGACCGACCCCAGGGGGTAGCCGGCGGCATTCACCACCGCTGCCGCGACGCTGATATCACCGGCGTAGTACTCCTCGTTGGCGTAGGCATAACCCTCAGTGCGTGCCTGCTCGATCACCGCCTGCAGTTGCCCGAGGTCGGTCACGGTGTTGGCGGTGTAGGCCTGGCGGTTGGACTGTTCGAGGATCGCACCGGACTCCGCCGCCGGCAGCGCCGACAGGTAGGCGCGCCCCGCCGCCGTGCAGTACATCGGCAGGCGCCGGCCCAGGGGAATATGCAGCGAGATCTGCTTGTGGCTGGGGAAGCGCGCCACGTAGAGCATGTCCAGGCCGCAGGGCTCCAGCAGGTTGCAGCTCTCTTCGATATCGCGGTTGAGTTCATGCAGGTACGGGTTGGCGCGCTCGATCAGGTCGCTGGTCTGCAAGTAGCCGGTGCCCAGGTCCAGGGACATGGGTGTCAGCCGGTAGCGCTTGGTATCCGGCTCCTTGCACAGGTAGCCCAGGGCCTCGAGGGTGAACAGTGAGCGTTGCACCGTGCTCTTGTTGAGCCCGGTGGCCTCGGCGATTTCCGCCGGGCTCATGCTCGGCTGCCCGGCGCGGAAGATCGCGATAATGGCCAGCCCCTTGGACAGCGCAGTGACAAACAGCGGGGATTCTTCAGGTGTGGTCATCAGGCAACAAATCCTTGATTGAGTGTGACTGCCGCGTCTGGGGCGCGGCTAAAAGCCGGACAGTGTGCAGGATACTGGCTGCCCGCGTTCATTCGAAGTGGCTCAGGACAATTCCCGGTTCGAGCACTGGGCAATTGCGTTGAAAACGGTCGACCGCGAACGGCTGCATGCGCTCGTCCACCACCCCGGTGACCAGGGCCCTGGCCAGCAACTCGCCAGCGGCCGGCGCGCCGGCATGTCCATAACACCAGCCGGCGCTCAGGTGCAGCCCGCCCAGGTGCGGGTGGGCGCCGAGCAGCGGCCCGAAGTCCTTGGAGATATGCACCAGCCCGGCCCATTGCCGCAGGATCCGCGCCGCCCCCAGTTGCGGGAACATTTCGGCGTAGGCCTTGGCCGTGGCGGCCATCACCGGCACGTCGGCGCCGAGGCTGACTTGCGGGCGCTCGGCCACTTCGGCGCCGCCCACCACTTCGCCACGGGCGGTCTGGTGCATGTAGCAAAGGCGGTCGAGCAAGGCCACCGCCGGGCCGATCAGGGCCCGGGTCGGCTCCAGGGCCATGGCCTCCAGGCGCATCGGGTAGCCTTCCAGCGGCACCCCGGCCATGTCCGCCAAGGCATTGCTCTGGGCGCCGCCGGCCAGGACCAGGGTGTCGCAGGCAATCCGCTGCTGGCCGACCCACACCCCTTCCACCTGGCCGTCGCGACGGTCGATGGCGCTGACTTCAGTGCGATAGCGCACATCCACTCCCCGGGCCTGACAGGCCTTGAGGTAGCCATGCATCGCCGCATGATGCGGCGCCACCCCGCTGTCGGGCAGGTGCAACGCGGCGCTGACCCGTTCATGGGCCAGGGCCGGCAGAACCTTGCGCAAGCGCCCGGGGCTGAGCATTTCCGAGTCTATGCCGCAGTCACGGTGGACCTGCAGCGTGCGCTGCAGCAACTGGGCAGTGGCCTCGCGCTCGCCGACCATGGTGTAGCCGCGGCGGGAGAACATCACGTTCTGCCCCAGGCGCTTGGACAGCCCCAGCCACAGGCGGTTGGAGTGGGCGAAAAAGCGCGTCCATTCCGGCGAACTGAAGGCACCGCGGATCAGCGTGCCGTTGCGCCCGGAAGCCCCGCCCTGCCAGTAGCCGGCGTCGAGCACCAGGATGTCGCGCACCTTGAGTTCGGCCAGGTTGAACGCCAGGGCCAGGCCCTGGATGCCGCCGCCGACAATCACCACCGACGCCTGGCGCGGCAGCTTGCTTGATTCCGTCATTGCAAAGGCTCCACCACATCCACCAGCCCCGCCGCCTGGGCCACGGTCAGGCTGCGCCTGGGTGGGCGCAGGGTCGGTCGGGCCAGGGCCTGCAACGGCAGACCGCTGCGGGCGCTGACAAAGGCGCGCAAGGCATCCCAGCACGGCTGTCCCTGGCACGGGCCCATGCCGCAGGAGGTCAGGCGCTTGATCACTTCCAGGTCGACGATGCCCTCATCGATCAGCGCCGCGACCTCCTTGCCTGACACGTCCATGCAGGGGCACAGCAGCAGCGGCTCAAGATCACTGACCGGCAATACCTGGTCGGCCCGCGCCGCGCGGCCGATGCGCTGGAAGCGACTGTTGCCGCTGCGCAACTGGCCCAGGCCGTGGGCCGCGCTCTGAAATTCCAGGCTGGCCTCCTGCAACCAGGGGCCGACGTGCACGAAGGCATCACAGACAATCGGCTGGTCGAACATGACGCTCTCCACCGCATGCCGGCCCTTGATGCAACGCAAGCCCTCCAGGCTCTTGACCGCCACCACCGTCACCCCGAGCTGACGCAGGCGTTCGGCGACCTGGGCTTCCTGGCCGGTGCCGGCCACCACTACCGCGCGCCCTGGTGCCACTGCGCATTCATGGGCCAGGGCCAGGGCGCAGCGGGCGTCCATCACCCCCGGTAGCCAGGCCCCCGGCACCAACGGCGGACAACTGCGGCTGCCGGTGGCCAGCAGCACCTCGCCGGCACTCAGGGCCACGGCACCCTGACTCGGGTCCTGGGGCGCGGCCAACAACAAGTCGCCGTCGCGATAGGCGCCAAACACCTCGACCCCGTACAGGGTGCGCACCGCCGCCGCCACCTCGGGCACCCGCTGCCCGGCCGCCTGCAACCCGCGCCCAGGACCAGGGCCACGGGACACCAGCAACACATCCCGCCCCTGCTCGGCCGCCGCATTGGCCGCCGCGCACCCGGCAGGGCCGGCGCCAATCACCAGCACCTCGCAGCTCAGGGCCCGCGCCTGGGGCAATGTCTGGCCCGCCAGGCGCGCACGGTCTGCCGGCCGGGCTACGCCGGCCAGGAACGCGAGCAGGGCTTCCCACACCTGAAACAGCCGGTTGCCACTGGGGATCAGGTTGCTGTGCTCGAAGCCGCCCTGGATCCAGCCCGACGGGATCCAGCGCGCCAGGCGCAACAGGTCGAAACCGGCGCTGGGCCAGCAATTCTGCATCTCGGCCCGCAGCCCGGCGCGCACCCGGACCTGATCCAGGCGCACATTGGGCACGCCATCGACCCGCGCCAGCACGCCATTCACGTAACTGCCCGACAGGCCCATGGGCCGGTGCGACTTGCGGGTCCAGGCCAGGGTGCGAACGCCGTTGGCCAGCAAGGCCGCGGCCAGGTGCTCACCCGGCCGGCCCTGCAGGGCGTGGCCATTCCAGAAAAACTCCACCGCCTGCTGCGCACCGTGGGCCAGGCGCGGACACGGCCGGCTCATGGCTGCGCCCTCTTCTTGGCCCGGCTCTGGGCCGTGAGGCTGATGGCCAGCATGATGATCGAGAGCAGGGTCATCAGCGTCGCCACCACCGCGATCACCGGGTCGATTTCCGAACGCAGCGAACTGAACATCTTGCGGGTCAGGGTCGAGGTGTCGCCGCCGCTGATAAACAGCGAAATCACCGCCTCATCCAGGGACACGGCAAAGGCGAACATCGCCGCGCCGATCACCGAAAAACGGATCTGCGGCAGGGTCACGTCAAAGAACGCCCGCAGCCTGGTGGCGCCGAGGATGCACGCCGCGTGTTCCTGGGTCATGTCATAGGAACGCAGCCCGGCCTCGACGTTGATGATCACGTAGGGCAAGGCCACCAGGGTATGGGCCAGCACCAGGCCGAACAGGGTGTTGTTCAGCTCCAGCCGCGCATAGACGAAGAACAGGCCGATGGCGGTGAAGATCACCGGCACGATCATCGGTGCCAGCATCAGCCCGCGCAGCAGCGCGGTGAAGCGCTTGCCACTGACATGCAGGGCATAGGCCGCCGCCGTGCCGAGGCTGGTGGCGATGAGCATGGTCAGGGTCGCGGTGAACAGCGAGATACGCGTCGCACTCTGCCACTCAAGGGAGCCGAAGTAATTGAGGTACGACTGCCAGCCCAGGGACTTGGGCGGGAAGCTCAGGTAGCGCGCATCCGACAGCGACATCGGCAGCACGATCAAGGTCGGCGCAATCAAAAACACCATCGCCAGCAGCATGAACAGGTAGAGCCAGCTGCGCTTGGCCTCGCGGACCAGGTTTCGGGATAGACGGGACATGGCTTCACTCACTCCGCTGACGAAGGCCGGCGACCTTCTTGACCAGGTACATCAGGGCCAGGGTCGCCAACAACAGAATCACCCCCAGGGACGAGGCCGCGCCCCAGTTGGCGTACATCGATACGTCGCTTTCGATGCGCATCGACAGCATCTGCACCTTGCCGCCGCCGAGCAGTGCCGGGGTCACGTAGAAGCCCAGGCTGAGGACGAACACCAGGGTCGCGCCAGCGGTCAGCCCCGGCAGCGACAACGGCAGGAACACATCACGAAAGGCCCGCGCCGGCGAAGCGCCGAAGGTGGCGGCGGCCTGCTGGTAGATCGGGTTGATGCTCTTCATCGCCGCATACAGCGGCAGGATCATGTACGGCAGCATGATGTGGGTCATGCCGATCACCGTGCCGGTGAGGTTGTGCACCAGGGCCAGGGGCGTGTCCACCAGGCCCAGGCCGAGCAGCATTTCGTTGACCAGGCCACGGCGTTGCAGGATCACCAGCCAGGCGTAGGTGCGCACCAGCAAGGAGGTCCACAGCGACACCAGGAGCAAGGCCATGGCCAGGTTGGCCAGCAGGCGCGGGCCGTGGACCATGCAATAGGCGTAGGGGTAGCCGATCACCACGCAGATCGCGGTGACGATAAAACTCACGCTGAATGTCTGGCTGAAGGCCAGGGTGTAGATCGGCTGCAGCAGGCGGCTGTAGTTCTCGGTGGTCCACTGACCCTCGGCGTCGAACAGCGACAGGCCAAACAGCCAGCCGATCGGCAGCACAAAGGTCACCAGCACCAACAGCAAGGCCGGCAGCCCCGGGCTCAGCAGCCACCAGCCATGGCGGCGCCCGGCGCGTTGCAATTGCTGGCGATGGGGGGCCTCGCCAGGGTTGAGGGCCAGGTTCATGGCGCGTCCCCCACCACCAGGGTGTCCATCGGGTGCAGGCCCAGGCGTACCTGTTCACCACGCTGCGGCAAGCGCTCGACCTCGGAGCTGCGGGTCGGGCGGCGGATCGAGACTTCGGCGCCCTGCTCCAGGGTGATCTGGATCAGTTGGCTGTCGCCCTGGTAGATCACATCGCGGACCTGGCCTTGCAAGCCGTTGAAACCTGGCGTGTCGGCGCCGATAAATTGCAGTTTTTCCGGGCGCACCACCAGGTTCGGGTTAAGCAGCGGGCCTGCGGGCGGCGTGCATTGCAACTGCGATTCGCCGAGCCACACCGCGCCATCGCGGACCTGCACCGGCAGGCATGAGGACTCGCCGACAAACTCGGCGATAAAGCGGTTGGCCGGGCGCTCGTAGAGGTTTTGCGGGGTGTCGATCTGCTGGATGCGGCCCTTGGTCATCACCGCGATGCGATCGGACAGGGTCAGGGCTTCGCGCTGGTCGTGGGTCACATAGACCACGGTCATGCCCAGGCGCTCGTGCAGACGGCGGATCTCCAGTTGCATGGTTTCCCGCAGGCGCTTGTCCAGGGCCGACAGCGGTTCGTCCATCAGCAGGATCTTCGGTTCAAAGACAATCGCCCGCGCCAGGGCGATGCGCTGGCGCTGGCCACCCGACATTTCATCGATGCGCCGCTCCACCAGGTGATCGAGTTCCACCGTGGCCAGGGCTTCGTGCACCCGACGGCGGATGTCCTCGCGCTTGTAGCCTCGCAGCTTGAGCGGATAGGCCACGTTCTGGAACACGTTCATATGGGGAAACAGCGCGTAGTTCTGGAACATCATCCCCACGTCGCGCTTGTGCGGCGGTTCGAAGACCATCTCGCGGCCACCGAAGCGAATGCTGCCGCTGTCGGGCTGGACGAACCCGGCCAGGGCCATGAGCAAGGTGGTCTTGCCCGAACCGGACGAACCCAGCAGGGAGATGAACTCGCCACTGCGGATGTTCAACGACACATCGTCCAGGGCGGCAAAGGCACCGTAGGTCTTGGTCAATCGCTCGATGTCGATGGCGATCGACTGGCTTTTTTCTTGGGACATAGTCAACTCAGCGCAAGGTAAAGGCTCAACTTCAGGGCCGCCAACCACGCGGCCCGCAACCTCCCCGGCGGCCTGGGCCAGCGGGGAGTCGAGCATGAATCAGTTCTGGATAAACAGGTCGAAGCGGCGTTGCAGCTCGGCCTGGTTGTCCACCCACCAGACCGGGTCGAACATCGCCACCTTGTCGATGTTGGCCGGCGCGGTGGGCAGCGTGGCCGCCATCTGCGCAGGAATGATCCCGGTGTCGTAGGCCTTGCTGTTGATCGGCGGGTTGGGGATCAGCATCACCAGCCGTGCCTGGCTCTCTGCGGACATGATCTGGCCGATCAGCTTCATCGCCAGTTCCTTGTTTGGCGCGCCCTTGGGCACCACCACGCAATCGTAGTCCAGCAGCGCCTGGTCGTAGGTGTAGTCGACCGCTTCGCCGCCCTGTTTCAGCTCATTGACCCGCGAAGCCCAGATCGACAGGAAGTCCACTTCACGGCTGCGCAGCAACTGTGCAGAATCGCTGCCGCTGCGCCACCAGTTCACCACTTGCGGCTTGATCCTCTCCAGCACCTTGAACGCCCGCTCGACGTCCAGCGGGTAGAGGTTTTTCGGCGCCACGCCATCGGCCATCAGCGCCAGTTCCAGGGTGGTGAACGGTTGGCGGTACAGCGAGCGCGCGCCCTTGAAATTGGGATCGAAGAACTCTTTCCAGTTCTTGGGCACCGCCTTGCCGGTGTCGGTGGCCCAGGCCATGACCGTGGAATAGGCATTGCTGGCGATCCAGTTCTTGCCGTACAGCCCCTTGGCCACGCCCGAGGTGTCGATCACCGAGAAATCCAGGGGTTCGGTCAGGCCCTGGCGCTCGGCCAGCACGCAATCGTTGGAGGCCAGTTCCACCACATCCCACTGCGGCTTGCCGGACAGCACCTGGGCACGCACGGCGGCCAGGCCATCCATGTTGTCCTCCTTGATGGTCACGCCCAGGGCCTTGGCCGCGGGTTCCAGGTAGGCCTTGCGCTCGGCATCCTGCAGGGCCCCTCCCCAGCCCGCGAAGGTGATGCTCGGGGCGGCCTGGGCGGCGCCGATGCACAGCAGTGAAAGGGTCAAGGCGCTGATGGTTCTGGTGCTGGCGGTGATCTGCATTGGGTGTATTCCCTGGGTCGTTGTCAAAGGACAGGCAACAGCTGAAACGCGGGCGTCCTGCCCTCCAATCGAACTCGATCCTGATTTTTATTCTGGGTATCGCCGGTGTCGCGGGTACTCAATCGTTGAAATTCAGCATCACATGCCGCACGCAGGTGTAGTCCTCCAGGCCATAGACGCTGAGGTCCTTGCCGTAGCCGGATTGGCGCTGGCCGCCGTGGGGCATTTCCGTGGCCAGGGTCATGTGATCGTTGACCCACACGCAACCGTACTGCAATTGGCTGGAGGTGCGCAGCGCACGCTTCACGTCGCGGGTCCAGACCGAGGCCGAGAGACCGTACTCGCTCTGATTGGCCCAGGCCATGACTTGCTGTTCGTCGTCGAAGCGGGTGACGCTGACCACCGGGCCGAAGACTTCCTTCTGCACGATTTCATCTTCGTGGCGCACTCCGGCAATCAGGGTGGGGGCGTAGAAGAATCCGGGGCCATCCACCACCGCGCCGCCCACCAGCACTTCGGCATGGGCCAGGCCACGGGCACGCTCGACGAAGCCGGCTACCCGCTGTTGCTGGCGGCGGCTGATCAAGGGCCCGAAATCGCTGCTCGGGTCGGTGGGGGCACCGGTCTTGAGCGTGGCAATGTTCGCGCTCAGGGCTTCGACAAAGCGGTCATGGATTGCATCGGCCACATACACCCGGCAGGCAGCCGTGCAGTCCTGGCCGGCGTTGTAATAGCCGCCGGTGCGCAACATGTTCACCGCAGCGTCGATGTCGGCATCGGCAAACACCAGCACCGGCGCCTTGCCCCCCAGTTCCAGGTGGGTGCGTTTCAAGTTGCTCGCCGCCGCCCGCACCACCGCCTGCCCGGTGGCGATATCGCCGGTGACCGAGACCATGCGGATCTTCGGGTGGCTCGACAGCTGCTCGCCCAGGCTGGCGCCGCGCCCGGAAAGGATATTGACCACCCCGCGCGGGAAGATCTCGGCGCACAACCGGGCCAGGTACAGGGCACTCAGGGGCGTCAGTTCCGATGGCTTGAACACCAGGGTATTGCCGGCGGCCAGGGCCGGCGCGAGTTTCCAGGCGGCCATCAGCAGCGGGTAGTTCCAGGGTGCGATCAGCCCGACCACCCCCAACGGATCGCGACGGATCATGCTGGTGCGCCCCGCCACATACTCCCCGGCGGCACTGCCCGACAGGCAGCGGCTGGCCCCGGCAAAGAAACGGAACACATCGGCCACCGCCGGCATTTCATGGCCTATGGCTTTTTGCAACGGCTTGCCGCAGTTCTGGCTTTCCAGGGTGCCCAGGGCCTCGGCGTGGCGCTCGATGGCATCGGCCAGCTTGAGCAGCAGCGCGGCACGCTGGCGCGGCGGGGTCGCGGCCCAGGCCGGAAAGGCCCGTTCGGCGGCGTCCACGGCCTGGTCCAGCTGTGCCGGAGTGGCTTCGGCAATGACGGCCAGTTGGCGCTCATCGGCCGGGGCGATTACCCGCTCTTCGGCACCCAGGCCCGGGACCAACTGACCATCAATCAAAAACTCACGGTAGATCATGACAAGCTCCAGAAAAATGACCCGCCTCAGCGGGCGTCTTGAAAGCGATACCAGCTGTAGGCCAGGCGTTGGCCCAGGCGCAGGAACGGCTGGAAGGGAAAGCGTTGTGGCACCTGGTGCAGGAAACTCGCGGCACTCGGCAGGCCAGTGCCCATCACCATGTCCGCCAGGCGCTGGCCGGCGTGCAGCGAAAACGACACGCCGCTACCGGCATAACCACCGGCGCTGAACACTTGGTCCAGGTCCGGCACCTGATAGATGTAGGGCAGCGAGTTCTGGCTCACCGCGACCCAGCCGCCCCAGCCGTAGTCCACTGGCACCTGGCCGAGCACCGGGAACTTGCGCCGCAGGGAGTCGAGGAGGAACTGACGGTGCACCGGGTTCTCGGCCTCGCGCCCGGTCACGGCGCTGCGCCCGCCAAACAGCAGGCGGTTGTCCGGCAGGCGGCGGTAGTAGAACAACAGGTTGCGCGTATCGAACATGCAGTCAGTGGACGGCAGACTGTTGCGCACCTGCTCGGCGGATAACGGCGCGGTGACGATGATCTGCGAATGCACCGGCAGTACCCGGCCGGCCAGTTGCGGATGCAGGTCCGACGAGGTGTAGCCGTTGGTGGCCACCACTACTTTGCGGGCCCGCACCACACCGCCCGGGGTCACCAGCAGGTGGCCCTTGGCGTCACTGCTCCAGCCGGTCACCGGCGACGCCACGTGAACCCTGGCCCCGGCGGCGCGGGCCATGCGTTGCACGCCCCAGGCCAGTTTCAACGGGTGCATGGCAAAGCCGTCGGGCATGCGCAGCGCACCAAAGGATTCGGCCCCGGCATGGGCGCCCTGCAATTGCTCGGCCCCGACAAAATGCGCGGGGTAACCCAGCACCTCGTTGTACAGCCCGGCCTCGCGCTTGAGGCTTTCGGTGTGGGCGGCCTTGGTCGCCACTTTGTACACCCCGTCGGGCTGCACGTCGCACTCGATCCCGCCCTCGGCGATCAGACGCTTGACCGTGGCCAGGCCCGCCTGCATTTCGCCGAAGTAGGCCCGGGCGGTGTCCTTGCCGTAGCGGCCGATCAATTCCGCCAGGGGCACACGGCCGCCGGATATCCGCGCAAAACTGCCATTGCGCCCGCTGCAGCCCCAGGCCGTGGTGTTGGCCTCCAGCACCAGCACCTGGGCGCCGTGATCCCGGGCCAGGTGCAGGGCACAGCTGAGGCCGGTATAGCCGGCGCCGATCACCGCCACGTCGACGTCCAGCGGCCCGGTGACCGGGCCGTCATCCGCCGGCGCCTGGCCGGCGGTATCGACCCAATAGGAAGCGGAGTGAGCTTCGCCCGTGCCGGGATGGGAATGCACCAATGGATCGTACATCTGGCCTCGCATTATCGCTGTGCGATATCAACTAATCGGTTTTTAACAGACTAGAAGCGAATACCGATATCGGTCAACGATTATTTTTAACAATTTTCCCCGCTGTCGATTTCGAAAATCGCATTGACAGGCAATCAAATAACCATAAGACTTGACTTTATTCGATTTTTAATTATCGCAATGCGATATTTAACAGCGAATCAGCGACCTCGATGACGCCTGAACAATAATAAATTTACGTTTCGCCACCTTGTGCCAGCCTGCCAACCACCCCTGTATCTGGGCTGACGGCTGCCCGAAACGCACCTCATAGGAAAATCGATATGAAACTGTCCCCTCTTTCCCTTCCCCGCTGCATCGCCGGCTGCCTGCTGTTGAGCGCGCACCTGAGCGCCGGCGCCGCCACCCTGACCTTCTCCGGTTGGGGCGGTGCCCTGCAGGACGCCGAGCGCAAGGCCTACCTGCAACCGGCCGCCGAGGCCCTGGGCATCACCATCAAGGAAGACAGCATGGATGGCCTGGCCGCGGTGCGCGCCCAGGTGCTGTCGGGCAAACCTAAGTGGGACATCGTCGAACTGGGCAGCATGGAATGCGCCCAGGCCCAGCGCGAAGGCCTGTCCGAACCCCTGGACTACAGCGTGATCGGCACCGATGGCGTGGATAAAAACGTGGTCGGCCAGAACTGGATCGGCACCCACGCCTACGCCACGGTGGTGGCCTGGGCCAATGACACTGGCAAACCGGTGGCAAAAACCTGGAACCAGTTCTTCGACCCTTCGGTAAAAGGCGCCCGCGCCCTGTACCGGCAACCCTGGCTGACCATGGAAGCCGCACTGCTGGGCGATGGCGTGGCCCCGGACAAGCTCTACCCGCTGGATGTGGAGCGAGCGTTCCGCGCCCTGGAGCGGATCAAGCCGCAAGTCGCCAACTGGTGGAGCGCGGGCGCCGATTCCGCGCAATTGCTGCGCAGCCGCGAGGTGGATTTCCTGGCGATCTGGAATGGCCGGGTCAACGACGTCAAGCATGACGACGCCAATGTCGACTATAGCTTCGACGGCGCCTTGCTCAGCCACGACTGCCTGATCGTGCCCAAGGGCGCGCCGAACAAGGCACTGGCGATGCAGGTGATCAACCAGATCATGAGCGCGAAAAGCCAGGCCATGCTCGCGACCTTTATTCCTTACGCGCCGGTCAACAGCCATGCCTACCAGACGGGGCTGATCAGCGAAGAGCTGTCCAAGCGCCTGCCGACCTCGCCGCAGAACGCCTCGCGCGTGGTGATGGTCAACCCCGACTGGTGGGTCGATAACCAGGACGCCATGCAGAAGCGTTTTGCCCTGTTCGTCGCCCAGTAAGCCCGCCCTCCACTCTCGAACGATCCGGCAGCCCAGGCGGGCTGCCCTTGAAACACAGGGGAACACCATGAGCAACACCATGAAGGCTGCCGTACTGCACCGTGTCGGCGAAGCGTTGAGCATCGAGCAGGTGCCGATTCCAGTACCCGGGCGCGGTGAAGTGCTGATCAAGGTGGTCGCCTGCGGCGTGTGCCACAGCGACCTGCACGCCATCGACGGCGACTGGTCTGAGCTGCCCCTGCTGCCGTTGATACCCGGCCACGAGATCACCGGGCACGTGGTGGCTCAGGGCGAGGGCGTGCAGCAACCGGCGATTGGCGAAGCGGTGGGCGTACCGTGGATGTACAGCGCCTGCGGCACCTGCGAGTACTGCCTGGCGGGCATGGAAACCATCTGCGCCCACCGCGAATCCACCGGCTACAGCCAACCCGGCGGCTACGCCGAATACATGCTGGCGCCAGCGGCGTTTGTCGCGCGGATTCCTGACGGCGTGGACCTGTATGCCATGGCGCCGATTCTGTGCGCCGGGGTCACCACGTATCGCGGGCTGATGCGCTCCAGAGCCCGTCCCGGGCAATGGGTGGCGGTGCTCGGCATTGGCGGCCTGGGGCACGTGGCAGTGCAATACGCCAAGGCCATGGGCTTTCGCGTGGTGGCGGTGGACGTCTCGGCCGACAAACTGGAGCTGGCCCGCAGCCTGGGCGCCGACCGCCTGATCAACGCCCGGGAAGAGCCAGTGCAGGCGATCAAGGAGCAACTCGGCGGGGTCCACGCGGCCCTGGTCACGGCAGTGGCCAACGCCGCCTTCGAACAGGCCGTGGGCATGCTGCGCCCGGGCGGCACCGCCGTCTTCATCGGCTTGCCCGGCGGCGACGCCGACACCGTGCGCGCCTCGATCTCGGCCATCAGCGGCTGGGAACTGACCATCACCGGCTCCAACATCGGTACCCGCCAGGACCTCAACGAAGCGGTGGCCTTCGCCGCCCGGGGCCAGGTCACGGCGCAGATCGTCACCGAGCCGCTGGAAGCAATCAACCAGATATTCGAGCGCATGCGCAAAGGGCAACTGGTGGGGCGCACGGTGCTGAAAATCGCCTGAGCATCCCCCCTCCCCCCAACGCAAAACGCCGTTTGCCCCGAGTGAGCAAACGGCGTTTTTTTCGGCCGCCGGGCGCGCCATTGCGGCGCGCCCGGCAGGCACTCAGTGCGGTGCGCGGGGGATGGTCTTGAGCAGATCCTGGGGGCTGATATGGCCGACCACTTGCTCGTTGACGCTGCCCGGCAACGGCAGGCCGAGGATGTGGCCCTTGATCTTGCCGATCACGTGCATTTCGCACGGCTTGCAATCGAACTTCAGGGTCAGCACTTCATCGCCGTGCACCAATTGCATCGGCGCGACCTTGGTCCGCACCCCGGTCACACCCTTGGCCTGTTTCGGGCACAGGTTGAAGGAGAAACGCAGGCAGTGCTTGGTGATCATCACCGGCACTTCGCCAGTTTCCTGGTGGGCCTCGAAGGCGGCATCGATCAACTTCACCCCGTGACGGTGGTAGAAGTCGCGGGCCTTCTGGTTGTAGACGTTGGCCAGGAACGACAGATGCGCTTCCGGGTACACCGGTGGCGGGCTGGTCTCGGCTTTGCGGCTACCCCGTGGGTGAGCCTCGATCCGCGCGGCGGTCAGGGCTTCGATGACTTCCCGGCGCTGGGCCTTGAGCTGGGAGTTGGGAATGAAGAACGCCTGAGGCGCATCCAGCTTGATCCCGGTGGCGTGATATTGGGTGGTGCCCAGTTGGCCCAGCAGGTCCTGCAGTTGTTCCAGGGCCTGCTCCGGCTTGTTGGCCACGCCGAACGGGCCATCCAGCACCACGCTGGCGCTGACACCCTCCTCGCTGGTGGCGCTCAGCTCCAGGCGCTCTTCGCGCAACTGCACCGTCCAGGCCAGGCCTACCCGACGCTCGGCGGAGGTCTTGACCAACGCCTGCTGCCAGTTGTGGTCCAGGTTGCGGCTCAGGGGATGCAAGGGCCGCAGGCGGTGCAGGCCTTCGGGCATCTCATTGGGTTCGACGCGATAGCGGTAGCGTTTCTCGCCGTCTTCCTCGAATTCGCCCTTGGCCTCGGCGATGTTGGCGCGAAAGCCCACCACCTCACGCTTGACCTGCACATTGAGGCCGTCGCCGTTGGACAGTGGCTCGCGGGTCACCACCTGCAAGTCACGCTTGCCGACTTTTTCCACCACGCCCACCAGCAGGCCGGTGAAGGTCGGCGAGTCGAAGGCGCCGATGTCGATCTTGCGCTCGCTGACGAAGTAGTCGGTGCTGCCACGGTGGAAGGTCTTGTCCGGGTCGGGCACGAAGAAGTGCGCGGTGCGCCCGCTGGAGGCCCGGGCCAGGTCCGGGCGGTCTTCGAGCACGGCGTCCAGGCGCTGCCGGTAATAGGCGGTGATGTTCTTCACGTAGCCCATGTCCTTGTAGCGGCCTTCGATCTTGAACGAACGCACGCCGGCCTCCACAAGGGCGCGGATGTTGGCGCTCTGGTTGTTGTCCTTCATCGACAGCAGGTGTTTCTCGTAGGCGATGACCCCGCCCTGCTCATCCTTGAGGGTGTACGGCAGGCGGCAGGCCTGGGAGCAGTCGCCACGGTTGGCGCTGCGGCCGTTCTGCGCGTGGGAGATGTTGCACTGCCCGGAAAAGGCCACGCACAAAGCACCGTGAATGAAGAACTCGATGGCCGCGTCGGTCTCGTCGGCGATGGCGCGGATCTCTTGCAGGTTCAGTTCGCGGGCCAGCACCAGTTGCGAGAAGCCGGCCTGGTCGAGGAACTTGGCCCGGGCCAGGGTGCGGATATCGGTCTGGGTGCTGGCGTGCAGCTCGATCGGCGGAATGTCCAGCTCCATCACCCCCAGGTCCTGGACGATCAGCGCATCGACGCCGGCATCGTACAGTTGGTGGATCAGCTTGCGCGCCGGCTCCAGCTCGTTGTCGTGGAGGATGGTGTTGATGGTGGTGAACACCCGGGCATGGTAGCGCCGGGCGAACTCCACCAACTGGGCGATATCGCTCACTTCGTTGCAGGCGTTGTGCCGTGCGCCGAAGCTGGGGCCACCGATGTACACGGCGTCGGCGCCATGCAGGATGGCCTCGCGAGCAATAGCCACGTCACGGGCGGGGCTGAGCAATTCCAGGTGATGTTTAGGCAGGGACATAATTTTTTTAGTCAGGCTGGTCACGGTCGAGGCGTGCATTGTAGCGGCCAAATGCGCGACCGGCACCCGTGTGCTGCCAGGTGGCGGTCACGCCTTGCGCGCAACCGCCGAAACCCTCGGTGAATCAGGCCTTGGCGGCCATGGCGGTGACTTCCACCCGCATGCCTTCGACCGCCAATGCCGCCACGCCAACGGCGGCGCGCACCGGCCAGGGCTTGGCGAAGAAACGCTGGTAAACCTCGTTGAATGCGCCGCGGTCGGCCATGTCGGTGAGGTAGATGGTCAGGTGCAGGACCCGGTCCATGGAGCTGCCGGCCTTCTCCAGTGCGACTTTCAACGCTTGCAGGGTGCATTCGCTTTGCCGGGTGATGTCCCCCAGCTCCAGGCTGCCATCGGCATGGGTCGGGATCTGGGTCGAGACCAGCAGGCCGCCGAAACCGGCAACGTCGGAGGAAATGGAGTCCGCGTCAGGATCGGGAATAAAGGTGATGTCGTGGTGGGCCATGGGCTGCTCTTGTTCAAGGAGTGGGTAAGGAAAAATCTGCGCGGCAGTTTACCGCCCCGCGCCGGGCTGTTGTCCAATCGTCGGTCGACCCCACCGTACAGCCAGCCTCCGACCTGGCAAAACGCCCCCACCGGTGCTGGCCGATAGGGGCGTTGGCGCAGCCGGGGTGGAGCGCCTCACCGCGCTAGACGATCGCGGGAAAGCCCTCGACGCTGTCCGGCCACGGGGTCAGGATTTCGAAACCCTGGTCGGTCACCGCCACCATGTGCTCCCACTGGGCCGAGAGCGAGTGGTCCTTGGTCACCACGGTCCAGGCATCGGCCAGGGTCTTCACGTGGCGTTTGCCGGCATTGAGCATGGGTTCGATGGTAAAGATCATCCCGGCTTTCAGCTTCAGGCCCTGACCCGGGTAGCCGTAGTGCAGCACCTGGGGCTCGTCGTGGTAGATCTTGCCGATGCCGTGGCCGCAGTATTCGCGCACCACACTGAAGCCGTCGCGTTCAGCCACGCTCTGGATCGCATGGCCGATATCGCCCAGGGTCGCGCCCGGGCGCACGGTGCGGATGCCGGCGCACATCGCCTCGTAGGTGGTGGCGACCAGGCGCCGCGCCTCGGGGCTGGGCTCGCCGACGAAATACATGCGGCTGGTGTCGCCGTACCAGCCGTCCTTGACCACGGCGATGTCGATATTGACGATATCGCCGTCCTTGAGCACCCGGCCCGAAGGAATGCCGTGGCACACCACCTCATTGACCGAGATGCACACGGTCTTGGGGAAGCCGTGATAACCGATATTCCCGGCAATCGCCCGCTGCACGTTGACGATGTAGTCATGGCAGATCTGGTCCAGCTGATCGGTGCTGACCCCGGCCTTGACGTGGGGCGTGATCATGGCCAGGACTTCGGCGGCCAAGGTGCCGGCCACTTTGGACTGGGCCACTTCCTCGCGCGTCTTCAACACGACTTTGCCATTCATGGGCGGGCACCCCCGACGGCACGCATGGTGGCGCCGCGAGACGTCTCCGCCAGCTCGCTCAGTTGCTTGAGGTCGAGGCCACCGGCCTGTTCAGCGCGGATCAGCAAGCGGCAGATACCGCTGTGGTCCAGGTCCGGGTACAGCTCGGCGAGCATGCCGATGCGCATCCAGTGCTCGGCCTGGGCATTGATCGAACGGCTGAGGGCATGGCTGGCGACGCGCAGATTCTCATGCATGGCGTCTGAAATTTTGACGATTCCCACAAACATCACCTGATACGAAGTGTATATGTTTCGTATATTGCCTGATGGCAGTACGCAATTGCAATTGCGCTGCAATCTGCCCGAGCTGCAGCGCTGGGCACCGCTGCCAAACGAGGCGCTCCCCGAGCATTCGATTAAATCGAATGCTCCCTTGAGTTTTTAGTATTTGTCGATTGCTCCCCCGGGTCTTAGTCTCTCGATCCATACCGGCCTGCGCTCGCCGCGCAGCCTTGGAGATGCCAGCCCCACGGGCTCGACCGATCGGCATCCGGAACAATAAAAAACCAGCATTGGCCGCACACGCGGCGCCCTGACTCGTCTGCCATAACTACAACATTGCAAGAGCGCCAGAGAGCGAGAGGAACCTACCCATGCAATTCCAGTTTCTGTTACCCACCAAAATCGTCATGGAGCCCGGCCTGCGCCAGCGCACCGGCGAATACCTGACCGGCCTCGGCTTGCGCCATGTGCTGCTGGTCACCGACCCGGGGGTCAAGAACGCCGGCCTGCTCGACAGCATCTACGCCAGCCTGGAGCAGGCCGGGATCCGCTATGATGAGATCGCCGACGTCAAGCCCAACCCGCGCAGCGAAGACGTCAACCGTGCCGCCGAGCTGTACCGCGGCAAGGGCATCGACGGCGTGCTGGCCGTCGGTGGCGGCAGCGCGATGGACGCGGCCAAGGCCATCAGCGTGCTGCTGACCCATGAAGGCCGGGTCGAAGACTATGAAGGCGCCTTTACCCTCAAGGGCCCGGTGCTGCCGATCGTGGCGATTCCGACCACTGCCGGCACCGGCAGCGAAGTGACCTTCTTCTCGGTGATCACCGACACCCGCCGCCAGTTCAAGATGAGCCTGCTCGACTACCGCATCGGCCCGGTCCTGGCGCTGCTCGACTCGGACATCACCGCCACCCTGCCGCCGCACATTGCCGCCGCCACCGGGATGGACGCCCTGACCCACGCCATCGAGGCCTACACCGGCAAGCCGGCCAACCCCATCAGCGACGGCCTGGCCCTGCATGCCATCCGCCTGATCGCGCAGCACCTCAAGCCCGCCGTGCAAGAGCCGGACAACCGCGAGGCCCGGGAACAGATGCTGATCGCCAGCCTGATTGCCGGCATGGCCTTCGGCAACGCCGACATCGCCAGCGTGCACTGCATTTCCGAAGCCATCGGCGGCATGTACGACACTCCGCACGGGGTCGGCAATGCGATCTTCCTGCCGTTTGTGTTCAGCCATAACCGCGACGCCGACCTGCGCCGCCACGCCGATGTCGCCTACGCCCTGGGCATCGACCCCAACCTGAGTGCGGTGGCTGCAGCCGAAGCGGCCGTGGAGCAGTTGTTCTGCATGAACCGGGAGCTGGGCATCCCGCGTTTCGCCGATGTGGCCGGGGTGCGCGAAGAAGACTTCCTGGCCATCGCGCAGAAGTCCAAAAGCAATATTTCCGATGCGAGCAACATCAAAGACATGTCCGTCGAGAGCTACCTCGATGTGATCCGCGCCGCCTACAACTACTCAGCTTGAGGCCAGACCCATGAGCGCATCGACTTCCTCTCCTCATCTGCGCCGGACCCTCGGGCCGGTCTCAGTGCTGCTGTTCGGCCTGGCCTTCATCGCTCCGCTGATCGTATTCGGCACCTACGGCGTGATTGCCCAGGCCAGCCAGAACACCGTGGCGCTGTCCTACGTGGTGGCGTCCATCGGCGTGATCTTCACCGCATTGAGCTACGGTCGCCTGGTGCGGGTGTTCCCCGCAGCCGGCTCGGCCTACACCTACACCCGCAAGATGCTCAACCCCAACATCGGCTTCATGGTCGGTTGGGCCGCCCTGCTCGATTACTTCTTTATCCCGATGCTGATCTGGCTGCTGGGTGCGAGCTACCTGAGCCTGGCCTTTCCCGATGTGCCGCAGTGGTGCTGGATCACCGGTTTCATTGTCTCCACCACCCTGCTCAATATCCTCGGGATCCAGGTCGCCAACCGTTTCAACATCATCCTGATGCTGATCCAGCTGACGATCATCGCGGTCTTCATCGGCCTGTGCTGGCACTACGTGGCGGCAATCAACGGCCCGGGCGGACTGCTCTCGGTCAAGCCGTTCTTCAACGTCGACGTGCCGTTTTCGGCGACCATGGCGGGCGCGGCCATCGCGGCCTATTCGTTCCTCGGTTTCGATGCGCTGTCGACCCTGAGTGAAGAAACCGTCGAGCCGGAACGCACCATTCCCCGGGCGATCCTGCTGGTGGCCCTGATTGGCGGCAGCCTGTACATCGGTTCCTCGTACTTCATGTACCTGGCACACCCGGCGGGCGTGTTCGAGAACATCGACGGCGCAGCCTTCGAAATCGCCAAGACCATCGGTGGCGACCTGTTCTTCGGCGTGGTCCTGACCGGCATCATCATTGCCCACTTCGCTGCCGGTCTGTCGTTCCAGGCCAGTGTCGGGCGCCTGCTGTATGCCCTGGGCCGCGACAACCAGTTGCCGCAAAAGCTGTTCGGCGTGCTCCACCCGCGCTACAAGACCCCGGTGTTCAACATCATGCTGTCCGGTGCCTTTGGCCTGGTCGGGTTCGGCCTGACCATCGCCACCGCCACCTCGCTGGTGAACTTCGGCGCCTTCCTGGCCTTCACCGCCGTCAACCTGTGCGCGCTGAAACTGACCTTCGACCGCAAGGTCGGCGACAAGGCCGGCGTGCTGCGCGGGGTGCTGTTCCCCCTGGCCGGCGCCTTCACCTCCGGCTGGATGCTGATCAGCCTGGACCAGGACGCGCTGATTCTCGGCTGCTGCTGGGTCCTGCTGGGCCTGGTGTACCTGGCCTGCCGCACCCGCCTGTTCAGTGTTGCGGTGCCGGAACCGGCGCTCTGACCCCCTTCTTCCAAGCCCCCCTGTAACGGCCCCTTCATGCGCATGCTCCATGCGCCTGCCGGGGCAGTTGCGACTTTTTCAAGGCGGCGGCCTCCCCCGCCCCACAGGAGAATCCATGCAAACCTGCCTGCTGATCAATGGCCAACTCATCGCCGGTGAAGGCGAAAAACTGTCGGTGCTCAACCCGTCCCTGGGCACCACCCTGGTGGAAATCCCCGAGGCCAGCCTGGCCCAGGTCGACGCCGCGGTCTGCGCCGCCGACGCCGCCTTCGACGCCTGGTCCCAGACCACGCCCAAGGACCGTTCGCTGCTGCTGCTGAAACTGGCCGACGCCATCGACGCCCACGCCCAGGACCTGGCGCGCCTGGAATCCGACAACTGCGGCAAGCCCTACGCCGCCGCGCTGAACGATGAGCTGCCGGGGGTCGCCGACGTGTTCCGCTTCTTCGCCGGCGCCAGCCGCTGCCTGCAAGGCAGTGCTGCCGGCGAGTACCTGGCGGGCCATACCTCGATGATCCGCCGCGACCCGGTGGGCGTGGTGGCCTCCATCGCGCCCTGGAACTACCCGCTGATGATGGCCGCCTGGAAACTCGGCCCGGCCCTGGCGGCCGGTAATACCGTGGTCCTCAAGCCGTCCGAGCAGACGCCATTGACCGCGCTGAAGCTGGCCGAATTGATGGCCGGGATCTTCCCGGCCGGCGTGGTCAACGTAGTCTTCGGCCGTGGCCCGAGTGTCGGCGCGCCCCTGACCAGCCATCCCAAGGTGCGCATGGTGTCGTTGACCGGCTCGGTGGCCACCGGCAGTCGGATCATCGCCGGCACCGCCGACAGCGTGAAGCGCATGCACATGGAACTGGGGGGCAAGGCGCCGGTGATCGTGTTCGACGATGCCGACATCGACGCCGCCGTCGAAGGCGTGCGCAACTTCGGTTTCTACAATGCCGGCCAGGACTGCACCGCCGCCTGCCGCATCTACGTGCAAAAAGGCATCTATCAGCAGTTCGTGCAAAAGCTCGGCGCCGCCGTGGCCAGCCTCCAGTACGGCCTGCAGGACGACCCGAACACCGAGCTTGGGCCCTTGATCACCCGCCAGCACCTGGAGCGGGTCGAGGGCTTTGTGCAACGTGCCCGCGAGCTGTCCCATATCGAGGTGGTGACCGGTGGCCAGCGCGTTGACGGCCCGGGTTTCTTCTTCGAGCCGACGGTGCTCGCCGGCGCCCGCCAGGACGACGAAGTGGTGCGCCATGAAATCTTCGGCCCGGTGGTTTCCGTGACCGAGTTCGACGACGAAGCCCAAGCCCTGGCCTGGGCCAACGACTCCGACTACGGCCTGGCCTCCTCGGTGTGGACCGCCGATGTCGGCCGCGCCCACCGCCTGGCCGCACGCCTGCAATACGGCTGCACCTGGGTCAACACGCACTTTATGCTGGTCAGCGAAATGCCCCACGGCGGCGCCAAGCTCTCGGGTTATGGCAAGGACATGTCGATGTATGGCCTGGAGGACTACACCACCATCCGCCACGTGATGTTCAAGCACTAGGTTGCCGGGCAAGATCCGGCAGCGGCACCCACGCTGCTGCCGGCCGGGCAAAGGCCGCAGCCCTGCGGCCCTCCCTGAATAACCGAACCTGGCGTGGGCATTGCGCCCGACGCCAGGTGTCGGCGCGGCCTTTCAGAGCGCCGAAGGTTTGATCAACGACCGGTACTGGTGAGGTTTGCGCATCAGCACCAGGTCCTTGCGCCGCACCACGTTGGTGGCATAGCCGCTGGCCAGGTTGCCGGTATCGATACTCGCCACCGCCACCCCACGGGTCGTCTCCACCAGCGCTTCTTGCCGGGGAAAGGCGAAGGTGTCCGGGCCGAATACGCCGCTGGCGCCGAAGCTGCCGCTGGCCGCGTCCTGGCTGTTGGCAAAGGCGAAATACAGATTGTTCTCGCCCCCGCGTACCCGCCCCAGGTGCCAGTGATACGCGTCTGCCCCCATGGGGATCGGTGCCTGCTGCGGTATCTGGCTGCCGGCATGGGCACCCGGCACCGGCCCGCTCAGCGCCGCCGGGCAGGCAATCAGGTCGCAACCCTTGAGCGCCAGGATCCTGCCGGCTTCCGGCACCAGGGCATCGTCGCCCAGCAACAGGCCGACCCGCGCGAAGGGCAGATCGTAGGTGCACCACTGCCCGCCCGCCTCGGCCCAGCGCCGATCCTGCGCGCTGAGGTGGATCTTGCGATAGCTGCACAGCAGGCCCTCGGGCCCCACCAGCACTGCCGTGTTGTAGAGCTGCCCCTGGTGCGCTTCCACCAGGCCGGCGACCAGGTACAGGTCGAGGCTGCCCGCCAGCTCAATCAACCCGGCCACACTCGGTCCGTCCAGGGGTTCGGCCATCTGCGCGCCAGCAAAGGGCCCGCTCAGCGACAGTTCCGGCAGCACCAGCAGGCGCGCTCCGGCACGTTGCCCCTCATGGGCCAGTTCGCGGATGCACCCCAGGTTCTCGGCTTTGTCCGGGCCGGGGTTGAACTGGCCGACGCCGACCTGGGCCACGCCACCGGCCGGCAGCGGCTCAAGGCCGTACAGGCGGAAAAAGTCCAGCGGGTTCCAGGTGTAGGAATTGTTCAGCAGTTCCTTGTACAGCGCCGGGCGCCGCAAGCCCTGGCGTGCCTGACGCTCGGCGCGCACCCGCGCCAGGTCGATCTGGCCCAGCACCACGCCGTCGCCGGTGTCGCGTGCGGCCTGTACCGAACCGTCGGGCTCGATGATGCAACTGCCGCCACTGAACTGCACCCCGCGCTCCAGACCCCAGCGGTTGCCCTCGATCAGGTAGCAGCCGTTTTCATAGGCGCGGTTGATCCAGTACGGCGCCGGGGTGCGCTCGGCCAGCCAGTTGCTCAGGTGGCAGATCACATCGGCGCCGGCCAGCGCCGTGACCCGCGCGGTTTCCAGGAAGTGGATGTCCATGCAGATCAGCAGCGCGATCCTGCCGATGGGGGTCTCGAACACCTGGTGCTCAAGGTCGCCGCACACCGCCCACTTGGGTTCAGAGATGTAGGGGTGCGTCTTGCGGTGCACCCCCACCAGCCCTTCGGGGCCGACCAGAAAGGCCGAGTTGTAGTACAGGTCGTCGACCGGGTCGACCTCCGGCATGCCGACGACGATGTGGCAGCCATGGCGCCTGGCCAATTCGGCGAAGCGCGCGCTGGTAGGCCCGGGGATTGGCTCCACATAGGGCGCGACCTCTTCGCGGCTTTGCCAGCAGTAGCCGGTGGTGGCCATTTCCGGGGCGACTATCAGCTGTGCCCCGGCCTCGGCCGCCTCTTCCACCAGCGCGTACAGGCGCTCGATATTGCCTTGCTTGTCGAACAGGGTCGGCTCGAACTGAACCGCCGCGACGTTGATCGATGCTGTGCTCATGGGTCGTTTCTCCGTGATTCAGGCTTGCGCCGCCAGCCCGTCCGGGCGCGGCCCCTGGTAGTCCTGCGCCGGGCGCCAGGTGGTAGGCATGTCCTGGGGGAAGGTCTTGAAATAGTAACGGCCACGGGTCGCCACGGTGAAGGCCACGTGAAGCAGCGGGCCCACCAGCATGGCGATGAACGAGGCGTAATACAGCGGATAGGCGCCGAGAATGCCCGCCGCGCCGATGGCCACCGCGACCAGCAGCGAAATCACGCCGCAGGGGTTCCAGGAACGCAGGTATTCGCGGCGGAATTCGACAAAATCACTGGGCGCCAGGTTGAGCATTTTGCGGCAGACGAAATAGTCGGCGAGGATGATGAACACCCAGGTGTTGGTCAGGATCCCGGTGATCGCGAGGAAGGTCCCGGTGTATTGCAGGATATTGAAGATGTAGAACACCACCCCCAACCCCCACACCAGCACCATCCACCACTGCCGGCCCGGGCGGTAGTTGAAGGCCATGTCCATGGTGTTGGACAGCGCGATCGACCCCGAATAGAGGTTCATCACGTTGATCCGGATCTGGGTGATGATGGTGAAGATCACCCCCACCAGGGCAATCACGAACGGAAACACGAAGCCCGGATCCAGGGCCAGGGCAAAGGGATCACCGCTCTGGATATGCGGCATCAGGGTGTAGGCCAGGAATGCGCCGCAGAGCATCACCGCGACAATCGGGATCAGCATCCCGAGCATGATGGTGGCGGTGCCCTTGTGGCTGATCCCGGGTTTGGCGAAGCGCCCGTAGTCGGTGGCCAGCAGGCCCTGGAACACAATCTGCCCGTTGGCCATGTTCATCACCACCCACAGCGCGGTGCCGTCGACCTCGCCCCGGGCGAACCAGCCGCTGGGGCCGACCGCGTCGTAGTTGTGGGTCAGTTGATAGAGGCAGAAGCCGAACAGCAGGATGAAGATCGGCACGCCCCAGGTCTGCAGGAACTGCATCGACGACATGCCCTTCCACACGAACCAGATGGTCACCAGGCCGATGCTGGCAAAAATCAGCACGCCCTTGAACGAATCCACCTCGACCCCGGCATAGTGCGCGATCGCATGGGAAACGATGGTGCCCTCGAACAGGAAGTAGAAGATGAAGTTCACCGCGTAGATCAACGAGGTGAACGCCGAGCCCAGGTAACCGAAACCCAGCCCCCGGGTCAGCAGGTTGAGCGATAGCCCTTCCTTGCTCGCCAGTTTCATGATGCAGGCACCGATGATGGTCGCCAGCACCACCATGTAGCCGATGGGCAGCAACAGCGTCGGCCAGCCCACCTTGTAACTCATGTCAGCCCCCAGGCTGAACCAGAACATGGCCGTGGAGTTGCCCAGCAACACCAGGATGATCGCCGGGATCGGCCAGCGATAGCGGCTCGGCACCCGGCCGACGGCGTAGTCTTCCACTGCCTCGGCCTCAGTGATGTCCTGAGGCCCCTGAAACCACTCTTTGAACTTACTCATCTGCGTTTCCTTGTTGTTTTATGCGCGAAATGAACCAAGTCATGGGTATCTCCCTAAATGTCCGAAGCGGCTGGCTCAGCCAGAAAAATTGACGGTGCTCGACAGTTAGAAAAGGTGTTGCGGCCGCGCTGAGCACGGCCTTTTTCTTGTTATGGGTATTGCGCTATTGCCTTGCGGCGGCTCAGTAGCGAGCGGTGAGCATTTTCTTGCGGGTGAAGAACTCCACGCCGTCGCGGCCATTGGCGTGCAGGTCGCCGTAGAAGGATTTCTTGTAGCCAGAGAACGGGAAGAAGGCCATCGGTGCCGGCACCCCGACATTGACCCCGAGCATCCCGGCGTCGATGTCGTCGCGGAACTGGCGCACGGCCTTGGCGCTGTCGGTGTACAGGCAGGCGCCGTTGGCGAACTCCGAGCGGTTGGTCAGGCGGATGGCTTCGGCCAGGTCCTTGACCCGGACAATCGACAGCACCGGGGCGAAGATTTCCTCCTGCCAGATTTTCATCTGCGGCGTGACGTGGTCGAACAGCGTCGGCCCGACAAAATAGCCGGGGCCGGCACAGGCCGCGTCCTGGCGGCCGTCGCGGAGCAAGGTGGCGCCTTCGCGCTCGCCGCTTTCGATATAGCCCAGGGTGCGCTGACGGTGTTCGTCACGAATCACCGGCCCGAGGAACACCCCTTTGTCCATGCCGTTGCCGATGCTCAGGCCGTCGGCTTCCTGTTTCAGGCGTGCCACCAGGGCATCGGCAATCTCCTCGACCACCACGACCACCGCACAGGCCATGCAGCGCTCACCGGCCGAACCGAAGGCCGCGGCGATAATGTTCTTCACCGTGATGTCGAGGTCGGCATCGGCCAGCACGATCGAATGGTTCTTGGCCCCGGCCAGGGCCTGGACCCGCTTGCCGTGGCTGGCGGCCTCGCGGTAGACGTACTCGGCCACCGGCTGCGAGCCGACAAAGGACACGGCCTTGACCTCGGGATGGCGCAGCATGCCGTTGACCACGTCGTGGGCACCGTGCACCAGGTTGAGCACGCCCTTGGGCAGGCCGGCCTCAGTGAACAGTTCCACCAGGCGCTGGGCCAGCAGCGGCGTACGCTCGGAGGCCTTGAGCACGAAACTGTTGCCGCAGGCGATGGCCAACGGGAACATCCAGCACGGCACCATCATCGGGAAATTAAACGGCGTGATGCCGGCGATCACCCCCAGCGGGTAACGGTACATGCCCGACTCGATACCGGTGGCGATATCCGGCAGTTGGCTGCCCATCATCAAGGTCGGCGCCCCCGCGGCGAACTCCACGCACTCGATGCCGCGCTGCACTTCGCCGTAGGCTTCTTCGTAGCTCTTGCCGTTTTCCTGGGTGATCAGCCTTGCCAGTTCTTCCTGGCGCTCGATCAACAACTGCTGATAGCGGAACAACACCCGGGAACGCCGGGGCACGGCCACCTGGCGCCAGCTGTCGAACGCCTCGGCCGCCACCGCCACCGCGTCATCCAGTTCGGCGGCGGTGGACAGCGGCACCCGCGCCAGCACTTCGCCGGTGGCCGGGTTGCGCACGGTGTCGAAGTGCTCGGTCCGCGAGGCCTGCCATTGGCCGTTGATGTAGTTTTTCAGGGTCAGGATTTCAGTTGGGGCGTTCACGCTCAGCTCCTTTTTTATAGATTCTTGTGGGGGACGATCAGGCCAGGGCCTGCTCGACGGCGGACGCTGCGCGCTGGGCCGCAGCGGCATCTGCCAGGATCATTTCAGCGGCCTTCTCGCCGATCATCAGGGTCGGCGAACAGGTATTGCCGGAGACGATTGTCGGCATGATCGACGCATCGGCAATCCGCAGGCCGGCAATGCCGTGCACCCGCAGGCGCTCATCGACCACTGCATCCCGGCCCTGGCCCATCTTGCAGGTGCCCACCGGGTGAAAAATCGTGGTGCCGATGGCGCTGGCCGCTTCGCGCAGTTGGGCCTCGCTGTGCAAGCTGGCGCCGGGCAGGTACTCCACCGGTTCAAAGCTGGCCAGGGCCGGGGCAGCGACAATGCGCCGGGTCAGGCGAATGGCATCGGCGGCGACTTGCAGGTCGGTTTCATGACTCAGGTAATTGGGCCGGATCAGCGGCGCCGAGCCCAACTGGGCATCGCGAATCGCCACGCTGCCGCGGCTTTGCGGACGCAGGTCGCAGACCGAGGCGGTAAAGGCCGGGAACTCATGCAGCGGCTCGCCAAAGCGTTCAAGAGACAGCGGCTGCACGTGGTATTCGAGGTTGGCGCTCGTCTGCTCCGGGCCAGAGCGGGCGAAGGCGCCCAACTGGCTCGGCGCCATGGCCAGCGGGCCGCTGCGGCTGACCATGTATTGCAGGCCCATGTTCATCTTGCCCCACAGGCTGGAGACCATCTGGTTCAGGGTGCGGCCATTGCCGATGCGGTAAATCAGCCGCAGTTGCAGGTGGTCCTGCAGGTTGTTGCCGACGCCGGGCAGCTCGTGGCGCACGCCGATCCCCAGCTTTTTCAGCAACGGTCGCGGGCCGATCCCCGAGCGCTGGAGCAAGGTCGGCGAACCGATGGCGCCACAGCACAGGATGATTTCCCGGCGCGCCCGAAAGCGCTGTTCCCGGCCCTGGTACTGGGCCAGCACGGCGCTGGCACGGCCGTTGTCCAGCTCGATGCGCGAGGCTTCGACGCCGGTCAGCACGGTCAGGTTCTTGCGCTGGGCCACGGGGCGCAGAAAGGCCTTGGAGGCATTCCAGCGCACACCGCGTTTCTGGTTGACCTGGAAGTAACTGCAGCCTTCGTTGTCGCCGCCATTGAAGTCGGCGATGGACTCGATGCCGGTCTGCGCCGCCGCCTCGCGAAAGGCATCCAGAATGCCCCAGGACAGGCGTTGCTCCTCGACCCGCCACTCGCCGCCGGCGCCATGTTCGGCGCTGTCGCCGGCGTAGTGGCTCTCCGAGCGTTTGAACAGTGGCAGCACGTCTTTCCAGGCCCAGCCGGCATTGCCCTGCTCGGCCCACAGGTCGTAGTCCCGGGCCTGGCCACGCATGTAGATCATGCCGTTGATCGAAGAACAGCCGCCCAGCACCTTGCCCCGGGGATAACTCAGGGAGCGGCCGTTGAGGCCCGGTTCCGGTTCGGTCTTGAAGCACCAGTCGGTGCGCGGGTTGCCGATGCAGTACAGATAACCCACGGGGATGTGGATCCAGGGATAGTTGTCTTGCCCGCCCGCTTCGAGCAGCAGCACCCGATGCTGGGGGTTTTGCGACAGTCGATTGGCCAACAGGCAACCGGCTGGACCGGCACCGACAATCACGTAGTCATAGAGCACATCAGCAGCTTGCATGGGATCCTCGCGGGACTTTTGTTGTTATCCGGGGCCCATGCTATAAGTTTGTTTTTCAAAAAAAACTATCCATTTAAGAACACCCCCTGTGCGTTTTTAAACAGTGCCCCTCGCGCCCTGCCGATGGAAATCCCACCATGTTCGACTGGAACGACCTGCGCTTTTTCCTTGAGCTGCACCGCAGCGGGCGCCTGCTGCTGGCGGCCCGCCGCCTCAAGACCACCCATGCCACCGTGGCCCGGCATATCGATGCCATCGAGAAGGCCATGGGTAGTCAACTGTTCGTGCAGCAGGCCCAGGGCTACACCCTGACCCCCGCCGGCCAGGCCCTGCTCAAGCATGCCGAAGCCATGGAAAACGTGGCCTTGCTGGCCCAGGAAGAACTGACCCAGACCGTCTCGCCCCTGGGCAAGGTGCGGATCGGGGTCACCGAAGGCTTGGGGGTGATGTTTCTGGCGGCGCGCCTGGGGCCGTTGTTCGAACGCTTCCCGGGGCTGGAGGTGGAACTGGTGGCGGTGCCGCGTTTTGTCAGCATCATCAACCACGAGGCGGACATCAGCATCCTCCTGGAAAAACCCAGCATCGATCAGTTGATCGTGCGTGAGCTGACGCCCTACACCCTCGCGCTCTACGCCAGCCCCGACTACCTGGCGCGCATGCCGCCGATCGAGCAGCGCGAGAGCCTCAATGCCCAGCAGTGGATCGGTTATGTCGACGACCTGCTGTTCACCCAGGAACTGTCGCTGCTGACTCACTTCTGCCGCCACCCGCGGGTGGTGTTCACCAGCACCAGCGTGATCGCCCAGCAGCAGGCGGCGCAAAGCGGCCTGGGCCTGGCGGTGCTGCCGCGCTACATGGGCGACCAGGACCCTTTGCTGCGCCCGGTGCTGCCGGAGCTGAGCATCGAGCGCCACTACTGGATGTGCACCCGGCGCGACCTGCACCACTCGGTGCGGCTGCGGATTGTCTGGGACTACCTGATGGAACTCTGCACCCACCATAGTCCGCTGCTGCGCGGCGCCGAACGGGTGTCCGAGCGCCCATGAAAATTGCCTGCCTGCACAGCGCCCACAGCAACATCGCCGTGTTTGAAGCCGCCGCACGCCAGCTGGGGCTGGCCGACGGCACACTGTTGCATGAGGTGCAGCCGCAGTGGCTGACCTTGGCGGAACAGGCCGGCGGCCTGACGGCCGATATCGAACACGGGGTACGCACGGCGCTGCTGCAACTGGCGCAGCAGGCCGATGCGGTGATGCTCACCTGCTCCACCCTGGGCCCGGCAGTGCTGGGGGCGGCGCAGGCATCTGCAGTGCCGCTGTTGCGGGTCGACGCGGCACTCGCCGCACAGGCCGTCGAGCATGGCGGCCGGGTGCTGGCGCTGTGCGCCGTGGAAACCACCCTGCAGCCGACCCTGGCGCTGTTCAGCGCAGCGGCCAGTGGCAGTGGAATCGAGGTCGAGGTCGAGGTGCGCCTGGTGCCTGGCGCCTGGGCGCTGTTCAAGGCCGGCGATGGCGAAGGTTATCTGGAGGCCATTGCCGACGCGGCGAGTGCCGCTTATGCCGAAGGCTTCAGCCTGGTGGTCCTGGCCCAGGCCTCCATGGCCGGTGCCAGCGAGCGTGTGAGCAACGGACCGCCGCCGCTGAGCAGCCCGGTCGCCGGGTTGGCCCGGGCCGTGGCCGAACTGTCGCGGCAGCGTTGAACCGGCTCGCGCCGTCCTAGCCAGCCGCGCCCAGATAGTAGTTCTGCAACTGTTCACGCCCAGCCAGTTCCGCCGCCGGGCCCGCTTGCGCCACCTGGCCGTTTTCCAGCACATAGGCGTATTGGGCGTGATCCAGGGCGATGTTGATGTTCTGTTCAGCCACCAGCAGGCTCAAGCCTTGCTCGCGATTGAGCCGGGCCAGGGTCTCGAAAATCTCCTCCACCACCTGGGGCGCCAGGCCCATGGATGGCTCGTCGAGCAGCAGCAGTTGCGGCTCGGACATCAGCGCGCGGCCGATGGCGACCATCTGCTGCTCGCCACCGGAGGTGTAGCCGGTGAGGCGTTTGCGCAACAGGCGCAAGCGCGGGAAGTAGCCGTAGATCCGCTCCAGCCGCTGGTTCAGCACCTTGCGTGACGGGCGCCCGGCAAAGCCGCCGATCAGCAGGTTCTGCTCCACGCTCAGGTGGCTGAAGCAGTGCCGCCCCTCCAGCACCTGGGCCAGCCCCGCCAGCACCAGGTTGGCCGGGTCGGCGCCGGTAATTTCCCGGCCCTGGTAGACAATCCGGCCCTGGGTCACCTCCCCGCGCTCAGCCCGCACCAGGCTGGAAATCGCCTTGAGGGTGGTGCTCTTGCCGGCGCCATTGGCCCCAAGCAACGCCACCATCTGCCCCTGCCCGACCTGCAGCGAGACCCCGCGCAAGGCCAGGATCGACTGCTCGTAGAAAACTTCGACCTGCTCCACGCGCAGCAATGGCGCGGCGATCTCCGGGCTCTGGCTCATCGGACCTTATTGCTCCTGGCTGCAGTTGCGCGGGGTGATGCCTTTTTCCTTGGCGTACTGCGCCGCAGAGGCTTCGATGATCGGACGCAGCAAGGCGCGGTCGGCCTGGACCCAGTCGCTGATCAGGTTCCAGCGCTGGCCATCCCATTGCTGGAAGCGCACCGCACCACCGCCTTCATGGTCGGCGCAAGACAACTGCAACGGCTGCACCAGGCCCTTGGCGCCCAGGGCCTGCAAGCGCGCATCGTCCAGGTTCAGGTGCTCGAAGCCCCAGCGCACCTGTTCCCCGGTCAACGGTTGCTTGCCGTATTTTTCCTGGGCCAGGCGCAGGGCCTCGACGTTGAGGATGCCGTTGACCACGCCCAGGTTGTAATACACGGTGCCAAAGCGCTTGGGGTCGGCCAGGTTGCCCTTGCCGGCGTCGACCACGCTTTGCTTGATGCCTTGCAGCACCGGGAAATCGGTGCCCGAGGGGTGGGTGGTGATGGCGATGAAGCCCTTGGCAGCGGCACCGGCCGGCACCACGTCTTCTTCGGAGTTGCTCCAGATATTGCCGATGATGTGATCGGCCGGGTAACCGACCTTCTGCGCCGACTTCAGCGCCACCGGGTTCATTACCCCCCAGCCCCGCAGAATCACCCAGTCCGGTTTCAGGCGCCGGATGTTGAGCCATTGCGATTGCTGCTCGTTGCCCGGATGCGGCACTTCCAGCAGGGTCAGTTCAAATCCGGCGTTGCTGGCCAGGGTCTGCAGCACGCCGTTGGTTTCCTTGCCATAGGGCGAGCCGTGGTAGAGCACGGCGATTTTCTTGCCCTTGAGCTTGTCGGCCCCGCCTTCGCGCTGGCCGATGTAATTGATGATGGCCGAGACCTCCGAATAGGGGTTGAGCTGCAACGGGAACACATAGGGGAACACGCTGCCGTCGGTGGAATCGGTGCGCCCGTGGTTGATGGTGATCAGCGGCAATTTGTCGGCGGTGGAGCGCTCCAGGGTGGCGTAGGCAATGCCCACCGACAACGGGTTGGTGGCTGCGGCCGGCGCACCGTTGAGGCCCCCTTTGAGGCGCTCGTAGCATTCGACGCCCTTCTCCACCACGTACTCGGTTTCGCACTCGCTCCAAGTCAGCTTGACCCCGTTCACCCCGCCCTTGGCGTTGATGTATTGCAGGTAGTCGATAAACCCGCCGAAGAACCCAGTGCCGCCGGCGGCGTAGGGTCCGACCCGATAGCTTTGCAGGGGGAAGTACTGTTCGTTGGCGGCCTGGGCGCCGGCGCTGAGCCCGGCGGTGAGCAAAGCCAGGCCCAGCGCCAGGCGGCGCAGCGATGTGCGGTGAGTCATGTAGGCAGTTCCTCGTGGGGACAGTAGCGGGGGGTGGTTGAATTCAAGGGCGGTTCAGTAACGCAGCGGCCAGACCCGGGCCCGCTGGCGCAAGCGCTGCCAGAGCCGGGCCAGGCCTTCGGGTTCCTTGATCAGGAATGCGATGATCAAGGCGCCAAACAGCATTTTCTGCAGGTTTTCCAGTTGCCCGGAGTCGATCAGCCCGGTCGGCAGCAAGGCGCAGAGGTTGCCCAGCAGAATCGGGAACAGCACGATAAAGGCCGCCCCCAGGAAGTTGCCGAGGATGCTGCCCAGGCCGCCGATAATGATGATGAACAACACCTGGAAGGACCGGCTGAGGTCAAAACCGTGGGGTTCCACGGTGCCAAGGTAGGCGAACGCCCACAGCGAGCCAGCCACCCCCAGGTAGAAGCCGCTGATGGCGAACGCCAGCAGCTTGGCCTTGAACAGACGGATGCCGATCACCGCCGCGGCGGTGTCCATGTCGCGCACCGCCATCCAGTTGCGCCCCAGCTCGCTGCGCACCAGGTTCTTGCCGAGCCAGAACAGCCCGGCCACCAGGCTCAGGGTCAGCAGGTAACGGCCCCGGGGCGAGCTGAAATCCAGCCCGGCAATCAGCAACGGCGGTGAGGTGATGACCCCGGAAGCGTTGTCGTTGGTAAACCAGCTGAAGCGGGTCAGTACCCACTCCACCACGAACTGTGCGGCCAGGGTCGCCACCAGCAGGTAAAAGCCTTTGATGCGCAGGCTCGGCAGGCCGAACAGCACCGCCACCAGCGCCGCGATCACCCCGCCCAGGGCGAAGCTGGCGAGCAACGGCAGGCCGGGCACCCGCAGTTGCAGGTTGTAGGCGGCAAACGCGCCCACCGCCATGAACGCCGCCGAGCCCAGGGACAGTTGCCCGGCATAGCCGGTCAGCAGGTTCAGCCCCAAGCCGGCCAGGGACAGCACCAGCAGCGGCACCAGGATCGCGCTGAACCAGTAGTCATTGCCCAGCCAGGGCACCGCGACAAACGCGAACGCCAGCAGCAGCCACAGCCCCAGGCGGTCCTGGCGCAGGCGAAAGGTACGGCGTTGGGCGGCGTAAGTGGTGCTCAGTTGACCGGCTTCTTGATACAGCATGAAGGCATTCCTTGAATAAATTCAGACCCGCTCGATGGCCCGTTCGCCAAACAACCCGGCCGGACGCACCAGCAGAAACAGCAAGGCCAGGACATAGGGCACCCAGTTTTCGATGCCGCTGCCGATGATCGGCCCGAGGTAGATCTCGGCGAGTTTTTCCGCGGCGCCAATGATCAGCCCGCCGACGATCGCCCCGCCGATCGACGAGAAGCCGCCGATGATCAGCACCGGCAACGCCTTGAGCACCACCAGCGACAGCGAGAACTGCACCCCCAGCCGCGCGCCCCAGAGCAGCCCGGCCACCAGCCCGACAAAACCCGCCACCGCCCACACCAGAGCCCAGATCCGTGGCAGGCGAATGCCCACCGCCAGGGAGGCCAGGGGGTCGTCGGCCACCGCGCGCAACGACAGGCCGACCCGGGTCCGGTTGAACAGCAGCGACAAGGCAATCACCAGCAGCGCGGCGGTGCCGGCGGCGAACAGATCGAACTGCGAGAGCAGCATGCCGCGGATCTCCAGCGGCTCATCGGCGATGCCCAGTTCCAGGCCGTGCACCTGGGCGCCCCAGAGCATCTGGGCCAAGCCTTCAATCAGGTAGGACAGGCCCAGGGTGGCCATGAACAGGATGATCGGCGGCCGGTTGACCAGGGGCCGCAGCACCGCTTTCTCGATCAGCAGCGCCAACAGCACCATGCTCGCCAGGGTCGCGACAAACGCCCAGAAGAACGGCAGGCCGCGCTCCAGCAGGCTGACAAAGGTCAGCGCGGCAAACAGCACCATGGCGCCCTGGGCAAAGTTGAACACCCCGCTGGCCTTGTAGATCAGCACAAAACCGATGGCCACCAGGGCGTACATGACCCCCGGCCAGCAGCCCGCCGATCAGCACTTCGAAGAAGAATTCCATGCTCAGCGCCCCTCGCTGCGTGGGCGGCGCGAGCCGAGGTAGGCGGCAATCACCTCCGGGTTGGCGCGCACCTGTTGCGGGCTGCCATCGCCGATCTTGCGTCCGTAGTCGAGCACCACCACGTGGTCGCACAAACCCATGACCACGCCGATGTCGTGCTCGATCAACACCACCGTGGTGCCGAATTCACGGTTGATGTCGCGGATAAACTGGCTCATTTCGCCTTTCTCCTGGGCATTCATGCCGGCCATGGGTTCGTCCAGCAGCAACAGGCGCGGCTCGGCCGCCAGGGCTCGGGCCAGTTCCACGCGCTTTTGCAGGCCATAGGGCAACTTGCCCACCAGCACATCGCGCCAGGGATGGATGCGTAGAAACTCGATCACCCGCTCGGCGTGCAGGCGCTGGGCGTCGTCCTCCCGTGGCGCCCTGCCCAGCCGCAGCATCTGTTCCAGCCAACTGCTGCGGCGCTTGAGGTTGCGCCCGGTGAGCACGTTGTCGAGCACGCTCATGCCCTTGAACAAGGCGATGTTCTGGAAGGTGCGGGCGATGCCGCGCTCGGCGGCCTGGTGCGGGCGCATGCGGCGCCGGGTTTGCCCGGCATAGTGGATGCTGCCGCTCTGGGCCTGGTAGACACCGTTGATGATGTTCAGCAGCGAACTCTTGCCGGCGCCGTTGGGGCCGATCAGGGCGCAGATCTCCCCGGCCTGCACCGCAAAGCTGATGGAAGTGATGGCCTTGACGCCCTTGAACGACAGGGAGATGTCATCCAGGCGCAGCAGTACGGATTCTGGGGTTGCGCTCATGGGGGCTCGCTACACTGATTGAGGAAGCAGTCGGGTCGGCGCATCGGCGCTGGCGTGCTGGCTGCCGGGCTCCTGCCAGTTGCCCGGGCGTACGCCCAGGGCGGCAAAGAACTCGGCGCTCTGCGGGGTCAGCGCCGGGCCTGCCAGCAACGGCACCCGCAGCCGGCTCATGCCCAGCACATCCAGCAGCGGCCGGCGGATCAGCCAATGGCCGAGCCAGCGCCTTACGCCGTTGCCGCCCGGGGCCATTGCCCAGTGGTACAGGCGATGGCTCAAGGTGCCGGGCAGCGGCAGCCGCTCCCGGGCCCAGAGTTCCAGGCGGGCATAGGATTCGCGGGTGCCCAGCACCAGGGTCGGCCCCAGCTCGCGGCGGTCGGTGTCGCGGGTGGCCAGGGCCTCGGGGAAGTTCAGGCAGAACCCGGCGTTGAGCCAGGGCGTCAGCAGGTAGCGCGCCTGGCCGCTGGCGGCGAAAACCCGGGCCGCCAGGGCCTCTTCATCCGACCCCAGGCGTTCGCGCGCCAGCAACTTGCGCGCCCCCTCCAGCAACTGCCCATGGCTCAGGCGCCGGGGCGGTTGGTCGTCAGTGTCGTGGAAGACAAAAGCCGTGCTGGTGGATTCGGCCACGTGCGCCGGGGCCGCAGCCAGCGTGCCGGCGAGCCACGTTTCATAGGCCGTCAGCGTCGGGTCGGCGCCGGCATCCAGCCCGCGTCCATCCAGGAACAGCAGCAGCCGGGTCGAACTCTGCGCCTCGCGCACCTGCTGCACCCCCGCCTCGGCTTCGGCCAGGACAAAGGCCGGTTGCAGACGGCGCAACAGCGGGCGGTGGTCGAGGTCCGGGTCGAGCAACGTCACGCTGCCCCCCAGCCATTGCGCAGCCAGAGCCAACAGCAAGGCTTCGGCCCGGGCCTGGCTGATGATCAACAGATCATCCTCGCGGGCAAACCCGCTCTGTTGCAGCGCTGCCGCCAGCCGGCCGACCTCGTCAGCCAGTTGCTGCCAACTGCGCGGATGCCAGATGCCCAGGCGCTTATAGCGCAGGGCCGTGGCCGCGCCTCGGGTGGCGGCTTGTTGCAACAGGGCCAGGGGCAAGGTCTGGGTCATGGAGGGTTCCTTGGGAAATGCTCAGGCAAACGCCATTGCAGCCTCCGTGCCAGCCACTAAACCTATATTTATCAATCAGTTATAAAACAGCCCGTGGGGCCCGACCTGTATCACCCCAGCGCAGCCTGCTTAATCTCTGTTGCTCCACCAACACCTGGAATCAATACCGGCAGGCAGCACCAGCACATAGAACACAAAGGAATTAATAAATAAATAATCGATATTTATAGTTATAAAAATAGGGGCGTACTCTCGCCTCATCCCGTCATTGATGACCACAGTGAAGTGCCCCATGAATCCGACTGCCAACCTCATCGACTTCGTCAGCTACCGCAAACGCAAACACGCTCAGCAACGGGCACGGGCCATGTGGGAAATGTACGCACGCAACGCCGGCTACCAGGCCTTGCAATGGGTCCAGGCAGCCCAGTCGACCGAGACCCGTCACGGGTGAGTGCGCAGCAACCCTCGCGCTTTCTGGCGAGCGCCGACGATCCCGTGCTGGAGCTCAATGCCCTCGACACCCAGGAGGAAGACCCGACCAGTGAACGGGTCGGGCAGAACCTGCAGCGCCTGCGCGGCAAGCGCCACCTGTCCCTGGACGCCCTGGCCCGCCAGTGCGGGGTCAGCCGGGCGATGCTGGCGCAGATCGAGTCCGGGCGCAGCGTGCCGTCGATCAAGGTGCTGTGCAAAATCGCCAAGGGCTTGAAGGTGTCGGTGGCGGCGTTTCTCGAACACCGGGCCTTTGAAGGCGTGGCGGTGTTGTCGGTGAACCAGAGCAAGCGCCTGGTCAGCGCCAGCGGTGACTTTGTCAGCCGCGCGCTGTTCCCGTTCGATGTGGCACGCCAATCGGAATTCTACGAACTGCGCCTGCGGCCACTGGGCGAGGATCAATCCGAAGGCCATGGCCCGGGGGTGCAGGAGAACCTGGTGGTGGCCCAGGGCGTGATTGAAATCAGCGTCAACGACGAGCGCTACCTGCTGTCCACCGGCGACTCGATTCTGTTTTATGCCGACCAGCCGCACCGCTACCGCAATCCGGCGGACAGCGAGGCCGTCGCCTACCTGGTGGTGACCTACCCGGAACGCCTGGACTGATTGACCCAGCCAGATCGCAGCCACGAAAAAGCCCGGCAGGGTCACCCCTGCCGGGCTTTTTCAATGGCGGGTGCTTCAGCAGGTGCAGCACATCAGCGGCATGCCGTTGCAGCTCATCATCATCGGCATGCTGCAGTCGTTCATCATTTTCATCATCAGGGCGCAGCAGTTTTTCATCATGTCCATGTTCATGCCGGCCATCGGCATGATTTTGCACAGCATGCCGTCGGCCATCATGGTGCATTCCATCACGCACTTCATCGAAGGCATGGGCATACCCATCATCGGCATTGGCATCATCATGTTCATCATCGGCATGGCCATGGCCGACTGGGACATGCACATCATGCTCATGTTGCCGCAGTGCATCATCATCGGCATGCCGCAGTTCATCATCATCTGCATCATTTCAGCGCTGTTCTTGAACATGGCCATGTCCATGCCAGCGGCCGGCATCATCTTGCACTGCATGCCGTCGTCCATCATTTCGCAGCTCATGGTCGCCATCATCATCGGCATGCCCATCATCGGCATCATCGGCATGTTGGCGTTCATCGGCATTTGCATCTGCATGGCGTTCATCATGGTGTTGCTCCCTGAAGGTTTCGATAGTTGGACGAAGCGGATGGAGGCGATTCTAAGGACTCCCCGGCAGGCGACAAGGTGGCTATCGAACAGCAATAACCGCTGCTCAAACGTCCTTAGTGTGTGCGCCGGAACAGTAGACGCTGCTACAGCAGCCTAAACATCGTCACGACAGATAAAGTGCAGGCCATCACAGTGTTTAGTCGGTTGTAGATATGCGAATAGAAACTATATAAATAACCGAAAGAAATATTCGTTCTAAACAACTGAAAGTTTTTTCAGTGGCGCCGCTTATTCCACTCAACTGCAATCCGAATACTTTTTAATCTTTTATCGCTATTAGGCGCCGCCCCTATACTGGCCACTTAGTTCAACTATTCAACTAAGGACGTTCCATGCCTCGACGCTTTTTATTGGCCGCGCTGTGCCTGGCGGTCGCCGGTTGTGTCAGCCAGCCGCCCGCCTCTGTGCACACCAAGGACCCCGCCAGTTCAACCCTGATCGGTGATGCCGGGCGCCCGGCGCAAGCGCAGTGGGTGCGCACCGAGCTGTATTTTTCGGTGGGGCCGCTGCAAGGCACGGAAGGCGTGATCAGCCCGGAGCGCTGGCGGGTGTTTCTCGACCAGGAAGTGACCCCGCGCTTTCCGGATGGCTTCAGCGTGCTCGATGCCTACGGCCAATGGCGCGACCGGGGCGCCAAGGAACCGGAGCGCCTGGGCACCAAGGTGATTGTGGTGCTGCATGAGAACAACGCCCGGCATGAAGCCGACATCGAAGCCATTCGCCTGGCCTGGAAGCGCATTACCGGCGACCTGTCGGTGTTGCGCCTGTCGCAGCCGGCGCAAGTCTCGTTCTAGGTTCGGCTACTCGGGGCTGACGCCGGGTGCGGCCGATTCAAGCGCCACCCGGCGCCCGCCCCGGCCCAACAGCCCCAGCACCAGCGCCCCTGCCAGCAACACCCCAAGCCCGAACAAGGCGCCGTAGCCGACAAAGGCCACGCTGGAATACAGCATGTACAGGCACAGTCCGCAAAACAGCAGCGGCAGCACCGGGTACAACGGTACCTTGACCGGGCGCGGCACCTGGGGAAAGCGCCGGCGCAAGATCAGCAGCGCCAGGCTGCTCAGGCTCAGGAACAGCCAATACACCGGAGTAATGTACTCGACCATGCTGTTGAAGCCGCTGTGGGTCAGGCTGCCAAACAGCACCAGCAACAACGCCACCGCTCCTTCGGCGAGCAACGCCCGACGCGGTACACCATCGTGCTCCTCCCAACTGCCCAGGCCCCGCAACTGCGGTACATCGCGCGCGGCAGCGTAGGTGGTGCGGGCGCCCACCAGCAAGGTCGAGTTGATGCTGGCGATGGCCGAAACCCCGACCACCAGCAGAATCAGGAGTGCGCCCGGGGCGCCGAACGCACGCTCCAGCAACTCCACCGCCGGCGCATTGCTCGCGGCCAGCCCGGCAAACCCCAGGCCGCGGACGAACGCCCAGTTCAGCGCCAGGTAAATCACCAGCAGTACCGTCAGGGCGCCGAGCATGGCAATAAAGATCCCGCGCCGCCCGTCCCGCACTTCGGCCGACAGCGTCGCCGCATCGCTCCAGCCACCAAAGGCCAGGAACACAAAAATAAGCGCCGCCGAAAATCCGCCCAGGCCGCTGTTTTCCGCCAGCACCGGGGCCGTAGGCAGTGGCGGCTCAATCCCCTGCCAGGCCAGCCACACCCCTGCCCCGGCAATGCTTAAAAAGCCCAGGGCGAGCAAGGCCACCAGCCAGGTCTGGGTGATAAAGCCAATGTGCTTGCCGCTGAGATTGAGCAGCACCGGGGCCACGATCAGCCCGGCGGCAAACAGCCCGCTGCCATACGGACCCAGGGGAAACACGGCGTTGAAGTAGTCGGCGAACATAAACGCCGACAGCGCGATCCAGCCGGTGTGCATCACCGAAAACCGCGACCAGGCGAAGACAAAACCCAGGCGTTCGCCGTAGGCGGTGCGCAGGAAGTGGTAGTCCCCGCCGGGATGGGGAAAGGCCGTGGCCATCTCGGCAAAACACAAGGCGCCGACCATGGACGCCAGCCCGCCGAGGATCCAGACCCAGTAGAAATGCTCCAGGCCCACATTCAGCGCCACGGTCGGCGCGGTCTTGAGGATATCGGTGGTGATGACCATGCCCAGGGTCACCAACAGCGCCTGGAACACCGGCAGATGGCGCCCGGGGCCGGCGTTGGCGTGTTCACTCATGGCAATACTCGTCAGGTAGGCGCCACCGCGAACGGTGGCGCCCTGGCTCAAAAGCCGTAGGTGGCGCGCGCGTAGTAATAGGCGCCATTGGTGCCGATTGGCGACAGCACGTCATACGGCAGGTTGCCGCCGTAGTTGATCTGCGAGTTGGAGCGGTCCGGGTAGTTGTCGGTCAGGTTGTTGCCGCCCAGGGCGATGTCGAAGGTCGGGGTGAATTTGTACTGCACCTCGGCATCCAGCTGCCACACCGCGCCGTAGGTCTGCTCCGGCTGCGAGTCGCCGAAGTCGAAGACCCGGGTGGTCTCGCCCTGGCGCGTCAGGCGCCCGAGCAGGCCCCAGTGCTGGCTGGCCCAGTTGGCCGAGAACACCAGGCGATCCTTGGGGGCGGCGTCGGTCAGGGTGTTGCGTTCCTCGACGCCCACCAGGGCGTCGGCGCCAATGCCCAGGGCGCTGAGCTGGGACGGCGTGCCCTTGGTCTTGGTGACCTTGGTGTGGTTGTAGGTGTAGGCGCTGGTCAGGCCCAATTGCCCTTCGAAGAACGGCTGGTGGTAGTTGAGCACCAGCTCGGCGCCATCGGTGCGGGTGTCGGCGGCGTTGGTGAAGAAGTTGACGTCATGCACCCCGGCCACGCCGAAGTTGTCATTGATGTACTGCTCCAGGGCGTCGCTGCCAATGCGCTGGGACAGGGTGATGCGGTCTTTGACATCGATGCGGAACACGTCCAGGGACGCGTCGAAGCGTTCGCTCAATTGCGCGGTCAGGCCCAGGCTGAAGTTTTTCGAGGTCTCCGGGTCCAGCTTCTCGGCGCCCAGGGCGCGGGCGATCGGGTCGTTGACCGACAGCACGCGGACATCGGTCAGGGTACCGCCGGTGCCGAAGTTGCTGGTGGTGTGCTGGAAGCCGGTTTGCGCCAGGGACGGCGCGCGGAAGTTGTTCGACACCGCGCCGCGCAACGCCCACTGATCGGTCAGGCGATAACGCGCGCTGAGCTTGCCGGTGAGCTTGCTGCCGGCATCGTCGTAATGCTCCCAGCGGGTGGCGGCGTCGACGAATAGGCGGTCGGTCACGTCCCCGGACAGCTCGGCATAGCTGCCGAACACATTGCGATCCAGGTCGGCCTCTTCGCTGGGGCGCAAGCCGTTGGCACCATCGGCACCGCTGCCGGTGTACGAGGCTTCGTCGCCAGCGGTGGTCAGGTAGTGCTCGTAGCGGTATTCACCGCCCAGGGCCAGCACGAATGAGCGCCCACCCAGGCGCAGTTCGCGGTTGAAGTCGAGGTTGGCGGTGGTCTGGCGCAGTTCGTAGTCGCCGGTGTCGAAACGGGTCGGCGAGTCCGGCCCCAGGGTCACGTTGAGGGTGCGCCGGGTGGCGGATTCGAAACGGTTGCGACCATGGGTCAGGCTGCTGTCGAAATCCCAGTCCTCGCCGATCAGGCCCTTGAAGCCGGCGGTGGCCGACAGGTCGAGGTTGTCCCTCAGGGACTGCGGCAGATAACCGTTGGGATAGAACTGCGGCTGCTCCGAGGGGTAGCGGTAGAACTCGGCGCCGGTGGTGTGGCGCTGGTTGTAGGTGCCGAAGGAATAGGCCTTGCCGCCGGCCAGGGGCAATTCGGAGTTGAACCAGGCGTTGACGTCACGCGCCACTCCATCGCCCATCACGTAGTTGCGCTGGCCCGGGGTATCGGCAAAACCGTCGAAGCCGGCGCGGTTGGTCGGGTTGCGATCCTTGTACTCGGTGCCGCCGCGGACAAAACCGCCGTCCTCCCCCAGGCGCGTGCCGATCTTGGCCGTGGTCAGGCTGTTCTGGCCGTCGGTGGTGGTCTTGCCGATCGCGTCCTGGTGGGTGTGATAGGCACCGTAGGTGGTGGAGACTTCGCCGCCTTCCGGGGCGTCGTCGAGGATGATGTTGATCACCCCGGCAATTGCGTCGGAGCCGTACTGCGCACCCGCGCCGTCGCGCAGCACTTCAATGCGCTTGATCGCGCTGATGGGGATCGAGTTGAAGTCCACCGGCGCGGTGCCCCGGCCGATCTTCGACGAGTCGTTGACCAGTGCCGAGGTGTGACGGCGCTTGCCGTTGACCAGCACCAGCACCTGGTCCGGGCTCATGCCCCGCAGTTGCGCGGCCCGCACATGGTCGGCGCCACCGGAGTTGGACTGGCGCGGGAAGCTGAACGAGGGCAGCAGGGTCTGCAAGGCCTGGCCCAGTTCACCGTTGCTGGCGCCGGTCGACTTCAGGTCGGCAGCGGTCAGCACGTCCACCGGCACCGGTGAATCGAGCACGGTGCGCGCGGTGCCGCGGGTGCCGGTGACCAGCACCGTGCCCAGGCGTGCATCGCCGTTTGCCTGGGTGGCTTCTTCGGCCTGGGCCGGGAACTGGGCAATCGCAGTGACGACAGCCGCCGCCAGTAAAGAACGAGATCGGTGATACATGGAACAGCTCCTTGAATCGCAGCTGATACCGGCCCTGGCCGACAAAAGTAGTCGACCATCAAGGCTGGTTTATCTCTGCTTTAGTTTTAAGTAATCCGAAAGGCAGAACGCGCTTAATCCCAGAAAGTGCGATTAATCAACGCCTGGAAAGAAGGGTTTAGTGCACACCCCAATGTCAGTAAAACGCCCCATGGCACCGATGCTAGGCGAGACGCCGCACATTGCAAAAGAACTAATAACGCTTAGGTTAGATCAGCCGAACCAACGGCTGCCCAGGCAGCAAAAGTGCTGCTGCAACAACAGGCGGCTTAACTTTCATGCAACTAAGCCGGGCACAGAAAAACCCTTGTCGATGATCAACAAGTTCCAAGACTTTAATAGTCACGAGTCAATGCTTAGTTGCAGCAGTGGCTAATCGAAGTCCTTGTTCAGCCATTCATCCTCGGCAATGTCCAGGGCCTCGCCGCTGAAGCGCTGTTCGCGAAACGGATCGGCGTGCAGATGAAAGCCATTGCGCTCCCAGAACCCCGGTTGTTCGTACTCGACAAACTCCAGGCCGCGCAGCCATTTGGCGCTTTTCCAGAAGTACCGCCCGGCCACCACCAGGCGCAACGGCCAACCATGCTGCGGGGCCAGGGGCTGGCCGTCATAGGTCAGGGCCAGCAGGCTGTCGGGGTGCAGCAGGTCGTCCAGCAGCAGATTGGTCTGGTAATCGGGGTCGGCATGGGCCATGACGAACCCGCTGCGCGGCTGGATATCCAGGGCCTGCAACAGGTCGCTCAGGTGCACCCCGCTCCACTGGGTGTCGAACTTGGACCAGCGCGTCACGCAATGGATATCGCACCGCAACTGCCGCTGGGGCAAGGCCAGCAGATCGGCGTAGCTCAGTTGCCGCGGCCGGTCGACGGCGCCGGACAGCCTCAGGGACCAGGTGTCGAGGTCGTACTCGGGCACCGCGCCCTCGTGCAGGATCGGGAAACGCTCGGTCAGCACCTGACCCGGCGGCAGTCGCCCGCCATGGGCCGGATCGGCCTTGGGCGCGCGGCTTTTGCGCACCCGGGCAGCCTTGTCATGCATGGCAAGTCCTCAGTCGGCCACGGGGATCCACGGCGCGCGCGCCACCTGGGCACTGTCGCCAAAGGCCGGCAGCTTCTGCGCCAGGTCGCGGACGTTTTTCACGTCCAGGTCCAGCAGTTGCTGACGGGTGATCAGGGTCGGCGGCACCAGCACCTTGTGCCCCGGGTTGTCGCCGGCGATCAACATGGCCAGGCTGCGCACACTGATGGCCCCGGCCACCTGCGGGTTAACCGCGGCGGTGGCGGCCCAGGCACTGCCGGGCTCTTTCATGATCTGAATATCGGCGGTGGAAATGTCGGCGCTGTAGATTTTCACCTGCTGCCCGCGACCGGCTTCATCCACCGCAATTTTCGCGCCTTTGGCGAACTCGTCGAACGGGGCGAAGATCACGCTGATGCTGGGGTTGGCCCGCAGCACGGCACTGGCCTGGTCGGCCACCGAGTTGGCGATCGGCGGGTTTAGAGTTCCGAAGCGGGCCTTCTCGACAATCCCCGGGTTCGCGGCCTTGACCTGGCGCCAGATCTCGTCGCGACGCTCCATCGGGGTAAAGCCGCTGATGTAGACATAACCGGCATCGAAGCGCGGGCCGTTATCCTTCAGCGCCTGGTCCAGGGCCAACTGCGCCAGGGCGTGGTGGTCCTGTTCGACCTGGGTCACCTGGGGGCTGCCAAGGTCGACATCGAAGGCCACGACCTTGATGCCCTTGGCAATCGCGCGGTCGATCGGGCCCTTGAGGGTTTCCGCCAGGCCCAGCTGGACAATGATGCCGTCCACCCCCAGATCAATCGCCTGATCGATCATTTCCCGCTGGCTGGCAGCCTGTTGCCGAGCATCGAATACCCGCAGGGTCGCCCCCAGGGCCTCGGTCTGTTTCTCCACTCCGCGCAGGTAGGCTTCGGTGAAATCGCCGGAGAACAGGTAACCCACCAAGGCGATTTGCACCTGGCCCTTGTCGAACGGCGCCGGGGCGCCGGGCAGCGGCTTGGCCTGGGCGTTGAGGGCCAGGGCCGAGAGCACCGCCCCGGCCAGGCAGTGGCGAACGAACAGCTTGATTGATCCGTGCATGAGATTTCCTAGGCAACCAACAAAACCGGCTCAGCGCGCCCGATGCGCGAGGCCGAAGGTGAACATCAGGGCCAGTACCAGCACCAGACCCTTGACGAAGTCCTGGGCGTAATACGGCGCGTTGAGCATGGTCAGGCCGTTGAGCAGCGTCGCCACCAGCAAGGCCCCGACCAGGGTCCCGAAGGCGTTGGGCTTGCGCGCACCGAGCACGGCAAAGCCGATCAGCGCCGCGCCCAGCGCATCCAGCACCAGGCCGTTGCCGGAGCTGACATCCCCCCGCCCCAGGCGCGCCGCCAACAGCAAGCCCCCCAGGGAAGCGAGCAACGCCGAGAGCACATACGCCAGCAACTTGAAGCGCTGCACCGGCGCACCGGCCAGGCGCGCGGCCTGCTCGTTGCCACCAATGGCGTAGAACAGCCGACCGATGCGCGTGCGCTCCAGGAACAGCCAGACCACCAGCGCCACCAGGGCGGTGATCAGCACCGGCACCGGCACCGTGTCCCATAGCCGCCCACGGCCCAGGGCCAGGAACAGCGCACTGAAGCTGCCCTCGGCCTCGTCGCCATTGGGCAGGGTCATGCCCACCGCAATCGAACGCCCGCCCGTGGGGATCAACTGCACACCGATCACCAGAAACATGCTGCCCAGGGTCGCGAGAATGTCCGGCACCCGCAGCTTGACGATCAGCCAGCCATTGAACAGGCCCACCAGCGCCCCGCCCGCCAGGCTGATCAACACCGCCGGCAGCGCGCCCCAGCCCAGCACCACCATCACGTAACTGGCGATCATCAGGCTCATGGCCGCCACCGCGCCGATCGACAGGTCGAGGCCGCCGACAGCCATGGTCAGGGTCACACCCAGGGCCAGCAGCGCGACGATCGACACCGACTGCAAGATGCTGAACAGGTTGCCGACCCGCAAGAACGCCGGCTCCGCAACGCTGAAAAACACCAGGATCAGCGCCAGCAGCCACAACAACCCATAACGGATCGCGGCCTGCAGCAGACGCTCGGTGACAGGGGGGGCGCTGAGCACCCGCGAACGTGAATCAGGCACTGGCTCTACTCCTTGATGTGGCGGCAATCGGCGCAATCGTCGATGGCGCGCCGGCACCGGCCAGCGCGGCGACCAGGGTCGCGCGGGCCAGATTGGCACGGGGGTATTGGGCGACCACGGCGTGGTCGCGGACCAGCAGAATGCGGTCGGCAATTTCCAGGGCTTCGTCGACGTCGGCACAGATCACCAGGGTCGCGCGGCCATCGGCGCTGTCGCGCAGCAACTGGCCAATCTCGCGCCGGGCTCGTACATCGACGCCCTGGAACGGCTCATCGAGAATCAGCACCCGGCCCTGCCCCAGCAACCAGCGCCCGAGCACCACTTTTTGCTGGTTACCACCGGACAACGCGCTCATCGGCAGGTCGATACCGGCGGTCTTGATCCCCAGGGCCGCAACCTGGGCCTGGACCGCCGCCGCCTCGGCGCGGTTGCGGATGAAACCGGCCCGGGTGAAGCGCTCCAGAAACGGCAGGGTCAGGGTCCGGCGCAGGGAAAAGTCGGCGATCAGCGACTGGCTGGCGCGATCTTCGGCGGCGTAATACACCCCGCTGGCAATCGCCTGGCGCGGCGAGCCCGGCTGCCAGTCGACAGCATCCAGCTGCAACGTGCCGGCCGCCGCTTCGCGCAGGCCGAACAGCAACTCGGCGATCTCGGTTTTACCGGCCCCCAGCAGCCCGCACAGCACCACCACTTCGCCCTCATGCAGGCGCAGGTCAAAGGCCTGGCTATGGGGCCAGACTTGCGCCGCACGCAGGGCCAGGACTTCCCTTCCGGCCGCACGTGGCTGGTAGACATGGGTGTCCAGGGCCTGGCCGAGCATGGCCTCTACTGCCGCCGACAACTGCCCGGCACCAAACTCACCGGCCAGTTGCCCGTCGCGCAGCACCAGCGCGCGGTCGGCCAGGCGTTGCAGATCGGACAGGCGATGGGAGATGTACAGGATCGCCACCCCCCGCCCGCGCAAGGTATCGATCAAGCCGAACAGGCGTTGGGCCTCGACATCGGACAAGGCGGCAGTGGGCTCATCCAGAATCAGCAGCCGTGGCTGCAAGGCCAGGGCCCGGGCCAGCACCACCAGCTGCCGCTCGGCCTGGCCCAGGTGTTCGATCGGGTGCTCCAGGGGCAATTCCAGGCCCAGGCCGGCGGCGATGCTGACGGCACGTTCCAGCAGGCGCCGGCGGTTGAGCCAGAAGTCCGCACCCGGCTGGCACAGTTCATCCAGCAGCAGGTTTTCCGCCACGCTCAAGCCCGGGGCAATGCCATCGTTGACCTGCTGGTGCACGGCGACAATGCCCAGCCGCCGCGCCGACAAGGGCGAGCTGAAGCACCGGGGCTGGCCGTCGAGCCACAGTTCGCCGGCATCTGCGGCCTGGCTGCCGGCGAGAATCTTGACCAGGGTCGATTTGCCGGCGCCGTTGGCGCCCAGCAAGGCCACCACTTCACCGGGGAAAATATCCAGGCTGACCCGGTCCAGTGCCCGGTTGGCGCCGAAGGTCTTGCTTAGTTCACGCACACGAATCAGCGGCTCGGGTGCCACGGCGACAGGCGCACTCATAAAAAATCCCGGAACAGGATGGCCGCTAAAAAATCCAGCGAACACAAAAGGTTGAGGCGGGGATTAAAAGCATTCCCTTATAAACATTCCAATAGTTCTATCGCATAGAAAATATTTTCTGGTTATAAGCGATGCCGCGCCTCGAGCCCTTTTGCACCGTCACCCCAGCCATGCAATGCTCATGATTTGCCTGGCTTGCCGCCGGTGCTTTTGCCATCGCCAACGGGTAGCCGCGTGGCAGACGTAATCAGTGCGGCATCAAACCGCGCGGCTATCGAGCGTGGGCTAGCGCGGCGTTGGCGTGCCGCCCGGCCCCTGGGCGGCACGCGCACTCATCAGGCCGTCGGCCGCACGCGGAACGCCAGGTATACCGGCCCGAACGGGAAGGTACTGACCTCCAGTTCATCCAGCGGGTTGAGGGTGTGGGTCCGGGTCCCGGCGTTGCTGTACAGGGTATGGCTGGGCGATACCGCGATGTTGATCTTGCCGGCACCGGCCTGGATGAAGGTGGACTTGAAGCCTTCGGTCACGTCTGCGCCAAGGGTCAGGGTGACATCGCTGTCGCTGATCACCAGGAACGATTTGCCGGAGTCGGCCATGCCCAGGGACTGGCTGGTGCTGATCGACACGTTGGGGTGGACATGGCCGCCAGCATGGTAGGTGACCATGCGCGGGTCGGCGAATACCCGGGCAAAGCGCGCGACGTAGTTGACGCTGGCGCGCATGTCATCGAACTGCTCGATCACATAGGTGCCAACGCTGCCCGAGGTCTCGGCGTCCGGGTCCAGAACCCACTTGCGTCCCACCAGCAGGCCGAGCTGGGTATTGGCCCGCACCCCGGCCCGCAGCTCTTCAAGGAACAACTGGCTGATCTGCCCGCCGCCCTTGCCCTGCACGTAGGTAAAGCGCGCAATCGAATGGCTGTCGCCGGTAGGGCTGCCCTGGGCGGTATCGACCCGATAATCGACAAAATCCGCGGAAACCGTGGTGGTGGTCGTGTTGCTGTTCGGCGCCCAGCTGAAGTCCAGGACCCGCCCGGTCTTGACCTGTTCCAGGGAGGTGGTGGTTTGGGTCGTGGTGGTGGAACCCGATTGCTTCAAATCATCGGTCATGGTGCTCATCCTTAAGGGGTAGTTGCAGGTAATTGCCCCGCCACGACTACCGCGTTAGCGCGGCCGTCGCAAGCCCGGCAACACCCGCAACGCTCACCCCAGCACCGGAATCACCCGTGACGGCTTCACCGATTTGAAGGAAAAACTCGAGTAGATCTCTTTCACCGCCGGCAGGGTTTGCAGGACTTCGCGGGCGAATTCGCCGAAGGATTCCAGGTCCTTGGCCACCACTTCCAGCAGGAAGTCATAGCGCCCGGAGACGTTGTGGCAGGCGACGATTTCCGGGATTTCCAGCAGCCGCTGTTCAAAGGCGCGGGCGGTGTCCTGGGAGTGGGACTCCATCATCACGCTGACAAACGCCGTGACTCCAAAGCCCAGGGCCTTGGGTGAGAGGATCGCCTGGTAGCCGACGATGACTGCGTTTTCTTCGAGGATTTTCACCCGCCGCCAGCACGGCGAGGTAGTGAGGGAAACACTGTCGGCCAACTCGGCGACGGTGAGTCGGGCGTTGCCTTGCAGGGCGCTGAGCAGGGCTTTGTCGGTACGGTCCAGGCCAATAGGCATGTTTTGCCTCTTTATCTTGTTTTTATTTGGTTTTGTTCCATTTCGCCGTGAATTCGCGGGCAAATTTGGAATTTATCGCAGCGAAATTGAGCATAGCATTACAACAAAACCGGGAGCATTCACCATGCACAATAAAAACAATGAACTGGGCTTTTCCACCCGTGCGATCCATCACGGCTACAACCCGCTGGACAACAACGGCGCGCTGATCCCGCCGATCTACCTGACCTCGACCTTTGCCTTTGCCACCGCCGAATACGGCGCCGGCTGCTTTGCCGGCGAAGAAAGCGGGCACTTCTACACGCGCATTTCCAACCCGACCCTGGCCCTGCTGGAAACCCGCATGGCCGCCCTGGAAAACGGCGAAGCCGGCGTGGCCTTCAGCTCCGGCATGGGCGCGATTGCCGCGACCTTCTGGACGTTGCTGCGACCGGGTGACGAGATCATCGTCAATCGCACCCTGTACGGCTGCACCTTCGCCCTGCTGCACCACGGCATCGGCGAGTTCGGGGTCAAGGTGCGGCATGTCGACATGTCCAACCTCGCCGAACTGCGGGACGCCATCGGCCCGGACACCCGCATGGTGTATTTCGAGACCCCGGCCAACCCCAACATGCAGTTGGTGGACATCCAGGCCGTGGCCGAAATCACCGCGCGCCACCGCAACCTGACCCTGGTGGTGGACAACACCTACTGCACCCCTTACCTGCAACGCCCCCTGGAACTGGGTGCGGACGTGGTGGTGCACTCCGCCACCAAGTACCTCAGCGGCCATGGCGACATCACTGCCGGCATGGTGGTCACCCGCCAGGCCCTGGCCGACCGCATTCGCCTGCAAGGGCTGAAGGACCTGACCGGCGCGGTGCTTTCGCCCCAGGACGCCTTCCTCCTGATGCGCGGCCTCAAGACCCTGTCCCTGCGCATGGAGCGCCATTGCAGCAACGCACTGCAGGTCGCGCAGTACCTGCAGAATCACCCGGCGGTCGAGTGGGTCACCTACCCCGGCCTGCCATCGTTCCCGCAATACGAATTGGCCCAGCGCCAGATGAAACTGCCGGGGGGCATGATCGCCTTTGAACTCAAGGGCGGGCTGGCCACCGGCAAGCGCTTCATGAATGCCCTAGAGCTGTTCAGCCGCGCCGTGAGCCTGGGGGATGCCGAATCCCTGGCCCAGCACCCGGCGAGCATGACCCACTCCACCTACACCCCTGAAGAGCGCGCGCACCACGGGATCTCCGAGGGGCTGGTACGCCTGTCGGTGGGTCTGGAGGACATCGCCGACCTGCTGGCCGACGTGACCCAGGCCCTGGATGCCTGCGCGTGAGGGAGGTTGCCATGGCCACGCCTATTACCATGCCCCCTGGCGAGCACAGCGCCGAAGACCTGGACCCGCAGGAAACCCGGGAATGGCTCGATGCCCTGGCTTCAACCCTGGAAGCCTGCGGCCCGGAGCGGGCGCGCTACCTGCTCAAGCGCCTGGAGGAGTTCGCCGGCGAACACGGCATCAACCGCGAGGCCCAGGCCTTTTCCGCCTACCGCAACACCCTGTCCCTGGCGCAACAGGGCAGCTACCCCGGCGACCTGGCGCTGGAAGAGCGCATCACCGGCCTGCTGCGCTGGAACGCCCTGGCCATGGTGGTGCGGGCCAACCACGCCTATGGCGAACTGGGCGGACATATCGCCAGTTACGCCTCGGCGGCGGAGATTTTCGAGGTTGGCTTCCAGCACTTTTTCCGTGGCGACGGCGAGGCCGGGCAGCGTAACGCCGACCTGGTGTTTTTCCAGCCGCACTCAGCGCCGGGAGTCTATGCCCGGGCCTTTCTCGAAGGGCGCCTGAGCGAGGAACAACTGGCCAACTACCGCCAGGAAATCAACGGCCAGGGCCTGTGTTCCTACCCTCACCCCTGGCTGATGCCGGACTTCTGGCAGTTCCCCACCGGCTCCATGGGCATCGGCCCCATCAGCGCGGTGTATCAGGCGCGCTTCATGCGCTACTTGCAGCACCGGGGCATCGCCCAGACCGAGGGCCGCCATGTGTGGGGCGTGTTCGGCGACGGCGAGATGGACGAGCCGGAATCCATCGCCGGCCTGTCCCTGGCGGCCCGCGAGCAGCTGGACAACCTGACCTTTATCGTCAACTGCAACCTGCAGCGCCTCGACGGACCGGTGCGCGGCAACGGCCAGATCATCCAGGAGCTGGAAGCGCTGTTTGCCGGCGCCGGCTGGAACGTGATCAAGGTGCTCTGGGGTTCGGAGTGGGATGCACTGTTCGCCCGCGACAGCGACAACCTGCTGCTCAAGCGCCTGGCGGCCACCCCGGATGGCGAGTTCCAGACCCTCGGTGCCCATGACGGCGCCTACAACCTGGAACACTTCTTCGAGAAGGACCCGCAGGTGCGGCGCCTGGTGGCGCACATGAGCGCCGAGGAGATCAACGGCCTCAAGCGCGGCGGCCATGACTTGCGCAAACTCTACGCCGCCTTCGCTGCCGCCAAGGCCTGCAAGGGCCGGCCGACGGTGATCCTGGCCAAGACCAAAAAAGGCTTCGGCATCGGCGCCGCCGGCGAGTCGCGGATGACCGCGCACCAGGCGAAAAAACTCGATGTCGCCGCCCTGCTGGCGTTCCGTGATCGCTTCCACCTGCCGCTGTCGGACACCGATGTCGAGCAGTTGCGCTTCTATCGCCCACCTGCCGACAGCCCGGAAATGCGCTACCTGCACGCCCGGCGCCAGGCCCTGGGCGGGCCGTTGCCGGCACGCAAGAGCCAGGCGCCGCAGATCCCGGTGCCAGCCCTGGCCACGGCAGGCGGGTTTGCCTTACAGGCCGACGGCAAGGAAATGTCCACCACCATGGCCGCGGTGCGCATGCTCACCGCCTGGCTCAAGGCCCCGCAGTTGGGGCCGCGCGTGGTGCCGATCGTGGCCGATGAGGCGCGCACCTTCGGCATGGCCAGCCTGTTTCGGCAGATCGGGATCTACTCGCCCCACGGCCAGCTGTACGAGCCCGAAGACTGCGGATCGATCCTTTCCTACCGTGAATCCCGGGACGGCCAACTGCTCGAAGAAGGCATCACCGAGGCCGGCGCCCTGTCGTCCTGGGTCGCGGCGGCCACCTCGTATTCGGTGCACGGCGAGCCGATGCTGCCGGTGTACATCTACTACTCGATGTTCGGCTTCCAGCGGGTCGGCGACCTGATCTGGGCCGCCGCCGACCAACGCTCCCGCGGCATCCTGCTGGGGGCCACCGCAGGCCGCACCACCCTGGGCGGCGAAGGCCTGCAACACCAGGACGGTTCGAGCCTGGTGATGGCCTCCATGGTGCCCAACTGCCGGGCCTGGGACCCGTGCTTTGCCGGGGAGTTGGCGGTGATCCTCGACCACGCCGCGCGGCGCCTGCTGGAGCAGCAGTGCGACGAGTTTCATTACGTGGCGGTGATGAACGAAAACTACCCGCAACCGTCCCTCGATGCTGAATTGCACGCCGATGTGTTGCGCGGCCTCTATCGCTATTCGTCCAGCTGTGAACAGCCGTCCCAGGTGCGCCTGCGGCTGGTGGGCAGTGGCGCGATCCTGCGTGAAGTGATCGCCGCCAGCGCCCTTCTGGCGCGGGACTGGGGCATCCACAGCGAGGTGTTCAGCGCCACCAGCTTCAGCGAATTGGCCCGCGAGGCCCGAGAGGTCGAGCGCGACAATCGACTGACCGAGGCCACCCGTCACAGCCACCTCGACAGGTGGCTGGGCGGCACCCGCCCGATCATTGCCGCCAGCGACTACATCCGGGCCTGGCCGCAATTGATTGCCCAATACCTGAAGGCGCCCTACACCACCCTGGGCACCGACGGCTTTGGCCGCAGCGATAATCGGCACAACCTCAGGGCATTCTTTGAGGTGGATCAGCACAGCATTGTCATTGCCGGTTTAAAAACCCTGGTGGAGCATGACGGGCTTGACCCGGGCATACTGGCCGCCGCAATCGAGCGCTACACCCCCGACCCGGTGCGCGCCGCGCCCTGGGATCGTTGAATGACCTGCAACACCTTTTGAATCGTTAACCCACAGGAGTGGAATCCCCAATGAGTCGCATCAATAAGAAAGCCACCCAACTGCTCAGCGCCATGATCCTCGCTGGCCTGGCCTGCCATTCGATGGCCGCCGACAGCATTCGGATCGGCATCGCCGGGGCCAAGACCGGCCCGGTGGCGCAATACGGTGACATGCAATTCAGCGGCGCACGCATGGCCATCGAGCAGATCAACGCTAAGGGCGGCGTCAACGGCAAGCAACTGGTGGCGGTCGAGTACGACGACGCCTGCGACCCGAAACAAGCGGTGGCCGTGGCCAACAAAGTGGTCAACGACGGCGTCAAGTTCGTGGTCGGCCACCTGTGCTCCAGCTCCACCCAACCGGCTTCGGACATCTACGAAGACGAAGGCATCGTGATGATCACCCCGGCCGCCACCAGCCCTGAGCTGACCTCCCGGGGCTACAAGATGGTGTTCCGCACCATCGGCCTGGACAACGCCCAGGGCCCGGCAGCAGCGCGCTACATCGCCCAGCTCAAACCGACCAATGTCGCGGTGCTGCACGACAAGCAGCAGTACGGCGAAGGCATTGCCAGCTCGGTCAAGGAGATCCTCGGCAAGGAAGGGATCAAGGTCGCGATGTTCGAAGGCATCAACGTCGGCGAGCGTGACTATTCGTCGATCCTGGCCAAGCTCAAGCAAGCCAATGTCGACTTCGTGTACTTCGGCGGCTACCACCCGGAAATGGGCCTGCTGCTGCGTCAGGCCAAGGAAAAGGGCCTGACCGCGCGCTTCATGGGCCCTGAAGGCGTGGGCAACGACTCGATCTCGCAGATCGCCAAGGACGCCTCCGAAGGCATGCTGGTGACCCTGCCCAAGTCCTTCGACCAGGACCCGGCCAACAAGGCCCTGGTGGAAGCTTTCGAAGCCAAGAAGGAAAACCCCAGCGGTCCGTTCGTGCTGCCTTCCTACTCGGCAGTTGAAGTGATTGCCGGGGGCATCGCCGCGGCCAAGAGCGAAGACCCGGAGAAAGTCGCCGAGGCGATCCACAAAGGCACCTTCAAGACCCCGACCGGTGACCTGAGCTTCGACGAGAAAGGCGACCTCAAGGACTTCAAATTCGTGGTCTATGAATGGCACTACGGCAAGCCGAAGACTGCGGCGCAGGAAAGCGCCGGGCTCTGATCCATCGCCCTGGATGCTGCGCCCTGGTGGCGCAGCATTTTCCCCGCTTTGGGCGCAATGCCTGAACGGATAAACACCTCACTCCGGGCTGCGATTAAACAACAACCCAATGGCTAACTTGACAATGGCCTAATACCCGACAACTTCAGTTGGGAATAAGTTACCCATTCGAACAACAACTCCCCGCACAGAAGCCCCCCATTCGAGCACTTTGAAAAGACCGCTTCCCTGTTAAAGATGCGAACAACTCCTTAACAGTCAACTTCGTTAGTGTGCTTTGCATTGCGCTGCGCGACAAAGCCATAACAGTGAGGCCGACTTTGTAACAACTCACATACAACCACTGGACTCCACTGCCTAATGCCCGCCTCACGGGGGATTCAGCCTATCTGACCGGCACTACGGCAAAGCCCCAGTATGTCTGTCGGGTACTGTTGCATGCTGATTCGATTAAGCGAAGAGTTGATCCGGCCTGTGGCCCTGAACTCTTGCAGCCTTCAAGAAGCCCGTCTCTTAACCCCACGCTATAGGCGACGAATACTTACTGTTACTGCGAACGAGAGTGTCCAGCGGCAAGCCGCGACAACACTTTGGCGCGAGAGTTCGATTGCGCCAATAAATAATGTTTGCGAAGTAAATTAAAATTTGTTTATTGTGCGAAACGCGCCTTTACTGCTGCAAATAAGAACAATTTTCTGGCGCCAATAATATTTTCAAGGAGGAAAAGAATGGACCCCTTTCTCGGTGAGATTCGCTTGTTCCCCTGGGGCTGGGCACCTTCCGGCTGGCTCGCCTGCGAGGGTCAGATTCTGCCCTTCAACAGCAATGTCGCCTTGGCCTCCTTGCTCGGCAATCGCTATGGCGGCGATGGCAAGACCACCTTCGGTTTGCCGGACCTGCGTGGCCGTGCGGCCCTGGGTCAGAACCTGGTGCCATCCATCGCCCCGAATCCGGTCATTGCCGTGCATGCCCTGGGCAGTTCCGGCGGCACCGAAACAGTCGCCCTTGGCGCCAGCAGCCTGGCCACTCACACCCATGGCACTCACGTTTCCGGCACCGCCGGCACCTTGACCACCCCTGCCAGCGGTATTCCGGCTGTCAGCTCGACCTCCACCGGCGCCCTGTCGAAACCGACCTACATCACCGCCGTCGGGTCGACCTTGATCACCTTGAACAGCGCCACCGTCGCACCCACCCCAGGGACCCCGGTGGCGAATATGCAGCCCTCGATTGTCGGGTGCTTCTGCATCGCCACGAACGGCGTCTATCCGCCGCGCCCGTAGCAGCACTGTTTACAGACCCTCAAGCAAGGAAACTGAAATGTCTGAAGCTTACCTCGGAGAAATCCGCATGTTTGCCGGCAACTATGCGCCAGAAGATTGGGCGCTGTGCGATGGTTCGCTCTTGTCCGTCAGCGCCTATCAAGCCCTGTTTTCAATTTTGGGCACCGTGTATGGCGGCAACGGCGTGACCAACTTCGGCCTGCCGGACTACCGCGGTCGCCTGCCGATCGGGCAAGGCATAGGCCCCGGACTGACCCCAAGGGTGCTGGGCCAGGCTACAGGCGTCGAAACGGTGACCCTGACATCAGCAAATACCCCCGCCCACAGCCACGCATTCGTGGTCAGCAGCACCCTCGCCACCTCCACGACCCCGGTGCCCCCGGCACCTGCGGCACCGTCCAGCCAGACCTTCGGCCAGTTTCCCGGGGCCGGGGTGATCAAGGGTCTGTATAGCGCAGGCACCAACACTGCCCCCTCGGTCAACCTCGATCCAAACTTTCTCGACCCGGCTGGCGGCGTGGCAGTGAGCACGCCCCACAGCAACATGATGGGCTCGCTGGCGATCAACTACATCATCTGCCTGGCGGGCATCTACCCGACTCGGCCGTAAGCCTCTTTTTTCAAGGAACGACCGCTCATGGATGCTTTCACCGGTGAAATCCGCCTGTTGCCTTTTAACTTCGCACCGCTGGACTGGGCTTACTGCGACGGTTCGGTTCTAACGATCCAGCAATACCCCGCGCTGTTTTCGGTCATCGGCTATGCCTACGGCGGCAGCGTGGGGCAGAACTTCAAGCTGCCCAACCTCAATGGCCGCGCGGCGATGGGCGCGGGCAATGGCCCCGGGCTGCTGCCCCGGCCGATTGGCACCGCGGTAGGCGCCGATGAGGTTACGCTGCTGTCGGCCAATATCCCCAGCCACACCCATGCGGTAAACGCCAAGGACGGCACCGATAGCGCGGCCGCCGTGGATACACCCGATGGGTCTTCCTATCTGTCGCAACCGCGCAACGTGCGCGTCTACAACAACGTTGTACCCGCCTCAGGCGATCCGACCCTGGCGGCCGGCACCATCGGTTCGGCCGGGCAAATGACGCCCGGTAGCAGTACGACGCGCAGCACCTTGCAGCCGTTCCAGACATTGGCCTACTGCATCTGCCTCAACGGCGAATACCCCGTGAGGCCGTAATGAGCGTCCCCAGTGCCCCATCAAAGTCGCTGCGGCCCTGGCGCAGCGACCTCGTTCTGCGTGCGCAGACCACCGCTGACCTGGACTTTCTCCAGGATCTTTTCGTGACCCGTCGCTGGTCCGAAGTCAGCGCGGTGCCGGGCTGGAGCGACGCGCAACGCCGGGCGTTCCTGCACTCCCAGGCGCAGTTGCAGCGCCAGCACTATGAAAAGCACTACCCCAGGGCGGATTTTCTGATCGTCGAATATGCCGGTGCGCCCATTGGCCGCCTGTGCGTGGACCGAAGCGCGAGCGAGTTGCGCGTCGTCGATATTGCCCTGCTGCCGGCATGGCACGGCCAGGGCATAGGCAGCGAGCTGTTGCAGTCGCTTTTGAGCCAGGCCGATGCCCAGCGTCAAGTCTGCAGCCTGAGTGTCGAGCAAGGCAGTCGGGCCCGCCGGCTGTACGAGCGACTCGGCTTCGAGTCCTGCGGCGAAACCGGCATCCACACCCAGATGCGCCGCCCAGCACGGGCACACCAGGAGTAGCCGACCAGGATCGCCAGCGATACGAATACTCGAACACACAGCTTTACCGGCAGTGACAGCAACATGATTTTTCCCGGCTAGCAGCCGTGCTGCTGGCCGGCGATATCTGTGCCCATCTGACAACTAATGACACTTGAGCTGGACACGAACCTCACACGGGTCGTACGGCAGGAAGCCTCAACATGATAACAATGCTCACCACCCGCGGTGCCCGGCTGGCACGCCGACTGGCATCAGTCTTCCTGCTGCTCCTGACCTTGCCCCTGGCCCTCCAGGCCCAGGCCGCACCGACCATCACCAGCCCGGCATCGGGTTCCACCCTGCCTTCGGTAGCCGTGGGTCAGCCCATGAGTATCACCATCACCTCCTCCGGGGGCGCAATGCCGCTGGACCTGTGGGTGGAATGCGACATCGACGACCCGGACTACGATGGCATTACCCCCTGCCTACCGCCGGGGCTGGTCCTCGACGCCTCGCCCCACAGTTCATCGACCACCCTGCATGGTGCACCGACCACTGCTGGCACCTATACCTTCAGCATTTCTCTGAATGACGGCCTCAACCAGGCCGGGGTCGCCACCTATACCCTGGTGGTCACCGGTTCCGCGACCCCGACCCTGACCTCGGTCGCCCCAAGCAGCGGCAGCACCGCCGGCGCCACCTCCGTCACCCTTACCGGCACCAACTTTACCGGCGTCACGGCGGTGACCTTTGGCGGAGCAGCGGCCACTGGTTTCACCTTCAACAACGCCACCACCATCACCGCCACCACCCCGGCCCACGCCGCAGGCGCAGTGAGTGTGACGGTCACCACCGCAAGCGGCAGCGCGACCCTGACCAATGGCTATACCTACGTGCCGGCCCCCACTGTCGGCCCGGTCAGTGCCACGGTCGCCGCCAACAGCAGCGCCAACCCGATCACCCTGGCCCTCAGCGGCGGCGCCGCCACCAGCGTCGCCGTGGCCAGCGCGGCCAGCCATGGCAGCGCCACCGCCAGCGGCACCAGCATCACCTACACCCCGACCGCCGGATTCTCTGGTTCCGACAGCTTTACCTACACCGCCACCAACGCCAGCGGCACCTCCAGCCCAGCCACGGTGACCATCACCGTGAGCCCGCCCACCCTGACGATAACGCCGACCACTCTGCCCAACGGCACTCAGGGCACGGCCTATAGCCAGACCGTCAGCGCCTCCGGCGGTACCGCGCCCTACACCTATGCCATCAGCGCCGGCAGCCTGCCGGCCGGTCTCAGCCTGAACACCGGCACCGGCGTACTCAGTGGCACACCGAGCGCCAGTGGCACCTTCAACCTGACCGTTACCGCCACGGACGCCAACAGCGCCACCGGTTCCCGCGCCTACAGCTTGCTGATCAACGCTCTGGCGCCGCCCGTGGCAGGTGCCGTCAGCGCCATCGTCGCCGCCAACAGCAGCAACAACCCGATCACCCTGAACCTCAGCGGCGGCACCGCCACCAGCGTCGCCGTGGCCAGCGCGGCCAGCCATGGCACCGCCACTGCCAGCGGCACCAGCATCACTTACACCCCGACCGCCGGCTACTCCGGTTCCGACAGCTTCACCTACACCGCCACCAACGCCGGCGGTACGTCCAGCCCGGCCACCGTGACAATCACTGTCAGTGCTCCAACCCTCGCCGTCGGCCCGTCCATCCTGAACGCGATGACGGCGAACAGCGCCTACAGCACCACCTTCAGCGCCAGCAGCGGCACCGCCCCCTACACCTTCGCCATCACCGGCGGCAGCCTGCCTAATGGGCTGACCCTGAACACTTCGACCGGCGTCATTAGTGGCACTCCCACTGCCAGCGGGGCTTACAACTTCACCGTGACCGCCACCGACGCCAACAGTGCGACGGGCTCTCGCTCCTATTCCGGGACGGTCGGCAGCGGACCGCCGGTTACCAGTACCGTCAGTGCCACGGTCGCCGCCAACAGCAGCGCCAACCCGATCACCCTGAGCATCAGCGGCGGCGCCGCCAGCAGCGTGGCCGTGGCGAGCGCCCCCAGCCATGGTTCCGCCACCGCCAGCGGCACCTCGATCACCTACACCCCCACGGCCGGTTACTCCGGCGCGGACAGCTTCACCTACACCGCCACCAATGGCAGCGGTACCTCCAGCGCAGCTAACGTCTTGATCACCGTCACGGCGCCGACCATCAATGTGTCCCCGAGCACCCTGGGCCCGATGACGATAAACACGGCCTTCAGCAGCAGCCTGAGTGCCACTGGCGGCACCGCCCCCTACACCTTCGCCATCACTAGCGGCAGCCTGCCGACAGGCTTGACTTTGAGTTCAGCCGGCCTCATCAGCGGCACTCCCACCGCCACCGGAAGCTACAACTTCACCGTGACCGCCACCGACGCCAACAGCGCGACCGGAGCGCGTGCCTACTCCGTGATCGTCAGCGTTGCCCCGCCATCGCCGGTGCGCTCAGCGCCACGGTCGCCGCCAACAGCAGCGCCAACCCGATCACCCTCAACCTCAGCGGCGGCACCGCCACCAGCGTCGCCGTGGCCAGCGCGGCCAGCCATGGCACCGCCACTGCCAGCGGCACCAGCATCACTTACACCCCGACCGCCGGCTACTCCGGTTCCGACAGCTTCACCTACACCGCCACCAACAGCGGTGGCACCTCAAGCCCGGCTACCGTGACTGTCACTGTCAGTGCTCCGACCCTGATCGTCAGCCCAGCAACAGCCCCTGGCGCCACGGCAGGAGGTGCCTATAGCCTCATCTTCAGCACCTCTGGCGGTACTGCGCCCTACAGCTACAGCCTTTTCAGCGGCGCCATCCCGCCCGGCATGGCGCTGAGCTCCACCGGGATCTTCAGCGGCGTCCCGAGCGCCGCCGGCAGCTACACCCTGACCCTGCGCTCCACCGATGCCTTCGGCGCCATCGGATCGCAGACCTACACGCTGGTGATTGCCGATGCACTGCCCATGACCGGTGCCGTCAGCGCCACCGTCGCCGCCAACAGCAGCGCCAACCCGATCGCCCTCAACCTCGGCGGCGGCACCGCCACCAGCGTCGCCGTGGCCAGCGCCCCCAGCCATGGCACCGCCACCGCCAGCGGCACCAGCATCACTTACACCCCGACCGCCGGTTACTCCGGTGCGGACAGCTTCACCTACACCGCCACCAATAGCAGTGGTACGTCCAGCCCGGCCACCGTCAGCCTGACCATCAGCGCGCCCACCCTGGTGCTGACCCCGGCCTCCCTGGGCGCCGGCACCACAGGCAGTCCCTATAGCGCCACCTTCAGCACCTCCGGCGGCACCGCGCCTTACACGTACAGCGTCACCGGCAGCCTGCCGGCCGGCATGACCCTGAACACCAGCAGCGGCGTGCTCAGCGGCACACCGACGGCCAGCGGCAGCTACAACCTGACCATCACCGCTACCGACGCCAACGCTGCCAACACCTCCAAGGCCTACACCTTGACCATCGCCGCCGTGCCCATCACCGTGCCGGCGTCGAGCCAGATCCTGGCCTCGGGGCAGACCGCCACCGTCGACCTGACCCAGGGCGCCACCGGCGGCCCCTTTACCCTGGCGACGCTGGGCACCGTGACCCCCGCCTCCGCCGGCCGGGCGATGATGATGGGCCCGTTCTCGATGCGCTTCGTGCCGTCGGCGGCCTTTGTTGGCACCGCGGTCGTCACCTTCAGCCTGCAGAACAGCAGCGGCTCCAGTGCTGCCAGTTCCGTGAGCTTTATCATCGAGGCGCGCCCGGACCCGAGCAGGGATGCCGAGGTGATCGGCCTGCTCAACGCCCAGACCCGGGCCGCAGAACGCTTTGCCAGCACCCAGATGGACAACTTCAACCGCCGTCTGGAGCAGTTGCATCAAGTGTCCTGCAACCGCAACTCGTTCAATGCCAGCGTGAGAAAAGACGGGCACGAGGTGCCCATGCAGGAAATATCCAGCGCCGTGCAGAAACAACTGGGCGGCTCGGCCAACACCACCGACGAAGAGAAGAGAAAGACCGCAGCCGAAGTCGAAGACGGCTGCAAGCAAGACGCCATCGCCTACTGGAGCGACGGCTTCATCAACAACGGTTCGACCCACACTCGTGGGGCGCGGGACAACAGCTTCACCACCCTGGGCCTGAGTGCCGGCATCGACTATCGCCTGTCACCGACCGCGATTGCCGGTGTCGGTATCGGCTACGGCAACGACCGCAGTGACATCGGGGACAACAAGACCCGCAGTGACGCCGACGCCATCGGTATCGCCACTTACCTGAGCCTGAACGTGGCACCCCAGGTGTTCGTCGACGGCCTGCTGGGCTACAACCGCATCAGCTTCGATTCGCGGCGCTACATCACCGGCAGCAACGATGACTACGCCAAGGGTTCCCGTGATGCCGACCAGTTGTTCGCCTCGCTGACCACCAGCTACGAGTACCGCCAGGGCCCGCTGTCGCTCACCCCTTACGGGCGCTTGAACGCCAGCACCACACGCATGGACGCCTTCCGTGAGAGCGGCGGCGGCATCTACGGGCTGTCCTATGACGAGCAGCGGCAACAGAACTTCACCTCGTTTATCGGCCTGCGCACAGGGTATGACGTGCCGACCCGACTCGGGGTGATGACGCCCAAAGTCGGGCTGGCCTGGGGCCACAACTTCAGCGGCAGCAGCGATTACAAGATGCGCTACACCGACCAGGGTGACGACAGCATTCTCTACCGCTTCAAGCCCGACCCGCTGGACAGCGATTTTGCCAACCTCGACCTGGGTCTGGACTTCAACCTGGGTCGGGCCTGGCAGATGGGCTTCTCCTACAAGACCGCCCTGGGCAGCGACGAGCGTAGCGACACATTCCGCATCGGCGTCAACGGCAAGTTCTAGCCCGCAGCAACGGATGACGCCGGCCCCGGCGCCATCCGCCTCTCCCGCACCCTGCGCCCATCCCGTGGCGCAGGGTCGTCAACTCCCTGCCTTTACTTGCCGGCGTGCAGCACCTGCGGTTCCGGCATGGCCGAGGAATGGTGGTTGAGGATTTTCCACTGCCCGCCTTCCTGCTCGTAGACAAAGGTGTAGCGCGCCTGGACCTGGCGACTGCGACCGTCGGTGCCGGTCAGGGTGAAGGTGTAGACGCCGCTGTCCATGGCCACATTGCTGCCCAGCTGGCGGATTTCCCGGTAGTTGATCTGGCCCACGGGCTTGAGTGCCAGGAAGTGCTCGAAGTAGTCCTTGATCTGCGCCGGGGTGGTGCGCACCTGGTTCGACACTGTGGGCTGCAACACCGCATCCGAGGCATAGAGGTCGACCACCGCCTGGGCGTCGCCGGTCTGCAAGGCGCCGTTCCAGCGGTCGAACAGGCCGGCGATTTCACGATCCTGCTGGCTGCTCGGCTGTTGCGCCACGCTGCTGTAGACGTAGGGCACGCTCTCCAAGGCATGGGCCAGGGGCGCGCCCAGGGCCAGCAACATGATCAGGGCCGAGGTTTTCAATTTCATGGCGATTCTCCAGTGGGGGGGCAATGGCCACAGTCTGTGGTCCGGCGCACGCGCCGCCATCGGCCAACCGGAGGCATTTGCCTATGCCATTTGGCAGATGGTCGCCGCCCCCGTTAACACGGTTTAATAGCGCCCCTGCCCGAACGAGCGTGCCTGAGCGCCGGAGCCGCCCCTTGCCCACCCCGCCCCATGATCCCGCCAGCGCCCTGGCGATTCGCACCCAGTATCGCCAGGCGCAAAGCCGCGCCGCACGCCTGCGCCTGCTGGTGGACACCGGCCAGGAACTGACTCAGCTCAGCCCCCACGCCAAGCGCCAGCGGGTGCTGACCCGCGCCTGTGGGTTCCTGGCGATGGACCACGCCGTGCTGCTGGAATGGGACGCCGCCGGTGAGGTCCACAGCCGCGCCAGCCTGGGCAACAGCGAACGCCTGCAGAGCCTGGCCCGCAGCGCCGACCGCACTTTGCGTGCGCCGCACTGGCAGGAAAACCCCGGGGCGCCGTTGCCCAGCGAGCTGCGGGTGCCCTTGCGTGGCGGCGATGGCACCAGCTTTGGCGCCCTGGTCCTGGCCAACAGCGTCAGCATCAGCGCGCCGGACAACGAAGACCTCGAATCCCTGCAACTGCTGGCCACCCTGCTCGCCGCACACCTGGAGAACCAACAGTTGCTCGATACCCTGGTGGCCCGCGATCGCACCTTGTCCGAGCTGGTGGACCGCCTGTTCCGCGCCCAGGAAGACGAACGCAAACGCGTGGCCTACGACCTGCATGACGGCCTGGCACAAACCCTCGCCGGCCTGCATCAGCGCCTGCAAGGTTTTGCCGGTCGCTGCCCACCCCTGACCGGGGCACTGGACGGCGACCTGCAGGACATCCTGGCCCTGGCCCAGCATTGCGTGGGCGAAGGCCGGCAATTGATCGGTGGGCTGCGGCCGACGGTGCTGGATGATTTCGGCCTGCTCAAGGCGGTCGACAAAGAGGCCGATCGCCTGCGCGACGCCGGGATCCAGGTGCTGTGGCACGAGCGTTGCGCGGCGCGCCTGCCGAGCCAGACCGAGATCGGCCTGTTTCGCATCGCCCAGGAAGCCATCAACAACATCCTCAAGCACGCCCAGGCCAGCCAGGTGCAACTGGCCCTGGAGCTGCACGCCGGCCAGGCCTGGCTGCGGGTCGAGGACAACGGCCTGGGCTTTGCCCGGGAGCAGGCCCTGGACCATGCCGACACCCAGCACCTGGGGCTGGCGGCAATGCAGGAGCGGGCCAGCCTGCTGGGCGGGCGCCTGACCTGCACCAGCCGCCCCACTGCCGGCACCCGACTGCTGGCCTGCGTGCCCTGTACCGCGCAAGGAGCCCTGGGATGAGCACTGCCAGCAACCCCGTGCTGCGCCTGGTCCTGGCCGACGACCACGAAGTGACCCGCACCGGCTTTGTCGCTCTGCTGGCCGGTCATCCCCAGTTCGAGGTGGTCGGCCAGGCCCGCGATGGCCAGGAGGCCGTGGCGCTGTGCGAGCGCGTGCTGCCGGACATCGTGATCCTCGATATCCGCATGCCGCTGCTCAACGGCCTGGGCGCGGCGCGGCTCCTGCAACAACGTTTGCCGGAGTTGAAAGTGGTGATCTTCACCATGGACGACAGCCCGGACCACCTGGAGGCGGCCATGAACGCCGGGGCCGTGGGCTATCTGCTCAAGGACGCCAGCCGCGACGAAGTGATCGACGCCCTGCAACGGGTTGCCGCTGGCGAAGCGGCGCTGAACAGCGCCGTCAGTGCGCGCCTGCTGCGGCGCCTGACCGAGCGCGGCGGCAACGGTGCTGCCAGCGAGCAACTGACCCCGCGCGAACGGCAAGTCCTGGGGCTGGTGGCCGATGGCAGGAGCAATCGCCAGATCGGCGAGCAGCTCGGCATCACCACCGGCACCGCCAAGGCCCATGTCGAACGGGTGATCGGCAAACTCGGCGCCGCCGACCGGACCCAGGCCGCCGTGCGCGGCATCGCCCTGGGCCTGGTGGCGCAACCGTGAGGCTGTGGCGCGCCCGCTACTGGGCCGACCTGCCGCTGCGGGGCAAGGCGCTGGTGGTGATTTCCCTGCCGCTGGTGATTCTGCTGCTGTCCCTGGTGCTGATCTACACCACCGAGCGCCAGACCGCCCGCGCTGAAGAGGACGTGCGCCGGGTGCTGCTGGTGCAGGGCGATATCCAGGCCGTGCACACCCTGCTCGCCGAAGCGGCGGCCAGCGTGCGTGGCTACCTGCTGACCCGACGCGAAGACTTCCTGCCGGCCTATCGCCAGGCCAGGCCACTGATCGACGCCGCGCTGCAACGCCTGGACAGCAACGTGCGCGACCCCCGGGTGCGTGAACAGCTGGACGCCATCGCGCCGCTGATCGACAGCAAAGTCGATGGCCTGGCGGAGATGCTTGAAGACCGCAGGGCCACCCCGGAGCTGATCACCAGCATCCTGATCAGCAACAAGCACATCCTCGACGAGCTGCGCGAACGCATCGCCACCATGCGCACCCTGGAAGATCGGCTGCTGGCCGAGCGCACCATCGCGGCCGCCGCCACCCGCGAACGCCTGCTGCTGTCGACCTGGCTGGCGGCGGTGTGTGGGCTGTTCGGGGCGATTGTCGCGGTGCTGTTTCTGTCCAAGGGCATTGTCGCCCGGGTGCAGCAGGTGCAACGCAATGCCCAGCGCCTGGCCCTGGGCCAACCCTTGTGGCCGCAACCGCCGGAGCAGGATGAAATAGGCCAGTTGGGCACCCGCCTGGTGGAAGCCGGGCACCTGCTGGCCGAGCGTGAACGCGCCCTGCGCGACAACGAGGAACGCCTGCGGCTGATCATCGACGGGGTCAAGGACTACGGTATTTTCGCCCTCGATACCGACGGCTACGTCACCAGTTGGAACGCCGGGGCCGAACGGATCAAGGGCTACACCGAACAGGAAATCATCGGCCGGCATTTCTCCCTGTTCTACCTGCCCGAGGAGTGCCCGCAGCATCCCGAACTGGCACTGCGCGAAGCCACCCGCGACGGTGATTTCATGGAAGAGGCCTGGCGCTGCCGCAAGGACGGCAGCCGGTTCTGGGCCAGTGTGGTGATTACCGCGCAGTACGACGCCAGCGGCGCCTTGCGCGGGTTTTCCAAGATCACCCGCGACATCAGCGACCGGCGGCTGGCGGAAATTGCCCTGCGCACCGCCCGTGAAGAAGCCGAGCGCGCGAGCCGCGCCAAAAGCGAATTCCTGTCGCGCATGAGCCATGAACTGCGCACCCCGCTGAACTCGATCCTGGGCTTCGCCCAACTGCTCGACATGGACGCCTCCCACGCGCAGAAAGCCCAGGTCGGGCACATACTGCGGGCCGGCCAACACCTGCTGACCCTGATCAACGAAGTGCTGGACATCGCCAAGATCGAGGCCGGGCGCCTGCCCCTGAATATCGAAGCCGTGCCCCTGGCCCAGGTGCTGCAAGAGGCCCTGGCGCTGGTTTCGCCGATGGCCGCAGCGGCCGGGATCCAGGTCCTGGAGTTGCCGGCGCTGGCCGACGACAGCGGCATCGTCGCCGACCGCCAACGGCTGGTGCAGGTGCTGCTGAACCTGCTGTCCAATGCCATCAAATACAACCGCGCCGGCGGCCGGGTGCAGATTGAGGTCAGGGTCGAGCCACCGCGCATCGCCGTGGCCGTGGTCGACAGCGGCAAGGGCATCGCCGCCGAACGCATGCCGCAGTTGTTCAAGCCCTTCGAGCGCCTGGAAACCGACCCCAACGTCGAAGGCACCGGCCTGGGCCTGGCCCTGAGCAAAAGCCTGCTGGAGATGATGGACGGCAACCTCAGCGTGCTCAGCCAACCCGGCGTGGGCTCGAGCTTCACCCTGGAGCTGCCCTTCGCTCGCCTGCCCCACCACCCGCCGCCGCCCCGGGCGATCGCGCCGACTCCAGTCCCGGCCAGCGTGGTCGGCTACCGCGCCAAGGTGCTGTGCATCGAGGACAACCTGTCGAGCCTGGCCCTGATCGAAACCCTGCTGCAACGCCGCCCCGGCCTCAAACTGCTGTCGAGCATGCAGGGCCAGATGGGCCTGGACCTGGCCGACCAGCACGCGCCGCAGTTGATCCTGCTGGACGTGGCCCTGCCGGACATGGACGGCCTGACCCTGCTGCAACGCTTGCGTCGCTCGCCCATCACCTGCGCCACGCCGGTGCTGATGATTACCGCCGATGCCAGCGAGCGCACCCAGCAGGCGCTACTCGATGCCGGGGCCACGGCAGTGCTGACCAAGCCACTGCATATTCCGGCGTTCCTGTCCCACCTCGACCGACACCTGCCGGAGCCCCTGTGACCACTGACTTGCGCATCCTGATCATCGACGACCAGCGGCCCAACCTGGAGCTGATGGAGCAACTGCTGGCCCGCGAAGGCCTGAGCAATGTGCTCAGCAGCACCGAGCCGCTGCGCACCCTGGACCTGTTCAACAGCTTCGAGCCGGACCTGGTGATCCTCGACCTGCACATGCCGGAGTTCGACGGTTTTGCCGTGCTCGAACAGCTCAGCCGGCGCATCCCCCAGGGCGAGTACCTGCCAATCCTGGTGCTGACCGCCGACGCTACCCGCGACACCCGCCTGCGCGCCCTGGCGCTAGGTGCCAATGATTTCATCAGCAAGCCCCTGGATGCCCTGGAAACCATGCTTCGGGTCTGGAACCTGCTGGAAACCCGCGCCCTCTACAACACCCTGCGCACCCTGGTGCCGGCGGACCGCATCGACTTGCTGCGCCGCCGCTAAGCCCCCGGGAACCGGCCTGCGACCTTGCACCACGGGGCCCGCAAAACCTCAGCAACGAACGCTACCTGTATTGCGCCAACGCCTGCCGTTACGGCGACGAGCGCAACCTGGTGGGGGCCATCAGTTACAACTGGTAGGGCCTCGGACCAAACGCCATGGGTGATGCCGGCAGCACCGCGCCAGCCGCGGCGGGTGCGGTCGCGTTGCCGTCTGCGCAAAGGCTGCTTTACTCAGTCAACCCGACGCTGTGCCCGTCGTCCCTGATGCGTGAGTGCTGCCAGGGGCCGGCGGGCGATTCATGAGGAAGCCCCGATGGAACGCCTGACTGCGCAAGACTTCAGCCCCGAATTGCTGGAACTCTACGACTACTACGCCCACGGCCGGATCAATCGCCGCCAGTTTCTCGACCGGGCCGCGGCCTTTACCCTGATGGGCATGACTGCCAGCGCGACCCTGGCCGCCTTGAGCCCCAACTATGCGCTGGCCGAGCAAGTGGCCTTTACCGACCCGGACATCGTTGCCCACTACATCACCTACCCCTCGCCCAAGGGCCATGGCCAGGTGCGGGCCTACCGGGTGCACCCGGCCAAGGCCAGCGGCCAGGTGCCGACGGTGGTGGTGGTGCACGAAAACCGTGGCCTCAACCCTTATATCGAGGATGTGGCACGACGGCTGGCCAAGGCCGGTTACATCGCCCTGGCCCCGGACGGCCTGAGTTCGGTAGGCGGTTACCCGGGCAATGACGATCAGGGCCGCGAGCTGCAAGCCAAGATCGACCCGCAAAAGCTGATGAATGATTTTTTCGCCGCCGTCGAGTGGCTGATGAAGGACCCGGCCGGCACCGGCAAGGTCGGGATCACCGGCTTCTGCTATGGCGGTGGCGTGGCCAATGCCGCCGCGGTGGCCTACCCCGAGCTGGCGGCCGCCGTGCCGTTTTACGGACGCCAGCCCAAGACAGAAGACGTGGCACGGATCAAGGCACCGCTGTTGCTCCACTACGCCGAACTCGACAGCGGGATCAACGAAGGCTGGCCCGCCTACGAAAAAGCCCTGAAAGCCGGCGGCAAGACCTACGAGGCCTTCGTCTACCCGGGGGTCAACCATGGCTTTCACAACGACTCCACGCCGCGCTACGACGAAGCCGCCGCCAACCTGGCATGGGAACGCACCCTGGCCTGGTTCAAGCGCTATCTCACCTGATCCCGCCTGTAGTCGCTGCCGAGGCACGAGGTTGCACTGGCCGTCATCGACGCCGTGTTGGGTCAGGTAGATACGCGGGGTTGTCGCAGCCTGCGCGGGTCATCACGGGCTGCGGCGGCGGTAGAAGCTGGCGGCCAATACCAGGAATATCAGGCTGCCGGTGGCGACCTGCTGCCAGTAGAAGTTCCAGCCGATCAGCAGCAAGCCATTGGCAATCACATTGATAAACAGCACCCCCAACAAGGTGCCCAGTACATTTGGCCGGCCCTGGCGACTGAGGGTGGTGCCCATGAATACCGCACCGATGGCGTTGATCAAAAAGGCATTGCCCGACATCGGCACGTAAGCATTGACCGTAGAGCTGAGCAGAATCCCCGCCACCGCGCAGACCAGCGCGCTGCCGACAAACACCCGGGCCAGGATCCGCCGTGGCGACAGGCCCGAGTAATACGCCAGCTGCGGCTGCGCGCCCACCGCCTGGATCTCGCGACCCAGCCTGCCCCGTGCCAGCACCAGCCCATAACCGCCGGCCAGCGCCGCCACCAGGTACAGCGGCAGCGGGATGCCCAGCAGCAACAGGCTGCTGATGCCGGGCAACACGTCCTTGGCGATGTAGATCGGCTGGCCACCGTCCGACAGCAACTGCTGGACGCTGGTGCCGATAAACAGCGTACCCAGGGTCGCCAGGAACGGCGTGATCCGTAGCCCGGCAATCAGCAGCGCATTGAACAGCCCGGCGCCGGCTCCTGCCGCCAGGGCCACCAGAATCGCCAGTCCCAGGCCAAGTCCGGCATTCAGGCTGACGACAAAACCCAGGCTGGCAAAGTCCAGGGCGGTGCCCACCGACAGGTCGATGCCACCGGCGGCCACGGCCCAGGTCATGCCGATGGCGACCACCGCCAGCAGCACAAAGTTGTTGAGCACCAGGCTCGACAGATTGCCCACGCTGAGAAAGCCCGGGGCGCTCAACGAGAAAAACAGCACAATGCCCAGCACCAGCAACGGCAGGATCGCCGGCAGCAGGCGCTCGAGCAGGGCCACGGCGCGCGCGCGGGGGTTCAAGGTCAGGCCGCTCATGGGTAGCCCTCCTGCTTGGCCACGGCGGCGGAAAACGCCACCACCAGCAAAATAAGCACCCCCTGCACACCATTGACCCAGAAGCTGGAGATGTTCAGCAGCTGAAAGCCGTTGATTAAAAAGCCCAGGAGCAAAGTTGCGAGCAGGGTCCCGGGAATATTTGCCGTCAGGCGCCGGGAGAACACCACGCCCAGAAAGGTGATGGCCACCACCGACAGCAGCATCTCTCCCGAGCCGGTGGTGCTGCCGCTGAAAAACGCCGCCGAGCACAGGGCCGCGACCGCCGCGCAGGCGCCAGCGATCAGGTAGCTGGAAAACACGTAGCGCTTGAGCCCCAGACCCGCCGCCCGCGCCGCCTCGGGGTATTCGCCGACCGCGTACAGGCGCAGGCCGTAGGTGCTGTGCTGAATCAACAGGGTCAGCAGCGCCGCCACCGCCAACAGCACCCAGGCCAGGGCTGGCACCCCCAGCCAGTCACCAAAGGCCAGCCACTCCAGCAACGCGGACTCGGTGGGCAGCACGCTGTTCTGGGTCAGCACCAGCTCCAGGCCGGCCACCAGGTTCATGCTGGCCAGGGTCGCGAGCAGCGGTGGCAGGCCGAGCAGCAGTACCGCCAGGCCATTGAAGGCCCCCACCACTACCCCGCAGGCCAGGGTCAGGGACAGCGCCTGCCAGGCCTCGCAGCCTTGATTGTTCAGGCTGCTGTAGACCGCCGCACACAGCCCCAGATTGGCTGCCAGCGACAGGTCGAGGCCACCGGAGACCACATGGTTGCCGCCGCCGATCACTACGCAGGTCAGGCCAAAAGCGAGAATTCCGAGGATCGCCGACTGGGCGAAGACATTGGCGATGTTGCCGGCGCTGATAAAGTTCGGCGCGGTCAAGGCAAACACCAGCAGGATCAGGGCGAACACCAGCAACGAACCGCGCTGCGCCAGCCGTGGCAACAGGTGGTTCGCAGGTTCCGCAGCAGGTCGGGCTAAGGCTTCAAGACTGGACATCGGCAGTTTCCTTTTTCGCCAGAGGCAGGTGCGCCGGGGCCGAGGTCGGCCGCTCGCCGGAACCGGTGGCACATCTGAGCAATTGCTCGCTGTCGGTGGCGCGCGCGTCGAATTCGCCGGCGATGCGGCCACGGTGCATCACCAGGATCCGGTGACTGATGCCAATCAACTCCGGCAAGTCCGAAGACAGCACCAGCACCGCCGCACCGCTCTCGGCCAGGCGTGCGATCAGGCGGTAGATTTCCACCTTGGCCCCGATATCGATGCCCACGCTCGGCTCGTCCAGCAGGTACAACGACGAGTGCCGGCTAAGCCACTTGGCCAGTGCGACCTTCTGCTGATTGCCACCGCTGAGTTGCTGCACCGGCGCATCGGGGCCGGTGGTCTTGATTGCCAACTCATCGATCAGGCGCCGGCTTTCCCGGGCCTGCGCCCCTCGGTCCAGCAGACCCCAGCGGCTGAAGGTGCCGAGGCTGGCCAGGGTGATGTTTTCCAGAACTGACAACAGCGGCGCCACCCCATGGCTGCGGCGCTCTTCGGGCACCAGGGCGATACCGTGGCGCACCGCATCTGCCGGCGACTTCAAGCGCAGGGGCTGGCCGTGCAGGTGCATTTCGCCGCGCTCGGGGACGCCCAGGCCGAACAGGCTTTTCAACAGCTCCTTGGCCCCGGAGCCCACCAGGCCGGTCAAGCCCAGCACTTCGCCCCGGTGCACGCTGAGGTCGATGGCGTCATAGGCGTGCCCTGCCCCGAGCTGGTTGAGCTGCAACACCGGCGCGCCCGGCACGGCCCGGGTGCGCGGGTACATGTCTGCAACGTCGCGGTTGACCATCAGCCGCGCGATTTGTGCGGTGCTGGTGCTGGCCGGGTCCACCACGGCCACATCGCGGCCGTTGCGCAGCACCGTGACCTGATCGCACAGCGCCTCGATTTCCTGCAAGTAATGGGAGATGTAGAGGATCGACAGGCCCTGGCTGCGCAGGCGACGAATGATGCCCAGCAACTGGTCCACCTCACGCTTGACCAGGGACACACTGGGCTCGTCGAACACCAGTATTTTCGGCTTGGCGAGCAAGGCCCGGGTGATTTGCAGCACCTGGCGCTGGGCGCTGTCGAGGTCGCGGACCAGGGCCCCGACCGGGAACTGCAGATCAAAATAATCGCGCAGCAAACGCGCCGCCTCGCGCTCCTGGGCGCGGCGATCGACAAAGGGTCCACGGCGGATTTCATGCCCGAAAAACAGCGCTTCGCCGACGCTGAAGCTGGCGGGCAGCAGCCGCTCCTGATGAATAAAGTGCACGCCCAGGGCCTCGACCTGGCGCGGCGTCGGTGCCTGCAACCGGTGGCCGTCGATGCTCAGGCTGCCGGCGTCCGCGCGGTGGATGCCGGCCAGGACCTTGATCAGGGTTGACTTGCCGGCCCCGTTTTCCCCTACCAGCCCATGCACCGTGCCGCGCTCCACGCGCAGGCTCGCGCCGTCCAGGGCCTGAGTGGCCCCGAAGCGCTTGTACAGGTCCTTCAGGTGCAGGGCTGGGGTCACTGATCGCCCCTCAGTTGCAGCACCTCAGGCAGGTTGGCGGCAGTGGTGAGCAAGGTCGCAACCTGGGTTTCCTTCGGCAGGTCGCGCTGCCCGGCCAGGTAGCGGGCCACGTTTTGCACCGCCGTCTTGCCGATCAGCGCCGGCTGTTGCGCGACCACCGCGCCGATCGGCGAATGCTCGCGCTTGAGCAGGTCGAGCACCTCCGGCGTGCCGTCCACACCGTAGGTCTTGATCTCGGTGCGGCCGGCATCCACCAGGGCCTTGCTCGCGCCCAGCTGCGGAATATCCCAGGCTGACCAGATCGCGGTCACGCTGCCCTTGGGGTATTTGTTGAGCAGCGCCGAGACTTGCGAGTAGGCGTCCTGCACGGTGTTGGGGATCACGTCCCGCAGCTCGGGCTCGATGATTTTCAGGTTCGGCTGATCCTTGAGTGCCAGCTTCAACTGGTCGTAGCGGATGGCGCACACCGGCACCCCGTAGAAGCCGTTGAACACCAGGATATTGCCCTGGCCCGAGGCGTCCTTGATCAACTGCTCGGCCAGGGCCTTGCCCGTGGCGACGTTGTCGGACGTGGTGTTGTTCAGGCTGTATTGCGAGGGCGCGTCAATGGTGAACAGCGGGATACCGGCCTTGCTGATGCGCTTGAGCCAGGGGTCGATCACGCTCAGGGTGCCGAGGGTCTGGATCACCGCATCGGGCTTTTGCGTGACCACGGTCTGCAACTGATTGACCAGGTTTTTATCGTTGCGCCCGGCGTCCAGGGTGATCGGCGTTCCGCCCAGGCGCTTGACCTCGTCAACCTGGGCCTGGAAGGCCTTGATGTCGAAGTAGTGACTGGTGCCGGTCATGCTGATCGCGATGCGCTTGCCCGCCAGCGAAGGGACATCGCTGTCGTCGGCATGGGCGGTCGTGGCCAGGCTGGCGGCCACCAGGGCACACGCCAGCAGGCGCCATGAGGCAGTCAGGCGCGACCGCGAAAAAACAGAAACGGCATCAGGCATCCAGGTAGCTCCAATGATTGCGTGGGAATGGTCCTCGGCAAGCCATTGCACAGGCCATGCCCAAACCCTGGCAGTCGTTGTCTCTGCGCCCCCAAGCCACGGCAGCCGCCGCTCTGCGCCGGGCTCCCGCTACCGATGGTCAACACCCCGTGGCGGCGGGCACGGGGCGTGGACGGGCAAATTGCCGAATCGCTGTTGCCAGGCCAACAGTTGCCCTGGGGAACTGCGCGCCCTACTCGATCAAAGGCACCTTGGCTGCACGCCGGTAAGGACCGTACTCCACCGGCACCCACTGGAACTGCTTGCCCTGGGTAGTGATGTGGCCGATGCCGGGGAACGGCAGGTGCGCCGCGGTGACCCAGGTCTTGCTGGCGGCGGCGGCGCTGAACACCTTGGCCCGGCTCTTGATTGCCTGCTGGCCGTCGACGTCGAAGCCGATGGAGACCTCGGGATGCTCGAACTGCACCGCCAGGTTATGCACCAGGTCGCCCATGAACAGGATGCTCTGGCCCTGGGAAGTGAAGCGGTAAGTGGTGCTGCCCGGGGTGTGCCCGGGTTCCAGCACGGCTTCGACACCGGGCACCGGCGACTGGCCGGGGGCGAAGGTCTTGAAGCGGCCGGCGGCCACATAGGGCGCGGTGGAGTCCTTGGCGATCTTGAAGTAGGCCTTGGCGCCTTCGGGGGCCTTGGCCAGGGCCTTCGGATCGAGCCAGTAGGCGGCCTCGGCCTGGGCCGCGAACACCGTTGCATGGGCGAATACCGGCTGCTGCCCGGCGTCGACCAGGCCGCACACGTGGTCCAGGTGCAGGTGGGTCAGCAGGATGGTGTCGACCTGGGATGGGTCGTAGCCGGCGGCCTTGATATTGGCCGAGAGCATGCCGGCGGTGGCGCCGATGCACTGGCCGGCGCCGGTGTCCACCAGGATCAACTGCTTGCCGGTGTTGATCAGGAACGCATTGAACGCGGTCTGCACCCCCGGGGTTTCTATCGAGCGCCGGGCCAGCAGCGCGCGGATCTTGCTCTGGCTCAGGCCCTTGAGCAAGGTCGGCGACAGGTCGTTATAGCCGTCGAACAGCGCAGTCACCTCGTAATCCCCCACCGCCAGGCGAAAGTAACCCGGCACTTGGGTGCCGACCTGGGCCGGGGCCTCGGCCAGGGAGATACCGGACGCCAATGCCAGCGTCAGGCCGAGCGTGCCCACCAGAGATTTTTTCATGCCGTTACCCTTGATCGAGTGGAAACAGGCAGCCCGCCATCGGACCGCCCCATGCCTCGATCTTGCGCCCTGGGGCAATGGGTTAATTGCAGCGATGTGCTGACTTGTTGCCGCCCTACCCGCCGGCGTCGCCAAACACCGCGACGATCTCCTCGATCACTGCCCGCACCCGTGCGGTGTGGCGCAAGTCGGCGTGGGTCACCAGCCATACGTCATAGGGCGTGGCGCGGTTGCGCTCGGGCCACAGCCGTACCAGGCCGTCGCGCTGGCCCATGGGCACCGGGATCTCCCCCAGGCCGATCCCGGCACCAATCGAGCGCCGCACCAGCAGGCTGGAGCTGAGGCTGGCGACAATGCGCCCACCGGTCATGGGCTCCGCGACCAGGGTCAGGTCCTTGTTGCCCTGCAGATAGGGTTGATACACCACCAGGTCATGCCCGGCGAACGCCGAACCCGGCTCCGGCACGCCGTGGGCCTCGACATAAGCCTGGGAGGCAAACAGCCCCACCGGCCAGCGCGCGATGCGCCGGGCGATCAGGTCCGGGTTATCCGGCCGGGTGTTGCGCACCGCGATGTCGGCTTCGCGCTTGGCCAGGCTGAGGATCTGCGTCGAGGCGTCCAGTTGCACCCGCACATCGGGGTGCCGCTGATGCAGGCGGGCAATTGCCGGGATCAGGAAATCGATGGCCAAGGAGTCGGTGGTGCTGACCCGCACACTGCCGGTCAGGCGATCGTCCAGCCCCTGGATCTGCCGCTCCAGCTCCAGGGCCGAATGCTCCATTTTCTCCACCGCCTGTAACGCTGCTTCCCCCACCGCGGTCAGTGCGTAGCCGTCGGAGGTGCGCAGAAACAGGGTCGCGCTCAGGGACTTTTCCAGGGCCGTGACCCGCCGTCCGACCGTGGCCTGATCCACTCCCAGCACCCTTGCAGCACCGCGCAGCGTCGACTCGCGGCACACCGCCAGAAACACCCGAGCGTCATCCCAATTCATTGATTTGCTCCTATGCGCACTCAATCGTGATGCACATACGCATCACGAAGGCGCGAAATCGCAGCATTATTGCATCGATCAGGGTCGTTATGCTGGGCGCCTGAATCAACCCACAGGACCTTTGTCATGCTCAGCCCCTCTGTTGCCCCGGACGCCCGGCGCCAGGCCATCTGGCTGCCGATCTTCGCCGGCCTCTGCGCCAGCCTGGTCGGCATCGGCCTGGCGCGGTTCGCCTACACCCCGCTGATTCCGGCATTGATCCAGGCTCAATGGTTTAGCGCAGGCGATGTGGTGTACCTGGGTGCCGCCAACCTGGTGGGCTACCTGCTCGGCGCCTTGCTCGGGCGGCCCCTGGCCCGGCGCACCTCCAACACCCACGCCCTGCGCCTGATGATGCTGGCGGTGACCCTGGCGTTTTTTGCCTGTGGTTTTCCGCTGTCGGTGGCCTGGTTCTTCGGCTGGCGCCTGCTGTCGGGGATTGCCGGTGGCGCGATCATGGTGCTGGTGGCCTCGACCGTACTGCCCCATGTGCCGGCGGCGCGTCGGGGCCTGGCCAGCGGTGCGATTTTCCTCGGCATCGGCCTCGGCATTGCCGGCTCCGGGACCCTGGTGCCACCGCTGCTGAGCCTGGGCCTGCAACAAACCTGGTGGGGCCTGGGCCTGGTGTCGCTGCTATTGAGCGCGGCCACCTGGTTCGCCTGGCCGACAACCGACCCGCTGCATGCAGCGCCTGTCGCAACCCCGGCGCCCGCGGCCACCCACGACCCGAGCGTCTACCTGCTGTTCGCTCAATACGCCTTTATGGCTGCCGGGCTGGTGCCGGCCATGGTGTTCCTGGTGGATTACGTGGCGCGCGGCCTGGGTGCCGGGCCGCACATTGGCGCGCTGATCTGGGTCCTGTACGGCCTGGGCGCGATCATCGGCCCGGTGAGTTATGGCTTTCTGGCCGACCATCTGGGCGCCCGGCTGAGCATGCGCCTGGTGCTGGTGGTGCAGGCGATTGCCATGGGCCTGCTGGCGGTGTCCAGCGCCTTCACCCTGCTGGCGGTGCTGGCGGTGATTCTCGGCTCGTTCCCGCCGGGCATCGTGCCGTTGGCCCTGGCCCGGGTGCATGAGCTGATCCCCCGGCATCACCTGCAACAGATCGCCTGGAGCCGCGCCACGGTGTCGTTCGCCACCTTCCAGGCCATCGCCGGTTTCGCCTACTCGAGCCTCTTCAACGCCAGCGGCGGCCAGCACGCCCTGCTGTTTCTCATCGCCGCCGGCGCCCTGGTCATCGCTCTGTTGCTGGAACCGGCGCTGCGCCTGGTGCAACGCCGCGAGCGGCTTGAGCCGGTATTGAACTGAATCACCGGCCCCCGGCTGCGGTCCCACCCATGAACCCTTTGCCACAGGAGATCGACATGCACCTGCCCCAGACCATGACCCTGATTGAAATCACCGAACCCGGCGGCCCCGACGTGCTGCAACCGCGCGAGGTCCCGCTGCCGGCGCCGGGCCCGGGTGAAGTGCTGATTCGCGTGCACGCCGCCGGGGTCAACCGCCCGGATGTGCTCCAGCGCAGCGGCCATTACCCGATGAAGCCCGGAATGAATCCGAACCCCGGACTCGAGGTAGCGGGTGAAGTGGTGGCCCTGGGCACCGGCGTCAGCCAGTTCGCCCTCGGCGACCGGGTCTGCGCCCTGACCAACGGCGGCGGCTACGCCCAGTATTGCGCGGTGCCGGCCGGACAGACCTTGCCGATCCCGGGTGACCTGTCGTGGATCCAGGCGGCCGCGATCCCGGAGACCTTCTTTACCGTGTGGGCCAATCTGTTCAGTATCGGCGGCGCCCACAAGGGCCAGCGGGTGCTGATCCACGGCGGTACCAGCGGCATCGGCACCACCGCCCTGATGCTGTGCCGGGAGCTGGGCATCGAGGCCTTCGCTACCGCCGGCAGCGCCGACAAATGCACGGTGATCCGCCAGTTGGGCGCCGAGCCGATCAACTACCGCGAGCAGGATTTTGCCCAGGTCATCGCGGAAAAAACCGCCGGCCAGGGGGTGAATGTGATTCTCGACATCATGGGCGGCTCCTACCTCAACAGTAACGTCTCGGCCCTGGCCCTCGAAGGGCGCCTGGTGATGCTGGGCTTTCTCGGCGGCGCCCGGGCCAAGGACATCGACCTGATGGCGATCATGGGCAAGCGCGCGGTGGTCACCGGCTCGCTGCTGCGCTCGCGCACCGGCGCCGAAAAAGCCGCCATCGCCGCGCACCTGCAGCAGCACGTATGGCCGGCGCTGGCGGCCGGCCGCTGCCTGCCGATGATCGACAAGGTCTACCCCTACACCGAGGCTGCCCAGGCCCACGAACGCATGGAGGGCAGCGAGCATATCGGCAAGATTGTGTTGCAGGTGGCTTGAGGGGTCGCCGGTGCGGGTGCCGGTCAGCCGGCCACCAGCAGCCGGTCCTCGAGGACCACGCTGATGCCGCCCTGGCGCCACAACTCGAAGTAGCGGGAAAAATCGATGTCCAGGGCAATCAGCGGCGTGGCGATGTACCAGGCCAGGTAATAGTCGGCCGCGATGCCATACAGCGCTTCGAGCAAGGCATGCACCTGGGCGTCCGCGTCCTTCAGGTCGTCGATCAGCGCATCGGCGATATGCTCGAACACCCAGGCATTGGGCACATCGCGCTGCAATAACGGGTACAGCTCATCACGACTGACGCACTGCACCTGTGGCTGCCAGCCGGGCTGCTCTGGCCAGGGGCCGCCAGTGGCCTCGCAGAAACGCGCCTGCTCGTGCCACCACTCCAGCGCCGCACTCTTGAGCCGCGCCTGATCGGTGCCCGAGGTCGGCAGCAGATACAGGCTGTGCTCCAGGGATCCGGACGCCAGCACCTGGCGCGTCCGCTCCTGGATGGCCAGGGCCTGGGGAAAGCCGGACAGGATCCGGCTCAGTTGCGAATCCCCCGGGTGCGCCTTGAACAGCCCGAGAAAATGCGACTTGTCGAAGTCAGCCCGGCCCTGACGGTAGGCGAGCCAGTCATCCAGCAACGAGCTCATGGGCAGGCGTGCGCCTGGGGTGCTGTGGTGGCCACTCAATGCACCGCCCGCGTCACCAGAAAACTCAGCAACTGCGGGTCGTCATCCAGCTCGATGGCTTGCACCGGACGCGGCAGGTCGTCGAGCACCGCGCGCCAGAACGCCTGGGAGGCTTCGTCCTGGTCATAGAAACGCACCAGCCAATTACTCTCGCCGCTGGTCAGCACCTGAGTCGCCAAGGCGCGGCCGATGCCCTTGCGCCGGTAGCGTTTGAGAATGAACAGGTCCGCCAGCTCCAGGGCGTTCAATCCCGGCAGCTCACTGCCCTCGATCAGCAGGAAGCCGGCGATATAGCCGTCGACCAGCAACAGGTTGGCGCTCCACTGCGGCTCTTGCCAGTAGCGGACCAAGTGCTCTTCGTGGATGTAAAAACGCCCGTCCGGCTCCACGTCTTCCTGTTCCCAGTCCGAAGACTCGTAGGCATAGAACTGATAGAGGTTGCGAATCAGCTCGGCGTGCTCAGGGCCGGTCTGGATCAACTCGACAGTGGTATCGCTCATGACGTGGCCTCGCGTGTGCATGGACGAGGCAAACAGGTATCGGCAATCGACGGCATGCATATCTCGTTAACTGGACAAATGACAGAGGCGCTGGCGGGCTGCCCCTTGAATGGGCCGCCATTGTTTACAAAACCCGCCGCCAACGCCATCGCAAACAATGGGAAAGCTGGCGCCGGTATTTCTCCATGAGCCAGCGGCCATAGCCCTGGTCCACTGAGCATAAATCTGGCTGCGGGCCACATCTGGCCCGCAAGGCCACTCTTGGCCTGATTTTTATCCCTTTATTTTCAACAGGTTATCGATATTCGAGCCAGAACAGGCCCGAAAAGCCGGCGATAAAAACACCTGGCGCAATTGGACGAGTTTAAAGACCGTCAACAGTCGCCGAATAAAACTCATAAGCCGTTGTTTTTAAATGATAAATACAAGAACAAAGAAAGACTGGCACAGGGTTTGCGATAAGGCCCAGGTCATCACCGATGGCATCACGGCCCATCAAGCCTTATTCGTCAAACCTACAAGGAAGCAGCCAATGTCTACTCCCGCCTACATCAGTATCCAGGGCAAGACCCAGGGCAACATCACCCAGGGCGCCTTCACCGCCGACTCCGTCGGCAACGTTTACCAGGAAGGCCACGAAGACCAGATCCTGGTCCAGGAAATCGAACACCTGATCGCCACTCCGACCGACCCACAAAGCGGCCAGCCCTCCGGCCAGCGTGTACACAAGCCGTTTATCTTCACTGCGCCGCTGAACAAGGCCACCCCGCTGCTGTACCAGGCCCTGGCCTCCGGCGAGATGCTCCCGGAAGTGGAAGTGAAGTGGTACCGCACCTCCACCGAGGGCAAGCAGGAGCACTTCTTCACCACCAAGCTGGAAGACGCCACCATCGTCAACATCAACGCCGCCCTGCCCCACGCCCAGGACCCGAGCAAGGCCGGCTACACCCAGTTGATCAAGGTTGCCATGGCCTACCGCAAGATCACCTGGACCCACGCCATCGCCGGCACCGAAGCCTCGGACGACTGGCGCAAACCGCAGGAATCCTGACCCCAGCCAAAGGCACGACCGACGCCCAGTGCGCCGGCCGTGCCGACTGTGCGCTGATCGATGATCCGGGCATTGACCCCGGTTGCAACGGAGCCTGTCATGCCTACCCAATCCGACCTGCGCTTTACTTTCAGTATTGGTAACGAGTCTTTTGAGGTTGTTGAGTTCACGCTCCATGAAGCGCTGTCCGAGACCTTTCATCTTTGCGTCGAACTGAGCAGCGCCAATTCCGCCATCGAATTTGGGCAGGTGCTGGATCGACCGGCGTTGCTGACGCTCTGGCACGGTGAAGCTCCCGTGCGCTATGTGCATGGCGCCGTTTCCTCTTTCGTGCAACAAGACAGCGGCTTCAGGCGCACCCGTTATTCGGCAGTGATCGAACCGCGCTTGGCACGGCTCAAGCTCAGCTCCGACTGGCGCATCTTCCAGACTCTTACCGTTCCGCAGATTACCGAGGCAGTGCTCAAGGCTCATGGCCTGACTCACGACTACGAGCAACGGGTCACCAACGAACATTTGTCCCGTGAGTACTGCGTGCAGGCGGGCGATACGGACTACCACTTCGTCGAACGCATCATGCGCGAGGAAGGGTTCTTTTATTCCTTTCGACAAAGCGCCGAAGGCCATCAACTGGTCCACAGCGATCGCCTGTTTATCCACGGTCGGGTGGGCGATGAACCGGTGCAATACAACCCCGCACCGGGCGGCGACCAGCCGCAACCTGCGTTGCGCCGCTTCGCCTACAGCGAAAACGTGCGTACCGCGCGCCAGACTCAGCGCGATTACACCTTCCACCATCCGCGCTACAGCCACCATCACAGCCGTGATGGCGTCGATCTCGACCATCAAGGTCGCCAATACGAACGCTACGATTATCCCGCCCGAGCCAAGTTTGACGAGGCCGGAAAACCCTTCGCCGAGAACCGCCTGCGTGGTCACCGCCGTGATGCGCGCATGGCCCTGGTGGAGGGCGATGATCCGCGCCTGCAACCCGGCATTTCCTTCACTCTCGCGGGCCACCCACGTGAAGATATGAACCGTAGCTGGCGTCCGGTGAACATCGTTCACCATGGCAAGCAGCACACCAGCCAGGCTGAAGAAAGTGCTGAGGCGCAACTCGGTACTCACTACAGCTACCAGGCCGAACTGGTGCCAGACGATGCCGAATGGCGCGCCGAGCCGCTGCCCAAACCACTGATCGACGGCCCGCAGAATGCGGTGGTGGTCGGGCCACCAGGGGAAGAAATCTATACCGAGGAATACGCCCGGGTGAAGGTTCAATTCCCCTGGGATCGAGAAGGGAAAGAGGACGAATACAGCTCCTGCTGGATCCGCGTTTCGCAAAACATCTCCGGCGCCACCTGGGGCCATATGGCCATTCCGCGTATCGGTCAGGAAGTCATCGTCTCCCACTACGACGGCGATCCAGATCAACCGATCATCACCGGCCGCACTTATAACCGCCTGCAACTGCCGCCCTACGAATTACCCCGGCACAAGACCCGGATGACGATCAAGAGCAAGACCCACAAGGGCGAAGGCTTCAACGAACTGCGCTTCGAGGACGAAAAGGATCAGGAGGAAATCTACGTCCATGCGCAGAAAGACCAGAACATCCACATCAACCACGACGAGACGACTTTCGTCGGCCACGACCGCAGCGAACAGGTCGAGCACGACGAAACCGTTTCTGTCGGTCACGACCGCAAGGAAACAGTCGGCAACGACGAACAAGTGAACATCGGCCAAGACCGGCGCCACGATATCGGCCAGGACGACTACCTGACCATCGGCCGCAACCACACAATCCGCACCGGCAAAGACCGCACCGAAGAAGTCGGCAACCACCGCCGGGACAAGACCACGGCCAACCACTGGGTCAGCATCGGCGGTCACCAGGAACACAGCGTGGAAGGCCGATCCGAGCTACAGGCAGGCCAGGCGATTCGCTATCGAACCAAGGTCTACGAGATCCAGGCAACCACCCAACTGACCCTCAAGGGGCCCGGTGGGATCATCCGTATCGACGGCTCCGGCATCACGCTCAATGGCATCAACATCGTGTTGAAGGGGCCGATGAACAAGCAGGGTGGCGGAGCGAGTCCTATCCCCGCCCCCCTGGGAGTGCCTGCCCCTGGTGTGCCGTTCGATGTGTTGTGCATGAAACGCAGCGATGGCAGTTGCCCACGCCCAGACTGCCCTTGCGGCAACTTTCAAGGAAGCTGAGCATGCTACAAGCCTTGAAACAGCCCCATCTGCCCGACGTGCAATCGTCATCGCTCACTACCTATCTGCTACTCGAAAGCGAAGTACTGGAAGAGTGGCTGATGCAACAACCGGACGCGCCGGAACAACCATCCATTGCCGATTTCGTGCGCACGGTCGACTACGCCACCTCGCAACACTGGGTCTGGAGCGAAACCGAGTATGACCAATACCGCAGCGACGGGCCGCTGCTGGTGCAGTACCACCCAGGCTCTGATTTGCCCGCACTCTTTCTCGACCAATGGGCAGCCATCGGCGGTGCAGTGTTCATGGCATCAGCCCGACCAATCGACGATGTGCTTGCCCAGCTACGGGAAGTCCTGTTCGTACTGATGCCCAATGGCAATAAGGCACGCTGGCGACTCCAGGAGACTGCGGCGCTCGCGAGCATTCTCGGCACGCTCGAACCCCACCGCGCCGCAGCCCTGCTCGGCCCTGTGCAAGAACTGATATGGCGTGAAAACTTCGGCCCGGAGCACCAGTGGTGGCGCTATCAACACGCCCACGGCCCGCTCCCGGTCCAGGGGGGCTTCCAATTCAGTCATGGAGAAATGACGGCTATCGATACCGGGCTTGGCGAGCATCACCTGCGCAAAAACATCGCGCTCACCCAGCAAGCCCCACACAGCTTTTACGACAGCGCACGCCGGCAAACCCTGATCTGGCTGGACCAGCTTAAACGCTGGGGCTTCGAGGAGATCCAGCACCTGGATAGCGCACTGGAAGCCTTCCGACACCCGGCCTACTCCAAGCGCGCAGACGGGGTGATCACCCTGCTGCAAGACCCCAGCCTGACGCCCGGCGCCCGCGCTACCCAGGCACTGAACCACCTGATGACAGAAGGACACTGACCATGGCAGGAAGCACCCAATACAGCAGCACCAACGAAAGCTGCCAAGCCCGAATTCCGTTGTTTCCCTTGCGTTACTCCGCGCATCCGCGTCCGAAGGGTGGGGATGACTATGGGTATGACTTGCCTACCCTGGAGAAGGGATTTCCAAAGTTGAAGTACGCGCAGTATGGTTTGCGCTGTATAGGCGGTGGGTTCATCTATCTGTTCGACGAAACAGAAGGTGATGTATTTATCTGGAGCATCAGAGAAGATGATGGTCTATTTTCAGAGTTGAGATCAAAGTACCGTACGTTGGAGTCCAACCTAAAAGGTTATAAGACCGGGCACGCTGCGTCTCACATTTGGGCGCGATGCGGCTCAGTTGTACATTTATTGTTGACCGACACCTTACTTACAGCACGAACCATCCAAGAAATTAAATCTAATAAAAACAAACTTCGAGAAAAAATAGCTACGACCATCAATATAAAGAGCTGGACGGACAGCAACCCTCAAGACAATACCTTATCGGCTAACAATCTTGAAAAGCAAGTTGAAGAGTTCAAAGGAACCTCTCTGGAATTTTCCCCTTGGAAGATGAGACCCTCGCGCAGCGCTCGCGCAATCGAAAACGGTATGAAAAGTGTATCGTCCAAGGCTCAAATTGCTGTAGTCATGTACGACCACATCGGGCTAACTCAAGAGTTAACGGGATTAGTACAACTGGCGTGTAAAGCAATGGAGAGGTATAGCTCTGCGCCTGATCAAGATGACGATAAGGAACCAATCGAGCGCCACCGTAAAAAAATAATTGCTGATCTTATAGAAAAAATCTATGAATACTCATACAGGGAAAACAATGATCTCTACAGCAAGGATGAATTCGAAAGAGCGATGAATCGTGACATCACCTCTCACACCACGCTCATAAAAAGAATACGAGAACAAGATGAGCAAATGAAACAACTTGAACAATTAGGCGGTAGGCCCCGACTTCACCAGCCAACGCCTCCCTTTCCAAATAAGCGAGAGATACGCTCAATTGTGCTTACTAAAGCAGCAAGACTCAACTCTAGACACATCAAAGAACAAGAGCGCCTCGTCTTCTTAAACACATACGAGAACAACCTCCAACGATTACACATAGACGTATTAAAATACAAAAATGATCGACGCGCATGGTTGAATACATATTTTGGTAACGACCCTACCGAACTCGGGAGCACTTTTCTCCGCTATGACAAACTCAACAGCACTTCTTCCAGCAGCCATGCAAATGCCTTTTGCTCTTGCATAGAGGGCATGATATGGGGAACAGAGGAGACTCCTCAGGACTTTAAAGATGAAGAGCGAGATATCTTCTCTCACTGGTGGCAGTCTTCAGGAGAAAACAATCCAATACTGGTAAATCTAGAGCTCGACAAAGGTCTCGCAGAAGTACTCTGGAACAACAAGCGTGACACCCTTCTTTCGACTACCAAAGAGTTTTCACGCATAGGAAGGTACTACGCAACCAACGCACTAATTAGGCAGGTTGGAGTGTTTGCTCTCACACGTCCTAACTCATGGCGAGGAGCAGTTCGAGATACCGTTGATGATTTGCTTCACCGTTTAGCAGCAACGGGAACTGTTGAGGACGCAACAAGGCTGCGGCGCCTCCTTGAAGAGCGATATCAAGACCATATACAAGTAAGACAACTGACTCACGCTGAAGCAGATAGGCTTCTTAGGCAGGCAGCACGCGTTCCTAGCTTTACAACCGAAGGTTCAATCGCTCGTGGAGCAGGCAATACTATTCAGGTGCTGGACTGGGAGCGAATGTCGAGATTTACTCGTTATGCCAATCCATTCATAAACACTTTTGAAATGGGCACTGCAAGCGTTGCTGGCGTCTTTAGCCTAATGAACCTCAAATCGGCCATTATGGATTTTAACTGGCAATCAGGTGAGCGCGGCGCCTCATTATCTAGCCTGGGTGGAGCAATTATGGGCCTGGGTAGCGCAATGTCTGGGATGCTCGCATCTACGGAAACTGCAATGCCAGTAGCATATGCTCGTATTTCAAGTTCAATCCGTATAGCGAACTGGATATCTGGACAAGCAGGAGTACGCTCATTTGGATATGGAGGGGCGATATTTGATGCGTTTACTAATGCCTTTAAAGCTCACACACAGCTTGAAATTGGAAATAACGAGGCGGCGACACACTACGGCGGCGCCAGCATTTATATGGGTGCAGGAGGTGCCGCTTTGACATTTGGATCTAGCACCTTAGTTGCCGAAGGAGCAACGCTGGCAACTGTTTCAATGGGAGTTCCTTTGTGGGGCTGGCTGCTCGCAGGTGCAATATTCTTAACTATCGGAGCATATCTTATGATGCGAGGGAACGCCGCAAAATATGAACCATTGGACTATTGGCTAAATGATGGAACCTTTGGAAAGCGACAGTTACTTGGCCGAAAAAACGTAGATAAATTCACGTCACTTGACGAGGAAAATTATAGTTACATGGTCGCCTGCTATTCACCAAAACTGATTGAACTGGACTGGAGCAGTGTATCAATCAACCACGAGCCCTCAACTTATTACGCCTACACCGATACCGCAGTCATACCATTAGAGTACGACCCAAAATTAGAGATTGAGATCCACTACCCACTCCCTGGAAAAATTGCCGAACCCTCAATAAATCTTGATAAAAACGAACTAAAAACCACGAAAATAGAAGCAAAGAATCTTAATCTCACAAGCGATGGCGAACGATATAAATACACCATCAGGGGAGTCAATAAAAGTGACAAAGGAACTTTCGAGATTAAATTTTCCTATACGCCGGAAAATCTTCCCAGCACAACTCTGATGTCAAGAGTCCGTCCAGGCTCAGGCAGTTCGACCCAACATCAGGCTGAGGGAAAAAACTAATGATATCCGGAACACCACCCCATAAGAACCAATACGGCCTAGGAGTGAATCATATCGATGCCTTAGATTCCGCAACGCCGTGCCTGGGAGTTGAGGCAGCGGCTGACGCTAATATTATGAAAATAACGGAGCACTGTTTATTTGTCAGAACCGCCGAGGGAAGTATTTACGGTGGTCGTCGTGGAATGAGTTGGTGGACAACTGTAATAACGGTATTCGTCTTCTTCTTCTTTTCCGCTGGCGAGTACGGTGGGTATCTATACGACATAACGCACGAAGATTTCAAAGGCACGTTCTTAGAGCACTATACCAATAACTGGGGACTGACTATCGGAGTTACAATCGCATTTTTTATGGCTTGTTCGTGGCTATTTATTCCTTGGCGCCGACAGCTGCCCATTATTTTCAATCGTCAATCAGGCCACGTCACAGCTTTTATTAATGGAAATATCGTGAGCGAAGAATGGCAGCACCTGGAAGCATATATCAAAGACATTACATCCTTTTCAGTTAGCGGCGCTGCTGTTAATGAAGGCGTTTTAACTTTAGGACTTACCGATACAGCTACAACCTCACGTTGCAAACGGAAATATATAGGTATCTATGCCACACAAGATTCGATTAGACCTGCAGGCAGTCGTAAAATTTACGGCGCTGCCCAACTATGGGAGTACATCCGACTGTACATGGGTGAAGGAGCCGCTGCCCTGCCTCCGTCTTGTGCTATCACACCCTACCGGATTGCTCATGCCCGCGAAGCTATCCAGCAATTCAATCCGCTGAAGATATTGAACGTCAGTCATCCTGCGTGGCTACTGCTAGCTGTACCATTTTTCATATTTTTAGCGCTGCCTTTGGCGCCTCTGATAATGATTGGGGACATCCTATACATGTGGTTTGACCGTATTCTTCCCCGCCGCAAGTGGCCTCAAGAGCTAGTTAATGCCTGCGATGGTATCTGGGATGGGAAAGAGAGCTGATGTGTACTCATCCTAAATGGCAACCCAAATACGGCACTCTCCACGCCCGTGTTGATGTGTTGTCTGCAGCAAGCCCGTCTTTAGGCATAGAACCTGCCGCCGACAACAACGTGATGAAAATCACTGAAAAATGCCTCTTTATACGTCCCGTATCCGGGAGTATTTATGGTGGACGGTCCAGTATGAGCTGGTGGGCAACAGTAGTACTGCCCTTTATATTCGTGTTTTTTTCTATAGTAGAGTTTTTCAGCTACCGTCACGACACAGCTACAAACGGATATAACGCCGGAGCTATAAGTCACTACATGGAAAACTGGCATTACCCAGCCGGCATAACCTTTGTATTTTTCCTCTGTTGCATTTGGATATTTATCCCATGGCGCACTCAGCTCCCGATCATATTCAACCGTGAGACGCGCAAAGTCACATGCATTATCAAAGGAAAATGGATCAGCCAGAGATACGAGCATCTGGAAGTTTATATAAAAGATATAACAACCATCGCCTCAGGAGGCGCACCTATTAACGAAGGGGTATTGATACTGGCCTTTCCTTATGCAGAACAAGACAAAACATTTTCTAATGACCAGTTACGTATTAGCATCAGCGCAACAAAGGATGCAGACGAAGCTTACTTCAATCGAGGTATATACGGAGCCGCAATGATTTTGGAATATATTCGACTTTTCATGCATCAAGGCGCAGGAGCTCTTCCGCCCTCTTCTGCCATAAGCAACTATAAAGCCACAAGCATTCGAGAGTGCTTCTCTATGTGGTCGCCATTCAAAATCTTCCAAAGCAAAGTTTGGTGGAAGCGTCTTATAGCACCATTTTTATTCCCACTCGTAGCGCCAACACTTTGGTTAATAACCTTAGGAGATCTGCTCTACATGGCGCTTGATCGTATACTCCCACGAAAGAAATGGCCCCAAGAACTCATTGACGCTTGTGACGGTGTCTGGAATGGAGAGGAATGATGAAAATTCGTTGAATTGAATTTTGATGCACAAAAACACTACCGCCGTACGCAGGCATTACTGAAGAAGTTAAACACTGGAATGGGCCAATCCCGACAACAACATGCCCACGTACAGCCTGGCACTGCGCTTGCCACTCAGAACCAATGGTGCAGCCAGTTGCAGGGGGCACCCTCCTACGTTTAAGCAAAGGAAACCAAACATGAAACCCATCGTTCTCGTCGGCCACGCGCACAGTTGCCCTATTCATGGAGGTGGAACCGTGGTCAGTGGTGCGAGCTCTGCCACCGTCAATGGCAAAGCGGTGGCCCGGGTAGGTGACCAGACCAGTTGTGGCGCGGTTATCCAGAGCGGTTCACCCGGAACCATCATCGAGGGCCAGGCCGCTGCTCGTCAGGGGGATACCACGAGCCATGGCGGCACGCTGGTCGAAGGTGAAAGCGGTTGGTTGGTCGAGTGACCGCGAACATCGCGTCGGCCTTGCCATCGTAAAGGCTCGCAGCAGTTCAATTTCTTCTGCAGCCCCGCCGGGCGATTCGGCAAAAACCAAGGCAGCAAAGCCGCTGACCTACAAGCAGGCGCTGAGTGCCTAAGAGGAGATCCTGCGCAACGCCATGGCCAGGAGAATGCTCGACAACAGTGGGAGCATCGGTGACGGGAAATTTCTCGAGGTGTTAGACCGTACTCAGCGTGCAGGCAAGGCCGGAAAGCTGCCGGAGGCGGTCGCCGAGCGGCTGGAGGTGTGGCGAAAGCAGCGTGTGGTGGAGCAAGCCTATCTCGATGAATATGGCCGCGGTGCGCCTCGGCAAGACCTGGGCGGTGGAGATGCAAGTACTTGCCCCAAGTATTTCCCAGTGCGAAACGCCTATCGAGGCCGTACGCAAGCTCGCCGCCACCATCGAGTTCGAGCCAGGTGAAGACTACGGGGATGCGGGCGTTGGCACCCCAGGTAGTGCGTCATCCATGACCGATGTCATCGGCGGACCGCACCTGCGGTATTTCGACTACGGCGCAGAATTGCAGCGACAACGCTCGTGGGACACGGTCAAGACGTACCTCCTCCGATACTCGCCGCTGTTGCTGATCGTCGTGATAGCCATCGCGCGGGCCATAAGACGCCGAAACGCCTAGTGACCAGGGATGCCGCGTTTCGGCAGTCCCCATGAACGGCGTGCCGCAGTCACCGACAGCGGTACTGCCTCACCCGGGCAGTCGCTCAGCGAATTCAGATTGCTCTTCACCCCGCACCCGATCACGGCTAACCTTGGCCACCGACCAAGCCTGCGATCTGCGCTGGCCGACCAAAATGATTTCGGAAGCCGCTGCCACAATGGATATTTCTTCGATTCATCCCCCCCTCACCAGCAGCAAGGACAGTGCGGGCGGGCGCGTTCAGGTCATCGACCGGTCGATTGTGCTGTTGCGCACGCTGTCGGGCCTCAAGCACGGGGCCAGTGCGCTGGACCTGGCGCGGCTGACCGGGATCGACCGCACCACTATCCATCGCCTGCTCAAGACCCTGACCTACTGGAGCCTGATCGAATCCCAGGGCGGCACCTATCGCATCGGGCCGGAGTGCCTGATTTATTCGGCGGCGTATCTGAACCGCCTCAACCTGCGCAAGATCGCCCTGCCCTACGCCATCGAGTTGCAGCGGGTGATCGGCGAGCGCCAGGCCATTGTGTCGCTGTCGGTGCCGGTGGGCGATCAGGTGGTGTTGATCGAGCGCATGTGGACCCCGACCACCCCGCTCAACGTGATTGTCGACCTGGCCGACCAGTTCCCCATCGACGGCAGCCCCAGTGGCCGCGCGGTGCTGGCCACTTATGACGCGGCCACGGCCCTGGGGATTCTCGGCGAGGCGCGTTATGCCAAGGCCTTGCCGGCCCTGGAGCAGATCCGTGGCCAGCAGGACTTTGCCTTCGGCCATGGCGAGTTCAAGCCGGGGCTTTCGTCGGTGGCCTTCCCCATTCGCCTGGAGGCCGGGCCGGCGATCGGTGCCGTGGTGGTGGCCGGGCTGGAGATGGAGCAGGAAACCCACCCCGCCTCCTCCCTGGCCAGCCATGTACGCCGCGCCTGTGAAGGCATCGCGGCGCAGTTGGGCAACCTCTAGCCCGCAGAGTCAGTACGCCAGTTCCGGCCCCAGCACGGCGAGCAGCCGGTTCTTTTGCACCTTGCCGTAGTGGGAGCGTGGCAGTTCATCGACCACGAACACCCGGCGCGGCACCTTGTAGCGCGACAGCAAGGCGCGGCAGTGTTCCATCAGCTCCTGCGCACTGGGCTTGCCGGCGCCATTGAGCACCACAGCGGCGCACACCTGCTCTCCCCATTCGACATCCGCCAGGCCGAAGACATGGGCATCCTGCACCCCGGGATGGCTCAGCAGGCTCTGCTCGACTTCCCCCGGCTGCACCGACTTGCCGCCGCTGCGAATGATGTCCTTGCAGCGCCCGAGTACCCGCAACTGGCCATCGGCATCGAGCCGTCCGAGATCACCGCTGCGCAGCCAGCCGTGCTCCAGGACCCGCGCGCTGAGGGCGTCCTGTTGCCAGTAACCGCTCATCAATTGCGGGCCGCCCAGCAGAATCTCGCCCACGCCCTGGGCATCGGGCTGGTCGATGCGCACCGCCGCCGCGAACACCGGGCGCCCCACCAGGCCCTCGGCCCCGTTTGCACTACGCCGGGCTGCCGCCATCTGCGGCGCCGACAAGTAGCAACTCCAGGGCGCCTCGGTCATGCCGTAGAGCACGCTGATGCGCTCGCTGAACAGGCTGCACGAGCCTTCCAGCACCTCCCCGCTCAACGCGGCGGCGCCCACATCGAGGCTCTTGAACGCTGGCAACGGCAGCGGCGCGGTGCCGGCTTCACGCAACAGGCGCAGCAGTTGGGTCGGCACCAGGGAGCTGAAGGCCACCCGATACTCAAGCAGTTGAGCGACAATGGTCTTGCCATCAAAGCGCCCGCCGAGTACCACCTGGCCGCCACTGAGCAGGTGCGCCAACACCGCCACCGCGGCAATCGGCCATAGCGGCCGCACATTGAGCAGCACATCGCCGACCACCGCGCCGCGAGCCATGACGATGTTCTGCAACACCGCGCACAGGCTGGCATGGCGATGCATCACTGCCTTGGGGGTGCCAGTGGTGCCGCCGGTGTAGTTCAGCGAGGCCAGGGCCTGTGGCGACTGGGCCGGGCGTGACCTGAGGTCGCCAGCGGCCGGGGTGGTCAGGGTCTCCAGGGGCCGGCAGTCGATGCCCGCCTGGCGCAGACGTTCAACCAGGGCCAGGTGCTGGGGGGAGAACAGCAGCAGGACAGCCCCGGCATCACGCACCTGGGCCAGCAGTTCATCGGCGGCCAGGGCCGGGTCCAGCGGCACCCGCACCCGACCGTTGGCCATGCAGCCGTAGTCGGCGATCAAATAGTCGAGGCTGGCCTCGGCCAGCAGGGCCACCCGCGCCCCGGGCGCCACCTGCAGCCGCTCCAGGGCCTGGCCGAACCCGCTGAGCGCCCGGTCCAGCTCGGCGAAGGTCAGGCTGCGGGCGCTGGCAGGCTCGCTCAGTGCCGGTTGCTCGGGCCATTTGCCGGCCGCCTGGGCCAGCAGCGTACTGATATCCATGCTCACCACCCACTCAGGACGATGCGCCCGCTGACCTGGCGCGACTCCAGTAGTGCGTGGGCCTCGGCCACCTGCGGGAACAGCAGGATACGGTCGATCAGCGGCCGCACCTGGCCACTGTGGATCAACGCCAGGGCCACCCGCAGTTCTTCCAGGGTGGCGCTGCCCGAGCCCTGGACCTTGAGCCGGCGACCGATCAGCAAGCCGGGAGACACTGCCACATTGCCCGGCTGCACATTGCCCAGCACCACCACTCGTCCGCCGAGGGTCATGCTGCGCAGGGTGTCTTCCAGGGTGTGGCCGAGGTTGTCCATGGCCACGTCGACCCCGCGCTTGCCCGTCAGGCGCCAGACCTCGGCGCTGTAGCCCTGGTGGCTGACAATCACTTCATGGGCTCCAAGGCTCTTGAGGAATTCACTCTTTTGCGCGCTGCCGGTGACGGCGATCACCCGCGCGCCCAGTGCCCGGGCCAGCTGGATCTGGTGCGCGCCCAGGCCGCCGCTGGCGCCGTTGATCAATACTGTTTCCCCGGGCTTGAGCGCCGCCTCGCCGTACAGCGCGCGCACGCTGGTGGCGATCGGGCATGAGGCCAGGGCGGCCAGGGTGTAGTCCAGGCCGTCGGGCAACTCCACGGCGGAGATCGCCGGCACCCGCAGGTACTCGGCGTAGGCGCCCTCGGTGTCCACCGATGGCAGGCCCAGGGCGCGGCACAGGTCCTGGCGGCCGCGCAGGCAGTCGCGGCATTGCCCGCAGAAGCGTCGCTGGTAGATCACCACCCGGGCTCCCACCCGCAGTTGCAGGACTCCGGCGCCGACTTGCACCACCTCGCCCGCCACTTCATGGCCCAGTACCACCCCGGTGTGGGCCCCTGGCAGCTGCCCGGCGCGGTGCAGCAGATCGTGGTGGCAAACCCCTGCCGCATGCACTTTGACCAGCACTTCACCGGCCCCGGGTTGCGGTGTCGGCACCTCCTCGACCTGCAGTTGCTCCGGCCCGCCGAAGGCTTTTAGAACTATCGCTTTCATTTTTTATAACCGTTTGTGACCTGATAAGAATATGTTCATATAACAAACATGTTGTTTGCATTGTGCACATCAATTAAGTTTTCCCCACTTTGACGCCGACCTCAAGGGGCAAAGCGTCTTTCTTTCACAATCGATGAAATCCAAACCATGACAGTCGAGTACCAACACGTTGGCGAAGGGATCCTGGTGGTCAGCCTCAACCGCCCCGAGCGCCTCAACGCCCTGGACAGCCAGGCCAAGCACGAACTGGCCGACGCCTGGCAGCGCGCCCAGGATGACCGCGCCGTGCGCGCCATCGTGCTGCGTGGCACCGGCGAGCGGGCGTTCTGCGCCGGCTCCGACCTCAAGGAAATCCGCGAAACCGGCGAGACCGTCAGCAGCCAGGTGCTGGCCCGCGCCCTGCCCGGCGTCGGCCATGAGCTGAGCAAACCGGTGATCGCCGCGTTGCACGGCCACACCCTGGGCCTGGGCATCAGCCTGGCCATTCATTGCGATTTCCGCATCGCCCGCCACGACACCCGCTTCCATTTCCCGGAAGTGCAGCACGGCATGTTGTCCGGCTTCAGCGCCATCACCTTGCCGAGCCTGATTGGCGAAGCTGCGGCCCTGGACATCATGCTCAGTGCCCGCCGGTTCGAGGCCCGCGAGGCCCTGGCCATGGGCCTGGTGAATGAAGTGGTGGACGACGCCTATGCCCGCGCCCTGGAACTGGCGGCGCAGCTCGCGGCCCATTCCGCCAAGGCCGTGGAATGGACCAAGCGCCTGCTGCTGGCCGAGCGCAACAGCCGCCTGCAGCGGCATCTGGCACTGGTCGACCAGGCCCGAAAGGACGTCATGCTCGACCGTTGAGCGCGGCCCACGAAGGCCGCCCGCACCCTCTGCCCATAACGAGAAACACCAACACTTCAGCCTCGCCAGTACTGTCAGGAACTCCCACCACCAGGAATGGAAAGCGGCACCTAAACATTGGAGCCTCACCATGTCTCGCCCGTACACCCGCTTTCACCCCAGGCTCAGCCTGCTGACCGCCGGCATCCTCGGCCTGTGCGCCAGCCCGGCGGCCCTGGCCGACGAGAGTGGCGCCCGCACTTCGGCCACTGGCGACACTGCGTTGCAGACTGTCATCGTCACCGGCGCCCGGGACAGCGGCCGCACCGTGGCCAAGAGCCTGGCGCCGATCGATGTGATCAGCGCCGACGACCTGGCCCGTTCCGGCAAGCAGAACCTGCGCGACGCCCTGGCCGCCGCCGTGCCGTCCTACACCAATGCCGCCGGCTTCACCGGTGGCACCGGCCTGTCGGTCAAGTCCGCGACCCTGCGCGGCCTGGGCGGCAACCACGTGCTGGTGCTGGTCAATGGCAAGCGCCGGCACAACACGTCGCTGATCTTCGTCCAGACCGCCGCCACCGCCAGTGGCCAGTCGCCGGCCGACCTCGACCTGATCCCGGTCAGCGCCGTGGACCACATCGAAGTCCTGCGCGACGGCGCCGCCGCACAATACGGTTCGGACGCAATTGCCGGGGTGATCAACATCATCCTCAAGAGCAACCACTCCGGCGGCAGCGCCAGCGCCCTGTACGGGCAGTACGCGAATCGGGTTGGCGGCAAGGGCAATTTCGGCGCCCGGGGCCAGGGTCAGATCAACCAGGGCTTCGAGCTGCCCAATGAGGGCTTCTTCAGCCTCAGCGCCGACATCGGCGTGCAGGAAAGCTCCAACGTCGCCGGCGCGGTACCGGATCGCACCAGTATCTATTTCCGCCAGAACGGCCAGCCCGACCCACGGGAAACCAGCGAAAGCCGCTACCGCCAGCAACTGGGCCAGCCGCGCTCCCAGACCTACAACTTCGGCTACAACGCCGAACTGCCGCTGAACGAGGCCTACACCCTGTACTCGTTCTCGACCCTGAGCCACCGCAATTCCACCAGCTGGGGCACCTACCGCACCGCCAACTCGCCACAGAACATCGTTTCGGTATACCCGGACGGATTTTCGCCGCGCTTCGTGGTCGAGGAAGACGACTTCCAGAGCGTGTTCGGCGTGCGCAACGACGACCTGCTGGGCTGGCATTGGGACCTGAGCACCAGCTATGGCTACAACAATGCCAACACCCGCAACGAGCGCTCGCTGAACCCGTCCCTGGGACCGGACAGCCCGCGTGACATGGACGGCGGCAACCTGATCGCCAGCCAGTGGACCAACAACCTGGACCTGACCCGGGCCTTCGACACCGGGCTGTTCGCCAAGCCGCTGAACGTCTCCACCGGCCTTGAGTTCCGCCGCGACGGCTTCGAGATCCAGGCCGGCGAATACGCGTCTTATGCCGACGGCGGTTATGTGTTCCCCGCCGGCAGCCCCCTCGCCGGCCAGCGCCCGAACCCCGGCGCGCCAGGGCTGGTGGGTTTTACCCCTGCCGATGCGCATAACTATTCGCGGACCAATACCGCCGCCTATATCGACTTCAGCCAGAGCCTGACCGAGCAGTGGGACATGAGCCTGGCCGGCCGTTTCGAGCACTACAGCGATTTTGGCGACACCGGCAGCGGCAAGCTCTCGACCCGCTATGCCTTCAACCCACAGTTCGCGGTGCGCGGCACCCTCAGCAACGGCTTTCGCGCGCCGTCCCTGCAACAGCAGTACTACTCCTCGTCGCTGACCGCCTGGCGCACCAGCCCGCTCACCGGCCAGCTGGAGCAGGCCACCACCCGCTATGTGACCGTCGACGACGCCGCCGGCAAGGCCCTGGGCGCCAAGGCCTTGAAGCCCGAGCGCTCGACCAACTACAGCCTGGGTTTTGTGCTCACACCGACCGAGAACCTCGACGTCACCCTCGACCTGTACCAGATCGACATCAAGGACCGCGTGCTGCAGACCAGCAACCTGCAAGGCACCGCCGTGTCCAACCTGCTGGCGAGCAACGGTCTGGACCCGAACCAGATCGTGTCCTACTTCGGCAACCTGGCCGACACCCGCACCCGGGGCATCGACCTGGTGGCCGACTACCGCTATGACCTGGGCCGCTACGGCAAGACCAAGTGGACCCTGCTCAGCAACCAGAGCCTGCAGACCATCGAGAAAATCAAGGAGCCCGAGGCCCTCGCCGGCACCGGGGTCAGCGCGGTGGGCCGCGACCGCCAGGGCAACCTGACCTCGGCCTATCCGAAAAACGTGACCTCGCTGACCGCCGCCTGGCAGCTGGGCGACTTCGACGTCACGCTCAAGGGCACCCGCTACTCGAAAGTCACCGGGCGCAACCAGATCAGCGCCAGCCGTGACGAGGAAATCCGTCCGGCGCTGATCACCGACCTGAGCCTGGGCTACTGGCTCAGCGATGCGGTGAAGGTCACGGTGGGTGGCGAAAACATCTTCGACCGTCGGCCGCAGCAGTTGAATGACGAGGCCAAGCGCTTCTACTTCTTCCCCACCGACAACCCGACCTACAGCTGGTACTCGCCCTACGGCCTGGAAGGCGCGTACTACTTCGCCAAAGTCGACGTGAGCTGGTAAATGAGCATTTCCAGCACCCTGCCCGTTGATGCCCGGCCCAGCGCCGGGACCTCGGTGCCCGAGTTCGACCAGCGCCTGTACCGCAAACTGGCGTGGCGCATCATGCCGTTCCTGTTCCTGTGCTTCGTGCTCAATTGGCTGGACCGGGTCAATATCGGTTTCGCCCATTTGCAGTTCAAGACCGACCTCAACATCAGCGACGCCACCTTCGGCATCATCGTCGGCGTGTTCTCCATCGGTTACCTGCTGTTCGAGATCCCCAGCAACCTGTTGCTGGAAAAAATCGGCGCCAAGAAAACCATGACCCGGATCATGATCCTCTGGGGCCTGGTGACCATCGCCACCGCCTTCGCCCAGACCCCGGCGCAGTTTTACGTGCTGCGGGTGCTGCTGGGGGCGGCCGAAGCCGGGTTCTTCCCCGGGGTGATCCTGTACCTGACCTACTGGTTCCCGGCCAGCCACCGAGCGCGGATCACCTCGCGTTTTATCATGGCGATTGCCGTGTGCGGGATTATCGGCGGGCCCTTGTCGACCTCGATCATGAGCCACTTCGCCGGCATCGCCGGGTTCACCGGCTGGCAATGGCTGTTCGTGATCACCGGCATTCCACCGGTGCTCGCCGGGCTGTTCGCCTGGTACTGGCTGGACGACAGACCGGCTTCGGCCAAATGGTTGAGCGCCGCTGAAAAGCACGCCATCGAACAGGCCCTGGTCCGCGAGCGGCAACAGCGCAAACCCGGCGGCCACACGCGCTTTGTCGAGGCCTTGAAAGACCGCAAGGTGTGGTTCATCACCCTGGCCTACTGCCTGACCATCATGTGCACCGGCAACGTCACCAATATCTGGGCGCCGTCGATCATCCGCGACTCCGGGGTCAGCAACCTCGGGCAACTGGGTCTGCTCTCGGCCCTGCCCTATGTGGTCGGCGTCAGCCTGATGCTCTGGGCCTGCCGCCATTCGGACCTGCACCAGGAGCGGCGCTGGCACTTCGCTCTCGGCGGTCTGGCAGCGGCTCTGGCGATGCTGATTCTGCCCAACTTCCTGTTCAGCCCGTATTCGGCGATTGCCGTGCTGACCCTGATGACCAGCGGCTACCTGGTGGCCACGGCGATTTTCTGGACCATCCCCACCTACTACCTGTCGGACCACGCCAAGGCCGCCGGCCTGGCCCTGGTCAATTGCTGCGGACAAATCAGCAGCCTGCTGACGCCGATCATGATCGGCGCGATCAAGACCTCCACCGGCAGCATCAGCCTGGCGCTGTACATCGTCGCCGGCCTGGTGGCCTGCGGCACGCTGATCCTCTTGCTCGGCGTGCCGCGACACGCCCTGCGCGACGCTTCCTGACTTTTTTTGATGGACACTTCCATGACCGATTACCTCGCCCTGGCCCAGCAGTTGGCCACCCAGATTCAACCCGGCGCCGCCGAGCGCGACGCCGGGCGGATCCTGCCCCATGCCCAACTGGACCTGATCCGCGACTCCGGCCTCGGCGCCGCCCGGGTCCCTCGGGAGCTGGGCGGCGGCGACGTCAGCCAGTTGCAGGTGGCGCAGATCTTTATCGCCCTGGCCAAGGCCGACCCCAGCGTGGCCCAGGCGCTGTTTCCGCACTTCGCCACGGTCGAGCACCTGCGCCTGATCGCCAACCCCGAGCAACAACGCCAGTACCTCGGTGCCTTCGCCGAGCGCCAACTGTCTTCGGGGGCGATCGCCGAGCGCAGCGGCACCTTCCGCGGAGAAATCCACACCCGCCTGGAGCGCCGTGGCGAACACCTGGTACTCAATGGCAGCAAGTTCTACAGCACCGGTTGCCTGTTCGCCGACCTGCTGAAAATCCAGGCCGTGGATGAAGCCGGCAACGCGCTGTACGTGATGCTGCCGGCGGCGACTCCGGGCATCACCCTGCTCGACGACTGGGACGGCATGGGCCAGCGCGTGACCGCCAGCGGCAGCACCCTGCTGGAGGACGTGGTGGTGCGCCCGGAGCAGGTCATTCCCCTGGCACAGTGGTACCAGCGGCGCAATTACATCGGCGCCAGCGCGCAGTTGATCCATTGCGCGATCGACATCGGCATTGGCCTCGCGGCCCTGGACGATGCGGTGCAGTGGGCGCGGACCGGCTCGCGTCCGGTGCGCGAAAGCGGCGTCGACCAGGCGCGCAACGACCCTTACATCCTGCACACCGTGGGTGACCTGGCGGCCCGCATCCATGGCGCCGAGGCCCTGGTGGAAAAAGCCGCCGGCGCCGTCGAACTGGCGACCCGCAGTCAATTGCTGGGCCTGGCCGAGGGTGAAGAACTGGAAGCGATCCTGGTGCGTTCATCCATCGCCGTGGCCGAGGCCAAGATCGCCTCGACCCGCGCCGCCCTGCATGTCTGCGAACGCCTGTACGAGGTGGGCGGTGCGGCCACCACCCAATCGCGCTACAACTTCGACCGCCACTGGCGCAACGCCCGCACCCACACCACCCACGACGCCCTGGCCTACAAGTACAAGGCGATCGGTGACTACCTGCTCAATGCCCATTCACCGCCCATTGCCTTCACCTACTGAGACCGGACCATGCCCTATGTCAAAACCGGCGGGATCTTGCTCCTGTTGCTGTCCGGCTCGCTGTCGGCGGCCGAACCCTGGAATGACCTGGACGCGCAAATCCAGCGCGCCCTGCCCGGGGTCATCGCCCTGCGCCACGCCATTCACCAGCAGCCGGAGCTGGGCAACCGCGAGGTCCTCACCAGCCAGCGCATCGCCCAGCGCCTGCGCGAGCTGGGCCTGGAAGTGCAGACCGGCATCGCCCACACCGGGGTGGTGGGCATTCTGCGGGGTGGGCGGCCAGGGCCGGTGGTGGCGATCCGCGCCGAACTCGACGCCCTGCCCCTCACCGAGCAGACTGGCCTGCCCTATGCCTCCACGGTGCGCAGCAAGGATGAAGGCAACGACCTGCGCAGCCGAGGCAAGGACATCGGCGTGATGCACGCCTGTGGCCACGACGCGCACATGGCCATGGCCCTGGGCGTGGCCGAAGTGCTGGCGGCCCATCGCGAGCAATTGCCGGGGACCCTCAAGCTGATCTTCCAGCCGGCCGAGGAAGGCCCGCCCCTGGGCGAAGCCGGCGGCGCGCGGCTGATGATCGAGCAAGGGGTGCTGCAGAATCCGGCGCCGCAGGTGATCTTCGGTATCCACGTCACCGCCGGCACGGCCGGGACCTTTACCCTCAGCCGCCAGCGCACCACCGCGGCCGCCGGCACCTTTGTCGCGCGCATCAGCGGGCGCCAGACCCATGCCGCCTTCCCCTGGACCGGCATCGACCCGGTGCCAGTGGCGGCCCAGGTGATCCTCGCCTGGCAGACCATTCCCAGCCGCCAGTCGAACCTCAGCCTGCTGCCGGCGCCGGTGATTTCCGTAGGGCGGATCGAAGGCGGCGAGCGGCACAACATCATCCCCGCCGAGGTGCGCCTGGAGGGTTCGATCCGCACCGTCAGCGACGAACAGCGCGAGGACGTGCTGCAGCGCATGACCCGCACCGCCGAAAAAATCGCCGAAGCCTCCGGGGCCAAGGCCCAGGTCGAGTACCTGCCGGGGGGATATCGCGCCGGCTACAATGACACGGCCCTGGTCGACCGGATGCTGCCGGTGCTGCAACAGGTGTCAACCACCCCGGTGCGGATCGACAACGGCACCTACGGCGCCGACGACTTCGCCGAATACGCGCGGCAGATCCCCGGGTTATTCATGCGCATGGGCGTCACCCCCAAGAGCCTGGAAGGCGGCCCGGTGTGGCCAACCCACTCTCCCGGCTTCCAGGTCGACGACCCCAGCCTGGCGGTGGGCATCCGTGCCCTGAGCCGAATGACCCTGAGCTACATGGGCAATAGCAAGAACCCGTAAGGGCAATGGCGGTCTGGCCCCATTGGGCCACGGCATTGGTCGAAAGATTGGCCGCGCTGGAAGTGCCGGAGTGCTCATCCATGACCGACACCAGGTCCGGCTCCTACAAGGCGTACAGGTAGTCCGGCGGCGAGACCCCATGCAGCCGACGGCGCCGCTGGCCTGGGGCTACTGACGGATCGATAGGGGGTGGTCGCCACCTTCAGCGGCGCCAGCGGCTTGCCCTTGCCCTTGCTCGGGCTGCTGGCCTGCTGGCTGCCGAAGGACGTGTCGCGGGCGGATAACCGAGAACGACGCTTATAGCGATTTCTTGAACGCCGACTTGGTGCAAAATAGCCCCCCTCAAGGGTGAGCCCAGCCCCCTGCCGCGCCACGCCGTGCCCTAAGAATCGAGAGGAGAATCCATTTTGAAACGTGATGTGCCTGAGCCCAAGACCCCGTTCGACGTCACCGAGGTCTCCATTGCCCAACTGCGCGCCGCCCTCGAATCCGGTCAGGTCACGTCTGTGGCGCTGGTCCAGGCGTACCTGGCGCGGATAGACGCCTATGACGGCCCCGCCACGCCGACCGCCCTCAATGCGGTGGTGGTGCGCAACCCCGAAGCCTTGAAGGAGGCCGAGGCCAGCGACGCCCGTCGCGCCCGGGGCCAGGCCCTGGGGCCACTGGATGGCATTCCCTACACCGCCAAGGACAGCTACCTGGTCAAGGGCCTGACCGCCGCCTCCGGCAGCCCGGCCTTTGCCGAACTGGTGGCCTATCGCGACGCCTTCACCATCGAACGCCTGCGCGGCGCCGGGGCCATCTGCCTGGGCAAGACCAATATGCCGCCCATGGCCAACGGCGGCATGCAGCGTGGGGTCTATGGCCGCGCCGAGAGCCCGTACAACGCCGACTACCTCACGGCGCCCTTCGCCTCCGGCTCGTCGAATGGCGCCGGTACGGCCACGGCGGCCAGCTTCGCCGCCTTCGGTCTGGCCGAGGAAACCTGGTCCAGCGGTCGCGGCCCGGCCTCGAACAACGGCCTGTGCGCCTACACCCCTTCCCGCGGGGTGATCTCGGTGCGTGGCAACTGGCCGCTGACCCCGACCATGGACGTGGTAGTGCCCTTCGCCCGGACCATGGCCGACCTGCTGGAAGTGCTGGACGTGGTGGTGGCCGAAGACCCGGACACCCGCGGCGACCTGTGGCGCCTGCAACCCTGGGTGCCGATCCCCAGCGTGGCCTCGGTGCGCCCGGCGTCCTACCCGCAACTGGCGGCCGACGCCAAGGCCCTCAAGGGCAAGCGCCTGGGCGTGCCGCGCATGTACATCAACGCCGACCCCGAGGCCGGCACCAGCGAAGCGCCGGGGATCGGTGGTCCGACCGGCCAGCGCATCCACACCCGGCCCTCGGTGATCGAGCTCTGGCAACAGGCGCGACAGGCCCTGGAAGCGGCCGGCGCCGAAGTGCTGGAAGTGGACTTCCCGCTGGTCTCCAACTGCGAGGGCGACCGCCCGGGTGCGCCGACCGTGTACAACCGCGGCCTGGTGTCCAAGGAGTTCCTGCACCACGAATTGTGGGACCTGACGGCCTGGGCGTTCGATGACTTCCTGCAAGCCAACGGCGACCCCAAGCTCAAGCGCCTGGTGGACGTCGACGGGCCGAAAATCTTCCCCCACGACCCGGGCACCCTGCCCAACCGCGAAGGCGACCTCGCCGCCGGCATGGATGAATACGTGAAGATGGCCGAGCGCGGCATCACCCCCTGGGACCAGATCGACAGCGTGCCCGACGGCCTGCGCGGCCTGGAGCAGACCCGGCGCATCGACCTCGAAGAGTGGATGGATCGCCTGGGCCTGGATGCGGTGCTGTTCCCGACCGTGGCCGACGTGGCCCCGGCCAATGCCGATGTCGACCCGGCGGCGGCGGACATCGCCTGGAGCAACGGGGTCTGGGTGGCCAACGGCAACCTCGCCATCCGCCACCTGGGCGTGCCCACAGTCACCGTGCCCATGGGCCTGATGGCCGACATCGGCATGCCCGTGGGCCTGACCTTCGCCGGCCGCGCCTACGACGACTCGGCCCTGCTGCGCCTGGCCTCGGCCTTTGAATCCACCGCCGACAAGCGGGTGATCCCACCGCGGACTCCGGCCCTGACGGGCAACAAAGGCTGACCACCAAGGGAGTGGCGCGCAGCAGGCGCCACTCCCGACCACCCCGGCGCGCAAGCCGCCGTCACCGCGTCAGGCAACGCGCAGTCCGACTACCACTACATCCGCAAGGAACGAGGCCTGTATGACGCGACGCGGCTCAGCTTGAGCGACGACCTGAGCCTGATCCTCGGCACGCGCCTGAGCGGGGTCGCTGCCGACCTCGAACAACTTCGGCGGATTGTTCTATGGCGACCCGCGCACGTTGCACTGACCTTGCGTGATCAGTACTGAGCCGCCGGATCAGCCAGGTCCGCGCAGTGGCTGATCCGCACTTTCCCTAAACGCCCGGTGGCTCGAATGCAGCCGGCGCCAGGTCGGCTGCCTCGGACGAGCAGAAAATTGTCAGCGTTCAATTCAAACTTTTTGCCGCGCCGGACGTCCTTTATTTAACGCTGCCGACACCTCTTGTGGCCCCAGACAGCTGACTTCAGCTAAGGACGGATGATGACCTTCTTTATTTTTCTACTGGCCTGTGCGGCCGCGGCAAGCACCGGCCTCCTGTTCAAGCCGGGCCCGTGGTACGACGCCCTGGTCAAACCCGGCTTCACCCCACCCAATGGGTTGTTCCCGGTTGCCTGGACGCTGATCTACCTGCTGCTCGCCTGGGCCGGCTACCGCTTGAGCCTGATCCCCGGCAGCCAGCAGGTGCTGGCGTTATGGGCCGCGCAGATTGCGCTGAATACGTTGTGGACGCCGGTGTTCTTCGGCGCCCACCGAATACTGGCCGGCATGCTGATCATCACCCTGTTGTGGCTGGTGGTGGCGGCCATGGTGGTCCTGGCATTGCAGTTGGACCTGATAACCGGGCTGATCCTGTTCCCGTACCTGGCGTGGCTGTGTGTGGCGGCGGCGTTGAATTTTTCCATCCTGCGCAATAACCGCTGATGACCCCTCGCCAACCCGGGACAAGCCGGCTGTGGCCTGCCAGCGAGGAGGAGTTGCGGCAGATGCGCGACTTCAATAAAAAGCTCGCCTGGTTGCCACGCTTTCGAATCCGCAATCGGCTCACGCCCCGGGTGATCCAGGCCCTGCTGCGGGCCGGCCAGATCGGCGGCGCCGGCAAATTACTGCAGCACGGGCTCAAGGCTGAAACACGGGTCATCGGTGTCGACGGCCTTGCGGTGCCCGTGCGCATCCTCAGGCCCGCCGGAAAAGCCAAGGGTGTGGTGCTGGATTTCCATGGCGGCGGCTGGGTGATCGGCAACGCGAAGATGAACGACCCCCTCAACCTGGCCATGGTCAATGAGTGCCAGGTCGCGGTGGTTTCAGTGGACTACCGGCTTGCCGTATCGACCCCGGTTGAAGGCCTGATGCAGGACTGCCTGAGTGCCGCGCGCTGGTTGCTGAGTGCCGAATGCGAGGAGTTTGCCGGCCTGCCGGTGATTGTCGTGGGTGAGTCGGCCGGGGGCCATCTGGCTGTGGCCACCTTGCTGGCCCTGAAACAGTGGCCCGACCTGCTGCAGCGGGTGCGCGGTGCGCTGCTGTACTACGGCGTCTACGACCTCGGCGGAACCCCCAGCGTGCACGCCGCGCCCGCGCAAACCCTGGTGCTGGACGGGCCCGGCATGGTGCAGGCGCTGCGCATGCTGACGCCGGGGTTGAGCGACGAGCAGCGCCGGCAGCCGCCGCTGTCACCGCTGTATGGCGATTTTAACGACTTGCCGCCAGCCCTTCTGCTGGCCGCCGAGCTGGATCCGCTGATAGACGACACCCTGCAGATCGCCGAGCGCTGGGTGCAGTCGGCGGCGGTGGAGGTGCACGTGGTTCCCGCTGCGGCCCATGGCTTCATTCATTTTCCGACCGCACTGGGCGCTGCTGTCCTGGCTTACAGCCGAAAGTGGATAACGGCAAGAATCGATGGGCCCAATTGCTGAAAAACCATCGACTCAAACCCGTCAGCAGGCTTATCTAGATCGCCAGCACAAAACGGCTCTCGCCCCCCGCCTGCGCGCCGGCAGCGGGGTGTTCAAGCAGGAACCCGCAGCGCGCCAGGACTTTCTTCGAACCGAGATTGGCCTCGTAGACATACGCCACCAGCTGCGAAAGCTGCCAGCGCCTGCGCGCCTCCTGGATCAGGTGCCGCACGGCCAGGGTGGCCAGCCCCTGCCCGCATGCGTCTTGCGCGATGCGATAGCCGATCTGCGCAGAACGCTGCACCGGGTCGATGCTTTTCAAGTTGGCCCGACCGACTATTTTTCCCCCGGTCTCTTCGACCACGAACGGGTGCCAGCGGCCATCGGCAAAGTCGGACAAGTAACCTTGAATATGTTCGGTGACGCCCTGCAAGGAGTAGAAAGCCGGGTCACGGGCATCGATATGGGACTCGAACCACTGGCGGTTGTCGGTTTCGAATGCCAGCAAGGCTTGGGCGTCGGTACTTCTCAGTTCGCGAACTCTATAGGTGTTCATTCATCACCTCGGCTGCCCTGCTCGCTAAAGATAAAGGGCGAGCGGCCAGCACAGCTGAATAAAAGGCGGGCTGGTTTTTGCGGCCCGGTCACAGCGAGCGCAAGCTTACAGCACCTGCGCTCCGACTCCATGACCGGCCCAATGGACGACACCCTGCCCGGCTTGCGCTGCAACAGCCGGTGCTCAGGTAAGATGCGCGCCGGATCGAATGCGCTGATGGACCTCAGCCGCCACCCCCGCCAAGGAAATCTGGGTATGGACAATGCGTTGCAAATAGAACCCGGCGAAGAGACGGTCGTAGGACATTGCGAAACCTGTGGGCACGAAACCAGGATGTTTCGCGGTTTTGTATTCAATGCTGACGGCGCTTATGCCGTGTACCTGGGCACCTATACGGCCGCCCATCCCGAGCGGGGCCTGTCGATGGCCGTCAGCCTTCGGGGCTGGGGCGCGGGCTCGGACACAACGGCCAAGGAATGCGTGGCGCTGGAGTGGAGAATCACCGACCGCGAACCCGGTTGCCGGGTCCTCGATGCAGACGACACCTCATGGGCCGGCAAGCCGATTCTGGGCCGGATGCTGTCTCGGCACGAGGCGATGAGTTCCGGTCGCGGAGCCGAAGCCTTCGCCGTCACCGATGCGCTGTGGAAGGCGGATCCTCGGTTGGCCAAGGCCTTGAACAGTGACGCCTAGCCCCGCTCGCCGTTGGCGACACCCAGGCCAACGGCAATGCCCAGGCCGGGCCGCCGACTAGGGCAGCACGCGCTGGCGCTTGAGGCTGTCCAGCGCATTGAGCAGCGACGCGGTTGAGTCGACCCTTTCAGTGAAGCCATAGCGGTAGATTTTGTTGGTATCGGAAATGATGTCGTTCTCGGTGTGGAAGATAAAATCCCCGAAGGCCCAGCCCACCAGTTTCTCCAGGTCGTCTTGAATCAGATTGTGGCGCTTGGCGATCTCCCGCCATAACCCGGCCTTGTCCGGCATGTGCCGGGTCAGTGTCAGCGGCACCGGCGAAGCGATGTTCATTGCCAGGTGCCGGGCGATGTCCGGCCACATGCGTTCCCAGCGGAAAATATCGCCGTTGGCCACATTGAACGCCTCGCCGCCCGCCGACTCGCTGAGGGCTGCCCAGACGCTGGCCCGTGCCAGTAACCCGGCATCCGTGAACTGCAGCAGTTGGCCATAGGCCTTGTCGGTTCCGGGGAATCGCATCGGGATATCAAGGGCACGGGACAATTCGGCAAAGACGCCGATGAGCAGCGCAATATTCATCGGGTTGCCGTGGATATCACCGACAACCAGATCAGGACGCAGCGCCACATAATCCCAACGACTGCGTTCGGCGCGCGTTCCGAGCTGGGCTTCCTGGGCCCTGTACAGGTTCGGCGGCATATGCCCGGCGTCGCTCTCCAGGGCCGGCGTGGGTACCTTGGCGCCCAGGTGCGAACCGTAGATCTTGAAGCCCTGATAGATGACTACCCGTTCAAGGGCGGAATCAGCCTGCTCCAGCCCGTCCAGCACATTGCCCAGCATCCGCGCATTGCGCTGGGCTTCCAGCGCCAAGTCAGGGTCCGGGCTGAAAGCGGCGTAAAACACATGGGTCGTGTCTCGGGCTGCCTGCAACGCGAGGGCCACCGCCTGCGCGTCGACCAGGTCCGCCTGCAAGGTCTCGGTGCCGGCTACGGGGCGCCGATCCAGCGCCCTGACCCGCCAGCCTTCACGCTTGAGTTCCTGGGCCACGGCATTCCCGATGATGCCGTTGGCGCCGACCACCAGCGCGGTTTTAAGGTTTGCCGGAGTGAGGCTCATAGCGCCTCCCCATTACCAAATTCGACCATTTGCTTGCTCCTTCCATGCAGGATGCACGGCTTGAGACACATGATGCCCCTCGCGCTATCTGTGATATAGACTGCCGTCACGACTGACTTCCATGACATAAATTCACAATGGCACGCTGGGATATCAACCGTTTGGCAGAGATGGAAATGTTCATCCGAGTGATAGAGCTCGGCAATTTTTCCTTGGCCGCGCGGGACTTCCGCATGACCCCCTCGGCGGTCAGCAAATTGATTTCACGCCTGGAAACCCGCCTCCAAGCACGCCTGTTGAACCGCACCACGCGCCGCCTGACGCCGACGCCGGAAGGCCACTCGTTTTACGAGCAATGCGTGAGGATTATTGCCGAGGTGGAGGACGCAGAACGCAGTACTTCCGGCCAGGGCGAACCCCGGGGTCGTCTCAGGGTCAGCGCCAGTGTGCCCTTTGCCCAAGGGGTCTTGTTCGCACTGGTTCCAGGGTTTCTCTCGCGCTACCCGGGCATCGAACTCGACATCGTACTGACCGACCAGGTGGTGAATCTGCTGGAAGAGCGAACCGATGTCGCGATACGCCACGGCGCACTGGAAAGCTCGCGCCTGGTGGCCAGGAAGCTCGGTGAATCACGGATGATCGTCGTCGCCGCGCCCGCCTACCTGGAGTTCCATGGCCTGCCGCGCGTGCCCGACGACCTGACCCGGCATAACCGCCTGGACTTCGGCTACACGCGCACCCTCAAAGGCTGGCCTTTTGTGGTGGACGGCACGCAATGGATCGTCTCGCCCGAGGGCAATCTGACGGCCAGCGACGGTGAAGCCCTGCGCCAACTGACACTGGCCGGCATGGGCCTGGCACGCCTCGATGAGTTCCAGGTGGTCGACGACATTACCGCGGGAAGGCTGGTGCCGGTCCTGCAAGGTTTCAACCCGGGCGACGTCGATCCCCTGCACGCCGTGTTTCTCGGACAGGGCCCGCAGATGCCGCTACGGGTGCGGGTTTTTCTCGACTACCTGGTGGCGAATGTTCGACTCCAGCGCCTGGAAGCCGGACAGGCAACGCCCGATATACCGCGTTCTACCTGACGCACTGGTCTGGGCCGCTCGTTGAACCGAGCCCCTACGCCTGCCGCTTCGTGTGGTTGCCCATAAGGCCCGTGGCGCCGGGTGCCGCTAACCCGGCAAAAAACCCAAATTGCCATGTGTTTCCTTCGTCCTTTCCTACGTCGCACCTTTCATTGCCCGTTTCCCCCTGCCTGGAGTTTCTCGATGCCCTCGCCCAAATCCCTGCCCACTGCGCTGTTGGGCCTGGCCCTTGCCTGCCCGGCCCTAGCCGAGGCCCAGGAGGTGGAGCTGGGTCAGGTGCTGATCCGGGCCCAGGAACAGGGCGGCGAGGAACAGACGCTGGAAGACGCCGAGACCCGGCTGTCCCAAGTGCCGGGGGCGACCAATGTGGTCGATATGCGGCGCCCGCTGCAGGGCCGGGTGGCCAGCAACCAGGATGTGCTGGCGTATCAGCCGGGGGTGTACGCGCAGTCGGCGGGCAATGAAGGGGTGAAGATTTCGATTCGCGGCTCGGGTATCAACCGCGCCCCCGGCGCCCATGCGTCGGGGCTGTACACGATGCTCGACGGCCTGCCCCTGACCGGCCCCGGTGGCACGCCCTATGAGTTGCTGGAGCCGCTGTGGCTCGATCACGTGGAAGTGCTGCGCGGCGCCAACGGCTTCGACCGTGGCGCTCTGGCCCTGGGCGGGGCCATCGATTACGTCAGCCACACCGGCTACGACGCGCCGCTGTTGCAGGTGCGCTATGGCATGGGCAGCCACGGCTACCGCCAGCGCCAGGTCAGTTCGGGCCAGGTGCTGGGCGACTTCGATTACTACCTGTCCCTGACCGATGCGCGCTCCGACGGTTACCAGGACCACACCTCCAGCAGCAGCCAGGGAGTGGTGGCCAACTTCGGCTATCGCTTCAACCCGAACCTGGAGACGCGCTTCTACCTGCGCCACCGCGAGACCGAAAACGAACTGGCCGGGCGCGTGACCAAGCGCTCCATCGATCATGATCCACGGGCGGTCAACCCCACCTACGTCGCCCGCGACTACAACCGCGACCAGCCGGGCAGCACCTTTATCGGCAACAAGACCACCTACTACATCGACGACGATTCGAGCCTCCAGACCGGGCTGGTCTATCACGACTACCCCATGGACCTGCGCGAAGGCCCCAACCGCCTGCGGGTGGCCTATACCGACGTCAGCGGCACCTTCGACTACAAGCGCCGCGACACCCTGTGGGGCCTGGAAAGCCACAGCACCCTGGGCCTGCGCGTGACCAAGCACCTGCCCAATGCCGGCGCCAGCGAGTTTGTGCGCATTCCCACCGGCAACACCGCCGGCTATGCACCGGGCACGCGGATCCGTGATTTCACCTACCAGGGTTCAGACAGCGTGCTGCACCTGGGCAACGACCTGGAGATCGCCGACGACCTGTGGCTGACCACGGGCCTGGCGGCCATCTACACCCGCCGTGAAAGCGCGGTGACCTACCCCGACAGCGGCGGCAAGACCAGCCTGCACGACTGGGATTACGCGCCGCGCCTGGGCCTGCGCTACCAGTTGAACAAGGACGTGCAACTGTTCGGCAACCTCAGCCGTTCAGTGGAAGGGCCGCACCCCTGGTCGCTGATCTACAGCTCCAACCGGGTGTTCGGGCCCGGCAGCGGGGTCGCCACCGGCGCCCAGCGCGAGCCGATCGAGTTGCGCAATCAGACCGCTACTACCCTGGAACTCGGCGGGCGTGGCGACAGCGCCCTGGGCCAGTGGAGCCTGGCCTGGTACTACGCCCAGGTGCGGCATGAACTGCTGTCGGTGCTGCCCGACGCCAACGCCACCACGCCCTATGAACTCAACGCCAGCCCCACGGTGCACCAGGGGCTGGAAGCCAGCCTGCAGAGCACCTTGTGGTCGCGGGACGGCGTCGGCCGACTGAGCCTGCGCCAGGCCTACACCTTGAGCGACTTCCACTACCGCGACGATCAGCGCTTTGGCGACAACCGCCTGCCGGGCCTGCCGATGCACTATTACCAGGGCGAGCTGCGCTACGACTGGCCCCTGGGTTTCTTCGCGGCGCTCAATACGCAACTGGTGTCCAAGGCTACGGTGGATTACGCCAACAGCCATTACGCCGACCCTTACGCACTGTTCGGCGCCACCCTGGGCTACAACGCACCCAAGGACGACTGGCAGGCCTGGGTCGACATGCGCAACCTGACCAACCAGCACTACGCCGCCACCGTGACACCGGGCTACGACGACAAAGGGCTGGACGCGGCGCGTTCGACGCCGGGCGAGGGGTTGGGGGTGTATTTCGGTGTGTCGTGGAGCCTGCGCTGAGGGCCGCCCCGCCCTCGCCTCTCGACGCCGACAAATAACCTGCGAACTTGCGCCCATTGCAGGCCCGAGCCGCCACACACTAGAATAGGATTCATTCCCACTTACGACTTTTTCTCATGAAGCCCACTCCACCCGCCGAGGCCGCAACGCTCGAAGCCCTGTATCGCGGCTACCACGGCTGGTTGCTGAGTTGGCTGCGCCGCCGCGTGCAGTGTTCTCACTACGCGGCGGACGTGGCGCAGGACACCTTTATCCGTCTGCTCGCCACCGGCCCCTATGTGGCCCCGTGCGAACCCCAGGCCTACCTCGCAACCGTGGCGCGTCGCCTGTTGATGGACAAGGGCCGGCGCCAGCGCCTGGAGCAGGCCTACCTGGAAGAGCTCAAACTCTGCGCCGCCTGCATGGACCACGCGCCTTCGCCGGAGCAGATCCTGCAAGCGGTGCAAGTGCTGGAGGCCATCGACCGGGCCTTGGCCCAGATGAAGCCCCGGGTGCGCGAGAGTTTTATCCTGCGGCACCTCGAAGGCCTGGACCAGACGCAGATCGCCCAGCGCCTGGGGGTCTCGGTGCGCACCGTGCAGCACGATCTGGTGGAGGCCCTGCTGGCCTGCGACCGGTGCGCCCAGGCATGAAGTCATCGCTGCCACCCGAGGTATTGCGGCAGGCCGCCGAATGGCTGGTGCGCCTCGACCACCAGACCGATGCCGCCACCGAACAGGCGTTCCAGGCCTGGCTGGCCGCCGACCCGCAACACCGCCACAGCATCACGCGCCTGCAAGGCCACCTGCTGCCCCTGCAACAGGCCCCGGCCCGTGCCGCATTGCGCCGGGCCCGACAACCACGAGCCGCGGCCACGGCGGCCAAATGCCTGGGCCTGGCTGTGCTGCTGGGCCTGGCTGCGGTGCCGGCCTATGAGTATGGGCAGCAGGGTTACCTGCTGGCCGACCTCAGCACCGGCAGCGGCCAGTGGCGCCAGCAACGCCTGGACGATGGCAGCGACCTGCAACTCGAAGGCGGCTCGGCGGTGGACCTGCACTTTGACCCCCGCCAGCGTCGGGTGCAGTTGCTGCGTGGCGAAATCCTGGTGAACGTGGCCAAGGATGCCCAGCGGCCGTTTTATGTCGACACCCCCCAAGGCAGCATCCGCGCCCTGGGCACGCGGTTTATCGTCCAGCGCAGCGGCGATGCGACCCAGGTCACCATGCTCGAGTCCTCCACCCGCATCGACAGCGCCGGGCAACAGCAGGTGCTCGGTCCCGGCCAGCGCCTGCGTTTCGACGCCCGGGGCCCGGGGACGGTGGAACAGGTCGATGCTGACGCCCTCGAGCAAGCCTGGACCCACCATCAATTGCTGGCCAATGACCAGCCCCTGGCGGACGTGCTTGAACGCCTGTCGCGGCATCGACCGGGCCTGCTGCTGTTCGATCGCCAGGCCTTGCAAGGCCTGCGCGTGACGGTGATGTTGCCGACCGACGACAGCGACAAGGCGCTGCGCCTGCTGCAGCGCACCTTGCCGATTGAAGTCAGCCACTACACCCCATGGCTGACCCGGGTGACCCTGCCCCCCGCGGAAAAATAATGTGCCCGGGCGTTGCGTGTTTGCGGTTTTGCTCCGTCCTTCCCTTGGCCAACATCCAAAGGAGCACCGATAACATGTCTTCAATCCCGTCCACCCGTGGCGGCCTGCTGCTGGCCGGCCACCTGTTGCTTGGCTGCCTGCCGCTGGCGTTGCCGGCCCTGTCCTATGCCCAGGAGCAGGTCCAGGCCTTCGACATTGCCCCCGGTCCCCTGGGTGATGTGCTGAGCCGTTTTGCCCAGGCCGCCGGTACGCCGATCTCCTTCCAGTCCGAGCAGGTGGCCGGCTTGACCAGCCCCGGCGTGCGCGGCAACTACAGCGTGGCGGACGGGTTTGCCCAAGTGCTCGGCGGCAGCGGCTTCAGTGCCCGGGCCAGCGCCGATGGCTACCAGCTCGACAGTGCCCCGGTGCAAGGTGCGCTGGCGCTGGGCGCGACCCAGATCAACGCCAACCTGTTGGGCACCATCACCGAAGGCAGCGGCTCCTACACCCCGGGCACCCTCGCCACCTCCACGCGCATGGTGCTCACCCCGCGGGAAACGCCGCAGTCGATCACCGTGATCACCCGCCAGCACATGGACGATTTCGCCCTCAGTTCCATCGACGATGTGATGCGCCACACCCCGGGCATCACCGTGTCGACCTATGACAGCGAACGCACCAACTACTTCGCGCGGGGTTTCTCGGTCGAGAACTTCCAATACGACGGCATCCCGACCCTGCGCAACTCGGCCTATTCGTCGGGGCAGACCCTGAGCGACATGGCGATCTATGACCGGGTGGAAGTGCTCAAAGGCGCCACCGGCCTGCTGAACGGCGCCGGAGCGCCCGGGGCGACGATCAACCTGATCCGCAAAAAGCCGACCCGCGACTTCAAGGCCAACATCGAGCTGGGCGCCGGCAGCTGGGACAACTACCGCTCGCAGATCGATGTCAGCGGCCCCCTGACCGACAGCGGCAACCTGCGCGGCCGGGCCGTGGCGGTGTACCAGGACAAGCATTCGTTCATGGACCATTACCAGCGCAAGACCAGCGTCTACTTCGGCAGCCTGGAAGCCGACCTCGGCGAGGACACCCTGCTGACGGTGGGCTTCGACGCCCAGGAAAACGACCCCCAGGGCTCGGGATGGTCCGGCAGCCGGCCGCTGTTCGACCGCAATGGCGACCGCATCGACGTCAAGCGCTCCTACAACAACGGCGCCAAGTGGAGCCGCTGGGAACAGTACACCCAGAGCGTGTTCTCGACCCTGGAACACAGCTTCGCCAATGGCTGGGTGGCCAAGGCGCAACTGACCCATCTGCAAAACGGCTACAACGCGCCGCTGGGTTCGGTGCAGAGCGGCCCGTTCCCGGCCACCGGGCTGTCGTCGCTGTGGTCCAACAAATTCACCGGCAAAACCCGCGCGGATTCGGCCGACCTGTACGTCAACGGCCCCTTCAGCCTGCTGGGTCGCGAGCATGAACTGGTGGTGGGCGCCTCGGCCTCCAATTCCCACTGGACCGGCAAGGACTACGGCGCCCCCGTCTACGCCAACGGCAACAGCTTCGACTTCTGGAGCTTCAACGGCGATCGCGCCGAGCCGGACTGGGGCGAACCGACCCAGTACAACGACCTGACCACCCGCCAGAGCGCGGGCTACATCAGCGCCCGCTTCAATCTCAGCGATGACCTGAACCTGTTCCTCGGCACCCGCGTCGCCAACTACAAACTGACCGGAGACGAACACTCCACGGAAACCGGGCGGCTGGTGCCCTACGTCGGCGTCACCTACGACCTCAACGACAACTTCACCGCCTACGCCAGCTACACCGAAATCTTCATGCCCCAGACTTACAACCGCGACCGCAACAACAAGGTGCTGGAGCCGGATGAAGGCAAGAACTACGAGGTCGGGGTCAAGGGTGAATTCTTTGACGGACGGCTCAACACCAGCCTGGCGTACTTCGAGGTCCACGAAAGCAACCGCGCCGAAGGCGACGCCGAATACAACGCCGCGCCGACCAACCCGGCGCTGGGCTACGCCTCGGTCGGCACCGACGCCAAGACTCGGGGCTATGAAGCGGAGATTTCCGGCGAACTGGCCCCGGGCTGGCAGCTCCAGGCCGGCTACACCCATAAGATCATCCGCGACCACCAGAGCAAGAAACTCTCGACCTGGGAGCCGGAAGACCAGGTCAGCTTCGACACCTCGTACACATTCCAGGGTGCCCTCGACCGCCTGACCGTCGGCGGCGGCGCGCGCTGGCAGAGCAAGGCCTGGCAGAACCTGTACATTCGGCCGAAGAACCAATACCAGGACTTCTCCCAGGAGGCCTACTGGCTGGTGGACCTGATGGCGAAGTACCAAATCACCGAACACCTGTCCACCACCCTTAACCTCAATAACGCCTTCGACAAGCGCTACTACACCAACATCGGCTTCTACAACACCGCCTACTACGGCGACCCGCGCAACGTGATGCTCAACACCCGCTGGGATTTCTAGCCCCCGTCCCAGCCAAAAAAAAACGCCATGCCCTCCCCCGAGGCCATGGCGTTTTTGCGCGCGGTCGCAAGGCTCGGCAGCGGCTACAGGGTTGCGGCGCCGGTTTGCCAGTCATCGGGGATCACTGCAATCACATCGATTTCCATCAGCCATTGCGGCTGGCCCAGGCCCGAGATCACCAACCCGGTAGAGATCGGGAACACGCCCTTGAGCCACTTGCCGATCTCCTGATACACCGGCTCGCGGTAGCGCGGGTCGATGATGTAGGTGGTGGTTTTGACGATATGGGACAGGTCCGAACCCGCCTCTTCCAGCAGTTGCTTGACGTTTTTCATCGCCTGCTCGGCCTGGGCCCGGGGGTCGCCGAGGCCGACCAGGTTGCCGTCGAAATCGGTGCCGATCTGGCCGCGCACATACACCGTGTTGCCGGCGCGCACGGCCTGGCACAGGTCGTTGTCCAGGGCCTGGTTGGGGTAGGTTTCCTTGGTGTTGAACATGCGGATGCGGGTGTGGGTGGGCTGCGACATCGGGAGCTCCTGAATAGAGAAATACAACGCCAGGCCGGCACTGCGGGTGCCGGTTCGGACCATGGTTGTCAGGCACTGACCGCCGGCTTTTCCAGCAGGGTGAGCGGCGCGACGGCGCTGTCCGCCTGGCGCTGGCTGGCATCGCGATAGGTCAGGTACTGGCGCTGGGTGGCGATATGGTCGGCGACGTATTTGGCGTCGTGCCAAACGCCCCAGATAAACGACGAACCACGCCGTGACTGCCACGGCAGGCCCAGGAAGTAGATCCCCGATTCCGTGGACACCCCGCGCTGGTGCTGCGGCTTGCCGCTGGCATCAAAGGCATCGACTTCCAGCCAGCTGTAATCCGCAACAAAACCGGTGGCCCAGATGATGGTACTGATACCTGCCGCCGCCAGATCGAGTTCGAGGATCGGCTGGGTCACGCACTGCGGATCAGGGAATACCCGACGGGCTTCAGGGTCGAGGGGCAGGTCCAGGCCGTTGCGCTCGATATAGGCATCGGCGGCATTGAGCAGCGCCAGGTAGTTCTCGTCGCCGCGTGCCAGGTTGTCGACCAGGTCCGGGCAAAAGGTCACCACCCCGTCCTTGAAGGACTGGGTCAGGCCCACCAGGTTCAGGCCGCGCTGGGCCAGCTCGCGAAAGTCCACGGTACGCCCGCCGTGGGCACCGCTGACGGCGATGGTCACGTGCTCGCGCCCGGGCTTCATCGCGGCCGCGTCCCACTCCCCCAGCACCCCCAGCCACCAGCAGAAATCCCGGTTGCGATAGGCCCGTGGCGGCCGGTCGTGCTGGCCGATGGAGAGGTAGACGGTCTTGCCGGCGCGTTGCAGTTCATCGGCAATCTGCGTGCCCGATGAACCGGCGCCCACCACCAGCACCGCGCCTTCGGGCAGTTGCCCAGGGTTGCGGTAGTGCGCCGAATGCAATTGGGTCAGGCGTGGATCCTGGGGCGCGATGGCCGGGATCACCGGCTGCTGGAACGGCCCGGTCGCCGCCACCACGCGGTTGGCTTCGATCACGCCCTCGGAGGTTTCCACGGTAAAGCCCGGACGCCCGATATTGCGCCGCACCTTGTGCACCTCGACCCCGGTGCGGATCGGCGCGTTGAAGGTGCGGGCGTAGGCCTCGAAGTAATCCGCCACCCGCTCCTTGGAGGCAAAGCTGTCCGGGCTCAGGTCGTCGAACTCCAACCCCGGAAAGCGATCGTGCCAGGCCGGACCATTGGCCACCAGGGAATCCCAGCGCCCGGTGCGCCAGGCCTCGGCGATCCGGTTGCGCTCCAGCACCAGGTGCGGCACCCCCAGTTTGCTCAGGTGTTCGCTCATGGCCACGCCTGCCTGACCGGCGCCCACAACCAGCGTATCTGTCTGTATTTTTCCAGCTGTCATGCCTGTGTCCTTCTCGAAGGCGGGTGTGGTCGCATTCTGTGCAGATACCGGGCATAGCGAAATTATGATTTTTGTCGTCGCAAGGCAGGAAAAAACTAGGGCCGGCAGCGACGCCTGCACGACCCTGTGGCTGGACTACTCGGCGCCGAGCATGCCGTGGCACAGCAGGCCGAGGAAGCTGCGCATATGGGCGGCATGGGCGGCACGGTCCGGCGTGGGCTCGGTGGCCAGGCGGATGAACGCCATGTTGGCGTACTGGTTGAAGACAGTGGCGGCGACCTCGATATCGACGCTCGCGCGCACCTTGCCCAGGCGCTGGAAATGCATCAGCAGGGCCTGGGTTTCCTCGATCACCGCCGCGTTCCAGGGTTGCAGGGCCTGGGACAGCTCACCAGTGAACAGGAACGGCGCCAGCTCGCGCCACAGGGATGCCGGCATGGCCTGGAGCTGATAGCGGGTCATCAGGCCTTCGAACTCGCACAGCGCCTCCAGCGGGTCGCTGCGCTCGTCCAGGTGCGCGCGGGCTTCGCCCATGGCCTGCTCGTCCGGGGCCTTGAGCAGGGCCAGGAGGATCTCCTGTTTGCCGCCGAAATAATTAACCACAGTCGGCGACGACACCCCAGCCTGGTGGGCGATCTGCTCCAGGGTGGTGGCGCCGAACCCATTGCGCTTGAACAGCTGCAACGCGGCCTCGGCGATCACCTGGCGGCGCTGCTCCTTTTGCCTCTCTCGTAGTCCGGACATGGTTCCCCTGGGGTGCGCTAACGATGTCGGCCAGCCTACGGATATCACTTTTCAAGGACAAATATTTTCTTTACAAAAATATTTTTAGGTGCCAAATATTATCCCCGCGCTGCCCTGCCCCCCGTCGGCAGGCAGCCCGATCGCCCACTGCGCCTCATACCTGGAGCACGCCATGACCGCCGACCTCGACCCCACCCGCAGCACCCTGGACTATCAAAACGCCGACGCCGCGCACCACATTCACGCCTTCGTCGACCAGAAAGCCCTCAACGCCGAAGGCCCGCGGGTGATGGTCGGCGGCGAGCGCCTGGCGCTGTGGGACAACGACGGCAAGCGCTACCTGGACGGCATGTCCGGCCTGTGGTGCACCAACCTCGGCTACGGCCGCAAGGACCTGGCCGACGCGGCCTATGCGCAATTGCAGCAACTGCCGTACTACAACATGTTCTTCCACACCACCCACCCGGCGGTGATCGAGCTGTCGGAGCTGCTGTTCAGCCTGCTGCCGGCCCATTACAGCCACGCGATCTACACCAACTCCGGCTCCGAGGCCAACGAGGTGCTGATCCGCACTGTGCGCAAGTTCTGGCAGGTGATGGGCCAGCCGCAGAAGAAAATCATGATCGGTCGCTGGAACGGCTACCACGGCTCGACCCTCGCGGCGACGGCCCTGGGCGGCATGAAATTCATGCATGAAATGGGCGGCACCGTGCCCGATGTGGCGCATATCGACGAACCCTACTGGTACGCCCACGAAGGCAACCTGAGCCCCGAGGAGTTCGGCCTGCAGATGGCGCGGCAACTGGAGCAGAAGATCCTCGAACTGGGGGCCGACAAGGTCGCCGCCTTCGTTGCCGAGCCGTTCCAGGGCGCGGGCGGGATGATCATTCCACCGGCCAGCTACTGGCCGGAAATCCAGCGCATCTGTCGCCAGTACGACGTGCTGCTGTGCGCCGACGAAGTGATCGGCGGCTTTGGCCGCACCGGCGAATGGTTCGCCCACCAGACCATGGGCTTCGAGCCCGACACGCTGTCCATCGCCAAGGGCCTGACCTCGGGCTACATCCCCATGGGCGGGCTGATTCTGTCGCGGCGCATGGCCGAGGCCCTGGTGGAAAAAGGCGGCGTATTCGCCCACGGCCTGACCTACTCCGGGCACCCGGTGGCCGCCGCCGTGGCCATCGCCAACCTCAAGGCATTGCGCGACGAGGGGGTGGTGACCCAGGTCCGCACCGACACCGGCCCGTACTTGCAGAGCTGCCTGCGGGAGGTGTTCAGCGACCACCCGCTGGTGGGTGAAGTCCAGGGCATCGGCCTGGTGGCGGCACTGCAATTTGCCGAGGACAAGGCCACCCGCAAACGCTTCGCCAACGAGAACGATATTGCCTGGCGCTGCCGCACCATCGGCTTCGAAGAAGGCCTGATCATCCGCTCGACCCTGGGCCGCATGATCATGGCCCCGGCCCTGGTGGCGACCCGTGCCGAGCTCGATGAGTTGGTGGACAAGACGCGGATCGCCGTCGATCGCACGGCCCGCGAGTACGGGCGCTTGTAACGGCGGACACTGGCCTGACAAGTATTTACTTAAGCAAGCACCACAAAAAACCTCGTTTCGCCAACCGCAGCGCCTGGACAGAATGGATTCATATCCAGTCCACGCCCCAGGACCACCTGGGGCGCGGATGGCTGGCCAGACGAAACAGGAGCACCACGCCATGACTTTTTCCATCGTCGGCCGCTGCGCCGAAACCGGTCAACTGGGGATCGCCATCAGTTCCTCGAGCATTGCCGTGGGCGCGCGTTGCCCCTGGCTGCGCCCGGGGGTCGGGGCGGTCGCCACGCAAAACATCACCCTGCCCGCCCTCGGGCCCCAGGTGCTGGAACAGATGGAGGCCGGCCTGTCCCCCGCCCAGGCGCTGGACAAGGCCCTGACCAGCAATGGCTACAGCCAGTACCGGCAATTGACCGCCATCGATCACCTGGGCCAGACCGCGCACTTCAGCGGCAGCCAGACCCTGGGCACCCACCATGCGCTGGCCGGCGAGCAGTGCGTCGGCGCCGGCAATATGCTGGCCGACCCCAGGGTGATCGAAACCCTGGTGCAGACCTTCGAAACCAGCGGCGGGCAACTGGCCGACCGGCTGATCGCCGCGATGCAGGCCGCAGTCGCGGCCGGGGGCGAAGCCGGGCCGGTGCATTCGGCGGCGATGGTGGTGGTCGGCGAGTTGACCTGGCCCATCGTCGACCTGCGGGTCGACTGGGCCGACCATGACCCCATCGGCCAACTGGCCCAGCTATGGCAGGCCTACAGCCCGCAGATGCAGGACTACATCGTGCGCGCGCTGGACCCGACCAAAGCCCCAAGCTACGGCGTGCCCGGGGATGAATAGATGAACAGCCGCGAGTTGCTGGCCAAACTGGTGGGCTTCGACACCACCAGCCGCGAATCCAATCTGCACCTGATCGAGTTCGTGCGTGACTACCTGGCCGGGTTCGGCGTGCCCTGCGAACTGATCTTCAATGAGCCGCGCAGCAAGGCCAATCTGTTCGCTACCCTGGGCCCGCCGCAGGTGCCGGGCATTGTCCTGTCCGGCCACACCGATGTGGTGCCGGTGGACGGCCAGGCGTGGAGCGTCGCCCCCTTTGAGCTCAGCGAGCACGACGGCAAACTCTACGGGCGCGGCACCGCCGACATGAAGGGCTATATCGCCTGTGTGCTGGCGGCGGTGCCCAGGTTTCTTGCGACGCCATTGCGCATGCCGCTGCACATTGCCCTGTCCTATGACGAAGAAGTCGGCTGCCTGGGGGTGCGCTCGCTGCTCGCCGAGCTTGAGCGGCGGCCACACAAGCCGCTGCTGTGCATCATTGGCGAACCCACCGAGCTCAAGCCGGTGCTCGGGCACAAGGGCAAGCTGGCGATGCGCTGTGACGTGCACGGCGCGGCCTGCCATTCGGCCTACGCCCCCCAAGGGGTGAACGCCATCGAATACGCCGCCGAGCTGATTGGCGAACTGGGCCGCATCGGCGCCCGCCTGCGCCGCCCGGAGCTGCATGACCCGCGTTTCGACCCGCCGTACAGTACCGTGCAGACCGGGCTGATCAGTGGTGGCAAGGCACTGAATATCGTCCCGGCCGATTGTCGTTTCGATTTCGAAGTCCGCGCCCTGCCCAACCAGGATCCGCAGCAGGTCGCCGAGCAGTTGCGGCACTTCGCGCAACAGCAGTTGGTGCCGAGGATGCAGGCCGTGGATGGTGCCAGTGGCATTGGTTTTTCCGAGCTTTCGGCCTATCCGGGTCTGGCCACCGACGCCGACAGCCAGGCGGCGCGCTGGATTGCCCAGTTCTGCGGTTCCAGCGAATTTGGCACCGTGGCGTTTGGCACCGAGGGCGGTCTGTTCGACGCCGTGGGCATCCCCACGGTGATTTGCGGGCCGGGCAGCATGGATCAGGGGCACAAGCCCGACGAGTTTGTCAGCCTCGCCCAGCTCGCGGGCTGCGACGCCATGCTCGAACGCCTGGCGTCGGCCCTGCAGGGCTGACCTCAGGCCTGATCCCTGGGCGCCAAGACTTCGCGGCAGTGATCGACAAACAATTGCGCCGGCTTGGTCAACTGCGAGCGGCGCAACCAGGCCGCCGACAACCCGGAGCCGGTGACCTCTTCCACCAGCGGTACGCAGACCAGCTTCTGGCCGTCGTAGGTGTAGTCGGACTTGGGCCGGGTCACCAGGATCGAAAAGCCGAAACCGCGCCCGACCATGCCCCGCACCATCTCGATCGACGGTGAGCTGAACAGGATGTGCGGGGTCAGGCCGCGCTCCTCGAAGATGCTGACGAAGTAGGTACGGCTGGGCTGCACATCCAGCAGCACCATGGGTTCGAGCACCAGGTCATTGAGTGACACCCGGGCCTGATGGGCAAAGCGATGGCCTTCGGGCAACAGCGCGTAGGGCTGCTGCGGCGCCATCAACGGCGCGGTGTCGATGGTGCTGTCCAAGTCATGCTCATAGAGAATCGCCAGGTCGATGCTGCCCGAGGTCAGGGCCTGCACCAGCTCTTGCTGCTCGCCGTCCCGGATGCGAATTTCCACCCCCGGCCAGCGATCGCGAAAGCCGGCAATCAAACGTGGCAGGTACAGCGGCGCGACGGTTTCAAAACAGCCAATGTCGATCTGCCCGGCCACCACGTCGTTATCGGCCAGGGCGTTTTGCTCGAACTCGTGGGCCACCCGCAGCAGCTCCTGGGCCTTGCGATAGAAGCGTGCGCCGCTGGGAGTCAGGGACACACCCTGGGCGTGGTGGCGGATAAACAACTGCACGCCAAAGCTTTCTTCCAGGTGCTTGATTGCGGTCGAGACCGAAGGTTGGGCGATGTAGAGCTTGCGCGACGCCTCGGCCACGCTGCCGCATTCGACGGTGGTGACGAAGTATTTGAGTTGTCGCAAGTTGTAAGCGGCCATGGCTACCTCGAAAGAGATGGGTCGAACGCATCAAAACGGGGCGCGATCACGGCGCTCGTGCACAGCGTGCAGCCTAGTTGAACGCCGCCACTGCGTGCCTGCACGAGCAATCGAGCCCCCGGTGCAATGATGCGCGGTACTGGGCCAGGTCAATCAAGAATCGGGCCGTTGCGCCTACGCGCACACAACCTCGATTCTGCAACCAGCACGCCCCGGGTGAAACCAGCAATTTCCTGGGGCCTGAACTTAAAAAAGCTGCTCAACCCGATGCCGCCTGTGTACGAGGTGGTCAGGCAGGACCAACCCCTGTAGCCGCGTACCTCGGCAGCGGCTAGGGGCGATGTGTGCGCCACGATGAAGCACACCAGCCGAGTTTTTTTATCGATACGGAACACATTTTTACTAATTTCCCACCCCCGGCGCTTGGCCCACTATCGGCCCCACTGATCGTGGACGTAGCCCCGAGGGGCCAACTGGGAGTATGCAGTGACTGACCTCAATACCTGGCAAACGCTGGCGGCCAAGCAACCCTTTAGCAACAGCGCACTGATCGCCGGACGTGCGCACGCCGCGTTGAGCGGCGAGACCTTTGCCGTGCGCAACCCGGCGACCAATGCCCTGCTGGCCAACGTCGCCGCCTGCGGCGATGCCGATATCGACCTGGCCGTCAGCGCTGCCCGCAAGAGTTTTGCCAGCGGCCCCTGGGCCCGCCTGTTGCCGCGGGATCGCAAGGCCGTGCTGCTGCGGCTGGCGGAGCTGATCCTGGCCCACCGCGAAGAGCTGGCCCTGCTCGACAGCATGAGCATGGGCAAGCCGGTGATGGATGCCTGGAGCATCGATGTGCCTGGCGCCGCCCACGTCTTTGCCTGGTACGCCGAAAGCCTCGACAAGCTGTACGACCAGGTCGCCCCCACCGGCCGCGGCGCCCTGGCCACCATCACCCGCGAGCCCCTGGGAGTGATCGCCGCCGTGGTGCCGTGGAACTTCCCGCTGGACATGGCCGCCTGGAAGCTCGCCCCGGCCCTGGCCGCCGGCAACAGCGTGATCCTCAAACCCGCCGAGCAGTCGCCGTTCTCGGCCCTGCGCCTGGCCGAACTGGCGCTGCAGGCCGGGGTCCCGGAAGGCGTGTTCAACGTGGTGACCGGGCTCGGCCAGCACGCCGGGCGCGCCCTGGGCCTGCACCCGGATATCGACGCGCTGGCGTTCACCGGCTCGACCCAGGTCGGCAAGCATTTCATGCAGTACTCGGCGCAATCCAACCTCAAGCAGGTGTGGCTCGAATGCGGTGGCAAGAGCCCGAACCTGGTGTTCGATGATTGTCAGGATCTGGACCTGGCCGCGCAAAAGGCCGCGTTCGGGATTTTCTTCAACCAGGGAGAAGTGTGCTCGGCCAACTCGCGGCTGCTGGTGCAGCGCTCGATCCACGATGAGTTCGTCGACCGCCTGGTCGAACAGACCCGGCACTGGCAGCCCGGCGACCCACTGGACCCCGCGAGCAAGATGGGGGCGATGGTCGATGCACGGCAGACCGCCCGGGTCATGGACTACATCGCCCAGGCCGGCAGCGACGGGGCACAGCGGGTGGCCGGCGGCGAGCAAGTGACGCTCAACGGTTCGAACAACTTTATCCAGCCCACCCTCTTCACCCAGGTCACGCCGCAGATGCGCCTGTCCCGCGAGGAAGTGTTCGGGCCGGTGCTGGCGATCACCGCCTTCGACGATGAAGACCAGGCGGTGCAGATGGCCAACGACCATATCTATGCCCTGGCCGCCTCGGTCTGGAGCGATGACCTGAACCGGGCCCATCGCGTCGCCAGCCGCCTGAATGCCGGGACCGTGTCGGTCAATACCGTGGATGCGCTGGACGTCTGCGTGCCCTTTGGCGGCGGCAAGCAATCGGGCTTTGGCCGCGACCTGTCGCTGCACTCGTTCGACAAATACACCCAGCTCAAAACCACCTGGTTCCAGCTGCGCTGAGCCCCTATCGCAACAGCGGCCCGGTTCGTGCTTGGCCACTGTGACGCACGACCCGGCCGTTTGCGCAAAACCGGCCGGGCACTGTTTACCGGCTTGATCCTCCTTGCCTGCAACTCATGCCTGGGTGTTTGCCCGGGCGATACCAGAGTGAATGACCGATGAATAATAACGACAACAGAGCCGCAACCCTTGAACTGAGCACCATCCAGCCCATTGCCCGGCACCTGCGCCACGGTCGCGCCCGCGACCTGTTCACCATCTGGTTCGGCTCCAACATCATGTTGCTGACGGTGGTCACCGGTGCGCTGGCGGTCACGGTGTTCAAGTTGCCGTTCCTGGCGGCCATGGCCGCCTTGATTGCCGGCAACCTGATCGGCGGCATCTTCATGGCCCTGCACTCGGCCCAGGGCCCGCAACTGGGTGTGCCGCAGATGGTGCAGACCCGGGGCCAGTTCGGCTCCTACGGCTCGCTGCTGGTGGTGGCCCTGGTGGTGATCATGTACCTGGGCTTTTTCGCCTCCAACCTGGTGCTCGGCGGGCAATCGCTGCACAGCCGCTACCCGCTGTTCAGCACCAACCAGGGCATCGTCCTGGTGGGCTTGATCAGTGTGGTGGCGACGGTGTTCGGCTATCGCCTGATCCACGCCTACACTCGGCTCATGTCCTACGTGTCGGGGGCGATCCTGCTGCTGTGCTTTGCCTGGATCATCGGCGTGCACGGGCTGCCGGCGGACTTCCTGCAACGCAACCAGACCAACCTCCAGGGCTTTCTCGGCACCCTGTCGATCGCAGCCCTGTGGCAACTGGCGTATGCGCCCTATGTCTCGGACTACTCGCGCTACATGCCGGCCGACACCGGTGGCCGCGCCGCGTTCTGGTCCAGCTACTGGGGCTGCTGCCTGGGCTCGATCCTGCCGATGACCCTGGGGGTGGTGGTTGGCCTGAGTGTGGAAGGCGACATCATCAGCGGCCTGATCGAGATGACCGGTAGCATCGCGACCCTGGTGGTGGCGGTGTTTTCCATCGGCATCGCCGCCACCAACGCCATGAACCTGTATTGCGGCACCCTCTCGGCCATCACCGTGGGCCAGACCCTGGTGCCCACGTGGTCGGCCGGCGCCCTGTCGCGGGCGGTGACCGCGCTGCTGCTGTTCTCTATTGCCCTGGCCCTGGCGCTGCTGGGCCAGGATGACTTCATGGCCAACTACACCAACTTCATCCTGTTGCTGCTGTATGTGCTGGTGCCCTGGACTGCGATCAACCTGGTGGACTACTACCTGATCGCCCATGGCAACTACGACGTCGACTCGTTCTTCCGTCGCGACGGCGGGATCTACGGCTACTTCAACTGGACGGCGGTGGGCTGCTATGTGCTCGGGGTGCTGGTGCAGATTCCGTTCATGGCCACCGAGCTGTACACCGGGGTCATCGCCCAGGCCATGGGCGGCGCCGATATTTCCTGGATCGTCGGGCTGCTGGTGATCTCGCCGGTCTACTACCTGGCCAGCCGCCGTCGCAGCCGCCAGCAAGCACTCAAACCCGCAGGGAGAAATGCATGAACACTGACTACGACTACATCATTGTCGGCGCCGGTTCCTCCGGCTGCGTCCTGGCCAACCGCCTGAGCGCCGACCCGAGCGTCAGCGTGTGCCTGATCGAAGCCGGCGGCCACGACAACAGCCAGCGCATCCAGACCCCGGCGGGCACCATCACCCTGTACAAGAGCAAGACCTACAGCTGGAACTTCTTCTCCACGCCACAGAAAAACCTCAACGGGCGCCGCCTGCACACGCCACGGGGCAAGGCCCTGGGCGGCTCCAGTTCGATGAACAGCATGATCTACATTCGCGGCCATGCCAGCGACTACGATCGCTGGGCCGAGGCCGGTTGCCCGGGCTGGGACTGGAACAGTGTGCTGCCCTATTTCAAGAAGTCGGAGAACAACCAGCTGGGCCAGGACCCGCGCCTGCATGGTACGGGCGGCGAGCTCAATGTCGAGGCGGCGCGCGACCCCAACCCGGTGTCGGCACTGTTTGTCAGGGCCGCGCAGCGCCTGGGCCTGGCCCGCAACGATGACTTCAACGGCGAGCGGCTCGAAGGCTGCGGGATTTACAACCTCACGCAGAAGAATGCCCGGCGCCTGTCGAGCTACCGCGCCTTTGTCGCGCCGGTCCGGGAGCGACCCAACCTCACCGTCGTCACCGACTGCGCGGTGCGCTCATTGATTCTCGAACAGCGGGTGGCCCGCGGCGTGCAGGTGGACATCCAGGGCCAGCCCCAGGCCTTGCTTGCCCGCCGTGAAGTGCTGCTGTGCGCGGGTTCCCTGGGCAGCCCGCAGCTGCTGCTGGCGTCCGGTATCGGCCCGGCCGCCGAGCTGCAACAGGCCGGGGTCGAGGTCCGGCATGACCTGCCCGGGGTCGGCAAAAACCTCCAGGACCACCTCGACGGGCTGCTCACCATTCGCTCGAAAAGCCCGCTGACACTGGGCTTCTCCCTGGGCTCGCTGCCCAGCATTCTCGCCGCGCCCCTGCGCTACCTGCTGGCGCGCAAGGGCTGGCTCACCACCAACTACGTGGAGGCCGGCGGCTTTGCGCGCACGCCCCTGGCCGAGGCCGTGCCCGATGTGCAGTTCCACTTTGTACCGGGCTATCGCAGCCATCGCGGACGGCTGCTCGAATGGGGCCACGGCTATGCGGTGCACACCTGCGTGCTGCGGCCCAAAAGCATTGGCGAACTGCGCCTGGACCGAGACGGCCAGTTGCTGATCGACTTCAACTTCCTCAGTGACCCGAGCGACGCCCAGGTGCTGATCGAGGGCTTGAAGCTGGCCCGGCGAATTCTGGCCGACAGCCAGTTCGACGCCATTCGCGGCGAGGAGATGCTGCCCGGCAAGGCGGTGCAGACCGACGAGCAATTGCTGGCCTATGTGCGCGAGTACGCGGCGACGGTGTTCCACCCGGTAGGCACCTGCAAGATGGGGCTCGACCCCATGAGCGTGGTGGGCCCGGACTTGAAGGTGCATGGGGTGCAGGGGCTGCGGGTGGTGGATGCCTCGATCATGCCGAGCCTGATCAGCGGCAACACCAACGCGCCGTGCATCATGATCGGCGAAAAAGCCGCCGACCTGATCCTGCACGGCACGCCCCAAGCTGCTAGTGCCACCCGCCTGAACCAGGCGGTGACCAGCTGACGATTCGGTCGACCTGGTTCCCCTCGCCACAAAAAAGAGCGCAGTACGACGCCCCTGCGATCTTGCTCCCCTTCCCTGTGGCGAGGGAGCTTGCTCCCGCTCGGCTGCGCAGAGGCCGCAAATGGCGGCGCGCTAGGCCAGACGTATCGAGGTGCCAGGGGTTGGGCCTGCTGCGCAGGCCAGCGGGAGCAAGCTCCCTCACCACAAAAAGCGCGCAGTACGACGACCATACGATCTTGCTCCCCTCCCTGTCGCGAGGGAGCTTGCTCCCGCTCGGCTGCGCAGCGACCGCAAATGGCAGCGCGCGCTGGGCCAGATGTATCGAGGTGCCAGGGGTTGGGCCTGCTGCGCAGGCCAGCGGGAGCAAGCTCCCTCACCACAAAAACAGCGCGCAGTACGACGCCCCTGGACCTGGCTCCCCGCCCATGTGGCGAGGGAGCTTGCTCCCGCTCGGCTGCGCAGCGGCCGCAAATGGCGGCGCGCTAGGCCAGACGTATCGAGGTGCCAGGGGTTGGGCCTGCTGCGCAGGCCAGCGGGAGCAAGCTCCCTCACCACAAAAATAGCGCAGTGCGGCGCCCATACACCTGGTTCCCTCTCCACAAAAACAGCCCATCTTTTTCATCGTCAGCGACGACATATTTACTAATTTTCCTGCCCCTCGACATCAGCCAACATCAACCTCGCCCCACAGCGGCAAAAGGTCCGTCAGAGACCCGCAGGATGTTCCCGTTTTTGGCGTCTAGCCCCACTGCCCCGAGATATACGAACTAAAAACCATCGTTCCGGGAGTGCTCAATGATCAAGTCTTTCGTCTCGCGCTGCATGCGTCCCCTGGTCTTCACCGCTATCGCCGCCGGCGTTGCCAGCGGTGCCCAGGCCGGCACCCTGTCCATCGGCCATACCACCTGGGTCGGCTACGGCACTCTGTACCTGGCCAAGGACCTGGGCTACTTCAAGGAAGGCGGGCTTACCGTCGACCTGCCGACCATCGAGGAAGCCTCGATGTACATGGCGGCCCAGGCTTCGGGCAAGTTGTCCGGCTCGGCTTCGACTCTGGATGAGATCCTCAAGTACCGACCGCAGTTCTGCTTCAAGGCTGTGGCCGCCCTGGATGAAAGCCATGGTGGCGATGGCGTGCTGGTGGGCAAGGAAGTCAACCGCCTGCAAGACCTCAAGGGCCAGTCGGTGGCGGTCAACGAGGGTTCGGTGTCGCAGTTCTGGCTCAATTACCTGCTGAAAAACGCCGGCATGAAAATGAGCGACCTGAACATCCAGAACATGACCGCCGACGACGCCGCCACCGCCTTTATTTCCGGGCGCGTGCCGGCCGCCGTGACCTGGGAGCCGCACCTGACCACCGTGCGCAACAAGCAACAGGGCAAGGTGCTGGTGGACAGCAGCAGTACCCCAGGGGTGATCGTCGATGTGGTGGCCCTGAGCTGCGACGTGATCGACAAGCAGCCGGACGACATCAAGGCCCTGGTGGCCGGCCTGTACAAGGCCGTGAAGTACACCCAGGAGCACCCGAAGGAGGCCTACGCGATCATGGCCAAGGGCGTCGGCGGCTACCTGGCAGACCCGGCCGAACTGGAAGCCGCGGCCAAGGGCGTGCGCTTCTACGACCAGGCCATGAGCGAGAAGCTGCTGGGCAGCAATGGCAGCACCGGCGAGGCGGCCACGGTGATCAAACTGGCCAATGAAACCGCCAGCGAGCTGCAGGGTAAAGCCTTCAACGTCAGCTACAGCGACCTGATCGACAACCGCTTTATCAGCCCGAAATAGGAGCTCGCCATGTCCAAGCGCAATTCGTGGCTGAACCGCTGCCTGACGCCCAAGACCGGCTTGCCGATCCAGGTGGTCTGGAGCGCCAGCGCCCTGGCCTGGGGCCTGCTGATCGGCTTGTGGGCGTTTCTGTCCTACGGCGGCGTGGTGCCGGCGATGTTCCTGCCGACCCCGGGGGCGGTGTTCGACGCCGCCCTGCGCCTGGCCCGCGACGGCACCCTGGGGCCCCATGTCTGGGCCAGCGTCGAGGTGGTGATGATCGGCTTCGTGATCTCATCCCTGGTGGCAGTGCCCATCGGTCTGCTGATGGGCAGCTTCCGGGTGGTGCAGGCGTTTCTCGAACCGCTGGTGAACTTTATCCGCTACCTGCCGGTGACCTCGTTCGTGCCGCTGTTCATCCTGTGGATCGGCATCGGCCTGGAGCAGCGGGTGTCGATCATTATTTTCGGCGTGTTCTTCCAGCAGTTGGTGATGATCGCCGACGTGTCCAAGGGCATTTCCAAGGACCTGATCAACGCCTCCTACACCCTGGGCTCGAGCCGCGCCGACGCGGTGCTGCACGTGATCGCCCCGGCCTCGCTGCCGGGGGTACTCGACACTTTGCGCGTGACCATGGGCTGGGCCTGGACCTACCTGGTGGTGGCCGAACTGGTGGCCGCCTCCAGCGGCCTGGGCTACCTCAGCCTCAAAGCCATGCGCGGGTTCCAGGTCGATGTGATTTTCCTGGCGATCGCCGTGATCGGCCTGCTGGGCCTGATCACCGATCAACTGTTCAGATTCCTCCGTTTGAAGGTGGCCGCATGGGCTCAGTAACCGCAACTTCTCCCACCCAACTCACCCAGGCCCGCATCGCCCCGCAGCCGGCGCCGCAACTGCGGGTGGATCAGGTCACCCTGCAATACAAGACCCCGTCGGGCAGCACCTTCACCGCCCTGGAGCAGGTGTCGTTCGAGGTGCCGGACCAGCAATTTGCGGTCCTGGTCGGCCCCTCGGGCTGCGGCAAGTCGAGCCTGCTGTACCTGACGGCGGGCCTGGCCGAGCCGACTTCGGGCGAGATCTATGTCGGTGGCCAGCAGGTGGATGGGCCCGGTGCCGATCGCGGCATGGTGTTCCAGGGCTACACCCTGTTTCCATGGCTGACGGTGCGCAAGAACATCGAGTTCGGCCTCAAGCGCCGTGGCGTGCCGGCGGCGGAACGCAAGGAGATCGTCGAGCACTACCTGAATGAAGTCGGCCTGCTGCGCTTTGCCGATAACTATTCCAAGCAACTTTCGGGGGGGATGATGCAACGCGTGGCCATCGCCCGGGCCCTGGCCAACGACCCGCAGATCCTGCTGATGGACGAACCCTTCGGCGCCCTCGACAGCCAGACCCGGTTGCAGATGCAGCAACTGCTGCTCAAGGTCTGGGAGCACAGCAAGAAAACCGTGCTGTTCGTGACCCACGATATCGACGAGGCGATCCTGCTCGGCGACCGGATCTTCGTCATGGGCGCACGCCCGGGGCGGATCAAGGAGGTGCTCGACGTGCCCATCGGCCGCCCGCGCAACCTGGACATGGTCATGGACCCGGACTTTATCCGCATGAAGCGCAACATCTTCCACCTGCTGCACGACGGGCCCGAGGACGATCACTAGCCGCGCGGCAGCAGCCACCCTGCTGGCTGCCGGCCAAGGCCCGGCACGGGTCGCCTAGTCGACCGATAAAGGCGGCAGCGATGCCAGGATCTGGGTTCGGCACACTGCCAGGATCTCATCGGCCAGCGGCGAGTCATCCGGGCACGCCCGGGACAGCACCAGGGCGCCGACCGCATGGGCCACCCGGCTGATGATGGCGGCGCGCAGCTGCTGGCCTGTTTCATCCTGGGCCCCCTCCCCGGGCTCTAGGGCGGCCAGCAGGTTTTCAATACCGCTGGCGAAGGTGGCCTTGATCTCTTCCGGCTGCCGCGCCGCGTCACCGCACAGCGCCGCCATGGTGCAGCCCACGCCCCGGCCATCGCGATGTTCACGGGACAGGTAACGCGTGATGAACTCGCTGATATCGACCTGGGCGCGGTTTTCCAGGCTCTGGGAAAACCCGCACGCGGCCGCTTCGGCCATCAGGTCGGCCTTGGAAGCGAAGTGTTTGTAGAACCCGCCATGGGTGAAGCCGGCGGCGGCCATCAGGTCCGCCACGCTCACGCCGTCATACCCCCGTTCCCGAAACAGCACCGACGCCGTCTCGACGATGTGCGCCCGGTTAGCCTGTGCCTGCGCCTTGGTGACCCTCATAGCTGGATGCCTCGTTGCTCGTCAGGCGCACACTATACATTGATGTCGATCATCATCAAAACCATTGACGATTAAGATTATGATCATCATCATAAAGTCCGGCGCGGCATTTCGCGCCTTACGGCTTGCCCCCCTTTTTGATCCAGAGAGCATTTCCATGACCACTCTTTCGACTGTTCTGATTACTGGCGCGTCCTCCGGCATCGGCGCCACCTACGCCGAGCGTTTTGCCCGTCGCGGCCACGACCTGGTGCTGGTGGCCCGCGACCAGGCGCGCCTGGAAACCCTCGCCAGCCGCCTGCGGCGCGAACACGGGATCGCCGTCGATGTGTTGCAGGCCGACCTGACCCAGACCAGCGACCTGATCAAGGTCGAGGCGCGCCTGCGCGATGACCGCAAAATCGGCATTCTGATCAACAACGCCGGGGCCGCGCAGTCCGGCAGTTTTATCGACCAGACCCCGGACGCGGTGGCGCAGATCGTGACCCTGAACACCACCGCCCTGGTGCGGCTGGCCAGCGCGATCGCCCCGCGCCTGGCAGAGGCCGGTGACGGCGCCATCGTCAATATTGGCTCGGTGGTCGGCCTGGCGCCGGAACTGGGGATGACGGTCTACGGCGCGACCAAGGCCTTCGTGCTGTTCCTGTCCCAGGGGCTGACCCTGGAACTGGCCCCCAAGGGGGTCTATATCCAGGCCGTGTTGCCTGCCGCCACGCGCACCGAGATCTGGGAACGCTCCGGCATCGATATCAACACCCTGCCCGAGGTCATGGACGTCGATGAACTGGTGGATGCGGCCCTGGTCGGCTTCGATCGCCGCGAACCGGTGACCATCCCGCCACTGCATGAAGTGTCGCGCTGGGACAACCTGCAGGCCGCGCGCCAGGTGCTGCTGACCGACATCCGCCAGAGCCGCGCCGCCGAGCGCTATCGCAGCGCGTCCTGAGCCCGCGCCCACCTGAGCATGCCCGACCATCCGCTGACGCCGATCCGCGCGCCAGCGTCGGGCATTGCTCACTGGAGAGACTGTGTATGCAAGCATTTTTTATCGAGCGTTACGGCCAGGACACCGGGCGGCTGGGCCAGGTGCCCGAGCCGCAGGTGCAAGCCCACGAGGTCCTGGTCCAGGTGCATGCCAGCAGCGTCAACCTGCTGGATGCCAAGATCGCCAAAGGCGAATTCAAATTGATCCTGCCGTACCACCTGCCCCTGGTTTTGGGCAATGACCTTGCCGGCGTGGTGCTGCGGGTGGGCACTGAGGTCCGGCGCTTCAAGCCGGGGGACGAGGTCTACGGGCGCCCTCCCCAGGCACGTATCGGCACCTTCGCCGAGCGGATTGCCGTGGCCGAGGAGGCCCTGGCGCTGAAGCCGTCCAACCTCGACATGGAGCACGCCGCATCCGTTCCCCTGGTCGGCCTGACGGCCTGGCAGGTGCTGGTGGAAACCGCCCAGCTCAAGCCGGGGCAAAAGGTACTGATCCACGCCGGCTCCGGCGGTGTGGGGACCTTCGCCATCCAGCTCGCCAAGCACCTGGGGGCCTTCGTCGCGACGACCACCAGCAGCGCCAATGTCGAGTGGGTGAAGGCCCTGGGGGCGGACCTGGTCATCGACTACACGCGCCAATCCTTCGACAGCCTGTTGCACGGCTACGACCTGGTGCTCAACAGCCTGGACAGCGCGACCCTGGCGCGTTCGCTCAAGGTGCTCAAGCCCGGCGGCCTGCTGGTGTCGATTTCCGGCCCGCCCACCGCCGACTTTGCCCGGGAGCAGCGTCTGTCCTGGGGGCTGAAGCAGGTCATGGGCCTGCTCAGTCATGGCATCCGCCGCAAGGCACGCCAGGCGGGTGTGCACTACCGTTTCGTGTTCATGCGCGCCAGCGGCGAACAACTGGGTGAACTGAGCCGACTGATCGAGGCCGGTGCGATCCAGCCGGTGATCGATCGCAGCTACCCGCTGGCCTCCACCGCCGAGGCCCTGAAGTACGTCACACAGGGGCGCGCCAAAGGCAAGGTGGTCATCAAGCTCTGAAGCTGCAAGCCACAAGCTTGCGGCTTAGGCGCTTGACGCTGCCGTCCCTCAATGGTCAGATGCGCGCCAGTTTCAGGTGTCCGCAGCCGTCGTGCTGCGGGTGAAACGGGAAGCCGGTAGGCCCTTTGGGCGAGTCCGGCGCTGCCCCCGCAACGGTATGCGAGCGAAACATTCACACATCCACTGTGCCTGGGCATGGGAAGGCGAATGTTTCATGCCCCTCGCGAGCCCGGAGACCGGCCTGATCCCAACATGGCAATCCGCGGTGGGCGGGTGCAGGCCTTGGCGTGCGCATGCTGTCTCCTGCCCGCCACTTTCTGCTTCAGCTCCCGCGGGTGGCCCGACCTGGCTCAACCCGGCGCTTTCCGATGACGCTTTGCACCTCGCCTCGCCCTGCTCCCTTTGTCTGGCCCGACCACGAAGCGGCGTTTTATGCCGAGCATCTGGCCGCCTCCAACTATGTCGAACGTGTCGGTGGCTGCCTGCTGCAACTGCTCGGCCCGCAGCGACAACTGCTGGATATCGGCGCCGGTTCGGGGATCCTTGGGCGGCATCTGCTGGCCCCAAGTGGCCAGTGGACCGTGGTCGAGCCCAACGCCTATATGGGTCGCTGCATCGAGCGCCTGGCGGCCCGTGAACCGGCCGTGAGCCTGAGCTTGCACCCGGGCCTCTGGCAAGACATCGGCGACCTGGGCCTGGCGCCGACACAGACCGTGCTCTGCGCCAACATCCCGGTCAGCGACGGCCAGGCCCAGGCCTTTCTCGAGCGGGTGCGGCCCCTGGCCAGCGGCACCCTGGTGTGGAACCTGCCGGCCCAGGAGGGCCCGCGCACCTATTGCCTCTCGGGGTTCCTGCCGCCTCAACTGCACCGCAGCGACATGACCCCGGGCTATCAACTGACCCTGGCCGAGCTGCCGGCCAGCGCCCGGCCCGACGAGATTCACTTCACCGAATGGGCGTTCAGCACGTTGTTCGCCACCCCCGAAGCAGCCCTGATGCATTTCAGGGAGAAGCTCGGCGCCCTCGATGGCGCGGCGCTGGGGCTGCTTGAACGGCATTTGCAGGATCACCTGCAACCGGCCCCGGGGGGCTGGCTGGCCAGCGCCCCGAAACGCGCCGCCAGCTTGCTCTGGCACGCGTGAACTCTCCCATAAGAACCTGCCTGCGGACCTCCCCCATGCCTAGCCTGCGCCACACCTTCGCCCTGCCCCTGCTGCTGAGCACCAGCCTCGCCACCCAGGCCGCCGACAAAACGTCGGTGCTGCAGATGGACACGACCCTGGTCAGCGCACCCCGGGCCGGCGAATCGCTCAAGGACGCCACCAGCACCGTGCAGGTGATCGACAGCGAGCAGATCGAACGCTCCTCGGCGCGCAACCTGACCGACCTGCTGGCGGAAAACGCGGTGGGCTTTTTCAGTGAATGGACCCCGGGCCAGACCTCGATCAACATCCGTGGCGGCAATACCGATGGCCAGGGCCGGGACTTTCGCAGCCAGGTAACGGTGCTGGTCAACGGGCGCCGGGCCGGCACGGCGAATATTTCCAAGCTGTCGCCGGCCCAGGTCGCGCGCATTGAAGTGATCCGTGGCCCGGCCTCGGTGATCTATGGCAGCCAGGCCATCGGTGGCGTGATCAACATCATCACCCGCAATGGCCGCAACACCGAAGGCGGTGGCGCGACCCTGCAGGGCGGCTCCTGGGGCCTGGCCCAGGGCAGCCTGTTCCAGAGCGGCGTGTCCGGGCCGCTGGATTACTACCTGGGTCTGGACAGCGGCCGGCGCGGTGACTATCAGAGCCGGGACGGCACCCAGGAAAACACCTCGTGGAAGCGTCGGGGCGGGTTGTTGGCCCTGGGCTATGACCTGTCCGATGACCAGCGCCTGGACCTGACTCTGCGCTCGGACGGTATCTACGACGCGGGCTTTCGCGGTTCGCAATGGGACTACAACAACTACGACAACCGCTATAACCAGTCCCTGGAAGCCAACTGGACCGCCAAGCCGACCAACTGGCTGAACTGGGCGGCCCAGGTCTACGCCCTGCGCGATGTCGACGACCTGCACTGGGGTTCGGAGCGCCAGGGCAACGGCAGCCCCGGGTTCAGCAAGGACCATATCGAGCGCCGCCTGGACGCCTATGGCCTGAAGCTGACGCCGCAGTTCCTGCTGGGCCCCGGCACCGACCTGCTGCTGGGCCTGGACCTGGAAAAAAGCACACTGCGCAATGATCGTTTCCGCGTGGCCATGAACGGCTCCACCAGCAGCCAGGTGGCACCCTACGACATCAACTCCGATGACCTCAGCGCGGCGCTGTACGCCGAGCTGATCCAGCGCCTGATGGACGACCGCCTGACCCTGCGCGCCGGTTCGCGCTACAGCTATGGCCGCTCGAGCACGGTCAAGACCGACTACATGCCGACCCTCGAAGAACAGACCCGCAGCTTCGATGAGGTCACCTACAGCCTCGGCGCAGCCTTCGAGGCCATGCCCGGGGTCAAGCTGCGGGCCGGGGTTTCCACCGGTTTCCGCGCACCGCTGGCAGGCGAGCTGGCGGCCGACTTCACCACCACCAGCGGCAGCCAGACCCTGGGCAATGCCGACCTCAAGCCCGAGACCAGCCTGCAATACGAAACCGGCATCACCCTGACCAGCCGCCACCAGTTTTTCGACCTGGCGCTGTTCCAGAACCGGATCCAGGACCGCATCACCAGCCGCCCCCTGGGCGGCAATGTCAGCCAGTACGTGAACGGCGACGGCGACGCGGTGATCCGTGGCCTTGAAGCGCAATGGCAATACGACCTGGCCCGCGCATTGGCCCTGGGTGACGAGCGCATCCTGCGCCTCAACAGCAACGCCAACTGGAACTTCGACATGGACGACAAGGGCGCCGCCAGCACCCTGACCGGCCCGCACCGCGACCAGATCCAGCGCATGTACCAATACCAGGCCAGCCTTGGCCTGACCTACGGCCGCGAGCGTGACTGGGACCTGGGGCTGAACGGGATCCTGCGCGGCCCGGTGTACTACCGCACCGAAGAGCGGCTGCTGAACCCGGATGCCAACTACGTGTACCGCAAGGCGCCGTTCTGGGTCTTCAACCTGCGCGGCAACTACACCCTGAGCCAGCAGCTGAGCCTGTTCGGCGGGGTCAACAACCTGTTCGACATCGACCGCAGCAGCCTGTTTATCGCCACCGGCAATGACTCACCGCTGGCCGATCCGCGCGCCTCCAACGGTGGCCTGGGCAACAGCAACCCGGGGCGCGAGCTGTACCTCGGCGCGCGCTACCGGTTTTAAGCCGGGTGCGCTGGCTACTGCTGTTGTGCCTTTTGGCAAGCCCTGGCGTGCGTGCGGATGAGGGCTTCCCCCGGACCCTGGTCGACTCCCTGGGACGCTCGGTGGAGATCCGGCACAAGCCGCAGCGCATCGTCGCGATCTTCGCCAGCAACGTCGAGATGCTGGCGGCGATCGGTGCCGGCGATGCCATCGTCGGGGTCGAGGCATGGACCCGCTACCCCGCCGACATCGCCGCCCGGGCCAAGGTCGGTGGGCGCCTGGGATTTTCCGTGGAAGCCATTGCCCGGCTGCGCGCCGACCTGGTGATCATGACCCCGGCGCGGCAGGCCGCAACCCTGGTCGAGCCCTTGCAGCGCATCGGCATTCCGGCCCTGGTGCTCAACCACCGCGACCTGGTCGCGGTGCAGGCCAATATCCGCCTGCTGGGCCAGGCCACCGGCCATGAAAGCGGCGCCGAACAGCTGATCGAGCACATGCAGGCACGCCTCGCGGCGGTCCAGGCGCGCCTGGCCGGGCAGCCGCCGGTGGCGGTGTACCTGGAGACCGGCAGTAACGATCGCGGCAGCTACCTGACCCTGCGCGGGCACAACTACACCAGCGACATCCTGCGCCTGGCAGGCGGGCGCAACCTGTTCGCCGATAGCCGCCTGAGCCAGGTCGGCGGTGAGTCGGTGTACCACGCCAACCCCACCCGAATCATCGTCGCCGGCAGCCCGCAACAGGCCGCCAGCCTGGGATCGCGCCCCGGCTGGCAGAGCATTGCCGCAGTGGCCGAGGGTCGGGTCGACAGCCTGCCCAGCGCCCTGCTGCTGATCCCCGGCCCGCGGGTGGTTGAAGGCGTCGAGCAACTGGCGGCGCTGCTGCACCCTGAGCTGTTTCCCAAGCCCCTGAGCGAGATTACGCCATGACCCGGGCCCCCCGCCGCGTCGACCGCCGCTACCGCCTGCTGTGCCTGACGCCGATCCCGGCGATCCTGATTGCCCTGTGGCTGGGCGCCGAACTGACCCACTGGAGCGACGCCGTGGCGCTGTGGCACGGCAGCGATTCGCCCTTTGCCCAACTGCTGCTGACCTGGCGCCTGCCACGGGTGCTGGCGGCTTTTTGCGTCGGTGCCTGCCTGGGCCTGGCCGGGGTGATTTTCCAGGGCGTGTTTCGCAATCCCCTGGCCGAGCCCTACCTGCTTGGCAGCGCCCCGGGGGCGGCGGTGGGGGCGGCCATTGCGCTGCTGGTGCCGCTGCCGCTGGCATTGGCCCTGAGCCTGCCACTGCTGGCTTTTACCGGAGCCTGGGGCGCGACCTTGCTGGTGCTGCTGATCACCCGCCTGACGCGGATCAACGACACCAGCGGCCTGCTGCTGGCCGGCATCGCCGTAGCCGCCCTGCTCGGCGCCGTGCGCAGCTTGCTGCTGCTGGCGCTGTCGGATGAAACGGTCAACCTGCAAGTGGTGCTGAGCTGGACCCTGGGCGGCATCCACACCCCGGACTTCGCCGCACTCGGCCTGCTGGGCCTGCTCACCCTCCTCGCGCTGCTGGCGGCCCGGCGCCTGGCCCATGGCCTGGACCTGCTGGGGTTCGGCGATCAGGTGGCCTACAGCATGGGTCTGCGGCCCCGGCGCTTTATCAACCTGGCGCTGTTGCTGGCGGCGGCGATCACCGCGCTGGCGGTGTCCTGGGGCGGGCTGGTGGGGTTTGTCGGGCTGGTCGCGCCCCATGCCGTGCGTTGGCTGCTGGGCCCGACCCACCAGCGCCTGATCGTGGCCAGTGCCCTGGTCAGCGGCGCCCTGCTGGCGCTGCTCGATGGCCTGGCCCGCAGCCTGCTGCCACCGGCGGAAATCCCCCTGGGGTTGCTGACCGCCCTGCTCGGCGCGCCGTTTTTCATTGTCTTGCTGACCCGCACGAGGCCTGCCCCATGAGCATCGCTCCCGTCCTCCAGGCCCGGGGCCTGTGTGTCGAACACGCCGGCCGAGCGGTGCTGCATGACTTCAACCTGGAGCTGCAACCCGGCGAGCTGCTGGTGCTGGTCGGTCCCAACGGCTCGGGCAAAAGCAGCGCCCTGCGCGCCCTGGCCGGGGTGCAGCCGACCAGCGCCGGACAGGTGCAGTTGCAGCAACGGCCCCTTGCCGCCTGGCCCGCGGCGCAGCGTGCGCAACGGCTTGCCTACCTGCCCCAGGACTTTCGCAGCCAATGGGACCTGCAAGTGGCCGAGCTGCTGAGCCTGGGCGCCCGGCGCAACCCGGCGCTGCACGGCCAGCCGTTGCCCCGGGCGCTGATCCACTCCCTGGACATCCACCACCTGCTGCAGCGGCGGCTGTCCCAGCTGTCCGGCGGCGAGCGGGCACGAGCCGGGATCGGCTGGGCGCTGGCCGCCGACTCGCCCCTGCTGTTGGCCGACGAACCCACCGCCGCCCTGGACATCGCCCACCAACTGAGCCTGATGAACTACCTGCGCAGCCGCCTGGACCATTGCGCGCAACTGCTGGTGCTGCACGACCTGGGGCTGGCGATGCGCTTCGCCGACCGCATCGCGGTCCTGGCCGAAGGCCGCCTGCTGGGCACGGGCAGCCCCCAGGCAGTCCGGCAGGCCGGCTGGCTGGAACAGGCGTTCGGCCTGGGGTTCGCCTGGCATGACAGCCCCCATGGCCTGTATCCGATTCCCCTGGGCGCGCCCGGAGCCTGACTCCGCCTCGCCGTCACTGATGGGAATACAACGGCAACGCCTTGGCGAACCCCCGGGCCCGGAAGATGGCGCTGCCCTGCCCCAGGTCGCCGTCGCTGGCCACCAGGTACACCTCGTTGGTGCCGGGTTTGAGCGCCAGGCTGGTGGAGCGCAGGAAGTGCCCGTCGTCACGCCCCGGGATCAGGATCTGGCCAATCGGCAGACCGTTGGGGTTGAGCACCAGCACCCGCCCCTGGCTGTACTGGGCCACATACAGGTTGCCGTCCTGATCGACCCGCATCGAGTCCGGCGACGGGCCGTTGAAGCGGTACACCACCGCCTCGCCGAACGGGGCGATGGTCTGCGCATCCTTGAGCTCGATGCGGTGCAGCAGCCCGGTGGCGAACTCGGTGACCCACAGGGTCTTGCCGTCGGGCGACAGGGCAATGCCGTTGGCGATGGCCAGCCTGGGCAGGATCGGCACGATCTGCTGGCTGCCTGGTGCCACGTAGTACACGCCGCCGGTGGGTTCGGTGGAGGTGCCCTTGAAGTCGGTGAAGTAGAAGCCGCCCTGGCGGTCGAACACCAGGTCATCCACCAGAAAGTGCCGGTTGCCGGCGATGAGCACCTGCGGGTCCGAGCCGTCGGCGTTGTAGACCGTGAGGTTGCCGCTGTCCTTGAAGTTGCCCAGGCCGGCCACGAACAGCCGCCCGTCCTTGTGGATTGCCAGCCCGGCCGAGCCCAGGGCGTTCTTTGGCACCACAACACTGAGCCGTCCCTGGGGATCGGCCTTGAGCACCTGGCCGCCGAAGACTTCGACAAACAGCAGGTTGCCGGCGCGGTCGAACGACGGCCCTTCGAGCTGCAAGCCCTGGTCCGAGACCTGGAGCCAGCGCTGGGCGGTGACCGTCGGCAGGTCGCGCTCGGCCACCGGCAGCGCCTGCAACCGGGCGCCACCCGGTGGGTAGGTCAGGCTCGGCAACGGCTCGGCGGCCTGGACTCCAGGGCCCGCAGCGACAAGAGCAAACAGCAGGGAGAGCGCAATCAGCTTAGGCATGATGAAACCCCGATAGTGTTGTTATGCAGGCCATAGGTCAGGCACCCAGCAGCGCGGCCAGGGCCGGCACCGTGAGTACGGCGGTGTAGTAGCCCATGAACTGCACGCCGATGTTGAACCCCAGGAAACGCGAGAGAAAACCGCCCAGCAGGCCCACGGTGACGATCACCAACAGGCCGAGCAAACCGCCCTCCCAGATGCCGATCACCAGGATCAGCCCGACAAAGGTCGCGATCACCGCTTCATGGCTGATCTTGCGCGACACATAGGACGCCGCGCGGTGGGCGTAATTCATGGTGAAGGGGTAGGCAATCAGGATCGCCACCACCACCGCCAGCAGGCCGTAGCCGAGGAATTCCCAGGTGCTGAGCAGCGAGTGCAGGTTGTTGACCTGGCCCGAGGCCGCGTCGACGCTGAAGCGTGGCGGCGCGTTGAACAGCGGCGCTGCCGGCCCCGCGGCCACCGGGCTCAGGGGCAGGCCGAAGGCGATCAGCGGGATCAACGCTTCGGCGATGTAGGTGGCCTCGGTCACGCCATTGCGCGCGGTAATCACCGTGGTCAGGCGGTGGTAGACATGCCGCACCCGGGAGCCCACCAGCTCGCCCATGATCACGGTCATGGCCACCGGGCTGAAGACGAAGGTGGCACTGGAAATCACCGCGGTGATGCCGGTCCACAGGCTTTGCTTGCGGTCCAGGACCTTGAGCGGGTTGGGGAAGAATCCGCCCCAGCTCTTGACGTCCGGCGACAGCGAAAAGGTTCGCACCTGATCGCGGCGCATCTTCGCCCGCTCCGCCGGAGCCAGCATGGAAAACAGCGCGGCGATCAACGGCCCGATGGCGATCCCCAGGAAATAACTGACGCTGAGCTTGACCCCGTACTGCCCGGTAAAGCTTTGCAGGCCGAGGATCACCATCACGAATGGGATCAGGGTCAACACCGCCGCCAGCCGCCCCTTGGAAAACCAGGCAATGGCCACCGCCGCCGCGAGAAAGACCCAGGGCGCCGCGTGTTTGATCATGTCGCCGAACGGCGCCAGCATCACCGCGAACAACACCGCCATCGGCACCGCGATCAAGGCCGCGATCACCGCGCCGGAAATCATCTTGCGCAGGGCAATGTGCGGCACCCCCAGGTTGCGCAGGAAGTTGGCCTCGCGCATCAATGGCGTGGCCATGGTGTCGCCGGGAATTCCCAGCAGCGCCGTGGGCACCGCGTGGGTCATGTGCTTGGCCACCGCGCCGGCCAGGAAGAAGGTCAGCACCCCGGGCGCCGGCACGCCGAGCAGCACCACCAGCAGGGTCAGGGGCGCCAGGGTGGTGGTTTCATCGCTGCCGGAAATCAGGCCGATGCCGGCAAAGATCACCGCACCGAGGATGCCCATGCCCAGGGCCATCAGGAGTGTGTCGAGCAAGGGCGCGATCATGGGCGGACACCTTGTACGGGGCCGCCGGCAGCCGGCAAGTCACTGCCGGTTGCCGGCGCGACCTGAGCCTGCTCGTACTGGGCGAACAGCTCATAGAGGTCCATTTCCCGCAGTTCGGCGATGGTTTCCGGCGGCAGGTCGCTGAGCCGCCCCAGGTCGCCGAATTCGCTTTGCAGCTCAATCAGGACCTGGGTCCGCGTCCCCAGATCCGCCTGGTGTTCCACCACGTGGCGCTTGGGCTTGAACAGACGGGCACTGACGGCGCCGCCGATCAGGCAGCCGACAATCCCCAGCAACATGGCGTAGGCCCGCGCCATCTGCGCCGACTCGACCCAGCCATTGAGCAGGTGCTGGGCACCGAAAAATGCGCCGAGGCTGACGCAGGCACCAATGCCGATCGAATAGATCAGGTGACGACCGTCAACCGTGTCGCCCCACACTTCATAGAGTTCGGGTTTCAAAGCACTTCTCCCACCGCCCCTGCGGGCTTTTATTGTTATGCACGTGAAGAGATACCACTCAATGGCCGATGGCGAGCCGTCCCTTGGCCTGCAACGCCTGCGCCACCTTCGACCCGGTTTCCCGGCCCAGCCGGGCATTGATAAAGGCCCCGGCCGCCATCAGCCGATCCAGGTCGACGCCATGCTCCATCCCCAGGCCATCCAGCAGGTACACCAGGTCTTCGGTGGCCACATTACCGGTGGCGCCCGGGGAATACGGACAGCCCCCCAAACCCGCGACCGAACTGTCGAACACCCGGACCCCGGCCTCCAGCGCGCTGTGCACGTTGGCCACGGCCATGCCGTAGGTGTCATGAAAATGCCCGGCCAGGGCCGCCACCGGCACCACCCGGCTGCACGCCTCGATCAAGGCGCGGGTGGCCCTCGGCGTGCCGCTGCCCAGGGTATCCCCCAAGCTGATTTCATAGCAGCCCATGGCGTACAGCGCGGCGCTGACCGTGGCCACCGCATCGGGCTCGACCCGTCCGCTGAACGGGCACTCCATGACGCACGACACATAACCCCGGACCTTGATCCCGGCCGCGCGGGCGCCCTGCAGCACTGCGTCGAAGCGCTCCAGGCTGCGGGCAATCGAGCAGTTGATGTTTTTTTGCGAGAACGCCTCGGACGCTGCGGCAAACACCGCCACCTCGCGGCAGCCGGCTGCCAGCGCCGCCTCCAGCCCCTGGACATTGGGCACCAGGGCGGTCCAGGTCACCCCGGGACGCTCGGGCAGGGCCTGGAACACCTGATCCGAACCGGCCATTTGCGGCACCCAGCGCGGCGAGACAAAAGCCCCCGCCTCCAGGGTGCGCAAGCCGGCATCCGCCAACCGCTGCAGCAGTTGCAGGCGGACCTCGGGGGTGAGGACCTGCGCCTCGTTCTGCAAGCCATCGCGGGCGCCGACCTCCACCAGGCGCACCGCCTGTTGCGCGGCCCGGCTCATCCCTCGGCGCGCTTGTGTGCCAGCAGCGCCGCCGCGTTGTCGGCCCGCACGTCACGGGCTTCGACCATCTGTTTCACCAGCCAATCCACCTCGGGCCCGCGCGCCCCGGCGGACAAGGCAATGTTGCGTGCATGCAGGGCCATGTGCCCGCGCTGGATGCCTTCGGTGGACAGGGCGCGCAAGGCCCCGAGGTTTTGCGCCAGGCCCACGGCCACGGCGATTTCCGCCAGCTCCTGGGCGCTCTTGACCCCGAGAATGCGCAGCGACAGCTGGGCCAGGGGGTGGGTCTTGGTCGCGCCGCCGACCAGGCCTACCGGCATGGGCATTTCCAGGGTGCCCACCAGGTGCCCCTGGCGGTCTTTTTCCCAAGTGGTGAGGGAGCCATAGTGGCCGTTGCGGCAGGCGTAGGCATGGGCCCCCGCCTCCACCGCGCGCCAGTCGTTGCCGGTGGCGACGATCAGCGGATCGATGCCGTTCATGATGCCTTTGTTGTGGGTCGCGGCGCGGTACGGGTCGATCACCGCGAAGTTGTAGGCATCGAGGATGCCCTCGATCACCTCTTCGCCCTTGTACGCGGTGGTGGTCAGCAGCTCGGGGGCAATGCGCACCTGGGCCCGGGCCAGGCGCAGGTCGGCCAGGTTGGAGAGGATGCGCAACCGCACCTTGCCGCCGGTGATTTCCTCCATCAGCGGCGCCACGGCTTCGGCCATGGTGTTCACGGTGTTGGCGCCCATGGCGTCGCGCACATCGACGATCAAGTGCGCCACCAGCATCGGCCCCCGTGGGCTCTGGGCAAAGGTATGGACTTCGATATCCCGGCAGCCGCCGCCCAGCTGGTTGAGCAACTGGTCCTTGCGGTTGGCCAGCTCGATGATTTCCGCCTTGCGCCGCATCAGGCTCAGCCGGGCGTTGAACGGGTCCTCGACCTCGACGATCTGCACCTGGGCGCGCATCAGCGGCAGCGAGCTCGAGGTCTGGAACCCCCCGGCTTCGCGGGCCAGCTTGGCCATGAACGAGGCCGCGGCCACCACCGAGGGTTCCTCGACCACCAGGGGCACGATCACATCGCGGCCATTGATCTGGAAGTTGCTGGCCACCGCATAGGGCAATTCGAATTTTCCGATCACGTTTTCGATCATGCCATCGGCGATTTCCAGCGGCAGTGCTCCGCCATCGCGCAGCAGCGCCACGTCGGCACCGGGCAGTTGCAGCAACTCCTGCAAGTGATTCAGGCGTTCGGCCGGGGTCATGCTACGGAACATGGGGAGGCGGGAATCGAGGCTCATAAAAATCCTGTCGCAGTTATTGTTGTTCAGTGAGCGCCACCCTAATCCGCTGCGTCCCGGCAAAGAAGGTACAGTTTGGACAGACAGTACCCACGCTGTACCCTGCGCATAATTCCCCCCAGGACTTCCCCCATGGCGCACCTGACCCTGGCCCAGCAACTGGCGGCGTCGCTTGCCGAGCAAATCGGCAATGGCACCTACCGCGTCGGCGACCGCCTGCCGTCCCTGCGCGAATGCATGCGCCTGTTCGGCCATTCGAAAAACACCGTGATCAACGCCTACGAGGCGCTGGCCTCCCAGGGCCTGGTGGAGGCGCGCCATGGCCAGGGTTTTTTCGTCAAGCAGGGAGCGCCCAATGGCAGCGAACCCGAGGAGCCGCCACCCTATGCCCGGGCCATGGACACCATCTGGCTGATGCGCCAGCAGTTCGTGCGCGAGCCCGGGCAGTCCCCCCTCGGCGAGGGCTTTGCGCCGGTGGAGTGGCTGATGGACATGCGCCTCGACAAGTTCACCCGGCAGATCATGCGCACCGGGGTCAGCACCCTGTTCCGCTACGGCAACCGCCTGGGCAACGCCAGCCTGCGCCAGCACCTGGTGCAGAAACTGGCGGCCTACTCGATCAGCGCCACCCCGCGCCAGATCGTCACCACCCACGGCGCCAACCACGCCCTGGACCTGATCATCCGGCGCTTTGTCGGCTACGGCGATACGGTGCTGGTGGAAGACCCGGGCTACTACCCGCTGTTCGGCAAGTTGCAATTGCAGGGCGCGCGCATGCTGCCGGTGCCGCGCCTGCCGGACGGGCCGGACCTGGACGTGCTCGAACAGCACCTGCGCCTGCACAAGCCCAAGCTGTTTTTCATCCAGTCGATCGGCCATAACCCCACCGGCTCCGACCTCTCGCCGAGCAAGGCGTTTCGCCTGGTGCAACTGGCCCAGGCCCACAACCTCATCCTGGTGGACGACGACGCCCTGGCCGATTTCAAGCCGGCCTCGGGCATCAGGGTCTCGGCCCTGGATCAGTTGCAGCGCTCGCTGTATGTCGGGAGTTTTTCCAAGTCGGTGTCGGCCGCGCTGCGGGTCGGCTTTATCGCCGGCAGCAAGGAGCTGATCGATGAACTGGGCGACCTGAAGATGCTGCTGCACACCAGCTCATCGGAGTTCTGCGAGCGCACGGTGGACGTAATCCTCACCGAAGGCCACTTCCTGCGCCACCTGATCCGCCTCCAGGAACGCCTGCGCAGCGCCACCGACAGCGGCTTGCAGTTGCTGGACGAAATCGGCGCCGAGGTGTTTGTGCGCCCCGAGCAGAGCCTGTACCTGTGGGCCCGCTTTGCCCATATCGACGATGCCCGGGAGCTGACCCGGCAACTGCTGCCCAAGGGGTTCATGATCGCCCCCGGGCACATCTTTTCCCCGGAGCAATCGCGGATCAACCCCTGGACCCGGCTCAACGTCGCCTACCTCAATGACCCGCGGCTCAAGGCGGTGTTGCAGCGCTGAGGGACATGTTCGACGCCCTCAGGCGCTCAAGGGCTGCTCAGGAGGCCAGGATCGCGGTCTCGACCGGCTCTTCCGGGATTTTCACAAAAACCGTGTACTTGCCGCCCTCCATGGCCTCGAAGGCGATCAGCTTATCCACCAGGGCCATGCTCAAGACCTTGCCCGCATTGAGCAGCAGCATGCCGTTGTCGGCATTCAGGTTGCGCGCCAGGATCATCCCGGCGGCCAGTTCCCGGGTGCCCAGGTCCTTGACGCTCGGATCGGCCAGGGTCACGTCGCTGAGGAAGGTGGCGCAGACGTTGACGAAGTCTTCCACCAGGTCCGGGTCATACAATTTGCCGGCGTACTTGCGAATGAACAGCAGCGCCTCATCGCTGTTCATCTGCCGCTCGAGGACCAACCCGCGCTGCAACTCGATAAAGTCCACCGCCAGTTTCAGCCAGCGCGAGCCCAGGGGAATTGCCGAGCCCTTGAGGTGATCGGGAAAGCCGGTGCCATCCCAGCGCTCCTGGTGATGCAGGATGATCCGCGCCGCGTCCTTCATCGGCTCCAGGGTCATCAACAACGACTCGCTCTGCTTCGGATAGGCCCGGTACAGCTCGCGCTCGGTGTGATAAAGCAGGTCGGCCGGGGCCGTCATCATGCTGTCGGTCCAGCTCAGCTTGCCGATGTTGTAGAGCGCGGCGGCCATGGTCATGTCGCGGCTTGCGGCTTCGTCCAGGCCATGGCTGGCGCAGTAGACGCGAATCAATTCGATGATCTGACGGTTGGTCTGCTTGGCCTTGGGCAAGCGCAGGTTGGCCAGCAGCGAAAAGACCTCGGTTCCGGTCACGTAGCTGCGCTTGAGCTCTTCATAGGCCAGGTCGAGCATATCGGCGGTCTGCTGCAGCTCGGCGGTGCGGGCCGCCACGTGTTTTTCCAGGGTCACATTGAGGCTGCGCAGCTGTTCGTTCTGCTGCTGGGTCAAGGCTTCCAGGCGCTGGCGTTCGCTTTCCGAATGCTGATAGACCAGGGCCTGGCGCAAGGTCACCAGCATTTCATCGTCGTTCCAGGGTTTGCTGATATAGCGATGAATCTGCCCTTCATTGATGGCCTTGGCGATCATCGTCATATCGGCGTACCCGGTGAGCAGGATACGCAGCGTCGAGGGATAAAGCCGATGGATATGCGCCAGCAGGGTCGCGCCGTCCATGCCCGGCATGCGTGCATCGCTCATGACCACATCCACCGGCCGCTGCTCAAGGATTTCCAGGGCCTTGGCGCCGCTGTCGGCCAGCAGGATCTCGTAAGGCTGGCTGCGCAACAGGCGGCGCAGGCTGTTGAGAATCGGTTCTTCGTCATCGACCAACAGAATCGTCGGCCGGTTCTGAGTCACGTCGTTTTCATGCTCGTCCATGCTTCCCCCTTCCGTTTGACGTCTATCAGGCCCGCCGTGGGCATCAGACTAGATGAATTGCGCTCGCGATGTACGAATTGAATGCCGCAAGGTTCGCACTTGAACCCGCACAGGACTATGCTCAGGCCCCGGATGGATCGCCCGCGTCAAACACGAAAGGAAGCCCGATGAGCCTAAACCCAAGGTCGCTGCATTGGGCTGGAACCTGGCAATGACGGCGCTGACGGATCGCCGCAACCGGCGAATCCTGATCGTCGACGACACCGCCGCGATCCATCAGGACTTTCGCAAGATCCTGGCCCCCGGCACCCCTGCCGAAGACCCCCTGGGCAGCGCCGAAGCCGCGCTGTTCGGCTCCACCCTCAGCATTGCGGCAGAAGCCTTTACCCTCGACTCGGCCTTCCAGGGCCAGGAGGCGCTGGAAAAAGTGCAGGCGGCGCTGGACTGCGACCAGCCTTATGCCATGGCCTTTATCGACATGCGCATGCCACCCGGCTGGGACGGGCTGGAAACCATCTCGCGGCTGTGGCAGGCCGACCCCAAGCTGCAAATTGCCCTGTGCACGGCGTATTCCGACTATTCCTGGGAAGACATTGCCGAGCGCCTGGAGCTGGGCGACCGCCTGCTGATCCTGAAAAAACCCTTCGATGCCATCGAAATCCGGCAGATGGCCAGTACCCTGACCGTCAAATGGCAGATGACCGAAGCCGCAGAGTTGAAACTGGACCAGTTGCAACAAGCGGTCGAGGAGCGTACCCGAGAGCTGGCCGACGCCAACATCATCGTCCAGAACAGCCCCACGATTCTCTATCGGCTGCGGGGCGAGCCTTCATTCACGCTGATGTACATCTCCCACAACATCACCAAGTTCGGGCATGTGGCGGCGCAGCTGGTGGCGTCCCCCGACTGGGCCCAGGCGCTGATCCACGCCGACGACCGGGCCAAGGTCGAGCTGGCCATGCTCCGCGCCCTGGACCGGGACGTCTGCGGCGCCTCCATCGAATTTCGCATGCTCACCGGTGACGGTAGCTTTCGCTGGGTGGAAAACCGCTACATCCCGGTGCGCAACAATCTGGGCCAGTTGCTCGAGGTGGAAGGCATCATCCTCGACATCACCGAGCGCCGCCTGGCCGAAGATAAAATCGCCCTGCTGGCCCACACGGACGGCCTGACCGGGCTGGCCAACCGGCCGACCCTGGTCGAACGCCTGCACCAGGCGTTTGCCGCGGCCCGACGCGGCGCGGCGCCCTTCGCGATGTTTTACCTGGACCTGGACCACTTCAAGCGCGTCAACGACACCCTGGGTCATCCCGCGGGCGACCTGTTGTTGCAGGAGGTGGCCCGGCGCCTGAAGTCCTGCACCCGGGAAAACGACGTGGTGGCGCGCCTGGGCGGTGATGAATTCGCGATCCTGCAGCTGGAGGTCGAGGAAGCCACCCAATGCGCGAGCCTGGCGGCGAAGATCCTCGATAGCCTGGCGCTCCCCTATTTCCTGGACGGCAACGAGGCGCGTATCTCGGCCAGCATCGGCATCAGCCTCTACAGCCCCCATACCCTCAGCGCCGACGGGCTCATGGCGCAGTCGGACATGGCGCTGTATCGCTCCAAGGACAAGGGCCGCAACCAGTTCCACTTCCACAGCGAGGACATCAACCAGGAAGTCACCCAGCGAGTGACCCTGGCCAATCAGTTGAAACTGGCCCTGGAGCGCGACGAACTGCATTTGCAGTACCTGCCCGAAGTCGATCTCGGCACCGGCAAAATCCTCAGCATGGCCGCCCAGGTGCGCTGGCTCCACCCCCAGCGCGGCTGGCTCGAAGCCTCGGAGTTCATGGCGGTGGCGGAAAAGACCGGGATCATCATCCCCCTGGGCCACTGGATACTGGACCAGGCCTGCCGGCAGATGCGGGCATGGCGCGACCAGGACCTGGCGCCGCCGCTGATTGCGATCCACCTGTCCCTGGTCCAGCTCAAGACCGGTTCGGAGCTGATTTACCAGGTACTGCGGACCACCGCGCGCTGGAACCTCTGCCCCTGGGACCTGCGATTCGACGTCACCGAGGGCACGCTGGCCCAGACCAAGTGGAGCCACAACGACATACTGCCCCGGCTGTGCGAACTGGGCGTGAAGATCGCCATCGACGACTTCGGCACCGAGTATTCATCGTTCGACTACCTGAAAACCTACCGGGTCAGCCACCTCAAGCTCGCCCAGCGCCTGCTCGACAGTGCCAGCAGCGACCCGGACAACGCCATGACCCTGCGCGCAATCCTCAATTTTGCCAGCGAGGCCGGGATCGGCGTCACCGCCGAAGGGGTGGAAACCCAGGAGCAGCGCATCACCCTGCTGTCCAGCGGTGTGCCACTGGGGCACGTCCCGGCACGGGCGGTGGACAGCGAACAGGCTGGTGAACTGCTCAAGGCCACGTCCGCCGTCGAAGCTGCGGACCCAACGTCGGAGACGCTCAAATGAACCCTGCTTTTGCAACCGCCAACCGACGGATCCTGATCATCGACGACACGCCGGCCATCCACCTGGACTTTCGCAAGATCCTCTGCCCCGACGATGAAGGTCTGCTGAGCAGTACCGAGGCGCTGCTGTTCGGCACCACGCGCATTCCCCAATCACACTTCCAGCTCGATTCCGCCTATCAGGGCGAAGAAGGCGTGGAACGGGTCAAGCAGGCCCTGGCCGAAGGTCGGCCCTACGCCCTGGCCTTTATCGACATGCGCATGCCGCCCGGTTGGGACGGCCTGCAAACGATCGAGCAGCTCTGGAAAACCGACCCTCACCTGCAGATTGCCTTGTGCACCGCGTTCTCCGACTACTCCTGGGAGGCCATGGCCGAGCGCATTGAATTCGGCGATCAATTGCTGATCCTGAAAAAGCCTTTCGACAGCCTGGAAATCCGCCAGATGGCCAGTGCCCTCACCTGGAAATGGCAACTGGCACAAGATGCCGCGATCAAGATGCGCGACCTGGAGCAAACCATCGAGCAACGGGTCCAGGAACTGCTGAGCGTGTCCCGCCTGCTGCACTACGACCTGCTCACCGAACTGCCCAACAGTACCTTGCTGGGTGATCGCCTGACCCAGTACTTGTCCCAGTCCCGGCGCCATGACCGGCAGATTGCCGTGATGTTCATCGGCCTGGACCGCTTCAAGCGGATCAACAATGCCCTCGGCCATCCCGCCGGGGATGAAATGCTCAAGCTCGTCGCCCAGAGCCTCGCGCAGGCGCTGCGCGAGTCCGACTCGGTGTTCCGCTACGGTTCGGACGAGTTCGTGGTGATCCTGAGCGACATCGTCCATCCGCAGCAGACCCGCGGGGTCGCGGAAAAACTGCTGGCGGCGATCAACACCCCGCACTGGGTAGCCGGCCACGACCTGACGGTAACCGCCAGCCTGGGCATCAGCATTTACCCCGATGATGGTTGCGATGCGGTGACCCTGATCAAAAAAGCCGAGACCGCCATGCGCAACGTCAAGGACTGCGGCCCCAACGGCTTCAGTTTTTTCATCGAAGACATGAACCTCCACGCCCGGCACCGGCAAACCCTGGAAAGCGGGCTGCGCCTGGCCTTGCAACGCCAGGAGCTGGTCCTGCACTACCAGCCCAAACTGGACCTGGCCAGCGGCGCCGTGGTCGGCGCCGAAGCCCTGGTGCGCTGGGCCCGGCCCGGCCATGGCCTGGTCAGTCCCGCGGTGTTCATTCCGGTGGCCGAAGACTGCGGGCTGATCGTCGCCCTCAGCCAGTGGGTGCTGCGCAGCGCCTGCCTCCAGTCGCGGGCCTGGCAGGCCCAGGGCCTGCCGCCCATCTGCATGTCGGTGAATGTCTCAGCCATTGATTTTCGCCAGGCCGACTTCGTCGAACGCCTGACCCGAACACTGGCCGAGACCGGGCTCGACCCGTCGCAGCTGGAGCTGGAGATCACCGAAAGCGTGCTGATGCAAAACGTCGCCACCACCATCACCACCCTGCATGCGATCAAGCGGCTCGGGGTGCGCCTGGCGGTGGATGACTTCGGGACCGGCTATTCGAGCCTGAGCTATTTGCAGAAATTTCCGGTCGATGTGCTGAAGATCGACCAATCGTTCGTGCGCGACCTGAGTATCGACAGCAACGACGCCAAGTTGGTCAGCAGCATCATCGACCTGGGAAAAAGCCTCAACCTGCGTATCATCGCCGAAGGTATCGAGACGGCCGAGCAACTGGACTTTCTCAGGCGCCACCGGTGCGAGGAAGGCCAGGGTTTCTACTTCAGCAAGGCCGTGGAGCCCGAGGCGTTCGTGCTGTTCCTGAACGCCTCGCGCCAGCCCCAACCAAGCCGTTCATGAACGTCCGCCGGGTAAGGATACCGACCATGCCGTCACTCCCATCACTGCTCTGCGCCAGCGTGCTGCTCGCGGCCGGAGCCGAGGCAGCGCCGCTCGAGGGCCCCCTCAAGGCCTTGCCGCCGGTGCCAGCCCTGAATGGCCAGCACGTCGAACTGGGACGCCAGCTGTTCAACGACCCACGCCTTTCAGTCAACAACAGCCTGTCCTGCGCCAGTTGCCATCGCCTGGAGCATGGTGGCGCCGATGACAAGCCCCTGTCCCTGGGGTTTGACGGCAAACCCGTGGCGGTCAACACGCCGAGCGTGTTCAACGCCAGCTTGAACTTCCGCCAGTTCTGGGACGGCCGCGCCGAAACCCTGGAAGAACAAGTGCACGTCGTGGTCCAGAGCCCTTCCGAGATGGGCAGTGACTGGGCCACCGTGGTCGAGCGCATCGGCGCCGACCCGGCCTATGGCCGCGCATTCGCCGAGGCCTACCCGGACGCCGTGACCCAGGCCAATATTCGCAACGCCCTGGCCGACTATGAACGGACCCTGCTGAGCAGCAACTCGCGCTTCGACCAGTACCTGGCGGGTAACACCGCGATCCTGACCCTGGAGGAAAAGTACGGCTACCAGCGCTTCCAGGACTACGGCTGCATCGCCTGCCACCAGGGGGTGAATATCGGCGGCAACATGTTCCAGAAATTCGGCGTGCTCGGCGATTACTTCAAGGCCCGGGGCAACCCGACCGTGGCTGACCTGGGGCGGTTCAACATCACCGGCGATGAAGATGACCGCAATGTGTTCAAGGTGCCGAGCCTGCGCAACGTCGCGGTCACCGCGCCCTACTTCCATGACGGTTCGGAACCGACCCTCGAGGGCGCCGTGGCGATCATGTTCAAGTACCAACTGGGGCGTATTCCCTCCGCGGAAGACACGGCCCTGATCGTCCTGTTCCTCAAGACCCTGACCGGCGAATGGGAAGGCAAGCCGCTATGAAAGTATCCCGTCGCACCAGCCTCTTCCTGCTGGCCGGAGTCGCCGCCGTGCTGGCGTCGATCCTGCTGTTTCTGTACGTCAATTCGCGATCGGACCAGACCGCCTCCTACACCGAGTCCCGGGACCTGATCCGCCAGATCATGCAGCAGAACGCCCAATGGGAAAACGAGATCCTCAAGGCCCGGGTCGCCATCAGTCACAACTACGACCCGCTGGTCTCACCCTTGAGCAAAATGACCCAGCTGTGGCAAAGCTTCGACGCCATGGCCTCCCAGGAACGGCGCAACGCCTCGCCAGCCTGGCGCACCACCCAGGATGCGTACCTCGACGCGATGAAGGAGAAGACCCGGCTGGTGGAGCAGTTCAAGTCGCACAATGCCGTGCTGCGCAACTCCCTGGCCTTCCTGCCGACCGCAGAGGATGACATCCAGGCCCAACTGGCAAGACTCACCGATACCGACAAAGAGCAGCTGCAGAATATCGCCACCGATACCTACGACCTGTTGCTCAGCAGCCTGGAGTTCGCCCAGGTCACCTCTGCCGAGCATGCCGCCGACATCCTGGTGGGGCTGAACAAACTGCAAGTGAACAAGGAGCGGTTGCCCCCGGAGTTTTATGACTCCATCGATGTGCTCAGCAACCATATTTCCCTGATCCTGCGCGAGCAGCCCCTGGTCAACGGCCTGCTTGAACAGATCGAATTGGTTCCGGTCGCCGAGCGCCTGGACGACATCACCAACCTGCTCAACCGTGACCAGCAGGAGGCTGAAATCATTGACCAGCGCTACCATTTCTACTTGCTGGTGTTTTCCGCGCTGCTGGTCATGCTCCTGGTCTGGCTGGCGGTCCGCCTGATGCGCAGCTTTGCCCAGATCAACCAGATGAACCGGGCGCTGGTGGTGGCCAACGACGAACTCGAACAGCGGGTCGAGGAGCGCACGCGCGAGCTCAAGGATACCCAGAGCGAACTGCTGGACAGCGCCCGCCAGGCCGGCATGGCGGAGATCGCCACCAACGTCTTGCACAATGTCGGCAACGTGCTCAACAGCGTGAACATCTCCGCCGACCTGGTGACCCGCAAACTGCGTAACAGCAAGGCCCAGGGCCTGGGCAAGGCGATGCAGTTGATCAACCAGCACCCCCAGGACCTGGGGCATTTTCTCAGCGAGGACGAGAAAGGCAAATTGCTCCCCGGCTACCTGAACCAGCTGGTGGAGGCCATTGACCTTGAGCAGCAAGGCATGGCCGAGGAACTGGCCCAGTTGAGCAAGAGCGTCGATCACATCAAGGACATCGTCTCCACCCAGCAATCCTACGCCGGGGCCAGCAGCGTGCTGGAGTCGCTGTCGATCGGCGAGCTGCTGGAAGATGCGCTACGCATGAATTCCGGCGCCCTCACCCGGCACCATGTGACGGTGCTCAAGGAGTACGCCGATATCCCGCGCATCATGGGCGACAAGCACCGGCTGCTGCTGATCCTGATCAACCTGATCAGCAACGCCAAGTACGCCATGTCCGACGTCTCCAACCACGAGCGCAACATGACCCTGGCCACCGGCATCGTCGACGGCGAGACCCTGCAGATCAGCGTCCGCGATGAAGGCGAAGGCATCACCCCGGAAAACATGGCGCGCATCTTTGTCCACGGCTTCACCACGCGCAAGGAGGGCCACGGCTTTGGCCTGCACAGCTGCGCGCTGGCCGCCATCGAGATGAGCGGCCGCTTGAATGCCTACAGCGACGGTCCGGGCACCGGAGCGCTGTTCGTCCTGCAAATCCCCCTGAAAATCGCCGAAGGTGAGTCATGAGCAACCCCATCAACCGGCGCATCCTGCTGATCGACGATACCCCGGCGATCCACGTCGACTTCCGCAAGATCCTCACGCCCCAGACCGGTGACAGTGCCGAACTGGACGCCATGGAAAGCGCACTGTTCGGCAGCGCGCCGAAGACCGCCGCCACCCTGTTCGAACTGGATTCGGCCTACGGCGGCCAGGAAGGCCTGGCCAAGCTGCTGGATGCCGCGAGCCGCGGGCGGCCCTACGCCCTGGCCTTTGTCGACATGCGCATGCCCGATGGCTGGGATGGCGCGCAGACCATCGAGGAACTGTGGAAACACGACCCGTTGCTGCAAGTGGTGGTGTGCACCGCCTACTCCGATTACTCCTGGGACGAGTTGCTCGATCGCCTGGACGGCCACGACCGCCTGCTGATCCTGAAAAAGCCTTTCGACAACATCGAAGTCCAGCAAATGGCCAACACCCTCACCACCAAGTGGGACATGACCAGCCGCGCCAATCTGCAGATGAGCCAGCTGGAAGAGCGGGTGGAGCAACGCACCCTGGCCTTCAAACAGACCAGCGCCGAACTGCAACGGGAGATCGACGAGCGCAAGTTGCTGGAAAGCCAGCTGGTGCAATCCGAAAAACTCGCGTCCCTGGGGCAACTGGCTGCCGGGGTGGCCCATGAAATCAACAACCCCATCGGCTTCATTTCTTCCAATCTGGGCACCCTGGACAACTACTTCAGGCGCCTGCAGGAGATGCTCGATGCCTATCGCCACGGGGAGCAGGCCATCGCCCAGGCGGCGGCGCTGGAGTCCCTGGTGCAACTGCGCACGGCGATCGAGCTGGACTTTCTCCTGGAGGACATTCCATTGCTGATCAAGGAGTCCAAGGAGGGCATTGGCCGGGTCAGCCAGATCGTCAAGGACCTCAAGGACTTCTCCCGGGTGGACTCCAGCCAGGAATGGCAATGGGCAGACCTGCAACAGGGCCTGGACTCGACCTTGAACATCGTCGCCACCGAGATCAAGTACAAGGCCGACGTGGTCAAGTGCTACACACCGCTGCCGGAGGTCGAGTGCCTGCCGTCGCAGATCAACCAGGTGCTGATGAACCTGATCGTCAACGCCGCCCAGGCCATGGGCCCGGAACGGGGCACCATCACCCTGAGCAACGGCGTGGAAGGAGAACGGGTCTGGATCGAAGTCAGCGACACCGGCTCGGGGATAGCGCCGGACAGCCTGCAGAAAATCTTCGACCCCTTCTACACCACCAAACCGGTGGGCCAGGGCACGGGCCTGGGTTTGTCCCTGTCCTACGGCATCATCAAGAAGCACCGTGGCGAGATCAGCGTGCGCAGCGAACTGGGGATCGGCACCACCTTTCGCGTCGAGCTGCCGATCCGGCAGGAGCAGCAGTATCAGTAGCGTCGAGTACGGGTTGTCGAGCGCTGAGGCCTCGCCTGGAGAATGCCCCGGGCTTTGTCGCCTGTGCGCCGTTTTTGCATTTATGTGCGACAGATCCCACTTATGGGACTCCCGTTCCGCTGCCAGGTGGTGTTAGGTTGTGGACCTTTCTGACTTTCAGTTCAGATACTTCCCTCACTCTGCAAAGGAATGCCTCACACCATGGATTTTTCCCTGAAGCACCTGGCCGCTGCGACCCTGATGGCGGCGGGCCTGTCATTGTTCACCAGTTCGGCCCAGGCCAACCTCACCCCGCAACAGAACGCAGCCATCCTGAAAAACTTCAACGAGGCCTCGGCCACGGATTTCAGGCAGTTCCTGGGCGCCCTGGCCAAGAGCGAGCTGGGCAAAACCGACCACCTGGACTCGACCATCGGCGCCTTCCTCGATAACAAGCCGCTGTCCGCCGAGCAGCAGAACGAGATCCATCGCCTGCTGGGCCTGTACACACGGATCAAGTACGGCAAGGCCGCCACCGACACCCTGCGCGAACTGGTGGCGATCCCCACCTTCAGCGTCGACGGCGTGCCGGCCCATGAGAACCCCGAGTTCATCAAGATTGCCGACAAGATCAAAAGCCTGGCCCAGGCCTTCAACCTCGCCTATCGCAACGTCGACGGCCGGGTCTATGAAATCACCCTGGAGGGCAGCGGCGATGAAGTGGTAGGTATCCACGCCCACGCCGACGTCGTGCCGGTCACCCCGGAAAACTGGGTGTTGCAGGACGGCACCCGCCTCGACCCGTTCAAGGTCACCCTGGTGGGCGACCGCATGTATGGCCGCGGCACCGAGGATGACAAGAACGGCATCGTCGTCACCCTCTACGCGATGAAGGTGATCAAGGAAGAGAAGCTGCCCCTGGCGCGCGACTTCAAGCTGCTGGTGGACACCACCGAGGAAACCACCGGCGACGCGATCCCCTACTATTTCGAGCGCAATCCCACGCCCAACTACAACCTGGCGCTGGACGGCGGCTACCCGGTGGTGATCGCCGAGAAAGGCTACGGCACGGTGATGGCCAATTTCCCGCAGCGTAAAGCCCAGGGCAAAGGCGCGGAAATCACCACGCTGACCGGGGGCCTGGCCACCAACCAGATCCCTTCGACCTCGGTCGCCACCCTGGTCACCGACAAGCCGGCCGAACTGGCAGCGAGCCTGCAAAAGGCCGGCAGCGAGTACGCCCAGCGCCATGCCGGCAACGGCGGCAAATTCGAGGTCAGCGCCAAGGTCGACGGCAAGAACGTCAAGCTCACGGTCACCGGTGTGTCCGCCCACTCCTCCGAACCCGAATCCGGGGTCAACCCGGTGGCGCGGATGCTCGACTTCCTCAACAGCCTCGACGGCAAGGTCGCGCTCAAGCACAACCAGATCACCGATGCCGCGCGCTACGCCGCCGATAACTGGGGCCTGGATTACCTGGGTGGCAAACTCGGAGTCGGTTTCTCCGACGACTTCATGGGCCCGTTGACCACCTCCCTGACCTACGTCGGGGTCAAGGACAACGCCTTCCAGCTGGCGGTCAACCTGCGGGTGCCAAAAGGCAAGTCGCCACAAGTGCTGAAAAGCGAAATCGCCGACAAACTCGACGCCTGGAGCAAAAAGGCCAAGGTCGCGGTGGCCTTCGACTACTCGATCGCCGAGCCGATGTACCGCAACCCCGAGGGTGAATGGGTCAAGGCGCTGTTGGCCGTGGCCACCGAGAACCTGGGCATGGAGCACAAATTCGGCACTTCCGCCGGCGCTACCTCGGTGCATGAACTGCCCAACGGCGTGCAATTCGGCCTGGCCCGGCCGGAGGTCAAGTACACCGGTCATAACGACAACGAGTTCAAGACGGTTGAACAGTTCCTGCTGGACCTGCAGATCGTGACCGAAATGATGGGCCGTATCGGCCAGCTGCCAAAACTCTGATGCACCTGCCGGACCCGCCGTCCTGGCGGGTCCAACCTGGCGTCCGCGCGCCACTCCATGGCCGACGGAACCATCCCCGGCAATGGTCAGTCGGATGGCCTGCGAGCCTCTTGGGCGGACCCGCGCCGTGTGACGGCTGCCGACAACGATTGATGGATGGAGTACAGGGAATGAACGGCACACACCCCACCTGCAACACGCTGGCTCATGGCGGCCGGATGGCGGCGCTGATGCTGGCGATGCTGGGCCTGGGCGGCTGCGCGTCGTCGATGACCGTCACCGGCGAGCCGGGGGTAAAGATGGGCGACAGTTATGACCAGGTGCTGGCCGTGATCAGCCGCAGCAATACCGTGACCAAGACCGTCAAGGACCAGGGCATCAGGGCCGAGGGTTACTCGGCAATGTTCAAGGACTGTCGCACCAAGTACTTCATCTTCCTCGGTGCCGATGGCTTGCAGCAGACCAGCTACGAGCCGGCGCCGCAGTTGTCACCCGCGCAAAATTGCCGCCAGCCGTAAAGGCTGCTGCGGGCGGGGTGGGGTTTTATCCGCAAACAGGGTTTATCTGAGGCTTCAGAGGGGGCGCTTGGGCCAACGCAGCCTCGCGGACTCGGCAACAGCTACGGGGTTTCAGCCACGCCTACTTCACCAGGCGCACTTCCTTTGACGGCCGGTAGCCGAAGTAGGCGCTGTAGCACTTGCTGAAATGGCTGGGCGAGACAAAGCCGCAGGCCACCAGCACATCGACCTGTGACAGTTCGGTGTGTTGCAGCAGGCGGCGAGCTTCGGTGATGCGCAACTCCAGGTAATAACGTTGCGGCGTGGTGCCCAACTGCTCCTTGAACAAGCGTTCGAGCTGACGCCGTGAGCGGCCGGCGTAGACCGCCAGTTGCTCCAGTTCCAGGGGTTCTTCGAGGTTGGCGGCCATCAGCTTGACCACCTCGCGCAGGGGCGCGCTGAGGCAGATATTTTCGGTCGGCTTGATACGTCGGTAGCGCGACTCCTCAAAGGCCAGGATGTCTTCGATGCCCTCGACCAGGGCCTTGTCGTGCAAGCCCTTGATCCAGTCCAGGGCCATATGGAACGCCCCCGAAGGACTCGCCGCGGTGAGCCGGTCGCGGTCGATCACGTAGGGTTCGCTGCTGACCTGGGTCGCCTTGCAGAACTCCGCCAATGCCGGCCGATGTTCGGGATGGATCGCGCAGCGGTAGCCCGCCAGGAGCCCGGCCCGGCCGAGAAACCACGCTCCATTCCACAGCCCGGCCAGGGTCACACCCTGCTCGGCAGCGGCCTTGAGCAGTTGAATGAACGCGTCCGATGCCTTGAGTTCGGTGCGGTAGCCGCCGCACACCACCAGCAGGTCGAGGTCCTTGAGCTGGGAGCTATCGAGACGGGCGTCCGGCCGGATCACCAGGCCCAGGTCGCTCACCACCTCCCCTTCGTGCAAACCAAAGGTTCGGGAACAGAACAGGTTAGGCCGCAGCAGGTTGGCGGTGACGATGGTGTCCAGCGCCTGGGTGAACGCCGGCAGGGAAAAATGCTCGAGCAGCACAAAACCCGCCTGCAGTGGCCGCTGACCCTGGCTGGATTGCTCATTCAGGTAGCGCAGGTTTTTGCCCTTCATGCCTGTGCTGAATTGCCGTCGTTCGATCAAGGCTCGCACTCTGTTGCGTTAACGGGGGCACAGTTTGCGGTGTTTGCCCGGCGCAGCACCAGAGGCAGGCAAACGGCAGCACAAACTGGCCCCAAGAATAAAAGCCGACCCTTATCAATAATCTGATAAGTCGTCCCACAACTTAGTATTCAAAACCCGCGCTCGCGCTTTTTAAAATCAATAAGCCGGCTCACTGATTACCATCCCTTATCGCCCTAATAAGAACATTGACTCAGCAAACACAGGGAGTTTCATTGACACGAACCCCGCATAAATAAAGACTCTATCCAGGTCATACGACGACGTATAACTAATAATAAAAGGTGGTCTTACTTATGCTCTGTTTGCAGTTTCATGCAGCGCGACCCATTCGCCCAAACCGTTCTTCAGCGGCCCGCAGCGAGTTGCACAACCGGCCCCCACTCAGCGGGGAGCACCGTTCATGAAAGAACTTACAAGACTTTATTTCCTGGCCCTGAAGGCACTGATCGTCGGTTGCCTGGTGTGTATCACGGCGCTGATTTTCACCAATGTAGTGCTGCGCTACGGCTTCAATTCCGGCTTGTTCTTCAGTGAGGAAATTTCCCGGCTGGCGTTCGTCTGGCTGGTGTTCGCCGGCTCCCAGCTGATGCTGCACGAGAACGGCCATATCGGGGTCGATATCCTGACCAGCCGCGCCTCGCCCAGGGTCGCCAAACACCTGCTGACCCTGACCTACCTGCTGATGCTGTTCGCCACCTGGCTGTTTCTCCAGGGCAGCTGGAAACAGACCCTGATCAACCTGAATGTGGGCGCGCCCTCCACCGGCATCTCTATGGGCCTGTTCTACGGCGCCGGCCTGGTGTTTTCGGTATTGAGCAGCGTTCTGCTCGGAGCCCAACTGGTCAAGCACCTGGCCACCCCGGCCGGCGAGCTCCAACCTTCCACCACCGTGCAAGGGGTGCTCAAGTAATGGCCCTCGGTGTATTTGTCGGCGTGCTGATGGCCGCCATTCTTATCGGCGTGCCCATCGCCTATGCCCTGATTCTCTGCGGCGTGGCCCTGATGTGGCTGCTGGGGCTGTTCGATGGCCAGATCATCGCGCAAAACATCATCAACTCGGCGGGCAGCTTTCCGTTGCTGGCGATTCCGTTGTTCATCATCGCCGGCGAAGTGATGAACAGCGGCGGCCTGTCCAAGCGCATCATCAACCTGGCGATTTCCCTGGTCGGCCATATGCGCGGCGGCCTGGGCTACGTGACGATCTTTGCCGGGGTGCTGCTGTCCAGCCTCTCGGGCTCGGCCCTGGCCGACGCCGCGTCGCTGACCGCCCTGCTGCTGCCGATGATGGTGATCGCGGGCTACAACCGCAATCGCTCCGGTGGCCTGATCGCCTCGGTTTCGGTGCTGGGCTCGATCATTCCCCCGAGTATCGGCTTCGTGGTGCTCGGGGTGGCTTCCGGCTTGTCGATCACCAAACTGTTCCTCGCGGGGATCGCTCCTGGGTTGATGATTGCCGTGGCCCTGGTGATCGCCTGGTGGTTGGTGTCGCGCCGGGACAACGATGTCGAGCTGAGCCCCAAGGCTTCCGGCAAGGAACGCCTCAAGGCCTTCGTCGACAGCACCTGGGCGCTGATGCTGCCGGTGATCATCGTCGCCGGCCTGCGCTTCGGTGTGGTGACGCCGACCGAAGCCGGGGCCGTGGCCAGCGTCTATGCGCTGCTGGTGTCGTCGCTGATCTACCGCGAGCTGAGCCTGAAATCCCTCGGCGAGCTTTTGTTGCGCGCCGGCAAGACCACCGCCGCAGTGATGTTCCTGGTGGCCGCAGCGTCGATCCCGGCCTGGATGATCACCATCGCCGACATCCCTGGGCAGATCATCGACCTGATCCAGCCGGTCATGGACAACCCGAAACTGCTGATCGTGGTGTTGATGCTGCTGATCCTGCTGATCTCCATGGTCATGGACCTGACGCCGACCATCCTGCTCCTGGCGCCGATCCTGGTGCCGGTGGTGACCGCAGCCAATATCGACCCGATCTACTTCGGCGTGCTGTTCATGATCAATTGCTCCATCGGCCTGATCACGCCGCCCGTGGGCACGGTGCTCAACGTGGTGTGCGGGATCGGCAAGATGCGCTACGAGGCCCTGCTCAAGGGCACCTTCCCGTTCCTTATCGCCGAAATCATCGTGCTCTTCCTGCTGGTGATCTTCCCTGAACTGGTGACGGTTCCGGCGCAATGGTTCGCCCACTGACACCCCGAACAACAATAAGGAATGACCATGACCCGACACCTCACCGTGCTCGCCGCGCTGCTGCTGGCCAGCAGCCTGAGCTTTGCCGCCGAGTACAACTCACGCACCCTCAAATTCGCCGCCACCAGCCCCAAGGGCACGCCACCGGCGATTGGCATGGAACTGTTCGCGAAGAAGATCAACGAACGCAGCGGCGGCAAGATCAAGGTCCGCACCTTCCCCAACGGCGTGCTCGGGGGCGACGTGCAGGTGCTGTCGTCGCTGCAGGGCGGCGTAGTGGAAATGATGACCTGGAACGCCGGCCTGATGCTCAACCACGTGACCGACTTCGGCATCCTCGATTTCCCGTTTATCTACACCGACACCGCCAAGGTCGACGCCATGCTCGATGGCGAGGTCGGCAAGATGCTGATCGATCAGTTGCCGGAGAAAAAACTGGTGGGCCTGGCGTTCTGGGAGCTGGGGGTGCGCAACCTGACCAACAACGTGCGCCCGGTGCAGAAGATGGAAGACATCACCGGCCTGAAGATTCGCGCCCAGCAATCGCCGCTGTTCCTCGACGTGTGGTCGACCCTAGGGGCCAACCCCACGCCCCTGCCCTTCACCGAGGTGCACACCGCCCTCGAGACCGGCACCGTGGACGGCCAGGAAAACCCGGCGGCGCTGATCCTGGCCTCAAAATTCAATGAGGTGCAGAAGTACCTGAGCCTGACCCATCACAACTACAACCCGCAGATCGTGCTGATCAGCAAACCCTTCTGGGACACCCTGAACCCGGACGAGCAGGCGCTGCTGACAGAGGTGGCCATGGAGGTGCGCCTGGAGCAGCGCCAGATCTCCCGCGCGGCCGACAGCAAGGCGATTGCCGAGCTCGCCAGTTCCGGGATGCAGGTCAACGAATTGCCCGCCGAAGAGGTGGTGCGCATCCAGCAGAAGATCCGCCCGGTGATCGAAAAGTACGCGGCGCAGATCAACCCCGAACTGGTGAAGAAGGTCTACCAGGCCGTGGGTTACCAGGCGCAGTAAAGGACTGCGGCGCAGTCCGGCGAGGGCCCTCGCCCTCGCCACAAGTCACCCCGGTCTCCGCCTTATACGCCCGCCCGGCGGGCACTGCCGTATCAGCCAAGAGGAAGCAGCAAAATGAAAATTTCGGTCGCCCAGATCCACCCGGTCATCGGCAATCCCGCGCAGACCATCGACAAGGTCGCGCAGTTGTCACGCCAGGCCGCGGCAGACGGCTCGCGCCTGATCGCCTTTGCCGAATGCCTGTTGACCGGCGGCTCGTTCGACAGCCGTGAAGAACTGGAACAAGGCGCCATCAGCCTCGACGCCCTGGCCCCGTTGCTGGCGGTCAGCGCTGAAAGCGGGATCCACATCGTGGTCGGCTTCTATGAAAAACACGCCGAGTCGATCTTCAATACCGCCGCCCTGATCGGCCCCCAGGGCGTCATCGGCCTGCATCGCAAACGTCATCTGCCGTTCATGATCGGCGACCGTTTCACCGATCGCCCCGCCGAGTGGACGCCGCCGGTGTTCAACACCGACATCGGCCGCATCGGCCTGGCGATCTGCTATGAAATCCGCTTCCCGGAAGTCATCCGCACCCTGGCCCTGGAAGGCGCCGATATCGTGGTTCTGCCGGCCGCCTGGCCGGAGCAGGCGCGGTTGCTGCCGGACCTGTTCAGCACCGTGCGCGCCGCGGAAAACATCGTGTATTTCGTGGCCCCCAACCGCAATGACCTGGACGGCGGCATGCAGTTTATCGGCATGAGCCACATCATCGAGCCGTCCGGCACCACCCTGACCCGCGCCGGCCTGGAAGACGGGGTGTTCAGCGTCGAGATCGACCTGGCCAAGGCGCGCAACAAGTCGCTGATCCGCGACCCGGGGGTGTTCGAGATCCACCCGTTCCGCGACCGCCTGCCAGCGACCTATCGCCTCTGAAAACCCGGGTGCCGAGGCGCCACGCCTTTGATCGGGCCTCGGATGGCGAATCGGCACCCGGCCATCGCCCCTCACTTTTCAGGTAATCGCAATGCACAACACGATCCGCTCGCTCAAGGACCGAATGGCCGCTGGCGTGACGTTCGGGATGAATATTTACAGCACCGCCTGCCTGCCCATCGAAGTGGCCGGCAACTGGGGGCTGGACTTTGTCTTTATCGACGCCGAGCACACGGCTCTGGGGGTCGACCGGGACATGGAAAAACTGCTGCTGGCGGCGCACCACGCGGCGGTCCACAGCCTGGTCCGGGTACGCGGCACCCTCGAATGGGACATTCGCAAAGCCCTGGAAATGGGCGCCTCGGGGGTGATCATTCCCCAGGTGCACAACGCCGCGCAGATGCGCGAGATCATCCGCTGCAGCAAATTTCCGCCCGTGGGCCGGCGCGGCGGCGACAGTTCGGTGCGCTCGGCCCGCTACGCCGGTCCCGGCTTCGAATGGGCGCGCTACACCGAGGCGGAAAACCAGCGCAGCGTGATCGTGCCCATGGCCGAGAGCTATGAATTCTTCGACAACATCGATGAGATCCTCGACGTCGAGGGCATCGACGCCGTGCATTTCGGCCCGGCCGACTACTCGCTGTCCCGCCAGTTGCCGGTGGACTATCGCCTGGGTAACCCCGAGGTCCTGGCGCGCCTGCAATGGCTGATCAAGAAATGCCATCAGCGTGCGATCCAGGTGATGGTGCCGTGCTTCCCGGCTGACACTGAAACCGCCCGGCGCCTGCGGGAAATGGGCTGCGACATGCTGCTGATGGGCAGTGACCTGTCCTGGCTAAATCAGGCCGGGCAACAGATCGCCGCCACCCGTGAAGCACTCGAGGGGTCGGAATAAGCTCCCGGTTTGCCGGGGACATTATCAGCTCAATCCACTCTTGTCGGAATAACCCACAGGCTTGTGGCCGAACTTAGTAACTTGATTCGGCCTTTCAAGCCATGCATTAAAAGATCAATTAACCAGGAAGTTTTGTCGCAATAAAGTGGCCCGCGTCAATGCAACTAACTCATCAAGTTGTACGTCCGGCTTTTCCGTCACATACGACAAACAGAACTTGGCGGGTGCAATAGGCGGCGTGCAAGGTAATACCTTGAGCATGTCCACTGCCAACATATCTCGAATCAACGGTACTGGCAGAATCCCAATAGCGTGCCCGGCCGATATCATCTTCGCGATAAAGGCCAAGGAGTTACTGGAATGAAATGCCTCGGAGACATTGCCGCCCTCTTTCAACCAGCGCTCGACCACTGAATACAGGGTCGAAGGCGCGGAATGGGTGACGATCGGGTAAGCCCCGGCGTGCTGCGGCTGAAAAGAATCGCCGTCGATTTCCAGGTGGGCGGCGGCCACCCACTGGAAGGTCATCCAGCCCAGGAAGATATCGGTCACGTCATCGCGGGTCATGGGGTTGGTCAAAAGCGCCAGGTCCAGCTCGTGATCATTGAGCTTGCGATTGAGCACCGCCCCCACATCGATGGTGATTTCCAGGGTGATCTCCGGGAAATGCGCCTTGATCTCGGCAATCACTGCCGTCAGCCCGACCATGGCCGAACACTCGTCGGCGCCCACCCGCAGCCGGCGGTTCTGCTTCTGCTTGGCTGCGAACTGTTCCAGTTTCACGCTGTTGTTCAGCGCCAGTTCGGCATGTTGCAGGGCGATCAAGCCGTCAGCGGTGATTATCATCCGCTGTTTGCTGCGATCGAAGAGTTTCACGCTCAACAATGACTCCATCTCCCGAATGCGCGAGGAGATGGCCGGCTGGGTCAGGTGAAGGTGGCGCGAGGCGGCATGCACGCCCCCTAATCGGGCCGTCCAATAGAAGGCCTCGATCTGCATCAGGGTAATTCGCATGATAAAAATAGTCCCGAAGTTGACGCGCTGATTTTTATTATCGCCTTAAAATCCTGCTTGCTAGGATGAACTAAATGCACCAGACATTCACCAAAAAACAAGTCAAGCCAAGCATGTATATTATTCGAGAACTACCGCAGCAAATGACCGAAGAAGAACGTTCGATACTTCTTGCGGCAGAACCGGCCACCCTGGGTCACTTCATCACCCGGGGTATTTTAAACAGCGATATAAAGGCTCACTTCCAGGATGTGCGCGCCGCCGGGACGGCGGTCACGGTGAGGATGCCCGGGGCTGATGGCGGCATCCTGCAATACGCCATGGGGTGTGTGCGCCCCGGAGATTTTTTGATCGTGGATCGCTGTGGCGAACGGGTCACCGCCGCCCTCGGAGGGGCCATGGCTTATGCGGCCAAACAGGCGGGCATCGCCGGGATCGTGATTGACGGCTTTGTCACCGACCTCGGCGAATTGCGCCAGCACGGGGTGCCGATCTGGTCCTGGGGCGCCAGCGCCATCACCACCCGGCTCAAGGGCGAAGAAGGCGAATTCTGCACCACGATTCAGTGTGGCGGCGTGGTGGTCCGACCCGGGGATGCGGTGCTGGCCGATGAAAACGGCATCGTGGTCATGGCCCCTGATCAGGCCATACCCCTGGCGCGCCGGGCCATCGAATTCCAGAACAATGAAAAAACCACCCTGACCAGGTTGGCCAAGGGCGAGAAATTCCCTGATATCGTCGGCTCCCGAGCCATTATCGAGGCGGCCATCCAGCGCCGTTCCTGACCCGAAGCAAGCACCACCCGCAGCCCCTTTGCCACGCCGTTTCTGCCTTAGTAGCTCCCTCTAGAAAAACAACAGGACTACCATGAAACCGTACCTCATAGCGTCCCTGACCCTCGCCCTGGCCGTCCCAGCCCAGGCCGATACCCCACCGCCGATTCACTTCAATGTGATTGGCGGCGGCAGCCACAACTACACCTTTGGCGCGGTGGAAAAACCGTTCTGGAACCAGACCCTGCCCGCCCGCTCCGGCGGCAGCCTCACGGCGAGCCTGCGCGGGCTGTCGGAAAGCGGGCTCAAGGGCCCGGAGATGGTGCGCCTGCTGCGCAGCGGCGCGGTGGAAATCGGCATGGGGGTGTTTGCCTTCGTCGCCGGTGACGACCCGTTTTTCGAAGGCATCGACCTGCCGGGCATGGCCCCCGACATCCAGACCTCCCGGCAGATTTCCAGTGCCTTCAAGCCGGTACTGGCCGAGCGTATGGCCGAGCATCACGGGGTCAAGCTGCTGGCGACCGTGCCCTACACCGCACAGGTGTTTTTCTGTCGCGACCCGCTGTCCTCGCTCGCCGACCTCAAGGGCCGCAAGGTCCGGGTTCGTGGGCGCAATATGTCGGACATGATCAGCGCCCTCGGCGGTGCGCCCATGACCCTGCCGTTCGCCGAGGTGGTGACGGCGATGCAGACCGGTGTCATCGATTGTGCGGTGACCGGCATCGGCTCCGGCAATGCCGCCCGCTGGTATGACGTCGCCAACCACCTCTACAACCTGCCGGTGGACTGGTCCATCGGCTTCTATGCCATCGGTCTCAAGCGCTGGCAGGCGTTGCCCGAACCGGTGCAACGCCTGCTCCAGGGACAGGCCCAGGCCCTGGAAGACCGCTGGTGGGAAGCCACCGCCAACGAGAACCAGTCGGCGCTGGCCTGCAACATCGGCGCCCCGGACTGCAAGATCCATCGACCGGCCAGGATGCAGGTCAGCACCCCGACGGACGCCGAGCGCCAAGTCCTGCAGAACGCCGTGCTGACCATCGCCAACGATTGGGGCCAACGCTGTGGCGCGCCCTGCGTCGAACGCTGGAATGCCACCGCAGGCGCCGCCATCGGCGTGCACCTGCAACAGCCCTGAGCCGTGCAACGTGCCCAGCGTCCTGAACCCACACCGTTTGCGGAGAAGCATCCATGAACCCCACTGAATCCCGCGCGACCCGGCTGGTGAACGGCATTGCCCGGCTCAGCGCCTGGGTGGGCGGCATCGCCCTGATGGGCACCGCGCTGATGATCGGGATCGACCTGATCCTGCGCAAGACCCTGGGCCTGTCCCTGGGCGGGGCCGATGAGATAGCCGGCTATGTACTGGCGATTGTCAGCACCTGGGCGTTTCCCATCGCCCTGTTGAAACGCTCCCATATCCGGGTCGACATCCTCTATTCACGGCTGTCGCTCAAGGCCCGGAGCCTGCTGGACCTGCTGGCCTTGAGCGGCATGGCGCTGTTTGCCGGAACCCTGCTGTACCACGCCTGGGGCGTGCTTTGGGACTCGATCCACTACCGCTCGATTTCCACCACGCCGCTGCAGATCCCGCTGTGGGCGCCGCAGTCGATCTGGTTCGCCGGCTACGCGTTCTTTGCCCTGACCCTGGCGGTGCTGGCCTGCACCAGCCTGTCCCGGCTGCGCCAACGACGCTGGGCAGCAATCAACGGGCTGATCGGGATCAACTCGGTCGAAGAAGACATTCAACAAGAAACCCACGGTGGCGCCGGCGCGCCATCCCATGGAGCGCACTAGATGCTGGCCTTTACCCTCTTTACCCTGCTGGCCCTGCTTGGCCTGAGCGTGGCGGCGGCGGTCAGCGTCGGCCTGTTGGGCATGTCGTTGTCCGAGCTGTTTTCCAGCCTGCCCCTGAGCAACGCCATGGGCGAAATCGCCTGGAGCACCAGCGCCGAATTCCTGCTGGTGGCCATTCCGCTGTACATCCTGATGGGTGAGCTGCTGGTGTGTTCGGGGGTCGCCGGGCGCATGTACGGCGCCGTCGACAAGTGGTTGTCGTGGCTGCCGGGTGGCTTGATGAACTCCAACATCGGCGCCTCGGCGCTGTTTTCGGCCACCAGCGGCTCCAGCGTGGCCACCGCCGCCACCATTTCGACCATTGCCCTGCCGGAGCAGGAGCGCAAAGGCTACCCGGCCCCGCTGTTCCTGGGGTCGATCGCGGCCGGTGGCACCCTGGGCATCCTGATTCCGCCGTCGATCAACATGATTCTGTTCGCCCTGATCGCCAACCTCTCGGTGCCCAAGCTGTACTTGGCGGCGACCCTGCCGGGGATCCTGCTCAGTTTCATGTTCGTGGCGATGATCGTCATCGCCTGCCTGATCCGCCCCGAGCTGGGCGGCCACAAGCAACACGCGACCTGGGCCGAACGCCTGGCCAGCATCCCCGACCTGTTGCCACCCCTGGCGATCTTCGCCCTGGTGGTGGGCGCCATCTACAGCGGCTTCGCCACCGCCAGCGAGTCGGCCGCCCTGGGGGTGATCGCCGCATTTGCCCTGGGCCTGTGGCGCCGTGCATTCACCTGGACCAACCTGGGCCAGGCCTTTGAATCCACCATGCGCACCACCGGCATGATCCTGTTCATCACCCTGTCGGCGTTCTTTCTCAATTTCGTGCTGGCCTCCATCGGGCTGACCTCGACTCTGGTCAGCTTCGTCACCGACCTCGACATGTCGCCGATGGGCACCCTGCTGGCGATCATCCTGTTCTACATCGTCCTCGGCTGCTTTATGGACACGCTGGCGATGTTGATCACCACCGCACCGCTGGTGGTGCCGATCATTGTCGCGCTGGGCTTCGACCCGCTGTGGTTCGGGGTGATCCTGATCATCCTCTGCGAGATGGGGCAGATCACCCCGCCATTTGGCATGAACCTGTTCGTGGTGCAAAGCATCCGCAACAAGGGCCGCTTCCTGGATGTGGTGTACGGCGCCCTGCCGTTCTGCGCAGTGCTGCTGATCCTGATCGCGCTGTTGATCCTGTTTCCGCAGATCGCGCTCTGGCTGCCCCACCTGGCCTGATCGCGGCAGCCCCCGATAAAGCCGCCGACACCATCAGGGGCTGAAAAATAATGCGCCAGCGACTAAGGTAGACAGCGGCCAGCCCCGGCTAACCGTCAACAACAATAAGATCGCCGTGCACACCGCCCCCCGGTGTCACGCCTGATGGGAGCACTCCATGACTCGGCACAGCGCGCAGACCAGCCCCAGCGAACTCGCGGCCTTCGTCAACGATCACTTTTCCGCACGCGGCATCCGCCCCGACGGACTGATCGCCCAGTCCTGGTACCGCAGCGTGGTCGAGCACCGCCTCGACCCGGGCGCCGCCAGCCGCAAGAACATCCTGTGCGCCGAGGACATCCGCCGCCATCAGCAGCAACATCAACAGTACCTGTCGATTGCCAGCCAGGGCGTCAGCGGCCTGGCCAAGCGCGTGGTTCCGGCCGGGTTCGCGGTGTTGCTCAGCGACGGAAACGGCATCACCCTCGACTCACGGCTGCCGAGCCACGACGACGCCTACACCCAGTCGGGGCTGGTGGTCGGCGCGCGCTGGGACGAATCGATGGTCGGTACCAACGGCATCGGCACCACCCTGGCAGCCGCCCAGCCCTTGATCATCCACCGCGAAGAACACTTCCTGGCCTCCAACTTCCGCCTCAGTTGCTCGGTGGCGCCGATCTTCGACGCCCAGGGCCTGCTGCGCGGCTGCCTCAACGCCACCTGTCTGAACAGCGACGGCCCGCGGGAAAGCCAGTACCTGACCCTGCAACTGGTGATCATGTACGCGCGCCTGATCGAGAACGCGCACTTTCGCCAGAGCCACCGCGATCGCCTGACCCTGTCCCTCAAGCCCATCGATGAAATCGCCGACCTGGCCAACGAACAGTTGCTGGCCCTGGATGAAAACGGCCGGGTGATGGGCGCCAACCGCGCGGCCTTTGTGGCTCTGGAGCGGAGCGCCGGGGCGCCGCTGCTGGGGGCGCCGATCCACAGCCTGCTGCCGGCCACGGTGGAGGAACTGTTGCAGTTCACCAATGGCGGCGCGCGCGGTGTGCGTCTGCGTGGACTGCAGGATGAAGCCCTGCTCGATATCGGCCTGCGCATCCCCTCGGAGCAGCACCGGCCGCCCGCCGTGGTGCGCCCGGCGAGCCCGCCGCATCCGGACCTGCAACAACTGGCCGGGAACGACCCGCGCCTGCAACAGAACGTACGCCGGGTACGCAAGGTGATCGACAAGGGCATCCCGATCCTGATCACCGGCGAGACCGGCACCGGCAAGGAGGCCTTCGCTCGCGCCATCCACCAGGCCAGCAGCCGTCGCGCCGGGCCGTTTATCGCCCTGAACTGCGCGGCGATTCCGGAAACCCTGATCGAAAGCGAGCTGTTCGGCTACCGCGCCGGCAGCTTCACCGGCGCCAACAAGAAAGGCATGAAGGGCAAGCTGGAACTGGCCAACGGCGGCACGCTGTTTCTCGACGAGATCGGCGACATGCCGGCGCACCTGCAAACCCGCCTGTTGCGGGTCCTGGCGGAGCGGGAAATCTCGCCCCTGGGGGCCGAAGTGCCGGTGGTGCTGGATGTGCAGGTGATCTCCGCCACACACCAGGACCTGCACGGGATGATCGCCGCCAAAGCCTTTCGCCAGGACCTGTTCTACCGCCTGGCCGGCATGAACCTGGCGCTTCCGGCCTTGCGCGAGCGCAGCGACCGCGCCGAGCTGATCGACAGCCTGCTGCGGGCGCAGACCGACGCCCACGGGCTGCGCCTGGACGCCCCGGCCCGACAGTGCCTGTTCGACTACCCCTGGCCGGGCAATATCCGCCAACTGCTCAACAGCCTGCGTTACGCCGTGGCCCTGGCCGAAGACGGGGTCATCGACCTCGACTGCCTGCCCGGCGAACTGCTGGCGCCCCTGCCCTTGCCCCTGATCAGCCGCGACCCGCCGCCGACCGCGCACCTCGCCGAGCAACTGGGCGACGATGAATCCCGGCGCCTGCACGACTGCCTGCGCCGCCAGCGCTGGAACATCAGCGCCGCCGCCAGTGAGCTGGGCATCTCGCGCTCGACCTTGTACCGCAAGATGAAAAAGCACGGGCTGATCGCGCCCAACGACCGGCTGTAAGACGCCGTCGCCCCCATGAAAAATGCCGGTCCCTTGATGGGAGCCGGCATTTTTTTACCTCGGGCCCGGCCTCAGATCTGGATGTACACCACGTGGGTGTGGGTGTACTCGTACAAACCGTGCTTGCCGTCGGCGCCGCCAATCCCGGACTTGCGCGTCCCGGCATGGAAGCCCTGCATCGCCTCGAAGTTCTCGCGGTTGATGTAGGTCTCACCGAAATCCAGGCCGTTGCTGGCGCGCATGGCCGCGCTCAGGCTGCGGGTGTAGATGGATGAGGTCAGGCCGTACTCGCTGTCGTTGGCCAGGGCAATGGCTTGTTCCAGGTCATCGACGATCTGGATCGGCAGTACCGGGCCGAAAATCTCCTGGCGCATGATCGGCATTTCGCTGCCACAGCCGGCCAACACCGTGGGCTGGTAATGGAAGCCCTGGCCTTTGTCGGCCACCGCGCCACCGGTCATCACTTCAGCCCCCTGGCCGCGAGCGGTCTCGACCATCTTCGCTACCTTGTCCAGGGCCGCCTGGTTGATCAGCGGGCCCATGTCCAGATCATCCTCGGCCAGGGGGTCGCCATAGCGGGTGGCCGCCATCGATGCGGCAATCTGCTCGATAAAGGGCTCGGCCACCTTGCGCTCGACATACACCCGCTCGGCGCAGTTGCACACCTGCCCGGTGTTGATCACCCGCGACGCGGTGATGGCCTTGACCGCCAGCGCCAGGTCGGCGTCCGCGAGGACGATGGCCGGGGCCTTGCCTCCCAGTTCCAGATTGAGTTTGGTGATGTTCGGCGCGGCGGCGGCCATGATCCGCGAGCCGGTGCCGACGCTGCCGGTAAAGCTGATCAGGTCGATGCCGGCGTGGCTGGTCAAGCTGTGGCCGACCGTGGCCCCGGTGCCGCTGACCACGTTGAACACCCCGGGCGGCAGGTCGGTTTCAGCCACCAGGCGGGCGAATTCGAAGCAGTTGATCGGGGTTTCTTCGCTGGGCTTGATGACGATGGTGTTGCCAGTGATCAGCGCCGGCGCCATTTTGCGGGCGATGAGGAAGAACGGGAAATTCCACGGCAGGACCCCGGCCACCACCCCCAGGGGTTTGCGCAGCAGAAAGATGCTTTCGCCGACCCGGTCACTGGTCAGCACTTCGCCTTCCAGGCGCCGTGCCCATTCAGCCATGTAATCCAGGTAGTCGGCGGTGAAGTTGACCTCGACCCGGGCCAGCCCCAGGACCTTGCCCTGCTCGGCGGTGATGATGTGGGCCAGGCGTTCGGCGTTGTCGCGGACCTTGCTCGCGATCTGGCGCAGGTAGCCGGCGCGCTCGATGGCCGGACGCGCGGCCCAGCCCTTTTGCGCCTGGCGCGCGGCGGCGATGGCGGCCTCGACCTGGTCGCTGCTGGCCTGAGGCACCCGTGCCAGCAAGCGGGCATTGGCCGGGTTGTGCACCTCGATGTGCTGGTCGCTGGGGACAAAGGCGTTGCCAATGAAGTTCTGGTAATGAATCAGCTCGGTCATGGTGGTTCTCTCGCAGATAGGGTCAAAAAAAGGCTGCAGGCGCCACCGGGGCACCTGCGTCGCGGGTCGTTACTGAGTGCTGAAGGTTTTCCAGATGCCGCCTTCCTGTTGCAGGTCGTGGCTGCGCTTGATCAGGTACTGATGGATCTGGTCCACCTGTTGCGGGGTGAAGGCGTCGGCAAAGGACGGCATGCCATCGGGGACCCGGCCGCCGAAAAGGATGCCGAGGAACATCTGGTGTTTTTCCGGCGTCAGCTTGCGCAGGTCCGGCAACACGCCGCCGCTGACCGCATGGATGCCGTGGCACTGCGAGCAGTAGCCGTCATACAGCTTGGCGCCGGCGTCGATGGCGGCGGTGTCACGGCTCAAGGGCGGTGGTTTCGGCGTGTCGGCGGGCGGTGCCGGTTCGTTGAGCGTGGCGGTGCCCCCCAGCTTGTAGGTCAGCACCTGGGAAAACGGCTGGACCCCGGCCCGCAGCGACAAGGCCCCGGCAAAGGTCGAGAAGGCGCCACCCCAGCCAGCCATGAAGGTCACGTATTGCTCACCGTCGACGCTGTAGGTAATGGGCGCCGCCATCACTCCGCTGGCGGCCGGCTGCTCCCAGAGCTTGTTGCCGCTGTCGGCCGCGTAGGCGATCACCCGGCCATCGGCGCTGCCCTCGAACACCAGGTTGCCGGCAGTGCTCAGGGTGCCGCCGTTGAAGATGGTGACGTAGGGCACTTCCCAGGCCGCCTTCTGCTTCACCGGGTCCCAGGCGATCAGCTTGCCGGACCAGCCCTTGGCCATTTCCAGCAGGCCTTCGGCGTTCTCCGGCATCATCCCGGTGCGCAGGCCCAGTTGGTACATGCTCTTGAACGGGTTGCGCTTGGGCGCCTCGGGGATGTGCTCGTAGTAGGCGGACATGATGTGCGCCGGGATGTACACCAGCCCGGTGTTGGGGTTGTAGGACATCGGCTGCCAGTCGTGGGCGCCCCAAAACGCCGGGGTCACCAGGTTGCGCTTGCCGTTCTTCCAGTAGGCGGCGTTCTCCTCATCGAGGATCGGCCGGCCGGTCTTCATGTCCATGCCCTTGGTCCAGCTCTGGGGCACGATGCCCTTGGCCGACAGCAGCTCGCCGGTGGCGCGGTCGATCACGTAGAAGAAGCCGTTCTTCGGCGCCTGCATCAGCACCTTGCGCGGTTTGCCATCAATCGGCAGCTCGGCGAGGATCATGTGCTGGGTCGCGGTGTAGTCCCAGGCGTCGCCCGGGGTTGTCTGGTAGTGCCAGGCGTACTCGCCGGTGTCGGCGTTGACCGCGACGATGGAGGACAGGAACAGGTTGTCGCCCTTGGCCTGGCTGCGCCATTTCGGGTCCCACATCGAGCCGTTGCCCACGCCGATGTACAGCAGGTTCAACTCGGGGTCGAAGGCGAAGGAATCCCAGGCGGTGCCGCCCCCGCCCTGCTCGACGAAAGCATCGCCGTGCCAGGTCTTGGCGGCAATTTCCATGGCCTTGTCTTCCGGTGGCAGCTTGGGGTCCCCCGGCACGGTGAAGAAGCGCCAGGCCTGCTTGCCGGTTTCGGCGTCGTAGGCAGTGACATAGCCGCGCACGCCGAACTCGGCGCCGCCGTTGCCGATCACCACCTTGCCGTTGACCACCCGTGGCGCGCCGGTGATGGTGTAGCTGCGCTTGTGGTCGGCGCGGGTGTCCACCGACCAGGCGCGCTGCCCGGTCTTGGCGTCGATGGCCTCCAGGCGACCGTCGAGCACCCCGACATAGACCTTGCCCTTCCACACCGCCACGCCGCGGTTGACCGCATCGCAGCAAGCCTCGCCCGCGCGGTTGCGGTCGGACTTGGGGTCGTACTTCCACAGCAGCTTGCCGTCGCGCGCGTCCAGGGCATAGACCACCGAAAACGGCCCGGTGGTGTACATCACGCCGTCAACCACAATGGGCGTGGCCTCGACCCCGCGATCCAGGTCGAGCTTGTAGCTCCAGGCCAGGCCCAGCTTGCCGACGTTCTGGTCGCTGATCTTATTCAGCGGGCTGTAGCGCTGTTCGTCGTAGGTGCGCCCGGTGCTCATCCAGTTACCGGGCTCCTTGTCGGCGGCGATAATCCGCGGGCCATCGACATTGGCCGGCAGGTCCTGGGCCCAGGCCGGCGCACCACCCAAGGCCAGGGCCAGGGCGATAAACAGGGTCTTGAATGGAACGCCAAGGGGCGCGGTCGGCAAAGAGGGAGGCACGGCGAGGCCAATCTGTGTCATGGGGGGAGACTCCTGATTCTTATTAGTAGCGAAGCCATTGCGCTGCGCGACTAGAGAAGAGCAACCGCCATGCCAGCCTTCGGACAATCCCCTGCAAGCCCCACGGGGCAAGGCGTGCAGCCCGGACCAGGGCTTGCGTCCGGGTGCGACAGGTGTCGCATCGGCCGCTACACCTGCGTCAGGCCTGGCACAGGACGACACCTTCGGCCGTGCATCGTCGCTTGGGCGCCAACGGCCTCATCTGCCCAGCAGGCCACGGTCCCTTGAACCTAAAGACGGACTGGCAGTCGTAGGGCGGTGAGTTTTATTAAGGAATACCCGTGAATAAAGCACTGACGCTGTCCACCGCCATCGCCGCCGCCCTGCTGATCAGCGCCTGCTCCCACCGCGCTCCGACGGCCAAGGCGGTCAAGCCGCCCCCCGCGCCCCATGTGACCCTGGTCCCGGACGACAAGCACGCCAGCCTGACGTACCGCCATGTCGGCGGCGGAGGCAACAACCCGGTCACGTTCTACTTCAGCAGTCCGCAAGTGCCGAACGACCTCATGATCGTGGCCGGCGAGCCGGTGTTCGATGCCACCTACCTCAAGAAAATCCCCGCCTACCTGCGGCGCATGGCCCCCGGGACCGATGTGATCGACCAGTTGGTCAGCGCCGGCCAGCCGATCAAGGTCCGGGCCAAGGTCAAGGAATCCACCTTCGTCTTCAACGGCATCCCGATCCCCCTGGGCGCCAGCAAGCAGCCGCCGGTTCAGATCTTCACGCCCAAGCCGTTGCAGACCTACCTCATCGAAACCGTGCTCGCCGACGGCTACACCCTGAGCATCTACGAGCTGTCGATGTCGGGTGAGCGCACCCTGGTGTCGCCGACACCCTGAGGCGTGGGCCTGACCGGCGCGATGCTCCGGGCGGGCTAGGTTGTTTACTACGCGACTTAGATCAAAAAATGATTTCACACGGCTTGGCCAGCCGCTTAAGTTCGCTCCTGACCGACCCCTGCCAGGTGGAGGCAAACCCTCTCTCTGGTAACGGTCAGGATCTCCCCCATGGCATACGCACTGCGCTTCACCCCTTGGCTGGTCTCATTGCTGTTCGCCCTGCTGCTGGTGCTCACCGGCCTGCTGGGCAGCGCCCAACCACACCCCCAGAACATCACCCCCGACCTGTCCAAGCTCACGGCCCGGAACGTCAGCGTCCCGGCTGCAGATGCGTTGCTGGCATAGTGCCTGCCACGCAGCAGCGAGCCCTCTGCGACGGGGGCCTTGGTTGTTTTTCTCACCCTGGCGCGTGAAAAAAAAGCGTCCGTAGTGGGTTGTTTCACAAGGCTTTCCTGGCGCGCATTCCGCGCCTCGCCGCCGCCCTCCGAATGCCTTGGCACCGCCCTTGCTCTAGCGCCGATACCTTCCCTTCTTCATGCAGGATCAGCGCCTTGTTCAAGTCCAATGTTTTAGCCGGTGCCGTTGCACTCGCCGCCCTTAACCCGTCCTCGCTGGCATTCGCCCAGGACAGCCGCGAAACCCGCGTCGAAGACGAGCAGCTCGACAGCGTGGTGGTGATCGGCACCCGCCGCAGCGATGTGACGGCGCTGCAGAGTTCGGCACCGGTGGATGTGATTTCCGCTGCCCAGTTGCAAGACTCCGGTGCCGCCAACCTGGGCCAGGCGCTGGCCAGCCTGTTGCCCTCGTTCAGCTTCCCGCAGAACGTCAACGGCGCCTTCGCCCAGGAGGTGCCGCCGGGGGTGTCACTGCGGGGCCTGGGTTCCGACCAGGTGCTGGTGCTGGTCAACGGCAAGCGCCGGCACACGGGTTCGACGGTGACCCGGCAGAACTACGCGGCCAAGGGCGGCGTGCCGGTGGACATCAGCCTGTTCCCGCTGGATGCCATCGAGCGGGTGGAAGTGCTGCGTGACGGCGCCTCGGCTCAGTACGGCTCGGACGCCATCGCCGGGGTGATCAATATCGTGCTCAAGGGCGCGGACCAGGGCGGCAAGCTTGGCTATCGCCTGGGTGAATACAAAAAGGGCGATGGGTTGTCGCGCAAGCTCAGTGGCTGGAAGGGTTTGGCGCTGCCGGGGGATGGCTTCCTGACGGTGAGTTTCGATGCCGGTGAGTCGGACCCGGCCAACGACACCAACCCGGACAATCGGGTGCCGGCCAGCAACCCCTTGCGTGACTGGCGCTTCGGCGTCGGCAAGGTGTCCGACCAGTACAACCTGCTGCTCAACAGCGAGGCCTCCCTGAGTGAGCGCCTGAGTGCCTACGGCTTCGCCACCTGGTCGCACAAGAACAGCGACGCCGAAGCCTCGCTGGTGCTGCCGGGAGATCGGCGCAACATTGCCGCGGTCTACCCCAACGGCTACTGGCCGGTGACCCGCTATCGCCTCGAAGACTACGCCGCCACCACCGGCCTGCGCTTCGAGGACCCGGGCCTGGGCAAGTTCGACCTCTCGGCCAACTACGGGCGCAACGAAGTCGACTCCACCTACTACGACACCCTGAATGCCAGTTGGGGCCCCACCTCGCCGACCCGTTTCGACACCGGCAGCCGCATCAACTCCCAGGCCAATCTGGGGCTGGACTGGGTCAAGGACTTCGAGGTCGATGGCCTGCACGGCCCGCTGACCCTATCCAGCGGCCTGGCCTATCGCTGGGAACAATACGAGTTGCAGGCCGGTGAAGCCGCCGCCTCGGAAAACCGCTGGTACCCGCACCCGGCGGGCGGCTTCTACACCCCCGCCAGCTCCGGGATCACCCCGGTGGACGCCGGCCGCCTGTCGCGCAATGTGTTCGGCGGCTATGTCGATGTCGAGGCCCAGGTCACCGAGAAATTCAACGCCGGGGTGGCCCTGCGCTCCGAGCACTATTCGGACTTCGGCGACACCACCAACGGCAAGCTGTCCCTGCGTTATGACTTCACGCCCAAGGTCGCGCTACGCGGCAGCCTGAGCACCGGCTACCGCGCGCCCTCCCTGGTGCAGGCCGGGTATCAGGCCTCCGGCATCCAGATCGTGCAGACCGGCGCGGTGTACGACTCGGTGTTGCAGCGCACGCTGCGGGCCGACGGCCCGATCGCCGCGGCCCTGGGCGGCAAGGCGCTGAAGCCGGAACAGTCGAAGAACATCTCCGTCGGCCTGGTGCTGCGCCCGCTGCCCGAGGCCAGCATCACCCTGGATGCCTATCGCATCGATATCAACGACCGCATCACCCCTTCCGAAAACCTGACCGGCGCGGACGTGGTGGCGGCCCTGGCGGCGGCAGGCATCACCGGCGTCAACAGCGCGACCTTCTTCACCAACGTCCTCGACACCCGCACCAAGGGCCTGGAGCTGGGGGGCAAGTACCGCCTCACCCTGCCCCGAGGCACCCTGGACCTGAGCGCGGGCTTTGCCCATACCGAGACCGAAGTCACCAACGCACGGGATGTGGGGCGCTTCGCCTCGAGCCGGATCATGGGCCGCACCGCCATCGGCGTGCTGGAAGACAACGTGCCGGAGAACAAGTTGATCTGGGGCCTGCACTACGCCTTCAACGGCTTCGAAGCCAACTTCAACCAGCGCCGCTACGGCGAGTACACCACCCGTGGCACCACCGCCAGCACCGACCAGACCTTCTCCGCGCAATGGATCAGCGACCTCGACCTGAGCTATCGCTTTGCCGCAGGGCTGCGGGTGGCGGTCGGTGCGCAGAACCTGTTCGACAGCCACCCCGACAAACTGGACGCCACCGGCAGCGGCCCCTACGGCATTGCCAAGTACTCCACGGTGTCGCCGGAAGGTCATCAGGGCGCGTTCTACTACACCAACCTGAGCTACGCGTTCTGATGCGCGCCCCGATCAAGCCTTGGCCCCGGCTGACACGGATAGGCGCCCTGCTCTGCGCCGGGCTGCTCGCCAGCAGCCTGGCCCAGGCCCAACCCCAGGTACTGGATGCCGGTCGGATCGGCCAGGGCCTGGATCGCCTGGCGGTCCTGGGCAGCGTACTGTACATCGCCGCTCACCCCGATGATGAGAACACCCAACTGCTCGCCTGGCTGGCTCAGCAGCGGCACTACCGCACCGCCTACCTGTCGCTGACCCGTGGCGATGGCGGGCAAAACCTGCTGGGTAACGAGCAGGGCAATGGCCTGGGACTGATCCGCTCCCGGGAGTTGCTCGAAGCTCGCCAGGAAGATGGCGCCGAGCAACTGTTCGGCCAGGCCAGGGACTTCGGCTTCAGCAAGACTTCGGCAGAAACCCTGCGCGCCTGGGGCCAGGAACAGACCCTGGGCGATCTGGTCTGGGCCATTCGCAAATTCCAGCCCGACGTCATCATCACCCGCTTCCCCGGTGACAGCCGCGCCGGCCACGGTCATCACCAGGCGTCTTCGCTGCTGGCCCAGGAGGCCTTTCGCGCGGCGGCCGACCCACGCCGTTTTCCCCAGCAGTTGAGCGAGGTTCAGCCCTGGCAAGCCAAGCGCCTGCTGTGGAACACCTGGAAGTCATTTCTGGGCAGCGGCGACACCACCGAACCCGGCCAATTGCAGGTCGACATCGGCGGCTTCAACCCCAGGCTCGGCCTGAGCTATGGCGAAATAGCCGCCCTGAGTCGCAACCACCACAAGAGCCAGGGCTTCGGCAGCGCCGCACAGCGTGGTCGACTGATGGAATCCTTTGCCCTGCTCGACGGCCAAGCCGCGCGACAGGACCTGTTCGACGGCGTGGACAGCACCTGGAGCCGCCTGCCCCAGACCCGGGCCATCGCCCGGCAGGTCGAGCGTCTGCAACGCGAATACGACAGTGCCGCACCGGCCAGGTCCGTGCCGGGGCTGGCCCAACTGCACAGGCAACTGCTGGGGTTACCCGCCGGCGTGTGGCGCGAGCGCAAGCTGCAAGACGTGCAGACGCTGCTGCTGGCAGCGGCGGGCGTGTGGCTGGAAACCACGGCCGATGCGCCACGCTTCCCGGCCGGCAGCGCCATTCCCGTGCGCACCGAAATCCTCCTGCGCAGCGCGGTCGAGGTGTCAGTGCTCAGTGCTGGCGAGCACCGTCCATTGCAGATTGACCAGCCGCTGCGGCTGAGCGGCTCGGCCCACAGCCTGCAGGTCGGCACCCAGCTGGCCATCGCCGGGGAGGTGCTTGAGGTGCAGCGCGAGATCCAGTTCAAGCACGTCGATCCGATCCGTGGCGAGGTCTATCGCCCAGTGCAGTTCACACCGCCGCTGACACTGACCCCGTCGAGCACGGCCTACCTGTTTGGTGATGATCACAGCCGGCGGATCGAAGTCCGGGTGCACGCTTTCGCCGACGGACTCAATGGCGTGCTGCAACCGCAGGCCCCGGCGGGCTGGCGCATCACCCCCGAGCAGCAGCCGTTCAGCCTGCGGCGCAAGGACGACGAACTGACCCTGGGCTTCGACCTCGAACCCGAGGCTCACCCGCAGAACGGCGAGCTGCGCTTTCAGGCCAGGGTCGACGGCCAAGTGCTGGACAAGGCCCTGGCAACCATCGACTACGGGCATATCCCGGCGTTTGACTGGTTCCCCCCGGCCACCGCGACCCTGGTCAAATTCGACCTCAAGCGCGGCGGTGAACGCATCGGCTACCTGCCCGGTGCCGGCGACCGCCTGCCGCAGATGTTGCGGCAACTGGGCTATCAGGTCGATGAACTGAAGGCCGAGACCCTCACCCGGCAATCCCTTGCCGAGTACGACGCCATCGTCACCGGGGTCCGGGCCTACAACGTCAACCCGGCGCTCGCCGCGGCGCGCACCCAACTGCTGCAGTACGTCGAACAAGGCGGCGTGCTGCTGGTGCAATACAACACGCTGGCGCCCCTGCCTGCCGAACCGCTGGGCCCCTACCCCTTCACGATCACCCGCGACCGGGTCACCGAAGAGGACGCCGCGGTACGCCTGCTGCTGCCGGAGCATCCGTTGCTGAACCACCCCAACCCCATCACCGAGCACGACTTCGATGGCTGGGTGCAGGAGCGCGGGCTGTACTTCGCCAGCGACATCGACCCGCGCTATCAACGTCTGCTGGGCATGCACGACCGTGGCGAACAGGAACTGAGTGGCGCACTGATCAGCGCGCAGGTGGGCCGGGGCCGCTTCATCTACGCGCCGCTGTCGTTCTTCCGCCAACTGCCGGCAGGCGTGCCGGGCGCGGCCCGCCTGCTGGCCAATCTGTTGGCGAAGTGATGGCGTCGTTCAGGGGCTGCGCAGAGCATGCTGGGCCCTGGGCTACGCTGAGCCTGAACCCTCACTGAGGATCTGGCACTGAAGGTCCTGGCTCAGCGGATCGGCACCGATGAGCCGGCTTTTGCCGCCGTGCTTGAGCAGCGATGGATTGATGCCGAACTGTTTGCGAAACGCCGTGGCGAAATGGCTGGCGTTGGCGTAGCCCAGGTCCGAGGCAACCCGCATCACCGACTCATCGCCCTCCAGTAGCCGACTGCGGGCCTGAATCATCCGCGCTTGCTGGAACACGCCGTACACGCTGTTGCAGAACAGTTGGCGAAAGCCTCGGGTCAGCTTGGGCTGGCTCATTCCCGACTCCCGCGCCAGCTCGGACAGGCTGGGCGCCTTGCCCAGGTCCTGGAGCAGTCGCTCCCGGGCGCGCAGCAGTCGTTGCCGGTCGATGTGGCTGATGCGGCAGATACAGCCCGGGTTGCGCCGTGCCTCCAGGAACAGGCTGACCAGGGTCACGCTCTGGCCATACAGCCACAGGCTGCTGCGCGGCGGGCCCGGGGCCAGGCCAGCACCGGGGTCCATGGCGTCGCAGAGCAGTTGCGCGGTGGCGCTCATTTCGCCGCTGCGGTGGCCGTCCAGGAAACAGTGATCGCACGCCAGTGCGCTGTGCAGGGTCGGATCGATCTGGGTTTCCCACTGGGCCAGCAACTCGGGATGGATCATCACCGTGATGTTGTCGATCTCGCCGTGCTGGTGGTAGAGGCCCTGGCGGCTGCGCCCGAAACTGATGCTGCCCGCCCCCTCGTCAATCGCGAATCGACGCTGGCGCCTGCCTTCGAGGAAGCTGCAGGAGGCCTTGCCCCTGAGCAGGTTGGTGAAGCTGAAGTGGATGCGCTCGCTGTCGTCATGCAGCGGCAGTTCGACCGGCTGCTCGAAGGTGCTTTGCCAGCGCACGATGTCCAGCCCTCCCTGTAAGGTCACACGGGTGACCCGGCACTGGGTGCCCGGGCCGAATTCCCCGCCATAGCCATTGGCAATAATCCGCGAGATGGGCAGGGACTCAAGCCCCTCCTCCTGAACAGCTGACATCGATAAATCTCCTTGCTGACCGGATACGGCTCGAATCAGATCACATTGGGGTAGAGAGGCGCAATTGATAATCACTAGCATTCGCGGCGTTGCAGTTGCTCCCTTAGCCGCCGTCGCACGCCGCGATGCGCATCGCCCAAGAACCCAGCCAAGGCCCCATCATGTCTGCACCACGCCCCTCGACCGCCAGCCGTCGACCACCCTACACACGTTACACCATAACAATAGTCATCAGTTGCACCTTGAGTCATGGCGCCCTGGCCGAGACGGCCCGGGACACCCTGCAGTTGCCGGCCTCGACCGTGACCGCGCGCATGGAGCAGGAGGACCCCAAGGACGTGCCCATCAGCCTCAGCGTGATCAGCGGCGAACAGCTGCGCACCCAGCGCCTCGACACCCTGGAGAGCGCCCTGCGCAACACCTCCGGAGTCAGCGTCAACTCGTCCGGCGGGCCGAATGATTTCAACGTGCTGATTCGCGGTGTCGGCTCGCTGTACCAGATGTCCATGGATGACAGTTCGGTAGCCTTCAACATCGATGGGGTGCCGGTATCGTCCCGCAGCCTGGGTTTCGAGACTCTGGATGTCGAGCGCATCGAAGTGCTCAAGGGTCCGCAGGGCACCTTGTCTGGCGCGCTTGGCCAGGCGGGCGCGGTGAATATCACCACCCGCCAGCCCAGCCGCGAGCTGCAAGGTTATGTGCGCGGTGAAGTGGGCCAGGAAGGCCAGTTCCTCACCGAGGGCGCGGTGGGCGGGCCCCTCAGTGACAGCCTCAGTGGCCGGCTGGCGGTACGCCGCGCAGGCTACGACAGCTGGATCGACAACGACCAGACCAACCACCCCCTGACCAAGCCACGCAACGAGGCCTACCGGGGCAGCCTGCTGTGGGACCTCGACCCTGACACCCACGTACTGTTCAGCGCCGAACGGCAGAAAACCAGGCGCGCCACCAACTCCCTGGTGCTGCGCCCCTACGGCAGCGACCCGAGCCTGGACCTGACCCCGGGCCTGTTCGACGACAACTTCAAGACCACCGAACGCTACGCGATCAAACTCGACCATGACTTCGCCAACAGCCGCCTGACCTCCACCACCGCCACTTCCACTGCGAACTTCGAAGGCCTGATCGCCTACGACAGCAAACTCATGGGCGCCCTGTACGGCACGCCCAATGAGTTCTGGGTGGTGGACAAATCCTTCGAGCGCAGTTGGAGCCAGGATCTGCACTTGAGCTCCCTGCCCGATTCCGAGGTGTTCTGGGTCACCGGCCTTGCCGCCACGCGCAACGAGCGCAGTTATGACACGCCGCGCAACACCTACGGCACCTCGGGCGCCAAGTTCCGCGACTTCAGCACCACCACCTATGCCGGCTACGGCGAGGTGACCTTGCCCTTGAGCGAGCGCCTGAAGCTGACCACCGGCTACCGTCACTCCTGGGATCGCAAGACCTACAACGGCCAGTATTTCGCGGGCAGCGACGCGGTCGACGACTCGCGCCGATTGACCGATCACTACGGGACCGGCCGCGTCGCCCTGAGCTACGCCCTCACCCCGCAGACCAACGTCTACGTGCAAGGGGCACGGGGCTATAAATCCGGTGGTTTCAATGACTATGCCTCCCAGGTCAGCGACAGCGAGCCGTACCGGGCCGCCGTCAGCAACGCCGTTGAACTGGGGATCAAGAGTGAAACCGCCGACCGCCGTGGCAGCCTCAGTGGCGCCGTGTTCTACACCCGGGTCAAGGATGACCACCTGCTGGGCTACGACGCCGCGACCTTCGCCACCAACGCCTTCAACGCCGACACCCGGACCCGAGGTGCCGAGTTCGAAGGCAGCTGGCGCTTCGACCATGGCTTGACCCTGGCCGCCAGCGCCACCTACCTCGACGCCAGGATCACCAGCGGTGTGCAGGGGATCCAGGCCGGTGACGTCGACGCCGGCAACCGCACACCGGATGTGCCGCGCTGGAGCGGCAATTTCAACGCCAGTTGGAAGCACCCCCTGGGCACCCTTGCCAGCCTCGGAGAAACCACCCTCAACACCAGCCTCAACTACCACCTGGTGGGCGAACGGGCGGCGGACCCGCAGAACCATTTCAACCTGGACAACTACGAAAAACTGGACCTGCGTGCCGGCCTGGAAAGCCGATTCGGCGAGGTCTATGCCTACGCCGACAACCTGCTGAACCAGACCTATGACACCTATGGTTTCTACAGCGACCCGGTGGCCTATGGTGCGCCCGCGCAGCGCCGCACCCTTGGTGTCGGCTACACCTATCAGTTCTGACGGATCCGGGGAGCAGGCGTGCCTGCTCCCACTGTCCACGAGTCAGAACGAATAGCAGTACCCCAGCCCCACCGAGCGCCCCCTGCCGGGCAGGCCGGTCAGCACCTGATCGGTGGAGTACGAGCCATACAGGTCATAACGCGCATCCAGCAGGTTGTCGCCCCAGAGGTAGACTTCCGAGCCGGCACTTTCCAGCCCCAAGTGCGCATCCAACTTGGCGTAACCGTTGAGGTCGTAGTGATTCTGCGCGTCCGCCGGGCGGTTTTTCTGCAACCGGTAATTGAACAGGGTATTCAGCCTTGGTGCCGGCAACCCCAGCCAATCAGGCAGGTCCCGGGTCCAGGCCAGACTGAAATTGCCACTCCACAACGGCACATCCGGCACCCGGCTGCCCGCGGCCACATCACCGCCAGACACCCCTGGCGCAGCCGAGGTCACCCGTGCATGGGTGTAGCTCATGGCGCTGCCCAGGGTCAGTTGATCGTTGACATGCCAGGTGCTCGACAGTTCGGCGCCCTGGCTGCGGGTATCAGCATTCACCGCGCTGACCGCCAGGGTGTTGAAGTCATAACCCAGCAGGTGGTCATCCCGGACCCGGGTGATAAACAGCGCGCCTTCGAGGCTCAACGCCCCGTCCTCGCTGGCGTGCTTGAAGCCCAGTTCGGCTGAGTTCACCTTGGCCGCCTTGTAGGGCTCGCTGTCCTTGGCCGAGGTGGCGTAATCGTTGAAACCGGCTGACTTGTAGCCGCGCGCCAGCACCGCGTAGAGGTTGCTCTGGGGCGTCAACGCGTAGGCCAGCGCCACCCGCCCGGTGCTGTAGTGGTCCTGCAACTGCCGGCTGTCATGGGCCACGCTGCCGGCGCTGGAGTAGTCGGCGTCGTAGGTCTTGCGATCCCAGGTATGACGCAGGCCGGTGGTGAGCTTCCAGTCCTCGGCAAGCGGATAGGTTACTTCGCCATAGGCCGCATGGCTGTTGCTGCTGAAGTCACGCCGTTGCCGGGCGCCGTTGGTGAAGTTGTCGGAGTCGAAACTGCGTTCGGAACGCGAGAGGTTGAACCCGCCGACCCAAAACACCTCGGCCCCCGCCAGCGAGCCCAGCCGCAGGTCCTGGCTCCAGACTTGCTCGCGGGCCGCATCCTCGATCAGGTATTCGAAGGGCGAGCCGTACAGCGCACGGGTGATGTTGCGATCGTAACCCTTGACCGCGTTGAAGTCGGTGCGGGTATAGGCACTGATCGAGGTCAGTCGCGACTGCGCCAGGTCCCGGTTCAGCTCAAGGGAATAGCGTTCATTGGTCTTGCGGTTACCGTCAAAGACGCCGGGGGTGTAGTCCAGGCTCGGTTGGCTGGCGAAGGGCCGCAGCATCTCCAGGCCGGCATGCTGTTCGGCCCGCTGGCGTTCGGCAACCAGCAGCCCGGTGCTGCCCGCATCGTTGTCCCACAGCAGGCTGCCGCGCAGGGCCAGGTCCCGGGGGCTGGTCAGTGGCTGGCCATCCTGCTGGTCGTCGACCCAGTTGTCGAAACCGCTGCGGCGCAGTGCAAGGCGCCCGGCCAGGGTCTCGGTCAACGGACCGCCCAGGGCACCTTCGGTCATGAACTGGCCTTGCTGGCCGCCTTCGGCACGCACATAACCCTGCACCTCGCGGGTCGGCTTGCGGGTGGTGACGTTGATCGCCCCGGCCTCGCTGTTGCGTCCAAGCAGGGTGCCCTGGGGCCCCTTGAGCACCTCCACCTGCTGCACATCGAGGGTGGCCATGGCCGCATTGCGCATCGACATCGGCACCCCGTCCACATTCAGCAGCACCGAGCCGTCGTCCATGCTCATCTGGTTCAGCGAGCCGACGCCGCGAATGCGCACATTGGCGTCATTGGCGCCGCCCCAGGAATTGACGTCGACTCCGGGGGTGCCGCGCAAGGCTTCTTCGAGGGTGCGCAGGCGCCGGGCATCCAGGGTGGCCCCGTCGATCACCGACAGGCCGAACGGGATGTCCTGGGCGCTTTCCTGGTTCAACCGGGCACTGACTGTCAGTGGGGTCAACTCGATGGCGCCGGGGCGCGGCTGGTAGTCCACGGCAAAGGCCGGGCACATCTGGCTGGACAAGGCCAGGGCCAGGGTTTGGGTAAGGACGTTGGCGCGCCAGCCCTCGGGACGGCGCAGCGGTGTGAGTGACCAATGTGCAGGCATGGAAAAACTCCAGGGATATGAAAGAGCAAGGACCATTTATTGCGGCGGGCCCCAGCGCCGCAGCGCCTCGGCCACCACAGGCTCCGAGGGCGCGCCAAGCAGGCCCTGGATCGAAGCGGGCCATCCCTGGCCGTTGCGCAGTGCGGCCGTCATGGCCGTCAGTTGTTCGGGGCTCTGGCTGGCGACCCAGTCCAGGCTGGCCAAAGGGGCATATAACGTCGCCCAGCCCTGCTCCCGGGCTTGGGCCAGGGTGCCGATGGGTTCGCCGTCGCTGCCCAGGGCCCGGGCCAGGTCATCGGCCTGGAGCCGAACCAGTGCGGCCCGGGCTTCGGGGCCGTCCACATCGCCCACACACAGCAAGCCGATGGCCCCGGCCACGCCGTGGCTGAGCCAGACATGCCCGGGGGCTTCACGCAGGTCGCCGGTGCTGATCAGGCGCTGACGAGCCAGCAGTTCGGCGATATGCCCGCGCCGCGCCCAGCGTCCGACGCCGGCCGCCGCCACATCCCAGCTCGGCGTCTGACCCAGCAACAGATGACCATGGCTCAAGCGGCTGCGGCCCATGCCGCTGGGCCACTGGCTCAGTTCATTGACCGTCGGGCTGCTGCCCAGGCGCTGCGCCACGCAGGCGGCCATGGCGTCCAGGTCCTCGCGCACCTCACGGGCGGTCTGCCGACGACTGGCATCGGCCACGACCTGCACGCCGTCCAGGTTCTGGGCCAAGGCTCCAGGAGCGATGGCGTAAGCAAAGTCCAACGGCTGCTGACTGCTGCCGCTGATGGATTGGCCGTTGAGCTCGATCAGCCATTGCCAGGCACCCGCCGGGGCCACCGCCTGGGCCGCCACCGCAGCCCCCGCCGGCAGCATGGGCAACTGCACCGGCAACCCGGCCTGTGTGCGCTGCAACGGCGCCCGCAACCATCGCTCGGGGTCGAAGCCGAGGCGCGGCATCACCCGCCGCGCTTCCAGCCACACCGCCCGAGGGCCTAGCCAGAAGCCCTCGCCCGCGCTCGGCCAACCGCTGGCGCCCAAGGTCCAGCGCACATCCACCTTGCACCCCGTCGCCGCGCACATACCCAGGGCAATGCGCAGGTGGTCCGTGTCTTGTTCCACTGCCAGCGGCTGGCCCATCACCCGGACCTCAGTGACCTTCATGCCCACTGGCAACTCGGCATCCAGCTGCCCGTTAGCGGCGATCACGCCCTCCAGGGTCCACTGCCCCAGCACCTGCCGCGCCGCGCCATCCACCTGCAAGCGCAGGTGGCCACCAGCAACCTGCCAGGGACCTGCACCGGCCAGCCAGCGCCGCTCCCAGGCCGCGCGTTCGGCCCGCTCGGCAGCAGCCGACTGGTAAGTGCCCTGCTCCACCAGATGCCGATGCAACAGCGCACCGCTGCTGCCCATCAGCACCAGCCCCGACGCCAGCAGTGCACCCGGCAGGCCGAACAGGCGCCGACGCAGATCGGCCATTCGCCGCGGCTCGGGCCCGCGGGGCAAGGCCAGGGCCGCCAGCGCCAGCAACACCAGGCACAGCGCCAGTTTCCAGCTGGCCAGGGTCGCCAGGTACGGCCACCAGGGCGCCCATCCGGTCAACGCCGACAACGCCAAATGGGCCGGGATCGCCATGGCATAGGGTGGGTAACTCACAAGCCCCAGTTCGTGATTGAGCACCAGAAAAAATGTCAGCAGCATCGAAGTGGCGTAGGCCAGCCCGGAACGGCGGATCAACGCATGCACCAGCACCGTCAGCAGGGCCAGCTCCAGCAAGGGCGGAGCGAACACCAGCAGTGAGTAGGTCAGCCCCAGGCCCGGGGCCAGGCTGTGCGGTGCGGCGATGGCGCTGATCAACAGGCTGGCGACGCCGGGCACCAGGGCCAGCAGCAGGGTCGCCAGCACCACGCACAGCACCTGGCCGAGCAGGCGCAACCAGACCGGGGCCGGCGTGGCGTGCAGCATCTCCCCCAGCCCCTCCACCGCATCGCGACGACAGACCAGGCCCACCAGCGCCGCCAGCACGAAGGCGATCACCAGAAACAGCGCACTGGACAGCAGCGGCAGGGTCAGGTCCGCCCGGGGTACCATTGGCCCGCTGGCATGCCACACCCCATGCACAAAGCCGCTGAGCACCCCCATCACCAGCAACAACCCCAGGGCCAGCCAGGCCAGCTTGCGGGCCAGGATCTGACGTAACTGCCAATGGGTTTCGCAGCGTAGGGCCAGTGCCCAGCGACTGGGCAGCAACGGGCCCGGCACAGGTGCATCCGACGCCCGGTGCAGCGCCGGCTCGGCCAGCAGCGTGCCGGAGCGCCGCCCCATCAAGCCCTCCCGCGTACTGCGGGCCAGGACCCAGGCCAACAGCAACAGAGGCACGCCACACCACAGGCCACGGTTGAGCCAGAAGCCCGGGGTCAATGCCAGCAAGGCCTGGGACTTCTGCCCCGGGCTCCAGGTTTCGACCTGGGCCTGGGCGAAGGTAAACAGCGACGGGTCGAGGCTGGCCGCCAACAGCGGATTGATATGTCCGCCCTTGAGCACCACCACGGCGAACATCCATAGCAGCATCAGCAGCGTGGCCAGGGCAAAGGGTGCCGCCAGCCCGCGGCTGCGCAGCGCCAGCAGGTAATACAGGGCCCCGACGCCGGTACTCACCGGCAGCAGCAGGGCCACCCAGGCAAACCCCAGCGCCGCCCATGCCGGCGCCGCGATGCTGCCCGCCGGCACCCAACCCAGCAAGGCCAGGACCGGGCTCAACAAAAAACCGACCAGCAACGAGCTGGCGAGCAGGCCGCCCACCACCGCCGCGCCGATAAAGCGCCCCCACAACAGTGCCGGCAACGACACCGGCAAGGCCAGCCAGACCTCCTCCAACTGCGCCTTGCGCTCCCTCAGGGCCGGCTGGGCAAAGACCCAGGCCCAGGCAAAAAACAGGAAGAACATGCAGCCGCACGCCATCAGGTAAATCAGGCTGGGGGCATTGCGCGGAATATCGCTGGCGCCCATTTTCTGCACGTAGTCGGCATTGGTCAGGGACATCAGCAAGTAGCCGGCCAGGCCCAGGAACACCAGCAACGGAATGCCGCTGCGCAGCCCGGCCCGTATTTCCACACAGGCCTCGCGCATCATCAGGGCGAAGGTATTCATGCCTCGACCACCTCGCCGGCCTGGGCCAGTGCCAGGTAGTAGATATCTTCCAGGCGTGGCGTGTGGGGGATGAAACGTGGGTCGGCCGGACGCTCCCCGTGCACGATCACCCGGCTGCCCTCGGGGCTGGCCGCGACGTGCAATGCCGTCGGCAAGGCTTCACCCCGGGCGAACGAGGCTTGCCACAGCCGCCCCTGTTCAGCCTGCAGCAGTTGCGCCGGGCTGCCTTCGACAATGATTTGCCCGCCGGCCAATACCGCGAGGCGGCTGCACAGGTTCTCGACGTCTTCGACGATATGGGTCGACAGCAGCACGATGGACTCGGCGGCTACATCTGCCAGCACCCGGTGAAAGCGGTTGCGTTCCGCCGGGTCGAGGCCCGCCGTCGGCTCATCGACAATCAACAGGCGCGGTGCCCCCACCAACGCCATGGCGATACCGAAGCGGCGCAGCATACCGCCCGAATAGGTGGCCAGCGCGCGGTGCGCGGCGTCCTGCAAATTGACCTTGGCCAGCAGCCCTTCGATTTCTTCGCGGCGCTGGCGGCCATCGGTCCGGCCCTTGAGCCAGGCGAAACGGTCCAGCAGGTCACGGCCACTGACGCCCGGATAGGCCCCCAATTGCTGCGGCAGATAACCCAGGCGCCGGCGCAGGTGATCGGAGTCGGCCAGTACATCCACCCCGTCCAGGCGAATGCTGCCGGCATCTGCTTGCTGCAGGGTGGCCAGGGTCCGCATCAGGCTGCTTTTGCCGGCACCGTTGGGGCCCAGCAGGCCGTACATGCCCGGGCCCACACTCAGGTCCACACCGCGCAACGCTTGGACGCCGTTGTTGTAGCGCTTGTGCAGGCCGCGCACCTGCAAACCCGAATCGACTGACATCTGCAACTCCATGGACAAGGTGCCGCCGCCGGCCTCGGGTCGAACGAGACCCTGATGGGCGGCGGGCACTGATGGGCGGGAACACCTGCCCGCGAAGGGGGCAGCCAGGGACGGTAGACAAGGCCGCGGGTCGGCCTCTACCCGATTCAAGTCATTTTCCAACCGTATCCCGCAGCCTCCAGGGACCGCCCCCTGCAGCGGCAGCGCCCAAGTCCCCGGCCGGCCAATGGATGCGGGGCGAAATCGACTGGATGCGGGTAGTGCCGACAATGGGAACGACTAGCATCGTTGCTCCTTGAACCTGCTCGACTTTCCAGCCATTCACATCAGCCGCGCCCAGGCACTATCGGTGCAGCGGCTGAGTCACCACGGAAAAACCCATGACTAGCGCCCTGGACACCCTGAAACGCCCAGTCAATCGCCTTGTTCGCCTCGGCGTGGCGTTTGCCGCCGTGGGCGCGCTGGTCAACCTGGTGCCCTTTATCGGCCTGACCGAGCTGGGCCGTCTGTTGCTCGACGGCCATGCCGAACCCCAATTGCTGTGGCGCTGGGCGGCGCTGGTGGTGGGCGCCCTGAGCCTGGGCTGGATGGCCAGCGGCCTTGCCCTGTGGCTGACGCACCTGGCGGACCACCGGCTGCAAGCGAGCTTGCGCGAAGCCATGGTGCGCAAGCTCGGCCGCGTGCCCCTGGGCTGGTACAGCGACACCACCTCCGGTGCGGTGCGCAAGGTGGTGCAAGACGATCTTGAAGACCTGCACCACCTGATTGCCCACCATGCGGTGGAGCAGACCTCGGCCATTGTCACTCCCCTGGCCGGGCTGCTCTGGCTGGCCAGCCTGAACTGGCGCCTGGCGCTGCTGGCGGTGCTGACCCTGCCGATCTATGGGCTGGCCTACCGCCTGATGATGCGTGGCTTCGGCGACAAGATGCAGCAGCTGGACGTCAGCATGACCCGGGTCAGCGCGGCCATCGTCGAGTTCGTCCATGGCATTGCCGTGGTCAAGGCGTTCGGCCGGGCGGGCCAGGCCCATCGCAGCTATCAGCAGGCGGTCGACCGTTTCAGCACGCAGTACGCCGGTTGGGTGCGGCCATTGCTGCGCCTGGAGACCTTTTCCTCCATGGCCTTGAGCGTGCCGCTGATTCTGTTGGTGAGCCTGGGGGTCGGCAGCCTGCTGCTGGCCCGGGGCTGGGTCACGCCCCTGGAGCTGTTCGCCGAAACCCTGGTGGCGGTGGTCATCCCCCAGTCATTGCTGGTGATCACCCAGAGCCTTGGCGCCCAGCGCACCGCCCTGGCCGCCGCCGGGCGCATCGAAGCCCTGCTGCAAGTCGAGGAGCTGCCTAGCCCGACGCCGGGCAAAGCCCCAGAGGGCCGCGACATCACCTTCGACCAGGTCGAATTTGGCTACGACCCGGCGCATCTGATTCTCAGGGGCATCGACCTGCATTGCCCGGCGGGCAGCGTGACCGCGCTGGTGGGTGCCTCCGGCGCCGGCAAGTCGACCCTGGCCAAGCTGGTGCCGCGCTTTCACGATGTCAGCGCCGGGCGGGTGCGGGTGGGCGGCGTCGACGTGCGCGACATCGAGCCAGGCCTGTTGTACCGCCAGGTGGGTTTTGTCTTGCAGGACGCGCAACTGGTGCACGGCAGCGTGGCCGCCAATCTGCGCCTCGGCCGCCCCCAGGCCAGCGACGCCGAACTGGAGGCCGCCGCGCGCTCGGCGCAGATCCATGAGCGCATCCAGGCTCTGCCCCGTGGCTACCAATCGGTGATCGGCGAGGACGCGATCCTGTCCGGCGGCGAAGCCCAGCGCCTGTCCATCGCCCGCACGCTGCTGGCCGACACCCCGGTGCTGATCCTCGATGAAGCCACCTCCCACGCCGACCCGGAATCCGAGGCACTGATCCAAGACGCCCTGTCGGCCCTGGCCCGAGGGCGCACGGTACTGGTGATAGCCCATCGCCTGGCGAGCATCAGCGGCGTCGACCAGATCGTGGTCCTCGACCAGGGCCGGGTGCTGGAGCGCGGCAGCCACCGCGCACTGCTGCAGGCCAACGGTGCCTATGCCCGACTGTGGCGCGCCAGCACTGAAACCACCGCCCCCGACCTGGAGATGTCCCTGTGATCCGCAGCCTGCTCACCCTATTGGGCCCCGACCACGCCCCACGCCTTTACCGCTACCTGGCCTGGCTGGTGATCAGCGCCGTGCTCCAGGGGCTGGCCGTGGCCTTGCTGGTGCCGATCCTGCACGGCTTGTTCAGTGGTGATCTGCACGGGGCCATGGCCTGGCTCGGCGTGCTCGGGGCCATGGTGCTGCTGAGCTGTATCGCCCATTACCACCAGGCGATGCAGGGCTTCACCCTGGCCCTGCTGGTGCTCACCACTCTGCACGACCGCCTCGGCCAGCACCTGATGCGCCTGCCCCTGGGCTGGTTCAATTCGGAGCAGATCGGGCGCCTGTCCCGCAGTGCTACCAGCGGCACGCTGATGGTCACCGGCCTGTTTGCCCATTACCTGGGGCCGGTGGTGTCCGGCGTAGTAGTACCTGCCACCGTGGCCCTGAGCCTGTTTGTGTTTGATTGGCGCCTGGGACTGACGGCAGTGCTGTGCGCACCGCTGATCTACTTCACCCATCACTGGTCGGCCAACGCCATCGCCCGCAATGACCAAAGGGTGGAGGCCGCCGCTACCCTGGCCGGCAACCGCGTGGTGGAATTCGCACGGTTTCAACAGGTGCTGCGGGCCTTTGGCCAGGCCCAGGACGGCTACCCACCCTTGCAGGCCGCCAATCGGGCGCAACAGCAGGCCGGCGGCTCGATGCTGGCGCAGACCTTTCCCAAGTTGCTGGCTGGCGGCCTGACCGTGCAATTGGCGTTCGCCTTGCTGGTGGGCGTGGGGCTGGCGCTGGCCATGGCCGGCGAGATCGATGCCATCCAGTTGGTGGCGCTGCTGGCCCTGGTGGCGCGCTTTGTCGGGCCCTTGGCTGAAGCCGCCGCTCGCAGCGGCTTGCTGCGCATGGCCGGCAACGACCTGGAGCAACTGGTGAGCATCCTGCGCGAACCACCGCTGCCAGAACCGGCTCTAAGCCGGCCACTGACCGCCCCCGGCAGCATCGCCTTCGAACAGGTGAGCTTCGCCTATCCCAGCGGCCCATCGGTGCTCCAGGACCTGAGCTTCAGCGCCCCTGCCCATTCGATGACCGCCATCGTCGGCGCCTCGGGCTCCGGTAAAACCACCGTCACCCGCTTGCTGATGCGTTTCTTCGACGCCAGCCAGGGCCGGGTCATGGTCGGCGGGGTGGATGTGCGCGAGCTGTCCAATGAAGCCCTGATGGCCCAACTGTCCCTGGTGATGCAGGACGTGTACCTGTTCGATGACAGCCTGGCGGCCAATATCCGCGTGGGCAGCCCCGACGCCAGCCCTGGGCAGGTGGCCGAGGCGGCGCGCCTGGCGGGGGTTGATGAGATCGTCGCGCGCCTGCCCCAGGGCTGGGATACACCAGTGGGTGAAGGCGGCGCCAGCCTGTCCGGTGGCGAGCGCCAGCGCGTGTCCCTGGCCCGGGCCTTGCTCAAACGTGCGCCGATCGTGCTGCTGGATGAAGCCACGGCAGCCCTCGACCCGCAGAACGAAGCCTTTGTGCAAGCCGCCATCCGCAGCCTGATGCACAGCGCCACGGTGCTGGTGATCGCCCATCGCCTGCCGACCATCATGGCCGCCGACCAGATCCTGGTGCTGGACCAGGGACGCCTGGTGGAATCCGGCACCCACCGCCAACTGCTGACCAAGCACGGGCGCTACGCCGGCTTCTGGCACGACCGGCAACGCGCCGGCGGCTGGCGCCTGACAGCCGAAGCACCCTAGGGTTCGGCCCCCGCCGAGCCGTCCGACCTTGCTAGACTGCGCGCCGCAGACTGTCCACAGCAAATCAAGGGAAGCTTCATGAGTAATCCAGTTCCGGGCGTCACTTTTTCATTGAGCTCAACGGGGGACTTCTCGATACCGTCCCAGGCCCGGGCAATCATCCAGTGCCTTGACAGCGCCGTCGCCAGTATCCGGCCCACCCGGTTCGGCGCCTTCGAAGGGCGCCAGCCATTGGTCGATGTGGAAGAACCGCTGCGCTTTCTGGCGCAGCCGGGCATCTCGGCGATGGCGGGCAGCCTGGTGCTGGAGGCAGGCAGCCACCTTGGGTACCAAGTGCAGTGGAACCGCTCGACCCCGCCATCGTTTCCCTTTGTCAGTGGTTTCCTGATGCGCAAAGCCTTCAGCAAAAAGCCCGCAATGCTTGACGACTTCCTGGCTTTGATCAAACGGTTGGCAGCCTGTAGCAACACCCTGTATGGCGACATCCGCAGCATGGAATTCGCCGGCTGGGACACCCCATTCAACCTTCACCTGCGCCTGCCGGAAATTCCCAACATCTCGCTCTACGGCAAGCCCTATATCGAGCTGTTCGGCAGGCAAGCCATAGAAAGTGCGCCGTTCCAGCGTGTGGAGCAGCTTGGCGACGATCTCTATTGGCTGGAGGCCACCGCGCAGATCACCGACCCGGTGCCGGATGAGGTAAGACTGGCAATACGCACGCACTTTGGCGAAGACGCATTTATGGCTGGGAAAAAGTGGCGCTACAGCGAGGGGCGGCATCCGACGTTTGGTTTTTGAGGAGTGGCAGCGGATGCAGTGCACCCGCTCCGACTCACCCCAAGACAGCTTATCCAGCCGCAAAAACCAAACCCCTGACCGGCTGAAGGGGGATTATTTCTCCTGCTTCACTTTGAAGCACTCGGGTAACAAGGCTTGAATAAATGCTTGTCTGGCGGCACCTGCACCAGCGCCTGTGTGCACCTTCTGCGCCTGATCACCCAGGGCATTGATACAGGCACTGACAACCACCGCTGAAGCGACAGTTTTTTGTGCCTCGGACACGTTCTGCGCAGCCACGCCGGTTGAAAAAACCTTGCCGACTTTAACCTTCACACCATTATTTCCATTGGTGTCAGTGCCCTGGACCTTGGCAGTCTCTGCACCGGTATCGGCGTCGAACGAGCCATAGACCGAAATGGCGTCTCGTTTCTGGATACTGGCCAACTTCTCAAGGGCGCCCTTAACTTTGTCAGTGATGCGGGCGAAATTCGTCAGGGCGACCTGAGAGGCATCGTTAGCTTTGTCATACTCCGCTTTAGCTTTGCGCTCCTCACTATCAAAGTAGTCATAACTCTGATTTTTATCGCTTAAGGTGCCGTACATCCTCCTGACTTCGCTTTGGGCATCTACCGCAACGCAGTTGAATAGATTTAAATAGGTGTCTTTGATAGGCATACTTCTTACGAGTTCTTTACAGCCCCTCCCCTTAGACTCCTTTATTAATTGTTCACTCAACGTCTTCCAAATCTGCTTTTCCTCCCAATCGGCCTTAGCCTTACTGGTGGTGATTGCGCTGTTCTCCTTCTTCGAGAACTCTTCAAAATACGTCTTCATATCCACCGACTCTTCCGGCGTCAATAACTGAGTGGCACCCGCCGCGCTCGCCTGAGTTCCATAGATCCCGTAGATTTCCTTGATTTCATAGAGATCCTTATCGTATTTATTTCCAGGTTGCATGGCCTTGTCCAAATGCGGATTAGAGACCGCGACAGGCGCATAGGCGGCGTCCAGGTCCTTATAGCCGATCACGGCTTCCATGGATTCCGGCTGCGTAGGGGCGACCCCAAGCTTCACGCCAATCACGTGGGAAGATGTATAGACCAAGGGCGCTTGCTGCAAGGGGGCACACCCCGCTCCTGCCCCCGCCACCACCAGGAGCATGGCCCTGGTATTAACGAACGCTGACTTCCTTGTTTGTACAAACATATTCAGGATCCTTTTTCTGAAATGAGAAGTCTCGATTGGCGGGGCCGCCAGCAATAGATATCAGGAGGCAGGTGCCGCCGCTGATATCCTCTACCACTACTTGTTCAAACACCCCGTAACCCAGCGTCAGTGATTGATTGGAAAAGCCAAGGCCCAGGGTCTCACTTTGCACGTACAAGGGACGCTCAGTGGCGTCAATGTGGATATAGGAGATGCCCGGCATCCAGCGGGTTTCGACATTGCCGCTCTCGCCGATAATATGAACCACCGTGCAAGAGCACGTCAGCGAGATGGAAAGTATAAGTAGCCACCTGAGCATTAAGTGCATTCCAAGCCTTCAACATTTCGAATGAATGAGGGGGCCATACAAGCTGTTATAGGGATGCTCTTTTTTTCAGGTAGGGCATTCTGCCATCAGCGTAGCCGGGGCTTTTCAGTTTGCAAGGCAGGCCTTGCCAGGCCATCGACCGCTGTTACGAGCTACAGACCTGGCTGAGGGTGGTTCCTCAGGCACCGCGGAACAATCCCGTTTCCTGCGCAAAGCTCTATGAATAACCTATACATAAATATATATTTGTATAGGTTTTAGACGATAGAACCACAGCGTATCCGGTGTTGCGCCCCCTCTTCCCGCCCGGATGACCTTCCGCTCACCCGACACTGGCTGGATCCACCCATGAATACGACTCGCCGACTGTGCCTGGTGCTGGGCGATCAGTTGTCCTTTGACCTGGCCTCGCTGCAGGGGCTGGATGCGCAGCGCGACACGGTGTTGCTGGTGGAGGTGATGGAGGAAGCCAGCCATGTGCCCCATCACCCGCAGAAGATCGTGCTGATTTTCAGTGCCATGCGCCATTTTGCCCAGGCGTTGCGCGAACGGGGTTTGCGGGTGCAGTACGTGACCCTGGATGATCCGCACAACACCGGCTCGGTGCCGGGCGAATTGCGCCGCTGGCAAGCGCTGTTGCAGGCTCAGGTCCTGTGCCTGACGGAGTGCGGCGACTGGCGCCTCGAACAGTCGATCAAGGACTGCGGGTTAAGCGTCGAGTGGCATGCCGATACGCGTTTTATCTGTTCCCGCAGCGAGTTCGCGGCCTGGGCCCAGGGCAAGAAACAGCTGCGCATGGAGTTCTTTTACCGTGAGATGCGGCGCAAATGCGGGCTGTTGCTCAATGGCGACGGCAGCCCGGTGGGCGGTGCCTGGAACTTTGATGCGGACAACCGCAAGGCGCTGCCCAAGGGAACGAAGGCGCCCTACCCGGCGCGGTTTGGCACGGACTCGATAACCCGCGAGGTGCTGGAGTTGGTGGCCGCACGCTTCTCCAGCCACTACGGCTCCCTGGAGAACTTCGACTACCCGGTGACCCACGCCGAGGCCCTGGCGCTGTGGGAGTACTTTCTGGATTTCGGCCTGGCCGGGTTTGGCGACTACCAGGACGCCATGGCCAGCAACGAACCGTTTCTGTTTCACGCACGCATCAGCGCCGCGCTGAATATCGGCCTGCTGGATGTCCGCCAGGTCTGCAGCGATGTGGAGGCGGCGTACTGGTCGGGCAGGATTGCCCTGAATGCCGCCGAAGGCTTTATCCGCCAACTGATCGGCTGGCGCGAGTACGTGCGCGGCGTGTACTGGCTGAAGATGCCCGACTACGCCCAGGGCAATGCCTTCGGCAACCAGCGGCCGCTGCCCGAGTTCTACTGGACCGGCGCCACCCGGATGAACTGCATGCGCCAGGCCATCGGCCAGAGCCTGGAGCATGCCTACGCCCATCACATCCAGCGGCTGATGGTCACCGGCAACTTTGCCCTGCTGGCCGGGATCGTGCCGAGCCAGATCTGCGAGTGGTACCTGGCCATCTACATGGACGCCTTCGACTGGGTCGAACTGCCCAATACCCTGGGCATGGTCATGCATGCCGATGGCGGTTACCTGGGGTCCAAACCCTATTGCGCCAGTGGCCAGTACATCAAGCGCATGTCGGATTACTGCCGCGACTGCGCGTACAACGTCACGCAGAGCACGCAAGACACCGCCTGCCCCTTCAATGCGCTGTACTGGCATTTCCTGATGCGCCACGGCGACCTGCTGCGGGGCAACCAACGCATGGCCATGCTCTATAAAAACCTCGACCGCATGCCGGAGGCCAAGCAGCAAGCGCTCTGGCAACGCGGCCAGCATTTGCTCGCGGCCCTGGACGCCGGGGACCCGCTGTGAAAAAGAGCGAACTGCCGGTCAAGACCTGCGCGACCTGCGGGTTGCCCTTTGCCTGGCGCAAGAAATGGGCGCGGTGCTGGGATCAGGTGCGCTATTGCTCGGAGCGCTGTCGGCGGCACAAAGCTCGGTGAGTGTTGCCGCGCCGACAAAGGCGGATCGTCGCGACGATGCCTTGGGGTGGGCGCCTGAGACGCCCATCACCCTGCGCCTGGGGCCCGGGCTGCTACGCTGACATTCTCACCGGGGCTGGCGCTGCTCCAGGGCGCTGCTGATGGCCCCTGAGTGGGGTTGGCGCCGGCTTTCGACGCCTACACTTGAGGCCTATCGACTATGCAGAAACTCTGGAATCGCTATCTGGAACTGCTGGAAAACGATCTCAGTACGCAGATCTTCGACAACGTTAAAAACCTGATCGTCTGCGCCCTGCTGTTTGCTGCGGGGACCGATGCGCTCAGGGGCACCCATGACCTGTTCCTGGGCCTGCTGGTTTCCAACATGGCAGGCTGGGGCCTGATCGGCTTATCGGCCCTGTTGTGGCTGCTCAATGTCAGTGATGGGGTTCGCCGGCTGGCCAAGCTGGAATATCACCTGGCGCTGCAACTGGGCCTTATCGTGATCTACCTGGTGGTTGCGGAGCGCATTGTGGAGATGGTCTGGGGGTTTCGTTCACGCTGAGGGGCAATGAGCCCGGCCTGACAACCCGCCGTTGGCGTGGCTGGGTGTCAAGCCAGAGCATCGGCCCTAGGGCACCGTGACCTCGGCTTGACCACTCGCCGCCAGTGCGGCGTGGACAAACCCTTCGGCCTTTTTCCGCTCGACGAAGGCCCTCACATACGCCGCCCCTGCCGCTCGCTGGCGAGGCACGGCCAGCGCCTGGCGGATCGCGGTGAACGCGCCTTCCAGCACCCGGTAACGCCCATCGGCAGCAGCCACCTGTTGCAGGGGCTGGCGCACGCCGGCGGCGGCATCCAGGCCCTGGTCGAAGAACAGCTCCACGGCCGCCGCGGAGGTCTCGGCCCGCTCCAGTTGTGCGTGCTGCAAGGTCCGACTGAGGAACAGGTCGTACGCCGCGCCCCGGCCGACCGCGAGGCGCAGCCCGGGCTGATCCAGATCTTCGACCTTGAGGTACGCCGAGTCGGTCGCAACCAGGTAGGTGCCTTCGATCATCACGTAGGGTTCGCTGAACGCGATCTGCTGCTCGCGCACCGGCTCGATGGCCAGGAAGGCCAGGGTCCAGCTGCCCTCCTCCAGCGCGGCAAACACTTTGCCGGCGGCGTCGAAAGTCAGCATCTCCAGACGCACTCCCAGCTCCTCGGCCAACGCCTTGGCCAGGGCCACGGAGACCCCGTGTAGCGAGCCATCCGGGTCCTGCTGCGCCAGTACCGGATTGCCGAGATTGATGGCCGCGCGCAGTACGCCGCCAGGGGCCAGGTCTTGAAGAACCGCAGGGGTGATTGCACTCATGATTTGCTCCAGGGTTGGGGTCGGGGCGTACCGTGCGCGCTCTAGGCGCCCAGGCGTTTGAGCCATTCGAGGGAGTTCACGGTCGGGCCCGAAGGCCGGTACTCACAACCGATCCAACCGCTGTAGCCACGCTGTTCCAGTGCCGCGAACAAGGCCGGGAAATCCATGCTTCCGGTTCCCGGTTGATGACGCCCCGGGCAGTCGGCAATTTGCACATGCACAGTTCGCTGATAAAACCTTGCCAGCACCTCGGCAGCGTCTGCGGTCAGCAACTGGGCATGGTACAGATCGAGAATCAGCCCGACACTCGGGAAGTCCTCCAGCACCTGCTGCGCCTTGTCGAAGTCGGACAGGTAGTAGCCGGGCACCTCCTGGGCACTGATCACTTCGATCAGCGGCCGCAGCCCCTGGTCTTCGAAGTACTTGACCGCATACTCCAGGTTGCCGCCGAAGGTCGATGCCGCATCGTCCCGGGTGGTGACGCCGGACATGATGTGCACATCCGAGCACCCCAATGTCCTGGCATAGCGCACCGCCTGCGCCAGGCCCGCGCGAAACTCCTGCTCCTTGCCGTGCTGGGCGGCCAGGCCTTTGCTGACACCGGCCGGCGCGGCGAACTGAATCAGTGGCAACCCATGCCGGGCCAGGTGATCGGCCAGGAGACTAGCGTCGAACTCATAGGGCGACGGGAACTCGACCGCCCGAAACCCTGCGGCCGCAGCCGCTTCGATACGTTGCAGAAACGGCCATTCATTGAACTGAAAACCAAGGTGAGCATTGAACTTGAGCACTGGGTAAACCTCCATCCTGGGAAAAACAAATCATCCGCCTGGAGCTCTTTGCACCGCTCCAGCACTGCGCCATCGGCGTATTCAACAAGGGCCTGTACCACGATTGCCTGCCAGCCCACCCGCAGTCGCTGCGTATGGTATTTTCCACCACCAGTCCGCCGCAGCCCCCTGGGCTACCGCTGAGGGACTGAGGCCACTCCTTCGAGAAAGAACCCGTGATCAAGAAAGACCTCGCCTTGCAACTGGCCCCCCGCGTCATCGACCTGGTTCGCGCCCGCTCGATGCAAACCGGTGAGCCCTTGCGCGAGCAGACCTTCGCCGAGGCCCTGGGGGTTTCGCGCTCCCCTGTGCGGCGGGTGTTTGCCTTGCTCGCCGAGTGGGGCCTGGCGATCCACGAACCCAATCGCGGCTACTTTCTGAATCAGGACGCCGCGCAGATTCAGCAAGCGGCGTTCCCTCTTGCCAGCGACCCTTTCGACGACTTTTACCTGCGCGTGGTCGACGACATTCTGAGCGGTGAAATACCCGCCCACTTTTTTGAAGCACAACTGCTGCGCCGCTATGCCGTGCCGCGCGGGCAACTGCTCAAGGTGTTGAACCGGCTGGCCGGCGAAGCCATGGTCGAGCGCAATCCCGGCCAAGGCTGGAGCCTCAAGAGCTTCGTGCACAACACCCAGACCTACATCCAGAGCTACCGCTTCCGCATGGCCATTGAGCCAGCCGCGCTGCTCGAGCCTGGCTATCAGGTCAATCACAGCGCGTTTGCCGAGGCCCGACAGCAACAACAGGCCCTGCTCGACGGAGAGATCCAGACCTTGTCCCGCGCCCAACTGTTCGAGATCGGCGCGCAGTTTCACGAACTGATCGTGCAGGGCTCCGCCAATGCCTTTTTCATCGACGCCATCCGCCAGCAAAACCAGCTCCGGCGTTTCATGGGCTACAAAGCCAACGTCGATCGCACGCGTCTTGAGGCGCAATGCCGGGAACATATTCACTTGCTCGACCTCATCGAATCCGATCGGCGTGAAGAGGCCGCGCACTTTCTCTGGAGGCATCTGGACCATGTCGGCCGGCTCAAGACTCAGCCGGATGGCGTGCCTGAAGGCGACGTGATGTCGCCCGCACAAAACGATTAAAAGGTCCTCGAACGCCGCTCCAGCGTGTTGCGGCGCAGCTTAACACGATTGTTTCCTGTCGATACAAGATACAAAACAACCGATAAAGCCACTGCAAGAGTGGCGTTACGCAGCCGTCGATCAGCAGGCTTGAGCGATGCCGGCCGCAACGGACCGGTTCAATCGTCCAGGGCTCCTTCGATCAAGGGGTCCAGCGCGACGCGTGCCGGGGCCGAGAGTGACGCGGCCAGGAGGTTGACCGCGTCGATCACTTCGTCGCGTTCCAGGGTGTAGAGGAAGCCATGCTTGCGATTGAGCCCGGCGATCACCTCGAGGAACGCGGCGATGGCCGCGGTGACCCGCTGGCTGTAGGCCCCCTCGTCGACCCGGACGGTTTCAGCCTCGCGCACCTGGCGCAACGCCGCGATGTAGGCCGCGTGCACCTTCTTGACCAGGGCCGGGGCAAACCCTTCGCGACCGTCCCAGTGCCGCAGCGGGTTGTCGAGGTTCTCCGCCAGCCATTCGGGCTTGCGCGGTTTGCTCAGTGTCAGGTCCACCTGCGGCGCCTTCTTGTACGCCTTGCGCACCGCAGCCGCGACGTCCGCCGGCAGGCTGTCCAGGCTCAGGCTGGTCAGGCTTGGCAGCGCAGCGGGTGCAGGGAAATCATCCGGGCTGTAGCCGAACAGGTCACAGAACCACAGCGCTTCGAGCTTCGGCAGCTCGCTCAATGACCCCAGCCCGCTCAGGGTCCCGGGGGCGCCGAACAGGTGCAGGTATTCGACGTGGGGGAGGGTGTCGACGACTTCGGCCAGGTCAAGTTCGCTCACCTTGGCCACAAGCAGCCCGCGCAACTGGTCGAGCCCGTGCACTGCCGGCACCGTGCCGGTGGCCTGCAGCGAGATCCAGCGCCCGTTCTGCGTGGCCACCACGGTCAGCATGGGGCGCACATCAGGTGCCAGCTGGCTGAGCACATCCACCCGGTCGTCGATGGCGCCGAAGCGCTTGACCGCGCCCTGGCCGTGGACGATCAGGGTGGTCAGGCTCTTGGGCAGGACCAGTCGCTCAAGACCTTCGATGTCGATCACCAGCCGTTCAAGGCAGGTGGCCGAGAAGTCGAGCTCGCGCTGATCGTGCTTGAGCAGCGACAGCTCGGTGACCAGGGGCGCGCTGCACAGAAAAGGTATCAGGTCGTCGCGCCAGGCGTGCAGGAACACCTGGTGCAGCAGCGGCCAGGCGTGCAGTGAGGCCATGTTGAAATCGCCGCTGATGCGGTAGGCCGCGTCATCGCTGAAGCGCGACGCAGACCTGACGCGCATCTGCATCGGCTGGTCGTTGTCGGCACAGAGGAGCCCCGGAGCAGTGACCAGGGCGTCGCTGTCCAGGCTGGCCTTGAACGCCTGGGTCAGCTCGCCGGGCAGCGCATTCCAGACATACTGGCGGGCGATGAGATCGCCGAAGCCCCAGCCGCCATAGCTGTTGGATTCGCTGCAGCCCTGCAGCGGCAGGTTGCCGATACTGCAATACGCCACGGGTACGGGCAGGGCCAGGTGCATGACGATTTCCTGGTCGTTCCAGAACATGAAGTTCTTCACGAAGCGCGGGGCATCCGCCACGTCATCCAACGTCGGCATCTGCTCGCCGGTCCAGTCCAGCAATGCCACCGTGACCTGCTGCTTGTCGCTGTCGAGCGCCAGGATCTGGCACGCGCCAAAGCGGCCAATTCGCTCAATGGGAAAACCCAGCACGTCGCCAGGGGCCGGCATCTGCTTTGCCATGGGTGAAGTCCTCGATAAAGGCGCCGTCCTCGCGCCCGAACCGGCGAGTCTATAGGGCCGGCTTTTCAGTGGCGAGACCCGCCGGTGGCTGATGGCCAGATACCCACAAAGCCGCGCTGCCGATGGGCTTGGCGCGGCCGGCCAAAGCTGATCGCCGCGCTGTATGTCGTTTTGTTGATGAATCTGTATCTAACGCACGGCTGTCGGGCGCCCTACTATCGGCGCGCCATCGAGTCGACTGCTTCGGCGCTGGCCAATACCGCCAGGTAAAGGTTCGGCGCAGTACCGATTCCCTTCAATGCCTTCAGGAGTCACGCCATGCCCGAACTGTCCAACCTCATCGCCTACGGCCTGATCTCCCTCGGCATGGTGCTGACCCCGGGGCCGAACATGATTTACCTGATCTCACGCTCGATCTGCCAGGGACGAATGGCCGGGCTGATTTCCCTGGGCGGCGTGGCGCTGGGTTTCCTGGTCTATATGCTGTGCGCGGCCCTGGGTATCACCGCCTTGCTGCTGGCGGTGCCCTATGCGTATGACGCCCTGCGCCTGGGCGGCGCGCTGTACTTGCTGTACCTGGCCTGGCAGGCAGTCAAGCCCGGCGGACGCTCCGCGTTTCAGGTCCGGGACCTGCCGCAGGACAGCCCGCGCAAGCTGTTCACGATGGGGTTTGTCACCAACCTGCTGAATCCCAAGGTCGCGGTCATGTACCTGTCGCTGATGCCGCAGTTCATCGACCCCACCGGCCACGGCTCGGTACTGGCCCAGTCCCTGGTGCTGGGCTCGACCCAGATCGCCATCAGCGTGAGCGTCAATGCGTTGATCGCGCTTATGGCCGGCTCCATTGCCGCCTTCCTCGCCAGTAAGCCGGTGTGGCAGTTGGTGCAGCGCTGGCTGATGGGCACGGTGCTGGCGGGCCTGGCGGTGCGTATGGCGTTTGAAGGGCGGCGTTGAAGCGGGTTGCTGGAGGTGGGTGCCTCGCCCCCTGATTCGGCCCGCCCCTGACCGCCCGCATACGACTGCCGGGCGCTCGGCAATGGGTCATGAACGCAGCCGGGGGCTACCCATACACATCGCTGGCAACGTCGGTGATCGCTGTTTGAGCGGGGCCCTGACGCAATTGCAAACGCATCCGAAAGCAGATGCTCCCCTGCCCGCCTGCCTCCAGCAGTTGCACATCCCCGTCATGCAACTGAGCGATCCGTTGCACCATGTATAGCCCCAGGCCCGCTCCCGAACTGCGCTGGGCCTGCTGGCCACGGTAGTACTTGTCGAACAGGCGTCCGCACTCCTGCTCGGGAATGGCCTCGCCGGGGTGCCGAATGCTCAGGCAGATGGCCGAATCCTGCTCGGAAAGCTCGAACTCGATCTGTGCCCCGGCCGGGGCATGGCGGTCGGCGTTGGCCAGCAGGTTGCGCACGGCCACGTGCAATAACCCGCTGTCACAGATAAAGGGCCGCTCGGGCAGCGTGCAATTGAAGCGGATCCGCCCCGGCTCGAACCCGGCCAGCACATCCTCGAACAGGGCCCCGAGGTCGCAGTCCTTGAACTGCGACATCGGCTGCACGTCGGCCATGCGGTCGTGGGTCAGGTAGTCATCCACCAGCGCCAGCAGGCGCGAACCGGCCTCGCGGATGTTCTGGCAACGGCGCTGGCTCTTGTCCACGGGCGCATCCAAGTGCTTGGCCAATTGCTGCGCCGAGGTATTGATGATGGCCAGCGGCGTGCGGAACTCATGGGACACCATCGCCACAAAGTCATTCTGCTGGGCGCGGATATGCTGTTCCTGCTCCAGGGCCACGCGCAGGTCCTGTTCGAGCAGCACGCGTCGGCCGATCTCCTCACTCAGCTGGCTGACCCGCACAGCCACCAGGGATTCAAGCCTCGCGTTCTGCTGCAAGGTCTGCCTGGCCGACTCGGCTTGCGCCTGCTGCTTGTCCTGCTTGAGGCGGTTGTAGTGGCTGATGATGCGCAGGCTCATCAGCGCCATATGAATCAGGGTGCCTGCCGCGGCGGCATTGTCGGTCCAGAAGGTGGCCGGCACGTAGCCCAGGTTGCGCAGGAAACTGATCACCACCCCGGCGTAATAGATGCCGAACGCCAGCAGGTAAAAACGTGCCGGGCGATGGCCGCGCACCAGCAGCCACAGGGCCATCCCGATATACAACGGCACCAGCGACAGCGCGGTGAGCTGAACGATCGGCATGGCATCGCGGTAGTGCCCGGCCATGACGATCAGTGCCGCAGGCCCGCAGAGCAACCAAGCGAGGGTGGCAAAGCCTCGGTGCAACCTGGGGTAGACCTGAGGCAAGCCCAATTGACGCCCGGCGAACACCACGCCAATCGGCACTCCCACCGCCAGCGCTATCCCCAGCAATGGATCGCTCAGGCTCACTGGCAACCTGAAAAGCTGCTGAGGCAAACCGGCGGTCAAGGCCTCGACCGCCACGCAGCAACTGACGTAACTCAGGTACCAGCCACTTTCCGGTGCCTGGGTCATGCGCCAGAACACACTATGGAAACCGATCAGCATCAGGTAAACGCCGAAATACAGACCGAAACCCAGGTACTCGTGGCGACTCATATCGGAAAACAGCTGGCGCGGTGCAAATTCCAGGCTGACCGACATGGCGTTCTTGGTCTGCAGGCGCACCAATAGCACTTTGACCTCGCCCTGGCGCAACTTCAGAGGAAACACCGCCGAGCGGTAGTCGATGGGCCACTGGCTGCGCGCCAGATCCTCACCGGCTTTCTGCTCCTGCCAGGCCCCCTGTTTGTCGCGCTGGTACAGACGCACATCGTCGAGCAGGGTATTGCTCAGGCGCATCACCCAACGGTGTTCGCCCGGGTCCTGGGCCTCGACCTGCACTTGCAGCCAGACCGTGTTGGTGGTGTAGCCCGCGCTCAAGCTTTGCGGCAGCGCGCGCCAGGCCGGGGATTGCTCGGCCTCGGTCGGCGTCAGCCCCCCCGAGGGGTCGTCCAGACGCTGCAAATAGCCCTTGGCATTGGCCGGGGCCGTGGCCGCGCCCAGCAGCAGAACCTGGGCCTGAGCCTGGGCGGTGACTGCGCAGAGCAGGAGCACTGACAGCCAACCCAGCAGGTTTTGCAGGATGGCGCGCTTTGCCACAGCCCTCAGGCCCAATCGATCAGCACTTGGATTCACTCAGTTTCACTCAGAAAGACCCGCCTCAAAAATGATGGCGCTTTGATACAATTATGCCATGACCCCGCTAATTCTCCTTGAAGATGAACCCGTACTGGCCGTGGAACTCGACGAGTTCCTTGCGGAGCATGGCTACGTCACGACCACGGTGGGCAGCCTGGCGCAGTTCGAGCGGTGTTTCGATGCCCAGGTTCATCACCTGGCGATCATTGACCTGGGCCTGCCTGACGGTGACGGGCTGCAGTTGATCCGGCGCTTGCGCCAAGCCGGGCATCGGCTCGGCATCGTCGTGTTTACCGCGCGCGGCAGTGTGCCCAGCAAGATCGCCGGACTTGGCGAGGGGGCCGATCATTACCTGAGCAAGAACTGCGACCTGGACGAATTGGCAGCGGTGCTCGATGCCCTGAAATGGCGTCTGAACCTGGACCGCAGCGAACAGCCCTGGCTGCTCGAACTCGGGCCCCGACGCCTGCTGGTCCCGGGCGCCGGCCCGGTACGCCTGTCACAACAGGATCTGCTGGTATTGCACTGCCTGATGCGCCAGGCCGGCAGCAACGTCAGCCGGCAAAGCATCGTTCAAGCCCTGGGCCAGGACTATCTGGACTATGACCAGCGGCGACTCGACTCGCAGATGCGACGCCTGCGGCGCAACATCGAGGAAACCTCCGGGCAGATAGTGCCGATCAATACCCTGCGCAACGCCGGGTATTGCTTCTACGCGCCGGCCAGCATCCGGCCCTAGCCCCACGAAACCTGTTCAACATCCCCCCCGATGCAGCCTCTAGCCGCTGCCGAGGCACGAGCCTGCGCTGGCCGGCGTGGTCGCCGTGGGGTGTCAGGTGCAGGTGGGTTGCTTGGACGGGCCAGCGCGGCCTGGCAGCAGCGGCTACAAGGCGCTCAGATTTGCTCAGTTTGCCGGCCAACGCTTCCGTTAGATTGCCTCGGTCTGTCACCTAAAGCCCAAAGAGGCTTCTTCGAGGAATCGAATGAACACTGCATTTCGCATTATCTGGAGCCACACGCGCCAGGCTTTCGTCGTGGTCGACGAACTCACCAGCGCCCGCGGGAAACGCAGCGCCAGCCGTCTGCTGCTGGCCGGCGCGGGGGCCGGACTGCTGGCCGCCGCCGGCCCGGCCATGGCTGCGCCCGCCTGCTCAGGGACCACACCAACCCTGTCCGGGGTCGCCTTGACGTCGACCTGCTCCATCGAAGGCGGTGCAAGCCTCACCGTGAACGGGGACAGCTCGATCACCACCGCCGGCACCAACGCCATCAACACGGCAACGACTCCCGGCTACTGGAGCACCATCAGCAATGGCGGCTCCGTGACCTCGGAGAATGGCACCGCGATTGCGATCGGCGCCGGCAGCGGCACCTCCATCACCAACCAGACCGGCGGCAAAATCAGCGGCTATGACAACGCGATTGTCTTGAGCGGAGGAGCCTCCAGCCTGAATCTGGGGGCCATCGCCAACTTCGGAAGAATCACCGCTGTAACCAGCACCGGCTCGGCCGTGAACATACTCAAGGGCGCCGCGCTCTACTCCATGCTCAACCGCGGCACCATCTCCGGTGGCACCGGGGTGAACCTGAACGGCGGCACCATCCGCACCGACCTCTATAACAGCGGCGCCATCACCGGCGACCGATTCGGCCTTCAGGTGACCAATGGCAGCAAGGTGGAAGGGGTGATCGAAAATACCGGGTTGATTGGCGGCAAAACAGCCGGCATCAATCTGGCCCTCGATGACGAGGGAGGCTCGGGCACCGGCTCCGTTGGCTGGCTGATCAACTCCGGCACCATCAAGAGCGATACCGGAATAGCCGTCCAGGTGGATAAGGGCGAGATCACCGGAGGCATCTCCAACGATGCAAGCGGCATCATCACCGGCGCCATCGGCATAGCCTCGCAAGGCACCAGGATCAACGGCCCGATCCTCAACAAAGGAGCCATCCAGGGCACGGCGGTGGGTATCAGCGTCGACGGTGGTTCAGTCAAGGCAATCGACAACAACTCCGGCGGCAGAGTCGCCGGCCAGGCCTACGGCATCCTCCTCGCCAACGGTGCCACGATCGATACGATCACCAACAGCGGCATCATCGGCGGCGCCCTGAACTCCATCAAGGTCGACTCCGACACCTCAGGCAGCCTGGCCAAGCTGGTTATCGACGGCAATGACACCGCTCGCTTCATGGGCGCCGTCGACGCCAAAGACACCGATGTGCTGTTGCGCAAAGATGCGACCTATACCCTCACCGGCGGCGAAGCCTTCACCATCAAGAGCTTTTCCAACGACGGCACGCTGCGGGTCGCCTCTAGCGCCGGGGTCACGGCCAACTTCAACGGTGACTACTCGCAAACCGGCAACGGCACCCTGAAGATCGGCGTGGCCGACGATAACCACTTTGGCAAGTTGACTGTAAGCGGCACCGCGACCTTGCAAAGCAACGCGAACATTGTGGTGGACGTCAGCAATGCCAGCACCAAGTTCAACGTGTCGCACATGGATAAGGTGTTCAGTGCCGGCACCCTGGTCAGTGACGGGACCTTTGCCGTCAGCGACAACTCACTGCTGTTCGATTTCGGCGCGATCAAGAACGGCAATGCCATCGACCTGACCCTGAAGGCGGCGGCCACCACACCGGTCGATCCGGTCGATCCGACCAACCCAACGGACGGCCCGGGCCCCAGCGTCGAACATGTGGTCAACCAGATGGGCAACTCCCCAGCCGGCCCGGCTGCCCGTGCACTTGACCGGACCTTTGCGCAAAACCCCAACGGCGAACTGGCCAGCCACTTCGTCGGCCTGACCACCGGGCAGCAAGTGTCCGACGCCGTGACCCAGACCTTGCCCCTGCTGACCGGCGGTACCAATGCGGCCACCAGCAGCACCCTTTCCGGCATCAACCGGGTGATCCAGGCGCGGCAGGCCAGCAACAGCGGCTTATCCTCCGGTGACGCTCCGGCGGCTGAACAGAACCTGTGGATCAAGACCTTCGGTTCGTGGGCCGATCAAAGCGAGCGCAGCGGGATCTCCGGATTCGACGCCAACACCCAGGGCCTGGCCATTGGTATCGATGGTGCCTTCTCCGAGCAGGCGCGCCTGGGTGTGGCCTTCGCCTACGCCAAGACCGACATCGACAGCGACTCCCATGTCGCCCCGCAAGACGCGCAGATCGACACCTTCCAGCTGATCGGCTACGGCAGCTACGCGCTGGCCCCGGACACCGAACTGAACTTCCAGGTCGACGCCGGCAAGAACCGTAACCAGGGCAAGCGCCACATGCCGTTCGCCGACGCCACCGCCAAGGCCGATTACGACAGCTACAGCGCCCACGCCGGGGTTGGCCTGGGCCACACACTGCGGTTCACCGACACCATGACCTTCGTGCCGTCGGTACGCGCCGACTACACCTGGATCGGTGATGAGTCCTATCACGAGAAAGGCGCCGGGGCGCTGAACCTCGACGTCGACAGCCGTGACGCGCAAGAACTGGTGCTGAGCCTGGACGGCAAGCTCAATTACAACCTGGGCAGCAACACCGTGCTCAGCGCCAACCTGGGCGTGGGTTACGACGTGCTTAACGAATCGACGTCGATCTCCTCGACCTACGCCGGCTCACCCACCGCCGCCTTCACCACCCGTGGCGTGGACCCCAGCCCATGGCTGGGCCGCGCCGGCCTGGGCTTGACCCACACCCTGGATAACGGCACCGAAGTCAGCGTGAACTACGACGCCGAATCGCGCAGCGATTACCTGAACCAGGGTGCGTCGGTGAAATTGCGCTGGGCGTTCTAAGCGCCAGGGCAAGCCGCAGCAACAAAGGCCACAATTTCGATTGTGGCTTTTTTATTTGCGTGGATCGGCTTCGCGCACTGGAGCACGCCCTGTTTACCGAGCCACGAGTCACAGATCGCCACTCATGCCGGGCCGCCATAATAGCGATACAAATCGGCATCGGGCCAAACCTCGTCATAGGCGCTCAACACGCTGGTCAGCGCTTGACTGCGCGGATCCACGGAAGACTGAAGCACCGCACTCACGTAGTCCCTCAGCTCGAACCACTGCAGCTCGCGCATGCAGAACGCAACGGCTTCGAACGGCGCGTTGCCGACGTTCAATATCAGCTTGAAGCGCTCCACAAATCCCGCCCGACACTGCGGGTGCCGTTTTACGAAATTCAAAATATCGATGAGCGTTGCCTCATAAGACCGCTCCCCTTCCTCGCCAAAGGCAGACTGCGCCTGCTGGCACAGCCGATCGAACTGATCCATTAGCGGTTTCATCGTGTTCCTGACGGTCGTTGATTGGCGTGGGGATCACGGTAACAGGCTCGGCAACGAAAAAAGGAGCCGAGGCTCCTTTTTTCAAACATCGACAGACGTCGAAGGTGCTGGCGAAATCAGTAACCCGCCCCGCCCTCCGGTTTGCCACTGACAATGCTCACTCCCGAACTGGTGCCCAGGCGAGTGGCGCCGGCTTCGATCATGGCCACTGCAGCCGCGTAATCACGCACCCCGCCCGACGCCTTGACCCCCATCTGCGGGCCGACGACGCGGCGCATCAGGGCGATGTCTTCGGCGGTGGCGCCACTGCGGCTGAAGCCGGTCGAGGTCTTGACGAAGGCCACCCCCAGTTCACGGCAGATTTCACAGGCGCGGATCTTCTGCTCCTCGTCCAACAGGCACGTTTCGAGGATCACTTTCAGCGGCACCGAGCCGCAGGCTTGATGCACCGTGGCGATGTCGTCGCGCACCGTGTCCAGCAGCCCCTCTCGCAACGCGCCGATATTGAGCACCATGTCGATCTCGCCCGCACCTGCGGCAATTGCCTGTTGGGCTTCGAAGGCTTTACTCTCGCTCAGCCCGGCGCCCAGCGGGAACCCGACCACAGCGCAGACCTTGACGTTCTGCCCGCTGAGCAATTGAGCGGCATAAGGCACCTGGCCCGAGTTCACGCACACGGAATAGAACCCGTACTCCTGCGCTTCTTTGCATAACACGGCGATCTGCTGCCGCGTCGCGTCAGGCGCCAGCAAGGTGTGGTCGATAAACTGTGCAAGTGCTGCGGGTGTGATTGAGGTCATGAAATCCGTTCCTGGTGAAGGAGCACGATGGGCGTAATACGTTAGAAAGCTCGCCCAACAGATGTTAATATAATACCAACAAATGATGTAATTACAACATTACTAGCCGATCGGAATGCCTGTGGAAAGCAAACAATCAGAACGCATCAAACTGATCCAGCAAGCCCTGCAGGACCAAAAAGCGATCCACCTGCGGGAAATGGCCGCGTTGCTGGAAGTCTCGGAAATGACCCTGCGCCGGGATCTCAACCGCTACCCGGACAAGTTTCATCTGCTCGGCGGACATATCACCCTGGCCTTCGACCCGGCCGACGCGCCCGACTACAAGGTCACGGAACAGGGCACCCGCCACGTGGAAGAGAAACGCCGCATCGGCAAGCTCGCGGCTGCATTTATCAAGAGCGGCGACACGGTGTTCTTCGACTGCGGCACCACGGTACCTTTCGTGATTGATTTCATTGCCGATGAACTGGAGTTCACCGCGGTCTGCAACTCGCTCAACGTGCTGCTCAAGCTGCAACAGAAGCCCAACTGCACTATCGTCCTGTGTGGCGGCACCTTCCATCGCAAGAACCAGGTGTTCGAGCATGCCGACGAGAGCAGCATCCTCGACAGCGTGCGCTTGACCTGGGCCTTTATCTCGGCCGCAGGCGTCAGCGAAACCTTCGGCGTGACCTGCTTCAACTTCAATGAAGTCGCGGTCAAGCAGAAGGTCTTGCGCCAGGCCCAGCACTGCATGCTGCTGGCCGATCACAGCAAGTTCGACGTCGTGCGCACCGCCCATTTCGCCACCCTGGACCAATTCAACGTGGTGGTCTCCGACAAGAAACTGCCCAAGCCTTACCGCGAACTGATCACCCAATACGGCGCGCAGTGGGTGGTCTGAACCACCCTCGCCGCCGCATATCAGCCGCCCAGTTCATCCCGCAGGCGGCGCCGTTCTTCAGCCGACAGGTAGCCGGTGGTCACGTTGAACACTGCGCGTTGCCCGCCCGCCAATGAGCGCACATGGCCTTTGGCTTTTTCCGCCAGGTAGCCCTCGGGTTCGCAGGTGGCCGGCAAGACGAAGGCGGCCACGCCCTGGTCGGCGTTGTGCAGGATCCAGCGGGTGGCATGGGAGAACTGATCGGGTCGGTAGCGGGTGTAAAACGCCGGGCCTGCTGGGTGGTCCAGCAGAAAATGCGCGTTGCCCGCGGTGTCGGCCGGGACTGCTTCGAAGAAACAGACGATTTCCGGATCATGCAGCGCGGGGGTGTCCAGGGTGCTCAGGCGCGAGGGATCCTGGCTCAACTGCGCCATGTAGGCCGACCACTCGGGGGTCGGCTTGACGTGGGCCGGCACGCTGCTGCGCACCCGCGCCCGGGCTCCGGCCAGGGGCTCGACCAGGCTGCCACCGGCAATGTAGGCGTAGTTCATGTGGGCCATGTACATCAACTCCATGGCCTTGCCCGCAAGGTTGGTGACCGCCATGCCGATATCAAATAGCCCCGAACCGGCACGCAGGGTCAGGGTCGGGGTGGCCCGGTAATGGTCGCCAAAGCCCTGCACATACTCGTAGTCGCCACTCAGACGCAGGTACAGGCCCGCAGCGTCCTCGCCGACTTCGAGCCAGGCCGCGTCCATGGGCGCGCAAGGCATTTCGCCATGCAGCGGGTGGGTATCCTCGGGGGCCGGGCAACCGTTGCGCAGCAGACCAGCGTGGAACATAAAGCAGCCGTAGGTGCCGATTACCGTAGGGCTGGGCCTGGGCTGGCTGAACATATTGCGCATGGTCAGGTCGCAGCCATCGAAGGTCGCGGACCAAATCATCTGCCCCTGATAAGGCAGGGCCACCACTCGGCCACGGGCGTTTTCCAGCGCCAGGGCCTTGACCCCACTGGGGTAGGTCCAGGCCAGCACGCGGAAGTCGGCGGATTGCAGCAGGGTCTTTTCCACCCCGCTGAACTGCTCGGGAGACAAGGCCAGGGTGAAGGCATTCATGAGGCCACCACCGCACCGGCCCGAGGCTGCGTGGCGCGACTGTGGCGCATGCAGGAATAGGCGTAGGCGACAATCACCACGAAGCACAGCAGGGGCACGCTGTAGGCCAGTTGCATATTGCCGTGGGTGGCATCTGACAGCAGACCCTGGAACACCGGAATCACCCCGCCGCCGACGATGCTCATCACCAGCAGCGAACCGCCGACGCTGGTGTCTTCACCCAGCCCTTCAATCGTCAGGCCGTAGATGGTCGGCCAGCACGGCCCGAGGAAAATGCTCACCGCCACCGCCGCGTACACCGCGCTGATGTTCGGCACCAGGATGGTGTAGGCCAGCAGGACAATGGTCAGCACGCCGTAGATCGCGAGGACCTTGGCCGGGTGCAGCTTGCGCATCAGCAGGTTGGCGATCATCTTGCCCACGAAATAAGCGGCAAAGGTCGTCAGCAGGAACCATGACGCGCTGCGCTCGTTCATTCCGCCCATCTGCATCGCCAGGCGAATGGTGAAGCTCCACACCCCGACCTGGGCCCCCACATACAGAAACTGCGCCAGCACCCCGAAGGTAAAGCGCGGGTTGCGCGACAGGCGCACCAGGCTCTGGCCGAGGCTGGGCTTTTTCACCTCTGACTTGGCATTGCCACGGCACGCGGGGAAGCGGGTAATGGCGATCAGGATGAACATCAGCACCAGCACGGCGATCATCCATTTGTACGGCAGCAAGGTCGACTGGATCATTTCCAACTGCTGGATGGCCGCCTCCGAGGCGCTCATCTGGGTCAGCTGTTCATGGGTGGCGTCGGTGTCCTTGAACATCACAAAGCTGCCGACATACACCCCGGCCATGGCCCCGAACGGGTGGAAGGTTTGCGAGATGTTCAGGCGTCGGGTGCCGGTTTCACGCGGGCCCATCAGGGTCGAGTAGGTGTTGCAGGCAGTTTCGAGAAACGACAGCCCGCACGCGATCACAAACAGCGCCATCAGGAACATGCCGTAGGTCGCGGTGGATGCCGCAGGAAAGAACAGCGCACAGCCCGCCATGTAGAACATCAGGCCGACCAGAATCGTGCTTTTGTAGCCGAAACGGCGCACCACCATGGCCGCCGGAATTGCCACGAAAAAGTAGCCCAGGTAAAACGCCGATTGCACGAAGGCGGTCTGAAAATCGCTGAGCAGGAAGGCTTTCTTGAAATGGGCGATCAACACGTCATTCATGCTGGCCGCGGCCGCCCACAGCGCGAAAATGCTGCACAGCAGCAAGAACGCGAACCAGGGCGTGCGGTTGAGGTAGAAACCATCGGGGGTCTGTTGGAGCGGGACTTTTGTCATTGTTATTCTCCGTGGGATTCAGGGCGCATCAGCGCCACGCGGGTGTGGCCAACTGCGGTGAGCGTGGGATCAACGCTCTTCAAAAAACTCGGCGAACCTGGCCGCGTCGGGGTAGGAACTCTGGGTGCCGAGGGCGGTGACCGAGCAGGCGGAGTACGCCACGGCCCGGGTCATGGCTGCACGCATGTCGCCCTGCTGAGTCCAGTAGTGCGCAAAGCAGCCGATAAAGGCGTCACCGGCACCGGTGGTATCCCGGGCCACGACCTTGCGCCCCGGCACGTGAAACTCACCCTCCTCGCCCACATACAACGCGCCCTGTTCGCCCAGGGTGACGATGACGTGGCGAATGCCCTGGGCGGCCAACTCCCGGGCGGCAAGCAGCGCGCTCTCGGGGCCATCGACCGCCTTGCCGGTGATCAATGCCAGTTCGCTTTCGTTGGGGATGAAAAAGTCCAGCTGCGCCAGATGCTCGCGGCTTAGCCCGGCGACGGCGGGGGCCGGGTTGAGCAACACCGGAATGCCGTGGCGCTTGGCAAATTCGATGGCGTAGTAGACGGTCGCCAGGTCGATTTCCAGTTGCAGCACCATCAGCCTGCATTCACGCAACGCCGCTTCTGCGGCGTCGATATCCGCCGGCTTCAAATGCGCGTTGGCGCCTTTGACGACCAGAATGCTGTTATGGGAATCGCTCTGCACAAAGATCGGCGCCACGCCGCTGGAGACGCCCGGCACCCGCGTGACATAGCGCGAGTCGATGGCATGGCGCTGAAAATTGGCCAGGGTGTTATCGGCGAACATGTCATCCCCCAGCTTGGTCACCATCAACACCCCGCTGCCAAGCTTGGCCGCCGCCACCGCCTGATTCGCGCCCTTGCCGCCACAGCCCATGGCGAACCCCGGGGCCTCGAGGGTCTCGCCCTGCTGGGGCATCCGGTCGATATAGGTAATCAAATCCACCATGTTGCTGCCGATGACCGCGATCTTATTCATGGATATCTTTACCTTGTGCACGTCGTGGCAAGCACCACAGCGTTATTATTTTTGTTATTTAAATAACATTTGATGTGACTATTCAACCTTTTTCTTGTTGCCGTGCAAAATCGAGCCGCCGGCAGAAACAGAAACGCAGCCCGAAGGCTGCGTCATGCAGGGTGTTGCGGTGGCGGTGTGAGCTAAAAGGCATTTTGAGCGGCGACTCTACCCAGCCCAAGTCAACCTGTGTTGGCAGGCAATCAACCGCGCGCCACAGCTTGCAACATCACCCTCGCGCGCAGGTGCCCTGCCGTTGCCGTGCACGCCATTGCCTGCTGCCTGGATTGCCACCATGCCGTGTGTGGGGCATGCCAGCGTATCTCCGTGGCCGGCTACCGGAATGCCGTTGGCGGTGAAACCAGTCGTTGCCGTGTGTACGGTGCCACCATGGCTGCTGGAATCACCAAGGACAACCCATGGGTGAGTCATGCTCGGTCCTCGTGTTGTGGATCTTGCGCGGGTGTGACGACTTGTCCAGGGCAGACGTTTTCTTTGGCTCGGGTGTCGGGATCGAGGATCACGCCTGATGAAGCGTCAGGTTGTTTTCGCGATCGTCGCGGTTTGGCCGGGGACGTTTTCACCTACGGTAGTGGCGGCCAGTCGCTGGCGGTGGACAGCGCAGGCACCGGCTTGCCAGGCAATCCCGCTTCGCGAATGATTTTCGGCCAGCGCGGCTCCCAGCACAGAAGCAGCGAAATCCAGTGACCTGCGGCATGCAGCAACAGGACTGGCGATACCAACGTGACCCACAAGATGACCTGGCGCCGCATTCCGGCCTGCCACAGTGGCTTGAAAAAACTCCACGGCGCCAGCAATGACAACCAGAACCAGGGAATCTTGCCCAGCAGTTTCTTCGGCTGGGGCACGGACTGTGGGCCTTCCTCCATATAACGGCGGATAAACTCCCACAGATTGACGATATCGCTGGTGCCATCGGCCACCTTGCCAACAAACATCAGATGGAGGTGCGGGAGGCCGGTGACGGCGGAGTCCCAGGCCAGTACCAGTTGCCTGCCGATATTGGCCGCTTCGTCCTCGCCTACCGCAGGTTGAGGGGAAATCTGATCCAAGGCCAGGGTAGTAATGCCGCCAGCGTAGCGTGGGCGATGCAGATAGACTTGGCGGGTAACGCGGTTAAAACGGATTAGTAGGCGGCGTTGGACGAAATTTTCCGGGCTGATCAAATGCCAAGCGAATCTCTGGTTCTACAGCCGGGGGCAATGACCAGGGCGCAGGGCTGGGGCTGACCATTGTGCAAGCGATTGCCTTTCGCCTCGGCGGACAGATCCGGCTGGAAAACATCCAACCCGCGGGGCTGCGCGCAACCCTCGAAATGTCACTGACTTAATCCAGGCTTCGACGACCACCCCGTAGTGGCCACCGGCGCCATGTTCGACGGTGTGCTCACCGAATATGTGTGTGCAGAACAGGAGCAAGCCGATGAGCAAGGTTTTGGCACCTACCGCTGAGCACCCACCGTCGAGGCCGGGAGCCGTCAGCCTTCGCGAGGCATTCTGGTTTTGGTTGCGGCTCGGATTCATCAGTTTCGGCGGGCCTGCGGGGCAGATTTCCACCCTGTACGAGGAGTTGGTGGAGCGGCGACGCTGGATCTCCGATCGACGTTTTCTGCATGCCCTCAACTACTGCATGTTGCTGCCCGGGCCGGAGGCGCAGCAGTTGGCAACCTACATCGGCTGGCTGATGCATCGAACCTGGGGCGGGGTCATCGCGGGCGTGCTGTTCGTGCTGCCTTCATTGTTCATCCTGATCGCGTTGTCGTGGATGTACATCGCCTTCGGTGAAGTGCCTGTGATGGCCGGGTTGTTCTATGGCATCAAGCCTGCCGTGACCGCGATCGTCGCCCAGGCCGCCCAGCGGATCGGCTCTCGGGCCTTGAAAAACACCTGGCTCTGGGCAATAGCCGCGGCCTCATTCACCGCCCTCTTCGCGTTCAATATTCCATTCCCGCTGATCGTTGCCGGCGCGGCACTGCTCGGCTATGTCGGCGGACGCCTGGCGCCCGAGAAGTTCAGAGCAGGTGGCCATGCCACGAACAAAAGATCCTTCGGGCCGGCCTTGATCGATGACGACACCCCGCCCCCGGAGCATGCCCGGTTCAGCTGGATGAAACTGGCATCGCTGGCCCTGATTGGCGCCACCCTCTGGGCCGTGCCCATGGGCATTCTGACCGCGCTCTTTGGCTGGGAAGGCACCTTGACCCAAATGGGCTGGTTCTTCACCAAAGCGGCCTTGCTGACGTTTGGCGGGGCTTACGCGGTGCTTCCGTATGTCTACCAGGGCGCGGTCGTTCACTACGGCTGGCTGACACCGGCACACATGATCGATGGCCTGGCATTGGGCGAGACGACGCCCGGACCACTGATCATGGTCGTGGCCTTCGTCGGCTTCATCGGGGCGTATGTCACGCAAGTGTTCGGCAGTGAGCATGTGTTTCTGGCTGGAGCCGTCGCCGCCACCCTGGTGACCTGGTTCACCTTCCTGCCCTCGTTTCTGTTCATCCTCGCCGGCGGACCGTTGGTGGAGTCGACCCACAACGAACTCACGTTCACCGCCCCCCTCACCGCCATTACCGCAGCCGTGGTCGGGGTGATTCTCAATCTGGCGTGCTTCTTCGGTTATCACGTGCTTTGGCCACAGGGAGTGGGCGGCAGCCTCGATTGGCCGTCGGTGCTGATCGCGATTGCAGCGGCCATTGCCTTGTTCCGGTTCAAGCGGGGAATCATTCAGGTGCTGATGGCGTGCGCACTCGTCGGATTGGCGGTGCATCTGCTGCGCTGACAGCGGCAAAAAAACCGTGCGCTCCGGCAGCAACTACACTGCAAAAAACGCAGTTCCATTGGTTGCGAAACGGATTCGATCCCCCTTGAAAACAGCGAATTTCGCATGAATATTGAAATTCTCAAACAGGCCGTCATGGACTCAAGAGATGGCATTACCATTTCCGACAACAGCCTGGATGACAACCCATTAATCTTTGTAAACCCGGCCTTTGAGCGTATGACCGGCTACTCAGCCGAAGAAATAACCAACATTAACTGTCGCTACCTGCAAGGCAACGACCGAGAACAACCAGAACTGGACATTGTTCACAATGCCATCAGCCAGGGTGAATACTGCCTGGTGACCTTGCGCAACTACCGTAAGGACGGCGCCATGTTCTGGAATGAACTAAGCATCTCGCCCATCCACGATGAGACTGGGGCGGTCACTAACTTTATTGGCATTCAAAAAGACGTCACCTCTCGAGTCCTGATCCAGCAACAGTTACGCGATGAACATCAGTCACTCGAACAAATGAAAATGCACTTCGAACAGCTCTCTATAAAAGACGGGCTGACCGGCATTTACAACCGCCGCTTCTTTGATACGCAGTTGGAAATCCAATGCAAAATTGCCTGCCGCAACGGCGACTCGTTGACACTGGCCATGATCGATGTCGATCACTTCAAATCCTTCAACGATCTTTATGGGCATCCAGCGGGCGATAAGGCGTTGATACGTATCGCGGACAGTTTGAGTCATACCTTCCAGCGCGGCTCTGACTTTGCAGCCCGCTATGGCGGCGAAGAGTTTGTCATCCTCTCCAACGGCATGACGCACGACCAGGCCAAGTTGTATGTCGAATCGCTGTGCCAGCGTGTACGGGATCTGAAAATACCGCACTGCGCGTCCACCTCGGGCTATTTGACCATCAGCATCGGCTTTTCGGTTCAGACCTTCGGCCCGCTGCAACCGTCCAGTGCCTTAGTGGCACAAGCCGACAAAGCGCTTTATAGGGCTAAACAACGGGGCAGAGATCAGTTTTTTCAGTTTCTAGACGTTTGATACCCGCTGCAAAGGACAGTGTTGGCTGACTGTCCTTAGCCACTCAGTCCTTAGCCACTCAGCCCTCCGCCACACCGCGCACGGGTCATAGGGCTTCCATGGAGGGCGGCTGCCCCTCGGGTAAGGTGATGATGAAACTGAAACATCCCGCCTGCGGGGCGCACGACCTGCAGCCGGATCAGAACGCGTAACTGGCTTTAAGGGTGCCCGCGCCGCCCTCACGTTCACCGACATACCCTTGCACACCCACATCGATACTCAGGGCCTCGGCAGACGCCAGTGGGTTCATGGTCACACCCACCTCAAAGATCCCTGTGCTACCACCGAGCGTGGGTTTCTCGATTGAAAGGTCGTAGGCGCTACCCGACACATCACCTTTGAACTCATGCTCATAGGCTGCTCCCACATAAGGTTTGATTCTCTGTGTGTAGGCGTAGCTGTAACGGCTACCCAGGCGCAGACGGGAGCTGTCCGAGGTATTAAAACTCAGGGTGTCTTTACCGATGCTGACCTTGTCCGACTCCAGCCGGGTCCAGGTGTAGCGGCTGTACACATCAAGCGACTGCTGTTCATCCAGATTCAGCACATACCCCACTGCACCATGAGCACCGTAGTACTTGGACTTTTTGTTGTAGGTGCCACGAACCCCTTCGGCATCCGTCAGGTCATGGCTGTCAAAGCTCAGGTCAGCATTACCCGTACGTACCGATCCATCGAGGTACAGCCCCGCATGCCCACGGGTACTCGATGAGGGCGTTTTGTTCAGCGCAGTGCCGGCGACGTCCATATGGAACAACGCACCACCCCCGGTGTAACGCACATTGCCGGTGCCATGGACGGAGCCGTAGTCAGAGAAGCGGTTGTAGCTGTCGTAATCACCATCACCCCGCTCAGCAAAGACACCCAGGGTAATGGCGCTCTGGTCTTTGAGCTCAAGGCCGGTGGCCACGCCGAAGAGCATGTTGAAACCCCGTACATCAACATGAGAGCCCGTGTTGTAACGGCTGGAACCACCATTGAGCAGCACGAATGGCGTCAGGTTGATCCCGTCCTGCCGGGCTCGTTTGACACTTGAATCAGCGGCACCGATTGCGTAATCACTGATCAAATCAGCCCCTTGATTGGTGAAAGCAAGAGACGCTGCTCGGCCTTCCAGGAAGGCTTTTGAAGTCGGGTTGATTCGACCGGCAGGCGTAGCGTCCTGCTTGCCGTCAATGCTCAAGACGAGGCCGTCATTGCGGGTCTTCAGGCTTGCATCGTAAATGATGAAATGCCCCTGCTTGACCTGCTGGGTCGTAAGCGTTGGAGTGCCCTCGGCCTTATCGATAAGGGTCACGATGTCACCCGCATTAAGGCGATTGCCATCGTTTTCCATGGCTATCGTGTGCCGGGTGTTATCAAGCTGGACCTTGTCGGTACCGGTGATCCTGATCAAGGTGTCCTGGTTGACCACGTCCTTGGGCAAGACCCAGTTATAGGTCTCAAAGTTGTAGATGCCGGCCAGCGAGCCCCTGTAGCCATTGAGGTTGAGGGTGTTGCCGGTAAAGGCCCTGCTGTTTTGCACCGTGCCATCGCCATCAACGCTATAACCGCCATAAACCGAGCCGGCGATCGTCAAGTCAGGGCCTTGCAGCGTCACCGTATTGTTATTGGCGTTCCCGCCCAGACCGGCGAGGCCACCGCTATCGGTATCCGCAGCGCCGCCACTGCTGTAGCCGCCGTAGATATCACCAGAGAGGGATGACGTGCCTGAGAGGACGATACTGTTGTCAGTGACTTGACCACCGTTGCCGCCAGCATCCGCACCGGCGCCGCCGGCACTCAAGCCGCCATAGACACTGCCGCCGTTCATGCCCGCCATGCCGTCAGCACTGCTACCACTGCCGCCACTGCCGCCTGCTGCCCCCGTCAGCGTCACATTCGTGAGGAGCAAATGGTTGTTGGTGACCTTTCCTGCCGCACCGCCACTGCCGCTGGACAGGTCAATGAAATCGAACAAACCCGCAGCGCCACCGATACTCAGGCCGCCATACACACTGCCGCCACCCATACCACCAACACCGCCCGAGGTAGAGCTTTGAACGGCTGTACCACCGTCGCCACCTTTTGAACCTGTCAGTACTACGTCGGTCAAGGTCACCGAGTTGTTGTAAACATCGCCCCCACTACCGCCATCACCCTTCAGGCCTCCGCCGGCGCCACCGAGACTCAACCCACCATAAATACTACCGCCCCCCATGCCGCCAACGCCGCCAGCGCCGTTTCCGCTGCCGCTGGAACCGCCAGTACCACCGGTGGCCCCCTCTAACAGCACCTGCCTCAGGGTTATGGAGTTGTTGTAAACCGAACCACCGTTCCCACCGACACGAACCGCACCCGAACCGCCGGTGCCACCGACACTCAATCCACCATAAACACTGCCGCCGCCCATACCGCCAACACCGCCACCGCTCCCGGTTTGCAAATCCTTGCCATTGAATGCTGTTTGCCCGTCCCAGCTGTACTGGACGTTACTCACCGTCACGTTATTGCCATGTATATCGACTGCGTGAGCGCCGCCATCCGCGCCGACATCCACACCACCATAAATGACATAGGGAGCGACAAGGGTACTGCCACTCGAACCCCAAACTTCCCGAGTGGCAGCATCAGGATCGCCGACAATAACGGTGTTATTCGACACATCACTCGGCAACAGGCTGTTTTTCGGGGTTGATGTATCTCCCGTTGGATCGGCCTTCAGATCAGAAGGGCTTCCGGTATAAATGATGTCCGCAGCAGAAGCGGACATTAGAGGGGTGAATGTGGAACCTACAGATGCCACGAAGAAAAAAGTCAGGCGTATCGCAGAACCGGTGCGGTTGCGTTGAAAGTGCTGGAGGTTATATTTCATAAACATCTCATTGGAACTGATGAAAAGATAAACAATTACCAAACAATCGGCGCTTTCCAGGGTGCGCTGGTTTTTGCTCGCGACAGCGCATTCCCGCCATCAAGGCTGGCGCTTATTTAATAGGAATGAATGTTCATTCCTTGTCTGATAAGGCAGTCGCAGACCGGAAAGGCAACCACACTTAAGAGAGCCAGAAGCGCTTATACGCTTGGCTTAAGGGTTTTTATGGATTTGCGCTCCAGCATGAGCGCAAGAAGTTCAGCAGCAGGCTTGGGCGAATAGAAAAAATCTCCTTGAGCCAAATCGACGCCCAAGTCTTTCAAGTACGGGAGCGCGTTCTGCGTCTCGACTCCGTCGATGACTACCTTGGCGCTGACAGACTTGGCCAGCAATGACACGCTTTTAATAATCTGATCGTTGTTAATAGAGAACGAAGGTTTCAACAAACTTGAGCAGATCTTTATCTGCGTGAACGGAATGTCAGCCAGGATCTTGATCAGCGAACACCGGACATCATATCGACACAGGCACAGGCATATTCCAGCACTCACCAACACGGTGATATTTTCAATGCAATCCAGGCTCATAAGATTGGTTTCTGCCCAAGCCACATCAAGAAATACATGTTTAAGCGGTACACCCGCGGCCTTGATGACTTTAACCAGCTCTTCGCCAAACTGCTTGTCGCCCAACAGCCCCCAATCAAGGCTATAGGAGAATGTTAACGACTCGCCAATACTGCCCAGATACCTGTGCAGCCTGAGAGCAGGGTTCAACACGCAGTAAAAAATATCTCTCTGCAGAACAGGGCAAGTAACCATTCCACCAAACTTTTCCAATACCCCCGCGCCATATTCAGGGTGCAGCCACTGCGCCACTACTTGCATGCCGACTATAGACCCTGTCCCCATACATAGCCGCGGTTGAAAGTAAGGCTGTATCTGCTTGGCCTTGAGCGCCTGGTTAGTTATATCTTCGGACAACTGCGACTCATGAAGCCCATCACCCTGCCCCGCCAAACGCCTGTTGGAGCCACAATGATCAATGACTATTTTCTTTACCGCCAGGGCCTTTCTAACCAGGCTGTCGAACCCTGCCCCACCTTCCGTCAACTCATAAAAGCCGGCATTGTACTTTTTTGACTTGACTTGCAAACTTTGAACGCCCCACTTCAGCCCTCCCCCCAGACTCTCAGACATGACGATCGAAAAAAAAGAAAGCCGTTCGCACAACATCTTGAATACCCCAAACTCGCTTAGGGTTTTAAAAGAATCGCACACCACCAAATCTATTTTATCTTCCGCCGGAGGCAGCGCTGCGGCCTCGACACCACCGACAACATGGATGTGTTCGACGCCAGCGGCCTCTAACTTACAAACTAACGAACTGGATCTTGAGGTACTCGAACAAAAGAGTATTACTGTTAGCGTTTTCACGTTACATGAGGTCATCTTGCGAAACTTTTTTGATCCTACGCGCAGCACCCTCCCAAGAAAATAAGAAAATTCTTATTTCTATCCTTCCCGCTATAAGTGCCTGCCGAGTCATGTTGCAGTTCAAGTCATGGGCCAGTGATACAGCAGTAACTTATCGCTTTCACCCGAGGGTTATATAGCTCGCTGCGCCACCCAACAGGCGTGCCCACCCTGGGAGTTCTCAGTGGAGAGGTCCAATGAAACCCGTCCCCCATTCAGGTGAAACGTTTTCAGTCTCCAGACCCTTGATCAACCCCAGGCAGCAACGGTATTGGCTGACCGCCCCTGGCACTCGGCCCCCTGCACCTTGCGCACAGGGGCTGCGATTGACCGCTACAGCCCCATCAGCCGATACCCCACCTGCAACTCGGTAATGAAGTGCGCCGGCTGGGCCGGGTCGGCTTCGAGTTTCTGGCGCAGGTGGGCCATGTGCACGCGCAGATAATGAAAGCGCTCCACATAGTCCAGGCCCCACACTTCCAGGAGCAATTGGCGATGGGTCAGGACTCGGCTCTGGCCGCGAATCAGGGCACAGAGCAGGCGGTATTCAATGGGCGTCAAATGCACCGGCGCGCCCTCGCGGCGCACCTCGTGGGTGGCCAGGTCGACCTCGATGCTGCCGAAGGCCACCTTGCTGGTGGCGGCCGTGGTACTGGCTTGCACATGGCGTCGCAGTTGGGCGCGGATCCGCGCCAGGAGTTCCGGCACACCGAAGGGTTTGACCAGGTAGTCGTCGGCGCCGGCATCCAGCGCCGCCACTTTCTCGTCCTCGCGGTCTCGGGCCGACAGCACCAGGATCGGCACTGCCAGCCAGCCCCGCAGTTCGGTGATCAGCTGTTTGCCATCACCGTCCGGCAGGCCCAGGTCGACGATCACCAGGTCCGGCTGGCGGCTGGCAGCGTGGATCAGCGCGCGTTTCACGCTGTCGGCCTCGAACACTTGAAAGCCCTCATCCTGCAAGGCGATGCCGACAAAACGGCGAATATTGGCCTCGTCTTCGACGATAAGGATGCGCGCACTGGTCATAGGGATTCCATGGAGGGCGGCTGCCCCGCGGGTAAGGTGATGATGAAACTGATGCCCGGGCCTGCATGAGGCTGGGCCTCGATGCGGCCGCCGTGGGCTTCGATAATGCGCCGGCTCAAGGCCAGCCCCAGGCCGATCCCGGCCACCGAAGACTCCTGCCGGCCGCGGGTGAAGGGTTCGAACAGGCTGTGCAGCGAGCTGCCATCGGGGCAGCCCGGCCCGGCATCGCTGACCTGCAGGACGATACTGTGCTGCTCCTCCCGGGCCTTGACCTGAATCAGGGTGCCGGCGGGCGTGTACTTGGCGGCGTTATCCAGCAAGTTGACCAGCACCCGTTCGAGCAACAGGGCATCGACCTCCACCAACGGCAACTCGGGCGCCATGGCCGTGCGCACCACATGCCGGGCCAGGGGCTCGCGCAGTTGGCGCAGGGCGCTGCCAACGATTTCCTCCAGGGAATGCCACTGCCGATTCAGGCGCACCCCGCCCTCTTGCATGCGCGCCATGTCCAGCAGGTTTTCGATCAGGCGCTGCATGGAGCTGGCCTGCTCGTGGATGCCGCCCAGCAGGTCCTGCAACGGCCCCGGTGGCGCATGGGGGGCTGCGGCGTCCGCCGCGCCGATGATGGTGGTCAGCGGGGTGCGCAGGTCGTGGGAGATGGCGGCGAGCAAGGTGTTGCGCATGCGTTCGCCCTCCATCTGCACCAGGGTGCTCTGCGCCACCTCGACGTAATGCACCCGCTCCAGGGCGATTGCCAACTGGCTCATGCAGGCCTCCAGCAAGCCCTGCTCCTGGGGATCAGCCAGGCGCTCGGCTTCAGCCAGCTCCAGGACCAGCACGCCGCGCACCCGCATCGGTGCCTTGAGCGGCAGGTAGCGACCCTTGGCGGCGGCCAGGGTATCGGTGCCCTGGCCCGCGGGCTGGTCATGGTCATAGGCCCATTGCGCAATGCTTTCATCCAGGGCAAAGGCCCCGCTGCCGACGCCGTGCACGCTGCCCGCCAGGTCCGGCAGGGCCAGGCCGACCCGTGCGTCGAACACGCCACTGAAGGTGCGCAAGGCCACCTCGCTGATCTGCTCCACCGTCAGCGCTGCCGACAAGTCCCGCGCCAGCCGCGCCAGGGACGTTGCCCGGCGTTCCCGGGCGGCGGCGCTGCGGGCCTCGAAGCGCAGGCGTGCGGTGAGCTGCCCGGTGATCAGGGCGATGCCCAGCATCAGGGCGAAGGTGAAAAAGTACTGGGTGTCGTTGACGGTGAATGACCAGCGGGGCTGGACGAAAAAAAAGTCGAAACACAGCACCGCCAGCATCGCCGCCCACACCCCGGGGCCACGTCCGTAGCGCAGGGCAACCAGGACCACGGTGAGCAGGAACAGCATCACCACGTTGGCCAGGTCGAACACTTGCAGCAGCAGCGCCGCCAGGGCGGTCGCGCCAAAACAGGCGAGGCTGGCCCACAGATAGGCCGGGAGCCGGTTCGGCGGCAATCCGCCCTCGGCCTTGGCCACCGGCGCCGCCCGCGGCATCGGGCCGTGGGCCATGACCATCTGATCGATGTGCGGGTGGTGGCGGCTGATGTGATCGCTGACCGACGGCTGCCAGAACTGCCAGACCTTGCGCGGGCAATGGCCCAGCACCAGGCGGTTGGCATTGTGCTCGCGGGCGCAGGCCACCAGGGTCTCGGCGACGTCCATGCCGCTCAGGGTCAGGGTATCGCCGCCAAATTCGGCGGCCAGGGCCAGGCTCTTCATGGCGCTGGCGTAGCGGTTGGCCGCCTGGCCCCGGCGCTGCGGACCGCTGACATGCACCACGAGCCAGTCCGCCTCGAGCTTTTGCGCCAGGCGCGCCGCCTCGCGCACCAGGCGCTCGTCGGACGGGTGCCCGGCCACGCCCACCAGCAAGCGCTCGCGCGCCGGCCACAGGGTGATGATCGAGCGCTCACGGCGGTAGTCGCGCATTTGCGCATCGACCCGGTCGGCGGTGCGGCGCAGGGTCAGTTCGCGCAGGGCCAACAGGTTGCCCTTGCGAAAAAAATTGCGCGAAGCGCGCTCAGCCTGGGGCGCCTGGTAGACCTTGCCGTCCTTGAGCCGACGCAGCAGGTCGTCAGGCGGCAGGTCGATCACCAGCACCTCATGGGCGTTGTCGAACACATGGTCGGGCACCGTCTCGCGCACGCGAATGCCGATGATCCCGCTGATGATGTCGTTGAGGCTCTCCAGGTGCTGGACGTTAAGCGTGGTCCACACGTCGATCCCGGCACGCAGCAGTTCTTCCACATCCTGCCAGCGCTTGGGGTGGCGGGAGCCGGGGATGTTGCTGTGGGCCAGCTCGTCCACCAGCAATACCGAAGGATGACGCTCGAGGGCGGCATCCAGGTCGAACTCGCTCAGGGTGGTGTCGCGATGCAGCAGGCTGCTGCGGGGCAGGACCTCAAGGCCCTTGAGGCCCTCGGCGGTGTCGCGCCGGCCGTGGGTTTCGACGACGCCGGCCACCACGTCCCGGCCCTGGCTCTGTTCGTGGCGCGCGGCGCTGAGCATGGCGCAGGTCTTGCCGACCCCGGCATTGGAGCCGAAGTAGATACGCAGTTTGCCCTGTTGCGCGGCCTGCTCCTGCTGTTGCAGTTTTTCCAGCAGCGCGTCCGGGTCGGGGCGTCCATCCGATGCAGCAGTAAAGGTGTCGATGACAGCCATGGCATTCCTTGTGAACTGCGCGGCGCCAGGGGCGGCGCCGTGCAGTCAGTCCTTTCAGACCAGGCCGAGCCCGGTCAACAGCAGGTCGATGATCTTGATCCCGGCAAACGGCACCAGCACCCCGCCCACCCCGTAGATCAGCAGGTTGCGGTTGAGCAACGCCGCCGCGCCGATCGCTCGGTAGGTCACGCCCTTGAGCGCCAGGGGGATCAGGAACACGATGATCAGCGCATTGAAGATCACCGCACTGAGGATCGCCGAGTTCGGGCTGCTCAGTTGCATCACGTTCAATGCCCCCAGTTGCGGGTAAGTCGCGACGAAAGCGGCCGGTACGATAGCAAAATACTTGGCCACATCGTTGGCCACGCTGAACGTGGTCAACGCGCCCCGAGTCATCAGCATCTGCTTGCCGACTTCCACCACCTCGATCAGCTTGGTCGGGTTGCTGTCGAGGTCGACCATATTGCCCGCTTCCTTGGCCGCCTGGGTCCCGCTGTTCATCGCCACGGCCACATCGGCCTGGGCCAGCGCCGGGGCGTCATTGGTGCCGTCGCCGGTCATCGCCACCAGCTTGCCCTGGGCCTGGTAGTCACGGATCAGTTGCAGCTTGTCCTCGGGACGCGCCTCGGCCAGGAAGTCATCGACCCCCGCCTCCACCGCAATGGCGGCAGCGGTAAGGCGGTTATCGCCGGTGATCATCACGGTCTTGATGCCCATGCGCCGCAACTCGGCAAACCGCTCCTTCATCCCGCCCTTGACCACGTCCTTGAGCTCGATCACCCCCAGCACCTGCGGCCCGTCAGCCACCACCAGCGGCGTGCTGCCACGGCGCGCCACTTCGTCCACCCGGGCCTGCAACGCCTGGGGAAAGCTGCCCCCCAGGGCTTCGACATGGGCCCGGATCGCATCCGCCGCGCCCTTGCGCAACTGTCGGCCAGCGGGCAAGTCGACCCCACTCATGCGGGTCTGTGCGGTGAAGTGCACGAAACTGGCCTGCAGTTGTTGCAGGTCGCGGGCACGCAGATCGAACTTCTGCTTGGCCAGCACCACGATGCTGCGCCCTTCCGGGGTTTCATCGGCCAGGGACGCCAATTGCGCCGCATCGGCCAGCTCCGCTTCCTGGATCCCGGGTGCGGGCAGGAAGGCGCAGGCCTGGCGGTTGCCCAGGGTGATGGTGCCGGTCTTGTCCAGCAACAGCACGTCGACGTCACCGGCCGCTTCCACCGCACGGCCCGAGGTGGCAATGACATTGGCCGCCATCATCCGGCTCATGCCCGCCACGCCGATGGCTGACAACAGGCCGCCGATGGTGGTGGGAATCAGGCACACCAGCAACGCCACCAGCACCGTGGCGCTGACCACGCTGCCGCTGCCGCCCATGGCCACGGCAAAGATCGAGTACGGGCTGAGGGTGACAATCACCAGCAGGAACAGGAACGTCAGGCCCACCAGCAGGATGGTCAGGGCCACCTCGTTGGGGGTTTTCTGCCGCTTGGCCGACTCGACCATGGAGATCATGCGGTCCAGGAACGATTCGCCGGGGTTGACGCTGATGCGCACCACCAGCCAGTCCGACAGCACCCGGGTGCCGCCGGTGACCGAGGAAAAGTCGCCGCCGGCCTCGCGAATCACCGGCGCCGATTCGCCGGTGATCGCGCTTTCATCCACCGACGCCACCCCTTCGATCACCTCCCCGTCCAGGGGCACCAGGTCGCCGGCCTCAATCAAGACCACCGTGCCCTTGCGCAACAGACTGGCCTCGGTCGGCGCCCAGGGGGCGCCGTGTTTGGGCTGCTTGAGCAGCTTGGCCAGGGTCTGGCGTTTCATGCTGCGCAGGCTCGCGGCCTGGGCGCGGCTGCGGCCCTCAGCCAGCGCTTCGGCAAAGTTGGCGAACAGCACGGTGAACCACAGCCACAGGGTGATGCTCAGGATAAAGCCGCTGGGGGCTTCGCCAGCACCGCCCAGGGACTGCACCCACAACAGGGTGGTGAGAATGCTGCCTAGATAGACCACAAACATCACCGGGTTTTTCCACTGGGCCTGGGGCGCCAGTTTCTTCAGCGCCTCCAGGCAGGCAGTCAGCACGATGGTGCGATCGAACAACGGTTTCTTGTTACGCATGGTTGTTTCTCTTACTCACTGGCCGCGAGGGGTTGCTGATGCAGGGCATCGAGCGCGAGGTTGAGTTGCAGCACATTGACCCGGGGCTCGCCCAACAGGCCCAGGGTGCGCTGCTCGGTATGGGCCTGAACCACCTTCAGCAGTTCGGCCTCGGGCAGCTGGCGCAGGCGCGCCACCCGCGCCGCCTGAAGCTGGGCATTGGCCAGGGAGATGTGCGGGTCCAGGCCCGAGGCCGACGCCGTCACCGCGTCCACCGGCACCTGACTGTCCGCCGCCAGGCCATTGAGTTGGCGATAGGCCTGAACCCGCTGCGCCACCTGGTCCATCAGCTTCTGGCTGGTCGGCCCGAGGTTGCTCGCGCCGCTGGAGCCGGCGTTATAGGGCTGGTCCGCGGTCATGCTCGGGCGACCCTGGAAGTACTCGGGCCGGGAAAACTGCTGACCGATCAGCGCCGAGCCGATCACCAGCCCGTCGCGCTCGATCAGGCTGCCCTGGGCCTGGTGGGGAAACATCACGTTGGCCACCAGGGTGGTCGCCAGCGGGTAGCCGAGGCCGGTCAACAGCATGAAAAACCCCGCCGACACCAGCACCGGGCGCAGCAGCCCTTTGAGCAGAGGTTGGGTCTTGATTTGAGTTTGAGTCGTCATCACACAGCCCCTTATGGATACGTCTGGCCGGACAGCAATTGCAATTGCTCCACCAGCGGGCCCAGCGCAAGCGCCGGCAGGAAAGTCAGGCCGCCCACCACCAACACCACGAACACCACCAGCACCATGAACAGCGGCGTCGCGGTCGGGATGGTGCCGGCACCGGCCGGGATGTTTTTCTTCAGGGCCAGGGAACCGGCCACGGCCAGCATCGGCAGCATGGTGAAGAAGCGTCCGATCAGCATCGCCAGGCCAATGGTGGTGTTGAAGAATGGCGTGTTGGCATTGAGCCCGGCGAAGGCCGAACCGTTGTTGGCCGTGCCCGAGGTGTAGGCGTACAGCACCTCGCTGAAGCCATGGGGGCCAATGTTGTTGAGGCTTTTCAGGGTGTCCGGCCACAGCGCCGCCAGGGCGGTGAAGCCGAGGATGCTGATGGGGTGCGCGAGGACCGACAGCATGACCAGCTTGATTTCCCTGGCCTCGATCTTCTTGCCCAGGAACTCGGGGCTGCGACCGATCATCATGCCCACCAGGAACACCGTCAGCAGCGCGTACTGGATCAGGTTGATAAAGCCCACGCCGTCGCCGCCAAACACGCAGTTGAGCATCATCTGCGCCAGGGGCACGAAGCCGCCCATCGGGGTCAGCGAATCGTGCATCGCGTTCACCGAGCCGGTCGTCGCGCCGGTGGTGGTGGTGACAAACAGACTGGTGTCGGCAATGCCGAAGCGCAGTTCCTTGCCCTCCATGTTGCCGCCGCTCTGGGTCGACGACAGCATCTGGTCGGCGCCGGCCTGGGTCAGCAACGGATTACCGCCCTGCTCGGCGACGTAGACGATGCTCAGGAAGCCGATGAACATCACCAGGAACGTACCGAAGAACACCCAGCCCTGACGCCGGCGCAACAGCATGCTGCCGAAGGTGTAGGTCAGTGCCGAAGGGATCAGCAACATGCTCAGGATGTGCAAGGCATTGGTCAGCGGCGTGGGGTTTTCGAAGGGGTGCGCGGCGTTCATGCTGAAGAAGCCGCCGCCGTTGGTGCCGATGTGCTTGATCGATTCGAAGCTCGCCACCGCGCCCACAATCAACTGCTGTTGCGCGCCCTCAAGCGTCGTGGCCAGCGCCTGGGAATACAGGGTTTGCGGCATGCCCTGCCAGACATAGACCAGCGCCATGGCAAAGCACAGCGGCAGCATCACCCGGTACAGGATGCGGGTGAAGTCGACCCAGAAGTTGCCGATACCGGTGGCGTTGGAACGGCTCAGGCCGCGAATGAAACCCGCTGCCGCCACCACCCCGGAGGTCGCCCCGACAAACATCAGGAAGGTAATCACCGCCATCTGGCTGAAGTTCGACAGGCTGGTTTCGCCCGAGTAGGCCTGCCAGTTGGTATTGGTGATAAAGGAGGCCGCAGTGTTGAACGCCAGGTCCGGCGTCTGTGCCACCAGCTCCAGCGGATTGAGGGGCATGCTGCCCTGTACCCGCAGCAGGATGTAGCCCAGCAGCATCATCGCCATATTCGACAGCAGCAGCGCCGAGCCATAACGCGCCCAGCCCATGGACTCCTGCGGATCAACCCCCAGCAGGCGGTAGGTCCCGCGCTCCAGCAAGGCATGCCCCGGTGCAGTGAACACCCGGGCCAGCCATTTCCCCATCAGCACGGCAAGCCCGGTCATCAGACCGAGAATCACCGCAAATTCCAGCAGAGTGCTCAACATGTCGATGCTCCGTTCAAATCTTGCCCAAGGCGCCAATGGCCCAGGCTGTCACGCCAAAAAACAACAGGGTCAACCCCACGAACGTCAGGTCGTACATTGCCGGTTTCCTTGTTTGGGATAGCCCCGCAGGGCGAATGAAAAACGCTATGGCCGGGCCATCAGAATTTTTCTGCACGGATCAGGGCGTACCCCAGGTAGGCGAACAGAGCGACAGCGCACACGCCGCTGGCGCCGTAGATGAATTCCAGTGTTAACAAGACAGCTCCCCTTGATGAAGGCGAAAAGAGTCGTCGGCGATGTGAATTCGCAGCCTCAGACCCGCAGCCATTATTCGAAGATGGCCCCCGAAACCGGGTGCCATAAGGGGATGATCAAGGCACAGATTGACCTGACCTCCCCTGCGCAAAAGCATAAGAGAGGCGGTATCAAGGACGGGCACTGATTGCCCGGGTGGATATTAAGATGGCGTATAGATCGGGCTTGAGAGGCCGGCGCGATCAGGCTTGCGGGTGCGCAAGGCTGCGCGTTATGCCCATTGCCCGTTGAACAGGAAGAACGCGCCCGGGGTCCAGAGCAGCCCACGTCGGCCGAACACCCTGCAAGCAGGATTCACCGACGCAGCGAGGCTGCACTCTAATACCTCAAATTAACTGGAGGTCAAGCCGCCTGGAGCGGCGCTCAGCCCTGGGCAACCCTCAACAGGCTCCACGCCCAAGGCTTCATGCAGCACCTGCTCAAGGATGGCGAAGAAACACTTTATATGGGGCTGCTTCAGCGCCTGAGGCCGAGTCACCAGGTAGACCTCCATGGCTGGAAGCTCCAGCTCCGGGAACAGCTCGACCAGGTCCAGCGCCAGGATACGGGGCAGGACCGCCACCCCCATGCCGCGCTTCACCGACTCCAGTTGGGCAGCGAACGAGTTGACGCTGAGCTGCGCCCGATCCAGGCCCGCCGCTTTGGCGGCACGCATCTGCGGCAGCATGTCCAGCGGCGGCAGCAGGGCGATATTGAGCACAGTGGCCGGGGTCACCTCGGGACAGCGCTTGAGATACCCGGCGTCGGCGAAGACCCCGTAGGAGAGCTGGCCCAAGGCTCGATAAATCAGCGAGGGCTCACCCAGGTGCGTGGTGCGGACCGCGATATCCGCCACACCGCGGGCGATTTTCTGCAAGTCGGCAGTGACCAGCAGCTCCACGGAACACCCCGGGTGCAGGGTAGTGAAACGACTCGCGGCCTCCAGCACGCTCGACGAGAACCCCTCCCCCGCGCTGACCAGCACACTGCCATGCAGCTCCGGGTGCAGCCCGGGCAGGTCCGTCGCCGTCTGACGCCGCAACCCCGCTTCCGCCGCCTGGGCGACCTCTACCAGGGATTGGCCGCGCGCGGTCAACCAGCATCCTTCAACGCCTCGTTCGATCAGGGGTTCGCCCAGGGCGGCTTCGAGCTGGGTCAGGCGGCGGGATACGGTTGACGCCGCGACACCCAGCAGCTGGCCGGCCTGCAGAAAACTGCCACGGCGCGAGACGGCCAACAGCAGACGAAGATCGTCCCAATTTGCTTGCACAGCCATACGTCCCATCCTCCATGCTTTGCATTTATGCAAAGCCATTATGCAGCAGTCGCTGTTTTTCATGAGGAGTCCTGAAGGTATATCTACCGGCCCTGGAAACTACTGGAATGGACTGTATGACCACCGGCCACAACAACCCTGTACACCCCACCGCAACCGCCTTCCCTGCGCAGGCTGCGCAAGCGGTCATGCGCAGCACCTTCGTGACCGGCGCAACCGGCCTGCTGGGCAACAACCTGGTGCGTGAGTTGGTGGCCCGGGGCTACGCAGTCAAGGCCCTGGTCCGCTCACGAAGCAAAGGCGAACAACAGTTCTACGACCTGCCGAGCGTGGAGTTGGTGGTGGGAGACATGGCCGATGTCGAGGCGTTCGCAGCGGCACTGCACGGCTGCGATACGGTGTTTCATACGGCGGCCTTCTTTCGCGATAACTACAAGGGTGGCAGTCACCGCGAGCAGTTGGAAAAGATCAATGTCGCCGGCACGCAAGCGCTGCTGCACCAGGCTTATGGCGCGGGCATTCGGCGCTTTGTCCATACCTCTTCGATTGCCGTGCTCGACGGCGCACCGGACAGCGCCATCGATGAGACCTGCCTGCGGGCCGAGGCCGACGCCGATGACTACTACCGCAGCAAGATACGGGCTGAGCGGGTGCTCCTGGGGTTTCTTGAAACCCATCCCGACCTGCACGCCTGCATGGTGCTGCCGGGCTGGATGTGGGGACCGGGCGATAGGGGCCCGACCTCTTCGGGGCAATTGGTCAAGGATGTGGTCAATGGCAAGCTGCCCGGGCTGATCCCCGGCACCTTCTCTGTGGTCGATGCCCGAGATGTAGCCTGGGCGCTGATTGCTGCCGCCAAGCACGGACGGCGCGGCGAGCGTTATCTTGCCGCAGGTCGGAACCTGACCATGGCCCAGCTGGTGCCTGTGCTGGGGCGTATTGCGGGGGTCAAGACCCCGGTTCGACGGCTGCCACTGCCCTTCCTCTACGCCCTGGCAGCGGTGCAGGAAGCCTACGCACGCCTGAGCGGCAAACCTATTTTGCTGAGCATGGCGACCTTGCGCCTATTGATCCGGGAGGAGCACCGCACCTGCTTCAACCACCGCAAGAGTGAACAGGAACTGGGCCTGAGTTTCCGGGTGCTGGAGCAGACCATCGGCGACACGCTGGCCTGGTATCGGGAGCATGGCGGGTTCAAACCCTAACCCCCTGCCGTGCGCGATAAATCCCCATCCGTCAGTGCCAAAACCGTTAATCTCACGCCCCCGACTACAAGGACGTAAAGCAACTGTGAGCAGAGAAATAATCCTGATGCGCCACGGCCAGCCGCAGCTGGCGGCCACCGGTAACGTGTCGGCGCTCGGCATGAAAGCGTGGATCGAAGATTACGACCAGTCCGTCATCACCCGGCAACCTGCCCCCGATACCAGCAGGCAACTCGCGGCCAGGGCCAGGGTGATCGTTTCCAGCACCGCGCCTCGTGCACTCTCCTCGGTCCAGGCGCTGGGCCTGGAGCCGGTCCTGGTCGATGGGATGTTCTGCGAAGCGCAACTGCCTTATGCCCGCTGGAAACGACCACGGCTCTCGCCGTTTACCTGGGCCGTTATCCTGCGAGTCTTATGGCTGTGCGGTTACTCGCCCAACGTCGAATCCGCCGCCAATGCCCGGGCCCGTGCCAGCCGCGCAGCGCAACGCCTGCAGTCGCTGGCCAGCGAAGGACCGGTGCTGCTGCTCGGGCATGGGGTGATAAATCGCCTGATCGCCAGACAACTGCTGGCCGATGGCTGGACTCGCCAGACCCGCAACGGCAGCCGTTACTGGAGTGCGACGGTGTATCAGCATCGCGAGGCGAGCTAAGGCGCGGGCAAGGCACAGGTCACCCAGGGCGAGGGCGTTTGCTGGCGCTGAAGCTGTAGGTGCTCCAGCGCTTTTTCGGAGCCGTTGCGCGGCCCAGCGGGAGCAAGCTCCCTCGCCACACGTGCGTGTCTGGCCTTAGGCAGCCTTTAGCTCAAGCGCGCCAGCAGGGCCTTGGCCACGGCCTCGGAACTGGCCGGGTTCTGGCCGGTGATCAGTTTGTCGTCCTCGACCACGAACGGTGCCCAATCCGGTCCTTTCTCATACAGCCCGCCCAGGCGCTGGAACTCATCTTCGATCAGGAACGGCACGACATCGGTCAGTTGCACCGCCGCCTCCTCGCCGTTGGTGAAGCCGGTCACACGACGGCCCTTGATCAACGGCGTGCCATCCGCGGCCTGCACATGCCGCAGTGCCCCAGGCGCGTGACAGACAAAGCCGATGGGCTTGCCGGCACGCTCGAACGACTCGATCAGGCTGATGGAGGTCCTGGACTCGGCCAGGTCCCACAGCGGGCCATGCCCACCCGGGTAGAACACCGTGTCGAAGTCCTGCTGGTTGACCGTCTCCAGCTTGACAGTACTGGCCAGGGCCTTCTGCGCCGCCGGGTCAGCGTTGAAGCGCCGGGTCATTGCAGTCTGGAAATCGGGCTGTTCGCTCTTCGGGTCCAACGGCGGCTGGCCGCCCGCCGGCGACGCCAGCACCACTTCGGCGCCGGCATCCTTGAACACGTAATAAGGGGCAGCGAACTCTTCAAGCCAGAACCCGGTTTTCAAACCGGTGTTGCCCAACTGATCGTGAGACGTGAGAACCATCAGAACTTTCATCGCATATTCCTCATTGTCGCAGTGTCGTGCCAGGCGCCCGGACCCGAAGGGACCATGACGGGGTTGATCACCAGGCTGCTGAAGGGGGTTTGACAAGCGAACGGCGGCCGGCGTTCCGGATGATTGCCACAGCGGTCAATCGCCCAGGCAGCGCAGCGCCCTGCCCAGACTCAGGTGGCGCGGTTGCCACACACCGATTTGGGCGTATGGCCAAAGTGCCGGGTAAACGCCGCCGTCAGGTTGTTCGGGTGCTGGTAACCGACCTTGTACGCCACCTCGGACACCCGATAGCCGGCGCCCAGCAGTTCCCGCGCGCGGTTCATCCGCAGCTCCAGCAGGTAACGTCCCGGGCTGATGCCGTGGACCTGGCGAAAGTATTCCTTGAGCCGGTACTCGCTGACCCCCATGGCCGCGCACAGGTAGGCGTTGTTCAGCGGCTGGTCCAGATTGGACTGCATGTACAGGTCAATGCGATCCAGGGTGTCCAGGTCCCGGGCGGTCAACTTGGCCTGGCGGCTCGGGGCCACTTCGAGGGCCTGGAGCTGCTCCGACAGCAGGCTCAAGGCATGAATGCGCTGGGTCAGGCCGTCCTGGTGGTGGATGCTCGGGCTTTTCAGGCGCCGCAGGTGCTCGCTGGGGTTGATGTCGCAGCAGGCCACCTGGCGAAAGCTTTCATGCTGGCCCAGGGCGCTGCCGAGCAGGCCCTGGCAGCGCTCCGGGCCAACGAATCGGGCCAGGGCCGACTCGGTCACCACCAGGCGCAATTGCTGGATCGGCGTGTCGGCGGCATACACCCGCTGGCCCTGGCCCTCGCGAAAAACCGATACCGTCGCCTGGTTGGGCTGAAACTTCATTTCCCGGCCGTTCGGGCAACGGAACTCCGACTGCCCGGACAACGCGAAGGCAATCACCAGCATGCGCTCCGCCCCCTGGTGCTGGCACAGCTCGGCGCAGATCTTGTGGGCGGTCATCTGGGACTTGATCACCGTGAACCCCGCTTCACAGTCCAGCCGCTCGACCTGATAGTTGCCCGTTCCCGCAGCGCCCTCGAACTGCGTCCAGGAGGAAGACGCCGATGAATCCTGACTGGCCCGGGCCGGGCTCGATAACTCTCGCATTTCCATTCCCTCAACGCGCGTGCCTGACTCGAACGGCCGCGCTTGCCTGGCTTCCTTGCGGTGCCACGGCGAAGCCGGCACCGATCTGATGGCAGCGGATCCGACTACAGCGCCCGGCAGACCCAAGGCCGCCAGCCGTTTCCCATAGGTTATTCACCGCCACGCACACGCAATGCTAATCATTCTCATCTCGGATTGCACTAACATACCGTCCTGACCAGCCCTATCCGCCTGCGCCACCCCGCCGCGGATGACCAGGGCGACCCTGACATCGCCTGCCGCCCGCCCCGGGAGGCGGGCCTGCGCCTGATCCGACGCCCATAAGGAATTGTTCGATGCCGATCTCCGCTCCCCGCACCTCATGGTGGCCCCAACAGCTGTTGCTGGGCTGGCTCAACCTGGCGCTCACCGCGCCCCTGATCTACCTGTACGTCGGCCTGCCTTTGGTCATGCGCCAGAACGGCTGGAGCGGTACCCAGATCGGTCTGATGCAACTGGCCGGCCTGCCCGCCATGTTCAAATTCCTCCTGGCCACCCCGGTCGATCGCTATCGGCTGGGCCGGGCCAGCTACCGCAACTGGAGCCTGGTGCTGGTGCTCGGCTACGCCGGCGCCTTGTGGCTGCTCGCGGCCCATGACCTGGGCAACACCGAGCCGCGCCTGATGTTCCTCCTGGCGATGCTGGTCAGCGTGCTCGGCACCTGGGCCGATGTGCCGCTGAACGCCCTGGCGATCCAGATCCTCCCGGAGTCGGAACGGGTCCGCGCCGGTGCCATTCGCTCCGCAGCCATGTCCCTGGGGGCGATAGTCGGCGGTGGCGTCATGTTGCTGCTGCACACCCGCGCCGGCTGGGCCTGGCCTTTCTACGTGCTGGGCCTGGGCCTGCTGTCGGGGGCCGCGCTGCTGCCCTGGCTCAAGCCCGGGGCCGGGCAACCCGAAGCACCGTCCCTGGCTCGGCCCGAGCCGCTGCCGGTGCAGGCCGGCTGGCGCCAATGGCCGGGCTACTTTGCGGTGGCCGAACATCGCGTCTGGGGCTTGCTGGTGCTGCTGTACTACCCGTTCCTCGGTGCGGTGTGGCTGTACCTCAAGCCGCTGATGCTCGACCAGCGGTTCGCTGCAGACCGCATCGCCCTTATCGTCGGGATTGTCGGCGGCCTGGTCGGCGCCCTCTCCAGCATGCTCGCCGGACGCCTGACCCGCCTGATCGGCGCCAGCATCAGCCTGCCGCTGCTGGCCCTGGGCAATCTGTTGGCCATCGGTTTCCTGACCCTGGTGGTGGTGGCCGGCCTGGGTCACACCGCCTTGATCGCCGCCGCCATGCTGGTGGCCCTGGCGATGGGCGCCTCGGCCGGCCTGATGTTCGGCTTGATGATGTACCACACCCGCCCCGGGCTGGCGGCCCTGGACTACGGCATCCAGTCGAGCCTGTTCGTCGCTACCCGCACCCTGGTGCCGATCCTTGCCGGGGTGCTGCTCGACCGTCTCGGCTACTCCGGCATGTTGAGCTGCCTGCTGGTGGGCCTGACCGTGGTATTCCTCCTGGCCTGGCACAGCCGCAAGCGGATCTTCAGCCTTGACCGCCCTTCCCATCAGCCCGGGCAACTGCAGGGTTCATAAGCCTCTATCCGACACTGCCTCAACCCAGCGCCCGGCCTTTGGTTTCCCGGGCCTGCAGGGCGATGGCGCTGGCCAGCAGCAACAGCCCGCCCAGCAGGATGAAAATCGCCATCGCCCCCCAGTCCCAGGCCAGCAGCCAGCCCATGCCGATGGAGCCCAGCAGGGCCCCGCTGCGGTTGCACAATGCGCCCCACGCCGCGCCCTTGCCCCGCAGTAACGTGGGGTACAGCTCGGGCGTGTAGAGGTGCAGGCTCATGTTCGCCGCATACAGAAAAAACGAACAACTGGCCGCCAGCAGCGCCACCAGCAACACCTGCTGCGCGGCCACCGTCAGCGCAATCAAGACCAGGCTCAGACCGGCCCCCAGGTAACCGCCGAACAGCAGCGGCACGCGGCCGATCCGATCGATGCACCCCGCGCCGGCCATGCACCCGGCAAGGCCGGCGACGTTGCTCAACAAGGCGAAGTTCAGGGCCTGCGCCAGGGATGTGGAAAACACCTCGACATACAGGCTCGGCAGCCAGATCAACAAGGCGAAATTCACCAGGTAACCGAGGAACCACAAGGCCGCGACGCTGGCCGAGGCATGCCGCAGCCCAGGGTTGAACAGTTGCCGCCAGCCCACGCTGGCCCGGCGGCCCGCGGTTGTCAGGTCCTCGACCGGCGTCGGTTCGGGCACCGCGCAACCGGTGGCCCGCTCCATGAGCGCCATGCACGCCTGGGCCCGCCGGAACTGGCCTCGCGCCGCCAGCCAGCGCGCCGACTCGGGTACATAGGCGTAGACCAGCACCGCCAGAAGCAGGGGCACGCTGCCCAGCCAGTACAGCGGACGCCAGCCCATCAGCGGCAAGGCCCAGGTGCAGGCCACCCCGGCGAACATCAGGCCGCAGGGAAAGGACAGCTCATACACCAGCACGAAACGCCCGCGGACCCTGGCGCTGACGATTTCACTAAGGTACAGCGCGGCGATCGGCACCTCGGCGCCAATCCCGATCCCTTGCAGCAGGCGCCCCAGCAGCAGCCCTTGCCAATCGCTGGAACAGGCGATCAGCGCACTGAACAGCCCGGTCAGGAGCATCGCCGCCAGCAACACCGGCTTGCGCCCCACCCGGTCGGCCAGGGCCCCGGCGAACAGCGCACCAAGGAGCATGCCCAGGGTGCCGCTGCCGATGATCAGGGTGACCTGGGTCGGGTCCAGCTGCCACTGCTGCTTGAGCAGCGGCAGGGTGAAGGAAATCAGCAGCAGGTCGAAGGCTTCGAAAAAGGTGATCACCCCCAGCAACAGGCGCACCCGGGCCTGCCAGCCGACCACCGGCAGGCCCTCGATGCGGGCGTTGATCTGGGTACTCAATGACAGGTGCTCCAGGGTCTCCCGGGCGTGGGTCATGGCGCCTCTCCCCCGCTCAATCAGCCAGGGTGCCGGGCTTGCCGGCACGCAGGGAGACACAGAGTTCGAACAACAGGATGCCGATCAAGGCCTGCAACGGCAGAATCCAGCCCCCGGAATACTGATGCAGCAAGCCCATGCCCAGGGGGCCGAGCACGGCGATCATGAAACCGAAACCCTGGGCCATGGCCGACAACTGGGTGGTGACCTGCTGATCGGGGCTGCGCAGCACAAACAGCAGGGCACTCAGGGCCGGCCCTGCGCCCTGGCCGATGCCCAGCACCAGGACCGCCAGCCAGGCCAGCGGCAAGGGCGCGTACAGCAGGCCCAGGCACCCCGCGAGGCACAGGCCCACGGTAGCGGCAATGTAACCACGCTGGTCCCTGACCCGGGCCGCCAGTACCGGCGCAAAATAGCCCCCCAGCACCAGGCCCACCTGGGACACCGCCAGGTACAGCGCCGCCTCGGCGACCGTGGCACCGCGCTCGACATAGATGCTCGGCAACCAGGCCAGCAAGGCGTAGAGGTTCAGGGCCTGGAAACCGAAGAACAGAGTGATCGACCAGGCGGTGCGATTCTTCAGGACCCGAATCCTGCCCCCGCTGGCCACTGCGCCCGTCGCCGCAAGCGGCTGCCCATGACCCAACTGGGGCGCCCAGAACACCAGGGCGATCAAGGCCGGGATGGCCCAGGCGCCCAGGGTCAGGTAAGCGGCGTCGACCGTCGCCCCCAAGCCTTGGTAGATCGGCACCGTCAAGCCGGCGGTCAACACCGCGCCACCGCCGAGCATCAGGGAAAACAGGCCCATCATGTGACCGATCTGGGTCGGCTGGAACCGCTTGCGCACCAGGGCCGGCACCACCACGTTCATCACCGCGATGCCGACCCCGGCGAGCAAGGTGCCGACAAACAGGCCGTGCACGCCCAGGGCCCGGACCCCGCAACCGAGTGCCAGCACCAGCAACGCGGCGAACAGCGTGCGCTCCTCACCGAAGCGCTGGCGCAGGCGCACACCGACCAGGGCGAACAGGCTCAGGCAGATCGGTGGCAGCGAGGCGATCAGGGTCGCCTGGGTCGCGCTCAGGCGCAGTTCGCCAAGGATCGGCCCAACCCCGGCGAAGGCGATCCGCAGGTTCAGCGTCACCACAATAAAACCCAGCAGCAGCCACAGCTCGCCGCGCGCCGAAGCACGCGGGCGAAGCCCGGTGACGGCGGATTGTTCAACGTTCATGCAAACCTCCAGACAATGGGAAGCCGTGCGCATGGCAGGCCCATGCGCCGGTTGACAGCGGGTAGCGCGGATCAGGCCGGGGCGCTGGCCACCAGGCAGTGGATCGGCAGGCCCTTGAGCGGCTGGGCCTTGACCTCGGTAAAGCCCTGTTCCAGCAGCAGCGACTGGATAAAGCTCACCGCGTAGGTGTCGCCGCAGTCGGTCAGGCCGAGCATCTGCGCGGCGAACAGGCGTGGCAGCGGGTCCAGGGCCGGGTCGATCGCGGTGGTCATGAAGTCGCTGATCAGCAGCTTGCCGCCGGGGGCCAGCACCGCACGGGCGCGGGCGATCAACTGCCGGCATCGCTCGGGATCGAAGTGGTGGAGGATCTGGCTCATGATCACCAGTTCGTACTGGCCGGGGATCTCCACCGAGAAGATATCGCCGCCAATCACCCGCGCCCGCTCGGCCACCCCGAACTGCCGGGCAAAGCCTTCAGTGACGCAGGCCACCGACGGCCAGTCGAGGCCGGTGACCTGGGCCTGGGGGTACTTCTGGGCAAAGGTGAAGCCGTAGATACCGTTGCCGCAGGCTACGTCGAGAATCCGCAGCCGCGCTTGCCGCGCCGTCCACTCATCCAACAGCGCCACCACTCGGCGCGCCGTGGTACGGCTGGTGCTTTCGATCCCCGCAGAAAACTCCTGCCAGTACGGGTGGTCATCGGCCTCGATGTTCTGCGCCAGGGTGCTTTTGCCGGCGATCACCGCGCTTTTGAAATCGCGGAAGGTTTCCCACATCAGGTCGGCGCTGTAGACCTGGGCCAGACCGCCCACGTACTGCAGGCTCTCGCTCAGCAGGTAGCGCCGCGACAGGTCGTTGAGGGCATAGCGCCCGTCGCCACCGACTTGCAGCAGGCCGAGGCCGGCCAGGGCCGACAGCAGGATGCGCATGCCGCGCTCGCTGGTGCCCAGTTCCCGGGCCAGGGTCGCGGCGCTGGCGGCCTGCTCGGCCAGGCCGTCGAAGACCTTGAGTTCGATGGCGGCGCGCAGGACCCCGGCGCGTTCGACACCGGTCAGGATGTCGAGGATCGGGGCGGCGCTCAGGGTCACGGGGGAAACGGATTGGTTCATGCTGTTCCTCGATAGTTCGTCACGTAAAGTTGCTTTGTCGACCTTGCCCGAAGGGGCCAGGGGAAAGGCCGGGTGCAGGCTGACGGCGTCCGGCCACTTGAAGCGTTCAAGGCCGATCTGGTGCTGCAGGAAGTGATTGACCGCCTCCAGGCTCAAGCCCTGCCCGGGAGCGCGCAGGACCACGCAGGCCTGGACCCAGCTTTCGCCGCCGGCGCGAGGCACGGCGACCACCGCCACGTCCAGCACCTGGGGGTGTTCGTGGAGGAGCATTTCCAGCTCCCCGGCATTGACCTTGATCCCCTTGCGCAGGATCACGTCGGATTTGCGGCCCACCACCTGCAGCCGCCCCTGCGCGTCGAGCCGGCCCTTGTCACCAGTCTTGACCCAGCCACCCGGGGCCCGGGCGCTCTGGTTCAGCTCCGGGGCGCCGTAGTAGCACAGCGGGGTCATGGGCCCGAGGGCCCAGATCTCGCCCACTTCACCCATCGGCAGCGTCTGTTGCTGTTCATCCACGATGCGGATGCCGACCACTCGCGGGTCCGGCTTGCCCACGCTGGCCACCAGCACCGAGGCCGGGTCGTCGAGGGCCGTGTGGCAGGCCACGCCATCGGCGGACCCATAGGACTGGATCAAGCGACACCCCAGCAGGCGCTGCACGCCACGGGCGGTCTCGGCGCTGAGGGCCGAACCACCGCTGATGACCGCTTCCAGCGCCAGGCTGCTCCCGGACCAGGGCGCTTGCTGCAACAGCGGGCTGGCCAGCAACAGGTCGACCATGTTCGGCCCGGCGTACAGGTGGGTGACCTGATGCCGGACCACCGCCCGCAACACCTCGTCCGGATCGAAACGCGGCAAGGTGACCAGGGCCCCGCCCTGGGCGGCCATCACACAGGAGGTGGCCAGGGAGCCGAAGGGCGACGCCAGGGGCACGCAAAACAGAGCCCGCACCGGAGCGTCGCTGCGGCTCAGGCTGTCGAGGTAGGCCGCCTGGCCACCGAGCAGGCCGTTGTGGGAATAGGCCACCAGCTTGGGCTCCGACTCCGACCCCGAGGACGCGATCAGCCGCGCCGGGCCGTCGGCGTCGATCCGCCCCGGTTCGAAGGCCAGCCTCGGCCCGTCCCAGAGTCGATCCAGATCCAGCCAGCCCTCCCGGGCCTGGCCTTGCAGAATGCGGATGCGCAAGGCCGGCAATTGCTCGGCCAGCTCATCGATCAGTGCCCCGTAGTCGGTCTCGCCGACCCAGCGCGAGCAGACCAGGGCCTTGGCCCGGGAGCGCTGCAACAGCGAACGGCTTTCACGCTTCTTGCGGCCGATGGGAAACGGCAGGACCACCGCCCCCAGCGCTGCCACGGCCAGGTCCAGGGCGCAGGCCTGCCAGCCATTGGCCAGGTTCACCGCCACCACATCGCCGGCGACCACACCCTGTTGCCCCAAGGCATGGGCCAGGCTCAGGGCGCGCTCCAGCAACTGCTGGTAATCCAGGCTGTGCCCGACATCCGCCACCGCCAGCGCCCGGGGTTGCTGCAAGGCCAGGCGGTAAAACGAGGAGAACAGGTCGAGCCCGCTGTACAGCCCTTGCTCACGCCACTGTCGACGCAGGGAGCCGGGCACCAGATCGATAAATTCGGGGTGATCCGGATGGCTGGCGACAGCCGTCCGGGTATCAGCCAGTGAGGCGCCATTCATAAACTGGAAATCTCCCAGGGGTTGTTCACGTGTAGGTAGGCCGACTGGCGCAAGGCGCCCGCCAGCAGCGGCTGCTCGGGCAACTGGCGCAGATCGGCGGTGACGGCCACGGCCATCAGGCCCCGGGCCTGCAACGCGGCGCAGCAGGCCTGGGTCTCCTGTTCGGCGCACCAGCGCGCCAGGCCAGGCCCGGCCTCGAGACGGCCCAGGTAGTCGCGGCCTTCTGCGGTCTGCGCGAGGTCGAGCATCAGCCAGCCGTCGCGACAGGCGACAGCGCCGGCCTGCCCGGCCACCGGCTCAGCGGGTTCTTCGGCCAGCAACAGCGCAGCGGCGCCGGCCATGCACGAATCGAGGTAGCGGCCCCGGCCATCGCGTTGCCGGGCGTAGAGCGCCGCGACCGTGCCCTCGGCCGCAGCCGCCCCGCCGAGGACGTCGATCAGGGTGAGCAGCGCCCCGCCAGCGGCCCCTTCGGGCTGGCGGATGCGCGCGGCCAAGCCGCTGTAGGCCTGGATCATGAAGTCGGTACCCGGAGGGTGCTCCGGCGTCGGCGCGGGGCCGGAGCCCGAGGCCGAGACGTAGATCAACTGCGGCATCAGCCGAGCGAGGGTCTGCGGCTGCAGGTCCAGTTGCTCATCCCGACCGGGGGCCCAGTTGTGCAGGAACACGTCGGCGTCGGCCAGCAACGCCAGCAGCTCGGCGCGCCCGCTGGCCGCTTTCAAATCGATTTGCACACACTGCTTGCCCTGATTGATCGCGTCGAAATGCGCCGAGATGTCCCCGGTCATCGGCGGCATGCCGCGCATCGGATCGCCTCCCGGCGGTTCGACCTTGATCACCGTGGCCCCCAGCAGGCGCAGCAGATGCCCGGCCAACGGGCCCTGGATCAAGCGGCAGCATTCCACCACGGTGATCCCTTGCAAGGGCAGGCCGACCTGCTGCGGTGGCAGGCGGTCGCCGGGCAGGCTGGCGACAGGCTCCTGGGCCAGGTCGAAGCAGCGCCAGCCGCCGCCCTGGATCCAGCGCTGGAACGATGGCTCATGGCGGCAATCCTGCCAACGACGCAGGGCGCACAGCTCGGTGCCGGCCTCTTTGGCCATGGCCTGCAACGCGGCAAACCCATGGCCGCCGACCGCGCTGAACAGCGCTGCCGGCAACCAGGCCGTGGCCCGGGTGTAGCGCTGCATGAACGGTCGCCAGCCTTTGCCGGCCACGGGAGTGGCAACACCGGCCAGGTTCCAGAAACGCAGCCAGGCGTCCGGGTTCAGCGCCTCCAGTTCAAACACCACGCCATCGGCGCTGGTAAAGGGCGGCCGTGCCGCATCCGCCGGGGGCGCGGGCTCGGGCGGGTAGCCGCCGTCGGCACTGTCCATGGCCAGGTACTGACCGAGGGCCAGCAGCGCCGCCCCGCCATGGCTCATGGCGACCCGCGCCCGGGGCAAACCCCGCGCCTGCCCCACCAGGCTGGCCAGGGCCGTGGTCAGCAGCAGCGAGGCACTGAAGGTGGCGCAGTAGTCAACGCCCAGGGGTAATGGCTGGCCGGTGGAGCGCTGGTGCAGGGCCGTGATGCCGACCACCGCCTCCACCAGGGCGGCGCTGGCGCCCAGGGTCGAGGCCCCCGGCCAGGGCCGCAGGTGCAGTTCCACCTGGCGTCCGGCGTCGTCCAGCAAGCCGGGGGCCGGTCGATTCAAACCCGGCCCAGGGGCTGTGGCGTCGGCCTCCAGCACCTGCCCGCCCAAGGCCTTGAGGCGCCGCCCCAGGGCCCGGGCGACCGGAGCCAGCGAAGGTGGCCAGGCCGTTGCCGGCAGCTGCAAGGTCAGGTGCTGGAGCAAGGGCTGCCCAGGGACTGTCAGTGAGACGCTCGGACTCTGGTCGAGCGCCCGGGCAGAGGAATAAAGCGTCATGGCTGCGCCTCCTGCAAGGTCCAATGGCCCGTCACCGGGCCGTGAATCCGGGCGCTCATCGCACGCCCTTGCGGGCCAGCAGCACGGTCAGCGGCGCCATGGGGAAATCACATTCACCAGCGTGCTCCACGCTGGCGAAGCCGGCCTCGGCCAGCAGCCCGGCCATTTCCCCGGCACGCGGGACAAAGCGCCCGGCCATCAGCATCGGCAAGTAGTACGGCATGACCCGGGCATTCATCCCGGGCTGCGCGGAACGTTCGGCATGGGCGCTGATAAACAGCCCGCCCGGGCGCAATGCACCCAGCACGCGGCGCAGCAGGTCGAGGCAATCGGGCACGAAATGCACCACCGAGGAACACCAGATCACGTCATAGCCTTCGCCGAACGAGTCCCGAGACAGGTCGCCGCCCATTGTTGTCACCCGCTCCTGCAAGCCGGCCTCGGCCACCAACTGCCGGGCCACGGCAGCGGTCGGCGGCCAGTCGAAGACCGTCGCGTGCAGGCCGGGGTATTCCCGGGCCAGAGCCTGGGCCACCAGCCCCGGCCCGCCACCGAGGTCGAGCACCCGCTCGGCCCGTTGCACTTCGGGCAGCATCTGCAATAACGAGAGCACCGCCGGCACGCTGATCGCCTGTTGCTCCTGGGCGATATGGCTGGCCGCCGCAGCCGCCCAGTCCTGCCCGCCGCCCTGGGGCTTGGCCGGCGCCTGGAGCTGCTCGCCGCTGAGTCGCTGGCGCAGGCTGGCACCGGTCTGGCGCAAGGCCTTGAGCCGGTAATGCCAGGCGTCGACACAGCCCTGGGGCCCCGGCAGCCAGTAGCGGCGAGTGGTGTCGCTCAGGCCATAGCGGCTGCCGTCCGGCCCGTCGATGCGCTGCAACAGCGCCATGCTCCAGAGCAGCTCGAGCCAGTGCCCGGTGATGTCCGGCGCCAGCTGCAGGCGCGCAGCCAGGGTCGGCACGTCGAGGGGCTGCTCCAGGGCACTGAACAGGTCCAGTTCCAGGGCCAGGGTCAGGGCGTCGGCCTGGACCGCAGCGCCGGCCAGTTGCCAATAGGCCTGCAGCGGGTGGCTGTGGTTGAAATCAATAATGTTCACGATCTGGATCCCCTTATTTACAAGTCGAATGTCAGGCGCAGTCCCAACTCCCGAGGTGGGCTGTAGACGTCCACGAAACCGTTCTGGTAGCCCACGGCGTCGTAGCGTTTGTTGGCCAGGTTGTTGACGTAGGCGCTGACCTCGAAGCGCTCGAAGCTGCGCCCCAGGTCCAGGTCGATCAGGCCGTAGCCGGCCCGGCGGTTGCTGTTGGCCGCGTCCAGGTAGGTACGGCTCACGGCGCTCAGGTTGAGCTGGGTGTACCAGCGGCTCTCGGCGTCGTAGCGCAGCCCGAGGTTGCCGGTCAGGTCCGGGGCGAAAGGGTTGTGATTGCCGGAATAGTCACTGGCACCGTCGGTGAAACTGTCGAAGCGGGTGCGGTTGATAGCCAGTGCGCCCAGGACTTTCCAGCCGCTGCCCAGCAGGTAGTCGGCCTGCAATTCCAGACCACTGGAGCGCGCCGACGCGGCGTTGGCGATGTACACCACGCCCGGAGTGAGCATCTGCTGCACCTGCATATCGTCGATGCTCATGGTGTACAGGGCCACCGAGTACTGCAGGCGGCGGTCGAGGGCCCCGCCCTTGAGGCCGACCTCCCAGGAGCGGACCTTTTCCGGGGCGTAGGCCGGGTAGTTGGCGGCCGGGCTGAAGGTGTTGAAACCGCCGGCGCGGAAACCGTCGGCGACGCTGGCATAGACGAATGCGTCATCCATCCATTCGTATTGCAGGGCGACCTTGGGCGAGAAGCGCTTCCAGCTGGCGTCGCGGGAATCGCCGCCCTCCGGGGTGAAGCGCACAAAGTCGCGCTCGGCGCGGCCGCCCAGGGTCAGGGTCCAGCGCTCGGCCACCGGAATCATCCAGTGGCTGAACAGCGCGGCGCTGTGCCCTTCCAGTTTCGAGCTGTAGGGCAGCAGGCGCATCGGGGTCTTCTGCTCCCCGCCCAGGTCGTGCCGGTCGCGATCGAAATACATGCCCGTGACCCATTGGCTGTCGCCCAGGGAGCCTTCCACGGTGAACTGCTGGGACAGGGTATTGAAGTGGTTGTCGCGGCCGATGTGCAGGGAGTCGGCGGGCCGGAAGTCGGTGTCCTGCAAGACCCGGTCGTAGAAGTCGCTGTTGCCGGTCACCGAGCGCAGCTTCAGGCCCGAGGCCAGTTCGGTGCTCAGGTCCAGGGAGACACTGCGGGCGCTGGAGTGATCCCAGCCGCGCACGCCGGAGCTGACCCGGGCCCGAGGAGTGCCGGAGGCGCCCCACTGGGCCGCGCCGTCGTCATAGTCCTGGCGCGAGTAGCGCAGGATGGCTTCGGAGCTGTCGTCCGGGGTCCAGCGCAGGGCCATGCGGCCACCGTGCTTCCTGCGGTCGTCGGCCTCGCCACCGTGGTAGCGGTCATCGATATAGCCGTCCTGCTCGCTCCAGTTGCCGGTGACCCCAAGGTACAAGCGGTCCTCCACCAGCGGCCCGCTGAGGTCGGCCCGCGCCACGCGCTTGTCGCGGCTGCCCAGCTCGGTGGAAAGCCGGGCGTGCGGGGTGTTGTCCGGAGCGCGGGTATAGATGTTCACCACCCCGGCTTCAGCATTGCGCCCATACAGCGCCGACTGTGGCCCACGCAGCACCTCGACCCGTTCGATCCCCAGCATGTCGTGGTCGAAACCCTGGGCCATGAAGGTCGGCACGCCGTCCACCATCATCAGCGCCGAAGATGAATAAGAGGCGAAGTTGGAGCTGATGCCACGCACCACCGGCGGCTGGATCGCCGACTGGCCGAAGGGCTGAAAGCCAAAACCCGGCACCCGCCGCAACAACGCCGACAGGTCCTGCACATGCTCGCGTTCCAGGGTCTGGCCGTCGAACACACTCATCGCCGCCGGCACCGACTCGGCGCTCTGGGACAAGGCATTGGCGGTCACGGTGATCGCTGGCAACTCTTCCAGCGCTTGGGCTGGAGCCGCGGCCGCGACCATCAGGGCGACCCACAACGGCGTGCTTTTTCCCCAGGCACAACGACCGATCCCGGGCTGACTGACATTCATTTGATGCGCTCCAAAATGTGCTCATTGGGTCAATGGCAAAAATGGTAACAGCGGCAAAAAATGATAATCATTCTTATTAATATGCCGTCCGACGAATTTCCTATGGGTTCCGGCGCGGACTATTCCACCCCCCTGAGAATGGTTCTAACGTGTGGCCAATCCCGACGAGACAACTCGAGATCACAGTGATGCTAGAAAGGAATTCGCACCGAGCGATGGCCCCAGCCCACCGCCCCTGCTGCAGCCCCAAGCCATTGACCTGGCATGCCTGCACCCGCCGCAGGCGCTCCCCCTATCAATACCTGGCAGATGCCGGAAGACGCCCGGCAAACCGTCGCGGCCGGCTACTCGCCCCACGGCTACTTGAGGCCGCAACCGGCGCCCACGCCAACCTCGCTGTCGGCTCCCCGAGCTTGCGCACGCCCCCTTCTCTCCAGGACTTTTAACCGAGATGAAATTCTCCAACTTCTTCAGAAACAGCAACCTCTTCACACCCCAGACGCCAGGTGCCAGTGCCAGCAGTGGCGGCCAGGCGGCGAGCGAGCAGAATCACCGTGCGGTGTACCTGAACTTCAACGAATCACCCTTCGGCCCCCTGCCCCCGGCCCTGGAGGCGGCCCGCGACAGCCTGCCGGATTGCGGGCGCTACGGCTTCGCTGCGATCGATCAACTGCACCAGGCCCTGGCGCAGGAACTGGCAGTGCCGCGGGACCACCTGACCCTGCACCCGGGCTCCAACCGGGCCCTGCACTATGCCGCCGCGGCCTTTACCGGGCCGGGCAAATCCCTGGTCATGGCCTCTCCGGGCTACCCGATCTGCGAGCTGGCCGCCCGGCGCGCCGGGGCCCAGGTGCACAAGGTGGCCCTGGGTAAAAACGGCGCCCACGACCTGGAGCGCATGTGCGCGATCGAAGACGCCGGCCTGATCTACCTGTGCAACCCGAACAACCCCACCGGCACCATCACGCCCCACAAGGCCATCCTCCAGGCCCTGGCGGAAAAGCCCCGGGACGCGGTGTTGCTGGTGGACGAGGCGTACCTGCAATTTTGCGATGAACGCTCGATGCTGCCCTGGGTCGAACAGCGCCCCGACCTGATCGTGCTCCGCACCTTTTCCAAAATCTATGGCCTGGCCGGCCTGCGGGTCGGCATGGCGATGGCCCAGCCCCAGACCTTGCAGCGCATCACCACCCTGCCCGCCGACGACGTTTCGATCACCGCCGCCCAGGCCGCCCTGGCTAGCCTTGGCCAGAGCGCTCAGGTGGCACAACGCAAGCTCGAAATCGCCCGGGCCCGGCAGGAAACCATCGACTGGCTGCAGTCCCGGGACATCCCGTGCACGGCCTCACAATCGAGCTGTTTCATGATGAAGGTCGGGGACCGGGCCCCCCAGGTCATTCAGGTCCTCGCGGAACACGGCGTGCACATCGGCCGTGCCTGGCCCGAAGCCCCGGAGTGGGTGCGCGTCACGGTAGGCACCCGGGATGAAATGGACGTCTTCAAGTCCGTCATGAGCCAAACGGTTTGCGCCAACTTCCACGGCTTCTTCTATCCGATTTAAACAACCGGCGGGCATGGGCGCCTTGATGGGCTGACCCCGGGCCTGGTCAATAAAAGACTGCAACGGCGCTACAACCGTCAACAGCACTACAACCTTCAACGCCTGCATCACCTGCTGATCGAGGTGCGGGCTTCGCTCACCCAGAATTTCATTCAAGACAGGAACAGCCATGCAACTTCCCCCCCTGGTAGAGGCTGACGCCACATTGAGCGCCAGTGAAATAAGCCGTTATAGCCGGCATCTGTTATTGCCCGAAATCGGCCTGCAAGGGCAACAACGCTTGAAGCACAGCCGGGTCCTGGTGATTGGTGCCGGCGGGCTGGGTTCGCCCACGCTGTTGTACCTGGCGGCGGCCGGCGTCGGCACCCTGGGCATCATCGACTTTGATGTGGTGGACGAGTCCAACCTGCAGCGACAAGTGATACATCGCCTCGCGGAAGTGGGCCAACTCAAGACTGAAAGTGCCAAGCGCACCTTGCAGGCGCTGAACCCCCATATCCAGATCAACCTTCACCAGCAACGCCTGGACAACGACAACGCCGTGGCGCTGTTTTCCAACTATGACCTGATGCTCGACGGCACCGATAACTTCGCCACCCGCTACCTGGTCAACGATGCTTGCGTGCTGGCGGGCAAGCCCTATGTCTGGGGCTCGATCTACCGCTTCGAAGGCCAGGCCTCGGTGTTCTGGGAACAGGCACCCGGCGGCGGGATCAACTACCGCGACCTGTACCCCGAGCCGCCGCCCATGCACCTGGCGCCATCCTGTTCCGAAGGCGGTGTGCTCGGAGTGCTCTGCGCCTCCATCGGGGCAATCATGGCCACCGAGGCCATCAAGCTGATCACCGGCATCGGCACTCCGCTGCTGGGGCGCCTTGCGGTGTATGACGCCCTGGAAATGAGCTACCGCTTCCTGCCTTTGCGCCCGTCACTCAAGCGCCAGCCGATCACCGCGCTGCAGGACTACCAGCAACTGTGCGGCCTGGGCAGCGTGCGGACCCCGGCCAGCGTGCCCAGCCTGGATGCCCACGCCCTGCAAGCCCTGCGCCTGGGCGGGCAGCCGTTGCAGGTGATCGATGTCCGGGAACAGAACGAATGGGACATCCTGCACATCCCCCAGGCGCAGCTCATGCCGATGCAGCAGGTGCTCAGCGGCGTGCACCACGCGCAGCTTTCCCGGGACGCCGAGATCGTCGTCTATTGCAAGGCCGGCAGCCGCTCCAGGACGGTGGTCCAGGCCCTGACCGAGCAAGGCTTCGACAACGTGCGCAACCTCGAAGGCGGGGTCCTGGCCTGGGCCGCGGCCTATGCGCCGACGCTGCCGGCCTATTGATCCCCCGCCCCCAACGAGTAGCCCTTTATGTTGCTGCTGAGCCACGACATCGTCAGCGCGATCTTCGACCAGGCGCGCCAGGCGCACCCGATCGAATGCTGCGGAATCATCGCCGCAGCCGCCGGCAGCGAGCGCGCCACGCGGCTGATCCCGATGGTCAACCGTGCCCGTTCCGAGGTGTATTTCGAGTTCGACCCGCGCCAGCAACTCCAGGTCTGGCGCGAGATGGACGCCCGGGATGAAGAACCCCGGGTGTTCTACCACTCCCACACCGCATCGCGGGCCTTCCCCAGTGCCACCGACATCGCGTTCGCCACCGACGCCAATGCCCACTACCTGATTGTCAGCACCGCGGACTACGACCCGCCGCTGCGCAGTTTTCGCATTGTCCAGGGCTGTGTCAGCGAAGAGGAAGTGCGCATCGATGCGCTGCCCGCCGCTGCACTGAACCTGCCCGATTAACCCCCTACGGAGTGCCACCCCATGAAGATCATTGTTCCCACCCTGATGCGCCACTTGACCGCCAACCAGAAAACCGTGGAGGCCCAGGGGCAAACGGTCAGGCAAGTGATCGACGCGCTCGAGCAGCAGTACCCGGGCCTTGCGGCCCGCCTGATCGACGGCGGCGAAGTTCACAAGTTCATCAATATCTACGTCAACGACGATGACATCCGCTTCTTGCAGAGCCTCGACAGCGCCGTGACGCAGCAGGACCAGATCACCATCCTGCCTGCCGTCGCCGGTGGCTGCTTTTAACGCCCCCGAGCGAGGAATAACCGATGTGCCCTTGCCCCTATATGCACCCAGCACCACCCCAACAATGGCATGACGCCCAACTGGATTTCGCCGAAAGCATGAGTTACGGCGATTACCTGGGGCTGGATAAAGTGCTGGACGCACAAGCGCCACGCTCCCAGCAACACAATGAAATGCTGTTCATCATTCAGCACCAGGCATCGGAACTCTGGATGAAGCTGCTGTTGCATGAACTGCGTCACGCCCGCCAGTTGATCGACCACGGCCAACTGGGGGGCAGTCACCGGGTGCTGGCCAGGGTCCTGCGGATCATGGAGCAGATGGTCAGCTCCTGGTCGATCCTGGCGACCCTGAGCCCCATGGAGTTCATCAGCTTTCGCTCGGACCTGGGGCAAGCCTCGGGCTTCCAGTCCTACCAGTACCGCGAGATCGAGTTCATGTTCGGTAACAAGAACCGCGCCATGCTCCTGCCGCACCAGCACACGCCGCAGATCGCCCGCAACCTCGAACGCTGCCTGCACAGCCCCTCCCTGTACGACGCGATCATCCAGCAGATGGCGCGCCAGGGCCTGCCCATTGCCGCCCTGCGACTGGACGCCGACCCCAGCGAACCGACCCGCAGCGATGCGTCGGTGGAGGCCGCCTGGGTCCAGGTCTACCAACAACCGGAGCGCTACTGGGACCTGTACCAGCTGGGAGAAAAGCTCATGGACATCGAGGATGCGTTTCGCCAATGGCGCTTTCGCCACGTCACCGTGGTCGAGCGGGTGATCGGCTTCAAGAAAGGCACCGGCGGCACGGAAGGCGTCGAGTACCTGCGCAAGATGCTCGGCACCGTGCTGTTCCCTGAGCTCTGGAGCCTGCGCTCGAGCCTTTAGCCGACGCCCTATCAAGCCCGCTGCCGCTGCGAACCGGGCACCACCCCAAGAGAATTCGCCATGACCGCTACAGACAACGTTCGTCAAGTCACCATCATCGGCGCCGGGCTGGCCGGAGCCCTGGTCGCCCGCCTGCTGGCACGCCAGGGCTGGCGTGTCAGCCTGTTCGAGCGACGCCCCGATCCGCGCATCGAAACCGGGGCCCGCGGCCGTTCCATCAACCTGGCCCTGGCCGAACGCGGCGCCCATGCCTTGCGCCTGGCCGGGCTCGAACCCGAGGTGCTGGCCGAAGCGGTGATGATGCGCGGGCGCATGGTGCACGTCCCCGGCACGGCCCCCAGCCTGCAACCGTACGGACGCGATGACAGCGAGGTGATCTGGTCGATCAACCGCGATCGTCTGAACCGGATTCTGCTCGACGGCGCCGAAGCGGCCGGGGCGAAAATCCACTTCAACCTGGGGCTCCACAGCGTCGACTTCCCCCGCCAGCGCCTGACCTTCAGCAACGCCTCGGGGGCTCACCTGGGCAGCCGCTTCCAGTTGCTGATCGGCGCCGACGGCTGCAACTCGGCGGTGCGCCAGGCCATGGCTGAGGTGGTCGACCTGGACCAGCAACTGGAAACCCAGCCCCACGGCTACAAGGAATTGCAGATCACCCCGCAGGCCAGCGCGCACTTCGGCCTGGAGCCCAACGCCCTGCACATCTGGCCTCGCGGCGACTACATGTGCATCGCCCTGCCGAACCTCGACCGCAGCTTCACCGTCACCCTGTTCCTGCACCACCAGAGCCCGACGACCCAACCCACCAGCCCGTGCTTCGCCCAACTGGTCGATGGACGCGCCGCCCGGGCCTTTTTCGACCGCGAATTCCCTGGGCTGTCGCCGATGCTGGGCAGCCTGGAACAGGACTTCGACCATCACCCCACCGGCAAGCTCGCGACCCTGCGCCTCGACACCTGGCATATCGGCGGCCAGGCCGTGCTGCTGGGGGATGCCGCCCACCCCATGGTGCCGTTCCACGGCCAGGGCATGAACTGCGCCCTGGAAGACGCGGTGGCCCTCGCCGAGCAATTGCAACAGCCCGGCAATATCGCCAGCGCCCTTGCGGCATTCACCGCGCAACGCCAGCCCAACGCCCTGGCGATCCAGGCCATGGCCCTGGAGAACTACGTGGAAATGAGCAGCAAGGTCGCCAGCCCCAGTTACCTGCTGGAGCGCGAGCTGGGAAAAATCATGGCCCAGCGCCAACCCACGCGCTTCATCCCGCGCTACAGCATGGTCACCTTCAGCCGTCTGCCCTATGCCCAGGCCCTGGCTCGCGGGCAGATCCAGGAGCAACTGCTGAAGTTCGCCGTGGCCAACCACACCGACCTGACCTCGATCAACCTGGATGCCGTGGAGCACGAAGTGACCCGCTGCCTGCCGCCCCTGAGCGACCTGGCCCAGGGTCGCCGTTGCTGACTGTGAAGGAGCCTGCCACGTGCCCGCACGCAAACTGTTCGACATCAGCCCACCGATCTCCAGCACCCTCGCCACCTGGCCGGGGGACACCCGCTACCGCCAGGAAGCCGTCTGGGTACTGGATCAGCAGTGCCCGGTGAACGTCGGAAAAATCACCCTCTCGCCCCACACCGGGGCCCATGCCGATGCTCCGCTGCACTACAACAGCCGCGGCGCCGCCATTGGCGCGGTGGCCCTCGAGCCCTACCTGGGAACCTGCCGGGTGATCCACTGCTTCGACAGCGGCGCCCTGGTCCAGCCGGAGCAGGTAGCGCCGCACCTGGCCGGGGCACCGGAACGCATCCTGCTGCGCACTTATCGTCGCAGCGACCCTTGCACCTGGAACCCGGACTCCAGCGCAATCGCCGTGGCCACCCTCCACTTGCTGGCGCGGCACGGGGTGCGGCTGGTGGGCATCGACACGCCGTCGGTGGACCCGCAACAGTCCAAGACCCTGGACGCACACCACGCCATCGAGCGCCATGGCATGGCCATCCTCGAAGGGCTGGTGCTGGATGAGGTGCCGGCCGGGGACTACGAATTGATCGCCCTGCCCCTCAAGTTCATGGCCCTGGACGCGAGCCCGGTGCGGGCGGTGTTGCGCAGCCTGCCGGGGCTACGGCCGGGATCGCCGGAGGGGCAAGCGGGATAAGGTCGGGCAGGCTTTCAGCGATCTCACTCAATGCCTGAGCAATTACCATCGGCACTTATGACGGATTCCACGCATTTCACGAGGTTATGACGCGCGATTCCTGCATTGACGGGGTTGGCCCGCCCTACTTATGCGGCCCTTATGCATGGGTCAGCCATTAGGATAGGGCGTGTCAAATTCCCCCTAGCGATGCCGGAGTCTTGTTCATGCCCACTCTCGATCTGCCGTTCATCCGCAGCCATTTCCCGGCCTTTGCCGAGCCCTCGCTCGAAGGCCAGGCATTTTTCGATAACGCTGGCGGCTCCTACGCCTGCCAGGACGTCATCGATCGCCTCAATCGTTTTTACCGTCAGAACAAGATGCAACCCTACGGTGTGCACCCTGCATCTCGCCGGGGTGGCGAGGAGATGGACCGTGCTCATCGCGAAATGGCCAGCTACCTCAACGTCGCACCCGAGGAGGTCCACCTGGGCCCCTCCTCCTCACAGAACAGCTATGTGCTAGCAGAGGCCTTTGCCAATCGGCTCGAAGCAGGTGATGAGGTGATCGTCACCAACCAGGACCACGAGGCCAACAATGGCGTGTGGCGTCGGCTGATCAAGCGCGGCATCGTCATAAAAGAATGGCAGGTCAACGCGACCACCGGCTCCCTGGATTCAGCGGCCCTGGTAGAACTCCTGACCTCACGCACCAAAGTGGTGGCTTTCACCCACTGTTCAAACATCCTGGGTGAGATCAACCCGGTCCGCGAGATCTGCGAAATCGTCCATGGGGTCGGCGCCGTAGCCGTTGTCGACGGTGTTTCTTACGCTGGCCATGGCTTGCCGGATGTCGCCGAGCTCGGCGCGGATGTCTACCTATTCTCGCTGTACAAGACCTTTGGCCCGCACCTGGGCGCGATGGTCATTCGACGGCCGCTGATGGATTTCCTCGGCAACCAGGCGCACTACTTTAACGCCGCCCACCTGGCCAAGTGGTTCGTCCCGGCCGGGCCTGACCATGCCCAGGTCGCAGCGGTCAACGGCGTCACGGCCTATTTTGACAGCGTGCATGCCCACCATTTTCCCGAGGCCGACAACAGCGAGCGCGGCGCAAACCTCAGGAAACTGTTCAAGCATGCCGAAGTCGGGCTGCTGAGCCCACTGCTGGAGTTTTGCGCCAAGGATCCGCGTGTCCGGTTGCTGGGCCCCACTAACGCGCAGAAAAAAGCCGCGACCGTGTCACTGCAAACCCTGAATGCCACACCTCGCGAAGTCTGCGAGCGCCTTGCCTCCAAGGGCATCATCGCCGGCGCTGGCCATTTCTATGCCGTGCGCCTGCTGGAAGCGCTCGGGATCAATCCCGACGAAGGCGTACTCCGTCTTTCATTTGTTCACTACACCTCCCAGGAGGAAGTGCAACAACTGATACGGGCGCTGGACGAGTCGCTCTAAGCTCACCGCCACCACGCATGGGTGCTGCCGCGCCCGGCACCCATGCTGACTTCACGAGCGATCACCGACCAGCTCATCCAGGCAGATAAATGACTGCGTACTGCTGATATCAGGGTGGCTGCTCAACTCATCGACCAAAATCCGGGTGAAATCGGCCATGCGTGGCGCAACCACGCGCAGCATGAAATCGACATCCCCGGTGATGCCTGTCGCCAGGCGCACCCACAGTCGGTTCTGCAGCAACAGGGCAACGCGTTCGCGGGCGCCTGGCTGGTTTCGCTGCAAGGTCACCAGTACCCACGCGTTGACATCATTGCCGAGCTTGTTTTCATCAATGTCCGCTGAATAACCACGGATCACGCCTTCGTCTTCAAGCCTTTTCACCCGTCGCTGACACTGAGAAGGTGACAGCCCCACCTGGGTGGAGAGTTGCTGATGGCTGATTCGACCTTCCTTGCGTAGCACAGCGATTATTCGTGTATCCATCCGATCAAGCTTGAAGTCAGTCATGCAAGGTCACCAGGGCGCAGGATTCCCGCGCAGGAAATCATGGCGGTCATTGCAATGCAAACCTGTTGCGCAGCATCAGAGACAGCATCCAAACCGCCGCAGAGCAGAACCGCGACCCATGACGCAAGACGCCCGATGCAAGGCATCGGGCGTTAGTTGCGCGGCATGGGGCCTGCCGTACTTTTGCCGCTGGTTAATGCTGCAGGATTTTCGACAAGAAGCTGCGTGCCCGATCCGAGCGTGGCGCACCGAAGAACTCTTCAGACTTCACGTCCTCGATAATTTCTCCGCCGTCCATGAACACGATGCGATCAGCCACTTTGCGCGCGAAGCCCATTTCGTGGGTGACGCACATCATGGTCATGCCTTCACTTGCCAACTGGACCATGACGTCCAGCACTTCATTGACCATCTCCGGGTCGAGTGCCGAGGTCGGTTCGTCGAAGAGCATCGCGATCGGGTCCATGGCCAGGGCACGAGCGATCGCTACCCGCTGCTGCTGGCCACCGGACAACTGGATCGGGTACTTGTGGGCGTGGTTCTTGAGGCCGACGCGATCCAGCAGTTGCATGCCTTTTTTGGTGGCTGTGTCGCGGTCGCGGCCCAGTACCTTGATCTGCGCCAGGTTGAGGTTTTCGATGATGCTCAGGTGCGGAAACAGCTCGAAATGCTGGAACACCATGCCCACTCGAGCGCGCAGCTTGGGCAGGTCGACCCCTTTGCCGGTGACGGGCTGGTTATCGATGAAAATCTCGCCTTTCTGCACCGGCTCCAGGCCATTGACGCATTTGATCAAGGTGCTCTTGCCCGAACCGGAAGGTCCGCACACCACCATCACCTCCCCCCGCGAGAGCTGAGTGGTGCAGTTTTTCAGAACCTGAAAGTTGCCATACCACTTGCTCAGGTTTTTCATCTGGATCATGCGGTTCTCCCTATATTTCTTTTCATGCGCTTGGTCAGGCTGGACAGCAGATAGCAAATCACCAGGTAGACCAGGGCCACGAACAGGTACAGCTCTACCAGGCGCCCGTCACGCTGGGCGAACTTGCTCGCTGCACCGGTGAAGTCGGCGATGGAAAGCACGTAGACCAGTGAGGTGTCCTGGAACAGGATGATGGTCTGGGTCAGCAGCAACGGCGTCATTCGCCGCATCGCCTGGGGCAGGATCACGTAGAACATTGATTGTGCCGGCCGCATGCCCAGGGCCGCCGCGGCCTGTCTCTGGCCGCCGCTGACGCTCTGGATGCCACCGCGAATGATCTCGCTGTAGTACGCCGCCTCGAACATGCAGAACGTCACGAAGGCGGTGACCACCGGACCGATCTGCACCGGCCTCTCGGTGCCGAAAGCCATTTGCAGCAGCAGCGGCATCAGGAAGTAGAACCAGAAAATCACCAGCACCAACGGAATGCTGCGCATCACCGTCACATAACCCAGGGCAAAACCGCGCATGACGCGGTTCTGCGAGAGTCGCATCAGCGCCAGCAAGGTGCCGGCCAGGATACCGACGGACATCGCCACCAGCGTCAGCAGCAAAGTGAACTTCAGGCCATTCCACAGCGCCGGCATAGCCCGCACGATTACGCTTGGATCGAGTTCAAACATAACTACCTCGTCGCGCCGCGAAGGGTCAGGGAACGCTCGATGTGCCCCATGACAAAGGTCACCAGCAACGAAATGACCACGTAGATCAAGGTTGCGGCGGTGAACGCCTCAAAGGTATTGAACGAGTACTCGCTGACGTTTCTCGCCTGCGCGGTCAATTCCATCAAGCCAATGGTCAGGGCCACCGATGAGTTTTTCAGGGTGTTCAGCGCCTCGGACGTCAGCGGTGGGAACACCACCCGCAATGCCTGGGGCAACAGTACCTGCAGGTACATCTGGCTCGGACGCAGGCCCAAGGCCAACGCCGCGCCCCGCTGCCCGGCGGCAACCGATTCGATGCCAGCCTTGAACAGTTCCGACAGCTTGGCCGAGGTGAAAAGGGTCAACGCCACGACCGCGCTGAAAAACGAGGGATAGGGCAAGTCCTGCTTGAGATAGTCCCCCATCGATACCGGCAATAGCTCGGGTATCACGAAGAAGCAGATGAACATCTGCACCAGCAAGGGGATGTTGCGGAACACCTCGGTGTAGAGGTTACCCAGCCACACCAGCGGTCGAAGGCTGCTGGTACGCAGGGTGCCAACCAGGCCACCGATCAGAAAGGCCAGGATGAATGCGGCGAGGGTTGTAGCCAGAGTCCAGCTGGTGCCCGTGACCAGCCAATGCAGATAGGAAGACGATTCTCCGGGCGCAAAGTCCCAGAACACGCTCCAATTCCAGTTGTAATCCATGAAACACCAACCTTTGAGAGAAAGCGGAACTCAGCATTCGCAGATGCCGGCAGGTCGAGGAACGGGACGTATGCACAGGAGCAGCCGTTTGCTGGCTCGCGAAGCACCTTCCTTTGCAACGTGCATCCACACCGCACGCGTCATCCTTGACGTTCATGACCAGCACACTAACTACTCACAGATCCGTATTCACTCGACCCACTAGGTGGCATCAGACGCCAGTATCGTTCGGGTGGGCGATGGCTTCTTTCAGCGCGTCGCTCATGGGCAGGTTGATCACAGCGTTCTTCGGCGGAATCGGCTGCTGGAACCATTTCGGGTATTGGGTATCGATCACGCCGCTGCTGTAGAGGTTGCGCAATACGTCATCCGCGAAGGTCTTGAACTGCGGATCATTCTTGCGGATGCCGATGGCGTAGGGTTCAGCGGACATGGGTTCAGCCAGCAAGGTGTAAGCATCCGGGCTGCGGCTTTGCGCAATGGTCGCCATCAACTGCACGTCGTCGTTGATGTAGGCCACGGCGCGGCCGGTCTCGAGCATCAGGAAGGCTTCACCGCCATCTTTGGCGTTGAGGATTTTCAGGCCCAGTTGCTGTTCGCGGTCGATTTTCTTGGTGATCCACTCACCGCTGCCACCGGTAATCACCACCACCGACTTGCCCTTGAGATCAGCAATGCTGTTGATGCCAGAGGTTTTCTTCACGGCATACTTGGCGCTGGCCACGTAGCTGGTCAGCAGGAAGCCGATCTGTTTCTGGCGCTCGACCGTGTTGGTGGTAACGCCGCATTCCAGGTCGATGGTGCCGTTGATCAGCAACGGTGTACGGGTGGCTGCGACCACCGAGACGTACTCGGTCTTCAAGCCGGGCTCGCCGACCTTGACCTTGATCTGATCAACGATCTTCTGGCACAGCTCGATGCTGTAGCCGATGGGCTGCTGGGCATCGTTGAGGTAGGAAAACGGAAGCGATGCATCGCGATAGCCAAGGGTGACAGTGCCCGACTCCTTGATCTTCTTCAGGGTCCCGGTGAGGTCGTCCGCCTGGGCAGCGCCGGCGCTGAGGCAGGCAGTCACGACGAGGGCAAGCAGCTGTTTCTTTTTATCGAGCATGGGGATCTCCGACTATTGTTTTGGCAGCTTTGGCACAGCAAAAGAGCGAGGGCTTCAGCGCAAGGCTGCGAGCGCCTCGCGGATACGAACGACCGCTTTTTGTAGGTTTGCGCGGGATGTGGCGAACGACAGCCGGAAGTAACCCGGCAGCCCAAACGCCAGGCCCGGAACGACCGCCACGCCGGCGTGATTGAGCAGGTAGGCCGATAACTCGACGTCATCGGTGATCACCTGACCGTCAGGCGCGGTGCGCCCCAACAACTGGCTGCACTCGGGAAAGGCATAAAAAGCCCCCGCCGGCGCGCTCAGGCGCAAGCCCTCGCATTGGCTCAGGCCCTCCACCAGCATGCGGCCGCGCTCGGCGTACTCGGCGGCGCAACTCTTCACGAATGCCTGCGGACCTTCGAGTGCGGCGCGCGACGCTTCCTGGGAAATCGCGCTGGCGCCCGAAGTGCTCTGGGACTGGATTTTGCTGATTGCCGCGATAAGCGCCTTGGGGCCCGCGGCATAACCGATACGCCAGCCGGTCATGGCATAGGCCTTGGCCACGCCATTGATCAACAGCGTGCGCTCACGCAACTGAGGACAAGCGTTGCCGAATGAGACGAACGGCTGGTCGGCAAGCAATACGTGCTCGTAGATTTCGTCGGACATCACCAGCACGTTGGGGAAGTCTTCGAGCACCTTGCCCAGCGCCTGCAACTCGGCCTGGGAATAGATGGCGCCACTCGGATTGGACGGTGAATTGAGAATCAGCCAGCGGCTTTTCTCGGTCAGCGCGGCTTGCAGCGCTTCGGCAGTCAGCTTGAAGCCGACCTCGATGCCACAGGCGATCACCTGCGGGCTGCCACCGTTGAGGGTGACGATGTCGGAATAGGAAACCCAGTACGGCGCGGGGATGATCACCTCATCACCGGCTTCCAGGGTCGCCATGAAGGTATTGAAAATCACCTGCTTGGCGCCGTTGCCGACGGTGATTTCGTCGACGCTGAAACTCAGCCCGTTTTCGCGCTGGAACTTGCCGACAATCGCCTGGCGCAGCGCCAGAGTTCCCTGGGGCGCTGTGTAGCGAGTATGCCCGTCACGCATCGCCTGGCTGGCGGCATCAATGATATGTGCCGGGGTATCAAAGTCCGGCTCGCCGAGGCTCATGTCGACAATGTCGCGACCCTGGCTGGCGAGTTCTTTGGCACGCATGGAGATGATCATGCTGGGAGAGGAAGAGATCTGCTTGACGCGCTGACTTTCAAAACTCATGAACTACCCGCCTTATTTGGAGGTTTGCTGAAGACCATGGAAGATCGTCCAGCGCCTCACTGCTGTTGTACGATGTAGTATGACATGTGATTTTTTGATTTCGCAATCGGCAAATACAGCTGTTTTCTGCGAGGCGATAAAATTCGTGAAACCTAGCAAACAAGGGCTGTTCAGCTGATTCAGGCTTCAGGGATCGGCATCCACGCAGTGAAACGCGCTGGATAAATCGACGAGGAGTGCTAAGAGGACGTCAAATTTGCGACAGACGTATGATGACCATCACGCAAAAAGCGCCCTTTCAACAGGTTCCAAACGGCCTGTCGTTGAAACTCAGAGCGTCATGATCGGCCTTAGCAGTGCCTGCCCTTCATACAGCGCCGACAGGTAGCGCTCGCGCATGCTCTCAAGGGTCATGCGCGAGGCGTGAGTGGTCAGGGTCAGCGTGGCCTGCAAGTGCCCTTCCCGATCGATCAGCGGCACGCTCAGCACGCGCATGCCCACTTCGTATTCCTGATCCACCATCACATAGCCGCGCTCGCCGGCCAGGGCGATTTCACGGCGAATCTGGGCTTCATCGGTGAGGGTGTACGGGGTGATGGCCCGTGGCGGGTTGCGCTGGAAGTAAGCCGCCAGCGCCTCCGGGGAAAGACTCGCCAGCCATAGCCGGCCGCTACCGGTGCAATACATCGGCACCCGTGAACCGGGGCGGATCGACATCGAGGTGATGTGGCTATAGCGGCTGCGCACCACGTGCACAATGTCATCCCCATCACGCACGCCCACCGACACATGCTCCTGGGTGGTCCGCGCCACCTGCTCCACGATCGGGCGCAGCATGCGCGGCAATACCGCGGAATCGACATAGGCCTGGCCGATGCGCAAGGTTTTGGCGGTCAGCCAGTAATGGCGGCCATCGGTCTGGGCAAAGTCGTCATGCACCAACGTCAGCAAAAAGCGCCGCGCCGCGCTGTGGGTCATCTCGGCCATGCGCGCGACTTCGGGCACGCTCAAGCGCGGATGTTCCTGGGAAAACAGCTGCAACAGAGCCAAGCCCTTTTGCAGGCCAACGATCAGATCCCGCTGATGGATGGTGGGTTGCTTCATCGGGCGTGGCTCCTTGAGGGGCAAATACTGCGATTATCGCAGTGGTGTTGCGATTATCAATGTATTCCAGGGTGCGTTTGATTGTCCGCCCTGTACCTCGCTTGCAGTATTGGCTCCACAACACAGCCAATAAGCGGGACTACCCCATGATCCAGGGTTCAACTGAACTGGTCGCCATCGTCGGCTCACCTATCGCCCAGGTGAAGTCGCCGGAAAACTTCAATCACTGGTTCGCCGACCAGCAGCAGAACGTCGCGATGATCGCCATCGACCTGGCGCCAACCGCCCTCGACGCTTTCGTCCAGACCCTGCGCGGCTGGCACAACCTGCGCGGATGCGTGGTGACCGTGCCTTACAAACAGCAGTTGGCCGGGAGCCTGGACAGCGTCAGTGAACGCTCGACGGCGCTGCGCTCGATCAATGTGATCCGCCGCGAGGCCGACGGCCGGCTGGTGGGCGATATCGTCGACGGCGAAGGCTTTCTCAACGCCGCGCGCAAGCATGGGTTCAATCCCCAGCACAAACAGGCCCTGGTGATTGGCACAGGCGGCGTGGGCAGCGCCATTGCCTACGCACTTTGCCAGGCCGGAGTCAGTCGCCTGGTCATCAGCGACATCAGCCACGAACGCGTCGAGGCACTCGGCAAGCTGTTGCGCAGTGCCTTCCCGGCTATCGCGATCAGCGCCGGACCGGCCTCGCTCGCGCCCTTCGACCTGGTGGTCAACGCCTCGCCAGTGGGCATGGGGGCAACCCGCGATGAGGGCCCGATGCCGTTGCCCGACGCCCTGATGGCAACCCTGACCGCAAGCACCCTGGTGGCCGACGTCGTGACCTCACCGGCAGTGACACCCTTTCTCGCCTTTGCCCGACGCCTCGGCTGCCCGATCCAGACCGGACCGGAAATGGCCCTGGCGCAATTGGGCAACCTGGGGCACTTCATGGGCGTGACGCCGCTGGAAATCTGACTCTCCGGCAACGTCCTCAAACAGGTGACAACCATGAACACTACGACTTCCCTGGCCTCGGCCGACGCCGGCCAGACCTATGACGTCATTGTCCTGGGCAGCGGCGCTGCCGGTTTCGCCGCGGCGGTGACGGCCAGTTGCCGCGGGCTCAAGGTCCTGCTGGTGGAAAAGACCGAGGCCTTCGGCGGCACCTCGGCGATTTCCGGGGGTGCGGTGTGGCTGCACGATACCGATCAGGCCCGGGCCGCCGGGCATCACCTGGCCGCCGAGCAGATGCGCGACTACCTGAAAGCGGTGATAGGCCCAGGCTACAACCCGCCCTTGATCGACGCGTTCATCGAGCACGGTCGTGAAGCCCTGCACTACCTGGAAACCCACAGCGAACTCAAATACAGCCTGCGGCCGCTGTCGCCCGACTATTACCCGGACTTGCCCGGTGGCACGCTCACCGGCCGGGCGCTGGAAATCGACGAATACGACGGACGCCGCCTCGGCGAGCATTTCAAGGACCTGAAACGACCACCGGACGGCATGCTGCTGTTCGGCGGCATGATGGTCAACCGGGTCGACATCCAGCATTTCCTCAGCATCAAACGTTCGCCCAGATCCCTCTGGCACTGCCTGAAACTGCTGACCCGCTACGCCATCGACCGCCTCAGCCATCCCCGCGGCACGCGCCTGACCGTGGGCAACGCCTTGATCGCGCGCCTGGCGACCACGGCCCTGGCCAATGGCGTCGACCTGTGGCTGCAGGCGACACCCGAGGCGTTGATCATCGAGCATGGCCGGGTCCGCGGGGTGCAGATTTCCCGAGGCGCCATCACCCGTCCGGTATTCGCTCGGGGCGGTGTGGTACTGGCCATGGGCGGCTTTGCAGCAGGCGCCCACGCGGCGCAACAGCGGCCGGACACCGGCTCGGAACACTGGAGCATGTCACCGCCCGCCAACGTCGGTGACGGGCAACGCTTGGCGGCGTCGATCAACGCCGCCGTCGGCGATCACCTGGCGGCGAATTTCTTCTGGGCCCCGGTCTCGGTCTTGCACAAGGCCGATGGCAGCGTGGAGCGCTTTCCCCATCTGGTCACCGACCGCGCCAAACCCGGGGTGATCGCGGTCAATCGTGCCGGACGGCGCTTCGTCAATGAATCGGATTCCTACCACTGTTTCGTCCAAGGGATGTTCGCCCAGGGCGGTGCCAATGCGCCCTGCTGGCTGATCTGTGACAGCGAAGCCCTGAACAACTACGGCCTGGGCCTGGCGCGACCGAGCCCCGTCGACAACAGCGCACTGATCAAGGCCGGCTACCTGTTGCGCGCCGACAGCCCCGCCGAGCTGGCGCTTGCCGCCGGCATCGACGCCGCGCCCCTGGAGCAGACCCTGGCACAGTACAACGCCGATGCCGAACACGGCGTCGACCCCCTGTTCGGCAAGGGCAGTACGGCCTACAACCGCTACATGGGTGACCCGCTGCACCAGCCCAATCCCTGCCTGAAACCGCTGCGCAAGGCGCCCTTCTACGCCATACGCCTGTTTACCGGCGACCTGGGCTCCGCCCGCGGCCTGGTCACCAATGGCCAGGCCAACGTGCTGGATCGGAGCAACGCGCCGATCCCCGGGCTCTACGCCGCCGGCAACGAAATGAACTCGATCATGGACGGCACCTACCCTGGCCCGGGCATCACCCTCGGCCCCGGTCTCACCTTCGGCTACCTCGCCGCCAGCGACATCGCGCGCCGGCTCACCAGCACCGCATCACCATCCCCCACTGGAGAACAGCATGTACTACGAACTGCGCACCTACACCCTTAACCCCACCAAGCTCGGCGACTGGCTGGCCCTGTACAAAAGCAACGCCTTGGCGGTGCAGCAGGAACACCTGGGCAACCTTATCGGCTTCTTCACCACCGAAATCGGTGAGGTCAATCAGGTGCTGCACATCTGGGGTTATGCCAGCCTTGACGAACGTATCACCCGTCGCAACGCCATGGCTGCCGACCCGCGCTGGCAGGAGTTTGCGCGGCTGAACAAGGAGCTGAACGCCGTGGTGACCCTGGAATCACGCCTGCTGCGCCCTACCGACTTTTCCCCGCTCAAATAACCCCGGCGCCGTGTTGTGCCGCTTCCAATCGGGAGCGGCCAACCTCATCGTCCTTATCGCGGTAATCCCTATGTCCATCAGCGATCCCCTGTTTTGTGATGTTCTGGTCGTCGGCTCCGGCGCCTCTGGTCTGGCAACCGCAGTCACCGCGGCGCAACTGGGCCTCGATGTCACGCTGGTGGAGAAGGAGCCGCAGTTCGGCGGCACCAGCGCCTGGTCGGGCGGTTGGCTGTGGATTCCACGCAACCCCCTGGCCATCGCCGACGGTATCGTCGAGGACCTGGAGCAGGCGCGGGTTTATCTGCGGCATGAACTGCGCAGCGCAGTGCTCGACCCTCGCGTGGAGACGTTTCTCGAACAGGGCCCGAAAATGGTCGAATTTTTTCAACGCCATACCGAGGTGCAGTTTTTCTCCGGCAGCAAAATGCCTGATTTTCACGCCACCGAAGGCTGCGCAGCAGGTGGCCGCTCGGTCTGTGCCCTGCCCTTCGACGGGCGGCGCCTCGGCCCCTGGATCAACCGGCTGCGACGTCCACTCGACCTGATCAGCCTGGCCGGCATGGGCATCGCCGGCGGTGCCGATCTCAATCATTTGCTCAATGCCCGCCAGTCGCCGTCCTCATTGCTCTACGCCAGCAAACGCCTGCTGCGCCACGCCCGCGACCTGCTGCGCCATGGCCGCGGCATGCACCTGGTAAACGGCAATGCACTGGTGGCCCGCCTGCTCAAAAGCGCACTGGATCGAAGGGTACGCCTGCTGACTGATACGCCGGTACGGGAACTGCTGCGTGACGGTGAACGCGTGGTCGGGGCGCTCGTCGAATCCGCCGGACGCCGGGTCGAGATCCGCGCCCGGCGTGGCGTGGTGCTCGCCTGCGGGGGCTTCCCTCACGATCACCAGCGCATCGCGCGCCTGTTCCAGCATGCCGCCCATGGCAGCGACCATTTGAGCGCGGCCCCCAAGGGCAATACCGGCGATGGTCTGCGCCTGGGAGAGCGCGTCGGGGCAAGGGTGGTGTCCGACCTGGCCCATGCCGCCGCCTGGGCGCCGGTGTCGAGAGTGCCCCGCGAAGACGGCGGCTTCAGTGGTTTTGCGCACCTGATGGAACGCGCCAAACCGGGATTTATCGCCGTGCGCCAGGATGGCCGACGCTTCGTCAACGAGGCCGACTCCTACCACGACTACATGTGCGCCCTGTTTGCCGCCACGGGACCGGGAGAAACCCCGCTCTCCTGGCTGATCTGCGACCACCGCGCCCAACGCCGCTATGGCCTGGGCTGGTCCAGGCCCTTTCCATTTCCGACGGCGCGCTACGTGCGCGCGGGCTACCTGTTCAAGGCCCCGACCCTGGCCGACCTGGCCCGCCAATGCGGCATCGATGCCCGGCAACTGCAAGCCACCGTCAGCGCATTCAACCTGGGCGCGGCCCAGGGGCATGACCCGCTCTTCCAGCGTGGCGAGTCGCTGTACAACCAGGCACAGGGCGAAGTCCTGCACGGGCCAAACCCTTCCCTTGGCGGCCTGTGCACAGCACCGTTCTACGCGGTGAAGCTGGTGCCCGGCAGCCTCGGCACCTTCGCTGGCCTGAACACCGATGCCTGCGCCCGCGCCCTGGACCAACACGGCGCGCCGATTCCCGGGCTGTTTGCCGTAGGCAACGACATGAACAGCATCATGAACGGCCACTACCCCAGCGGCGGCATCACCCTCGGCCCGGGCATGACCTTTGGCTACATCGCCGCGCAAACGCTTGCCGGCCTGGCCCCTGACCAAGCGCCAACCGGCCGACCTGCGCCTTAGTCAGGGTGAAAAACGCCAGCGTGGAGAACCACCCTCGGGAGCCCGTGATGAGCCATACCCCGCAAAAGATCATGCCTTCACGCCTGGCTTGCCGTTATCCCGAGGTGCAACAGGCATTGGACGCCGGCCTCCCCGGCAGAAATCGGCAGGTGGCCACTCGAATCGTGTTGTGGGCAGCCAGCGAAGCCGGCCTCAACCGGGCGGAGATAGTCATCGCACTGGCGAAAAAAGACCCCGCGCTGTTCGACGCGCTCTGCGCGGAAATGGAGGAGCAGCAATTCAGGTTGTTTGAGCGGGGAGACGAAAGGCACCTGGTTTTTTTCAACAAGGCACGGGTCTATAGCGCAAGCGCCTGGTTGGCCCGTGACGTCCCCCATGAAGCGATCTATGAGTCCATATTTGCGACAGACAGCGCATTGCTGATGGCTGATTTTTTCTGAACCCTGAACGCGCTGCCCCATGATCCACGGGGCCATACCCACAGCTCCCGCCTCATGCGGCTCCACCATAAAGTGCGATGACGTTTATTGCCCACAGGACTATGCTAAGGCGCCATCCGCCCGGCTGGCCTGACTTGCAAGGAATGCGTCATGGAGTTCGTGGTTCATAGCTATTGCCTGAAAGGCGCGCGCCAGGAGCCTTTGCTGCCCCCCGTCACCCTGAAACCGACTTCATTGACCTTGACGGTCGCCGAGCTCATTCGCCTGACCGTGGCCCAACAGATCGCCGCGCTGTCGGTCCAGCACTGGCTGCAACACCTGTCGGCGCGCGAAGCGCTCGACCGCCAATACCTCAGCGAGCGGGACGTTCTTCAGCAGGCCCGTCAAGGCGCGGTGGCCATGCCTCAGGCCAGCGCGCCTCCGGACTTGGATGTCGGGGTTGAGGTCGAACGAGCCTTGAAGGGGTTCGAAACCCGCGCGTTCCGCGTTCTGCACAACGGCGTCATGCTGCAAAGCCTCGATGAGTCCATCGAACTGAGTCCCCCTTCCACCCTCGCGTTTATCCGCCTGGTGCCGCTGATTGGCGGTTGACCCTCGTCGCTCACTTCTTCGGATTACCTCATGCCATCACGTCGTCCTCTGCCTGAACAAGCCACACGCCTCGCTGCGCTGCGAGCCTTCTGTGATAGAGCGCTGGATGCCTATCGCGAGCCCGGAACCGATGAAGAGTCCGAGATCGATTTCTGGGAAGACCTCGACCTCCTGCGCATAGCCGATGACTGGGTCAGGCAGCATCCCGAGGATGGGCCCAAGGCACTGGCTGATGGTTTTGTGTTCCCGACCGTTTGGGACGATCTGCAGGACCACCGGGATCAACGGCGCTATGGCCTGCAATATCAACTCTGCGATGCGTGGATCACTGCTCACCCGGATGCCTACGCGCTGGAACAGATCTGTTCGCGACTGCGGCACATGCTGCAATTTGCCTTCGAGGACAGTGACTATCCATTGCCCACTGAAGAGGATGGCCCAGCCTATTACCGAAGAAGTCCCGACCAGGCCTGGGCCTTCCCGGACGTTCAAGCCTGCATCAATCGCCTGAGCAATTACCCGTCCACCCCGGCCTGGCAGAGTTTCGCCGAATGGTTGTTGGACGGCAGTTGGAACCGCGCACAGCCCTCTTCAGCGCCTGATGGTGAACAACGCAGAGTCGCCGACCCGTATCACTACCTGCATCGGGATATCAAGTGCATCGCTCTGGGCCTGCTGGCAGCGGGCCGCCTCGATTACCCCCGTTTCGTGCGGGCGGCCGATACGTGGGGCCGCGCCATGATGTTCTACTCAGACGTCGCCGGACTGGGCAGCGATGATGCGGAGCTGAATCGGTACACCGATGAAACGCTTGACGAAGACGATGCAGACGACGAGGCCGCGCAAGCGCAAGACCTCGATGACGAGTCGCCCCAAAGCGATGCGCCCGACACAGAAGAACCCGCCGCAGTGCCTCCTGAACTGGCGAACTTCACCGCGCGTTATGCCGAGAGCGCCCTGGCCGGGCTGCCCGACAATGCCGAGCGGCTGGCTGACATCCTGGGTTCGGTCGAGGTGTATCAGAGCCGCTGGTTGCTGCAGGCCCTGGCGGTCGTCGAACGACTGGGCATGACTCCCGATGGCTTCTTCGACCGCTTCGGCGATACGGCCGCCGTGCTCGAACGCTTCCTATTGCTTCAGGAATTGCCCAGGGAGCAATCGGCCGAGCTGCTCGCGGCGCTGAGGGGTTTTTCAAAAAATACCCTGCTGACCGCCCTGCCCTACGCCGGACACGCCAGCCGAGTGGTGCTCGACGCGCTCGGCTGGAGCGACCTGCAGGCCTTCCAGCGTGAATACCTGAACATTGCCCTGGCCCCTCAGTCCGGCTGGGGCAGCGACCTGCCCAATACCCTGGATGAAACCGTGGGTGTGGTAGACCGCTACCTGCTGGACAAGGCGCTGGCCGAGGCCGACCCGGACCACCTGCGTCAGTACCTCGCGGCACTCAAACCCTCGCACTGGGCGTTTCCCGAGACGCGCGTGCTGCTTGACGCCTATCAGGGCATCGGTCGACCGGCGCTGGAAAAGAAGCTGACCCGCCACGCCCAGGCGGCCATGCGCATCTATGGCCTACTGCCCGTCACCGATGCGGACGACGTACGCCAGCGCTATCTGACACTGAAGAAACTGCACAAGGAGGTGCGTAAATACGGCGCCGAGCGACAGGCCAACTCCCACGCCGCCGTGCAGGCCGGGCTGGAAAACCTGGCGCGGGTCGCCGGTTACCCCTCGGCGATGCGCCTGGAGTGGGCCATGGAATCGGAAATCGCCGAATCCGCCCTGACAGCCGCCACCATCGATGGCTACGAGGTCACGCTGGTGATTGACGGCTTGTCCCCCACCTTGCACATCTGCAAAGCCGGAAAGACGCTCAAAACCGCACCGCCAGCCATTCGCAAAAGCGCAGATTTCGTCGCCCTCAAGGCACAGCAGGCCCTGCTCAAGGACCAGATCGCACGCTTCTGCCGCACCCTGGAAGCCATGATGAGCAGCGGCGAAACCCTGGCCCTGGACGAGCTGAAACCGCTGTTGAACATGCCCGCGGTGCGCCTGCTGCTGGAGCAACTGATCGTGCAGGTCGACGCCGCTGCGCTGGGCTGGCTCGACACCGCCACGCTGACGGTGACTGACCTTGAAGGCCGCCAGCACACCGCGGCAAAAACCCTGCGGATTGCTCACCCTTTTCATCTGTTTACGGCAGGGCAACTCTCGGCCTGGCAGAAAGACGTGGTGAGCCATCGCCGCGTGCAACCGTTCAAACAGGCCTTTCGCGAGCTGTACCTGCTGACACCTGCCGAGAAAGACAGCGGCCTGTGGTCCAACCGATTTGCCGGCCACCGCCTGAAAAGCAACGTCGCCGCGCGGTTGCTGCAGGCCCGCAACTGGTCGACCTCAAGCGTCGAGGACATCTACTACGAGAGCAAAGAACACGGGATTTACGCCCTGTTCAACTTTCTGGAAACCGGCCATTACCTCTCGGAAACAGAGCACTTTATCTTCGACACGATTGCGTTCTACCGCGAGCAGAAAGCCATCCCCCTTGAGCACGTACCGCCGCTGCTGTTCTCGGAGGTCATGCGTGACGCCGACCTGCTGGTCTCCGTGGCCCACGCCGCAGACGGCTACAGCACCAGCAACGAAACCCTGCAGCGACGCGCCGAACTGGTCGCCGAGTTGATCCAGGGACTGGACTTGCGAAACGTTGAATGTGCCGGGCATTTTCTGCACATTACCGGCCAGCGTGCGAACTACCGCATTCATCTGGGCAGTGCCGTCATCCATATCGAACCCGGCAACTACTTGTGCATCGTGCCCGCGAGCCGCAACGTCACCGAGTTCTACCTGCCGTTCGCCGACACCGACAAGATAATGGCCGAGGTGCTGAGCAAGATGTTTCTGTTGCTGGACGACATGAACATCACCGACAGCCTGATACTGGAGCAGATACAGCAAGGCGGCTGACGGGGCTTGATGCAGGACTTGAAGCACTGGATCTCATATCGTTGCTTATTGCTGCTGTGGACCTGCCGTTTTTGCCAATCCCCGTGGCCATTTCTGTGTCATTTGGCGTGGCGCAATGACTTGGGGGTGCACCCGTAATACTTTTCGAAGGCGCTACTGAAGCTCGAAAGGTGTTGAAACCCGACCTTGTACGCCACCGTGGACACGTACATGCCTGACTCCAGAAGCTCCCTGGCTTTCGCCATGCGGATATCCGTCAGCATGCGGTAAGGGCTGGTGCCAAACACCTTGCGAAACCCCTGCTTGAGCTTGAATTCATTGGTGCTCAGCGCAGCGCACAAATACCCCACGGTTAATTGGCGGTCGAACTGGCTGATCAGGATATCCCGCGCTCTCAGCATCAAGTCCTGGTCCTTTGAGCGGACCCTGTCCTCTACGGACGTTGGCGCGGGCGCCAGCGGTCGGATCTGCTCCGACAACAGTCCGAGCGCGGCAATGTGGATATCAAGCAGCCCTCCAGCCTGGTCGTGCAGATGGACCAATGAATTGGCCAGCCTTTGTGTGGCCGCACCGTGCCTGCCGCAAAATAAACGGTTGGCCGACAGCGCCTTGACGCCGCCCTCGAGCAAGTATTCCAACCCGTACCGCTGCAGCAGCGGCACCTTGGCCACCAGGCGCAACTGGCGGATCGCCTGTTTGGCCGGATAACACCGCTCTCCGCGCAAGTTGCCGTAGGTGGCGACGGTGCTGTGGCCGCCGATGAAATCGTAACGCTGCCCGTCCATGCCGGTGCTGCTCGATTGTCCCGACAACGCGATCGCCACCGTCAGGGCACGCTCCCCTTCAAACGACCCGCTCTCCACCAGATCAACGTTCGGGGTGAACTGGGAGTAGGTCACTGCCAGGCCATCCTCGAATGTCAGAGAGTCAGTGAAGCAGGTGCCCAGGCTTTCGGGTAACTGGGATCGCTGCCAAGGCGTTTGCCCCAGGCGAGAAGGCGCAGCCCTGTCCGTGGAGGAAAATCGGTAGCTCATGCTCATCATTCCTTGTGTTGCGCTGCCCCAATGCCGGGATATCTGCGAAATGCCAAACAGATAATCCGGACTGCCTAAACCTGTAAACAGATCCATTCGCATTGGGATTCTATAGTGGCCCGACCTTAATTAGCGCCTCTTTCGGCCCTGGCCACCCCATGACTGATCTCCCTGACACGGTGCATGGCACTGTTTTCATAGCGCTGCCCTTGTTTGCTGCCGGCAACCTGCCGGCGCTGGGCGCGGAGCACCTCGCTCAACCGACGCCCATTGAGCGTGCCCATGAAGTCGCGCCACGCCACGTGTTGAGCGCCGATCAGCCCTGTGTGCCCGCCTTGCGCCTCTGGCGCCCCATCAATTTCCAGCCTTTACCGACAGCACCTCCATACGCCCGACCCAGGAGCGTTCAAATGAATACCGCAGGAGTCCATTCATGACGGAACACACACTCAAAGCACGGGAGGTCAAACTCCTCGGTTACCACTCGCGGGAACTCAAGGCCGAGCATTTCGCGGTGGTCGAAACGGCGGTTGCAGAACCCGGCCCCGGGCAGGTGCTGGTGCGCAATCGCTGGTTTCGGGTCTCTATCTCGACCCGTTTGATGGCCGAAGCGGGTGCCGAAGAGGTCAAAGGCATTCCCTTCCCCCCGCTCAAACCTGGCGACACCCTCGCCGATGGCGCCATTGGCGAGGTGATCCGGGTCGGTGCCGGGGTCAGCCTGAGTGTCGGCAGCCTCGTCATGCATCCCCTGGGGTGGCGCGACTACGCGGTGCTGCCGGTCGAGCAATGCACGCTCATCGATGCCTCGGTCGTTGATCCTGCCGCCTGGCTCGGGCATGGCTGGACGGCCTACGCCGCGTTGGTAAAGGCCGTGCAAGTTCGTCCGGGCGATACAGTCTTCGTCACCAGCGGCGCCGGCGCCATTGGCGCCATGGCCGGACAAATCGCCCGGCTACTGGGTGCTACACGGGTCATCGGCACCACCAGCAACCAAGAGAAGGCCCGGTGGATGCAGGCCGAACTGGGCTATGACGCCGTGGTCACGCGCGAAGGCGAGCCGATCCGCGAGCAACTGGCCCGCATGGCGCCAGAGGGTATCGACGTTATTGTCGACATGGTGGGCGGCGAACAACTGGCGGCCGCCCTGGAGATTGTCCGGCACGGTGCACGTTGTGTACTGCTCGGAGCAGTGTCGGCGGAACTGAACCCCCACAGCGCAACCCTGAAGGCACCGGTCGAACTGGACACCTTCCCCCTGATTCTCAGGGGGGTGACGCTACGCGGTTTCAGTGCCGACGAAGAAGCACCAGAAATGTTCGACGCCTGGATACGACAACTGGCGCTGTGGCAGCGCGACGGCGGTATTCGTACCCCCCACACCTTGGTCAAAGGCCTGCACCAAGCACCGCTGGCATTGCAGGAGGCTTGTGCGGGCCACCTCAAGAGCCTGGTCCTGGTGGAGCTTGAAGGGTGATGGGGGCTTCAACCGTTTCGCCTCACGTCAATACCAGCGCCGCGCAATCATGGCTGCTGTGGGCCGGTTTTATCCTGGTGTCGCTGAACCTGCGATTGATCTTCACAACCGTCGGCCCATTGCTGGAGAACCTGCAACTGGGCTTTACCTCCACCTTGCTGGTGACGACCCTGCCCCTGGCACTGCTGGGCCTGTTCTCCATGGCCGGCGTAAGGTTGCGGCACTGGTTGGGCGAGGAGCGTGCGCTGTTTTTCGCGCGGCACGGGCCGGGCAGCGGTCATGGCGGCCCGGGCGTCAATGTGTGTCGCGACCCCACGGCTTGGGCAATCACCCTGTTCTGCGGACTGCAGGTGCTGAACCTGTACGTGTTCCTGCCGTGAATGCCCACCCTGCTCAGGGACCGTGGACCCCCTGATGGTCGGGGCGCTCGATCAACACAATGGAGACTGAAACCTTCCGGCTGGGTGCAGCTGAGCAGGTCAGATACGGGCCGCAACCCGCCCTGAATCAACATATAAATGAAAGCGCGCCCATCAGAGCTGGAGCTGAGTGTTTTCAGACGGGGCGGAAAAAATCAAAGAAAGACTTTTCTCTGGACGAAAAAAATGGACCTCTTTTCAGAGGTCCATTTTTTAATGCTTGGAGCGGGAAACGAGACTCGAACTCGCGACCCCGACCTTGGCAAGGTCGTGCTCTACCAACTGAGCTATTCCCGCGTCTTGGTGGTGCGCATTTTATAGAAATCAGAAGCGGCGTCAAGCCCTTGATTCAAAAAAGTTTTATTTCTTTTCCGCATTGGTCTTCAGGTGCGGCCACGCGGCGCGCAGGTATTGCAGCATCGACCACAAGGTCAGGCCTGCGGCGATCAACAGAAGCGCATAGCCGACCAGGACCCAGAAGCTGAAGTCCGACGGGTTGGCCAGCAGGATCACCAGCGCCAGCATCTGCGCGGCGGTTTTCCATTTACCCATGTTGGACACGGCAACGTGGGCACGGGCGCCGAGTTCGGCCATCCATTCGCGCAATGCCGAGACAACGATTTCACGACCGATGATCACCGCCGCCGGCAAGGTCAGCCACAGGTTGCCGTGTTCCTGCACCAGCAGCACCAAGGCCACCGCCACCATCAGCTTGTCGGCCACCGGATCGAGGAAGGCACCGAACGGCGTGCTTTGCTCCAGGCGGCGCGCCAGGTAGCCGTCCAGCCAGTCGGTTGCTGCGGCGAAGGCAAACACCGAACTGGCCGCCATATAGCTCCAGCTGTAGGGCAGGTAAAACAGCAGAATGAAAATCGGGATAAGCAGGACGCGTAGAACGGTGATCAGATTAGGGATATTCATCGGCACAACTGGCTACGAGGTGAGGTGGCATTCTACTCGCTATGCAGGCTTGCATAAATCGACTCTGCGAGCTTTTTACTGATCCCCGGTGCTTTGGCGATCTCTTCGATGCTTGCACGAGACAGCTCCTGCAATCCACCAAAATGTTTGAGAAGCTCCCGCCGCCGCTTCGGCCCCACGCCCGCCACCCCTTCTAGGGTCGAGGTGCGTCGGGTCTTGCCGCGTCGGGCACGGTGCCCGGTGATCGCGAAACGGTGAGCCTCATCGCGAATCTGCTGGATCAGGTGCAGCGCCGGCGAGTCGCCTTTGAGGGTGAACTCGTGGGCCGCGTCATTCAGGTACAGGGTTTCGAAACCGGCCTTGCGCGTGGCGCCCTTGGCCACGCCGAGCAGGATCAGGTCCGGCACCGCCAGCTCGTTGAGCACATCACGGGCCATGGACAGCTGGCCCTTGCCGCCGTCCACCAGCAGGATGTCCGGCAACTTGCCCTCGCCGTCCTTGAGCTTGCTGAAGCGTCGAGTCAGGGCCTGATGCATCGCCGCGTAGTCATCGCCGGCGGTCACGCCTTCGATGTTGTAGCGCCGATAGTCGGACTTGATCGGCCCCTCGGGACCGAACACCACGCAGGACGCCACCGTGGCCTCACCGCTGGAGTGGCTGATGTCATAGCATTCCAGGCGCTGCGGTGGTTCGTCGAGGTTGAGCACTTCGGCCAGGGCATCGAACCGGGCCGCCACGTGCTGCCGGTTGGCCAGGCGCGCACTCAAGGCCTGTTCGGCATTGGTCACGGCCAATTGTTGCCAGCGGGCCCGGGTACCACGCACCCGGTGGCTGATACTCAGTTCACGCCCACGCTGTTCGTCGATGGCAGCAATCAGGGTTGGAAAGTCTTCGTGGACCACGTTGACGATCAACTCGGCCGGCAAGTCGCGTTCAGGGCTGCTGATAAAGTATTGGCCGAGAAACGCCAGCATGACCTCGGCCACCTCCTCCTCGATACCGACCTGGGGAAAGAAGTTCTTGCTGCCCAGCACTCGCCCACCGCGCACGCTGATCAGGTGCACACAGGCACCGCCCGGGTTAACGAAAGCCGCCACCACATCCACATCGCCAGTGCCACCTTCCATGCTCTGCTGGTCCTGGACCCGGCGCAGCAGGGAGATCTGGTCTCGCAGTTCAGCGGCCTTTTCGAAGTCCAGGGTGCTGGCGGCAGCTTCCATGGCGCTGGAAAGCTCGTCGGTCAGGGCATTGCTGCGCCCCTCCAGGAACATCACCGAATGCCGTACGTCTTCGGCATACACCGGCGCTTCCACCAGGCCGACGCAAGGCGCCTTGCAGCGCTTGATCTGGTACTGCAGGCAGGGCCGAGTGCGGTTCTTGTAGTAGCTGTCTTCGCACTGGCGGACCATAAAGGTCTTCTGCAGCAGGCTCAGGCTCTCGCGAATGGCGCCGGCACTGGGGTAAGGACCAAAGTACTTGCCCTTCTGCTTCTTGGCCCCACGATGGATGCTGAAGCGCGGAAAGTCGCCATCGGACAAAAACACATAGGGATAGGACTTATCGTCGCGCAGCAGGATGTTGTAGGGCGGCCGCCATTCCTTGATCAGCGTCTGCTCGAGCAGCAGGGCCTCGGTTTCATTGGCGGTGATGGTGGTTTCGATCTGCGCGATGCGCCCCACCAGGGCAGCGGTCTTGGGCGCCAGGCCGGTCTTGCGAAAGTAGCTGGCCAGGCGGTTTTTCAGGTTCTTGGCTTTACCGACGTAGAGCAGGCGCGCTTCGCTGTCGAACATGCGATACACGCCGGGACGGCCACTGCAGGTAGATAGAAAAGCACTGGGATCAAACTGGTCAGTCATTATCAGGCGCTGGCATCGACCATGCCGTGGCGAACCGCGAGCAACGTCAACTCGACATCACTGCTGATCGAGAGCTTCTCGAAAATACGGTAACGGTAGGTATTCACGGTTTTCGGCGACAGGCACAGCTTGTCGGAGATGATCTGCACTTTCTGGCAGCCGACAATCATCAGCGCGATCTGTATCTCACGCTCGGACAAGGCGTCGAACGGCGAATCACTGGAAGGCTGGAATGACTTGAACACCAGTTGCTGGGCGATCTGCGGGCTGATGTAGCGCTGGCCGGCAAACACCAGGCGGATCGCCTGGACCATTTCGTTGAGGCCAGCGCCCTTGGTCAGGTACCCGGCCGCACCGGCTTGCAACAAGCGGGTCGGGAACGGGTCTTCTTCACAGACCGTGACGGCCACGACTTTGATGTCAGGATGGCTGCGCAGCAATTTGCGCGTCGCTTCAAGACCACCGATACCGGGCATCTTGACGTCCATCAGGACCACATCGGGTTTCAGCTCCCGAGCCTTGAGCAGGGATTCCTCTCCCGACTCGGCCTGTCCGACTACTTGCAGGCCATCGATGTCAGCCAGCATTCGTGTAATGCCTGTACGAACGAGATCATGGTCATCGACTACTAGCACCCTAATCAAGCAGACACCTCGCGAAATGGTCTTATAGGTTGCCGGACACCTTAGCAAAAAAGCAGCGCCCAGACCTAATGGCAGCGCGACATAAAGAGCATCTATTCACAATAATCAGCGATTACCGAGTTATCCCTGAGTAAATGCTTGGTTCTCAGGTTTCGCGCACCCCCACCTTTCTGCGCGACACGCTGGAGGCAGAGAGCTCTGCGAGGGTCATGGTCAGGCGCCGGATAGCATCCTGATCCTCCTTGAACAACGCTCTGTAGCTGTCCAGCACCTTCTCCTCGGTCTGACTCAGATGACCGACATGGACCGGAATGCGGCTGCCGGTCAACACATACAGCACATCCACCCCCTGGGCGGCGACCCGTGACAGATAATCCGCCTTGGGCGCACGGTCACCGCTCTCGTACTTGCCTTGCGCGTTGGCTTCAACGCCACCTATTTCACCAAAAACTTTCTGCGACATGCCCAGGCGCTCTCGCTCCCGTCGTAACCGCGAACCGATTCCACTCATTTGGATGTATGATCCCATTTTATACACCCCTAGGGGTGTTACACTCTTCACGCATTGAACAAATTTGAACGGTTTTGAACTATGCCCGGTATCCGCACTGCCGCACAAGCCAAGGCCTGGCTAGAACACCAAGGTAAATCCGTACAACAGTTCGCACGTGAACACGGTGTCGATCCAGCGACCACCTATCAGGTGCTGGCCGGACGCAAAAAAGGTCGGCGCGGAGAAGCGCATAAAGTCGCGGTGCTGCTGGGCATGAAGGACGGAATCATTCTGGCGGACGAAATACCCGCTCAACTCCCTACCGTCGAACCGTGACAGCCAATCGGAAGCAGCCCCGCCTACCCAGGTGCGACACAGTGCCGCTCCATCCGTAGAAAACACTCGTCTTCGCCCACCACCTCAAGCCCCATCCGCCGATAGAGCCCCTGGGCCGGGTTGTCCTTGAACACGGTCAAGCGCAACAGGCCGCGCCGTTCATGGCGTGCCTTCGCCAGCATCTGTTCGATTGTCCAGGCGCCGGCGCCCTGCCCTCGGCGACTGGCCTGCACGTGCAGTTCGCGAATATAGAGCGCCTTGAGATCACGGCTCAGGCTGACAAAACCCAAGCGCTCGGCACCACTGCAGATCAGCCAATTCTCCCGTCCGACCCAGGCGACGTCGAACGCCTGATCCAACCACAGCAGGTCGTGGCGAATGTGATAGCCAAGCATTGTTTCGCGGGTGAGGTCGCGGGCGAACGCCAGGTCCGCCGCGCTGGCCGGGCGCAGTTCGAATTCGCTCAAGAGCACACGACGCCCACGACCCGCCCGCTCCAGACCTGGTCCGTGCGCCGGGCGATCACCAACTGTTCGCCGACACCGCGTGCTGCGGCAAGATCGGCCGCCCGCTCAGGCTCATAACCCGTCAATGACAACTCGGGGAACACCAGCAATTGCACGCCCTGCTCGGCGGCCGCGGCCATAAAGTCGAGGTGCCGGGCGATATTGCCAGGCAGGTCGCCTGCCACGGAAATCGATTGGGCAGCAGCAATGGTCAGTGTCGGCATGAATGATCCTGAATGGCGGCAACGCTCGCGAGCGGCGAGTGTGTCATAAAACTTCCGGTGGCTTAATCCATAGATCCCGGCCTCAATCGCCATAGAAATTAGTGATTGAATCGCAACCCCCGCCTCAAGTAAGCTCGCCCCACTTCACGGAGAAACAGCATGTTGCCCCTCACCCCTTCCACGCATCGTCACACTGCCAGCGCCTCGCGCTCGGTGGCGGCTGCCCGGGTGAACAACGTCTGCGCTCCGGCAAGCTTTTATTTTGGGTATTGGTTTAGCCACTGGCGCGCCTGATACCCAAACGGCGCCCACTTCACGGGTCGCCCACCAGAGAACTTCTCACCCCCGGTCGGCTTCCCGACCGGGGGTTTTGTTTTTTAGGGCTGCACATTTTTAGCAACACACCGAACTTACTGAGGATTGACCCATGAACTACGCCACTTATTACCGTTACCCATCCTTCGCCTGGCGATTTAGCAACCTCCGTTCGGGACAGCCTGCCGCCTCCGATCGGTCACCGACTGGTGGCAACCCAACATCAATCGCCAATCCGGCCAATTGTCGAACACCCCAGTAGGGCCGCGCGCGGGAACCGTCCCGCCGCCTGCCCAGGAAGCCTTGAACATGAACTCGTCCGTCTCTGCCCTGCCGCTGTCCACCCTGTCTTCTGCCAACGAAGCCCTGACCCAGCGCCTGCCCAGCTCGCTTGCCCTCAAGCAGCAATTGCCCCTCAGCGCTGCCTTGCAACAGCAAGTCGCCACCCATCGCCAAGCGGTGCGCAACATTCTCAACGGTGAAGACTCCCGTTTGCTGGTGGTCGTCGGGCCCTGCTCGATCCACGACCCACAGTCCGCTATTGAATACGCCACCCATCTGGCCCGCCTGGCGGCCGAAGTCAGCGACGACCTGCTGCTGGTGATGCGTGCCTACGTCGAAAAACCCCGAACCACGGTCGGCTGGAAAGGCCTGGCCTACGACCCGCACCTGGACGGCAGCGACGACATGGCCGGCGGCCTGACCCTGTCCCGCGAGCTGATGCGGCAGATGCTCGAGCTGGGCCTGCCGATTGCCACCGAACTGTTGCAACCAATGGCTGCCGGCTACTTCGATGATCTGCTGAGCTGGGTGGCGATTGGCGCACGCACCACCGAATCGCAGATCCACCGCGAGATGGCCAGCGGCCTGGCAATGCCGGTGGGCTTCAAGAATGGCACCGACGGCGGGGTCGGCATCGCCTGCGACGCTATGCGATCAGCGGCGCACCCCCATCGCCATTTCGGTGTCGACAGCCAGGGCCACCCGGCCATCATCCAGACCCCAGGCAACCCGGACACCCACCTGGTGCTGCGCGGCGGCCACCGCGGGCCGAACTACGACCGCGCGCATGTGGCCCAGGTGCAGCACGAGCTGCAGAAGTTGAAGATCCCGGCGCGGATCATGGTCGATTGCAGCCACGCCAACAGCGGCAAAGACCCGCTGCGCCAATCAGCAGTGTTCAATGATGTGCTGCAACAGCGTCTGCACGGAGACCGCTCGCTGGTCGGGGTGATGCTGGAGAGCCACCTGTTCGAAGGCTGCCAGCCCCTGAGCCCCTCGATGCGCTACGGCGTATCGGTGACCGACGGCTGCCTGGGCTGGGACGCCACCGAAGACTTGCTGCGCAACGCCGCGCAACAATTGCGGGCGCTGCCGGCGTCCGCCTGACAGCCCGCGCAGCGGCGACAGCACCGTAGCCGCTGCCGCCAGGCTGCGCTGGCCCTTAAGGGTTGGCCAGCGGTCGCGACGGTAACGAGTAGAAGGAACTTTGACGAGAAATAGCCACCTGAATCCGGTAGGCTCTCCACTTTCTTGAAAGGAGCAACTCCCCATGGCCAAAGCCACTGCCCGTCACATCCTCGTTGCCGACGAAGCCAAGTGCAACGCACTGAAATCCGAAATCGAAGCCGGCGCAGACTTCGCCGAAGTCGCGAAAAAGAACTCCACCTGCCCATCCAGCCGTGATGGCGGCAACCTGGGCTCGTTCGGCCCTGGCCAGATGGTCAAGGAATTCGACACCGTGGTGTTCAGCGCCCCGATCAATGTCGTGCAAGGCCCGGTGAAAACCCAGTTCGGTTACCACCTGCTGGAAGTGACCAGCCGCCAGGACTGATCCTGTCGCGATTTGTGTCCATGACGGCCCGCCTTTTGGTGGGCCGTTGTGTTTGGGAGATGGCTTGCGGCTGGCAAGCGAGGCGCCGCTAGCGTACAAATCATGCTCTTCGATCACCCGGCTCGTAAGGCTGACAATGCGACTGTTTTTCCCCACCGTGATGTTCACCGCCCTGACGCTGATGCTGGGCGCCGCAGGTGCCAGTGCCGCACCGCAACACGCCCTGACCGTCTACGGCGAACCGGCCAAGTACCCCGAAGGCTTCAGCCACTTCGCCTACGCCAATCCGCAAGCCCCCAAGGGTGGCAGCATGCGCCGCTCGGCGCTGGAAATCGGCCGTTTCGACCATGTCCTGCCTTATATAGACAAAGGCATCGGCGTGTCCCAGCTCGACGGGATGGTCTATTCGCCCTTGGCCCAGCGCTCGCTGGATGAGCCCTACACCGTATATGGCCTGGTGGCCGAGAAGATGGAGCGCGCCGAAGATGGCTTGTGGCTGCGTTTCTACCTCAACCCCAAGGCGCGCTTCGCCGACAACACGCCGATCACCGCCGAAGACGTGCGCTACAGCTACGACCTGCTGATGACCCAGGGCAGCCTGCGCTACCGCACCCAGTTCGAGGATGTCAAAAACGTCGAAGTGGAATCGCCGCGAGTGATCCGCTTCGACTTCAAGAGCAACGAAAACCGCACCCTGCCCCTGGATATCGCGACCCTGCCGGTGTTCCCCGAACACTGGTGGAAGAGTCGCGACTTCGCCAACGGCGGCGGCTATGACGCGCCCCTGGGCAGCGGCCCGTATCGGGTCGACAAGGTCGACTCCGGGCGCAGCATCACCTTCGTCCGCAACCCAGACTGGTGGGGCAAGGACCTGCCGGTGAGCCGCGGCCTGTACAATTTCGACCGCTTCAGCGTCGAATACTTCGGCGACATCGACGTCGCGCGCCAGGTCCTGCGCGGCGGCGCCTACGACTACAACCGCGAATTCTCTGCCACCGGCTATTCCGTCGGCTACGAAAGCCCGCCCCTGAGCGACGGCCGCCTGCAAAAGGCCCACCTCGCAAAATCGGCGCCACAAATAGCCCAGGGCTATGTGTTCAACCTGGACAAACCGATGTTCCAGGACCGCCGCGTACGCCAGGCCCTGGCCATGCTCTGGGACTACGAATGGAGCAACCGGCAGATGATGCGCAACATGTACATCCGCCAGCAGAGTTTCTTCTCCAACACCGCGCTCGCTGCCCGCAGCCTGCCGGACGCCGAAGAACTGAAAATCCTCGAGCCCCTACGCGGGCAGATCCCCGATGAAGTCTTCACCCAGGTCTTCGAGGCGCCCAAGACCGATGGCAGCGGAGTGATCCGCGACAAGCAGCTGCAAGCCCTGGCCCTGCTCGAACAGGCGGGGTGGAAGGCCGAAGGCGACACCCTGGTCAACGCCGACGGCGAGCCCCTGAGCTTCACTTTCCTCATCACCCAGAACTCCATCGAACGCCTGCTGCTGCCCTACAAACGCAACCTGGCGCAGATCGGCATCACCTTGAACATCCGCCGCATCGACCCTTCGCAATACGTCAACCGCCTGATGGCCCGCGACTACGACATGATCGTCACCGGCTACCCAGTGACCACGTCGCCGGGCATGGAGCTGTTCAACTATTTCGGCTCCGCAGCGGCCAAGGACGCCGGCTCCAACAACTACATGGTGCTCAAGAATCCGGCCGTCGACACCCTGGTCAATGGCCTGGTGAAAGCCACCAGCCAGCCGGAGATGCTGCGCTACGCCCATGCCCTAGATCGGGTGCTGCAGTGGAACTACTACTGGATCCCCAACTACTACCCGCCAGGAACCTCCACCGTGTGGTGGAACCGTTTCGGCATCCCGGCAGTGCCCGCCAGCAATGACGAAGCCATCGAAAGCTGGTGGGAAGTCAGCAGCACCGCACTGACCAATGAACAGATGGCCGCCGAGCTGATCCGCCGTGGCAAATCCGGAGGGCGACACTGATGCTGGGCTACATTCTGCGGCGCCTGCTGCTGATCATTCCGACCCTGCTGATCATCCTCCTGGTGAATTTCGTCATCATCCAGGCCGCGCCCGGCGGCCCGGTGGAACAGGCCATCGCGCGCATGCAGGGGATTGGCGGCGGTGGCAGCGTCGGCGGTTCCGGCGACATGAGCAGCGGCAGCTCCCGGGCCAGCCGCGGCCTCGACCCGAAACTGATCCAGGACATCGAGAAGCAATACGGCTTCGACAAACCGGCCCACGAACGCCTGTGGCTGATGCTCAAGAACTACGCGCACCTGGATTTCGGCAAGAGCTTCTTCCGTGGCGCCACGGTCACTGACCTGATCCTGGAAAAAATGCCGGTGACCATCTCCCTCGGCCTCTGGGCGACCCTGATCACCTACCTGGTGTCGATCCCCCTGGGGATTCGCAAGGCGGTGCACCACGGCAGCCATTTCGACATCTGGAGCAGCACCGCGATCATCATCGGCTATGCGATGCCGGCGTTCCTGTTCGCCATGTTCCTGATCGTGCTGTTCGCCGGCGGCACCTCGCTGAACTGGTTCCCGGTGCGTGGCCTGGTCTCGGACAACTTCGAACAGCTGAGCACCCTGGGCAAGGTCGCCGACTACTTCTGGCACCTGGTGCTGCCGGTGACGTCCCTGGTGATCGGCGGTTTCGCCACCCTGACCATCCTCACCAAGAACTCATTCCTCAACGAAATCACCCGCCAGTACGTGGTCACCGCCCGGGCCAAGGGCCTGAGCGAACGCCGGGTGCTGTACGGCCATGTGTTCCGCAACGCCATGCTGCTGGTGGTCTCGGGCATTCCCCAGGCCTTTATCAGCGTGTTCTTCGCCGGCTCGTTGCTGATCGAGGTGATCTTCTCCCTCGATGGCCTGGGACGCATGAGCTACGAGGCGGCGGTGTCCCGTGATTACCCGGTGGTGTTCGGCTCGCTATTTATCTTCACCCTCTTCGGCCTGCTGATAAAACTCATCGGCGACCTGTGCTACACCCTGGTCGACCCGCGTATCGACTTCGCCGCGAGGAACGCCTGATGCTCACGCTTTCTCCTTTGGCGCGCCGGCGCTTCGACCGTTTCAAGAAAAACCGCCGTGGCTGGTGGTCGCTGTGGCTGTTTATCGGCCTGTTTATCCTGACCCTGGGCGGCGAGCTGATCGCCAATGACAAGCCGCTGGTGGTCAGCTACCAGGGCTCGTTGTACTTCCCCGCGTTCAAGCGCTACACCGAGCAGGAATTCGGCGGCCAGTTGCCGTTCCAGGCCGACTACCGCAGTGACTACGTGCAGCAACTGATCCGCAAGGATGGCGGCTGGATGCTGTTCCCGCCGATCCCGTTCAGTGAAGACACGCCCAACTACGACCTGACCCAGCCGGCCCCGAGCCCGCCAAGCAAGGTCAACTGGCTGGGCACCGACGACCAGTCTCGCGATGTGCTGGCGCGGGTGATTTATGGCGCGCGGGTGTCGATCCTGTTCGCCCTGGCCCTGACGGCCATCAGCGCCCTGATCGGTATCGCCGCCGGAGCCCTGCAAGGCTATTACGGGGGCTGGGTCGACCTGCTGGGCCAGCGTTTGCTGGAGGTCTGGTCGGGGCTGCCGGTGCTGTACCTGCTGATCATCCTCTCGGGGTTCGTCGAGCCCAATTTCTGGTGGCTGCTGGGGATCATGGCGCTGTTCTCCTGGCTGGCCCTGGTCGACGTGGTGCGCGCCGAGTTCCTGCGCGGGCGCAACCTGGAGTACGTCAAGGCCGCGCGGGCCCTGGGCCTGACCGATCGCAAGGTGATCGTGCGGCACATCCTGCCCAACGCCATGAACGCCACCTTGAGCTACCTGCCCTTTATTCTGACCGGCGCCATTTCCACTCTCACCGCCCTGGACTTCCTCGGCTTCGGCATGCCCGCCGGCAGCGCGTCCCTGGGCGAGCTGATCGGCCAGGGCAAGCAGAACCTGCAAGCGCCATGGCTGGGGCTGACGGCGTTTTTCACCCTGGCGCTGATTCTGTCGCTGCTGGTGTTTATCGGCGAGGCGTTGCGCGATGCCTTTGATCCCCGATCTTGATCCACGATCTTGATCCACGATCTTGATCCCCGATCGTGATCCACGTTTATGAAGCGGACTGTAGCAATGACTGACAACCTGATCGAAATCCGCCACCTGAATGTCGCCTTCGGCGAGCAGACGGTGGTCCGCGACCTGAGCCTGGACATCCGCCCCGGTGAGTGCCTGGCCCTGGTCGGCGAGTCCGGCTCGGGCAAGTCGGTGACCGCCCACTCGATCCTGCAACTGCTGCCGCAGACCGGTTGCAGCAGCTCCGGCAGCGTGCGTTATCGGGGCCAGGAGCTGCTGGGCGCCGAGCCCGCCACCCTGCAAAAGCTGCGAGGCAATCGCATTGCGATGATCTTCCAGGAGCCCATGACCTCCCTCAACCCGCTGCACAGCATCGAGAAACAGATCGGCGAAACCCTGCTGCTGCACAAGGGCCTGGGAGGCAAACAGGCCCAGGCGCGAATCCTCGAACTGCTGGAGCTGGTGGGCATTCAAAAACCCCAGGAACGGCTCAAGGCCTACCCGCACCAGCTTTCCGGCGGCCAGCGCCAGCGGGTGATGATCGCCATGGCCCTGGCCTGCGAGCCGGAACTGCTGATCGCCGACGAACCCACCACCGCCCTCGATGTGACGGTGCAGCGCAAGATCCTGCTGCTGCTCAAATCCCTGCAACAGCGCCTGGGCATGTCCCTGCTGCTGATCAGCCACGACCTCAACCTGGTGCGACGCATCGCCCAGCGGGTGTGCGTGATGAAGGCAGGGGAAATCGTCGAACAGGCCGACTGCGAAACCCTGTTCAGCGCGCCGACTCATCCTTACAGCTGCGAGTTGCTCAACGCCGAACCTGAGGGCGAAGCGCTGTGCCTCGATGCTCGGGAAACGGTGCTGGACGTGGACAACCTGAGGGTCGACTTCCAGATCGGTGGCGGCCTGCTGCGCCGCAAGCACTACCTGCGGGCGGTGGATGGCATCAGCCTTAGCGTGCAGCAAGGCAAGACCCTGGGGATTGTCGGCGAGTCGGGCTCGGGCAAATCGACCCTGGGCCAGGCGATTTTGCGGCTGCTGGACTCCCAGGGTGGCATTCGCTTCCAGGGCCAGGCGCTGGATGGCCTGACCCAGAAACAACTGCGGCCGTGGCGCAAGCAGATGCAGGTGGTGTTCCAGGACCCCTTCGGCAGCCTGAGCCCACGGATGTCGGTGGCGCAGATCATCAGCGAAGGGCTGGAGGTGCACAGCCAGTCGACCGCCAGGCAATGCGAAGCGCAGGTGATCCAGGTGCTGCAGGAGGTCGGCCTGGACCCCGCCAGCCGCCATCGCTACCCCCACGAGTTTTCCGGCGGCCAGCGCCAGCGCATTGCCATCGCCCGCGCCCTGGTATTGAAACCGGCGCTGATCCTGCTCGACGAACCGACCTCGGCCCTGGACCGCACGGTGCAAAAGCAAGTGGTGGCGCTGCTGCGCCACTTGCAGGAAAAACACGGCCTGACCTACCTCTTTATCAGCCACGACCTGGCCGTGGTCCGCGCCCTGGCCCACGACATGATCGTGATCAAGGACGGCAGAGTCGTCGAACAAGGCCCCAGCCACGAGGTGTTCGAAGCTCCCCAGCACCCGTACACCCAGGAACTGCTGGCTGCTGCGCAGCCCGGATAATTGCCCCACAACTACAAGAGGGTTGCTGTAACCGCTGCCGAGGCACGAGGCAGCGACTACAGGGTTTGAATCATCGGGCATAATCCCGGGCGCACATTTTCTGGATGCCAGCATGAACGACAGCGAAAACCTCAAGGATTATCAGCGGGTGCGCCAATTGGCGATCCGTTCGCTGTTCGAGATCATCGAGCAGTCCAGCGAGGGCACGGTGATTGTCGACCGCGACGCCAATATCGTGTGGATGAACGAGCGTTATGCCCGGCGCTTTGGCCTGGAATCAGCCGCCTTCGCCATCGGCAAGGCCTGCGAAAGCGTGATCCCCGGAAGCCTGTTGCGGGAGGTGGTGCGCACCGGGCGCCCGATCCTGCTGGACATGCAAGACACCCCCAAGGAGCCGCTGGTGGTGATGCGCCTGCCGATCCACGACGCCGCCGGCAGCGTGATCGGCGCCATCGGCTTTGCCCTGTTCGATGAGCTGCGCAGCCTGTCGCCCATGCTCAAGCGCTACCTGAGCATGCAGGAAGAGCTGGCCTCGACCCGCTCCCTGCTGCGCTCGCGGCAGACCAAGTACAACTTCGCCCACTTCATCGGCACCAGCGCCGCCAGCCTTGAGGTCAAGCGCCGCGCCCGGCGCAGCGCCAGCGCCGACTCCCCGGTGTTGCTGCTGGGTGAAACCGGCACCGGCAAAGAACTGCTGGCCCAGGCCATCCACGCTGCCTCGCCGCGAGCGCACAAGGCCTTTGTCAGCATCAACAGCGCCGCCATCCCCGAAGCCCTGCTGGAAGCGGAGTTCTTCGGCACCGCTCCCGGAGCCTTCACCGGCGCCGACCGCAAGGGCCGCTCCGGCAAATTGCAGATCGCCCAGGGCGGCACCCTGTTCCTCGATGAAATCGGCGACATGCCCCTGCCCCTGCAAAGCAAGCTGCTGCGGGTGTTGCAGGAAAAGGAATTCGAACCGGTGGGCTCCAATGAGGTGATCCAGAGTGATGTGCGGATCATCGCCGCCACCTCCACCGACCTCGAGGCCGCCATCAAGCGTGGCGAATTTCGCGCCGACCTCTATTACCGGCTCAATGTGCTGCCGATCCAGGTGCCCGCCCTGCGCGAGCGTCTGGACGATCTGCCGGCCCTGAGCGAAGGCATTCTCGAAGAACTGCGCAGCCAGCATGAACTGGACCGCGAGGCGCTAGCCCTGCTGGGTCAGCATGGCTGGCCGGGCAATATTCGCGAGTTGCGCAATGTGCTGGAACGGGCGGCGCTGCTGAGCGACAAACTGATGCTCAATGCCGGGGATATTCGAGCGGCCATCGGCAACTTCAGCCCGCTGCCACGGGATGCCGTCCCGCAGATGATCGAGGCGCAACCCCAGGAAACCTTTGCCGCCGCCCGGGAACGGTTCGATCGGCAACTGATCAGCAACACCCTGGCGCAATGCGCCGGCAAGGTGGATGAAGCGGCCCGGCGCCTGGGGTTGGGACGCTCGACCTTGTACAAAAAGATGGCAGCGCTGGGAATTGCCGAGTCTCAATAACGAGACAAAAGTCCCGATCAAGAGACAAACGCCCTTGTGGCGAGGGAGCTTGCTCCCGCTGGGCCGCCCCGCGGCCCCAAACCCCGCCATCGCGGTCTTTCTGATGACCCGCTGGTCTGGGGAGTGCTGCGCACTGGAGCGCCAGCCCGGTCCAGCGGGAGCAAGCTCCCTCGCCACACTGTCTCTAACCAGAGACCAGCTCAGGCTTCATCGCCGAAAATTATAAAAATATCCTTATGTTTCAACATGTTATGTAAATGGCACAGTTCTCGCTATACGCCTCTCCACACGCAACACCCCACAAAAATAACAACTCTGGAGAGACACACCATGAGTGTGATCATTGCCCTGGCAGCCCTGGCGCTGCTGATGCTGGCTGCCTACCGTGGCTACAGCGTCATCCTGTTTGCCCCCATTGCCGCCCTCGGTGCGGTGCTGCTGACCGACCCGTCCGCCGTGGCGCCCGCCTTTACCGGGGTGTTCATGGAGAAGATGGTCGGCTTTATCAAACTCTACTTCCCGGTGTTTCTGCTGGGCGCGGTGTTCGGCAAGCTGATCGAGCTGTCGGGCTTTTCCCGCTCCATCGTCGCGGCAGCCATCCGCCTCCTGGGCACCCGCCAGGCCATGCTGGTGATCGTGCTGGTGTGCGCCCTGCTGACCTACGGCGGCGTTTCGCTGTTTGTGGTGGTATTTGCGGTCTACCCGTTCGCCGCCGAGATGTTCCGCCAGAGCAACATCCCCAAGCGCCTGATCCCGGCCACCATCGCCCTGGGCGCGTTTTCCTTCACCATGGACGCCCTGCCCGGCACGCCGCAGATCCAGAACATCATCCCCAGCACCTTCTTCAACACCACCGCCTGGGCCGCGCCGTGGCTGGGGGTGATCGGCACCATCTTCGTGTTCTGCGCCGGCATGCTGTTCCTCCAGCGCCAGCGCAACAAGGCGCAGAAAGCCGGTGAAGGCTACGGCACCGAACTGCGCAACGAGCCGGAAACCGCCGAAGACATCCAACTGCCCAACCCCTGGATCGCCCTCTCGCCGCTGTTGATGGTGGGCATCATGAACCTGCTGTTCACCCACTGGATCCCGCTGTGGTACGGCAAGACCCACAGCCTGGCGCTGCCGGGCATGACCGCGCCGGTGACCACCGAGATCGCCAAGCTCACGGCAATCTGGGCGGTGCAGGCCGCCTTGTTGATCGGCATCCTGATGGTGCTGGCGTTCGGTTTTTCGGCGATTCGCAGCAAACTGGCCGAAGGCAGCAAAAGCGCAGTCAGCGGCGCGCTGCTGGCGGCCATGAACACCGCTTCGGAATACGGTTTTGGCGCAGTGATCGCCTCCCTGCCGGGTTTCCTGGTGCTGGCGGACTGGCTGAAAAGCATCCCCAACCCCCTGGTCAACGAAGCCATCACCGTGACCCTGCTGGCCGGCATCACCGGTTCGGCCTCGGGTGGCATGAGCATCGCTCTGGCGGCCATGTCCGAGAGCTTTATCAGCGCGGCCCACGCCGCCAACATCCCGCTGGAAGTGCTGCACCGGGTGGCCGCCATGGCCAGCGGCGGTATGGACACCCTGCCCCACAACGGCGCAGTGATCACCCTGCTGGCGGTGACCGGGCTGACCCACCGCGAAGCCTACAAAGACATTTTCTGCATTACGCTGATCAAGACGCTGGCGGTGTTTGTCGTGATCGCCACTTTCTACGCCACAGGCATTGTGTGAGGTATTGATGACCACTCTTTCCGGCAAGACCGCCCTTGTGACCGGCTCCACCAGCGGCATCGGCCTGGGGATTGCCCTGGGCCTGGCCAAGGCCGGGGCCAACCTGATCCTCAACGGCTTCGGCGATGCGTCGAAGGTAATCGCCGAAGTGGCGCAGTTCGGCACCCGGGTCGGGCACCACCCGGCGGACGTCAGCGACCCGGCGCAGATCGCCGAAATGTTCGCCTACGCCGAGCGTGAGTTCGGCGGCGTCGACATCCTGGTCAACAACGCCGGGATCCAGCACGTGGCGGCGGTGGAAGAATTCCCGGTGGAGCGCTGGGACTCGATCATCGCCATCAACCTGTCGTCGGTGTTCCACAGCACGCGCCTGGGGTTGCCGGGGATGCGCGCCAAGGGCTGGGGGCGAATCATCAACATTGCCTCGGTGCACGGCCAGGTGGGTTCGGTGGGCAAGGCCGCCTATGTCGCGGCCAAGCACGGGGTGATCGGCCTGACCAAGGTGGTGGGCCTGGAAACCGCCACCAGCAACGTCACCTGCAACGCCATCTGCCCCGGCTGGGTGCTGACGCCACTGGTGCAAAAACAGATCGACGACCGCGCGGCCAGCGGCGTCGACCCGCAACAGGCGCAGCATGACCTGCTGGCAGAAAAACAGCCGTCCCTGGAGTTCGTGACCCCGGCTCACCTGGGTGAGTTGGTGCTATTTTTATGCAGCGAAGCCGGCAGCCAGGTACGCGGCGCGGCGTGGAACATCGATGGCGGGTGGCTGGCGCAGTAACGCTGCCTGCGCTCCCTCTTTCTGTGGCGAGGGAGCTTGCTCCCGTTCGGCCGCGCAGCGGTCGCACACCAGACGACCGCGTTTTGTCGTTAAGTCTCGGTTGCCTGGTTTCAGGGCCGCTTCGCGCCCCAGCGGGAGCAAGCTCCCTCGCCACAAACGCGGTACGGCACCACCCCCTATAAGAAGAAACAGAGGCCTTGCATGTCCGACATTCTCTGGCAACCCAGCGCCGAGCGCATCGGCAAGACGCGCATCGACGCCTTTCGCCGCTTTATCAATCAACGCCATGACCTGGCCCTCGACGATTACCCGTCCCTGCACCAGTGGAGCATCGACCAGCGCCAGGACTTCTGGCAGGCGATTGTCGACTTCTTCGAGGTGCGCTTTGAGCACCCGCCCGAGTGCGTACTGCGCGAAGGCCCGCAGATGCCCAGTGCCGAATGGTTTCCCGGGGCCACGCTGAACTTTGCCGAACACCTGCTCAAGCGCCGGGATAACGGGGTCGCCGTGGTGGCGATCAATGAGAACGGGCAACGCGAACAACTGACCTACGCCGAGCTGGCGGCCCATGTCGCCGGCCTGCAACAGAGCCTGCGCGCGGCGGGCGTGGGCCTGGGCGACCGGGTGGCAGCGTGCATGCCCAACACTTGGCAGACCCTGGTCGGCATGCTGGCCACCACCAGCCTCGGGGCGATCTGGTCCTGCTCTTCGCCGGACTTCGGCACCCAGGGGGTGATCGACCGCTTTGGCCAGATCGAACCCAAGGTGCTGATCACCTGCGCCGGTTACCGCTACGCCGGCAAGGACATCGACCAGAGCGCCAAACTCAACGAAATCCTCGAACGCCTGCCGTCCCTGCAACAGCTGATCATCGTGCCCTACGCGCGCCCCGAAGCCCGGGTCGAAGACTTCCAGACCCCGGCCAAGGTCGCGCTGTGGGACACCTTCTACCGCCCCGGTGGCACGCCTGAATTCGTCGCCGTGCCTTTCGCCCATCCGCTGTACATCCTCTATTCCAGCGGCACCACCGGCGTGCCCAAGTGCATCGTCCACAGCACCGGCGGCGTGCTCCTGCAACACGCCAAGGAGCACGGCCTGAACACCGACCTCGGCCCCGGCGACGTGCTGTTCTACTACACCACCTGCGGCTGGATGATGTGGAACTGGCTGGTCTCGGCCCTGGCGGTGGGCGCAAGCCTGGTGCTGTATGACGGCTCGCCGTTCCACCCCGGCCCCGAGCACCTGCTGGACCTGGTCGACCAGGAAGCCATCAGTGTTTTCGGCACCAGCCCCAAATACCTCGCAGCCCTGGAAAAGGCCGGCCTGCAACCGCGCCTCAGCCATGACCTGGGCAGCCTCAAGACCCTGCTCTGCACCGGCTCGCCGCTGTCGCCGCAAAGCTACGACTTCGTGTACCGCGAACTGAAACAGGAGCTGTGCCTGGCCTCGATGTCGGGCGGCACCGATATCGTTTCCTGCTTTGTCATCGGCAACCCGTTGCAGCCGGTGCGCCGTGGCGAGATGCAAGGCAAGAGCCTGGGCATGGCCATCGAAGTGTGGAATGACCAGGGCCGGCCGGTGATCGGCGAAAAGGGCGAGCTGGTCTGCACCCGCCACTTCCCGGCCATGCCCATCGGCCTGTGGAACGACCCGCAGCAGGAAAAACTGCGGGCCTCGTATTTCAGCCAGTTCCCCGGGGTCTGGGCCCAGGGCGACTACGCTGAGCAACTGGCCCACGGCAGCTGGCTGATTCATGGTCGCTCGGACGCGGTGCTCAACCCCGGTGGCGTGCGCATCGGCACGGCGGAGATCTACCGCCAAGTGGAAAAAGTGCAGCAGGTCAGCGAAAGCCTGGCCATCGGCCAACAGTGGGACGGCGACGTGCGCGTGGTGCTGTTTGTGCGTCTGCAAGACGGTGCGCAGCTCGATGCAGCGCTGCAAGAGCAGATCCGCCAGGTGATCCGCGCCAACACCACCCCGCGCCATGTACCGGCGAAGATCCTCCAGGTCAGCGACATCCCGCGCACCATCAGCGGCAAGATCGTCGAGTTGGCCGTGCGCAACGTGGTGCACGGCATGCCGGTGAAAAACACCGATGCCCTGGCCAACCCCGAGGCCCTGGAGCAGTTTCGCGACCGCGCGGAACTGGCCACCTGACCTCTGGCGCCCATCGATAACCGCCGGGCCAGAGAGGTGTATCACCTCCTGGCCCGAGCCGCCTGAACCCGCACAAAAAACGCTTTCTGCCGGTGTCGTCATCCCGCGCAACCTGTCTAGACTGGTCATCCGAGGCAAAAACGAGTGAAATACGCCTCTCACCGGCACCGAGCCCCTTCGTTTGAATAGAAATTCCCAAGCATGGGACTTTTTGAAGTGCCAGCCGTCTACTGCTTGCATGCCTCTGCTGACACGGCTCTAGAATCAAGCTTCACCCCAGGATCCCTGACATGAACGTCTCCCCCAATGCCCGCGAAGCCGAAACCCTGATTGCTCGGCTGGACTGGACCACCACCCCCCTGGGGGCAGCCGGCCAATGGCCGCAAAGCCTGCGCACCGCAGTGGACATCGTGATCCACTCGCCGATGCCGATGATGCTGCTGTGGGGCGAACAACTGACGCAAATCTACAACGACGGCTTTGCCCTGCTGGCGGGCAACAAGCACCCCCAGGCCTTCGGCAAACCGGTGGACCTGGCCTGGCCGGAGCTCAAGGAGTTCACCGCGCCCATCTACAGCGCCGTACTCAAGGGCCAGGTGCGCAGCTTCAATGAACAACGCTTTACCCTGCAAAACGGCGGTCGCGAGTCCGACCTGTGGCTCGACCTGACCTACAGCCCGATCCGCGACGAGCGCGGCGAAGTGGCCGGGGTGCTGATCACCGCCATCGAAACCAGCGAACGCCGGCGCATCGCCCTCGAACTCAAGCAGCGCTCCGAGGCCAGCCTCAAGGCCCAGCACGAAACCGAAGAGCGCCTGCAACTGGCCCTGGCCGCCACCGACGCGGTGGGCACCTGGGACTGGAACATCGGCGACGACCGCTTTATCGCCGATGCGCACTTCGCCCAGTTGCACAGCATCGATCCGTTGCAGGCCGGGCAATTGCCCATCAGCGACTACCTCAACGGCGTGCACCCCGAAGACCGCGGCATGGTGGCGCGCAGCATCAAGCACTGCATCACCCACGGCACCGAATACGCCGAGGAATACCGCCTGCAACTGGCCGACGGTCAGGTGCGCTGGGTGTTTGCCCGGGGCCGTTGCTACAAGGACCACCACGGTCGGCCGACGCGTTTTCTCGGTGCCGCCCTGGACCTTACCGAACGCAAACAGATGGAACAGGCGCTGCGCCAGAGCCAGACCGAGCTGCAGTTGATCATCAACGCCATGCCGGTGCTGATCGGCTACGTCGACCGCGACGAACGCTTTCGCCTGAACAACAGCGCCTACCTCGACTGGTACGGCCTGACCCCGCAAGAGCTGTACGGCAAGAGCATCCGCGAGGTGATCGGCGACGAGATCTACGCCACCCGCGTCGAGCAGATCAGCGCCGCGCTCACGGGCACCCCGTGCAGCTTCGAGGCCGACTCGCCTCATCGCGACGGCCGCCCACGGCATGCACTAATGAAATACCTGCCGCGTTACAGCGCCGACGGGGCGATCAACGGGTTTTATATTTTCGTGATCGACGAGACCGAGCGCCGGCAAACCGAAGAGGCCCTGCGCAACCTCAACGAGACCCTTGAAGAGCGGGTCAACGAACGCACCCAGGCCCTGGCCACCGCCAACCAGCGCTTGCAGAGCGAGATGTTCGAACGCGAGCGCGCCGAAGAAGCGTTGCGCCACGCGCAGAAGATGGAAGCCGTGGGTCAGCTCACCGGCGGCATCGCCCATGACTTCAACAATATGCTGACCGGCATCATCGGCAGCCTCGACCTGATGCAGCGCTATATCGACAACGGCCGCAGCGCCGAGATCGGCCGTTTTACCGAAGCCGCGGTGTCCTCGGCCAAGCGCGCCGCCGCCCTCACCCATCGCTTGCTGGCGTTCTCCCGGCGCCAGTCCCTGGACCGCCAGCCCCTGGACCCGAACCAGCTGGTGCAGTCACTGCAAGAGCTGTTCAACCACACCAAGGGCGAGCACATCGAGCTCAAGCTGGCGCTGGGCGAGGGTGTGTGGCCGGTCAACACCGATGCCAGCCAGCTGGAAAACGCCCTGCTGAACCTGGTGATCAACGCCCGCGACGCCATGCCCCACGGCGGCGAGCTGCTGATCGAAACCGCCAACAGCTACCTCGACGGCAGCGACATCCGCACCCTGGAGCCGGTCAAGGCCGGCGACTACGTGATGCTCGGCGTCAGCGACAACGGTGCGGGCATGAGCCCGCGCGTGCTGGCCAAGGCTTTCGATCCGTTTTTCACCACCAAACCCATTGGTCAGGGCACGGGCCTGGGGCTGTCGATGATCTATGGCTTTGCCCAGCAGTCGGGCGGCCACGTGACCATCACCAGCGAACCCAACCAGGGCACCAGCGTGCGCCTGTACCTGCCTCGGCTGTATGCCGCCCCCGAGGAAAAACCGGTAACCGACGGCAACGGCGAGGCCCCCTGCGCCATGGCCGGCGAAACCGTGGTGGTGGTCGAGGACGACCCGGCAGTGCGCATGCTGGTACTCAATGTGCTTGGGGAACTGGGCTACACCGCGTTCGAGGCCGAAGACGCCAAGAGCGCGCTGCCGCTGCTGGAGTCGCCGATCCGCGTTGACCTGCTGGTGACCGACGTCGGCCTGCCGGGGATGAATGGCCGCCAGTTGGCGGAGATCGCGCGGCAACAGCGGCCGCAGCTCAAGGTGCTGTTTATGACCGGTTACGCGGAAAAGGCTGCCGAGCGCCAGGGCTTTCTCGAAGCCGGCATGGACCTGATGGCCAAGCCGTTTTCCATCGACGACCTGGCCCAGAAGATTCGCCAGATGATCAGTCAGCCCGGTTGATTTCAGGCATAATCCGCGGCCGCCGTCCGCACCGTTCCAAGGTAACTGCCCGATGAAAGCCCAAGCCCGCCATATCCTGGTGAAAACTGCCGAAGAGGCCGAGCAACTCAAGCAACGCATCGCCAAGGGCGAAGCCTTCGATGTGCTGGCCAAGAAGTTCTCCACCTGCCCCTCCGGCAAACGCGGCGGCGACCTGGGCGAAGTACGGCCTGGGCAGATGGTCGGCGCCATTGACCAGGTCATCTTCAAAAAGCCCCTGCGCACCGTGCACGGCCCCATCAAAAGCAAATTCGGCTACCACCTGGTGCAAGTCTTCTACCGCGACTGACCCCTGTAGCCCCTGCAAACCTGTAGCCGCTGCCGAAGGCTGCGGCTACAAGGTTAATTTCGCGGGATCAGGGCGCCGGGGAACTGGATGACCTGGCTGGCCAGGCGGTGTCCGGCCTCTGCGGCGTCGACCGGGCTGCCGCCTAAGAGGCGCCTGGCCAGGTACGCGGCGCTAAAGGAATCCCCTGCTGCCGTGGTGTCCACAACCTTTTCCACCCGCTGCCCTGGCACCTCGAAAGATTCCCCGGCGCAGCGGATCAGGCAAGGTTCGGCGCCGCGCTTGAGCACCACTTCCGCACAATCGGCGTACGCCGCAAACACCTCCGCACTGTCGGCAAACCCAAACAACGCCTGCTCGTCATCCAGGGTCAACAGCGCCAGGTCCACGTGCTGCAACACCCCACGGTACGCCGCCCGGGCCTGCTCGACCGACGCCCATAACCGCGGCCGGTAGTTGTTGTCGAAGACAATCCACGCCCCCCGCTGACGCGCCTCGATCAATACCTCCAGCAACTTCTCGCGCCCAACCGGCCCCAGCACCGCCAGGGTGATGCCACTGAAATACAGCACGTCATAGCCCGGCAACGCCGCAAGAATCGGCGCCGCCGCCGGGGTGGTGAAGCAATCGCGTACCGCCGCCTCATTGCGCCAATACAAAAAGCGTCGCTCGCCCTGGGCATCGGTCTGGATGCAGTACAGGCCGGGCAAGCGCCCAGGCAGGCGCTGCACCCGCTCCAGGCCAATACCCTCGGCAGCCCAACTGCGGCACATGGCCTCGCTGAAACTGTCATCGCCCAGGGCGGTGACGTAATCCACCCGACCCTGACCGTGCAACTCCCGGGACAGGTACACCGCGCTGTTCAAGGTATCGCCGCCAAAGCTCTGTTGCAGGCTGCCGTCGTGGCGTTGTTGCAACTCGATCATGCATTCGCCGATGCAGGCGATGCGGGGGGTTGGGTTCATGCTTGGGACCTCTGCGCCCGAAGTGATAAGGGTGCGCCCCGAGGGAGCGCACCGTTGCCGCCCGCTCCTAGAAGCAGGTATCCAGACTCTCGATCACTCGCAGGCGCTCATCCACCAGCAACCCGGTGCGCCATTTATCGAAGGTCAAACAGGGGTGGGAAGTACCGAAGGAAATGATGTCGCCAATCCGCAGCTCCACCCCCGGCGCCACAGTGAGAAACGCATGCTGATCCATCACCGCCGTGACCTTGCATGCCCCCACATCATCCCCGGCGCTGGCCTCGGCCCCGGCGCGATAACGCCGCAGTGGCACCGGCAAGCCGGCGTCATAAGCTACATCGCGTTTGCCCAGGGCCACCACGGCAAAGCCCGGCTCCGGCAGCGACTGCACATGGGCCCAGACCTCCATGGCCGGGCGCAGGCCTTCCTCCAGGTCACTGCGCCGATCCAGCACGCAGCACTGCGCGTCTTTATAGATGCCGTGGTCATGGGCCACATAACTGCCCGGGCGCAGCACACTGAGGAAACGCCCCTTGGCGTTGTGGGTCTCGAAGGATTCGGCAATCAGGTCGTACCAGGCCGAACCCGAGGCGGTGATGATCGGCCGCTCGATGGCGAACAATCCGTCGTTGTGCAGGTCCACCGCCAGGCGCACCAGCGAATCCGCGAACTGGCGAATGCCACTGATGGCCTGATCGCCATGGATCACCCCTTCATAACCTTCGATACCGCACAGGGCCAGGGCCGGCTGCGCCTTGATCGCCCGGGCCAGATCCAGCACCTCCTGCTCGCTGCGGCAGCCGCAACGCCCGCCGACCACGCCGTACTCGATCATCACCTGGAGCCGGACCCCGCGCTGGGCGAAAAACGCCCCCAGGTCGGCCACGCTGTCCGGGTGATCCACCATGCAATAAAAGTCGAAATCCGGGTCCGTCAGCAGCTCGGCGATCAGCGCCATGTTCGGCGCGCCTACCAGCTGGTTAGCCATCAACACCCGGCGCACGCCATGGGCGTAGGCGGCACGGGTCTGGGTGGCGGTGGCCAGGGTGATGCCCCAGGCGCCGGCTTCCAGCTGACGCTGGAACAAGCCCGGCATCATGCTGGTCTTGCCATGGGGCGCGAGCTCGGCGCCGCTGTCGCTGACGAACTTCTGCATCCAGCGGATGTTGTGCTCCAGCGCCTCGCGGTGCAGCACCAGGGCCGGCAGGCTGACGTCCTGCAACAGACTCGCGCCCTTGGCAGCGGCACCCTTTTCCACCAGCGGCAGATCAAAAACGGAAGACATGTTGGCACTCCTTACTCAAGGCGGCTGCGCACAGCCGCAGGACAGCATTAATCGTTGATACGCCGGGCCAGACGGTTGGCGCTGTCGATCAGCACCCGGCGGTATTCCTGGTAATGGGTCTGGGCGTCGGCCCGCGGCGCGACGATGCACAACGTACAGATGCACACCCCGCGCTCATCCCGTACCGGCGCGGCAAAGCAGTGGGTGAAGGTGTCGGCCACGCTGTCGAAGGAAAAGAACCCCTCCTCGGTGGCCTGGCGGATTTGCTGGAGGAACGTCTCCAGGGGCAGACGTTCACCGTCGGGGAGGATGAAGTCCCGCTCATCGATCAGATCGACAATCTGCGCATCGCTCAAATGCCCCAGCAGCAGCCGCCCGGACGCGGTCCAGGGAATCGGCGCGTTCTCGCCGATGTCCGAGGAAATACGGAAATGCCGCTCGCCCTCCTTCATCAGCGCCACGGTGTATTTGCGCCCATTGAGCAGGCACATCTGCGCGGTTTCACGGGTCTGGCTGACGATTTCCTGCAAGGCTTGATCGGCCTCGCGGCTCAGGTCGAAATGGCGCAAATGGGCCTGGCCGAGAAAGTACAACTGGCGGCCCAGGTACACATGCCCATCCTTGCCCACCGGTTCCAGAATCCGCCGCTCCAGCAAGGACGCCACCAGCTCGTAGACCGTGGACTTGGGGCTGCCGATGCCGTTGGCGATATCGTTGGGGCGCAACGGCTGGCCGATCTCCTTGAGGAAATCAAGAATATCGAACGCCCGATCCAGGCCCTTGGCCCGGCGCTTGATGGTGTCTTCAGTCATCTATCTGGCATTCCCCTGGAAATTGGTCGCTCACTCTATCCTCACTTGCGGCGTGGGGCAGAGCACTTAGCGCCTCTTGTAAGCAACGCAATCAATCTCGACCTTGCAATCCACCATCATATTGGCCTGCACGCAGGCCCGGGCCGGTGCATGTTCGGGCTTGAAATACTCGCCAAACACCTTGTTGAAACTCCAGAAATCCCGCGGATCCTCCAGCCACACGCCAACCCGCACCACGTCCTCCAGGCCATACCCGGCCTCCTCCAGGATCGCCACCAGGTTGCGCATGGTCTGCCGGGTTTGCTCGACGATCCCGCCGGTGATGATCTCACCGTCCAGGGCCGGCACCTGCCCCGACACGTGCAGCCAGCCATCGGCCTCCACGGCGCGGGCGAAAGGACGAGGCTGACCGCCTCCAGCGGTGCTGCCGGTGCCGTAACGAGTAATGCTCATGGGTACTTCTCCTGTTTGAAAGGCAGTTAGAAATCAGAAACGGGTGTTCTTCAAAAACTCCGCCAGGCGCGGCGACTGCGGGCGCTCGAAGAGTTCTTTGGGCGGGCCCTGCTCCTCGATGCGGCCCTGGTTCATAAACACAATCTGGTCCGAAACCTCGAACGCAAAGCGCATTTCGTGGGTCACCAGCAACATGGTCATGCCCTCGTCCGCCAGGCCCTTGATCACGTTCAGCACCTCGGCCACCAACTCCGGGTCCAGGGCCGAGGTCACCTCGTCGAACAGCATCAGGCTCGGGTTCATGGCAATGGCTCGGGCGATGGCCACGCGCTGCTGCTGGCCGCCGGACAACTGCCCGGGAAAGTGATCGCGGCGCTCCAGCAGCCCGACCCGCTCCAGCCATTTTTCCGCGAGGGCCACGGCCTCGTCCTTGGCCAGCTTCTTGACCTTGATCAGGCCCAGGGTCACGTTCTGCAACGCGGTCAGATGAGGGAACAGGTTGAACTGCTGAAAGGCCATCCCGGTCATCGCCCGATGCTGGGCAATCACCTTCTCCGGGTGGCGCAGGCGTTTGCCGTCAACCTCGTGGTAGCCGATGGATTCGCCGTCGAGCAGAATCTGCCCGCCCTGGAATTCCTCCAGCATATTCACGCAGCGCAGCAACGTGGTCTTGCCCGAGCCGCTGGAGCCGATCAGGGTCACCACATTGCCCCGTGGCATCTCCAGGTCGACGCCCTTGAGCACCTGCACCGCGCCGTATTGCTTGTGCAGGTTACGAATGCTCAGCAACGGCTGCTGGCCGGCTGGCTGGGAAACGTGAGCGTGAGTCATGGCAAGGCCACCCGTTTTTCAATGGTCCGGCCGAAGAGTTCGATGCCGTAGTTGATAAGAAAAAACAGCAAACCGGCGAACAGGTAAAACTCCAACGTCATAAAGGTGCGGGCGATGATCTGCTGGGTGCTGAGCAACAACTCGGCGACGCCGATCACCGAGAGCAGGGTCGAGGCCTTGACGATCTCCGTCGAGGAGTTGACCCAGGTCGGCAGAATCTGCCGCAGCGCCTGGGGCAACAGCACGTAGGCCAGCGCCTGTTTGAACGTCAGGCCAATGGCCTGACTCGCCTCCATCTGCCCCCGGGGAATCGCCTGCAACGCACCGCGCACAATCTCCGCCACGTGGGAGCCGCAAAACAGCGTCAGGCCCAGGGCCCCGGCCTCGAACGCACCGATCTGCCAACCCAGGGCCGGCGCCATGTAAAAGCACGCCAGCACCAGCACAAACACCGGCGTGCCGCGGATCAGGTCCACATACAGCCGAAACGGCGCCCGCATCCACCACCGGCCATAGGTCAATACCAACCCGGCCAACACCCCGATCAGGGTGCCGAACAAAATCGCCAGGGCCGAACAGCCGACACTGGTCTGAAACCCCGCCCACAGCGTCTCGCGGGCCAACCACAATTCATGCCACCAACTGGGTGCTTGATACATATCGGGCTCCTAGCGACGGATCGCCAACCGCTGCTCCAGATGGCGCAACAGCAAGGCAATGAAGTAACAGGCCGCCACATACAACGCCGTGGTCACCATCCAGGTTTCAATCACCCGGTAGCTTTCAACGTTGATCTTGCGCGCGTAATAGGTCAGCTCCGGCACGGCGATGGCGGCGGCCAGGGAGGTGTCCTTGAACAGCGAAATAAAGTTGTTGGACAGCGCCGGCAACACATTGCGCAGCATCACCGGCACCGTCACATAGGCCCGTACCTGCCACTCCCCCAGGCCAATGGCCAAACCCGCCTCACGCTGGCCCTTGGGAATACTCAACAGCCCGGCGCGAAACACCTCGGTCAGATACGCCCCCGCGTACAGCGACAAGGTGACGATGAATGACGGCACCTTATCCAGGCGAATCCCCAGGCTCGGCAGGGCGAAATAGATCAACAGAATCAGCACCAGAATCGGCGTATTGCGGATCACCGTCACATACACCGAGGCCAACACCCGCAACGCCCGATGCCTGCTCAACAAGGCAAAGGCCATCATCAGGCCGATCACACAACCGATGGCGATCGACACCAGCGCCAGCTGCAAGCCCAAACCGAGCCCCGCCAGCAAGGTGTCGAAATCGCGCCACACGGCGGCAAAGTTCAACTGATAATTCATGGTCGGCACCACCTTGAGCAGGGCGCTTTCGAGGGGCGCCCCGCTCAGCAATGTGTGTGTTGAAAACGTGGCGAGCGAAAGAAAGACAAGGCGAAAACGGGTGAGCAAGCGGAGTTGACGTCAGTCAATGAGCAGTGCGATCCCGTTTTCAACGCCGTATTTCTGAGCGCAGTCGTTTTCATTTGAATTCGACGGGGAAACCAATTTCGGGCGTTGGCAGATCCACACCGAACCACTGCTTGAACGACGCCGCGTAGGTCGGGAACTCAACCCCGGTCATCGCCTCGTGCAACGTGGTATTGACGAAATTCAACCAGTCCTGATCCCCACGCTTGACCGCGCAGGCATAGGTTTGCGGGCTCCAGGCATAAGCCGGGCTGCGATAACGCCCGGGGTTCTGCACCATCAAATACTTCACCGACGACTGATCGGTGGCCGCCGCATCGGCCCGCCCCGAGTTCACCGCCTGATACATCAAATCGACACTGTCGTACTGATCAACCTTGGCCTTGGGCAACGCCTGGTGCACCAACTCCTCGGCATACACGTTCTGCAACACCGCCACCGTCACCCCATCACCGCCGGCCTTGAGGTCATCGATCTCCTTGTACTTGCTGTTAGCCGGCAACAGCAGCCCCACCCCTTCGCGGTAATACGGCAAGGTAAACGCCACCTGCTGCGCGCGGCTGGCGGTGACCGTAATGAACTGACAGCTCATATCGACCTTATCCGTCAGCAGATTGGGAATCCGCGCATCAGACGACTGCACCACAAACTCCACCTTGCTCGGGTCATTGAACAACCCCTTGGCCACCATCCTGGCGATATCAATATCGAACCCCTGCAACTTCCCGTCCGCCCCCTGGAAGTGCCACGGCGCATTGGTACTGCCCGTCCCGACAATCAAATGCCCACGCTTGAGCACCGAATCCAACTTAACGTCCGCCGCCTGCGCAACCCCCACAGCCCCAGCCAACGACACAGCAAGCAACACACACGCTTTAAACAAGGAAAGTCCGCGATGCATGACAAGCACTCCAAGGATGGTGTTTATTCCGCTATACCGGAATATGGTATGTAACAACGGAATAGACAGCAGGAAGTGTGCCATGGGATGGGAAGGGATGACAGGGGGATGGGGAAATTGAAGGGAATCAAGGGGATGGGGACAGCGCGGGTTTGGGCGTTACAAACGGAGTGAGCGGGAGTGATACGCAAAGGTACGAAAAGTGATTCGGCAGCACACAAAATGGTGCGGCGGGGGAGCCCAAATGCCGATCAGTTACGCTTTAGAGCGAACGAAACATAACCTGTGGTGAGGGAGCTTGCCCCCGTGGGACCGGCCGGCGCTCCGGAGCGTAGCAGTCCCCTTTTTGGGTCCGCTGCGCGGCCCAGCGGGAGCAAGCTCCCTCGCCACAATGACAGTGCTTGCCCTTAACTGACTGGCATTAGTAGGGCCTCATTAATTCCAATAGCTGGCAACAATTCTCAGCACAAAACTGAACAACCCAACGCCCTATAACCTTGCCTGACTCACTGGATCACCCTATAGTCCGACCCGTCGCTGCAAATTCAGCGACCTGACTTGGCCGTCAGCATTCCCGTAGCGCACAGGCGCTCACCATCCGAAAGGCAGCGCTTTTTTTGCGCCTGCACGTTCGTGTTATGGCGACTGTGCGTGGGACACCTTCGGGTGTGCCGGGATGCTTCGGGCCCGGTCGGCCAACCCGCGTACAGTTGCCACCTTCCTTCGCTTGGCCGCGAACGGTGGTAACTCCCGAAGTTATGGAGTGTTACCCAATGGACTACCAAGCATTTAGCTCTTCAAACACCACCGACCACCCCGTCGCCTTTATCAACCCTCAAGCCCCCCTGCTTGATCTGCTGAACTACGCCGGCCTGCGCATCCGCGCCGCCCGCGACATGCTCGACAGCGTCTCCAACATGACCAGCCGCAACGCCGACGACCTCGACCTGATGCGCTTCTCCAACGTGGCAACCCTGTTGTTGCAGGACGGATGCGACGTGTTGCGCGTGGCAGAACAAAAAGCGATGGACCTACCACAGCGTTAACCCGTAGCGCCAAGCCAAAGCCATTGCACATGCTGTGCTCTGGCTCTGGCTCTGGCTCTGGCTCTGGCTCTGGCTTTTGATCCTGCCCTTGATCTTGATCCACCCGCCCCTTTCCCGCAGGCCGAGCGTAGGTGTTTATCAGGGGAATGGCGCGCAGCGCCCCTCGACGCAGTCGAGGACATCGCTAGTAGCGATGCCCCCTGAGAAATACCGGAGCGAGGGAACCTGAGCGCAGCGAAGGCCGTACGGAGGGGCGAGACCTTTTGGTTACTTTTGGGGCGTTTGCCAAAAGTGACCCGCCGTAAGGGCGGAACCCTAAGCCGCCGTTACCGCAGCAACGGATATGCCCCCACCCCAACAAACTTCGCCAAGCACCGTTTCCTCAGAGATATCTAAGGCATTTGGGCCGGCCTGCGGCAGCGCCTACAGCCGCCTCGGCTTTTGCGGCCGCAGATAAAACCCAGAAATAAGCGCAATCAACACCAGCATCAACGCCAGGCTCGGATCACCTTTAGGCAGCATGAACTGATAAAGACCAGCCCCCATCGTCAGCCCAGATGCAATACACAACACAAACCAAACAACTTTCTTAAACAGCTTCACGATCTGATGACATCCCTTCCACAGAAAACTTCAACCGCACCGCTCAGAACGAACAGGCCGGGGGGCGACAATGTATCGGCCACACCCCCGAACGGCAAATCCGCACCCCGTCAGCGTTGCACCCGAATGAAACGAGCATTCCCACCCGCAACTGCGGCCCTCCTTGAATGCCTCGCTTCAACCCGACCCCAAGGGCCCTGCGTCCTTACGCCTTGAACGTCAGAATCGGCGAAAACCGCGCTATCACCGACACCGTCCCCTCTTCCACCTGGGACTGAATCACCTGGCCAATCTCCTTGTAGGCCCCCGGTGCTTCCTCAATCATCCGCTCCTCCTTGGTAGTGATGCACTCCACCCCATTCAGGCCGAGGAAGGCCTTGTCCTTCTTGGCCTTGAACACCACTTCGCTGCGGGACATGGAGCGCCCGGCGCCATGGCTGGCCGAGCGCAGCCAGCGCTCATTGCCCAACCCGGTGAGCAGGTAAGAATCATGCCCCATGCTCCCCGGAATCAGCAGCGGCTGCCCGGCATAGGCAGGCGTCGCGCCCTTGCGATGGACGTTGCCGCCCTCTTCGCGCAGCACAATGTTGTGCGGCACATCGACAATCAGCGGCGCCTCGATGCCGGCGCCAAACACCTGCCGGGTGCGCTGGCGCACCATCTCGGCGATCAGCGCACGGTTGGCATCGGCGTAGTGGGCGGCGCTGTGCATGGCCAGCAGGTACTCATCGGCCATCTCGCCAAACAGGGCGAAGATCTTCGAGTCGGGATGCTTGATCCCCGCCGGCCACAGGGCCTTGGCCTTGTCCATCCAGCGCCGCCCGACATAAAAGCCCACGTCCCGGGAGCCGGTGTGAATCATCACCACCACCTGCCCCACGGACAGGCCCTGGGCGAAGCATGCCTGGCGATCCACCAGCTCGGTGACCACCTGGATCTCGACAAAGTGATTGCCGCCGCCCAGGGAACCCAGCCCCGGGTCGCGGAGGATTTTGCGCGAAAGGTCCTGCAGGGCCTCGGGCGCATAGTCGGTGCTGCCGCGGGCAAAGGACGACTCATGCAGGCCCGAAAGCTCACGCTGCAATTGGGCAAAGTCCGCCCCGGCAAACAGCCCGATCGGGCCCTGCTGCTGCACCTGGGCCCAGAAATCTCCCAACCCCGAAGCAAACAGCGCGCTCATGGCTGTCGGGCTGGTGGGAATATTGCGCGTGCCTTCCAGCAGATCGCCACGCACCAGGGCGGTCCACTTGGCTTTCTGCGCCATGAACTGCTCGTAGTTCAGCCCCAGTTTGTGCAGGCGCATGCCGCAATTGATGTCGGTGCCAATGGCTTGCGGCACCACCAGGTCGTGGCTGGTGACAATCACGCTGCCAACCGGAATCGGGCTGCCGGTGTGGAAGTCCGGCGTGGCGCAGGCACACTTCACTTCGCCGCCATGGGGGTGAGCCACCTTGGCGAAATCCATCAGTTGCAGGATGGCTTTTTCTTCGATGGCAAAGCTGTCAGGCAGCAGCAAATCCACCTTGAGCCCGGCGGTATTGGTGGACGAGATAGAGAGGGAATTGGAATTCAGGCGTTCGATGGCCACCCCGGAACGGGCGAGCTTGTGCTGAATTCTTTTCAGAGGAGTCTTGGTCATTTTCAACTGCTTTTCTGGGACGCAACAAAACAACCACCCTGTTGGTGGCTGGAATTGTCTGGTCAGCAGCGAAACTTAGACGGCGCGGATGATGAGGAATTGGGGGCTTGATGTAAAGACTGGCTGGCAGATTTTTGAGTATGCACCGGGGGTTTTACGGCAGCGGCTACAGAATTGTCTTGGGCTTCTCCCAACGGCCCGCCCACAGATCAAAATACTCAAAAGCGGCCAGCGTGGCCTGGAGAGCGGGTTCGCCATGGGCTTCCAGCACCCGGCTCGGGATCGACACACCCGAAACCTCATGGTCAATCGGAAACACTTCACAACCTGGCGCAAACCTATCCAGCGCCGCGCGGATACTGCCCAAGTCGTTGGACTTGATAATGATCTGAATACCCATCAGCGCTTGAACTCCACCTGGCACATTGACGACAGGCTTCCAACCACTCTGTCGAGATCCGACGCGGCGACCACTTGCCCGCGAATGTCATAAACAAGCCTGCAAACCTTCAAGTCCTGAGGCAAATGCTGACGCGAGAACAGGATGCGTGCCCGGTTGTACTTGATACTCAAGTCAACGCTCTGGCCAGTTTCCAGGCTGTGGTTGGCGACGAGTATGTATTCGCCGCGCTCCTGCGAAACAAATTCGGGGGTGAACATAACGGTCCTACCTCGCTTATACCTGTGAGTTTTCTCCAGCCGGCCTTGGAGCACTCAACGCTTGCTGGCCTCTTGATAAACCCGGCCACGCTCGCGCTTGCCCACGGCAATCACCGTTACCACCAGCACTTCATCCACCACCCGATACACCAGGCGATAGCCCGCGCTGCGCAATTTGATTTTATAAGCATTACCCAGGCCGCTAAGGCGGTCGGCCGGAACATGAGGATTGAGCAACCGCTCCTGAAGTTTGCTCTTGAACTGCTCCTTCAGCGTGGCGCCTAGTTTTTGCCACTCTTTCCAGGCCTTCTGCGAAAACTCCAGCTCATAAGTCATCGAGCGAAACCTTGATGGTCGGGTCGTTCTCCCGTTCGCGGCACAGGGCGACCAGTTCCAAGTCGTCCAGGCGCTCCATCATGGCCTCGTATTCTCGGGCCGGAACACAATAGAACGCGGGTTCGTTGCGATTAAGTATGGCCACCGTCGAACCACCACCCGCAGCGACGGTGCCCATGGGGTTTTTCTTGAGTTCGGAAATACTCGCGACTACGTGAGACAGAAGGACATGAGTCATGAGAGGGCTCCCGCGAGTGCTGTTAAGAGTGCTGAAAATAGCACTTTTTATCTCAATCAGGCGTATGACCGGATGACGCCTCATCCGTTCTCCAGCCATAACAACCCGGCATCATGACCCGCGCCGCCCCTGCCCTCACCTTAAAAGCTATTGACCACCGTCACCCCCGCCACCTCGAACTTGTCCATATTCATCAATGCCTCGATCGACTGTTCCAGGCTGATGGTGCGGCCAATCAGCTTCTGCGGTGCCAGTTTGCCGGACTGCATCATGGCGAACATCGCGTCATAGCGGTGCGCCTGCATACCGTGGCTGCCGAGGATTTCCAGTTCTTTGGCGATCACCGTGCTCATGGGGATGATCGGTGTGCTGTGTTCGCCGAGCATCAGCCCGACTTGCACGTGCTTGCCCCGCTTGCGCAGGTTGCTGATGGAGTTGAAGCAGGTTGTGGGGTGGCCCAGGGCATCCAGCGACACATGGGCACCGCCCTGGGTGATATCCCTGACCGCCTCCACCACATTCGCCACGCGGCTGGCGTTGACGGTGGCCACCGCGCCCAGGCTGCGGGCCAGTTCAAGCTTGTCTTCGGCGATGTCGATGGCCACGACGTTGGCGCCGATGGCGCTGGCAATCATTACTGCCGATAGCCCCACGCCGCCGCAGCCGTGGACCGCGACCCATTGCCCGGCGCGGGTCTGGCCCTGGTCGACCACCGCGCGGAAAGAGGTGACGAAGCGGCAACCCAGGCTCGCGGCAGTGGTGAAGTCGAGGCTCTCGGGCAACGCCACCAGGTTGATATCGGCCTGATGCAGCGACACGTATTCGGCGAACGAGCCCCAGTGGGTAAAACCCGGCTGAAACTGCCGATCGCACACCTGATGCTGGCCGGCGCTGCATTCCGGGCAGGCACCGCAACCGCCGACAAAGGGCACGGTGATGCGGTCGCCAACTTTCCAGCGCGTCACGTCCTTGCCGACCGCCTCGACGATCCCGGCCAGTTCATGCCCGGGCACGTGGGGCAATTCGATATCGGTGTCATGCCCGACCCAGCCGTGCCAGTCGCTGCGGCACACGCCGGTGGCCATGACCTTGACCACCACCCCGTGATTTTCGGGGGTAGGGTCGGCCACGGTCTGGACGGTGGGCGGCGCGGAGAATGCTTCGAAGACCACTGCTTTCATGAACTGCTCCTTATCTGAAACATTTCATCATTATGAAGACGATCGCTGAATTTACCTTTCTATTAAGCCTTGAATAACTGAAAAATCCGAAATAGCCTTACAGATCTCCAGCGCTGACTGAAAGGATCTTGCAGGTGGAAAAATTCGACAAGCAGGACGCCGCCATCGCCGACCGCCTGCAGCAGGACGGCAAGCTGTCCAACGCCAAACTGGCCGAGCACCTGGGCATGAGTGAAGCCTCCTGCTGGCGCCGACAGAAACGCCTGGAAGACGCCGGGGTGATCGAGGGTTACCAGGCAGTGCTCAATCGACGAAAACTCGGCATGGGGGTCATGGCCTTTGTGCAGATTGCCTGCACCCAGCATGGGGAAGAGGTCACCGCCGAGTTCGAGAACATCATCCGCGCCTGCCCCAACGTGCTGGCCTGCCACAACACCACCGGCGCGGCCGATTTTCTGTTGCAGGTGGTGGCCCGGGACCTGGACGACTACAGCCGCTTCGTGGAACAGGTCCTGAGAAAACTGCCCGGGGTACTGAGCATCTGCTCGAATATTTCCCTGCGGGAAATAAAGGTGACCAATATCCTGCCCCTGAGCCATTTGGCGGCGGGGTGAAGGTTACTCAGGCGGCCTACTGTGCTGCGGCTGGAAACTGAGATCAGGGCGAATCGCCGCGAGTATGTCGTGCAGCAACTGATCGCCACGAGGACAGACCGCAAGCAGGTAGTCACCATCGGCCCAATGGCTCCAGCCCGCCTGGAGCTCCAGGCCGTCACGCACGAAAGACGGCGAGATGCCCTCATCCCAGCCATCGACACGCTCACCTCTTCGCTCAAACCCCAGTTCCTCGACCAGGTAGGCGCAGACCGCACACCTGAGATCGCTGTCGTAGGCGTCGAACTCCAGGGTCATGTGTTTGCTGTGGACCGAGAACAATCGCGGCCGCTGAGGCGGTGTCTTTTTGTCGGTCATGGGCCCACCGGCTTCGATCCTTGAAAAGTCAGGCTCGGATCTTATCCGCTGCCGGCCGCCAGCCAAACACTATTAAGGAAGGGTCGCTCAGGCGTTAGCGAAAAAACTCCCCTGGCGTGGAATCAAACTGCTGACGAAACGCGGCAATAAACGCCGAGGTCGAGTCATAGCCGCAGGCCAGCGCCACATCGGTCACACGCTCGCCCTGCTCCAGCGGGGTCAGGGCGCCGAGCAGGCGCAGGCGCTGGCGCCAGGCGCGGAAGGTCAGGCCGGTGTCGTGCACGAACAGGCGGCTGAGGGTTTTTTCCGCGACCCCGAGTTTGTGGCTCCACTGGCCCAGGGTGGTGGCCTGTTCGGGGTGCAGTTGCAGGCTGCGGTAGATCTGCCGCAGGCGCGGGTCGTGGGGCAGCGGCAGCATCAGGTCGAGCTGCGGCGCGGCGGCCAATTGGTCCAGCAGCACCTGGGCCAGGCGCCCGTCGGCGCCGTCTTCGGCGTACTCCACCGGCAACTGGCTGAAACTGCGGATCAGTTCGCGCAGCAGGCTGCTGACCGCCAGTACCTGGCAGGCATCGGACGCCCAGGCGGTGACGCTGCAATCCAGGTACAGGCTGCGCATTTCGGTCCGCGGCGAGCTGAACACCTTGTGCGGCATGCCGGCGGGGATCCACACCGCGCGCTGGGGCGGCGCAATGAAGCGTCCGGCACTGGTCTGCACCTCCAGCACCCCGGCGATGGCGTACGACAATTGCACCCAGGGGTGGCTGTGGCGCCGGGTCAGGGCGCGATTGGGCAGTGATTCGGTGCGGCCGTAAACCGGTCGAGGCAGGCTGGGAAGACCGGGAATACTGCGCCGGACGATCTTTTCATGTCCTTTAGGCGGCATTAACTGGCTCATTGGCGTTAGTCGGCAAACAGCCGTCACGTTAGAGTCGCGCAATCGCTCTTGGCAACCCCCGGATGATCCCGCTATGACTCGCTCACGTCTTTTGCCCGACAATTTCACCCTGACCCTGATCGGCGTGGTGCTGCTCGCCAGTTTCCTGCCCGCCAGCGGCCAGGTGGCCGTGGGCTTTGGCTGGCTGACCAACGCCGCCATTGCCCTGTTGTTTTTCCTGCATGGCGCCAAGCTCTCGCGAGAGGCGATCATCGCCGGCGCCGGCCATTGGCGCCTGCACCTGCTGGTGTTCAGCCTGACCTTTATCCTGTTCCCGCTGCTGGGCCTGGCGCTCAAGCCGTTGCTGTCGCCGCTGATCGGCAACGACCTGTACATGGGCATGCTTTACCTGTGCGCCCTGCCCGCCACGGTGCAGTCGGCGATTGCCTTCACCTCCCTGGCCCGGGGCAATATTCCGGCGGCGATCTGCAGCGCGGCGGCGTCCAGCCTGTTCGGGATTTTCCTGACCCCGTTGCTGGTGACCCTGCTGCTGAATGTGCACGGTGAAGGCGGCTCGACCCTGGATGCGATCCTCAAGATCAGCCTGCAATTGCTGCTGCCGTTTATCCTCGGGCAGATCGCCCGCCGCTGGATCGGCGCCTGGGTTGGCCGCAACAAGAACTGGCTGAAGTTTGTCGACCAGGGGTCGATTTTGCTGGTGGTCTACGGCGCGTTCAGCGAAGCGGTGAATGAAGGCATCTGGCATCAGATCCCGCTGTGGGAGCTGGGGGGGCTGGTGGTGGTCTGCTGCATTCTGCTGGCGCTGGTGCTGGTAGCGTCCAGCGTGCTGAGCAAGGCGTTCGGCTTTAACCAGGAAGACCGCATCACCATTTTGTTCTGCGGTTCGAAAAAGAGCCTGGCCACCGGTGTGCCCATGGCCCAGGTGCTGTTCGCCGGCAGCACCATCGGCGTGCTGATCCTGCCGTTGATGCTGTTTCACCAGATCCAGTTGATGGTCTGCGCGGTGCTGGCCCAGCGCTACGCCAAACGCCCGGAATCCATCCCCGAGCTGATGGCCCAGGTCGACCCGTAATCGCCTACCCCTGCTGACGCTGTAGCCGCTGCCGAGCCTGCGAGGCTGCGGCTACAGCGTCAGCAGTGTGTGTCAGTTGGCCCTGGCGCCATTCATCCACGGGCTGTAGTCCACGGAAACGAAGCCTTGCGCCAGGCCCTCGGGGCCGGTGGCGAAGCCGGGCATCTGCCGCAGGTCCAGTTGTTGGCACTGGCTGGCGAGGCGCTGCTGCAGGGCGCTATCAGGTTTGAATTCGCCGGGGCGATAGGGGCTCGGTTCCAGCCTCACCTGGCACTCCTGCACCTGGCCCTGGGCATTGGCGACATAGCGGAAACTGGCCACCCCGACCCCCTCCACGCTCTGCCGGGCCACCAGCTGCTCGCGCAGGAAGCGCATCTGCTGGTACAGGCTCACGCGCACCGCCTGGCGCTGCTTCTGCTCAATCGACAGTGCATCCAGGGATGGAAAAACCAAAGGCGCAACGATGACCTGGGTGTCGTCGGCGTCCTTGAACACCTGCGGCGAGACCCCGGGGAGAAGGGTGTTCCAGCACAGCTCGGTCGCCAGTTTGAGCAGCCCTGCGTCACTGCGTTTATCGGCGATGAGGTAGTGGGTGCTGGGCCGCGCCGTGCACGCCAGCACACGGTTTTGCGCATTGAGGGTCATGTGCATGTCCACCGCCCCTATCAGCCCTTGCTGGTTGGCTCCCAGGGCATTGCGATAGAGCACCTGGCTAAATGCTTCGATAAAGCCCTGGTCCACCTGCTGCCGGTCCACCGCCTCAATGGCGGCGGCTTCGGCCGGGGTCGATTTCTGGCAGCCGCCAAGCGCCAGCAGGCCGGCGGCGAGGGTCGCCATGATCAACGGGGAACGGGTGGACAACGGGGAGCATTCCATTTGCTTGAGACTCACAGACAAAGACAGGGGGTGATGGGCTGACGCCGCGCCAGTCGCTCAACGCTCACGACAAGCGCGGTTTGATAACACACGAATGCGTCTTTGTCCGCTTTAGCCCGCAGTTTTTACCCCGCCCTGCTCCCCCTTTGCTGCGAAGCCCGATCAGGTACCACTGGTGATCCGTGTCCACAACCGGGTGCTCAAGCGCATGCCGGCGGGTGACATGGTCTTGATGGTGAACAGGGTCTCGAGCACCGACGGTTCGGGATAGGCCGCCGGGTTGTTGCGCAGCCCGGGCTCGATGTATGGCAGGGACGCCGCGTTGCCATTGGCGTACTGCACGGCGTTGCTGATAGTGGCGATCACTTTCGGGTCCAACAGGTAGTTCATGTAGGTGTAGGCGTTGTCCAGGTGCGGGGCGTTTTTCGGGATGGCGACCATGTCCACGGCCACGGTCGAGCCTTCCCGGGGAATGCTGTACCCCAGGTTGACCCCGTTATTGGCCTGTTTGGCGGTCGCCATGGCTTGCAGCACATCGCCGCTGAAGCCGATGGCGACGCAGATATTGCCGTTGGCCAGGTCACTGACGTACTTGGACTGGTGGAAGTACAGGATCGACGGCCGGATGGCCAGCAACGCCTGCTCGGCGCGCTTCAGGTCGGCCGGTTGTTCGCTGGTGGGATCCAGGCCCAGGCTGTTGAGGGTGATGGGCACCATCTGCGTCGGGTTATCGAGAAAGGCCACCCCGCACTGCTTGAGCTTCTCGATGTTTTCCGGCTTGAACAGCATCTGCCAGGACTGGGTGATGTCGGTGTTGCCGAAGATCGCCTTGATCTTGTCGACGTTGTAGCCGATGCCCACCGTGACCCACATGTAAGGGATCGCGTAGCGGTTGCCGGGGTCGCTGGCCTCGAGAATCTTCATCAGTTTGGGGTCGAGGTTGTTCCAGTTCGGCAACTTGCTCTTGTCCAGCTCCTGGATCGCCCCGGCCTGGATCAACCGTGGCAGAAAGTGGTTGGACGGGCTGACCAGGTCGTAACCGCTGCCGCCGGTCATCAACTTGGCTTCAGTGGTCTCGTTGCTGTCGATCACGTCGTAGGTGGTCTGGATCCCGGTCTGGCGGGTGAAGTTGGCCAGGGTGTCGGGGGCGATGTAGCCGCTCCAGTTGGCGATGCGCACAGACTCTGCCGCCTGTACCGAACCGACCGACAAGGCCAGGACCAGGGCCGGGGTGAACCACGCTGTGGGTATGCGATTGAGCATGTTGCCGCCTCTCTTTTTTATTGTTGCGGCGAACCTCGCCGCGACGGTTAACGTTCGTTTTGCGCGCGCCTGACTTCCCAGCCCATGCGCAGCGCCGCGCCGATATCAAAAAACGGCTTGGGCGGCAGGTAGCCGGGCCGGGCCTGGGACAACACATCGCGCAGCACCTGGGAGTCGCCCCCGGCGGCCATCTGCGCCAGCAATCGACCCCACAGGGTGCCGCGCGCCACACCGGAGCCGTTGCAGCCGGAGACCCCGTGCAAACGCTCTGCGATACGCCCGAAATACGGTTCGCCAGAGCGCGTGGCACTCAGGTGCCCGGTCCAGGTGTGTTGCAGATCCTCGGCCACGATCCCCGGGAAGCGGCGTTGCAAGCCGTGCAAATGCTGCTGCCGGCGATCTGCCAACTCCACGTGGTCTAGGTCGCGCTGGCGGTACTCCACGGTGTTGCGCATCAGCAGCCGCCGGCCCGGCAACAGTCGCACCGTGGCCCCGCCCGGCAGGGTCGAGAGCACGCCCCAACCCTGGTCGTCGAACAGGGTTTGCCAGGGCTCTTCGGTCAAGGGCCGGGTAATGCTGGCGCTCAGTTCCAGGGCAAAGGTCTGGCTGCGACGCAGGCCAACCCGGGGCAAGAAGGCGCCGACGCAGACCAGCACTTGTGCGGCCTCGATTTCGCCCTCGGCGCTGCGCGCTTTCCAGCCGCGGCCGGGCAACGGTTGCAGGTCATCGATGGCGCTGTTCTCAAATACCTCGACCTGGTTCGGCAGGCTGTCCAGCAGGCCTTTGACGTACTTGGCCGGCTGCAACAGGCCGTTGCCGCCGCCGCAATGGATCGCCCGCTGGTAAAAGGCGCTGCCCAGCCGCTGCTGCAACACCGCGCCCTCCAGCACGCTGGCCTGGGCCCCGACTGCGTTGAGGGTGGCCACGCACTGCTGGGCGTGTTCCAGGCGCTGGGGTTGATGCACGGCAAAGTGGTAGCCGGCGTTGCTGAGTTCACAGTCGATGCCCAACTCGGCAATCCGCTGGCGCACTTCAAGGCCGGCAGCGACGCCGATACGCGAGGCCAACTGGTAGCCGGCGTGACCGGGCTGGCCCAGCAGCTCGCTGCCACCGGGCAGTTCGTGGCTGACCACAAACCCGGAGTTGCGGGCCGAGGCGCCCTGGGCCACGCGCTGACGCTCGACCAGCACGATGCGCTGCTGGGGGAACATCTGCGCCAGGCTGTGGGCCGCCGAGAGCCCAGTGATGCCGCCGCCGATAATCAGCCAGTCGGTTTTCTGCGAGCCCGCCAGCGTCGGCCGCTGAGGCGACTCACCTGCCAGGGCAATCCAGCCACATACATTGTTCAATGCCTGCCACTCCTTCAGAATCGATGCGCCAGGGGAATCGTTACGCCGCCCCCGCTTGCGCTGAATACCTACAATCCAATGCCTACAATCTATGGAGATCAGCGCCCGGTTTCGAACGTTATTAATTCATCCATCTATTCGAGAAACGCATGGATAACCCACTCCGGATACCGTCACTGCAAGCCCTGCAGACCCTGGTCCATGTGGCCGAGAGCAACAGCTTCACCGCTGCCGCCAGCCGCCTGCACCTGACCCAGAGCGCAGTCAGCCGGCAGATCCAGCAACTGGAGGAGCATTACGCGGTGGCGCTGTTCGAGCGCACCAGCCGTCGGGTATCACTCACCGAACAGGGGCGCGACGTATACGGCGTGGCCCTGGAGCTGCTGCGCGCCCTGGGCGGCCTGCAACAACGCCTGGCACCGGCGCCGCTGGAGCAGCCGTTTCGGATCCGGATCTTTGTCTCGCTGGCGGTGCGCTGGCTGCTGCCCCGACTCAGCGGGTTCTACGCGGCCAACCCCGGGTTGTGCCTGTCCATCGAAACCGTCGGTGGCGAGACGGTGGACACCGGTGGCGACTGCGACGCCTACGTGTTGTACCTGCGGGACGGGCTGGATGAGCGGGCGCTGACGCCGCTGTTCGATGAGTACCTGATTCCGGTATGCGCCCCGCAGTTGAGCGACGGCCTGCCGCCGCCACGCTCCCTGGAGCAACTGGCCGAGCATGCGCTGATCCATGGCTCCACCAGCCGTCACGAATGGACCGTGTGGTTGCAGGCCCAGACCGACCAGACACCGCACAACTACCAGCACCTGATGTTCAACCTCGACGACCTGGCACTGGACGCCGCCGCCCGCGGCCTGGGCGTGGCCATGACCGATCGGGTCCTGGCCCAGGACGCCATCAGCCGTGGCAGCCTGATCGTGCCCTTTGGCCAGCCGCTTAAAACCGGCGGCGTCTATGCCCTGTGGCTGCGCGACAGCGGCGCCGCGCACCCGGCTTGCAACGCAGTGCTGGACTGGTTTCAGACCCAGTCGGCAGCAGTTGGGGAAGGGGAATGAGGGCGTAGGCAGCACGCGATTCGCCCCAGGCTTGAAGCGCCTTCCGTCAGCGCACGCAACTCGCTAGGATACGGCCCCCTCTGCAGATGGACGCGTCCCATGACCACACTCGCCCGCAAGAACCCGCTGCTCGCTTTCGTCATGTCCTGTGTGGCGGCAGGCTGGGGCCTGGTGTATGTCGGCCGGGTCAAATGGGGCGTGTGGGTCGCTGCCGCACTCTACGGCGGCGTGGCGCTGATGGGGCTTTGCGGCCTGCTGGCCAGCCCCATGGGCGTGCTGCTGTTTCTGCTGTGGGTGTTGTCGATCAAGCTTGCCTCGGCCATCGCTGCTGCCATAACGGCCTCCCGCAACAGTGACGGCGCACGCTACCCCAGCACCCGAATGCACCTGTTGTACCTGGCAGGCCTGGTGGTGCTGACCCTGGTCATGTTCGAGCCGCTGCGCCCGCATCTGCTGGGATTCAAGACCTACTACGTCCCGTCCGGCTCGATGATCCCGACCCTGGATCTGGGTGACTACATCGTCTCCGACCTGCGCCCGGGGCCGGTCAAGGTCGGCGATATCGTGGTCCACCGCTACAACGGCACCGAGATGGTGAAACGGGTGGCAGCGGTGGCCGGCGATACCCTGGCGATTGTCGACGGCAATGTGCTGGTCAACGGCCGCAACCTGGGCCTGTTCTTCGCCCCGCCCGAGCGGGCCAGGAGAGATTACTCGCAGCACCTGGCAGCGCTGCAGGTCGAGCCGGGCCATGTCTACCTGCTGGGGGACAACCGCGACAACAGCAATGACAGCCGCTTTATGGGACAGGTCGCCGAGTCCGACATTACCGGTCGGATCACGGGTATCTGGCTCGCCCCGGACCGCAGCCGGATCGGTACCCGTTTCGATTGAGGCCCTGCCGTGGGGCGCGCCGACATCCGGCAGCGCCCCCGACGGCTACCCCAGGCGCTTGAGCAGGACCCGGGTGACCCGGCGCTCTTCCACAGCTATCACCTCAAGGCTCCAGCCCTGCCATTCCAGGCGATCGCCGATCACCGGCAGGCGGTCCAGCAGGCTGATGACCAACCCGGCCAGGGTCTGATAATCATCGGTCGGCTCGGCGGCGAAGCCGGTGCGCTGGCGGATCTGTGTCAGGTTCAACGCGCCGCCGACCAATAACCCATCTTCGGTCTCGACAATGTCCGGGCCTTCGATTTCGCTGGCGTCCGGCAACTCGCCGGCGATGGATTCGAGAATGTCGGTCATGGTCAACAGCCCGATGAAATCGCCGAATTCGTTGATCACGAAGGCGATGTGGGTCGAGGCCTTGCGCATCTGTTCCAGGGCATTGAGGATCGAGAAACTGTCCAGCAGGTTCGGCGTCTTGCGCGCCAGGTGCTCCAGGTTCGGCGGATTGCCGGCCAGGTATTCCTTGAGCAGTTCCTTCTTGTGCACGAAGCCCAGGGGTTCATCCACCGCGCCATTGCGGATCAGCGGCAGGCGCGAATAGGACGAATGCATAAGCTTGGTGCGGATGACCTCGGGGCTGTCCGCCAGGTCGATATGGTCGACATCGGCACGCGCGGTCATGATGCTGCGGATCGGCCGCTCGGCCAGTTGCAGCACGCCGCTGATCATCACCCGCTCGCGCCGGTCGAACAGCTCGGCAGTGGGTTCCTGGCCGTTGTCCAGCAGGTCGGCAATTTCCTCACCCACCTCCTCCACCGCCAGTTTCCGCCCGCCCAGCAGGCGCATTACCGCATGGGCTGTACGCTCGCGCATCGGCCGCAGGCCCTGCATCGACTTCTTGCGCCGGGCGCGGGCGATCTGGTTGAACACTTCGATCAGGATCGAGAAGCCAATGGCCGCGTACAGGTAGCCCTTGGGAATGTGGAAGCCCAGGCCTTCGGCGGTCAGGGCAAAACCGATCATCATCAAGAAGCCCAGGCACAGCATGATCACCGTCGGGTGCGCATTGACGAAGCGGGTCAGGGGTTTGCTGGCGACGATCATCAGGCCGATGGAAATGATCACCGCGATCATCATCACCGCCAGTTCGTCGACCATACCCACGGCGGTGATCACCGCATCCAGGGAGAACACCGCGTCGAGCACCACGATCTGCGCCACGATCGGCCAGAACATGGCGTAGGCGGCGTTGCCGGTACGCTGGCTGATATGGCCCTCAAGCCGCTCGTGCAATTCCATGGTGGCCTTGAACAGCAGGAACACACCGCCGAACAGCATGATCAGATCACGCCCGGAGAAGCTCTTGTCGAACACCTCGAACAGCGGCTGCGTCAGGGTGACCAGCCACGAAATACTGGCCAGCAGGCCCAGGCGCATCAACAGCGCCAGGGACAGGCCGATGATCCGCGCCCGGTCGCGCTGATGGGGCGGCAGCTTGTCCGCCAGAATCGCAATAAACACCAGGTTGTCGATACCCAGCACCAGCTCGAGCACGATCAGAGTCAACAGGCCAAGCCAGGCCGTGGGGTCCACTATCCATTCCATAAAAACGACGCGATCTCTCTAATTGAATTCAGGCAGCCGGGCGCAAAAAAACGCCCGCACAACGGGTTGTAGCAGGAATCGGGCGCAGGCGCCGACCGACCAGGGCAACCGTTGGCGAGAATCGAAAAACCGGAAACTTAGTGCGACGGCAACGCCTCAGAGCGGCCGAATGGCGTGAGGCGAATGGAACGAGGGAGAGGTGCGGCGTCCTGGGGAAAGGACGACTGGGAGGCTCCGAAAGGGTGTTCATGCAAGTCCTGATATAAAAAACGGACTTGGAGATTACAGCGCCCAGTCACATTCCCCACAGCAGGAAATCATTACAAAACTTTATAAACCCCGTAGCCGCTGCCGCCGTGGCGTATCTGACGGCATACGGCGACCTCAAGGGCCAGCGCAGCCTGGCGGCAGCGGCTACAGGCGCTATGTGCAACCTGAAAGCCGCACCTGCAACCCTTAGCTCCTACGGGTCGCATCATCCAGGGCGAGGATGGTGTGGGCATTGGTGACGGTGGTCGCCAGGGTGTTGATCACCCCGGAACGCAAGGCACCCAGGGTCGCGGCAGCCTTGGTGTTTTCACTGGCGATGGCGACCACATCGGGGATGCGCACCAATTCCTGCACACTCAAGCCGATCACCCGCCCTTGGATCGCGTTGACCGCCGGCTGGCCATGGATGTCGATAAAGTCGTAACCCATCATGTCGCCCACCGTGCCGGACAACCGCGCCTGGGCGATTTCCTGGGGCGAGAACCAGCCCATGCGCACCATATTGCTGTTTTCACTCATATCGCCGATGCCAATCAGGGCGATATCGGCGCGGCGTGCGCGATCCAGGGTCGAGCGCACGGTGTCGTTGCTGATCAGCACGCTGCGCAGCTCCGGATTGGCCACCAGCGCCGGGGCATACAGGGTTTCGCTTTCAGCCCCGAAACGCAGCGCCAGACGGCGACAGATATGGTCCGGGTTCATATATTCGCCAGCCCGCAGCGAACCGCCGATGGCGCAGACGAACGTGCAGTTGCGCGTCACCGGCAAAAACACGTTATCGGCCACCGCTCCGACATTGCGGCCCATGCCGACGGCGACGATCATGCCGTCGCTCAAGGTCTTGTTCAGGTAGTTGGCCACCAGGCTGGCAACCGCCGAACGCTGGGTATCCGGGTCACTGTGATCGACCGCAATCAGCGCCCGATCCAACTGGAAGCGCTCCACCAGCGCCTGCTCCAGCTCATTGTTCATCGCCGGATGCTGCAGCACCCGGACCTCGACAATCCCTTCATCCCGCGCCCGCTTGAGCAGGCGGCTGACCTTGGCCCGCGACAGGTCGAAGCGCTTGGCAATGGCTTCCTGAGTGACGTTCTCAAGGTAATAGAGCATCGCGACTTCGGTCATCAGATCGATATCGCTGGCCCCGCGCTGGGTACTGTCACTCATGTGGACTGGCTTCCGTCTTGGCGTCAAAGGCGCATTCTCTCTAGTGGATGCGGGGTACGTCTACAAGCGGCTTGCGCGCAGCCCTGCGCCCCTCACTGATGACCATCACGCTCGATGGCATTGATCCGCTCGACCTTGGCCCCCGAGCGCGCCGCCTCGAACTCCGACTCCAGGAACGCCTTGACGATGCTCTTGGCCAGTTCCACCCCCACTACCCGCGCGCCAATCGAGAGAATTTGCGCATCGTTGCTCTTGCGTGCGCGCTCGGCGGAATAGGTGTCATGGGCCTGGGCCGCGCGAATCCCCAGCACCTTGTTCGCCGAGATGGCCATGCCGATGCCGGTGCCGCACACCAGCACTCCCAACCGGTGGTGCCCGGCATTTATGGCCGTGGCCACGGCCAGGGCGATGTCCGGGTACAGCACCGGTTCCAGGGAATGGGTGCCGAAATCCTCGACCGGATGCCCCAGTGCCTCGATGTGCCGCTTGAGCAGCTCCTTGAGTTCAAACCCCGCCTCATCGCATCCAATCGCCACTGAAAAGGCTCTATTCATCGCATTTCGCTCCGCTGACAGGGAAAGAGCATGACTGATCATATGATCACTTAGTGAAACTTTGATCAGTCATTTTTCAGGCATTCTCCCCTCAACTGTCAAGCGAGATTTACCAGGCTCGGGGAATAACGCCCTACACAGGGCGGTAAAAAGCCTCACTTGCCACCTGGACATATTTAAAGCGAAAGGGATTGACTGATCAGAATTTCATTTGTTACACATATGATCAGCGCAAAACATGGTTATGCGATCTAATAAGAATTCACAGCACGAGGACACGCCGATGGCCACGCCATTACTGCTCCAGGCTGAACATGTCGCCAAGGCCTATGCCGGGATCCCTGCCCTGCGTGACGGTCGCCTCTCCCTGCGTGCCGGCAGCGTGCATGCCCTGTGCGGCGGCAATGGCGCCGGCAAGTCCACCTTCCTCGGCATTCTGATGGGCATCACCCAGCGCGATGCCGGCAGCATCCTGCTCAACGGCCAGCCGGTGCAGTTCGACCGCCCGAGCGCCGCCCTGGCGGCCGGGGTGGCGATGATCACCCAGGAGCTGGAACCGATCCCCTACATGACCGTCGCCGAAAACATCTGGCTCGGTCGCGAACCGCGTCGCGCCGGCTGCATCGTCGATAGCAAGGAACTCATCCGGCGCACCCGCGAGTTGCTGGCCAGCCTGGAATTCGAGGTCGACGCCAACAGCCCCATGCACCGCTTGAGCGTGGCGCAAATCCAGCTGGTGGAAATTGCCAAGGCCTTCAGCCATGACTGCCAGGTGATGATCATGGACGAGCCGACCTCGGCCATTGGCGAACGCGAGGCCGAGACCCTGTTCAAGGCCATCCGCCGCCTCACCGCGCGTGGCGCCGGCATCATCTACGTGTCGCACCGCCTCAGCGAACTGGCGCAGATCGCCGACGACTACAGCATCTTTCGCGACGGCGCCTTTGTTGAAAGCGGGCGCATGGTCGACATCGACCGCGCCCACCTGGTGCGCGGCATCGTCGGCCAGGAATTGACACGCATCGATCACAAGGTCGGGCGCCAGTGCGCCGCGCAAAACTGCCTCGATATCCAGGGCCTGAGCCGCCACGGCGAGTTCCAGGACATCAGCCTGCAACTGCGCCAGGGCGAAATTCTCGGCATCTACGGCCTGATGGGGTCAGGGCGCAGCGAATTCCTCAACTGCATCTATGGCCTGACCGAACCCCATGCTGGCAGCGTCACCCTGCAAGGCCAGCCGCTGCCGGTGGGCGTGCCGGCAGCGACCATTCGCGCCGGCATGTCACTGGTCACCGAAGACCGCAAGGACAGCGGGCTGGTACTCAGCAGCAGCATCCTCTCCAACATCGCCCTCAGCGCCTACCGCCAGCTGTCGAGCTGGTCGCTGATCAGTGCGCGTAAAGAACTGCAACTGGCCCGGGACATGGTCCAGCGCCTGCAGATCAAGACCAGCTCCCTGGACCTGCCGGTGGAATCCATGAGCGGCGGCAACCAGCAAAAGGTGGTGCTCGCCAAGTGCCTGTCGACCACGCCGATCTGCCTGCTGTGCGACGAGCCGACCCGAGGCATCGACGAGGGCGCCAAGCAGGAGATCTACCACCTGCTGGACGAGTTCGTGCGTGCCGGCGGCGCAGCCATCGTGGTGTCTTCAGAGGCCCCCGAGCTGCTGCATCTGAGTGATCGAATCGCGGTATTCAAGGGCGGCCGGCTGGTCACCATCAGCACTGACACCGCCCTTTCCCAGGAAGCCTTGTTGAGTCTCGCCTCATGAACGCCAAGACCCATGCCACCCCGACCCTGCCAGCCTCGACCCACCCCGCGCCACGCAGCCGACTGCGCCTGGCCCTGGACCGCTTCGGCCTGCCGCTGGTGTTTATCCTGCTGTGCCTGGTCATGGCGTTTGCCAGCGAATACTTCATGACCTGGCGCAACTGGATGGACATCCTGCGCCAGACCTCGATCAACGGGATCCTCGCCGTAGGCATGACTTACGTGATCCTGACCAAGGGCATTGACCTCTCGGTGGGGTCGATCCTGGCGTTCGCCGGCCTGTGCAGCGCCCTGGTGGCGACCCAGGGCTACGGCCTGCTGGCGGCGGTCAGCGCCGGAATGTTCGCCGGGGCCATGCTCGGCGTGGTCAACGGCTTCATGGTGGCCAACCTGTCGATCCCACCCTTTGTCGCAACCCTTGGCATGCTCAGCATTGCCCGCGGCATGACCTTTATCCTCAATGACGGCAGCCCGGTCACCGACCTGCCGGAAAACTACCTGGCCCTGGGCATCGGCAAGATCGGCCCGGTCGGCGTGCCGGTGGTGATCTTCGCCGTGGTCGCGCTGATTTTCTGGATGGTCCTGCGCTACACCACCTACGGACGCTACGTCTATGCCGTGGGCGGCAACGAAAAAAGCGCCCGCACCTCCGGGATCGGCGTGCGCAAGGTGATGTTCTCGGTGTACGTGGTCTCCGGGCTGCTGGCGGGCTTGGCCGGCGTGGTGCTCTCGGCGCGCACCACCTCCGCCCTGCCCCAGGCCGGCACCTCCTATGAACTGGACGCCATCGCCGCCGTGGTGATCGGCGGCACCAGCCTCTCCGGTGGCACCGGCAGCATTGTCGGCACCCTGTTCGGCGCCCTGTTGATCGGTGTGATCAACAACGGCCTGAACCTGCTCGGGGTGTCCTCCTATTACCAGCAAGTCGCCAAGGGCTTGATCATCGTGTTTGCGGTGCTCATCGATGTCTGGCGCAAGAAAAAACGCTAACCCCGTTCATTGCACGGCACGACCACAACAATAAGGAGTTCCCCATGAAGCTTTCACCGAAGAAGCTCGGCACATCCCTGGCCACGCTGGCGGCTGTCTCCCTGCTCAGCAGCAGCGTTGCCTTCGCTGCAGAAAAAACCTACAAGATCGGCGCGGCGGTGTACGGGCTCAAGGGCCAGTTCATGCAGAACTGGGTCCGTGAGCTCAAGCAGCACCCGGCGGTCAAGGACGGCACGGTGCAGATCACCGTGTTCGACGGCAACTATGACGCCCTGACCCAGAACAACCAGATCGAAACCATGGTCACCCAGCACTATGACGCGATCATCTTTGTGCCAATCGACACCAAGGCCGGGGTCGGCGCCGTGGCCCGGGCCATGGAAAACGACATCCCGGTGATCGCCTCCAACACCAAGGTCGCCAGCGCCAACGTGCCCTATGTCGGCAACGACGATGTCGAGGGCGGGCGCCTGCAAGCCCAGGCCATGGTCGACAAGCTCAAGGGCAAGGGCAATGTGGTGATCATCCAGGGGCCGATTGGCCAGTCGGCGCAGATTGACCGGGAAAAAGGCGAGATGGAGATCCTCAAGAAGAATCCGGGGATCAAGGTCATCGAAATGAAGACCGCCAACTGGTCCCGCGCCGAGGCCTTGTCGCTGACCGAAGACTGGCTCAACGCCCACCCCAATGGCGGCATCTCCGGGATCATCGCCCAGAACGACGACATGGCCCTGGGCGCCCTGCAGGCGGTGAAGTCTCGCGGCCTGTCGCCGAGCGACGTGCCCGTGACCTCTATCGACGGCATGCCGGATGCGATCCAGGCGGCGAAAAAAGGCGAAGTCACCACCTTCCTCCAGGATGCCCAGGCCCAGTCCCAGGGTGCGCTGGATGTAGCCCTGCGAACCCTGGCCGGCAAGGACTACAAGCCGCAGTCGGTGATCTGGGAACGTTATGCCAAGGACGTGAAATGGGGCGACGGCAGCGACAAGCTGTACATCCTGCCGTGGGTGCCGGTGACCAACGGCAATGCCGATGCGCTGTACCAGCAGGTAGCGGGCAGCAAATAGGTCGGACCTGCGCCAGCGCTCCGGGGCCTGGCACCTGCGCTCTGCCAGCGCAATCATCTATCGCTGGCTTGCACCCTCCCCGTGGCGAGCGCACTTGCTCGCGCTGGGTGGTGCAGCCGCCCCCAACACCTGACGCAGTTGATTGGTCGGTTTTACAGCCCATCGTTTTATAGAGGAGTCATGACATGTCCGGATTCTGGGATCAGGCCTTCGACCTGAACGGCCGCTGCGCGGTGATCACGGGTGGCGCCGCCGGGATCGGCCTGGCGTGCGCCAACCTGCTGGTGGAGCGCGGGGCCAAGGTTGCCCTGCTCGACCGCGACCCGGCGGTGGCGGATATCGCCGCCAGCCTCGGCGACGGGCACCTGGGGCTGGCCATCGACCTGCGCCAGCTGGATCAAGTACGAGACGCGGTGGACCTGATGGCCGCGCACTACGGGCGCCTGGATTTCCTGGTCAACAGCGCCGGGGTCGCCCTGCTGGACAAGGCCATGGAAGTCAGCGAAAGCGCCTGGGACACCACCCTGGACATCAACCTCAAGGCCAGTTTCTTTGTGGCCCAGGCCTGTGCCCGGCACATGATCGAGCAAGGCCACGGACGCATCGTCAACCTCGCTTCCCAGGCTGCGGTCATCGGCCTCGACCGGCACGTGGCGTACTGCGCGAGCAAGGCAGCGGTGGTGGGCATGACCAAGGTCCTGGCCATGGAGTGGGCGCCCCACGGCATCAACGTCAACGCCATTTCACCGACCATCGTCGAAACGGCCCTGGGCAAGAAAGCCTGGGCCGGCGAGCTGGGTGAACGGGCCAAGTTGCAGATCCCGGTCGGGCGCTTCGCCCAGCCCGAGGAAATCGCCGGGCTGGTGCTGTACCTGCTCAGCGACGCGGCCAAGATGATCACCGGGGAGAACGTGGTCATCGATGGCGGCTACAGCATTCAGTAAATACGCGCTTTTCACATCATTTCGATGAGGTCCGCTGCCATGTCTACGCTGCTCGAAACCCCGACACACGAACGCCTGTCGCCAACGATTCCGGCAACCATGCAGGCCGTGGTCTGTTATGGCCCGGAGGACTACCGCCTGGAGCAGGTCCCGGTGCCCATCCCCGGGCCCGAGGAGATCCTGACCAAGGTCGAGCTCTGCGGGATCTGCATGGGCGACATCAAGACCTATCGCGGAGCGCCTTCGTTCTGGGGCGACGCCGAGCAACCACGCTACGTCAAGCCACCGATGATCCCCGGCCATGAGTTCGTGTGCCGTGTGGTGGCCCTGGGGCCCGGGGCTGAGAAACGCGGGGTCAAGGTGGGCGACCGGGTGATTTCGGAACAGATAGTGCCGTGCTGGGGCTGTCGCTTCTGCAATCACGGCCAGTACTGGATGTGCCAGAAGCACGACTTGTATGGCTTCCAGAACAACGTCCAGGGTGCCATGGCGCAGTACATGATCTTCACCAAGGAAGGCATCGTGCACAAAGTGCCGGACAGCATCGCGCCGGATGAGGCGATCCTGATCGAGCCGCTGGCCTGTTCGCTGCACGCCGCTGATCGCGCCGACGTGGGTTTCGACGACATCGTAGTCGTCGCCGGGGCCGGCACCCTGGGCCTGGGCATCATCGGTGCGGTGCGCATGCGCAACCCCAAGCGCCTGATTGTCCTCGACATGAAGCCCGAACGCACCGCACTCGCCCTGCGCATGGGCGCTGATGAAGTGTGGAACCCGGCCGAAGTCGACGTGCTGGCGAAGATTCGCGAAATCACCGAAGGCTACGGCTGCGACATCTACATCGAAGCCACCGGCCATCACAAGGCGGTCAACCAGGGCCTGGCGATGCTGCGCAAACTGGGGCGGTTCGTCGAGTTCAGCGTGTTCAACGACGAAGCCACAGTGGATTGGTCGATCATCGGCGACCGCAAGGAACTGGACGTGCTCGGCTCGCACCTGGGCCCCTACATGTACCCACGGGCCATCGACTTTATCGGCAACCGCAAGATCGACATGCGCGACGTGGTGACCCACACCTTCGCCCTGGCCGACTTCAAGGAAGCCTTCGCCGTCATGGAGCGCGGCGACCGCTCATTGAAAGTGGTGCTCAAACCCTAGCCCTCGGCAGCCGCTACCAGCACTATTCTGGCCATGTTCGGACGCTGGCCAATATCAACAACAAGAACACAGGAAACCCCGTCATGAATCGAGTGATCAACGACCCGGACCACGTGGTCGAGGACATGCTGCAGGGCATCCTGCTGGCGCACCCGGAACTGGCCCAGTTCGAGACCAACCCACGGGTGATCTGCAAACGCGACGCTTCGCCGACAGGCCAGGTGGGCATCGTCACCGGCGGCGGCTCGGGGCATGAACCGGCGTTTCTCGGCTATGTCGGCCCAGGCCTGGTGGACGCGGTGGCGGTGGGCGAAATCTTTTCTTCGCCCACCGCCAAAAGCTTCTTCGACGCCTTTCGAGCCGCCGACCAGGGCGCGGGCGTCGCCTGCCTGTACGGCAACTACGCGGGCGACAATATGAACGTGAAACTGGCGATGAAGATGGCCGCCAGCAAAGACCTGCAGGTGCGCACTGTGGTCGCCAACGACGACGTGGCCTCCGCGCCTCAGGCCGAGATTGCCAAACGCCGGGGCGTGGCCGGGGAGATCTTCATGTGGAAGGTCGGCGGCGCGGCGGCGGCCAAGGGCTATGACCTCGACGGAGTGATTCGGGTCGCGCAGAACGCCGTCGACCGGTGCCGTTCCATTGGCGTGGGGCTCACCCCCTGCACCATTCCGGCGGTGGGCAAGCCCAACTTCCAGATCGCCCCCGGGCAAATGGAACTGGGCATCGGTCACCACGGCGAGCCGGGGATTGAGGTCATCCCCGTCGAGTCCGCTGCGGCCATGGCCGAGCGCATGCTGGCGCCAATCCTCGCCGACCGCGATTTCAGTACCGACGATAGCGTGGTGGTACTGGTTTCCGGCCTCGGTGCGACGCCGGTGATGGAGCTGTATATTTTCTACGCTGAAGTCGAACGGCAGATCCGCGCCAAGGGGCTCAAGGTGCACCGCTGTTACGTCGGCAACTATTTCACCTCACTGGAAATGATGGGCGTGACCCTGACCCTGCTGGGCCTGGACGCCGAACTCAAAACCCTGATCGACCAACCTTGCCGCTCCATCGGCATGACCCAGACGGAGTGAACCATGAGCCAGTCTTTTTCCAGCAGTGACGGCGGCGCCATCGTGGCCGACCTGGTGACCGTAATAGTCGCCAACCGTGAATACCTGAGCGAAGTCGACGGGGCCATCGGCGACGGTGACCACGGCATCAATATGGCCAAGGGCTTTGCCCACTGTGGCCGTGCCCTGGAAGGGCGTGAACTGGACCTGGCCGGGGCGCTCGACGAACTGACCCTGAGCCTGATGGAAGGCATAGGCGGCTCCATGGGCCCGCTCTACGGCAGCCTGTTTATCGGCATGGCCAATGAGGTGCGCGACCGACAGGAGATCGACACGGCGACCTTCGCCCGCCTGCTGCGCGGTGGCCTGACCTCGCTGCAAGACATCACCGAGGCCGGCGTCGGCGACAAGTGCTTGATGGACACCCTGATCCCTGCGGTGCAGGCGTTCGAACAGGCACACGCAGCAGGGGCTTCATTCCATGAAGCACTGGAGCACATGAAAAGCGCGGCGTCTCAGGGCCGGGACTCAACCCGCGATCTGGTGGCCCGGATCGGCCGTGCCAGCCGCCTGGGCGAACGGTCACTCGGCGTGCTGGATGCCGGCGCTGTGTCCTGCTGCCTGATCCTGACCCGCCTCGCCGACTCCATCCGCCCCCGACTCCTGTAGCCGCTGCCGAAGGCTGCGCTGGCCGGCACTGCCGCCTTGCTATATCTGACAGAGCACGGCGACCTCAAGGGCCAGCGCAGCCTGGCGGCAACGGCTACAGGCGTTCTGCCGCCTTGGCGCATCTGACGGAACGCGGCGATCTCAAGGGTCCAACGGCCACGCCATTCAGCTCTATCAGGGCACTCTTCGATACTCGCGCTTGATCTGTTCGAGGTAGCGCACCACGGCCGGGGCCTGTTCGAAGCGGCGGTGGATCAGGGACAGGCGTGAGGAGGCGTCGCCGCCCTTGATCGGCCGGTACAGGACGTTGGGCAGGCTGATATGACCGATCACCGACTCAGGCACCACGGCCACGCCCTGGCCCAGGGACACCAGGGCCAGCACGGCCACCAGGCCGCCGGGCTGGGGGCCCAGGGTCGGTGCGTAGCCGCCCTGGGCCGCCACTTGCAGGGTGCCGCTGATCTGTTCGGGGAGAATAAAGGTCTCGCCGCGCAGATGTTCCGGGCTGATGTCCCCCAGGCGAGCCAGCCAGGACTGCGCCGGCAACGCCAGCACAAACCCTTCGGCGTCCAGGGCGATGGCTTCCAGCCCCTCGGGCAGGGTCATGGGGGAGCGGATATAACCGATATCGAAGCGCCCATCGGCCACCAGTCCCGGCAGCGCGGCCATGGGCTTTTCGCGCACGCTGAGGCTGACGTCCGGGTATTGCCGGCAAAAAGCCTGCACCTGCTTTTGCAGCAGGCCCGAGTACACCGCCGAGGCCACGTAACCCAGTTCGATATGGCCGATTTCCCCGCGCCCGGCGCGCTGGGCATTGCGCTGGGCAAACTCGAACTGGCGCACCGTGGCCTCGGCCTCCATCACCAACGCGGCACCGGCCTCGGTCAAGCTGACCTCGCGCTGCTGGCGCAGGAACAGGCGCGTGCCCAGGGCTTGCTCCATGTCCTGGATCTGCCGGCTCAAGGTCGGCGGGGCAATGCCCAACTGCTCGGCGGCGCGGGTGAAATTGCGCTGCCGGGCCACGGCCAGGAAGTAGCGAAAATGACGAATTTCCATAAAGGCGTTAGCTCAAAGGTAATGAAGTCCCGCATTGCGCCTAACAAGGCACCCGAAGCGTCGCGATAAGCTGGCTCGACCTCCACCCTAGAGAGCCTATGCCATGCGCGTCAAACCCCTGTTTCTGGCGATGATCACTTGTTACAGCCTGCAGCTCGCTTCTGCCGGCGCTGCCGACACCGGTATTGCCCGCAAGGCAATCCTTGACCTGAAGAGCGCCCAACAGCTGCTCCAGGCCGCCCAGCAGACCGCCGACGCCAAGGGCTGGCCGGCCGCGGTGGTGATCGTCGACGACGGCGGCTGGCCGATCCTCAGTGCGCGCATGGACGGCGCTCCGGTGGTCGCCGGGATCGAGCTGGCCCAGGGCAAGGCGCGCACCTCGGCGCTGTTCAAGCGGCCCTCGGGCGATCTGGAAAATGCCATCAATGGTGGGCGTCAGGCGGCGATTACCGCCGGTTTGCTGATGATGAAAGGCGCGCAGCCCATCATCGTCGACGGCCAGGTGATCGGCGCCATCGGGGTCAGCGCCGACACCCCGGCCCATGACGATGAAATCGCCCTCGCCGCCCTGGCGGCCCTGCCCCAGCGGAGTCAGCCATGAGTCAACCCAACCCGCGCTGGACCCTGCTCACCGCGTCCGGGGTGTGCTCGCTGATCGTGCTCGACACCAATATCGTCGCCGTGACCCTGCCGAGCATCGCCCGCGACCTGGGGGCCAACTTCGTCGATATCGAATGGGTGGTCAGCGCCTACATGCTGGCCTTCGCCGCCTTGCTGCTGCCCGCCGGCAGCCTCGCCGACCGCTTCGGACGCAGGAAGACCCTGCTCTGCGGCCTGGTGATTTTCATCCTCGCCTCCCTCGGCTGCGGCGCCGCCCCCTCGGCGCTGTGGCTGGATATCGCCCGGGCGATCAAAGGCGTGGGCGCAGCCCTGCTCTTGACCTCGGCCCTGGCCTCCATCGGCCATACCTTCCACGACGATGTGCAGCGGGCCAAGGCCTGGGCATTCTGGGGCGCCTGCATGGGCGTGGCGATGACCGCCGCACCGACCCTCGGTGGGCTGATTACCCAGTACATCGGCTGGCGCTGGATCTTCTACCTCAACCTGCCAGTGGGCCTGGCGCTGATGTCCATGGTCCTGCGCCATGTGCCCGAGTCCCGCGACACCCAGGCCGCGCGCCTCGATCCCTGGGGCAGCCTGGCCTTCAGCGCCAGCCTGCTGTGCCTGATCTGGGGCCTGATCGAAGCCAACCGCATCGGCTGGAGCAACCCGCTGACCTACGCCCGCCTGCTGGGCGGCGCGGCCTTGCTCGGGCTGTTCGTGCTGATCGAAAAAGCCCAGCGCCGGCCCATGGTGGATTTGCAGTTGCTGCGCCACCCACGACTGATCGGCGCCCTGCTGGGGATGTTCGCCTACGCCGGTTGCGCCCAGGTGATGATGACGCTGCTGCCGTTCTACTTGCAGAACGGCCTGCAGTTTTCCGCCATCGCCTCGGGCCTGGGCATGCTGCCATTTGCCCTGACCATGCTGATTTGCCCGCGCATCGGCGCACGCCTGGCCGGGCGTTATGCCCCGGCCACCCTGATGGCCGCAGGCCTGACCCTGGTCGGGGTGGGCAATCTGCTCAGTGCCTGGGCAGTGCACGCCGGTGGCTACCTGAGCTTTGCCCTGGCGATTGCCGTCACCGGTGCCGGCGCCGGGCTGCTCAATGGCGACACCCAGAAAAACATCATGGCCTGCGTACCGCGGGAGCGGACCGGGATGGCCTCGGGCATGAGCACCACCATGCGTTTTAGCGCCATCATGCTGGCCATCGGCGTGTTCGGGGCGTTGCTGGCCAGCCATACCCAGCACCTGCTGCAGGTCGATCTCGGCCAGCAGGCGCCGCAATGGCTGGACCAGGCGCCGGACATCGCCTCGCGGGTGGTCGCCGGGGATATGCAAGGCGCCCTGGCCAGCCTGCCGGACAGCGCCCGGGCCGTGGTCGAGCCCCTGGCAGTGCAGGCCTTTGTCGGCGGTTTCGGCCGGGTGCTGACGGTGGCCGGGATCCTCGCCCTGCTGGGGGCGCTGATGGTCGGTCGGCTGATGCGCAACCCCTTGCCCCAGGCCCAGGGTCTGAGCCTGAAGCTGGAATAGAAGCCTCCTCTGCAACCGCCCCAGGCGCGCGCCCGAGCCTGGGGCCTGGTTGCACTTTCATAACATTCATTCCTTTGCCTGGCGCCCGCCGCCAGCGCTAAGGTGCGGCCACCTGAAATACCCACTCCCCCGAGGTGCAGATGCCCCCTTCAAGTGTGATCGTGGTCGGAGCCGGCATTGTCGGCGCCTCCATCGCCTACCACCTGGCACGCCAGGGCGCACAGGTGACGGTGCTTGAGCAGTCGGTTGCGGCGAGCGGCGTGACCCGCCATTCATTTGCCTGGATCAACACCGCCGATGAAGCGCCTAAGGCGATCCAGGCCCTGCGCGCCCAGGCCCTGGCGGACTATTGGCGCCTCGAACACGAGCTGCCGGACCTGCGCATCACGTGGTCGGGAGCGCTGTGCTACACCGCCGCCGCCCTGGCCGCGAACGGCGCCAGCGCCCACCTCAGCCCCAGCCCATCGCTGCAGTGGCTCGACCAGGCCCAGGTCGCGCAGCTTGAACCCAACCTGATCACGCCGCCGCAGCGCGCCCGCTACGCCCCCGCGGAGGGCAGTCTGGATCCGGTGGCCGCCACCCGCACCCTGCTGGACGGGGCCCGAGCCCACGGCGCCCAGGTGCTGGAACAGACCCCGGTGCTGGGCCTGCGACTCGACGGCAGCCGGGTGATCGGCGTCGACACCGCCAACGGCGCCTGCCACGCCGATTGCGTGGTGCTCGCCGCCGGCTGCGCGACCCCGGCCCTGGTCGCCCCGCTGGGCCTGCTTCTGCCGGTGGACGCCTCGCCGTCGATCCTGATCCGTCTCGATGCCCCGCCAGGCCTGATCAAGACCCTGATCTCCAACAGCGAGATGGAAATCCGCGAAGCGGCGGACGGCAGCTTGCTGATGGCCGAGGACTACATCGCCGCCAGCGGCGCACAAGGACCGGACGCCCTGGCCCAGGCCGCATTGCTCAGCGTGCGCCAGTCATTGCGCGGCGCCGAAGCCGTGACCCTGCGCAGCGTCGAGGTCGGCCAGCGCCCGATGCCCGCCGACCGCCTGCCAGTGATTGGCCCGAGTGCCGGGCACCCGGGGCTGTACCTGGCGGTGATGCACCCCGGGGTGATCCTCGCGGCCACGGTCGGGCGCCTGGTCAGCGAAGAACTGATCCACGGCCAGACCTGCGACGCCCTCGCCCCCTGCCGCCCCTCGCGCTTTAGCTGAGGGCGCGGCAACACCGCCCTGGGGGCCGGATAAGTGCCCCCTCAGTGGAATCATCCGCCCTCGCCTGTTGTCCTCTCTTGATCGCAACGACTTCTTAATCGGACGACGGGAGCACTCCATGGCGAAAATCACCCTTGCCCAGCAACTGGCAACCACCCTTGAGCAAGCCGGGGTCAAGCGCATCTGGGGCCTGACCGGCGACAGCCTGAACGGCCTGACCGACGCCTTGCGCACCATGGACAGCATCGAGTGGATGCACGTGCGCCACGAGGAGGTGGCGGCCTTTGCCGCCGGCGCCGAAGCCGCGGCCACCGGCGAGCTGGCGGTGTGCGCCGGCAGCTGCGGGCCGGGCAACCTGCACCTGATCAATGGCCTGTTCGACTGCCATCGCAACCATGTGCCGGTGCTGGCGATTGCCGCGCAGATCCCGTCTTCGGAGATCGGCCTCAACTACTTCCAGGAGACCCATCCCCAGGAGCTGTTCAAGGAATGCAGCCACTTCGTCGAACTGGTCAGCAACCCGGCGCAGATGCCCCAGGTGCTGCACCGGGCCATGCGCAGCGCGATCCTCAACCGGGGCGTGGCGGTGGTGGTGATTCCCGGCGATGTGGCGTTGCAGGAGGTCGAGGCGCACCTCAAGCCCTGGCCGGCACTGCACGCGCCGCGCACCCTGCCCGCGCCCCAGGACCTGGACCGGCTGGTCGAGCTGCTGAGCAACAGCAAGGCCACCACCCTGCTCTGCGGCAGCGGTTGCGCCGGCGCCCATGACCAGGTGGTGGCCCTGGCCGACGCCCTCGGCGCGCCGGTGGTGCATGCCCTGCGCGGCAAGGAGCACATTGAATGGGACAACCCGTTCGATGTCGGCATGACCGGGCTGATCGGCTTCAGCTCCGGTTACCACGCCATGCTCAACTGCGACACCCTGGTGATGCTCGGCACCGACTTCCCGTACCGCCAGTTCTACCCCAGCGATGCCCGCATCGTGCAGATCGACCGCGACCCGCAGGCCCTCGGCCGGCGCGCCACCCTCGACCTGGGGATTGCCGCCGACGTCGGCGAAACCCTGGCCGCCCTGCTGCCGCGCCTGCCATACAAGGGCGACCGCAGCTTCCTCGACGAGTCCCTCAAGCATTACGCCAAGGCCCGCAAGGGTCTGGACGACCTGGCCCAGCCCAGCCCCGTAAACCGGCCGATCCACCCGCAGTACCTGACCCGGGTGCTCAGCGAACTGGCGGACGAAGACGCGATCTTCACCGCTGACGTCGGCACCCCCACGGTGTGGGCCGCGCGCTACCTGAAAATGAACGGCAAGCGGCGCCTGCTGGGCTCGTTCAACCATGGCTCGATGGCCAATGCCATGCCCCAGGCCATGGGCGCCCAGGCGGCATTCCCCGGGCGCCAGGTGATTTCGCTGTCGGGCGACGGCGGTTTCAGCATGTTGATGGGCGACTTCATTTCCCTGGCCCAGCTCAAGCTGCCGGTGAAAGTCATCGTCTACGACAACGCCTCCCTGGGCTTTGTCGCCATGGAGATGAAATCCGCCGGCTACCTGGACACCGGCACCGACCTGCACAACCCGGACTTCGGCGCCATGGCCAATGCCATGGGCATCCTCGGCCTGCGGGTGGAGCGCTCCGAAGACCTGGAAGGCGCCTTGCGCACCGCCCTGGCCCATGACGGGCCGGTGCTGGTGGACGTGGTCACCGCCAAACAGGAGCTGGCCATGCCGCCGGCGATCAAGCTCGAACAGGCCAAGGGCTTCAGTCTCTACATGCTCAAGGCGGTGATGAGCGGGCGCGGCGATGAGGTGATCGAACTGGCCAAGACCAACTGGCTCAAGGGCCTCTGGTCCAAGCCTCAGGAATGACATCAAAACAGCAGCAACTTCATGATTGTCACCACGGCCCGCAACCTGCGGCCGTGGTGCGCATCATTGCCCGCCTGCCCCCGTTTGTGCCCCGCATCGTGGGAGAAAATCCGCAGCGTGGGCGCAGGTCTTCTACGCTCTGGCTGGTTGACCTCATTTCGATATGAGCAACCCAGCACAACCCCGGTATTTTTTAAGACTTTCTTCAAGCGTGGCAGTGTTCAAAATGGTTCAAATTGGTAGAAACTACCGCCCGCACAAGACTGCCCCCAGGTCCGGGTCCAAAGGCACTATCGCCCAGGGACGCCGCCACGGGTCAGTCACCTTTTTGTCCTTTCTGTCGTGTACATCAGCGTTATTCCCAGGAGATCAACATGGCGGTACTTCAAGCTCGCACACTGGATTTATTGCAGAACAATCAAAAGAACCTGCTGGGCGAATGGGTCGCCAGCCTCGAGGCCTCAGGTGCCGCGCGCAATATCAAGCAGGATGACTTGCAGCAGCAGGGCGCCGATTTCCTGGGGCTGATCATTGCCGCATTGAAAACCGGCAATTCGCAGAATGTGAACCATGACGACTGGGCCGAAGCCCGGCAGTTCCTGGAAAAGCTGTCCCATAGCCGCGCCCTGATCGGTCAGGACTCGCAGCAGACCGCCAGTTTCATTTTCGCCCTCAAGGGCCCGCTGTTTGCCCTGCTGCAACACGAGTACGTGGAACAGCCGGCGCTGCTGGCCGAGCAACTCTGGGAAGTTTCCGAGCTGCTGGACGCCCTGGGCATGCACACCATCCGGACCTTCCAGAAGTCCCGCGAATCGGTGATCAAGCGTCAGCAGGAAGAACTGCTGGAGCTGTCGACTCCGGTGGTCAAACTGTGGGAAGGCGTGCTGGCCCTGCCGATGATCGGCACCCTGGATTCGCAGCGCACCCAGGTGGTGATGGAATCCTTGCTGCAACGCATCGTCGACACCGGCTCGGAGATCGCGATCATCGACATCACCGGGGTCCCGACCGTCGACACCCTGGTGGCCCAGCACCTGCTCAAGACCGTGACCGCCATCCGCCTGATGGGCGCCGACTGCATCATCAGCGGCGTGCGTCCGCAGATTGCCCAGACCATCGTCCACCTCGGCCTGGACCTGCAGGGCGTGGTGACCAAGGCCAACCTGGCCGATGCCCTGGCCCTGGCCCTGAAACGCCTGGGCGTCACTGTCAGCAAGGCGGTTTAAGCATGGAGCGCATTCCTATTCTGCAGATGGGCGACTTTCTGCTGGTGACGATCCAGGTCGATATGCATGACCAATTGGCGCTGACGCTGCAGGACGACCTGTCCGAACACATCAGCCGCACCTCGGCCCGGGGCGTGTTGATCGATATTTCCGCGCTGGACATGGTCGACTCGTTTATCGGGCGCATGATCGGCACCATCTCCGGGCTGTCGCGGATCATGGACGCCCAGACCGTGCTGGTGGGCATGCAGCCGGCCGTGGCCATTACCCTGGTGGAACTGGGCCTGACCCTGCCCGGGGTCAGCACCGCGCTGAATGTCGAGCGCGGCATGCAACTGTTGCGCACCCGAGTACAGGCGGAATGACCCCGGCGCGCAGCGGCACCCATCCGATCCTGATCGAGCAGGACGTGGTCCTGGCCCGCCAGTTGGCACGCAAGCTGTGCCAGGAGTGCGGCATGCGCCTGATCGACCTGACCAAGCTGGTGACGGCGGTCAGCGAGCTGGCGCGCAACACCGTGGTCTACGGCGGTGGCGGCCACATGGACTGGGACATCATCGAAGACCAGGCCCGCACCGGCCTGCGCCTGACCTTTCGCGACGAGGGCCCGGGCATTCCCGACATCAAGCTGGCGATGACCGACGGCTGGACCTCCGGTGGCGGCCTGGGCCTGGGGCTGACCGGGGCCAAGCGCCTGGTGGATGAGTTCGTGCTGGACACCGCGCCCGGCCAGGGCACCCGCGTGACGATTACACGATGGGCCTGAATATTCCGAGCGCACTCACCGAAGTGCTGTTGATCGAAGACCCGAGCCAGATCGGGCATGCCCGGCGCACCGCGCAAAAACGCGCCGAGCAGCTGGGTTTCGACGAAACCGACTGCGGGCGCGTGGCGCTGGTGGTCACCGAACTGGCGAGCAACCTGCTCAAGCATGCGACTCACGGCGCCCTGCACCTGCGCACCCTGGCGGGGCCCGAGGCCCAGGGCATCGAGATCATCGCCGTGGACCGGGGCCAGGGCTTCGACCTGCGCCACTGCCTGATCGACGGTTATTCCACCGGCGGCACCCAGGGCATTGGCCTGGGCAGCATCAGCCGCCTGGCGCAGGTGTTCGACGCCTACGCCGACGAACGTGGCTCGGTGCTGCTGGCCCGGCTGTATCCGCGCCAGTCCGTGGTCAAGGACCTGCGCTACGGGGTCAGCCAGCACTCGCTGCACAACGACCCGGCCTGCGGCGATGCCTGGCACCTGGCGCTCGAACCCGGGCGCCTGAGTGTGCTGGTGGTCGACGGGCTGGGTCACGGCAGTGAAGCCGAACGGGCGGCGCGTGCCGGCGAAGAGGTGTTCGCCCTGGCACCGTTCCTCAGCCCCACCGAGCTGATGAACGACCTGCATATCGCCATGACCGGCACCCGGGGAGGCGCCGTGGCGATTGCCCAGTACCATGCCACCGCAGGCCGGCTGACCTTCACCGGCATCGGCAACATCGGTGCCAGCCTGATCAGCCAGGGTAAATCCCGCGGGCTGGCTTCGCACCCGGGCATCGTCGGCAGCCAGTTCCGCAAGGCGCAACCCTTCGACTACCCGGACGCCAGCGGCCAGTTGCTGATCCTGTACAGCGACGGCTTGCAGTCGCGCTGGAACCTGCAGGATTACCCCGGGCTCGCCCAGCGCCACCCGGCCCTGATCGCGACCGTCCTGCATCGTGACTACTGTCGCGGCCGGGATGACGTAACCGTATTGGTGATTGCCCTGGAGGCCATCGATGGCTGATTCCACTCCCCCGCCTATCCCCGAAGATTCGCCGTTGGTGCGCCAGCTGCAAGCGGAAGCCGAGGCGCTGCGCGACGAACTGGATGAAACCAACCAGGGCGTGCTGGCGCTCTACGCCGAGCTGGATACCCAGGCCGAGCAACTGCGCCAGGCCTCGGACCTGAAAAGCCGCTTTCTGTCCTATATGAGCCACGAGTTCCGCACCCCGCTGGGCTCGATCCTGAGCATCGCCAGCCTGCTCAGCGACGAGCTGGACGGCCCCCTGAGCCCCGAGCAGCACAAGCAGGTGGCCTTTGTCAGCAGCTCTGCCCGCGAGCTCAGCGACATGGTCGATGACCTGCTGGACCTGGCCAAGATCGAAGCCGGGCGAATCAGCATTTCCCCGGCCTGGTTCGACATGCTGGACCTGTTTTCCGCCCTGCGCGGGATGTTCCGGCCGATTGTCGACGCCTCGTCCATCGACCTGATCTTCGAAGAGCCGTCGGGGTTGCCTCGCTTGTTCACCGACGATAAAAAACTGGCGCAAATCCTGCGCAACTTCATCTCCAACGCCCTGAAATTCACCCTGCAAGGCGAGGTGCGGGTCTCGGCGCGGATGGAGAACCAGCAGGAAATCCGCTTTGCGGTGAATGACACCGGGCTCGGGATCCCGGCGGAGCTGCACAGCAACCTGTTCGAGGACTTCTCGCAAATCGACTCACCGCTGCAAAAGCGCCTGCGCGGCACCGGGCTTGGCCTATCCTTGTGCAAGCGCTTTGCCGAACTGCTGGGCGGCAGAGTGGGTGTTGACAGCACGCCAGGGATAGGCTCGACCTTCTTTGTGATCATCCCTCTCTCAATTGCCGAGGAGCCCGTCGATGAAGCGTGACATCCGTTTGCTGATCGTCGACGACAACGCCGCCACCCGCTACGCCATGCGCCGGCGCCTGGAGCGCCACCATTATCAAGTACTGGAAGCCGGCACCGGCCAGGAAGGCCTGGACATCATCGCCAGCGAGGTGGTGGACGGCCTGATCCTGGACGTCAATCTGCCGGACATGAGCGGCTTCGACATTGTCCGCACCCTGCGCGCCGACCCGGCCACCGCCCTGCTGCCGGTGGTGCATGTGTCGGCCGCGTCGATCGAGACCGGCGACATCATCACCGGCCTGGATGCCGGGGCCGATGCCTACCTGATCCACCCGGTGGACCCGGACGTGCTGCTGGCCACCCTGCGCACCCTGCTGCGGGTGCGCGACACCGAATATGCCTTACGAGAAAGCGAGGCACGCTTTCGCGAGATTTTCTTCAATATCAGCGCGCCCATCGCGGTGATGGACGCCGAGCTGAAAGTGCACGAATGCAACCACGCGTTCGCCCAACTGATCCAGGACAACCTCAACCCCGACACCCTGCTCGAATGCTTTGCCAGGGACCAGTGCGCGGTGCTCAAGGAACTGCGTCTGCGTCTGGCGGCCGGCGAGCGCTGGAAAGGCACGTTGCAGATGCAGGTCGTCGGCCAGACCCGGGAAACCGAATGGCAGATCTCGCCCTATCGCAGCCCCGAGCTGAGCCTGGTATTTGTCGAAGACGTCACCGAACACCGCCTGCGCGAACGTGACCAGCGGGCCGAGCTGGACAACGCCACCAGCCAGCTGGCACGCACCGAAGCGCAGTTGCTGCAAGCGCAGAAGATGGACGCCCTGGGCAAGCTCACCGGCGGCATCGCCCACGACTTCAACAACCTGCTGACCGGCATCATCACCAGCCTGGAACTGATCAAGAAGCGCATGCTCAGCGAGCGCACCGACAAGGTCATCGACTACGCCGACGCCGCCCTGAGTTCGGCCCTGAGCGCCGCCGGGCTGACCAACCGGCTGCTGGCCTTCGCCCGCCAGCAGCCGCTGGACACGCGGCCGATCGACATCAACGAGCACATCCGCTCCCTGGAAGAATTGCTGGTGCGCACCATCGGCGAACACATTACCCTCAAGCTCGAATTGACCACCAAGGCCGCCGTGGCCCTGGTGGACCCGATCCAGTTGCAGAGCGCGGTGCTGAACCTGGTGATCAACGCCCGCGACGCGCTGCCCAAGGGCGGCAATATCTGGGTCACCACCTATGCCGCGTACTCCCATGGCAACCTGAAACTGGACAACGGGCCCTATGTCGCGCTGTCGGTCAGGGACGACGGGGTCGGCATCGACCACAACGTGATCGACAAAGTGTTCGATCCGTTTTTCACCACCAAGCCCCTGGGCCAGGGCACCGGCCTCGGGCTGTCGACCATCTACGGCTTTGCCCGGCAATCGGGGGGCGATGCGCGGATCCGCAGCGTGGCGCGCCAGGGCACCGAGGTCACCATCATGTTGCCGGCCAGTGCCGACGCCGCAGCGCAACAGGTCGAGCACCTGGTGGCAGTCGAAGACAGCAGCGGCGAGCATGTGCTGATCGTCGAAGACATGCCTTCGGTGCGCAGCTTTGTCGCCGAGGTGCTGGTGGATGCCGGCTACCGCTGCACCCTGGCGGCTGAGGTCGAACAGGCCATGGCCAGCCTGCAGGGCGACCCGTCGATCGACCTGCTGTTGACCGATGTCGGCCTGCCGGGCCTGAACGGGCGCGAACTGGCGGATATGGCCCGGGTCTGGCGCCGCGAACTGCCGGTGCTGTTCATGACCGGCTATGCGGAAAACGCAGCCAATATCCAGGGTTTCCTGGGGGACGGCATGGACATCATCTCCAAGCCGTTTCATATCCAGGAGCTGCTGGCCAAGGTGCGGCGAACCCTGGAGTGGAGCCCCGTGGCCGACGCGCCACCGGACCTATGACCGGCGGGTGACGGTCAAGGCCACCACGGCGATGCGCTCGACCCGTTCGTAGCCCGGCTTCTCCAGCTCTTCACCGAACACATCGGGATCGAGTTCGCGGTAGGTCCAGGCATAGGCCTCGCTGTCGAGCAGCGGTCGCGCGGCGTCGAGAAACGGGTCGCGGCCCTCGACCATCGCCACGCCGGTGTAGAGCAGCAAGCTGCCGTCGCGCTGCAGACGCGGCAGCGCCTCCCGCAGGATACGCAGCGACAGCTGCTCCCCCAGCTCACCGCCACCGTGGCGATAGGCCCGTTGTTGGGTGTCCTGCATATAGGGCGGGTTGGCCAGGATCAGGTCGAACCGGCCCTCGACGCTGCCCAGCACATCACTGTGATAGACGCTGACGTTGTGCGCCTCGGCCAGCTCGGCGTTGACCGCGCTCATGCGCAGCGCCCGCGGATTGATGTCCACCGCCAGGACCTCGGCCGTGTGGCGCGAGCGGGCCACCAGCAAGGCGCCGACCCCACTCCCGCAACCGATGTCCACCGCCCGCCGCACCGGGCTGAAACGCTGGCGCAGGTGGTCCTCGATCAGGCTGGCGAAGCGGTAGCTGTCAGGACCGAAAAACACCGCGTCCGCCTCCTCCGTGGGGTACGCGGAATGGGCCAGCAGCAAGGGCCCCAGGCTCGACCAGCGCACCGTGCTGCGCAACTGCCCGGCGTCCTCCTGGACAATGCCGGCCTGTTGCAGCTCGGCCAGTTCGGCGGCGTCGAACAGCCCTGCATCGAAGGGCCGTGACCAGCCGAACACCCCACGCAGGTCCGTCGCGCGCGGGTCGGCCAGGCGCCCATTGACCCTCTGGTGGGTCAGGGGCGTCGGGGTAATGAACCGATAGCTGGCCGCCATCAGCCGTTGCCCCAGTCGCAGCAGGGCCTGATCGGCCTGGGCTTGGGACGAGTCATGCAAAGGCGTGGTGCGTGGCGCGGAATCAATCATGGACCGGGCTTCCTTGTGGGTCAGCGCACACTGGCGCGCAGTTGGATAAAGCGCCGCGTGGCGTACAGCCCGGCCGGACGCGAATGACGCTGCGGGCCGAGCCAGGGCAGCAGCAGCGCCAGTTGCCCCTCGACCGGCTGCTGCTCCAGGGCGGTGGCCAGGGCCTGGGTTTCCGGGTCCTCGACTGCGGGCGGTGGCGCGGCGTCATGGGCACTGCCGAGGCGCGCCGGGGTGATGCGCGGGCGGGCGTCCCAGTCGCCGGCGATCCAGTCCTGCAGCAGTTGTTTCTCAAAACCGCTGAACACCCCGAACATCGCCGCGCCCGCGCCCTCAATCAATTGCCAGAAGCGGCTGTCGGCCGGGTCCTGATGGCGCTTGATCCAGCCTCTGGCCTGCAACGCCTGGAGGAATGCCGGGATCTGCCCCGGCTCGGCCAGCCATTGGTTGACGCTCTTGCCATCGAAGCGGCAGTAGTCGGAATGCATGTGCTGGCCAAAGCGCCGCTTGCGTTCGAGCATGGCCACCACCTCACGCTCCAGGTCGAAACCCCGGATCACCGCGCTCGATCCCAGGCCCAGGTCGTTGAGGCGATAACCACGCCGCACCCGACGCCAGTACTCGTCGGCGTCCATGCCCATAGGCCTGAGTTCCAGCACCGACTGCACCGCGCGCCGGGCATGGCCGGTGCTGGCGTTGTCGATGGTGACATGCAGGGTGAAGTAGTACGGGTCGATGCCCAGTTCACTGAGTTCATAGGCACTGATCAGCAGGTGCAGGGGCAGCTGCTCGTAGCCCAGGTTGTAGCCCAGCACCTCGGGCATATAGGCCTCGGCGCAACAGCCGAGTGCCAGCTGAATGGCGCCCTGGCGATACAGTTCGTCATCCAGCGGCAGGTCAGCGTCGCAGCCCTGTTCGGCGAGCAGGCGACGATAGATCGCCACATGGTTCTGCGCCGGCTCGCCGTCGCCCAACTCTTCGAGGTAGGTGGTCAACAGGCCGTCGTAACGGTAGTCCTGCCAGTGGCCCAGGGCGCCGTAGAGCCAGGCCCCGTCCACCAGTTTGGTGGGCGCCACACCTTGCAGGAAATACAGCGCATGGGCCTTGTTCTGAAAGTAGCGCCGGGGGGCGCCCTGCTGCCGCGCCGTTAAATACGCGGCGTAGTCCTGGGCCACATCGGCACAATTGCCCTCGATCCAGGCCAGCAACTGCTCGGGATGCTCGGGCAGCGGGTCATCGCCGGCCTCGGCCTGTTGCAGTTGCTGGCGCAGAAAGTCGTCAGCCAGGGTCCGTGACTGCGGGTCGGCATCGGCCAACAAGCGCTGGTAAAGGCTATGCAGGGGCTCACCCTGGTACAACTCGCCGGGAGTACCGCGCAGTGCTTCGAGCAGGCTCATGAGCGGCTCCCCGGGGTGCGAGACGAATAGCGTACGGCGGCTAAATCAGGCATGGCAGGCTCCAGCACCAGTAAAGGGTCGACACGTCGACGGCCATCACGGCCGGACGCCGGGCGTTGTTGCACGCCTCTAGAAGGAAGAGCGCTGCGCCTCGAAAAAAATTCCATCGCCGTGCAGCCGCCCGCGACCACCGGTGCAGGCGGCTGTTGAGCATTACGGGAATGGACGGCGGCGAGGCGGGTCAGCGGCGTTTGCGCGTGCCCAGTTCGATCCAGGTCGGCGCGTGGTCGCTGGCATGGGGCTCGTTGCGCACCCAGGCGTCGACCCCGGCGTTTTTCAGGTAAGGCGCCAGGGCCGGGTTGAGCAGCAGGTGGTCGATGCGCAGCCCGGAGTTGCTCTGCCAGTGCTGGCGAAAGTAATCCCAGAAGGTGTAGACCCGTTCCTCGGGGTACAGGTGGCGCAAGGCATCGGTCCAGCCCTGGTCCAGCAGACGCTGGTAGCAGGCGCGGCTTTGCGGTTGGAGCAAGGCGTCCTTGAGCCAGGAGCGGGTGTTGTAGATATCGAAATCGGTGGGCACCACGTTGTAGTCGCCGGCCAGCAGCACCGGATGCTCGCTGCTTTGCAGCTGCGCCGCGTGCTCGATCAGGTGTTCGAACCAGGCCAGTTTGTAGTCGAACTTGGGCCCCGGTTGCGGGTTGCCGTTGGGCAGGTACAGGCAGCCCACCACGATGCCGTGGACCGCCGCTTCCAGGTAGCGGCTCTGGGGGTCGTCCTCGGTGCCGGGCAAGGCCCGGCGGATCTCCAGCGGCTGCGAATCCCGGGCGAGGATCGCCACCCCGTTCCACGAGGCCTGGCCCCGATACAGGCTGCCGTAACCGGCCGCTTCCAGCTGGCTGGCGGGGAAATCCCGATCCACAGCCTTCAGCTCCTGCAGGCAGGCGATGTCGGGTCGCTCGCGTTCGAGCCAGTCCAGCAGGTTGGGCAATCGTGCGCGGATACCATTGATATTGAAGGTGGCGATCTTTAGCGCTTTCATCCGAGGCGCCCCTGTGCCGGGGGCTTTTCCAGCGCCTGGGTCACGGCTTCGAGCAACTGCAACTGGGTGTAGGGCTTGAACAGCCGTGGCAGGGTGCTGGCCAGGCCGGCGAGGTCCTGGGCATAGCCGGTGGCCAGGATGACCGGCAACTCCGGACGCAATTGGCGCATGGCCTCGGCCAGTTGCGCACCATCCATTTGCGGCATGGCGACGTCGGTGATCATCAGGTCGATGTCCGGCTCGTGCTCGATGCAATGCAGGGCCTGGGCCCCGGAGTCTGCGCAGATCACCCGGTGGCCCAGGTCTTCGAGCAGCAGCGTGGTGCTGTTGAGCACCAGGCTGTCATCGTCGACCACCAGCACCGACAACGGTTTGAACGTCGGTTTCAGGCCTGGATCCTGTTTCAGCGGCAACTGACGGGCCGCTTCGGTGGCCAGGGGCAGCCACAGCTCGGCGGTGGTGCCCTGGCCCTTGCTGCTCTTGAGCACCAGCCGCCCGCCCAGCTGTTCGGCCAGGCCATGCACCATGGACAAACCGAGCCCGGTGCCCTTGCCCAGGCCCTTGGTGGTGAAGAAAGGCTCGGCGGCGCAGGCCAGGGTCTGTTCATCCATGCCTTCGCCGGAGTCCATCACCGACAGGCACACGTAGTGCGTTTCACCCAAGGTGCCGAGGGCGCCGCGCACCTGGGCACTGATATGGATACTGCCGCCGCCGGGCATGGCATCCCGGGCGTTGCTCGCCAGGTTGAGCAGGGCCAGTTCCAACTGATTGATATCGGCCTGCACCGCCGGCAGCTCGGGCGGCAGTTCGGCGGTGACGATCACCTGGGGCCCCACGGAACTGCACAGCAGGTCGTTGAGGCTGGCCAGCAGCTGGCTCAGTTGCACCGATTCGGTCTTGAGTTCCTGGCGCCGGGCAAAGGCCAGCATGCGCTGGGTCAGCGACACCCCACGCTGGGCGCCCAGCACGGCATTGGTCGCCAGACGCGTCAGCTTCGGGTCATCCCCCAGGCGCTTTTGCAGCAGTTCCAGGTTGCCCAGAATCACCGTCAGCAGGTTGTTGAAGTCATGGGCGATGCCACCGCTGAGCTGGCCGATGGCCTGGAGTTTCTGCGACTGGAACAGCGCCTCCCGCGCCAGTTCGAGTTTTTTCTGGGCTTCGAAGGCTTCGCTGATGTCCCGGGTGATTTTGGCGAAGCCGATGATTTCCCCGGTGTCGGCGCGGATCGAGTCGACCACCACATGGGCCAGAAACTGCGTGCCGTCCTTGCGCAGCCGCCAGCCCTGCTTTTCGAAGCGCCCGTCCTGCCGGGCAATCTCCAGGGTCCGCGCCGGCTCCCCGGCGGCGCGGTCCTGCTCGCTATAAAACAGCGAGAAATGCTTGCCGATGATCTCCTGGGCGGCATAGCCCTTGATCCGTTGCGCCCCCAGGTTCCAGCTGCTGACCCGGCCCTGGGCATCGAGCATGTAGATGGCGTAATCGGTGACGCTCTGCACCAGCAGGCGAAATTGCTGCTCGCTCTGCTTCAGGGTCTGCTCGGCGAGTTTGTGCTCGGTCAGGTCGCGGGTGATTTTCGCAAACCCCAGCAACTGGCCCTGGGGGTCGCGGATCGGGTCGACCACCACGTGGCACCAGAAGTGCGTGCCGTCCTTGCGCACCCGCCAGCCCTCGCCCTCGAACCGGCCCTCGTGCAGGGCAGTATCCAGGGTGCGCTGGGGCAGCCCGGCCTGACGGTCCTCGGGGGTATAGAAACAGGAGAAATGCGCGCCGAGGATTTCCGCTTCCTGATAGCCCTTGAAGCGCCTGGCCCCGGTGTTCCAACTGACGACAAACCCCTGGGCGTCGATCATGTAGATCGCGTAATCAATCACGGCATCGACCAACAGCCGGAAGCGATCATCATCGACGCGGGGTGGCAGCTCGGGCTGGTCAGACATGGCGGTCTCCGCGGTTTATTATTGTGTGCCTGAACAAAGGGAGGGGGCCTGCCCCGGACGGGGCGCCGAATCAGTCTGCACCCTCCCGTTGAAAATACAACATGCCATTCGTGCCGCCCTGCAACGGCCTGCCCCCACCGGAACCTCCGCCACGCGGGCTGCAATGTTCATCGGACAAGCCCCAGCGCGCTTCCATTCATCGTTGATCGGCAAATTTTTTAAACTTTCCGGGCTCCTGCGCTTTCCCAATCTGGCGAGGTTTGAAATCGCTCACCGGATGAGGACTGCACCCTGACCGCCCGCGGCAGATGCCCTTGGGTCGTGCATTGCACCTGGTCCCAGCAAGAGGTTCTCCCATGAAAAATTCTTTGCGTACCACATTGGCCCTGGCTGGCCTGGCCTGCGTGCTGGCAGGCCCGGTGCAGGCTGCAACCGCCGATACCCACCAGGCGCCGAACGCGTCGGGCATGAACAGCAACGACAACGGCGGCTCGGCGATGCCACCGGGCACCAACCCCAGCCCGCCCAGCGGCGGCACCGGTTCGGGCGCCAAACCCAAGAACAACACCACCAATACCCAACCCGGCCCGTACTCCAACGACCAGTTGCAGAACAATAAATCGGAACAGACCCAGAAAGGCCCGATGGGCACCGGCAAGGCGGGCTCCGGCGGCGCGGTCGGCGCAGGTTCGGGGGCTGGGGGCGCCGGCGACTGATTGAAGGAGACGGCCCATGACCTTTCATGCCGTGGCCCGCCTGGATGAGTTGCGTGACGACCGTGGCATACGGGTCCAGGTCGGGGCCGAGGAAGTCGTGCTGCTGCGCCATGGCCAGGCAGTCCGCGCGTTCCAGGCCCAATGCCCGCATGCCGGCGCACCGCTGGAAGACGGGGCGGTCTGTGCAGGCCGGTTGATCTGCCCCTGGCACAAGGCGGCGTTTGCCCTGGAAAACGGCGAGGTCTGTGAGCCGCCGGCCCTGGCACACCTCAAGCGCTACGGAGTGCGGGTCGAGGAGCAGACGGTGTGGGTCGATGACCAGCCCATGCCGGCGACGCCCCCCTCCTCCCGACGCGACAATCGCTGTTTTGTGGTGGTGGGCGCCGGGGCGGCCGGCAGCGCGGCCATCTTCGCCCTGCGGGCCAAGGGCTATGCCGGGCGACTGGTGTGGATCGACCCGGAACACCCCACGTCCTACGACCGTACCGCCTTGAGCAAATTCGTGATCGCCGGCGACATGGCGGTCGAAGAAATCCCCTCCCTGCTCGACCCGCATTTTTATCGCAGCGCCGATATCCAGCGCCTGCGCGGCAAAGTGCGCGCGGTGGATGCCGACGCACGCACCCTGACCCTGGCCGACGGCCAGAGCCTGACCTACGACGCGGCGCTGCTGGCCACCGGCGGCATTGCCCAGCGGCCGGCGATTGCCGGCGCCCAACTACCCGGGACCTTTGTCCTGCGTTCCCTGGCCGATGCCGAACAGTTGCTCGATGCCTGCGCGCCGGGCAGCCGAGTGGTGATTATCGGCGACGGTTTTATCGGCCTGGAAGCGGCCTCGGCCATGATCAAGGCCGGGTTGCAGGTGCAGGTGGTGGCGCGCCACGCCGTGCCCCTGGCCAAGCAGTTGGGGCAGCGCATCGGCCGCTCCTTGCGCGACCTGCACCAGCGCAACGGCGTGATTTTCCACCCCGACACCGAGGCCGTGAGGCTTGAGGGCACGAGCCGGGTCGAAGCGGTAATGCTGCGGGACGGCACCCGGCTCGACACTGATCTGGTGCTGTTCGGCACCGGCATCAAACCGGCGACCGGCCTGACCCGTGGCCTGCCCCTGGCCGACGACCAGTCACTCCAGGCCGATGGCCAGATGCGCGTGGCCGAAGGCCTGTGGGCGGCCGGCGACATGCTGACTTTCCCCCTCGCCGGTCGCCCGCTGCGCCTCGAACATTGGCGCCTGGCGCAGCAGCAGGCCTTTCTCGCCGCCGGCAATATGCTGGGTGGGCACCGGGAATTTGCCGATGTGCCGTTTTTCTGGACTTACCACTACGGCAAGACCTTCGAAGTCCTGGGCCACGCCCGGGACTGGACGCACATTGAGTACCTGGGAGAACCGGAGCGCCAGTGCTTTATCGCGCTGCTGTGCGTCGATGAACAGGTCGAATCGGTGGTGGCCTGCGAGCACCAGCGCACCATGGCCGTGCTCGCGCAACGCATGCAGCGACCGCTGTCACGCAGCGAGGCCCTGGCCTTGATCGAGGCGGTCGAGGGTGACGGCGCCTGACGCTGAATGCGGCGCCAGTCGACTCAGGGCTGTTCCAGGTGTTCGAACCCAGCGTCGCAGGGTTCGATCTCGGGCAATGGTCGCGGCCATGCTGGTCCCCGCCACTGCCGGGATTTAGCGCAACAAACGCCGCAGCCCCGCTTCAAACGCCCCTTCCAGTGCGTGCCCAGCCTCACCGGCCAAGGCCAGCGCCAGGGCATGGCCGTGGGTGTAGTCCAGCAACAGGTCGAACAGCACCGGGTCATCGTCGAACTGGCCCACGGCCTGCCGCAGGCGCGCGCTGAGGTCCGCCAGCGAGCCATGGAACAACTGCGGGTCACTGAGGACGCACAAGGTCAAAGCCGGGTGCCGGCGAACCCGCGCCATATAGCCACCCAACAGGGCCTGGAGCCGTTGCCGGGGCGGCAGGTCCGGTGCCGGTTCGGGCAGCGGTTCGGCGTGCACCCGCTCCACCAGCAGGCGCATCAGGTTGTGCTGATCGCCCACGTGATAGGCCACCGACATCGGCGTTATCCCCAGTTGCCGCGCTAAAGCTCTGCCACCAAAGCCCTGAGGGCCCACTGCTTCCAGCAGGCTCAGGCCGGCGTCCAGGACCTGGTCGAGGTTGAGCGAGCATCCGGCTGCGGGACGACCGCTGCGCCTGGTTTTCTCAGTCATGGGCGGGCACCGTCTCGACGCGATAGCGGGTACTGACCAGGCCATCGGCATACAGCGTCGAAGCGACCACGCTCAAGCGCACATCCCCTTCAAGTTCGCCGAACAGGGGCCGCCCGCTGCCGATCAGCACCGGCACCCGGGTCAGGGTCAATTCGTCGATCAACCCGGCGTGCAAAAAGCTTCGAATCACCGCCCCGCCATCGATATAGGCGTGTTCCCAGCCCTGGGCCCGCAGCTGCGCCACCAGTGCCAGGGGCTCGGCGGCGCTGATCCGCAGCCGGTGCCGCAGGGGGTGCGGCACATCCTGGTCACTCAAGGTACGGCTGAGCACCACCACCGGTTTTTCGAACGGCCAGGGCTCGAAGCCCAGGACGCTTTCATAGGTGCCACGGCCCATGACAATGCCATCCACCGAGGCCATGAACGCCCCGTAGCCATAGTCCTCGCCGGACTCCCCAGCGGGCAGCCAGTCGATGCCGCCATCGCTGCGGGCGATAAATCCATCCACCGATGTGGCGATAAAAACCTTGCCGAACGCCATAGCCGCTACCTCGCGCAAATAAACATACGGCGTATGATAAATCATTTTGAGTGTGGGTCAGGCAGCCATTTGCTCATTCATTCACGGCCAGGCCAAAGGCACGCCCAACTCGTGAAAAGCCGGCGCTGCGTCTGCTCGCAGCACCGGCCACAAACGCCGCCCAGCGTCAGAAGCTGTAGCGGTAGCCGATATTGGCCGCCCAGGGACGGTCGATGCTGGAACCCTCGCTGGTCTCCAGATCGGCATATAGCTGGTGCTTGGGACTCACCTGCGCAGTGACCCCGGCCCCGGCATACCAGCCGCCGCCACTGCCATCGGGGCGGCTGCTGATGCCGTTGGTCTTGACCGTATTGCGGGCCGAGAAGTCTTCGACCCAACCGGCCTTGAGGTAGGGTTGCAGGCGCACGCCGTTGTCCAGTGGCAATGCGCGTCCGGTGCGGGCGCCGGCGCGCATCTGGGTCGACAGGCCGTTACCGGCATCGACTTGCAGGCCGTTGTCCAGGCGGTAGCTGTCCGCGGCCACGTAGAGCATCGAGACTTGCACCTGGGGTTCGACAAACCAACCGTCATCAAGGTTGATTTTCTTGCCGGCCTCTACCGAAACCCCGGCCCCGTGGCTGCGTGAATGCCCGGAGACCTTGGCGCCATCGGTGCCGTGCACATCCAGCCGGGTGGACCAGCGGTTGAGGGTGAGCAAGGTGTCGGTGTACCAGCCCGAGTCATCCAGATAGGTGGCGTAGGCCCCCGCGTGGTAACTGTCGAGCTTGCCGCTGCCCTCGCCCTTGAAATCGCGGTCGGTCTGGCTGTACCCCGCCAGGCCACCCACCACCAGCGCCCCCTGGGCAGTGGCGATGCGGGTGTCGATCCCCAGTTGGCTGCCCTGCACCCGTTGCGAAAAGTCCCGGCCCACACCGTTGTCCAGGGATTGCTGCTGGCCGAAGCCACGGACCCACAGGCCCTGGCCGCCCGTACCGGCACGCAGTTCGCCGACCCGCTGTACCAGGGTCGCGCGCTCGGCGTCCCAGGTGCCGCGCAAGGTGGCGATGGCGCTGCTGTTGATGGCAGCACTGGCGCCGGTGGACAGGTTGTCCGGCCCTGGGGTCAGCGGCTGGTTGCGTCCGACGTTGACCAGGTTCCACTCGCCGGACTGGGCATCGCCTTGCAGCTCATAGCGATAGGTCCCGGCATCGACCACCTTTCCGGCGTTGGCCAGGCTGAACGAGCCCGGTCCCCCGGCACTCTCCACCAGGGTCAGGCGTTGCCCGTCGGCACCGGGTTCGGCGCCGGAGTTGCGGACCAGGATCTGGTTCTGCCCGGTGACCTGGCCACCGACCAGCAGCCGATCGCCCGCCTGCTGGCCCAGGTCGGTGTTCATGATGTACAGCCCGTCGCCGCTCAGGTCACCGCTCACCTTGAGTTGCTTGAAGGCGCCGCCCAGGCCCGGATCGGCGAACTCCACCACCCCGGCATTCGTCAACTGATTGAGCGTGGAGTCGCCCGTGAGCGTCCAGAAGCTGCTGTCGTCGATGTCCAGCCGGGCGCTTTGCCGGTTGTCCTGAATGGCCCCGTGCAAGGTCGAATGATCGCCCAGGTTCAGTTGCAGGGTGCCGGCGTCGACCACGATGTCGCCGCTGATCTGCGACCTCACGGCATCCAGTTGCACATCCCCCGCCAACACCCCGCCGGCACGGTCGGTAATCCATAGCGCGGTGCCCGGCTGGCCGGCGCTGCGGGCCAGCAGGCGGCTGTCGGTGAGGCGGATGTCGAGGCCGCCGCCATTGACCAGGATGCCCACACCATCCTGGGTGACGATCTGGCTGGCGTTGACCTCGATGTCATTCACCACCCCGGCCCCGGTGGCGTAACTGACGATGCCGTGGGCGGAGGTACCCACCGTTTGCACGGCCGATCCCTGAAACCTGGCCGTGGAATTGTTGCTGATGGACAGGCCATAGGCTGACTCGCCCTCAGTCAACAGCTCGGAGTCGACAAGTGCCACGCTGGCTCCACGCCCGGAGGCGAACAGGCCGTAGGCGGAGTCACCGTGGGTCAGGATGCGGCTGTTACTGACGCTGACTTTGGCCCCGGACATTCGCGCCAGGGCGCCCACCGAACCACGGCCGAAGGTTTCGATCCACGCCCCTTTGACGTCGAACTCGGCGCCCGAGCTGTTGATGGTATCGGCCGACGCATACAGTGCGTGAGAGCTGGTGCCGTGGGTGACGATACTGCCCCCGGTGATGGTCGCCTTGCCAGCGCGGTTGTCGATGCCCGTCGCCTGGTTGCCGAAGGTTTCGATGGTGCTGCACTTGAGGTCGGCGCGGCTGTTGCTCCCGGGCATCCACAGCCCCGAGCCGTAATTGCCCTGGGTGGTGATGCGCACGTTATCCAGGTCGGCGGCGGCGCTGTCAGCGTTGATGTTGATGCCGTAGCCGTTCTGCGAAACGATGTCGCTGTTGCTGACCTGGGCCACGCCGCCCGGTATCTGGTACAGCTGACTCAGCAGAATGCCGTCGCCCTTGGCGTTGATGCTGCCATTGCGGAAGGTCAACGCCGCGCTGGTGACACGCACGCCCTGCCCGTCAGTCGCCGTCAGGTTGACGCCATTGGCGCTGATGGACGAACCAACCCCTTCAGCGGACATCGCGCCCATGCTGCCCAGGGTGTTGAGCGTCACGTTGTCCAGGCTGATGGAGGCACCGCTCGCGGCCCGCACCAGGGTGCCGCTCCAGGTCGCCGTGCTGGAAAGATCCATGTTCGAGGCCTGGATGCTGGAGCCGCTGCCACTGGCGGACAGGGCCTCGGCCTGATTGCCCGAGGTGCTGATCGAGCCACCGGACAACACCGCCTGGCCGCCGTCGGTTGCCACCACCCCGCGACTGCCGGAGCCACCGGTGGTGATCTGCACATCGTTCAACGTCAGGCGGCTGCCGGTCCCCGTCACCAGCGCGCCGTCGGCCCGGTCGGAGCCGCCGGTGATGATGCTGACGTCATTCAACGTGGCCTGGCCTCCGCCCTCCACCTGCACCCCGACCACCGCGCTGTTCGCGCTGGCCGCCGTGACCTGCACCTGGTAACCGTCGCCCTGCAACTGGTTTTGCGCGCCGCTGACAAGAATCCCCGGGCCGCTGCCGGTGAAGTCGACGCGCACGTCATCGAGCACCCGAGATTCGCCTTGCGCGGAACTGAGGTCGATTTTTTCATAATCAGTCGCCTGAGCAGACTGGGCGGAAAGTGTCAGCAGCGGCAACACGGAAAATACCGTGAGCGCCCCTTTAACCAGAAACATAACTTCCACACCTTTGCATAGAGCAAGAGAGGCCTGGATAGTCGAATCTTTCACGCAACTAACCTATGAGAATTATCCTAAATGACGGGTATTAAGAATTTTCTTAAAGGGACTATTAAGCGATATCCCTAACATGGGCGGATGACTAAACACGGCCCTTCCCCGCAGCCCCTCAGGCACTTTTCCGGACCCCATATTCCGGTGGCTCTGCTGCGTCTGTTCATGCTCAGTTTGCTGTCTTGCATCCTGATCATTGCGGGTTTTTTGATTCAGGGTTCATTGACGGAAACCCTTTCCAGCTATCGGCGTCAGATGAATGCCGCGGCCTTCAATGCGCAACAGTTCTTCAATCAACGGGAAAGTCTGCTGAAGGCTATTTCTTCTTCCGCCGTGCGCAATATCGATGGCAGCCTAAGTTCCAAAACTGCCAACTTCCTTGCAACTAATAATCAACTACGCCTGTTACCCCTGGGGAATAACGCCGCGAACTATTCCTGGGCGCTGATCCTCACGGCCCGCGACCTGGTCGAGATCGCCAACACCCACAGCGAACTGATTTACCTGGCCCCGGACCAGGGCCTGATCCGCACCGTGTATGAGCCCGGGGGCGGCAGCGGCACGAACCTCGATGCCAGCGCCCAGTGGCTGCAAAGCCTCGACCAGAGCGCGGCGCAAGCCTTGTTGAACCAGCACCCGGGGGCGCGCACCCTGTGGTCCTGGGTGCCCAACGGCCGCTCGAAACAGGTGTACCTGCTGCGCCCGATCGACGAGCACAACGCTGCCGACGGCTGGCTCGGGCTGCAACTCAAAGAGACCGACCTGGCGCTCGACCCCTTGCAATTGCACCAGGGCAAATACGTGCTCTATGACGCCAACGGCGCGGTGGTACTGCACAGTGCCGCCTGGGCGGTGCCCGAGGCGCTGTCGCGGTTCAAGGCCGAGGAAGACTCCTTCGGCCTACACCGCCTGCGCGGCCTGCCCGACTACGTCGTGCTCAACAAGTCGGTGGGCAACGCCGGATGGCGCCTGGTGTACTACGCCCCGGTCAGCCAATTGCTGCAGGACACCGCAGGCCCTCTGTACACCACAGCCCTGATGACCCTGCTGCTGTTTGCCGGAATTTTCCTCGGGGCACGCTTTATCCGCCTGCGCCTGGTGGAGCCTGCGGTTCGCCATTACAGCGCGCTGGCGGACAGCGTCTCGCTCAACCACCGGTTTATCGAAATGGCCCCGGTGGGCCTGTGCCTGATTCGCCGCGACGAGGGCTCGCTGATCCTGTCCAACGAGTCGGGCCGGCGCTGGCTGGCCGCAGTCCCGGAACTGCAGGCGCAGATCCTCGCCACCGCCCACGGCCGGGTCCACGCCATCGAGCACCAGTTGGCGGACGGCACCTTTCTCCAGCTGACCTGCGCCCCCACCGGCTACAACGGCGTGGCCGCGGTGCTGTGCTGCATGAACGATGTCACCGACTTCAAGCTGGCCGAGCAATCGCTGCTCCAGGCCAAGAGCCTGTCGGACCAGGCCAACCGTGAAAAAACCCTGTTCCTGAGCACCCTAAGCCACGAGATCCGCACCCCCATGTACGGCATTCTCGGTTCCCTGGAAATGCTCGACACCACGCCCCTCAATGCCCAGCAGCAGGACTACCTGCAAGCCTCGCAGCAAGCCTCCTCGGCGCTGATGCGCACCATCAACGACACCCTCGACCTGTCGCTGATCGAGTCCGGCCGGCTGAGCCTGAACCTCGCCCCGTTCTCCCCGGTGCAACTGGTGGAAGAAGTGGCCTTCAGCTACTCGGCCCGGGCCCGTGGCAAGGGCCTGCGGCTGTACGTGACCCTGGACCCGGACACCCCCGAACAGGTACTCGGCGATGGCGGGCGGATCCGGCAGATCCTCAACAACCTGGTGAGCAACGCGATCAAGTTCACCGAGTCGGGCCATGTGATCCTGCGCCTACATTGCACGCCAACCAGCGGCCACCTGGCCCGCTTGCGTTTCCAGGTAGTCGACACCGGCCCCGGCATTGCTGGCGAATTCCAGGCCAGGTTGTTCGAACCTTACTACCGGGTACCCAGCTGGTTGAGCCAGGAAGCCTGCGGCACCGGCCTGGGCCTGGCGATCTGCGCGCGCCTGGCGGACATGATGCACGGCCAGCTCTCGGCCATCAGTGAGCCCGGGCTGGGTTCGAGCTTCGGCCTGAGCCTGGCCCTGGAAGCCGTTACCGACCGCTCCGAACCTGAAATGCCGCGCCTGGGCGTGACCCCGGTGTATGTCCGGGGCGACGTGCTGGAAGTGGTGCAGAACCTTTGCCACTGGCTGCGCCACTGGGGCGCACTGGCCTTGCCCTACACCCCGGACAAAGAGGCCCCGCCCCTGCGCTCGGTGTTGGTGGAGGCGTTTCTCGACCCGTTCAAGCTCGGCCCCTGGAGCGGTCCGCGGGTGATCATGCATGCCCCCGGGATAGCCCCCGCGCTACGCCAGGCGAACCCGGCCTGGGTCGCGCGGATGTACAGCCTCGACAGCCTGCGCGACGCCGTGGCCCAGGCACAAGCCGGGATTGTCAGCGAAATGCGCTTTTCGCCGCCGGACAACCTGGCACCGCAGATGGACCTCAGGCTGCTGGCGGTGGACGACAGCCCCCTGGCCTTGCAGGTGATCCTGCAACAAGGCCTGTACCTGGGGAACCGGGTGGTGGCGGTCGCCAGCGCCGTCGACGCCCTGAAACGCGACGACCTGCTGGCGTTCGATGCGGTGCTGACCGACTTGCAGATGCAGCACATGGACGGCCTGGCATTCGCCCGCACCCTGCGTGAGCGCGGCTTCGACGGGCCGATCATCGGCATCACCGGTGAGCTGTCGCCGGTGCTGCGCAGCCGCTGCGAATCAGCGGGGATTCGTCATCTGCTTATCAAGCCGGTACCTCTGGATACGCTTTGCGAGGTACTTCAATCAGTAAAGAGGAAGGTGATGTGAGCATGCCCAAGACAATCCGTGTTCTGGTACTGGACGACCACCCGATCCAGTGCCTGCGGGTCAAGCGCTTGCTGGAAGAGGCAGGGTTTGGCACCGTGCACACGACCCTCGACGCCCGCCAGGCCCTGGCCCTGTTGCACCAGCAGGAATACGACCTGGTGCTGGTGGACCTGCACATGCCGGAGATGGACGGCGTGCAATTCATCGACGCCCTGAGCGGTATGCCACGGGCACCGATCCTGGCTATCGTCTCGTCCTGCTCAAGGCGCCTGATGAACAGCGTCGGCCTGATGGCCAAGGAGAAAGGCCTGGCGGTACTGGGCACCTTCCCCAAACCGCTGGACGCCGGCCACGTGCAGCAGATCTGCACCATCATCAGCACCGGCCAGCGCGCCGGCACGCGGCTCAAGCCCGAGCACGAGCCGGTGTTCGAGCGCCAGGTGCTGGAGCGGGCCATCGCCCGCCGCGAACTGCAGGCGCGCTTCCAGCCACGCCGCTCGCTGGCCAGCGGCAAGATCATCGGCGCCGAAGCCCTGGTGCGCTGGAACAACCCGTCCTTCGGTTTGTTGATGCCGGACTCGTTCCTGGCGTCCATTACCCGGCACCGGCTGGATCGCGCGCTGCTGTTCCTGATGCTCGACGACGCGATCGAGGCGCAGAAGCACTGGCACGCCCTGGGCCACCGCATCACGGTATCGGTGAACCTGCCCACCGGGCTGCTGGATGATCCCGACCTGCCGGACCACCTGCAACAGATGACCGCCCGCGCCGGCCTGGCCACCCGCGACATCTGCTTCGAATTGCTGGAAACCGAACGCCCACTGTCGCCCGGGCAATACCACATGGGCGCCAGTCGCTTGCGGCTGAAGGGTTTCGGCCTGGCTCAGGACGACTTCGGCATGGGCTACAGTTCGATGTACAGCCTGATTTCGACGCCTTTTACCGAGATGAAAATCGACCGCCACTTCGTCAACGGCGCAGCAGCCGACGAAGCCCGGGCCGCGGCGCTGGTGGCAGCGGTGCAACTGGGTCGGCAATTGGGCCTGGAAGTGGTTGCCGAAGGCGTGGAGTCAGGACGTGACCTGGAGTTTCTGCGGCTTATTGGCTGTGACAGCGCCCAGGGTTATCTTATTTCCGCGGCATTGGAGCTGGACGCTTTCTCGCAGTTGCTGGGATGCAGTGTACCGCCACCTTTCTCTCCACCCACCCGGGCCGCTTTCCCTACTCCATGCCAAACCTCCCGCTACGACGCATCGCGCGAAACTCTCGACGACTGAACCTGGTGCTGTTCGGCGTCCTGCCACTGCTGCTGATCATGTCCGGTGCCCTGCTCTGGGGTTTCCAGCGGATCATCAGCCAGGAGCAGGAGCGCATCAGCATCGACTTCACCCTGCAGAGCCGCTACATGGACGAGCAGCAGGCGCTGCTCACCCGCCTGCAGCAGGCGCACATCCTCGACTACAGCGACCCGCAGCAGAATTCGCCGTGGATCTTCCACGCCATGGACGACCAGCAGATACCCGGCGCGACCCTGTACCAGGGCACGCCTTCGCCGGTCGATACGCCGTTCACCCTGATCTGCCAGGATCTCAAGTCCTGCCCTCTGCAAAGCAGCCGGGCCGCAGGGTTCGGGCGCTACCTGGCCGACCTCTATTCCAGTTTCTGGGTGCGTTCGAGCTTTCCCGCCTCGGGCCTGCTGGTGGTGGATGCAGAACCGGGCACCAGCTACACCGTGCCCACGGTCGGCAACCGCCGCCCCAACCTGTCGGCGCCCCTGACCCAGGCGGCGATGGCCGCGATCCGCGCCGATGCCGCGAGCGCCGACCGCATCCGCTGGATCGGCCTGCAGGGCTACCCCGACCATGTGATCGCCTACCTGCCCTTGCGTCACGCCGCGAGCGGCAGCCCCGGCACCTATGCCGCGACCCTGATCAGCCGCGAGCGAATCAATATTTTTTCCCGGGTGCTGCAACGTGGCGTCTACGACGCCCATTGGCTGGTCGGCCGGGAGGATGGCCTGCTGCTGGGTCCGGCGCCGTACCCGAGCGGGGTCGGCCCCGGGGTCAATTATCGGGCTGACGGGCTGGTGTTCCGGGTCGACGCCACCAACGGGGCCTGGACCGGTTACTACATCCTGTCCTACCCCAGCCTGTTCTTCGGCCACTATTGGCTGCTGGCAAGCATCATCGCCCTGCTGTCACTCAGCCCGCTGGCCGGCTGGGCCTATGTGCGCCGCTACAACCGACGGGTGATCGCACCGGCGCAACAGGCCCACCGGCAACTGATGGAAAGCGACCAGTTCAGTCGTACCCTGCTGGAAACCACCCCAGTGGCGCTCTGCGTGTTCAGCCGCGACGAACGCCGGATCGTCTTCGCCAACACCCTGGCCTTCAAGTGGTTCGACACCCAGGTCGGCCAGAGCCTGCACGACAGCGGACTGGAGCAACCGCTGCTGGAGCGGCTCAGCCGCGCCACGCAACCGGGCACCATCGAAAACCACCGCGCCCACGATGGCCGCTCGTTCTATATCGCCTTTGCCCCGACCCGCTACCACGACCAGGATGTGGTGGTCTGTGCCTTCGCCGACCTCAGTGCAAGGGCGCAAATGGAACAGGAGCTGACCCAGGCCAAGCACGCCGCCGACCGGGCCAACGGCGCCAAGTCGGTGTTCCTGGCAACCATGAGCCACGAAATCCGCACCCCGCTCTATGGGGTCCTCGGCTCGCTGGAACTGATGGGGCTGACCGACCTCGACCCCGAACAGCGCCAGTTGCTCGAACGCATCCAGGTGTCCTCCGGGCTGCTGTTGCAGATCATCAGCGACATTCTCGACATCACCCGGATCGAGTCCGGCCAACTGGCCCTGGGCGGGCAGTCGTTCGACCCCCGGGAGCTGGTCCAGGGCTGTACCGGGGCCTTTATCGACAGTGCCCGGAACAAGGACCTGCTGCTGTTTTCCTGCGTCGATCCGCAACTGCCCCAGGCGCTGCTGGGGGATCCGGTGCGGATCCGCCAGATCCTCACCAACCTGATCAGCAACGCCATCAAGTTCACCCTCTCCGGGCACGTCATCGTCCGCGCCCGTGCCGAGCCCGGGAGCGATGGCCAGGTGCTGATGACCCTGCAAGTGGTGGACACCGGCATCGGCATCGGCCAGGAAGAGCAGCAACAGCTGTTCACCCCCTTCTATCAGATCGACGCCCACTCCCACACCGTGCATGGTGCCGGGCTGGGCCTGTCGATCTGCGCCAAACTGGCGGCGATGATGGGCAGTGAAATCCGCCTGACCAGCGCGCTGGGGCTGGGCAGCAGTTTCTCCATGAGCCTCGAGCTGCCGCTGGCCGGCACCAGCACCGCGCCACGCCAGCCGGACCTGGCCGGTGCACGAATCTACGTGCACAGCCCCCATCACGAACTGACCGGCAACCTCTGCCAATGGCTCAATCGCTGGGGCGCCGAGGCCACGTCCCTGGAAGGCGCGGCGCTCGACGGGGTCGGCCCGGGCATTCTGCTGCGCATGTTCGACGCCCCCGGCGGCCGCGCCGAGGCCCTCGCCGGCCTGACTGAAATCGTCCTCGACGGGCAACGGACCGGCCCCGGGGCCAGCCTGGCCGATGCCTGTGATTTCAGCGCCATCGGCTTTCTGCTGGAGCGCAAGCTGCGTGGTGAACCCGAGCCCGGGCCGACCGGCCGGGCCGCGGGCCTGCAACCGCTGAACAGCCTGCCGCCGCTTCGCCTGAACGTGCTGGTCGCCGAAGACAACCCGATCAACCAGGCGACCCTCAGCCACCAGCTCAAGCAATTGGGCTGCCACAGCACCCTGGCCGCCGACGGCGCCGAGGCCCTCGACCTGTGGCGGATCGGCGACTACGACCTGCTGCTGACCGACGTCAACATGCCGCGCATGAGCGGCTATGAGCTCACCACCCGCATTCGCGCGGGCGGCGATGACCGACCGGTGATCGGCGTCACCGCCAACGCCATGTGCGAGGAGGAAGCACGCTGCCGGGCCTGCGGCATGGACGCCTGGCTGGTCAAGCCGGTGCAGTTGCAGACGCTGTGGGCCAGCCTGTCCCAACTCAGCGGCCTCGACACCGAGCAGTGCATCCCGTTGTTCGAGGAACCGCCCGGCCTGCCCAGCGACCTGCGGCAAATCTTCATCAGCACCATGACCGTGGATATCCAGACCTTGCGCCAGGCACTCGACGAACAGGATTACGACCGCATCTTCGAGCTGCTGCACCGGGTTCGCGGCTCCCTCGCGGTGGCCGGCTACGAGGCGCTGATCGAGCAGCTCGAGCGTTTCGGGAATGACCTGCGGGAGGCCGGTTTGACGCCCTCCACCCACGCGCATAGCCTGACTCTGCTGCACGCCCTGGAGCGGATCAGCCTGCCCGACTGAAACTCTGCCACTTATCCTCTACCGTGCATTTCTTCTGAAAATGGATCGTGTCCACATGAAAAAAATCCGCGTTGCACTGGCCGACGATCATCCACTGGTACTGGCTGCCGTCAGCAGCCTGCTGAACAGCACCGCCCACTACGAGGTGGTGGCGGCAGTCACTACCCCCAGCGCCCTGATCCAACAGTTGGCGGACGACCCGAGCATCGATGTGGTGATCACCGACTATTTCATGGAGGGCGATGAAAAATTCGGCGACGGGATTCGCCTGGTGACCTACCTCATCCGCCACTTCCCGCGGGTCCAGGTGCTGGTCCTGACCATGATGTCGAACCCGATGATCGTCGCCACCCTGTACGACATCGGCGTGCGCTCGGTGCTGCTCAAGCGCCACGACATGAGCGAGCTGCTCAGCGCCCTGGACAACGTCCGGCGCGGGCGTGTGCACTACCCGCCCGACCTTGAGTACAACGAGCAGCACAACGGCCCGGTGCGTTCGATGGCCGAGGGCCTGAGCAGCCTCACGCCCAAGGAATACGAGGTGCTGCGCCACTTCGTGCGTGGCGAATCGATGATGCAGATCGCCGCCAACCTCAAGCGCAGCATCAAGACCGTCAGCGCACAGAAGATCTCGGCGATCCGCAAGCTGAACCTGGACAGCGACCAGGCCCTGGTCGCGTTCTGCCTGGAGTCCGGCGCGTTCCAGTGAGCGTGCGGCCCGGGCCCGGGCCGTGCTCATTCATCCAGGTAGTTGTCCTTGATGCCCCTGGACCGGCGGTACAGGTACAACCCGACCCGCAGCGCCACCAGCAGCAGGCAGAAGGCCCCGACCACCAGCCAGGTCTCGCCGAAATACTGGGTCAGTACGTTGTACAAAAGAGCCAGCGGGATGAAGATCGCCGTCATCAACAGCATGCGTTTCATTGTTCCTGGCACTCCTCTTCTTCGTCTTTCAACGGACACTTGACCACTTGTTTTGCGCCTTGCCAGGCAATCTGGGTGCCGACGGCACTTTTGATTTTCGAGGAATGGGCCGCTTTGCGCGCAGCCAGTTTGGCGGCGCGGTTCGCGGTATTGGCGGCCTGGCCATTCAGGGTCTTGAGGGCCTTGGCCGAGGTCAGCACGTTCTTGCCGGTAGTGAGCATACCCGGGGCCACGGTGCTCACGGCCCCCGATACCGCCACATGCTTCCAGTTGATGTCGATGCACTTCCACTTGATATCAGTGAGTTCGCGGTCGTTGTCCCAGTTGTCCTTGACCTGCCCCAGCACCTGCTTGCCCGCCTGCACCCCCAGCTCGATGCCGGCACCGATCACCCCGCGCAGGGCGAAGGCGCCGATCACCAGCAAGGGCACGAACAGACCCGTCGGATCGTAGGCCACCGAGGGCACGTTCAACGCATAGACGTACAGGTTAGGCCCGCCCCGCAGGCCGATCGGGTCCTGGGTCGCATAGCGCCCCAGTTCCGGCAGGTAGTAGCGATAGCGGTTGTAGTAGAGGTCGCTTTCCAGGTCGTGATACTGGCCCTGGAAACGCAGCGGCTGGTCGGTGGAACCGCTTTGCCCGGTTATCGCGCGCCAGTCGTCGGCCTCGGCCTGCCACAGGGTACGGCCCTGCTCGTCACTCAGGCGCAGCGGGGTGCCGATATGGTCGGTGTGAAAGAAGCCGATACGCGGTGCGCCCAACGCCGGGAAGCACTGCGCCGGCAGCGGTTGGTCTTCGGCCGCCATGGCTTGGCGCACCTGCAACAGTTCCGGGCTGTCGGGCTCGCAGTCCTGCTCCAGGCGCAGCCACGGCACACTGGCCCCGGGCTCGTAGACCGTGGTGCGCAGGCGTTGGCCAAAGGCTTCGGCGCACTGGCGATCGCCGTCCCAGCCGAAGCGCACGGTGTATTCCTGCTCGCCTTCGCGCACGGTCTTGGCAATGCGCCGCGACAGGCCGTCATAGCGATAGCGCGCCTCGACCCGAACCCCATCGGCGCGCCAGCGCACCAGGTGGACCAGGCGATGAGCACCGTCGTAGGCCAGTTGCAGGCGGTTGCCATCGGCGTCGATGCGCTCCAGCAGGTTGCCGGCGCCGTCGTAGCGGTAGCGGCTACCGCCGAACGCTTCGACCCGATTGCCCAGGCTGCCGACCGCGGACTGCGGCCCGGCCTGGGACGCACTGTCGGTGTGCACATAACCCGAGCGGTACAACTCGTTGTGCAGGCTGGTGCTGCTGTGTTGCGCCGCCGGGGTCGGGGCCTCGCTGTCGAAACGGTTGCCCGCCGGGTCGAAAGCGTAGCGCTGGGGCGTCCCGTCGCTGCGCTGGCTGGCCACCAGGCGGCCGCTGCGGTCGTAGTCATAACGCCGGTTCGGGCGCAGGTTTTCATCGATGCCGGTCAGTTGCCCCAGGGCGTCGTATTGATAGCTGCGCCGCCAGTCATCGCCCGCCGCCAGGGTCAATTGGCTATGGGTCAGGCGTCCCAGGCGGTCGTAGCGGCGCTCGAGGTTGAACAACGCCTCGGGCTGGCCCTTGAGCCGGCCGTCGCGGCGGGTTTCACGGTGCAGGGCGTCGCGCTCGAACGCCAGCTCGGCCTGGGCCACCAGCACCCCGTGCACATGGCCGGGGCCGTAGGTCAACCAGTTGACCTCGGGGGCATCGCCAAAACGGCTGCTCTGGCGCGCGCCCAGTTCGTCATGGCGGTGCGCGACGCTGTAGACCCAGCCGTCGGCGTGGATCTGGTTTTCCAGGCACAGATTTCCCGCCTCGTCATAGGCAAAGCGCAGTTCGCAATCCGCGCCCTTGACCCCGGCCAGGCGCCCGTCGGCCAGCCAGCGGTAATGCTGGCTGCTCGCCGGCGCGCTGGCGGTGGCCGGCAGGTGACAGCTCAGCAGACGCCCGTCGAGGTTGTAGGCGTAGGTGGTCTCGCGCTCGTCGGCATCGACCCGCGCCACCAATTCATCGGCGGCGTTGTAGCGGTAGCGCTGGCAGCGCCCGTCGAAGCCGGTTTCCTGCACCAGACGGTCCAGCAGGTCATAGGCAAAATGCGCCTGGGCGCCATTTTCATTGGTCAGCATGACCAGACGTCCGGCTTCGTCGTAGCGGTAATGCTGCTCATGCCCGGCAGCATCGGTGACGCAGGTCAGGCGTTCGGCGCGGTCCCAGAAGAACTGGGTGAAGTGCCCGTCGCCATCGGCCATATGGGTCTGGCGCCCCTGGGCATCGTAGCGGTACTTGAGCTGGGTGCCGTCGGCCATGGACAGGCCCGTGACCTGGCCCAGGTGATCGTAGCCACGGCGGGTGACCTGGCCCAGGGCATCGGTTTCGGCCAGCAACTGGCCTTCGCCATCGTATTCGCAGGTCCGGGTCTGGCCCGAGCAGTCGGTGACACTGGCCAGCAGGCCGAGGCGGTTCCAAGTCAGGCGCTTGATGCCGCCCCTGGCATCCACCACCTGGGTGGGCCGGTCCGGCAGCGCCGGGTCGTCGTAGGCATAGCGGGTGATGCCTGCCGGCCCCTGGACGCTGAGCAACCGGGCACTGGCGTCATGCTTGAGCAGCCACTGGCGACCCATGCTGTCGATCAGTTCCTTGAGCAGCCCGGTTTCGTCGTCGATGCTTTTGCGGAATCGGGTCTTGCCCGGGGTCTGTTCTTCCAGCACCCGGCCCTGGCCATCGAGTCGACGGCGGAACTCGCGGCCCAGTGGATCGCGGATCAGCACCAGGCGCCCGAACATGTCGTACTCGAACTCGGTACGGCTGCCATCGGCACGCACCAGGGCGGTCCAGCGCTGCTCGCCGCCGCTGCCGCTGAACTCGTAACGCTCGGTACGGCCCAGGCTGTCGACCACCTCGGTGGCCTCGCGCTGGTAACGGAACTCGCGGGTCAGGCCGTCGGTTTCACTTTGCTTGAGCACCCGGCCGTGGGGCTGGTGCAGGTCCCAGGTGTAGCGCACTTCCAGGCCGCCCGGCTCACCGTGGGCCACCAGGATGTGGTTGTGCCAGGCAAACACCCGGACCACTTCGCCGAGGCGGTTGCGCACCGCCACCAGGTCGCCGCTGTCGTTGAACTGGTAGCGCACCAGCCAGTCGAGGCGGCGGCTTTGCAGGTCCAGGTCGGCCGGTACCGGGCCGTCGACATTGGCCAGGATCACCCCCTGCAGACGCACCCCGTCATCCCCCGGCGACGGTTCGCAACAGCTCTGGTAGACCAGGGCGTAACTGCGTCCGGCACTGTCGCGGATGCTGGTCAGCAGGCCGCTCTGGCTCCAGCCGAACTCGGTGCGGTAGCCACTGCGGCCGAATGTGGCGTGCAGGCGCCAGACACCGTCGGCCTGGCGCTGGAAATGCAGGTAGCTGGTGTCGACCAACAGCAGCACGGCACCCTCGTCGGCGGCCAGCGCCTCCGGCACCGCGGCCCAGCGCCCCTTCCACGGCTGAACGGCCGGTCCTTCCTGCGGGGCGCCGCCCCGACGCAGCCACAGGCGCTCGGTACCGGAGTAGAACACCGCCCCCGGCGCCAGGGCCGGAAAGCTGATGCGCCGGCCCTGGGCGTCAATCAGCACACAGGCGGTCGGGCTCAGCTCCAGGTGCATGCTCTCCCCCGGCAGCCACCAGCCCTGGCCGAGCCGGCTGATGCGCGGGTTGCTCGACAGGTAGCCGCGACCGAAGGTGAAGGTGTCCGGCGCGGCGAGGGCGAAGTCGACTTCCTCGGGCAGCAGCTTGCAGCCCAGCATCGGGTTCACCGGCTGGCCGACATTGGGCACGCAGGCCGACACCCGGTCGGCGATGCCGACCCCGGACGCGCCGACATGCACCGTTGGCGAGCCGGTGGCGATCACACCGCCGGAAACCTTTTCGCCAACGTGGGAAACGGGAAGACCGCTCATCTATCTGTCCATCCTTGAGGTCTGTGGGACCGTTTGCGTGAGGCTGCTAGCAGTTGATATCGACGTTCGGCGAGAGAATCTCGATCTCCGAGGGCGTGATGCGGATCGTGCTCTGGCCGCAGGTCAGGCGGATCTCCTTGTCGGCCGTGAGTTCGATGGTCTGGCTGCCGAGCTTGAGGCTCTTGCCGTCCAGGGTGATGGTCGAGCCATCGTCGCTGCCGCCCACCGCCAGGTGATAGCTTTCACCGGCCGAGATCACGTTTTTCTTGCCGATCTGGGTGGTCTGGTTCAGGCCGACAAAGGTGTTCATCATCATGCCGACGTTGAGGCTGTAGCCGAGCCCGACGTTTTCCATGCGGCCCATGCCGACGTTCTGCAGCGAGGCCATGAGAATGGTCTCGGACTTGTTCATGCCGATCAGCACCGTCTCGTTCAGGTCCACGGTCTTCTTGCGGTTGGCGTGGACCGTGATGGTCTCGTTGTTGTCCACGGTTTCGGTGCGGTCCCGGTGGACGTGCACGGTCTCGTCGCGGTCGATGGTTTTCGCACGGTCGCGGCCCACCCAGTGGGTTTCGTCGTTCTCGACCTCGATGTCCTGGTTCTTCTCGGCATGGATAAACAGCTGCTCCTCGCCCTTCTTGTCCTCCATGCGGATTTCATTGAAGTTGGCCGGCGTGCCGCCCTTGCTTGAACGGCTCTTGATCCCGCTCTGGGTGGCGTTGGCCGGCAGGTCGTAGGGCACCGTCTGCTCAGCGTTGTACACCCGGCCGGTGATGATCGGGCGGTCGGGGTCGCCTTCGAGGAAGCTGACGATCACTTCCTGGCCGATGCGTGGAATGTGCATCGCGCCCCAGTTCTTGCCGGCCCAGCTTTGCGAGACGCGGATCCAGCATGAGCTGTTTTCATCCGAGCGATCGTGGCGATCCCAGTAGAAATGCACCTTCACCCGGCCGAATTTATCGGTCCAGATTTCCTCGCCGGCGGGGCCCACCACCATCGCCGTCTGCGGGCCGCGCACCAGGGGTTGCGGGGTCAGCGGCAGCGGACGGAAGACCTGGGTGGCGTCGATGCAATCCAGGGTGCTTTCAAACTGAAAATCGCCATCGGCGGCGCCCGATTCGTAGGCCTCCTGGCTGATCCGGTAACGGGCGGTGGCCACCAGGTACTCGCGGTTCTGGTCGAGCCGGGGGTAGCCGGTCAGGCTGAACAGATGCCCGCTGCCAATGCCCCGGGCGTTGCCGTGCATGACAATGCGCTCGTACTGGGTCTGGATCGCTTCGATGCGGTTGCGCGCGTACTGCTCGCCGTCCTCGGCCTGCACGTATTCGCCGGGGTAGTCGTACAGCGGGTAGTCGCCGTTGCTGTGGGGGCGCGGCACCGTGGAGCGCACTTCCAAACGGGTGCTGGGGCGCTGGAAATCGTAATCGCTGAGCTCCAGGGAGCCGGGCTGCACCTCGTGGTCCAGGTGCCAGTCGAAGATGTGGTCGCGCTCGCGGATCCGGTCCTTGAGCGGGTAGTACGGCACGCTGGCGTAACCGGGCGCAGTGCTGTGGGCGCCGTAGTCGTCGGCCAGCACCAGCACATGGCGCCCCGCCTCATGGCGGAAGAAATAGTAGATGCCCTCCTGCTCCAGCAGGCGGCTGACGAAATCGAAGGCGGTCTCGCGGTACTGCACGCAGTATTCCCACTCGCGGTAGGTGCGGGTCAGGGCGTCTTCGAAGTCGGTGAAGCCCAGGTCGCGAAACACCTGCATGACGATGTCCGGCACCGTGCGGTTCTGGAAGATCCGGCAATCGGAGGTGCGGCTCAGCAGCCACAGCCAGGGCCGGACCGACAGCCGATAACCGGCAAATTGCCCACTGCCGGCAGTCTGCCCGCAGCGGCTGACAATGCCGTGGAAGTAGCGCAGGGAGCCGTCGTATTGCTCGATGGACAGGCTCACCGGCTGGCCGAGCAAGGCGTTCAGCGGCAACGAATGGTGTTTGGAAACCAGCGCCAGCTCGTATTCGAAGGGACGGCCCAGGGCTTCATTGCCATCCATTCGGTCGAGTTGCAGGACATCGGCGCCCAACGGGCTGATGAGCTTGACCACTCGGGCCTGCTGAGTGAGATTCATTGCGATCCTTGCCTGACGATGAGGGACGGTACCCTGTAGGTCCGCGGACCCAGGGTGCACCCAAACCCGCATTATTCAGAATGCACGGACCCAGCGCCAGATTTATAACCACATCGACCAGGAAGAATCTGAAGACAATCAAGGATTTGTGACTCAGGCCGCAGGCGCGGCCCGAGTCCGGCAGGTCTTCAGCGCACCGGGGTCAGCAACGCACCGGGGGCCGGGGCGAAAGGCGGTTCGGCGCTGGCCGCGCGGGCCACAAAGTCGTCCTGGCGCAGTACCACCAGGGCAATCAGCGACACCACGCCGGTGCCGATGTAGAAGTACCAGGGCGACGTGATGTCACCGGTGAGCTTGATCAGCCAGGTGGAAATCAGCGGCGCGCTGCCGCCAAACACTGCCACCGGGATGTTGTAGGCCACCGCGATGCCCGTGGAGCGGATCCGCGTCGGCAACAGTTCGCTCATCAGGGCGTAGGTCGAGGAAGCGTAAAGCCCGAACAGAATCGCCACCGCCATCAGCGGGAAGAAAAACGAGGTGGGCGTCGCGGTCGGGGCCGACTTGAAGAACCAGAACATCGCCAGCGTGGCCAGGGTCCCGACCACCAGCAAAAACGGCTTGCGTCCGTAGCGGTCGGTAAAGGCCCCGCCGAACGGCATGACGAACGCCGCCGAGAAGCTGGCGACGAACACGTACAACAGGGTGGTGCCACTGTCGAACTTGAGGATGCTCGACATGTAGGTCGAGGCGAAGGTCAGCACCAGGTAAAAGATCGAGCTGTGCAAGGTGATGATGAAGAACACCAGGGCAATCGCCCGCTTCCATTGCCAGACCTCACGCAGCGGCGCCTTGGACGTTTGTCCGGCGCGTTGCAGGGCCAGGAACTCGGGGCTGTCCTCGAGCCGCAGGCGGATGTACATCGAGACCAGGCCCAGGGGCGCGGCAATCAGAAACGGAATGCGCCAGCCCCAGGCCTGCATCAGGTCCGCGCCCAGGGCCCAGGTCATGCCATTGGCCACCGCCCCGCCCAGCAACAGCCCGAGCACCGCGGTGACCATCAGCCAGCAGGTGGCAAACCCACGGCGCCCGGGCCCGGCGTACTCGGAAATAAAGCTGGTGATGGTGCCGATCTCGCCACCGGCCGAGAAGCCCTGCACGCAGCGAATCAACACCAGGATGATCGGCGCGGCGATCCCGATCGAGGCATAGGTCGGCAACAGCCCCAGCAGGCAGGTGGAGCCGGCCATCATCACCAGTACCGTGATCAGGGTCTTGCGCCGGCCGATCTTGTCCGCCAGCGGACCGAAAAACAGACCACCCAGGGGCCGGATGAAAAAGCTCAGGGCAAAGGCGGCGAAGCTCGCCAGCAGGCTGGTGGTCGGGTCGTCGGAGACAAAAAATGCCTTGCCGATGTACACCGCGAGAAAGCCGTAGACGCCGTAGTCGTACCACTCGATAAGGTGCCCCGACGTGGCACCGATAAACGCCCGGCGCCGTTGCCGGGCCGGGTTTTTCTGTTGCAGATCCATTGTGTGGACTCCTGTCTTGTCGCTATCCATGAAAAACACGCCTCAAGGCGTCACTGAAACGCTTACCGCCTCCATCAACGACAGACGCAGTTCGGTCTTGAGGATCTTGCCGTAACTGTTGCGGGGTAATTCTTTGCGAAACACGTACTTTGTCGGCTTCTTGAACGAGGCCATGCGCTGCACAAACCAGGCGTTGAGTTGCTGTTGATCAAGCACCGCGCCGTCGCGCGCAACGACGAAGGCTACCACCGACTCGCCCCATTGCGGGTGCGGCTCACCCACCACGCAAACTTCAAACACCGCCGGGTGCTGGGCCAGCACCTCCTCCACCTCACGCGGGTAGATGTTGCTGCCACCGGAAATGATCACATCCTTGGAGCGATCGGTCAGGGTCAGGTAACCCGCGCAGTCGAGGTAGCCGATGTCCCCGGTCAACAACCAGCCCTGCACCAGGGCCTCGCGGGTGGCCCGCGCATTGCGCCAGTAACCGAGCATCACCGTGGCGCCGCGCACGGCGATTTCACCGGGCTGGCCAGCGGGCAGCGGCGCGCCCTGAGGGTCGCGAATGCTGATTTCGACGCACGAGTGGGCACGCCCCACCGACGCCGCCAGGGCCGCCCAGTCGGCGCGGTCGCAGTCGGCGATCAGTTCGCGGGGCAAGGCGCTGATGGTCATCGGGCTTTCGCCCTGGCCGTAGATCTGCACCAGTCGCGGGCCAAAGGTGGCGAGGGCTTCGCGCAAGTCCGCGAGGTACATCGGGGCTCCGCCGTAGACGATGGTCTTGATCCCCGCCCCGGCATAACCCTGGGCCCGCGCCTGCTCGACCATGCGTTTGACCATGGTCGGCGCGGCAAACAGGCTGACCTGCCCCAGCTCACTGGCCAGGGCGAACAGCTCCTCGGCCTTGAACCCGCGGGACTCGGGCACCACATGCCGCGCACCGCAGCGCACATGAATAAAGTTGTACAGCCCGGCGCCGTGGGACATCGGCGCGGCATAGACCACCGCATCCCCGGCGGCTACCGGGTCGACATCGATCGGGTAGCACAGGGACATGGCGCTGAGGTTGCCGTGGGACAGCATCACCCCCTTGGAGCGCCCGGTGGTGCCGGAGGTGTAGAACAGCCACGCCAGGTCCTCGGACTGGCGCGCGCATGGGCTGTTAAGGGGCTCGGCCAGCGGCCCGCAGGCGCTCAGGGCCAGCTCCCGGCACGGCGGCGTCAGCGCCTGGGGCTCGAACACCTGACCGTCATCGGTGAAGATCAGCCGCGCCTGGGCGTTGTCGGCGATCCACGCGGCTTCGGCCGGGTGCAGCCGGCTATTGATCGGCACCGCCACTGCGCCCGCCCACCAGATGGCATACAGCAACTCCAGGTAGTGGCAGCTGTTTTTCATGAACAAGGCGACACGCTCGCCCGGCGCAATACCGTGCTGCTGCACCAGCTCGGCCGCACGCTGCGCGGCGTGCGCGGCAAAGGTGCGATAGTCGGCCACTGCCCGCGCGCCGCTGAACAACGCCGGGCGCTCGGGCCAGCGACGACCGGCATCCAGTAACCAGTTGGCGATATTCATGCTCAGGCCCTGAGTGCCTGAAGCACCGAGGCATAGTTGGCCACCGCCATGCCACCCATGTTGAACACCAGCCCGAACTCCGGGCCCGGCACGGCGATCCCGATTGGCTCGCCGGTCAGTTGGCGGAACGCCAGGGCGTGCATTGACACCCCGGTCGCGCCCACCGGATGCCCCTTGGCCTTGAGGCCGCCGGACAGGTTTACCGGCAGGCGGCCACCGGCGCGGACGATGCCGTCGTCCAGGGCCCGATGCCCCTCGCCCTTGGGCGCCAGTCCCATGGCTTCATAAATCAGCAGTTCGGCGATGGTGAAGCAATCGTGGACCTCGGCAAAGCTCAGGTCGGTCAAGGTCAGGCTGGCCCCGCGCAGCGCCGAGTGAATCGCCCGCTGCGGGCCCTCGAAGGCCAGCAGGTCGCGCTGGGCGATCGGCAGAAAGTCATTGACCTGGGTCGCGGCGCGAATCAGCACATCACGCCGAAACAGCCGGGCGCGCTTGGACGAGGCCAGCACAATGGCCGCCGCGCCGTCGCTGATCAGCGAGCAATCGGTCAGGCGCAGCGATGGCGCTACATAGGGGTTGCTCTTGGACACGTTGTTGCAATGCTCGAAATCCATGACCCGGTGCATCTGCGCCAAAGGGTTGGCCATGGCGTTGGAGTGGTTTTTGGTGGCGATGGCGGCCATCGAGGCCATGGGGCACTGATAGCGATCGCGGTACTGCTCGGCGGCCAGGCCGAACAACTGGGGAAAACTCAGCCCCGCCTCTTCGACGTCGTTCTGGTAGCCGGCGCCCGCCAGGGCCTGGGTGACCTCGGCCGTGGAGTTGTGGGTCATCTTCTCGGCCCCCACCACCAGCACCAGCTCGGCGGCGCCGGAAAGGATGGCGTTGATCCCCGCCTGGATCGCCGCCGAGCCCGAAGCGCAGGCGTTCTCGCAGCGGGTGGCCGGCTTGAAGCGCAGGCCCGGGTCGGCCTGCATCAGCAAGGACGCGGGGAACGCATCGGGCACCATCCCGGCGTTGAAGTGCCCGAGGAACAGCGCATCGATCTCCGATGCATCGATGGCGGCGTCCGCCAGGGCCTCGCGGCTGACCTGAACGATCAGGTCTTCCAGGGTGCGACCGTCCAGCCGGCCAAAGGGGGTGTGTCCGGCGGCGACGATGGATACGGAATCATGGGTCATGGCGATTTTCTTCTTTGCTTGTCACAGGCATTCCTTACAATGCCTCCAGCACGAACCCCTCGCTAGTTCGTGCAACTACGTACATGGATAAGTAGCCGCGCCGGGGAGCAGCACCCCGGCTGCGAATTCACATCGAGGCAGGATGCCCAATGAACGCTTTCGCCCAACAGAAAAATGACCTTGAGCGCCTGGCATTCCAAATGTCTCCCGCCCCGCAGCTGATCACCGGCCACCGGGTGATACTCGACTGCAACGAGGCCTTCCTGCAGCTGTTCGGCTACTCCCATGAAGAACTCGTGGGCCACCTGACCCTGCTGATCTACCCCTCTCAGGCGGACTACACCACCATCGGCAACCGCAGCCGCAACTGGTTGCTCAACAGCAACAGCTGCGCCTATTCCGACGAACGCTTCATGCAGCACAAGAGCGGCGAAGTGTTCTGGGCCAAGGCCCATGGCTACACCCTGACCCTGGACGACCCGTTCAAGCTGATGATCTGGCACTTCGAGCGCATGGACCGCCCGCACCACGCCACGGTCAACCTCACACCCCGCGAACGCGAAGTGTCGATGCATATCGTCAACGGCCTGACCTGCAAGGAAGTGGCGAAGAAACTGGCGATCTCCCACCGCACGGTGGAAGTCCACCGCGCGCGGCTGATGAAAAAGCTGCAAGCCAAAAACAGTGCGGAACTGGTCTCGAAGATCATTTTCGTCAATTGAGCGGGCCCGGCCCAAGCCACGCCCTAGGCGGCCTCAGCGCCCGGCAAAGCGCAGCCGCGACAACTGGCGCAAGTCGCCCTCGCGGTAGTAATCGTCACTCCAGGCATCATCCACCGCCAATGGCTGGACCTGCTTGAGCGCCAGCTTCTTCGCGTAATAGCGAAAGCGGTAATGCTCGTAAAAACGCAGCAACTCCAGGCCGTAACGGTCCGCCAGGTCGGTGTCGCCACCGATGATCAGAAAGTTCTCGTCATTGCCATTGCTCGCGGCGGCGCTGAGGTTGTGGCTGCCGCTGATGATCACCGGCGCGTCGCTGGTGAAGTCGCTGACGATGGCCTTGGTGTGCACCAGCAAATTGCCCTTCTGGCCCTTCAGTCCTTCCTTCAGCCAGCCTTCCAGGCCGTCGTTGAGCAACGCGGTGGCGGCGAACTCGGCGCTGCGGTCGGCATGGAAACCGGTGATGCGGCTGGCGGTGTTTTGCAGGCCGTAACGCAGCACGTCGTCGTGGGGCTGGCCGAGCAAGGCGTTGAGGATCATGTCCGGCAGGGTGAATGCGGTGACGAACAGCAGGTCCTTTTTCGAGGCGTTGATGATCTCGACAAAGGCTTGCAGGTCGCCCTGCCCCGAGCGCGGGGAAAACCCGGCAAACAGCGGCGTGTCCAGCCGCATCGGGTTGTGCTGGGTCAGCCATTTGCGCGTCGCGCCGACGTCTGCCGGGGCGGCCCAGATGTGCTCGAATACCTCCAGGTAGCTCGCGGCCAGGCTGGGGTTGTCCAGCACGTGCACCACGTTGGCCTGGCGGTAGACCCCGTTGGCGGTGAAGTTGGTGCTGCCGCAGAGCACGGCGGCCGGCTGCGCCGTGCCGTTGGCGTCGAGCTGGCTGAGGACGATGAACTTGTCATGGAAAATGCTGTGGGTCACCCGCCCGCGCGCATTGGTCGGCGGCAGGTGCTGCAGATTGGCCTGATTCAGCGCCGTGTCCGCATCCCCGGGCTGGGCGTGGTACAGCACCCGCACCCTGGCGCCACGGTCGAAGGCGGCATTGACCGCGTCGATGATCGACTGCAGCTGGTATTCGTAGATCGCGATGTCCAGCGCCCAGTGCGCATCCACCGCACGTTCGATAAACCCCAGCAGCTCGCCGAGCAGGCCGTTTTCCAGCCATTGCCGGGGCGCCTCGGGCCAGGCTTCGATGGGCAGGTGCTTGTTGGCGCTGATCAGCGCATCCAGCTCGGGAAACTTGCGCGAAAACGCCTGGCTGGCGGCCACCGCTCGATTGAAGATCACCCGCTGCCCCGGCGGCAGGCCGTTATCGGCCGTGACCGTGACCTGCAGCGACTCCCCCAGTTGCGGCGCATCCGGGCTGCCATAGGCCAGGTGCACCCGGTAATCCATGGTCGCCCCGGGGGTGACCGCGTAATCGGCCCAGCGAAATTTTTGCAGCGGCGCCTGATCGCTCGGCGTGGCGTTGTACTGAGGGAAACGGTGGGCCTTGCCGGGGAAAGTCAGGCTGTTGAACAGAAACAGCCAGGGCTTGGTGGCGCTGCGCTTTTCAATGGCAAACCCGAGCAACCCCTTGCGCCGCGCGGGGTCCAGGTCCATGGCCAGCAACACCCCGTTAGTCCCGGCATAAGCCTTGACCCGAAAATCATCCTTGTCGTTACTCACCAGTACCCGCATACATTCACTCCTGTGACGGTGGACCAAGCGTAGCCCCTGAACCGCCCCCCGGCCTGCGTCCGCGACGGACACCCGTAGCCGCAGCCAGCAGGCTGCGCTGGCCAGCACCGACGCCGTGGCGTGTCAGGTGAATCACGGCGGTCGTGAGGGACAGCGCAGCCTATCAGCAGCGGCTACAGGAGTTGTGTCAGGCAGTTGGGGGCAGCAGGTCGATATGACGGTATTCGGCGCCCAGAGCAGTGGCCAGTTGCTGGGCGCGGGCGAGGCGGATGGGGCCGCGCTCGATGTCGATCAGCAATGCCGGGCAGCTGAGGGGGGTCTGCGGCGGCAGGCTTTTCAGCCGGCCGTCGGTGATAAGCAAGACCCGCTGCTGCTCTGCCGGAAAACGCCGTTGGCGCCGGGCCAGCCATTGCGCGGCTTCTTCCAGCGCCTGCAGCAAGGGCGTTCCGCCACCCGCGCCAAGCCCGTCCAGCCACTGGCGCAAATCCGCCGAAGCCTTCAAACCCTGGACCTGCCAGCTCGGTGTGCGGCCACTGGCGGTCAGCAACGCCAGCCGGGCGCGCTGGCGGTAGGCGTCGTCGAACAGTTGCGCCAGCAGCCCCTTGGCATCACTCAGCGCCGAATGCCGGCGGGTCGAGGCCGAGGCGTCGACAATCACCAGCCACAGCTCATGGGCCGTGCGACTGCGCAGGCGATACAGCAGATCCTCGCGCACCTGTGGCCGACCATTGAGCAAGGTCCCGGGCCAGTTGATCGTGCCCTCAGGCGCCGCCCGGCCCCGCCCCTGCCGTCCCTGGTCCAACCTCCCTGCCCGGGGCCTGGCATCCGCCCCCGCGGCAGAGCGAGGGCGGATGCCTAGGGCTTTTTTGGCCAGCTCGGCACTTCACGGCGCACGCCGGTGGCTTGGGCCTGGGCCGGCATTTCGCCCCATTGGCCCTGGCCCGTGGCGGCTTGCTGCTGCGTCGCGGACGGCGCCTGGGAAGATTGGGGCTGGTCTGCCGCCGCCGGCGGGGTGTCGCGACGGCGATGGCGCAACGCAAACTCGGCCACGGCGTCGATATCCTGCCCGATGATCGCCGTTGCCCCGCGCCAGGCGGCATGGGCCCGGGCCGCGCGCAACCACACCAGGTCGGCGCGCAGGCCGTCGACCCCAGCGGCGAAACAGCGCTCGGTGATCTGCGCCAGCGCCCCATCGTCCAGGGCGATCTGCCCCAGCAACTCCCGTGCGCCCTGGCAGCGCTCACGCAGCGCTACTTGCTGCGGCGCCCACTGCTCGCAGAAACCCTGGGGATCACTGTCGAAATCCAGGCGCCGACGAATGATCTGCCCGCGCTCGCTCGGCGGCGTCTGCCCACCCAGCGCCACATTCAGACCGAAGCGGTCGAGCAGTTGCGGGCGCAGCTCGCCTTCCTCCGGGTTCATGGTGCCGATCAGCACGAACTTCGCCGAATGCCGATGGGAAATGCCGTCACGCTCAATGAGGTTGGTGCCGCTGGCGGCGACGTCCAGCAACAGGTCCACCAGATGATCGGGCAGCAGGTTGACCTCATCGACGTACAGCACGCCGCCATCGGCCTTGGCCAGTACCCCGGGGGAAAACTGCGCCCGGCCCTCGCCCAGCGCGGCATCCAGATCCAGGGTGCCCACCAGCCGCTCTTCGGTCGCCCCCAGAGGCAAGGTGACAAATTGCCCGCTGGCCAATAGATCCGCCAGCCCCCGGGCCAGAGTCGACTTGGCCATGCCCCGTGGCCCTTCGATCAGCACCCCACCGATTTTCGGATCGATGGCAGTCAGGCACAGCGCCAGTTTCAGGTCATCGGCGCCAACCACGGCGGACAGCGGAAAATGTGGGGTATCGCTCATGTCGGGGTCTCGGTCAGGGCCTGGGTGCGTAAAGATTGGGGTGAGCGCTGGTTGTGTGTGGCTTGTGCCGGACAGCGCAGCCTGCGGCAGCGGCTACAGGTGCCGCTAGCTCTCTTCGATGTCCAGCAGCAGGTTTTCCAGGGCCTCGCGGTACTCGCCAGGCTCTTGCCACAGGCCACGCTGCTGGGCTTCGAGCAGGCGTTCGGTCATGTCGCGCAGGGCATGGGGGTTGTGCTGCCGGATAAACTCGCGGGTCGACGGGTCAAGCACATAGGCGTCAGCCAGCAAGGCGTATTGATGGTCATCGATCAGTTCGGTGGTGGCGTCGAAGGCGAACAGATTATCCACGGTCGCGGCCATTTCAAAAGCGCCTTTATAGCCATGGCGCTTGACCCCCTCGATCCACTTCGGATTGGCCGCCCGGGAACGGATCACCCGGTTCAACTCCTCCTTGAGGCTGCGGATTTTCGGCAGGTCCGGCTGGCTGTGGTCGCCATGGTAACTGGCGGCCTTGGCCCCGCTGAGGCTTTCCACCGCCGCCAGCATGCCGCCCTGGAACTGGTAGTAGTCGTTGGAGTCGAGCAGGTCGTGCTCGCGATTGTCCTGGTTTTGCAGCACCGCCTGCACCTGGCTCAGGCGCTGGGCGAACTGCTCCCGAGCCGCCGTGCCTTCATCACTGCCGCCATAGGCATAACCGCCCCAATTGAGGTAGACCTCGGCCAGGTCTTCGCGGCTTTGCCACAGGCGCCCATCGATGGCGCCCTGGACCCCGGCCCCATAGGCACCGGGCTTGGCCCCGAAAATCCGCCAGCCGGCCTGGCGCGCCGCCGCGTCGGCATCCAGCCCTGCCTCCAGCAGGCTCTGGCGCTCGGCGCGGACCTTGGCCGCCAGCGGGTTGAGGTCATCGGGCTCATCCAGCGCCGCCACTGCCTGCACCGCGGCATCGAACAGCCGGATCAGGTTGGCGAAGGCGTCGCGGAAGAACCCAGAGACCCGCAGGGTCACGTCGACCCGAGGCCGGTCCAGCAGGCTCAGGGGCAGGATCTCGAAGTCATCGACCCGCTGGCTGCCGGTGGCCCACACCGGGCGCACGCCCATCAGGGCCATGGCCTGGGCGATATCATCACCGCCGGTACGCATGGTCGCCGTGCCCCAGACCGAGAGCCCGAGCTGGCGCAGGTGGTCGCCGTGATCCTGCAGGTGTCGCTCAAGAATCAGATGGGCTGACTGAAAGCCGATGCGCCAGGCGGTGGTGGTCGGCAGGTTGCGCACGTCCACCGAGAAAAAATTGCGTCCGGTGGGCAGTACGTCCAGGCGCCCGCGACTCGGCGCACCACTGGGCCCGGCCGGCACGAAGCGCCCGCCCAGGGCATCCAGCAGGCCGCGCATTTCTGCCGGGCCGCAGGCATCCAGGCGCGGTGCGACCACGTCGCGCAGGCCCTCGATAATCGCCTTCACCTCTGCCCAACCCGGGTCCTCGAGTTGCTCCAGCGGCCCTTGCAGGGCACTTTCGATCAACTGTCCGGCAAACAGTTCGAGGCGCTCGCGAGTGTCCCCGGCGGTACGCCACAGCTCAGTGCTGACCTGCTGCAACAGCGGCGGCCGGCGTTCGCTCCAGGGTTCGGCCAAGGCGCAATCCAGCGGATCGAACCCCAGCTCGAAAGCCTTGGCCAGGGCCCGCAGCAGGCTCGACTGCGCGCCCCGGCCATCGCCGCGGGGGATGCGCAGCAGGGCCAGCAGGGTGTCGAGGCGCAGGCGCCCGGTGGGCGATTCGCCGAACACGTGCAGGCCGTCGCGGATCTGCGATTCCTTGAGGTCGCACAGGTAGGTGTCCAGGCGTGGCAGCCAGATCGCCGCATCGGCGTCGCTGTCGAGTTTTTCGTCGAGCTGCAATTCGCGGTCGATGCGGGTTTCCCGCACCAGCTTGAGAATGTCGCGCTGCAACTCGCGGGCACGCCGCGGGTCCAGCAGTTGGGCTTCGTAATACTCGTCGGCCAACAGCTCCAGGTCGCGCAGCGGACCATAGGTTTCGGCGCGGGTCAGGGGCGGCATCAGGTGGTCGATGATCACCGCCTGGGTCCGGCGCTTGGCCTGGGCGCCTTCCCCCGGGTCATTAACGATAAACGGGTAGATATTGGGCAGCGGCCCCAGCAATGCATCCGGCCAGCAGCTCTCGGACAGCCCGACACCCTTGCCCGGCAGCCACTCCAGGTTGCCGTGCTTGCCGACGTGAATCAGTCCGTGGGCGCCATAGGCCTGGCGCAGCCAGAAATAGAACGCCAGGTAACCGTGGGGCGGCACCAGGTCCGGGTCGTGGTAGACCGCGCTGGGGTCGACCTGATAGCCCCGGGCCGGCTGGATACCGACAAAGGTCAGGCCAAAACGCAGGCCGGCGACCATCATCCGTCCGCCGCGAAACATCGGGTCCTGTTCCGGGCTGCCCCAACGCGCTTGCACCGCCTGTCGATTGGCCTCGGGCAAGGCGTTGAACATCAGCCGGTAGTCGTCCAGCGCCAGGCTTTGCGCGCAGGGCCGCAGGTCGATGCTGTCGAGGTCATTGCTGACGCCACCGAGCAATTGCTGGATCAACGCCGTGCCGCTGGCCGGTAGCTCGGTGCTCAGCGGGTAGCCCTCGGCCTGCAAGGCGCGCAGGATATTCAGCGCCGCCGCCGGAGTATCCAGGCCGACACCATTGCCGATGCGCCCGTCGCGGGTCGGGTAGTTGGCCAGGATCAGCGCGATGCGCTTTTGCCCGTTGGGCACCCGGGCCAATTCGATCCAGCGCCGCGCCAGTTCGGCGACGAAATCCATGCGCTCGGGCTGGGCCCGGTAGCAGACCACGTCCGACTGGCTGCGCTCGCTGCGCCAGGCCAGGTCCTTGAAGCTGATGGGCCGGCTGATGATGCGCCCGTCCAGCTCGGGCAAAGCGATGTGCATCGCCAGGTCGCGCGGGCCCAGGCCTTGTTCGCTGGCGCGCCAGCCGGGTTCGTTGTCCTGGGCGCAGATGGCCTGGATCACCGGGATATTGCGCCGAAATGGCCGCAGATGCGGGGCCTCGGGGCTGGACTGGGCAAAGCCGGTGGTGTTCAGAATCACCCCGGCCTCGACTTCATCCAGCAAGTCTTCGACCACCGTCAGGCAGCCGGGCTCCTTGAGACTGGCCAGGGCAATCGGCAACGGGTTGAGCCCGGCCGCCTGCAAACGCTGGCAAAACACATCGATAAACCCGGTATTGGCCGCCTGCAGATGGGAGCGGTAAAACAGCACCGCCGCCACCGGCTGTCCGGCGTGCCAGTCGGCCTGCCAATCGCTCAGGGTCGCGGCGCTTTTATGGGGGTGGTAAATCGCCGTGCGCGGCAGGGTCTGCGGCTCGGCCCAGGCATAGTCGCGGCCCAGCAGGCTGGCGGCCAGGCAACGGTACAGATTCAGGGCGTTGTCGCGCCCGCCCTGGCGCAAGAAGTGCCACAGCCGATCGCGCGCGGCGGCCGGCACCGTGCTCAGGTCGCTGAGCTCCGGGTCCGGGCGGTCATCCCCCGGCACCAGAATCAGCTGCACCCCGCGCTCGGCCAGTTGCACCAGGCGTTCGACGCCGTAGCGCCAGTAGCCGATGCCGCCGTGCAGGGAAATCAGGATCACCTTGGCGTGACGCAGCACCTGGTCGACATACAGGTCGACCGAGGCGTGGTTCTGCACCTGCATCGGGTTGGCCAGGCGAAAGCTCGGGAAGTCGTCCGGCAACTGCTGGGCCGCTTCCGCCAGCAGCGCCAGGCTGGAGTCGCCGCTGCACAGGATCACCAGCTCGGCGGGGGTTTGTCCAAGGTCGGCAATGTTGTCATCCGACACGAAACCGCCGGGCTGGGTCCTGAGCAGGTGCATGGGTTAAACGCTGAGGGCGGCGCGCAGTTGCGCTTCGAGTTGCTCGGCGTCCAGCTCTTGGCCGATCAGCACCAGGCGCGTGGTCCGGGCCTCGTCGGCGCCCCACTGGCGGTCGAAGTGCTTGTCGAAACGGGTGCCCACGCCCTGGATCAGCAAGCGCATCGGCTTGTTGGGGATGGCGGCAAACCCCTTGACCCGCAGGATCCCGTGCTTGACCACCAGTTGGGTCAGGGCATCGAGCAGCAGGCTTTCCTCGGCTTGCGGCAGTTCGATGGAGATCGAATCGAAAGCGTCGTGATCGTGGTCGTCATGATCGGCATCGTCGCCGTCATGGTGATGGTCGTGGTGGCTGTGACGGCTGTCGATGTGTTCTTCGGAGCCAGCACCCAGGCCCAGCAACACGTCCAGCGGCAGGCGACCGCTGCTGGCTTCGATGACCTTGACCGCTGGCGGCAGTTCTTCAGCCACTTCCAGGCGTACTTTTGCCAGGTCTTCGGCGCTGATCAGGTCAGCCTTGTTGAGAATCACCAGGTCGGCGCTGGCCAGTTGGTCGGCGAACAGCTCGTGCAGCGGCGATTCGTGGTCCAGGTTGGGGTCAAGCTTGCGCTGGGCATCGACCTGGTCCGGGAAGGCGGCGAAGGTGCCGGCGGCCACGGCCGGGCTGTCGACCACGGTGATTACCGCGTCGACGGTGCAGGCGCTGCGGATTTCCGGCCACTGGAAGGCCTGGACCAGGGGTTTTGGCAGAGCCAGGCCCGAGGTTTCGATCAGGATGTGGTCAAGGTCGCCGCGCCGGGCTACCAATTCGCGCATCACCGGGAAGAATTCTTCCTGCACGGTGCAGCACAGGCAGCCGTTGGCCAGCTCGTAGACCCGGCCGCTGGCTTCTTCTTCAGTGCAGCCGATGGAGCATTGCTTGAGGATTTCACCGTCGATGCCCAGTTCGCCAAATTCGTTGACGATCACTGCGATCCGGCGCCCCTGGGCGTTGTCGAGCATGTGCCGCAGCAAGGTGGTTTTGCCCGAGCCAAGGAAGCCGGTGACGATGGTGACGGGAAGTTTGGCCAGTGTTTTCATCGGATGCCCTTTGGCAAGGTGGCGGGCATACGGGACGAAAACCGCGGCAATGGCTGCGCGGAAGAGTTCGCCACCGGATCACCCCGCCCGGTTGTAGTGAGAATTCGTCACGAGGCAGGTCTCCTGGCTGAGGGTGTGCCGGTGGTAACCGACGATTGACGCGCCTTCCCGCCAACGCCTTGAAGCGCGTGCAGTGGCTGTGCATCAACCATGACCCTTTACAGTTGCGGGGGCAGCCGCGGCTTGGACCGCGTTCCCTTCTTAGCTTCGGCCGACTGCGCCGAAGAACCTCGAGTGCGCAAGGCTACGCAGAGCGCAGGGGCCGGTCAATGCGCATTGTCGGCCAGCCTCGGTGCCGGCGCGGGGAAAATTCATTGCCCGGTCCCGGCGCCATTGCGAAAGAGTGGCAATTGACGGCCCTCCCCCGCCCATGCTCTCCTACACACCTTGTTACGGGTGCCCTTCATAGGGTGAAACGGGAAACCGGTGCGTCACGTGCCTTACTCAAGGCCTTGACCAGTCCGGTGCTGCCCCCGCAACGGTAAGCGAGCGAAGAATCAGATCCACTGCGCCGGTCATCCGGCATGGGAAGGCGATTCTTGCAGGCCAGGCGCAAGCCCCGCCCTTCGCGAGCCCGGAGACCGGCCCGCAATAGACACATAACAAACCCGCGGTGGGCGGGCGCTGTTAATTCCTTGTGCGCCCGTCGCGCGGGGTTTTGCTGCGTTCGATCCACCCGCTGATAACCAGAGGGATGCGCCATGTCGATCATCAGCAGCACCAGTCAATCCGCCAGCAGCACCTCCACCCTGAGCCAACGCCTGGTCGCCGCCATCGGTGCCTCGATCCTCGGCGCGTGCCTGGTGTATTTCGCCGGGTTCTCCCATATCGAAGCAGTGCACAACGCTGCCCACGATACCCGTCACAGCTCCGCCTTCCCGTGCCATTGAGACCTGCTGACATGATCAAGCGTATTGCGCAAACCGCAGGTTTCACCGGGCTGCTGGCCGCCCTGTTGCTGACCCTGCTGCAAAGCTTCTGGGTCGCCCCGCTGATTTTGCAGGCCGAAACCTACGAAAAGGCCCCGGCCACTGAAGTCCATGAACACGCCGAAGGCGCCATGGCCGGCCACACCCACGATGCCGAAGCCTGGGAGCCGGAAGATGGCTGGCAGCGCGTGCTGTCGACCACTGGCGGTAACCTGGTGGTGGCCGTCGGCTTCGCCCTGATGCTCGCCGGCCTGTACACCCTGCGCGCGCCGAATCGCACGTCCCAGGGGCTGCTGTGGGGCCTGGCCGGTTACGCCACCTTCTGCCTGGCGCCAACCATGGGCCTGCCGCCCGAGCTGCCGGGCACCGCCGCTGCGGACCTGGCACAACGGCAGATCTGGTGGGTCGGCACCGCGGCCTCGACCGCCGTCGGTATCGCGCTGATCGTGTTTGCCCAGCACTGGCTGCTGAAAGTGCTGGGTGTCGCCATCATTGCCGTGCCGCACATCATTGGCGCGCCACAGCCGGAAGTGCATTCGATGCTGGCTCCGGAGGCCCTGGAAGCGCAGTTCAAAATCGCCTCGCAACTGACCAATGCCGCGTTCTGGCTGGCCCTGGGCGTGATCAGCGCCTGGTTGTTCCGGCGTAAAAGCGCGGGTCACTACGCGGCATGAGTGAACGGCACGCAGCGCCGGCCCTGGTGGTCGGCCTGGGTTGCCAGCGCGGTTGCCCGGTGGACACGCTGCGCGCATTGCTCGACCAGGTCCTGGAGACCCATGGCTTCGGGCTGGATCAAGTCCGGGGCCTGGCCAGTATCGACCTGAAACGCGAAGAGCCCGGCCTGCTGCAACTGGCCGAGCAGTTAGCCCTGCCCCTGACCTGTTTCAGCAGCTCGCAGCTCACGCCCTATGCGCTGCAACTGAGCCACCGCTCGGAAATCGCCTACGAACGCACCGGCTGCTATGGCGTGGCCGAAAGCGCCGCCCTGGCCCTGGCCGAACGCCTGGCGCAGAGCCCGGCGAAACTGCTGATCCGCCGCCAAAAGTACGCCCAGGCGACCCTGGCCATGGCCTGCTGCGGCTAAAACCCCGATAATCCCCCGCGTTGATCATGAGCAATCTTCATCTACAAGCTTGCCTTGACCCTTTTTTCACAGGAAACAGCCATGACCGTCTTTTTTATCGGCGCCGGCCCCGGCGACCCGGAGCTGATCACCGTCAAGGGCCAGCGGCTGATCCATCGCTGCCCGGTGATTGTCTACGCCGGCTCCCTGGTGCCCGAGGCGGTGCTGGCGGGGCATAGCGCCGAACTGCTGGTCAACAGCGCCGAGTTGCACCTGGAACAGATCATCGAGCTGATCAAAAACGCCCACGCCAAGGGCCAGGACGTGGCCCGGGTGCATTCCGGCGACCCCAGCCTGTATGGCGCCATCGGCGAGCAGATCCGCCACCTGCGCCAATTGCAGATCCCCTTTGAAATCGTCCCCGGGGTCACCGCCACCGCCGCCTGCGCCGCGTTGCTCGGGGCGGAGCTGACCCTGCCGGACGTGTCGCAAAGCGTGATCCTGACCCGCTACGCCGACAAGACCGCGATGCCCCCTGGCGAGGAGTTCTCCAGCCTGGCCCAGCATGGCGCGACCATGGCGATTCACCTGGGGGTCAACCACCTGCAGAAAATCGTCGCCGAACTGCTGCCCCACTACGGCGCCGATTGCCCGATTGCCGTGGTCCATCGCGCCACCTGGCCGGATCAGGACTGGGTGCTGGGCACCCTGAACGACATCGAGCAGAAAGTGGCGGCCAAGGGTTTTCGCCGCACGGCGTTGATTCTGGTGGGCCGGGTGCTGGCGACGGATCATTTCAGTGAGTCGTCGCTGTATCGCGCGGGGCATGCGCATTTATATCGCCCGTAGGGCGCGCGGAGATACGGGGGGCAGCCGCTTTGCGGCCGAGCGGGAGCAAGCTCCCTCGCCACAAACCTGCTCCCCACCCGTACAGCAGAGTCATTTGCCCGGGGTTGACGGCGCCTTTTCTGGCCCATAAAAAAACGGCGCTCACGGGGCGCCGTTTTTTTGGGTGCAGTGAACGCCTTACTTAGTAGTAGGCGTTTTCTTTCTGCGTGTGGTCGGTCACGTCGCGGACCCCCTTGAGCTCAGGGATACGCTCAAGCAACGTGCGCTCGATGCCTTCCCTCAGGGTCACGTCGGCCTGGCCGCAGCCCTGGCAGCCGCCCCCGAATTGCAGCACGGCGATGCCGTCTTCAACCACGTCGATCAGGCTGACCTGGCCGCCGTGGCTGGCCAACCCCGGGTTGATTTCGGTTTGCAGGTAGTAGTTGATGCGCTCGTTGACCGGGCTATCGGCGTTGACCATTGGCACCTTGGCATTGGGCGCCTTGATGGTCAGCTGGCCGCCCATGCGGTCGGTGGCGTAGTCGACCACCGCATCATCGAGAAAGGCTTCGCTGAACGAATCGATATAAGCGGTGAAGCTCTTCAGGCCAATGGCCTTGTCTTCGGGTTTTTCTTCGCCCGGCTTGCAATAGGCGATGCAGGTCTCGGCGTACTGAGTTCCTGGCTGGGTGATAAAGACGCGGATCCCGATACCCGGGGTGTTCTGCTTGGAGAGCAGATCAGCCAGGTAATCGTGGGCGGCGTCGGTAATGGTAATAGCGGTCATGGAAATTCCTCGCAGGCGTGGGCGGAGTTTACGCCAATCGGCGCGCCGTACAAAGTCCTAGGGTTTTTGTCGGGTTAACGCCAAGGCCGGGCGGGCAGCGGCCGGGGCGTCGGCCCAGCGTTTGAGCCACTGATAGCTGCGCTTCTCCACCCATTCGTAGCTGCCCCAGGCGGCCAGGCCGATGATCAGCACGCACCCGGCAAATACCGCGTAGGGGTTCAGGCCATAGCGTTGTGCCACATAGCCCCCCAGGGACAGCACCAGCACGTGCATCAGGTACACCGAGTACGAGCTGTCTCCCAGCACCTTGAGCAGGCGGTTGTGCTGGAAATAACGCTCCAGCGCCATGCTCGACGCCACGATCAGGGCACTCGGCAAGCCCCAGGCCAGCACCCGCGGCTGCGGTGGCAGTTGGTAGATCGCCAGCAGCGCGCCGCCGATCAGCAGCAGCGGCAGCCACAGCCCGGGCTTGATCCAGCCTCGGCGATAGAGCATGCCCAGGCCGATCCCCAGCAAAAACTCATAGACGATGTCCGAGCGATAAAAATCGCTGACCCAGCCAAACCCGGTCCAGGCCTGGCTCACGGCAAACAGCAGCGCCGCGACGATCAGCAACCGCAGGTGCAGGCGGAACAGCAATGTCCAGGCGAACAGCAGGTAAAACAGCATTTCGTAGTTCAGGGTCCAGCCCACGTTCAGGGTCGGGTAGATGCCATACCCACCCGGGTTCTGGGTCGGGATAAACAGCAGCGACAGCAGCAAGTGCCACCAGTCGACGCTCTGATCGGCAAACGCCGGCCGCGCAAACACCACCAGCAGGCCCATCAGCAGCGTGTACAGCCAATAGGCCGGGACAATCCGAAACAGCCGGTACATCAGGAAACGCCCGGGAGGCAGGTCCTTGTTTTCAGTCGACAGGAAGATCACCAGCCCGCTGATGACAAAGAAGATATCGACCCCCACCGCGCCCTTGTCGATAAACAATTGACCCAGGGCGCTGCTGGCGTGGAAGTCGAAAAAGATCTGCATGAAGTGGTGGCAGACCACCGTCCAGGCGGCCAGCGCCCGCAGCGCCTGTACCGAAATCAACATCCTCGTGCCCTCCCCAGCCAGCCCCGACAGCGCCTGAACCACTCAGGCGCCTAAAGCTTGGGACCGCAGGCAGCGGGCAAAGGTCGATCAAAGATTCTCGTAGCGATTCATGTCCAGCACACCCGCTTCCACCGGGTCGGTTTCTTCGAGAAAGCGGGTCTGGTCATGGAAATACTGCCAGAACTGCGGATGGCTGCGGCGGATTCCCCAGCGCTCGACAATCTTCTCGAAGCGATGGGCGTCCTTGGCGTTCTCCATCGCAGTGACGAACTCCGGCACCTGATCGGCGGGGATATTGAAGATGAAGTTCGGGTAGCTGCTGAGCACGCCCGGATAGAGGGTCAAGGTGTCCAGCCCCGGCTGATAACGCAGCTGCTCACCCAGCATGAACGCCACATTGCTGTGGGCCCGGTTGCGCAACAGGCTGTAGAACACCCGCTGCCCGCTCCGGGTCTGGATGCGCAGCATGCTGGCCTCGGGCAACTGATCGATGACCTTGAGCCCGGCGGCCGGACGCGAGGTCAGGCGGCTCAGGGCCTGTTCGGCATCCTGCAACTGCGGGTCAATGCCGGGCCGGGAACAATAGGCGCTATCACAGCGGTTGATTGGGTCCGGCCGAGCATTGAGGTCGCCATAACGCGCCAGCAATTGCTTGGCAAAATCGCGTTTCGGGTCTTTTTCGTCGAGCTTCAAGGCGCTGCGCTTGTCGTCGTCGATGGACTCGTAATCCAGCCACATCTTGAATTTGCCGCTGCTCTGGTACCAGTCGTCGAGGAAATCCTCGCGGGTGCCGGCAGGCATCAGGCGCAGGAAGTTCTGCTCCGCGCCGTTGCGGATCAAATCGAAGTACAGCCGGGTCTGGGCCTGGTGCGAGACGTTGCCGAACACGTCGAAATTCACCGCCAACTGGTAGTACGTACGCTCCAGCAAGGGGTAGTCGAACAGCCACATCGTCTGCGGCACCTCGCCGATCAGGCCCTTGGTCACCGAGGCGCTGTCGAAGTGGCGGAAAATACTCAGCAAGGCGTTGTCGTTGCCGGCCCACAGGCTCGACCAGCTCGGCGCTGGCGAATCGGCATAGGAGTCGCGGCGCAGGGCCTCGTAGTCATTGCGCTTGTCGCGGTAAGCCAGCCACAGGCTCAGCACACTGCCGACATCGTCGTTCTGCCCGGGCATCGCCAGCAGCGGCGTGGCCTGGCCCCGGTACGCCGGATCGGTGATGTACAGGTCATGTTCCGGCGCCTGGAACAACGCCCAGAAATTGTCGCGGATCACATCGGTGGCGATCTGTCCCCGGCACACCGGGCCGCGGATAAAGGTGCGTACGAAGTACTCCGCGTTATCCAGCATGAACTGGTAGCGGGCCTTGGCCGGGATCGCCTCGAAGGTCTCGAACGGGTTGGCCCGGCGCGTCGGTCCGTAACCGGGCAAGGCCGTGACCTGCCAGTCCCCGCTGTAGAACAGACTCTTGACCCGGGCCATCTTCGCCGCGCTCAGCGGGTAGGTAATGTGGGTCTTGTGCACGATCACCCCCTGCACCGGCCACAGGCGGTAATAGACCTGGGTCCCCGGGTCATCGTTGGGGCGCCGAGTGTTGATCAGGTCGATGGGCTGGCCGCTGGGCGTACGCGAACGCACCCACTGGAAGAAATGCCCCGGCTCACCGTCCTCGAAGTAGATATGGGCCAGGAACAAGTGCTCGAACAACCAGCGTGCCACCAGGCTTTCCCGGGCGCCGGGGGCGTTGAACAAGCCTTCCCATTGCAGCACCTGCATCGCTTCGCGGGCGCTGGGGGCCAGGCCCTGCTGGTCGATCGGCGCTCCGGACGCCAACCAGCGCTGCAGGGTCTGGTACTGCTGATCGGTAAGGCCGGTCACCGCCAGCGGCATGCCTTCTTTGGGATGGGCACCGGCATAGGCGTCGAATTCGCCGGGCTGCGGGCACATGTTTTCCCGGTTCAGGCCCAGGACGATGTCCTCCGGCAGCTTGGCATTGGGTTGCAATGGGGTGTTGTGCCCCAGCTCCAGCATGCGCGCCATCAGCGCCGCCTGGCTGCCCTGGGCGTCGAGCACCGAATAGAAGTCCTTGCGCTGCCAGGCGGCCTTGCCGAACGCGTCGTAGAACAGCCGGGTCGGCGCCTGGGCCTGGCGCCGCTCGCCGTCGTAGACCGGGATCTTCGACGCGCCCCGGGCTGCGCCCTCGGCACTGCCCAGGTTGAGCTGACAGGCGGAGTCATAGCAGGCATGGCAGGCCACGCACTTCTCGGTGAAAATCGGCTGGATGTCGCGGGTGTAAGAGAGCGCCGGAACCGGAGTCTCTGCCTGCGTGGTGCTGCTTATCAGCAGTAATAAAAACGCGCTGATACTGACGCGATACGGCATGTCTCTGGTCCTGGGCGTAGAAAACCGCGCAATTCTACCGAGGTCAGGCTGATATCAACATGAGCGATATTCATGCAAAAGCAGCACATGCTCCAATAGCGCACAGGTTTGCTATGATCGCCGCCCTTCGCAATGGCCTTACCAGGTAGTCCCCATGTCCGATCGCAGTGCTCGCCTTCAAGCCCTCCAGCAAGCTCTCAAAGAGCGCATCCTGATTCTCGATGGCGGCATGGGCACCATGATCCAGAGCTACAAGCTCGAGGAGCAGGACTACCGTGGCAAGCGCTTCGCCGACTGGCCAAGCGACGTCAAGGGCAACAACGACCTGCTGGTGCTGACGCGCCCGGACGTGATCGGCTCCATCGAGAAGGCCTACCTCGACGCCGGCGCCGACATCCTGGAAACCAACACCTTCAACGCCACCCAGGTGTCCCTGGCCGATTACGGCATGCAGGGCCTGGCCTACGAGCTGAACGTCGAAGGTGCACGCCTGGCACGCAAGGTGGCCGACGCCAAGACCCTGGAAACCCCGGACAAGCCCCGTTTCGTCGCCGGCGTGATCGGGCCGACCAGCCGCACTTGCTCGCTGTCGCCGGACGTCAACAACCCCGGCTACCGCAACGTGACCTTCGATGAGCTGGTGGAAAACTACACCGAAGCCACCCGGGGCTTGATCGAAGGCGGCGCCGACCTGATCCTGATCGAAACCATCTTCGACACCCTCAACGCCAAGGCGGCGATCTTCGCCGTGCAAGGGGTGTTCGACGAGTTGGGCTTCGAGTTGCCGATCATGATCTCCGGCACCATCACCGACGCCTCCGGCCGCACGCTGTCCGGCCAGACCACCGAAGCCTTCTGGAACTCCGTGGCCCACGCCAAGCCGATTTCGGTCGGCCTCAACTGCGCCCTCGGTGCCAGCGAACTGCGCCCGTACCTGGAAGAGCTGTCGAACAAGGCCAACACCCATGTTTCGGCGCACCCCAACGCCGGCCTGCCCAACGAATTCGGCGAATACGACGAACTGCCGGAACAAACCGCCAAGGTCATCGAGGAATTCGCCCAAAGCGGCTTCCTCAATATCGTCGGCGGCTGCTGCGGCACCACCCCGGGCCACATCGAAGCCATCGCCAAGGCCGTGGCCGGCTACGCGCCACGGGCGATCCCGGACATTCCCAAAGCCTGCCGCCTGTCGGGCCTGGAGCCGTTCACCATCGATCGCAGCTCGTTGTTCGTCAACGTCGGCGAGCGCACCAACATCACCGGCTCCGCCAAATTCGCCCGCCTGATCCGTGAAGACAACTACACCGAAGCCCTGGAAGTCGCCCTGCAACAGGTCGAAGCCGGCGCCCAGGTGATCGACATCAACATGGACGAAGGGATGCTGGACTCGAAGAAGGCGATGGTCACCTTCCTCAACCTGATTGCCGGCGAACCGGACATCTCGCGGGTGCCGATCATGATCGACTCCTCGAAGTGGGAAGTGATCGAGGCCGGCCTGAAGTGCATCCAGGGCAAGGGCATCGTCAACTCCATCAGCATGAAAGAAGGCGTCGAGCAGTTCATTCACCACGCCAAGCTGTGCAAACGCTACGGCGCCGCCGTGGTGGTGATGGCCTTCGACGAAGCCGGCCAGGCCGACACCGAGGCGCGCAAGAAGGAAATCTGCAAGCGCTCCTACGACATCCTGGTGAATGACGTGGGCTTCCCCCCGGAAGACATCATCTTCGACCCGAACATCTTCGCCGTGGCCACCGGCATCGAAGAACACAACAACTACGCCGTGGACTTCATCAACGCCTGCGCCTATATCCGCGACGAGCTGCCGTATGCGCTGACCTCGGGTGGCGTGTCCAACGTGTCGTTCTCGTTCCGCGGCAACAACCCGGTGCGCGAGGCAATTCACTCGGTGTTCCTGCTGTATGCGATCCGCAACGGCCTGACCATGGGTATCGTCAACGCCGGCCAGCTGGAGATCTACGACCAGATCCCGGCCGAGCTGCGCGACGCCGTGGAAGACGTGGTGCTCAACCGCACGCCTAACGGCACCGACGCCCTGCTGGCAATCGCCGACAAGTACAAGGGCGACGGCAGCGTCAAGGAAGCCGAGACCGAGGAATGGCGCGGCTGGGAGGTCAACAAGCGCCTCGAGCACGCCCTGGTCAAGGGCATCACCACCCACATTGTCGAAGACACCGAAGAGTCGCGCCTGTCCTTCAGCCGCCCGATCGAAGTGATCGAAGGCCCGCTGATGTCCGGGATGAACATCGTCGGCGACCTGTTCGGCGCCGGCAAAATGTTCCTGCCCCAGGTGGTGAAATCGGCGCGGGTGATGAAACAGGCGGTGGCCCACCTGATTCCCTTCATCGAGCTGGAAAAAGGCGACAAGCCGGAAGCCAAGGGCAAGATCCTCATGGCCACGGTCAAGGGCGACGTGCACGACATCGGCAAGAACATCGTCGGCGTGGTCCTGGGTTGCAACGGCTATGACATCGTCGACCTGGGGGTGATGGTGCCGGCGGAGAAGATCCTGCAGGTGGCCAAGGAGCAGAAGTGCGACATCATCGGCCTCTCCGGCCTGATCACCCCGTCCCTGGACGAAATGGTGCACGTCGCCCGTGAAATGCAGCGCCAGGACTTCCACCTGCCGCTGATGATCGGTGGCGCCACCACCTCCAAGGCCCACACCGCGGTGAAGATCGAACCCAAGTACAGCAACGACGCAGTGGTCTACGTCACCGACGCCTCGCGCGCGGTGGGCGTGGCCACTCAACTGCTGTCCAAAGAGCTCAAGGCCGGCTTCGTGCAGAAGACCCGGGAAGAATACGTGGAAGTGCGCGAGCGCACCGCCAACCGCAGCGCCCGCACCGAACGCCTGAGCTACCCGGCGGCCATCGCCAAGAAGCCGCAGTTCGACTGGAGCAGCTACCAGCCGGTCAAACCGACGTTCACCGGCGCCAAGGTACTGGACAACATCGACCTCAAGGTACTGGCCGAGTACATCGACTGGACCCCGTTCTTTATCTCCTGGGACCTGGCCGGCAAGTTCCCGCGCATCCTGACCGATGAGGTGGTCGGTGAGGCAGCCACCGCGCTGTACGCCGACGCCCAGGAAATGCTCAAGAAGCTGATCGACGAAAAACTCATCAGCGCCCGTGCGGTGTTCGGCTTCTGGCCGACCAACCAGGTGCAGGACGATGACCTGGAAGTCTACGGCGATGACGGCCAGCCCCTGGCGCGCCTGCATCACCTGCGCCAGCAGATCATCAAGACCGACGGCAAGCCGAACTTCTCTCTGGCCGACTTCGTGGCGCCCAAGGACAGCGGCGTGACCGACTACATCGGGGGTTTCATCACCACCGCCGGTATCGGCGCCGAAGAAGTGGCCAAGGCTTACCAGGATGCCGGCGACGACTACAACTCGATCATGGTCAAGGCCCTGGCCGACCGCCTGGCCGAAGCCTGCGCCGAGTGGCTGCACCAGCAGGTGCGTAAAGAACACTGGGGCTACGCCAAGGACGAACAGCTGGATAACGAAGCGCTGATCAAGGAACAGTACAGCGGCATCCGCCCTGCCCCGGGTTACCCGGCGTGCCCGGATCACACCGAAAAAGCCCAGTTGTTCCAGCTGCTCGACCCAGAGGCCCACGAAATGCATGCCGGCCGCAGCGGCGTGTTCCTCACCGAGCACTACGCCATGTTCCCGGCCGCGGCGGTCAGCGGCTGGTACTTCGCCCACCCACAGGCGCAGTACTTCGCCGTGGGCAAGGTCGACAAGGACCAGGTGCAGAGCTACACCGCGCGCAAAGGCCAGGACCTGGCCGTGACCGAGCGCTGGCTGGCACCCAACCTGGGTTACGACAACTGATAACCGCCCTCCGGCCGTTCATGGGGTGAGCGCCGGCTATCACCGGGCGAGATTGGCCCGGGGATAGCCGGCTCGCCCTTGGCCAGATTGTCTATGCTCTTTGCACACACACCTGTGTCGAGGGATTTATGGACGACCCAATCAATGGCAAGCCGCCGACCTTCTGGCAGATGCTGCACAGCGTGGTAGCGGCGGCGTTCGGCGTGCAGAGCGGCAAGAACCGCGCCCGGGATTTTACCCACGGCAAGCCCAGCCACTTCGTGGCGATGGGCATCCTGTTCACTGCGGTATTTGCCTTGACCCTGTTCGGCATCGTCAAGCTGGTGCTGCACCTGGCGGGGATCTGAAAGCGCGTCAGCGCATCAACATTTGCAGGTCGAAAGGGTAGCGATAGCTGTCCGGTTTGCCCTTGGCCGAGAGCGCCCGGAAGTTGATGCCGTAGTCCTGGGTCGCCTGCACGGCAAGCAGGCGCCTGGCCAGGGGCTTGTCGATCAATTGAAACAACCCTACCTGCCAGGACGGTCCACCGTGCCGGGTCATGTCCACTCCCTGCTCATAATCGTGCAGCAACACCAGGGCCCAGCCTCCCAGGGTGAAATGCCCGGCACTCAAGGCGCTCAAGCGTCCGTCCAATAGCGCCTGCAAGGCCTGGGGCGAACTGTTGACCGCACTGAACAACACATCCTTGCCCGGCTGGTGCTTGAGTTCTTGCGCGGCGGCCATGGCACCCAGCGCCATTTCATCGTTTGCCGACCAGATCAACGCCGTGTGCGGGTAGCGCTTGAGCAGCTGCTGGGCCTGCTCATAGGCCCGCTGCCGGGTCCATTCGCCGTACACCAGTTGGCGCAGGCGCACCTCGGGGTGTTCAGCCAGTGCCCGATGCAGGCCCTGCTCGCGCAATTGCGAGGCCGGGGTGATTTTCATCCCGGAGAACGCCAGCAGATCAACGGTTTGCCCCGGCGCAACCGGGCCATGCTGGCGGATCAGTTCCTTGAGCGTCTGATAGCCGGCCTTTTCATCGTCGGCCACCAGGCTGCCGATCCACTCCGAGCGCTGGTCATTGCGCTCGTTGAGCAAACGCAACTGGTCGGGGGTGAGCACGCTGTTGACGATAAACAGCTTGACCCCGCTGCCCTGGGACAGGCGCAGGATCTCCGGCGCGACATATTGCTCGTTGACCAGGATCAGGTAATCCGGCCGTTGGTCGCCCTGCAGCGCCTCACGGGCCTGGCTGAGGGTGTTGCCGGGATTGCGCTCGGAATAGCGCACACGCAAATCCAGGCCGAGGTCCTTGGCCGCGGCCTGCATGAATTGCGAATAATTGACCCAGAACGTTTCCGTGGAAGTGCCCGGATTGAGAAAAAGCACTGAAGTGGCGTGAGCCACTGCCCAGAACGGCAGACTCAGCAGCAGCAAGCCCTTGCACAAAACCTTCAACATCGTCACGCGAACCCCAAGATAATGCCGCGCATTATAGCGGGCAAAATACTGGCAACTGTCAGTGACATCGTCGATTTTGTCGGACAATCCGGGTTATTTCTGCCCGTTACCTACTGGTGACTGACCCAGAACACCGCCGTTCCCACCACCAGAATGATCAGGAACAGAATGGCCCAAGCATCGACACTGCTGTCGGTTTTCCTTGCCTTGGTCGGATTGCTCATAGCATCGCCTCTTGTCGGTTTTATCGGTGACTGCTCGAAGACTCCCGCAGAGTTAAGACCAGCTTTGCCCTTACCACAAATGTGGTCTTGCACCGTTAGTCGTTTTAGTTCTTTGCATATACTCAAACATCACTTTTGCGCATAACTGCAAACTGGTATCGTGCGCCGGCTCCGTTGGGAGTGCGCGGCCGTGCGCGCAGAATTGCTGAGGTGACCGCAGCCTCTCCGGTTACCTGATAAGCCTGAGAACAGGACCTATATGTACGTATACGACGAGTACGATCAGCGAATCATCGAGGACCGCGTCAAGCAGTTCCGTGATCAGACCCGACGCTATCTGGCAGGCGAGCTGAGCGAAGAAGAATTCCGCCCTCTGCGCTTGCAGAATGGCCTCTATATCCAACGTTTTGCCCCGATGCTGCGGGTCGCCGTGCCTTATGGCCAGCTGACTTCGCGCCAGACGCGAATGATGGCCAAGATCGCTCGCGACTACGACAAGGGCTACGCCCACATCAGTACCCGGCAGAACGTGCAGTTCAACTGGCCGGCCCTGGAAGACATCCCGGACATCCTGGCTGAGCTGGCCACCGTGCAGATGCACGCAATCCAGACCAGCGGCAACTGCCTGCGCAACGTCACCACCGACCAGTTCGCCGGCGTCGCTGCCGACGAAGTGATCGACCCGCGCCCCTGGTGCGAAATCGTCCGCCAGTGGACCACTTTCCACCCGGAATTCGCCTACCTGCCGCGCAAGTTCAAGATCGCCATCAACGGCTCGACCTCGGACCGCGCGGCCATCGAAGTCCACGACATCGGCCTGGAGCCGGTGTACAACGCCGCTGGCGAGCTGGGCTTCCGCGTACTAGTGGGTGGCGGCCTGGGCCGTACCCCGGTGGTCGGCGCCTTTATCAACGAGTTCCTGCCGTGGCAGGACCTGTTGAGCTACCTCGACGCGATCCTGCGGGTCTACAACCGCTATGGCCGTCGTGACAACAAGTACAAGGCGCGGATCAAGATCCTGGTCAAGGCCCTGACGCCTGAAGTCTTTGCGCAAAAAGTCGACGCAGAGATGGAGCACCTGCGCGGTGGCCAGACCACCCTGACCGATGCCGAAGTGCATCGCGTGGCCAAACACTTCGTCGACCCGGACTACAAGGCCCTGGAAGACCAAACCGCCGAGCTGGCCGCACTCGACCAGCAGCACCCAGGCTTCGCCCGCTGGCGCACGCGCAACACCCTGGCCCACAAGAAGCCGGGCTATGTGGCGGTGACCCTGTCGCTGAAACCGACCGGCGTGGCCCCGGGTGACCTCACCGACAAACAGCTGGACGCCGTGGCCGACCTGGCCGACCGCTACAGCTTCGGTCAACTGCGCACCTCCCACGAGCAGAACATCATCCTGGCCGACGTTGAACAGAGCCAGTTGTTCGCCATGTGGGGCGAATTGCGTGAACGCGGTTTCGCCACGCCGAACATCGGCCTGCTGACCGATATCATCTGCTGCCCGGGCGGCGACTTCTGCTCCCTGGCCAACGCCAAGTCGATCCCGATCGCCGAATCCATCCAGCGTCGCTTCGACGACCTGGACTACCTGTTCGACATCGGCGAACTGGACCTGAACATCTCCGGGTGCATGAACGCCTGTGGTCACCACCACGTGGGCCACATCGGCATCCTTGGTGTCGACAAGAAAGGCGAAGAGTTCTATCAGGTGTCCCTGGGTGGCAGCGCCAGCCGCGATGCCAGCCTGGGCAAGATCCTCGGCCCGTCCTTCGCCCAGGACGCCATGCCGGATGTGATCTCCAAGCTGATCGACGTCTACGTGGAACAACGTAACGAAGACGAGCGCTTTATCGACACCTACCAACGTATCGGTATCGACCTCTTCAAGGAGCGTGTCTATGCAGCGAATCATTAAGAACAACGAGGTCGTCGACGAAACCTGGCACTTGCTGCCCAAGGACGCGACCCTCGATGGCATCTCCAACTGCGACGACTTGATCGTGCCGCTGGCACTGTGGCGTGAGCACGCTCATGCCCTCAAGGCCCGCGATGGCGGTCTGGGCGTGTGGCTGGACGCTGAAGAAGAAGCCGAGGAAATCGGTGATGACGTGGACCAGTTCCAGGTCATCGCCCTGAACTTCCCGGCCTTTACCGACGGACGCAACTACTCCAACGCCCGCCTGCTGCGTGACCGCTACGGTTACAAGGGCGAGCTGCGGGCCATCGGCGACGTGCTGCGCGATCAACTGTTCTACCTGCACCGTTGCGGTTTCGATGCCTACGCCCTGCGCGCTGACAAAGACCCGTACGAAGCCCTGGAAAGCCTCAAGGACTTCTCGGTGACCTACCAGGCCGCCACCGACGAACCGCTGCCGCTGTTCCGTCGCCGCTAAACCTGGCGCATAAAAAAAGCCCTGGACCGGGAAACCGGCTCAGGGCTTTTTTGTATCCGGCGCTGCAGGAAATGGCGGTGGCTGTTGCACCGCCCTCCGCGGTTTACCAGAAGCGTTGCTGGGTCAGGCGACTCCACCAGGTCAGCAGCACGCGGTCAATGGAACCGCTGGCCGCCAGCCCCACGCGCTCCTGCAGGCTCTTGCGCTCGGCATAGTGCAGGTGGAACACCTCAGCGCTCTTGGCCTTGTCGGCCAGGTATTCGTCGCTGGTCTGCAACTCGTCCACCAGCAACTTCTCTTGCGCCGCCACGCCCAACCAGACTTCGCCGGTGGCCACTTCATCGATGGCCAGTTGCGGGCGGTAGCGGGACACGAAGTTCTTGAACAGCTGGTGGGTGATGTCCAGGTCTTCCTGGAACTTCTCCCGGCCCTTCTCGGTGTTTTCGCCAAACACGGTCAGGGTGCGCTTGTATTCGCCGGCGGTCAGCACTTCAAAGTCGATGTCGTGCTTCTTCAACAGGCGGTTGACGTTGGGCAACTGCGCCACCACGCCAATCGAGCCGAGGATGGCGAACGGCGCGCTGATAATCTTCTCGCCGATGCACGCCATCATGTAGCCGCCGCTGGCCGCGACCTTGTCGATGCACACGGTCAAGGGCACGCCCGCCTGGCGGATACGCGCCAGTTGCGAGGACGCCAGGCCGTAGCTGTGAACCATGCCGCCGCCGCTTTCCAGGCGCAGCACCACTTCATCCTTGGGCGTGGCCAGGCTGAGCAAGGCGGTGATTTCGTGGCGCAGGCTTTCAGTGGCCGAGGCCTTGATGTCGCCATTGAAGTCCAGCACGAATACCCGGGACTTGGCCTCAGGCTGCTTCTTCAGTTTTTTCTGGGTTTTTTCGATCTTGCCCTGGGACTTGCGCAAGGCCTTGAGTTGGTCCTTGTCGAGCAGGCTCTGCTCCAGGCGCTCGCGCAGGCCCTTGTAAAAGTCATTGAGCTTGCTGACCTGCAACTGGCCGGCCGACTTGCGCCGCCCTTTGCTGCGCAGGGCTGCCGCGGTGATCAGCACCACCAGGATCGCCACCACCAGGGTGACGGTTTTAGCCAGAAAACTTGCGTACTCCGCAATAAAATCCACAGCGACTCCTTAAACACCTGTGCCGCTGCCAACGAGCGGCGTAATGGACGCCAGCATACCGACGCGGCCGGTCCACCACCAGCCGCGAAACCTTGTGTAACCAAGCTCCAACAATCATTTCAAACAAGCGTATGTTTTTTCATTGACAGCTCACCGGCATCCTCATAACCTCGCAAAACTTTCAACGTGCCGGGATGACGCGGACGTGGGCAGCATATATTTGATTCGACATGGCCAGGCCTCCTTTGGTGCAGACGACTATGACGTTCTGTCGCCCAACGGTGTGCGCCAGGCGCAAGTGCTCGGCCAGCACCTGGCACAAATGGGCCTGAGCTTCGACCGCTGCCTGTCGGGCGACCTGCGCCGCCAGCAACACACTGCCAACGAAGCCCGCGAGCAAATGCTCGCCGCCGACCTGCCGACACCGGCCCTGGAGATCGACTCGGCCTTCAACGAGTTCGACGCCGACGCCATTATCCGCGCCCTGCTGCCCGACCTGCTGAGCCAGGAGCCGAACGCCCTGGAAACCCTGCGCAACGCCGCGCAGAACCGCGCCGAGTTCCAGCGCATCTTCGCCCTGATCATCGAGCGCTGGCTGGCCGGCACCTATGACCCACCCGGGCTGGAAAGCTGGCTGGGGTTTGTCGAGCGGGTCCAGGGCGGCCTGCAACGCATCCTCGAACAGGCCGACAACCGTGACAAGATCGCCGTGTTCACCTCCGGCGGCACCATTACCGCCCTGCTCCACCTGATTACCCGGATGCCTGCCCGGCAGGCTTTCGAACTGAATTGGCAAATCGTCAACACCTCGCTCAACCAGCTGAAGTTCCGCGGGCGCGAGGTGGCCCTGGCTTCCTTCAACGGTCATGCCCATCTGCAACTGTTGAAGGCCCCGGAACTCATCACTTTCCGATGAGCCCGGCTCACTGTGACCCTTGCTGTAATCACCCCAAGAAAAGGATCGAACCATGACCTCCGTAGCTGACGCCGTACAAGCCATGAAAGCCAAGTTCAACCCAGCTGCCGCCGCCGGCCTGGACCTGGTTTTCGGTTTCCGTATCGATGACACCAAGAACTTCTCGCTGATCGTCAAAGACAGCACCTGCGAGCTGCAAGAAGGCGAAAACCCTGACGCCCAGGTCACCCTGGTGATGGACGGCGAAACCCTGGACGGCATCGTCAGCGGCGAAACCGACGGCATGCAGGCCTTCATGGGCGGCAAACTGCGCGCTGAAGGCGACATGATGCTGGCCATGAAACTGAGCGAGCTGTTCCCAGCCTAAGACCCTCGCGGTCCGGTTGTACCCGAATCCCGCCCCTGTGGCGGGATTCGTCGTTTCTGGCCCCTGCCGATTAATGCAACGACCTGTAGCCACTGCCGCAGGCTCGGGCCGCGTTCGGACGCTGGCCTGGCACGACGCCGCGGATGCACCTGACAGAGCACGGCGCCCCTATGGGCCAGCGCAGCCTCGTGCCTCGACAGCGGCTACAGCGGCTACGGGGTTTGCGGGATGACCGTCGGGCACCTTGTTTGGCTGGCGGCACGCTTGATTGATCTCAGTCAGTTTCGGTTTTGCGCAGGTCTCTACTCTGGCGTCTCCATCACAGGCCAGGGACGGCTGATCGGAGCGACCCGCCGTGCCTATCACTCAAGGAAGAGTCACCCCATGGGATCACTGAAGATCATTCTGCTGTCCAGCGCCTTCAACGGCCTGACCCAACGAGCCTGGCTGAGCCTGCGCCAGGCCGGGCACCGCCCCAGCGTGGTGCTGTTCACCGACGAAGAGTCGGTCTGCCAACAGATCGAAGACGCCAACGCCGACCTGGTGATCTGTCCCTTTCTCAAGGACCGGGTGCCGCAGCGACTGTGGGCCAATACCCAACGGCCGCTGGTGATCATCCACCCGGGGATCGTTGGCGACCGTGGCGCCAGCGCCCTGGACTGGGCGATTACCAATGAGGTCAGCCGCTGGGGCGTCACGGCCCTGCAAGCCGTGGAAGAAATGGATGCCGGGCCGATCTGGTCGACCCACGAATTCACCCTGCCGGCCAACCTGCGTAAATCCGAGCTGTACAACGGCCTGATCAGCGACGCCGCGTTGCAGTGCATCGAGGACGTGGTGAAAAAATTCACCAGCGGCTTCACCCCGATCCCCCTGAACTACCTGGACCCCAACGTCCGTGGCCGCTTGCAGCCCAACATGAAGCAGAGCGACCGTACCTTCAGCTGGCACGACTGCGCGCGCTTCATCAAGCGCTCCATCGACGCCGCCGACGGCCAGCCAGGGGTGCTGGCGAGCCTGGCCGGCGGCCAGTACTACCTGTATGACGCCCACCTGGATGCACGCAGCGGTACACCCGGGGAACTGCTCGCCGTGCACGATGACGCCGTGCTGGTGGCCGCCGGCGACCACAGCCTGTGGATCGGCGCCCTCAAACCCAAGGCAGTACCCGGTGCCGAGACCTTCAAGCGCCCGGCGCGGCATGTACTGGCGCAACATCTGGAGGGCCTGCCGCACCTGGACTGGTCAATCGAAAACTCGCCTTTGTGCAATGAGGCCTATCAGCCGATTCGCTACCGCGAGTCAGGCAATGTCGGCGAGCTGACCTTCGACTTCTACAACGGCGCCATGAGCACCGAACAATGCCAGCGCCTGACCCGCGCTCTGCGCTGGGCCAAGGCACAGAACACCCAGGTGCTGCTGATCAAGGGCGGACGTGGCGCCTTTTGCAACGGCGTGCACCTGAACGTGATTCAGGCCGCCCCCGCACCGGGCCTCGAAGCCTGGGCCAACATCCAGGCGATCGACGACGTCTGCCAGGAGCTGCTCAGCGCCCGGCAACTGGTGGTCTGCGGCCTGACCGGCAGCGCCGGTGCCGGCGGCCTGATGCTGGGGCTGGCGGCGGACATCGTCCTGGCTCGGTCTGACGTGGTGCTCAACCCGCATTACAAGACCATGGGCCTGTTCGGCTCCGAATACTGGACTTACAGCCTGCCCCGCGCCGTGGGCCAGGCCATGGCCCAGCGGCTCACCGAGGAATGCCTGCCCATCAGCACCCTCCAGGCCCTGGAGATGGGCATGGTGCAGGAGATCGGCCCGCGCTGCCCGGACGAGTTCGCCCTGTGGCTGCTGCAACGAGCCAACAGCGCCCTGAGCGATAGCCGCTACCAGGCCATCCGCGAGCGCAAGGCCCAGGCCGACCCGCAACTGATGCAGCACTGCCGCAATGCCGAGCTGGAGGAAATGCACCAGGACATGGTGCACAACCGCAAGGGCTTCGCCGAAAAATGCGCGGCATTCGTCTACAAGCGCAAAACCTGCTGCACGCCGCAGCGCTTGATCGAAGACTGGGCGCAACCCCGGGAAGTGGCATTGGTGGGCTGAGCCGCCTGACCGGCGGCTTTCAATGCACCGCCAGGCCACGTAATATCGCCGCCTTTTTGTTGCCGCCCCACTGGGGCGGCAGCTGTTTGCCAGGAGGCGATATGCACGACATTCCCGGCCATTCCACGTGGCGCAGCATCGAAGAACAGACCCTGGGCTGGTCCAGCGATCGGATTTTTCACATCGTCGATGCACAGGGCCAGCACCTGCTCTTGCGCACCAGCGACGCCGCCCAGCACACCAGCAAGCACCACGAATTCCAGTGGACCCAACACCTGGCGGCACAGGGCATCGCCATGTCCCAGCCATTGGCCTTTGGCCTGTTTGATTCAGGGCGCCAGGTCTACTCGCTGTTGTCGTGGATCGAAGGCCAGGATGGCGCGCACTGGGTTGCCGAGCGTCCGGCCGCTGCCTGTCATGAACTGGGCCTGCAAGCCGGTCGGATACTCCAGCAGATACACAGCGTTGCTGTGCCTCCAGGCACCGAGAACGCCGAACAGCAGATGCGTGCCCTCTACCTTAAAAAGCTCGAACAGTACCGGAGCTGCGGCTATCAAGTGGCCCATGAGCAAGACTTCCTGCAATTTATCGAGCAGCACTTTCATCTGCTGACAGACGCGCCGCGGGTGTTCCTGCACGGCGACTATCACCTGAACAACATGATCGTGGGCGCCGATGACCAATTGTCGATCATCGACTTCAACCGCTGTCGTCTCGGCGATCCGGCGCGAGACTTCAACAGGCTGGCGCTGTTTTCCTGCAACCTCAGCAGCGACTTCGCCCGCGGCCAGATCGACGGCTACTGCGCGGGCAACGCCGACCCTGGGTTCTTCACCCGCATGGCGTTCTACGTCGCGTTCGATACCTTCTTCAGCGTGATCTGGGCCATGGCCTTCGGCGAAGAGCAAATCCACGCCAGCCTGCAACGCACGCAAAAGGTCTGGGAGGACTTCGCCGGTTTTTCCAGTGTTATGCCTCGCTGGTACGGCCAATAAGCGCCACATCCGCTGCGGCCATGACCCGGTCGCACCCGTTTTTTTGCTCGCAGAGAAGAAAACAGCTGCTATGGTTTTGCCCGGCGCAGGGCTTTGAGCACGAAAGACGCCATTGGAAAATCTTAAGGAATGAGAGTGAACGCCAAGCTTAAAGAAACAGAAAAAACCCAGGAAACCACCGGTAAGAGCCCGATCGCCTGGGGCATGATCGGCTCGGTGATCCTGGCCATCACCACCCCGTTCTTCTACTTGAACGGCAAGGCTTACCACGACGGATACCTGGGCTACTTCCAGCTGGAAACCTCGATGTTTCCCATGGACACCTCCAGTACCTTCGTCACCGCGGTGCTGGCCTGGTATCACGCCATGACCAATGGCTTGAAAGGGAGTTTTGAATTCATCGGGCAGCACTGGCTATGGGCAACCCTGGTCTGCGTGCTGACCATCGTGGTGTTCGGTGGCTTCAACTACCTGATCGCCAAGCTCACCAAAACGCTCAATGATAAAAAGCAGTCGAGCAAGCAGCAGGCCACCACCCCCGCGCCGTCCTTATTGAAAGAGATGGGGAAATGCGCGCTGTATATTTTCATCCCGAGCTACGGCCTGTTTGTCGCGATGTTTTTTATCTCGTTCATCCTGATGATCACCATCACCCCTTTTTCATTGATCGGTAAGGATTCAGCCGCCGACGATCTGAAAGACGGCTTCAAGAACTCGCCACTGGTGACCGTCAATGACCCCGATGGGCACAAAGGCACTTACCGGGTCATGCAGTGCTCGACCTCGTTCTGCGCGCTGTATGCCGATGGCAAGGCGATCACGGTTCCGGTCGCGACCCTGAATTGGGTAGTGTCGGATGTCTCGAAAAAACTGGAGGAGGTGCAAGCGAAATAACCGCTGCGCCTCCATCACCGCCGTTGCTGCCACTCAGGTTGCAGCAACAGCGCCACCAATGCCGTCCACCCCGTCTGATGGGACGCCCCCAGGCCGCGCCCGGTTTCGCCATGGAAGTATTCATGGAACAGCACCAGGTCACGATCGATCGGGTCAGCCTGCAATTGCGGGTAGCCGCACATGGAGGGCCGCAGCCCGTCCTCATCACGCAGGAACAAACGGGTCAGGCGCTGGCTCAGGCCGTCCGCGACCTCTTTGAGCGACGCCAGGTAGCCTGAACCGCTGGGGTACTCCACAGAAAAGTTCTGGTCGTAGTAGCGGTGAAACTCGCGCAAGGCTTCGATCAACATGTAGTTGATCGGCATCCACAGCGGCCCGCGCCAGTTGGAGTTACCGCCGTACAGCCGCGAGTCGGACTCGGCCGGCACATAGCGCGCGTATAACGGGTTGCCATTGACCTGCAACTCAAACGGCTGCTCGGCGAAGGCCTTGGACAGCGAGCGAACGCCGAACTCACTGAGAAATTCCGCCTCATCCAGCATGCGCTTGAGCAAATCCTTGGTCCGCTCCCCACGCAGCAGCGCCAGGAGCATGCGGTTGCCCTCCCCCGGCTCGGTCCAGCGCGACACCAGGCTGGCGAGGTCCGGCCGATGGCGCATAAAGCCCAGCAAGCGCTCACGCAGCCCCGGCAGCCCTTCGTGCTCGTGCTGCTCCAGCACCTGCACCGCGAACAGCGGCATCAGGCCGACGATGGAGCGCAGGCGCAGAGGTTCGCTGAGCCCGTCCGGGTGCTGCAACACGTCGTAGAAAAACTGGTCCTGTTCGTCCCACAGGCCTTCGGCTGCGGCGTCGACGCGGTTGATAGCGCCGGCGATATACAGGAAGTGTTCAAAGAACTTCACCGCGATATCGACGTACACCGGGTTGCGCTTGGCCAGTTCCAGGGCGATGCGCATCAGGTCCAGGGCGTAGGCCGCGACCCAGGCCGTGCCATCGGCCTGATCCAGGGTGTAGCCCGGCGGCAACGCAGCCGAGCGGTCGAACAGGCCGATATTGTCCAGGCCGAGGAAGCCCCCCTGGAACAGGTTGCGGCCTTCGGCGTCCTTGCGGTTGACCCACCACGAGAAATTAAGCAGCAGCTTGTGGAAGATCCGCTCGAGAAAATCCAGGTCACCTTCGCCGGTCAGCGCCTTGTCCTGCTGGTACACGCGCCAGCTGGCCCAGGCGTGCACCGGCGGGTTGGCATCGTCAAAGCGCCATTCATAGGCCGGCAACTGGCCATTGGGGTGCATAAAACGGTCTTTGACCAATAGCAGCAACTGGTGCTTGGCAAACCCGGGGTCGATCAGGGCAAAGGCCACCGCCTGGAACCCCAGGTCCCAGGAGGCGTACCAGGGGTATTCCCAGGTGTCGGGCATCGACACGATGTCGAAGTTGGCCAGGTGCCGCCAGTGGCTGTTGCGCAGATGCTCGCGCTCGGGCGGCGGTGGCGGCTGGCCGGGATCGCCGTCGAGCCATTGCTTGACGTCGAAGTAATACAGCTGCTTGGACCACAGCAAGCCGGCCAGGGCCTGGCGTTGCACGTTGCGCGCATCTTGGTCGAGGCCGGCTTGCAGGGCCGCGTAGAAATCATCGGCCTCGGCCCGACAACGCTCGAACACCTGGCGAGCACTGACCGGCTCGGCGCCTGCCGGGGCAAAGCGCAGGTAGACACTTTTGCTCTCGCCGGCACCCAGGGCCAGGCTGAAATGCGCGGCGACCCGGGTGCCCGCGTCCCGGGCGATGGCGTTGGCCACGCCACCCACCAGGTAATCGTTGAAGCCATCCTTGAACGGCCCCGGCGTGGCCAGCCCGTCGAGCCTGGGGAAGTTGCTGTCGTTGTTGCAGAACAGCCACTGGCAGGGCTCGGGGCCCCAGGCAGTGACTTGGCGCTCGGGTAATTGCGGGTGGCGCGCCAGTACGCGCTCGCCCTCCAGTATCAGGCTCGGCCGGCGCGGATCGTCGCCCCAACTCCAGCTATTGCGCGCCCACACCTGGGGCAGCACGTGCAGCCGCGCGGGCTGATCGGCACGGTTGTGCACCGTGACCCGCATAAACAGGTCGTCAGCCTGGTGCTTGGCGTATTCCACCGTCACGTCGAAGTAGCGCTGGTCTTCAAAGACGCCGGTATCCAGGATCTCGTACTCGGCATCGCCCAGGCCGCGCCGGGCGTTTTCACGCACCAGGTCGTCATAGGGGAAGGCCGCCTGGGGGTACTTGTAGAGCATGCGCATATAGGCATGGCTGGGCACGCCGTCGAGGTAGAAATACAGCTCCTTGACGTCCTCGCCGTGATTGCCTTCGGCGTTGTTCAGGCCGAACAGCCGCTCCTTGAGAATGCTGTCGTGCTCATTCCACAGCGCCAGCCCCAGGCACCAGTGCTGGGCCTTGTCGGAGAACCCGGCGAGGCCGTCCTCACCCCAGCGATAGGCCCGACTGCGCGCGTGGTCATGGGGCAGGTAGCGCCAGGCGTCGCCATCGGCGCTGTAGTCCTCGCGCACTGTGCCCCACTGCCGCTCACTCAAGTAAGGCCCCCATTCGCGCCAGTGGCCGGCCTCGGCGCCTTGCAGGCGCTGGCCTTCAACCGTGTCGAGAATGCTCGCTGCTGGTTTTGCCGTCATGGGGGTGTCCGTGGCCATGGGAATGAGCTGCAGTGTAGGAGCTGCCTGGGGGCCTGGGGCATGACAAATGTTTCATGGTGCGAGCATCCGTCACGCTCAAAACGGCTCAAGAACCCCGTTGCAGAGCCTTTTTATTAAATTTACCGACCCTGGTTCGTTATAATCGGCAACCCTTTTATGACAGTGCGATGTTGATGATGTGCAGTTGCAAAGCGTTTTTTACCAGCGCCCTACTCAGCCTGCTGGCCTGCTCGGCCCAGGCCGCCAGCCTTGACCTGAGCTACCCGCAGCCGCCGCTGGCAGAGGCCACGACCGCGGCGCCAGCGCCCGAACCCACTGCGCCGACACTGAAGTTGCAGTTCAAGGCCCCAATCAGTGTCGAACACCGTTGCAGCGGACAATGCAGTTACGAGACCGATATCAATCAGCTGCATGACCGCGAAATCCGCCAGACCTCGCGCATCGGCTTCGACTGAGGCCGGGCGTTGAACCTCCGGCGTGCTTGATTCACACTCGCGCTCCTGAGTCCTACAGCAATCTCAGAAATTCCTGTCGTGCCAGTGCCTTGTCCTGTTCCTGGGGGCGTGCCTATAGTCCTGCGTCGTCCTGATGACGATCGGGTTTGGCGACCCTATGAATGGATTGAACAGGCGCTCTGGCAGATTTGGCAGGGCACCTGTACCCGCACACTGCTTTATGGCGGCTGTGCGCGGGAGACCTTCGGGTCTGTCGGTTCTTCCATTCCCGGCTCGCCAACCCGCGTACAGCTGCCACCCCTTTGTTTGGCGACAAAGCGCTGGCAGCCTCACCCACGAATGGAGAAGCACCCATGAATCGTTACATGCCGATCACCGGCCACGACTGCACCATCCCTTCCCTGCTGATCGATACCCAGGCCCCCGCCGATGTGCTGTACGAAGCGGCCGCCTATCGCATCCGCGCCGTCACTCAACTGCTGGAAAACTTCGCCGCGCGGCCCGATATCCCCGGCGATGCCCTGGTGTTGCAGGAGCTGGCGCTGGTCTGCGCCATTCCGTTGCGCGATGGCTGTGATGTGCTGGATGTATTGGGGCGCCAGCTGCGGGCACAGCCTCTTCAACCCTGACACATGCCCCCCCGTAGGAGCCGGCTTGCCGGCTCCTACGGCTGAACAAGGTCATCAGGGCAGCGCCACGGATGATGGTTGGGCCCGGGTGGAGACGCTACAGTCAAATCATCGGCAACCCGACTGACGCCCGGCCCAAGGATGCGTTCGATGACTGATCTGCACGAGCTCCAAGCCTCCCAACTGCTGGCCCGGTTCGCCGGCCGCACCCTGTCTCCCCTGGACTATTACGAGCATCTGCTGGCCCATATCGAGCGCTGGGAGCCGCATATCCGCGCGCTCTACGCCTTCGATCCGCAGCAGGTGCTCCAGCAGGCCCGGGCCTCCACCGAGCGCTGGCACAAGGGTTCGCCCCAGGGTCCGCTGGACGGGGTGCCGGTCACGATCAAGGAGCTGATTGCCACCCGGGGCACGCCGATTCCCCTGGGCAGCGCCGCCACCCTGCTCAAGCCTGCCGTGCAGGATGCGCCGCCAGCCGCGCGAATGCGCGAAGCCGGGGCGATCATTCTGGCCAAGACCACGGTGCCGGATTTCGGCATGTTGTCTTCCGGGTTGTCGAGTTTCCATGGCATCACCCGCAACCCCTGGAACCGCGCCTGCAACCCCGGCGGCTCCAGTTCCGGGGCGGGCGCCGCGGCCGCAGCCGGATACGGGCCGCTGCATATCGGCACCGATATCGGCGGTTCGGTGCGCCTGCCCGCCGCCTGGTGCGGCCTGGTGGGGTTCAAGCCGACCCTGGGGCGGATTCCCATCGACCCTTATTACACCGGGCGCTGTGCCGGGCCCCTGACCCGCAGCGTCAATGACGCGGTGCTGATGATGCGCTACCTGGCCAAGCCCGATGCCCGCGATGCCACCAGCCTGCCGCCGCTGGCCAGCGACTGGAGCGACCAGCCACTGTCGGTCCAGGGCCTGAAGATCGGCCTGATGCTGGAACCTGGCGCCGGGCTGCAACCGGAGGGCTTTGTCTGCGAGGCGGTGCAGGGCGCCGCGCGGTTGTTCGAACGCCACGGGGCCCAGGTGCGGACCCTGGCGCCGATCATGGACCGCGCCCAACTGGATGGCCTTGATCGCTTCTGGCGGGCCCGGCAATGGGCGGAACTGTCGGCCCTGGGCGCCGAGCAGTTGGCCAGGGTGCTGCCCTATATTCGCGACTGGGCGGCAGCGGGGGCCGATCTTTCAGGGGTTGAGGCGGTCCGGGGCTTTAACCAGACCTTCGAGATGCGCCGCCGCGCCGCCCAGGTGTTCAGCGAGTTCGACCTGGTGCTGTCACCGACCAATCAGGTCAACAGCTTTCCCGCCGAGTGGCCGTCTCCCACCAACAATCCGCAACAGCCGTTCGAGCACATCGTCTTCACCCTGCCCTGGAACATGGGCGAACAACCGGCGCTGTCGATCAACTGCGGCTTCAGCGCCGAGGGTTTGCCCATCGGCCTGCAGATGATCGCCCCGCGCTTTGCCGATCAATGGCTGCTGCAAGTGGCCAAGACCTATGAAGGTTGGCGCGGCGCGATCCAGAGCTGGCCCAACCCGCCGTCTCGCTGACACGACCCGCGTCGCGCTCCTGGGGATCAGTCAGGCGAGGCTCGGCACACGGGCGGGCTATCCGGTGAAGGCAGGAAGCAACGGGCGGTCAGCCAGCAGGTGACGGCAGCGGCCAGCCAGAGCAGGAGCACGCCCGGCAGGTAGTCCACGTAGCGTGCGCGCTCGATGCCATTGACCACGGCCCGGATAAACAGCAGGACCCAGCCTGTCACCATCACGCTGCCGATCAACGCCAAGGCGTTGCAACTGAAGGCTGAACGCCTGACCTTCAGCAGGACCACCCCCAGGGCCAGGGCAAACATCGGCAGGAGAAACACCAGAAACGCCACCAGTGGTGTCAGCAGCGGCATCAGCAGGATTTCACCGCCCCTGACCTCGCCGATCAGCCGTGGATGAGTCGCCAGGTGGGCCACCAGCAGCCCGCTATTGACCAGGCCGGCGATAAAACCCGGTATCAGCGGGCACAGCAGGAAGGCCATGAACACCTTGCCCCGCGGGTAGCTCGCTTGCGTCATGGAGCACCTCGGCGTGTCATCAGCGAATGACATACAGATCGACCCGTCCAGCCTTCTTTCTGGTCCGTTTTTCGTAGCCGGCATCGCCCTTGAGCAGGCTGGAAAAGCGCTCGGCCATGGCCTCCATGTTGTGTGCGAAGCGCTCGGGTATCAGGCTCAGCACATCTTCCAGTTCGCAGCACTCGAGAATCAGCTGCGGCAGCTCGGGCCCCAGGCCCTTGTGCTGCAAGGTATGAGCGGTGCGTGGAGAAAACAGCAGGCGCTCGGCCTCCTCCAGGTCAATGGCTTCATCCTGCACCGCGCGCAACAAACCCAATGCCAGGGCACACACCAGCCGGGTGGCCTCCTCCGGCTCCAGGGCCTCAATCGCCAATGCCACGGTCTTTTCCATCGGTTGCTCCCTGCAGTGCGCTCAAAGCCGTGGATTGTCCCCGAGGTCGCCACCCCGGTTCAACTGCGCCGAACCCTCTGGGGCGGGCTTGAGACCCTGGTAGCCCTCGGGCGTTTGCCCTGCCCATTGGCTGGATAGCCAGCCGGCGGCTACGCTGCTGCCGATAAAAACAACAACGGGAGCAGGGCCATGCGAGACACCACCGAACATTTTCGCCAACAGTACCGTGCGACCGTCAGCCCGCGTTACAACCCGTGGCTGCACGGCGGTTTTGTGTTGGGCTACGGCGTGCTGTGCATCGCCCTGCTGGCCGGCACGCTGGAGCAGGTGCAGCCTCTGGAATGGCTGACGCTGCCCCTGGGCCTGGTGTTTTTCAACCTGTGCATCTACGTCGTGCACCGCTGGCTGGGGCATCACAAACAGGCCTTTGCCCGGCTGTTCTATAAGCGGCATACCGGCGACCACCACAGCTTTTTTGTCCCGGGGCAGATGACCTACGACGGCGCGCGCGACTGGCGGGTGATCCTGTTTCCGGCCTGGCTGATCGTGTTCCACAGCCTGCTGTTCGCCCTGCCCCTGTGGTGGCTGATGCGCCCGTTCAACGCCAATGTCGCGGCACTGTTTGCCGCTGCGATGCTGATCGGCTACCTGGCCTATGAGTGGTTTCACGCTTGCGAGCACTTGCCCGCCGAGCACCCGCTGGCGCGCCTGCCGTGGATTCGCCAGATGCGCCGCCTGCACGAGCTGCACCATCGCCGCGAGCTGATGCAACGGCGTAATTTCAACATTGTCCTGCCGTTGATGGATTACCTGTTCGGCACCCTGTACTGGGAGCCCGAACCCATTACCGCCGAGCCCCGGAGCCTGCCCATGACCCGCATGCAGCATCAGATCGACATCCCCCGCAGCGTCGTCCCGACCCTGGCCTACGCCAGCAGCGCGAGCCGCTGGCCGGAGTGGCATCCGTCGTCGCTCACGGTCGAAGGCCCGAGCGGCCCGCTGTACGCCGGAGCACGGTTCGAGGAGGAGATTCATGCCGGCGGGCGCAGCGGGCACCTGAGCTGGAAGGTCGGCGAATACCTGCCGGGCCAGCGCTGGAGCGCCCGGGCCCGTGGCGACCATGGCCTGGAGTTGCAGGTGACCTACGAATGTCAGGCGCTGGACACCGGCCACACGCGGTTTGTGCGGACCCTGGAGTACGGTTTCAGCGGGTGGCTGATGCGCCTGGGCAATCAGCTGTTATTCAAGCGACGGATCGAGCGCGAATCTTCGGACTCGTTGCTGGCATTGCGCGAAATGGCGCAACAGGCCATTCCCCCGAGCCCCGCCGCCGCGTACACCACCGACTGACATTGCCCCGGACAGGAGTCACCGTGCCATGAACCCGATCGCCCCCCGCCGATTCAAAACGGGTCGCCTGCTGTTGCTGCTGATCATCGCCCTTGCCGCGTTTTTGCTGCTGCTCCCGACCCGGGTCCAGCCCGTGGCCTGGAGCCCTTCGCCGGCGCCGTCCCTGAGCAGCGGCCCCTATGCCGACAACCAGCGCCTCAAGGGGCTTGAAGGAGTGGGTGCCAGGGATATCGACGGCCCCGAAGCCCTGCTGCTGGAAGACGGCCAATTGCTCAGCGGCCTGCACGATGGTCGAGTGATCCAGACCAGCCTCGATGGCAAGCTGCTGAAGGTCCTGGTCAATACCGGCGGCCGGCCCCTGGGCCTGGCGCGCCACCCCGATGGGCGGCTGATCATTGCCGACGGGATCAAGGGCCTGCTGGCGCTGGATACCCAAGGCCAGTTGAGTGTCTTGAGCACCGAGGCCAATGGCTTGAAATTCGGCTTCCCCGACGATGTGGCGGTGGACGCCGCCGGGCGCTACGCCTATTTCAGCGACGCCAGCAGCCGCTGGGGTTACGGCCAGGATGGCGAAGCGGTGATCGAGCACGGCGGCGACGGGCGTTTGTTGCGCTATGACTTCCAGAACGGCAAGACCGAGGTGCTGCTGGACCGCCTGGAGTTCGCCAACGGCATCGCCCTGGGGCCGGACGAAGCCTATGTGCTGGTCAACGAGACCGGCGCCTATCGCATCAGCCGCTATTGGCTCAAGGGTGAGCGCGCCGGGAGCCATGATCTGTTTATCGACAACCTGCCGGGGCTGCCGGACAACCTGAGTTTCAATGGCCGTGACCGGTTCTGGGTGGCGCTGTATGCCCCGCGCAATCCGTTGCTCGACGCCACGGCCGGTTACCCGTTGGTCCGCAAGATGGTGGTGCGGGCGCTGACGGTGCTGCCCAAACCGGTGGAGAAACGCGCCTTTGTCCTGGGACTCGATACCCAGGGCCGGGTGATTGCCAACCTGCAGGACGCCAGCAGCGGCAATTATTCGCCGATCACCACGGTGCGCGAGTACGGCGACCACCTGTATTTCGGCTCACTTACCGCCCGCCACATGGCGCGCCTGCCCCTGAACCTGGCGCTGCAAAAACACCCGTAGCCCGTAGCCGCTGCCGAGGCACAAGACTGCGCTGGCCCTGGAAAGCGCAGGAGGTTTGTCAGGCATATCTTCGGCGTCGGTCAGGGCCAGCGTCCGAACGCGGCCCGAGCCTGCGGCAGCGGCTACGGGTGTAGCCGCGGGTTGAGGGTGGGGATGGTGTCAGGAGCGGGCGGTGAGTTTCTGGGAGATTTCGTCCTTGATCAGCAGGCGTTTTTCCTTGAGTTTCCTCACTTCATCATCGGCGGCGGCAGCGGCCTCCGCTTGAACGACCTGAGCATCGATCGTGGAGTATTTGTCGAACAGCGCATTCAAGTGGGGGTCGTTGGCCCGGCACTGTTGAATGTCTTCTTTGCTGCGGCTCAGGTCTTGATAAATGTCGTGAATCACCGGCATGGAACACCTCCGTTTATTGATCGGAAACAAGCACGTTACCGCGCGTGTCGCCTACCAGAATGGCCTCGCCCCCCGGGGTCTGTCGACCGCCAATCGGACCAGCGGTAACCGTTCGTCGTCCATCCTTGCGCCAGATCATGCCTGCCCCAGGGCCTGGGCCAGAAATGGCGCGGTGCGGCTCTTGCGGTTTTTCGCCACCTGCTGCGGCGTGCCGCTGACCACCACCCGGCCACCCTGGTCGCCCGCTCCCGGGCCCATGTCGATCACCCAGTCGGCCTGGGCCACCACGCGCATTTCGTGCTCGACCACCACCACGCTGTGGCCGGTCTGCACCAGGTTGTCCAACTGCTCCAGCAGCCGGTCGACGTCCCGCGGGTGCAGGCCGGTGGTGGGCTCATCGAGTACGTAGAGGGTGGCGCCGCGCGGGTTGCGTTGCAGCTCGGTGGCCAGCTTGATGCGCTGCGCCTCGCCCCCCGACAGCTCGGTGGCCGGCTGCCCCAGTCGCAAGTAGCCCAGGCCGATATCGTGCAGCACCTGCAACGCGCGGCGAATGCCCGGCTGCTCGGCGAACACTGCCAGCGCTTCGAGCACCGTCAGTTGCAGCACCTGGGCGATGTTCAAGCCCTGCCACTCGATGGCCAGGGTCTGCGGGTGATAGCGGGCCCCGTGACAGGTCGGGCACGGCGCATAGACGCTGGGCATAAACAGCAGTTCGACGCTGACAAAACCCTCGCCCTCGCACGCCGGGCAGCGGCCCTTGGCGACGTTGAAGGAAAACTGCCCGGCGTCGTAGCCCTGCTCTCGGGCCTCGGGGGTGGCGGCAAACAGTTTGCGCACCTGGTCGAAGAGCCCGGTGTAGGTCGCCAGGTTCGAGCGCGGGGTGCGGCCGATGGGTTTCTGGTCGACCTGCACCAGGCGCTTGATCTGCTCCAGCCCGGCGCTGACCTGGCCGCCGCTGGTTTGCGGCGCATCGTCCTCGAGGTTGAGTTCTTCCGGCTCCTCGTTACTCGACGCCTTGCCCAGGTGCGCGCCCACCAGTTCCAGCAAGGCATGGCTGACCAGGCTCGACTTGCCCGAACCCGACACCCCGGTCACCGCGGTAAAGCAGCCCAGGGGGAATTCGACGCTGAGGTCGCGCAGGTTATTGCGGGTGATGCCCTCCAGGCGCAGCCAGCCCTCGGCCTTGCGCAGCGTGCGCGGCACCGGGGCCTGTTCGCCGAACAGATAGGCCCGGGTCTGGGACGCGGCGACCTCGGCCAGGCCGGCCGGCGGACCGCTGTACAGCACCTGCCCGCCCTGCTCGCCGGCTGCCGGGCCGACATCGATCAACCAGTCGGCGCGGCGCATGGTCTGCAGGTCATGTTCCACCACAAACAGCGAATTGCCCGAGGCCTTGAGCCGTTGCAGCGCCTCGAACAAGGCTTCGGCATCCGCCGGGTGCAGGCCGGCAGAAGGCTCGTCGAGCACGTAGATTACGCCGAACAGTTGCGAGCCCAATTGCGTCGCCAGGCGCAGGCGTTGCAGCTCGCCGGAGGACAGGGTCGGCGTGCTGCGCTCCAGGGCCAGGTAGCCCAGGCCCAGGTCGGTCAAAGTGCTGACCCGCTCCAGCAAGTCCTGGGCGATGCGCTGGGCGGCCAGGCGTTTTTCCAGGGACAGGTTCGGCGTATGCCGCACATCCGGCGCCCCGGCATGCCCCGGCGCACCCTGGGCGACCCGCTGCTGGCGCGCCGCCGCTGTCTGCTGGTGGCTGAGCACCGCGCCGCCCTCCTCGACCTCGGCCAGGTAGCCTTGCGTTGCCACCGGGCGCAGCACCTCGGCCAGTTGCAGCAGGGGCATCTGCGACAACTCGCCGATATCCAGCCCGGCAAAGGTCACCGACAGCGCCTCGCGCTTGAGGCGCTTGCCGTCGCACAGCGGGCACGGGCTGCCGAGCATGAACTGCGACACGCGCTTTTTCATCAGCGCGCTCTGGCTATGGCTGAAGGTGTGCAGCACGTAGCGCCGGGCGCCGCTGAAGGTGCCCATGTAACTGGGCTCCTGCTTGCGCTTGAGGGCTTCGCGGGTCTGGGCCGGGGTCAGCCCGGCGTAGACCGGCACCGTGGGGGTTTCTTCGGTGAAGAGAATCCAGTCGCGCTGTTTTTTCGGCAGCTGGCTCCAGGGAATGTCCACGTCATAGCCCAGGGTCACCAGAATGTCCCGCTGGTTCTGCCCCTGCCACGCCAGGGGCCAGGAAGCCACGGCCCGCTGGCGGATGCTCAGCGAAGGGTCGGGCACCATCGACGCCTCGGTCACCTCATACACCCGGCCCAGGCCATGGCATTGGCTGCAGGCGCCTTGGGGGGTATTGGGCGAGAAGTCTTCGGCATACAGCATCGGCTGCCCCGGCGGGTAGCTGCCGGCGCGGGAATACAGCATGCGGATCAAACTGGACAAGGTGGTCACGCTGCCCACCGAAGAGCGGGTGCTGGGTGTGCCGCGCTGCTGTTGCAGGGCCACGGCCGGCGGCAGGCCTTCGATGGAGTCGACATCCGGCACCCCGACCTGATCGATCAGGCGCCGGGCATAGGGCGCCACCGATTCGAAATAGCGACGCTGGGCTTCGGCGTACAGGGTGGAAAACGCCAGGGACGACTTGCCCGAGCCCGAGACGCCGGTGAACACCACCAGGGCATCGCGGGGGATATCGACGTCGACGTTCTGCAGGTTGTGTTCGCGGGCGCCACGCACCCGGACGAAACCCGAGCTGTTCAAAGGCAGGGAGGACGCTGTGGAATCAGGGGACGGTGTGCGCTGCGAAGTCATGAGCCAGCCTTGTGTCGGGTGCCAGGAAGTGAAGAGCGACCAGACCGCGGATCATCACACAGTTGCCCGGCGCGATGCATCGCCGACGCAGGCAGGCCGCCCAGCTATTGGGGCAACGACAGGCGCTGAATGTTCAATGCCAGTGCTCGCCCGGCTCTCTTGCGGTGGCCCGGCGGTGGCAGCGCCGCGGGGCTCAGGCGCGAAACTGGCGGCCCCCCAGGTTATCGCTCAGGCCGGTGTGATTGAGGTCGTAGCGCAGCTCGGCAATCAGTTCGGCAATTGCCCGGGAGCTGGTCAAGGCCGCGGTGGCGATGCCGGTCACCAGCAGGTCGACCCGGCCACTGTCAGGGTCGCTGATGCGCACGGTCATCACCCCGTCGTGACCGATGGTGCATTGGCAGTACAGGGGCAGAAAACTTGATTCGACGATTTTGCGCAGTTCAAGGTTGGAGATCACAGTGGTACGTCCCAATCAATTGTCTAGTTCAACCCGCGCAAGACGAAGTCTGTTGTCATGAGGCCCTGTCGACACTTTTTTCGGTGTCGTTTCAGTTCAAGTTAGTACAACTTTGCAGCCTATAGCCTGCCCCAGGGCTTGTCGCCGATGTTTGTCGGTTTTATGCACTGCTTCACAGTTAGGCCGCGGGGTTCAGCTACCCAGCACCGACCTGACCATGCTCGTCAGTGCCTGGGGTCCGTAGGGTTTGCTCAGCAGGTGGGTGTCGGGGCTGAGCTGGTGATTGCGCGAGATGATGTCGCGGGTATGTCCGGAGGTGAACAGCACCGCGACCGGCGGGGTGCGGGACTTGGCCCACAACGCCAGGTCGGAGCTTTTGATCAGGCCCGGCATCACCACATCGGTGAAGATCAGGTCCACTTCCAGCCCGTCCATCAGGCACTGCATCGCGGCATCGCCGTTGATCGCGGTCAGCACCTGGTAACCCGCGCTTTCCAGCAGCTCGACCGCGGCGTTGCGCACATCCTCGTTGTCTTCCACCACCAGGATCCGCTCCTGGCCACCGCCGCTGCGGGGCACGGGAAGTACCGGATCACTCGCCTCCGGCTCCAGGCTGCGGGCGAAGTACAGCTGCACCTGGGTGCCCTCCCCCGGAACGCTGAGCATGTCGATATGGCCACCGCTCTGCTTGACGAAACCGAACACCATGCTCAACCCCAGCCCGGTGCCCTGGCCCTCGGTCTTGGTGGTGAAAAACGGCTCGAACGCCTGCTTTAGCACCTCTGGCGCCATGCCGCCGCCGGTGTCGGCCACCGACAGGCGCACGTAGTCACCGGCGGCGATGCCCCTGTCGGCGCAGAACTCACGATCCAGGCTGATGTTTTCACCACGGATCAGGATAGTGCCCTCACCGCGCATGGCGTCGCGGGCGTTGATCGCCAGGTTGAGCACGGCGTTTTCCAGCTGGTTGCGGTCCACCCGGATGCACCACGGCGCTTCGGGCAATTGCACCTGGATGCGGATGGTTTCGCCCAGGGCCCGTTGCAGCAACTCTTCCATCCCCTCGTACAGGCTGTCCAGGCTGTACACCGCCGGCGACAAGGGCTGGCGCCGGGCAAAGGCCAGCAGTTGGGTCGACAGTTTGGCCCCACGCTCTACCGCGGCAATCGCGGTGCGCACCCGCCGCTGCACATTGGCGTTGTCCGGCTCGTGCCGGGCCAGCAAGTGCAGGTTGCCGGAGATGACTTGCAGCAGATTGTTGAAGTCGTGGGCCACGCCGCCGGTGAGGCCGCCGATGGCTTCCAGTTTCTGCGCCTGGCGCAGTTGTTCTTCGGCCGCCAGGCGCGCCTGGACTTCGTCGGCCACCCGCTGTTCGAGGTTGCGGCTGAGCTGGCGCAAGGCTTCTTCGGCGATCTTGCGCTCGTGGATATCGATCAGCACCCCGGGAAACCGCAAGGGCTCGCCCGCGCTGTCGAACTCGCAACGGCCGCACGCCAGCAGCCAGCGGTAGCTGCCATCGGCGCAACGCACACGGTACTCGGCGTTGTAGGGACCACCCTTGGCCACGCTGTAATCGACCAGTTCGCGGACCCGTGGCAGATCATCGGGGTGCATCTGGCGTTCGGCGATTTCGCTGGGCAGATTGTCCAGGGGCTGATGCAGCGGATAACAGAAGGTCCGGGCAAAACGCTCATCGCCCGACAGCCGATCGGCCTTGATGTCCCACACAAACGAACCCAGCAACGCCCCGGCGTTCAAGGCCAGTTGCACCCGCTCGTTCTCGGCCCGATACGCCTGCTCGGCGTCCTGCCGGCGCTGCTCGGAAATAACGTGGGCGGTGGTCTCCACCACGATCGCCATGACCCCGGCCGGGGCCTGATTATCCCACGCCACCGGGCTGTAATAGAGGTCGAGCCAGACCGGTTCCGGCACGCCGTTGCGCAGCAATTCAAGTTCTTTGTTGCGAAACGACAGGGTTCCGCCGCCGAGGCAGGTGCGCATGATTTCACGGTTGAAATCGGCGACTTCCGGCCAACCCAGCTCCACCGGGCAGCCCAGCAGGTACGGGTGGCGCCCGCCTGCGAATTGGGCATAGGCGTCGTTGTAGATCATGTAGCCCACCGGCCCCCAGAGCATCACCAGCGGCACCGGCGAGGCGAGCATGAACTGCACCGTACTGCGCAGGCTGGGCGTCCAATGCTCGAGCGCGCCCAGGTCGGTGACGGCCCAGTCAAAGGCGCGAATGCGGCCTGCCATCTCGCCTTGCCAGCCTTGGCACCCATGGTGATCAGATAAGAACGGCATCGACGAACCCGGTTAGATCGTGGTCAGAAAAAGAAGCGCGGGCATGGCGCCCGGCGGGGCACAAGATAACCCAACCCACAGGCTTTGAGCATAGGCGCTGCAGATGGTTTCAAGGCGCGCTCACAGAAGCTCGAATTACCCAAAAAACCGGCCCTGCTTCACCCTTCGCCATGGGTTTTACCAGGTACAACCGGCCGCCTGTCGGGCCTGGGGCGGCTTCAGCGAAAATCGCGACTGTGCACGCTGATGCCATCGAGCAGCGGGCTAAGGTCAGTCAGGCGCCCGGCGATCAGGTGCCGGACCTCGCCTTCGGTTTCCAGGGTGCCGTCGACCTTGAGCAGTTGCGCCCCCACCAGCACCCGGCGCTGACGCTCGGCCAGGTCACGCCAGACCACCACATTGACGTTGCCGAACTCGTCTTCCAGGGTGACGAAGGTCACGCCACTGGCCGTGCCCGGACGCTGGCGCCCGGTGACCAGCCCGGCCACGCTGACCGGCCGCCCGTGTTCCAGCGCCAGCAGTTCCCGCGAGCTGCGGCAACGCCGGGCCTTGAGTTCGTCGCGCAGCAAGGCCAGGGGGTGCGGGCCAAGGGTGGTGCCCAGGCTCAGGTAGTCGGCTTGCAGGTCTTGCGCCACGCTGGGGGCCGGCAAGGCCACCGGCGCTTCCTCCTGGCTCGGCAGGCCGGCGAACAGGCCCAGTTGCTGTTGCACCCCCGCCACCTCCCAGCGCGCCCGATGGCGGTTGCCGGCCAGGCCGCGCAGGGCCCCGGCATCGGCCAGCAGTTCCTGGGCGCGCGTGTCGAGCTCGGCCCGCAGGCCCAGGTCGGCGATATCGACAAACCCTCGCTGCTGGCGCGCCGCCTCGATGCGTCGCCCATCCTCCTCGCGAAAGCCCTTGATCATGCGCAACCCCATGCGCAGTGCCGGCTGCGCACCGGGCAGCGGTTCCAGGCTGCAATCCCAGGCGCTGGCGCATACGTCCACCGGACGAATCTGCAATTGATGGCGACGGGCATCCTGGAGGATCTGGTCCGGGCTGTAGAAACCCATGGGCCAGCTGTTGATCAGGGCACAGGCAAAGGCCGCCGGCTCATGGCACTTGAGCCAGCAACTGGCGTAGGTCAGCAAGGCAAAACTGGCGGCGTGGGATTCGGGGAAGCCGTAATTGCCGAAGCCCTTGATCTGCTCGAAGATCTGCGCGGCAAATGCTTCGCTGTAGCCTCGGTCGACCATGCGCCCGCGCAGGCGCTCGCGGTGCGGCTCCAGGCCACCGTGGCGTTTCCAGGCGGCCATGGAGCGGCGCAACTGGTCGGCCTCGCCGGGGGTGTATTGGGCGGCGACCATGGCGATCTGCATCACCTGCTCCTGAAACAGCGGCACCCCCAGGGTGCGCTTGAGCACGGCCTCAAGCTCGGCTGACGGGTAGGTTTCCGCTTCCTGTTTATTGCGCCGCCGCAGATAAGAGTGAACCATGCCGCCCTGGATCGGCCCCGGGCGCACGATGGCCACCTCGATCACCAGGTCGTAATAGGTCTTGGGCTTGAGCCGGGGCAGCATCGACATCTGCGCCCGGGACTCGATCTGGAACACGCCGATGGTGTCGGCGCGGCTGATCATCTCGTAGGTCGCCGCGTCCTCGGCGGGGATCGACGCCAGGCTCCAGCGCTGGCCGCGATAGGCGTGGATCAGGTCGAAGCAGCGGCGGATCGCGCTGAGCATGCCCAGGGCCAGGATATCCACCTTGAGCAGGCCGACCATGTCCAGGTCGTCCTTGTCCCACTGGATGATGGTGCGCTCGGCCATGGCGGCGTTTTCCACCGGCACCAGGGTGTCCAGGGGCTGCTCGGAAATCACGAAGCCCCCCGGGTGCTGGGACAGGTGCCGGGGAAAACCGATCAACTGCCCGGTCAGGCTCAGCACCCGGCGCAAGACCTGGCTGTCGGGGTCGAAGCCGGCTTCCTGCAGGCGCTCAGTGCTGGGCGGGGTGTCGCTCCAGTGGCCGCAGCAGTCGGCCAGGGCATTGACCTGGTCCGGCGGCAGGCCCAGGGCCTTGGCCACATCGCGCACCGCGCCGGCGCCGTGGTAGGTGCTGACCACCGCGGTCAGCGCCGCGCGATGGCGACCATAACGGCGGAACACGTACTGCAGCACTTCTTCGCGGCGCTCGTGTTCAAAGTCGACGTCGATGTCGGGCGGCTCGTTGCGCTCGCGGGATAAAAAGCGCTCGAACAACATGGTCGAGCGATCGGGATCGATCTCGGTGATGCCCAGGGCGAAACACACCACCGAGTTGGCCGCCGAGCCACGGCCCTGACACAGGATGTGCTGCTTGCGGGCGAAGGTGACGATGTCGTGCACCGTGAGGAAATAGCTCTCGTACCTGAGCTCGATGATCAGCTCCAGCTCGTTCTCGATCTGTGCCAGCACCTCGGGCCGTGCACCGCGTGGCCAGCGCCAGGCGCAGCCCTGGGTGGTCAGCTGCCGCAACCAACTGGCCGAGGTATGCCCCTGGGGCACCAGCTCCCGGGGGTATTGGTACTGCAATTGGCCCAGGTCGAACGTGCAACGCCGGGCGATGTGCAGCGACTCCTCGAGCAGCGCCGCCGGGTACAGGCTGCGCAAGGCTTCGAGGCTGCGCAGATGGCGCTCGCCATTGGGGTGCAGGCGCTGCCCGGCTTCGGCCACCGGCAGGTGATGACGGATCGCGGTCATGGTGTCTTGCAGCGCCCGGCGTCCGCGCACATGCATGTGCACGTCGCCCGTGGCCAGGGGCCTGATCTGCAACTGCGCCGCCAGCGCCAGCAACCCGGCCAGACGCCGGGCATCGTCCTGGCCGCAGTGCAACTCCACCGCCAGCCACAACCGCTCGCCAAACAGCCCCTTGAGCCAATGGCCGTCGGCCGGTGCATCGAGCGCATCCGGCAGCCACAGCGCCAACAGGCCAGGCAAAGGTTCGCTGAAATCCTCACGCAGCACCCGGTATTGACCCTTTTCCGCCCGGCGCCGGGCACGGGTGATCAGCCGGCTCAGGCTCTGGTAACCCTCCAGGTTCTCCACCAACAGCAGCAGTTTCGGGCCGTTCTCGATGCGCAGTTCGCTGCCGACAATCAGCGCCACTCCGCTGTCCCGGGAGGCTTGCCAGGCGCGCACGATCCCGGACAGGGTGCACTCATCGGTGATCGCCAGGGCCTGATAACCCTGGTCCCGGGCCCGTTCGAACAGCTCGCGGGCGCTGGAGGCACCACGCTGGAAACTGAAGTTCGACAGGCAGTGCAGCTCGGCATACCCCCTCATGCGAACCAGCCTTGCAACAGCAACGGCCCGCCCGCGCCGACCGCTCGATAAGCCCAGCCCTGCTGGCCGCTGCGGGTTTCGATCAGGTAGTAATCGCGGCGCACATCGGCGCCGTCCCACCAGCCGGATTCGATGCGTTCAGGGCCCATGAGGATCCGCGCCGAACCTTCCGCCACCGGCAGCGCCTCCTGCAACAACCAACCCGGGCGCAACAGGCCGGGGATGGCCACGCAGGGCTGATGCGCGGCGCCCAGTTGCCAGCTGCATTCGGGGCGGTGGTCGGCCTGAAACCCCAGGCTGACCACCGCCTCATCCCCCAGGCGCGCGCGCAGGCGTTCACGCAGTTGTTCCCAGGGCAGGGACTGCTGGGGGCGTTCATCGAACAGTTCGCGGCGCTCGGGCACAAAGCTCGGCAGGTCTTCGGCCACCAGGCGCAGGCTGCGCACCGGCGCGGGCACCTGGATCTGTTCCAGGCGCCCGCGAGCCAGTTCGAACAGCATCGCCGGGTCGCGCTCGGCGCTGAGCAGCCCGACCTTGACCAGGGTGTCGGCCAGCTCCCCGTGCTCCAGGTGCAGGTCGAAGCGCTGCACCCCGCTGTCGCGGCCACAGAGAAACGCCGCCAGGTCGCCGGTCAGCCGGCGCAGGGGAAACAGCAGCGCCTGGTGCGATTGCACATCGAAATTAAGCTCGATGCGCAGGTCGAAGCGGTCGGGCGGCTGATAGAACGCCAGGGCCAGGGGCCGCTCACCGAGCAGGGCATCGAGCTGCTTGAGCAGGCCGGCCTCGAAGCGTCGGGCCAGGGTTGCCCGGGGCAGCGCCCGCACTTGCTCGAAACTGCGCAGGCCCATGCGCGACAACGCTGTGGCGGCCTGGGGTTCCAGGCCCAGGCGGTCCAGGGGCATCGGGCCCAGGGCCTGACGCAAGGCCCCGTCATCGGCCACCGCCAGGCCATCGTAGGCATTGGCCAAGACCCGGGCCGCCGCCGGGTTGGGCGCGGCGACAATCCGGTGGCGAAAGCCCAGGGCCGCCAATTCCGCACGCAGCCGCGCCTCGAACGCCGGCCAGGGCCCGAACAGACCCAGGCTCGATTCAATCTCGAACAGCAGCGTGCGTGGATAACGCACGCTGACCTGGGAACTGAAACGGTAGGCCCAGGCCGCCAGGAACTGTTGCCAATGCTCGATCTCATCGACGTCGTATTCGGCACTGGCAAAGGCTTTGGTCATGGCGTGGGCAGCGGTCAGCGATTGCCCCGGGTACAGGCCCAGTTCGCGGGCCGCGCCATTCACCGCCTGGATCACCCGGCGCTGCGCGGTGCCGCTCAGCAGCGCCAGCGGCTCCTGGGGTTCGGGGCGCTGGCGCAGCGCGGCATCCAACGCCAATTGCGGGAACACAATGCACACCCAGCGCATGCCAACCTCAGTGCCCGGCCGTAAAGGCGATGGGCGCGGCCTGGGCCAGTCCGCCCCGGCACTTGAGCACCCGCAGCTGTGCCGGCCGTGCATCCACGGCGATGCGCAGGGAGGCCGGCGACGGGTTGACCGCCTCCTGCAACGAGCGATAGGCAAAGGCCAGGGTCTGCCCGGTTTCGGCCGCCACCTGCAACCGACGCAAGGCCCGGTCATCGGCCTGCTGCGGCCAGCACAACACCGCGCCGCAACTGCCGGAACGCAGGCACTGCTCGGCCGCCCACAAGGCATCGCGCTCGCCGGCCTGGATCACCGACAGCTGGCGCACATCGACACCGGCGTTCTGCCAGGCCTGGGGGTAAGGCACATAAGGCGGCGCCACCAGCACGATGCGCTCCCCCGCCGCACTCAGGCGCGCCAGGGTCGGCCACACCAGCTGCAACTCGCCCACGCCCTGGGCCGCAACCAGGATTTCCGTCAGCGCCGCTTCCGGCCAGCCACCACTGGGCAAGGCCGCATCCAGCGCCGCGTGCCCGGTGGGCTGGGGGCTGATGGCAGGCGCACTGGGCCGGCCCTTCCACACCCGGCCGGCATTGAACAGGGTGTCGAGTGCAACCACGGCGCCCATCAGCCTTGCCTCACCAGGCCACAGAACACGCCTTCGATGGCCAGGTCCTGATCGTCGCGCACCAGAATCGGCTCATAGGCCGGGTTGCGTGGCAGCAGGCGCACGCCCTCGGCCGTGCGCTGGAAACGCTTGATGGTGACTTCGCCGTCCAGCCGCGCGACCACGATCTGCCCGTTACGCGCCTCGGCCTCGCGGTGCACGGCCACCAGGTCGCCGTCGAGAATGCCGTCCTCGATCATCGAATCGCCCTGCACCCGCAACAGGTAATCCGGAGTGCGGGAGAACATCCCGGGGTCGAGCAACAGGCGACTGTGGACCTCGGCATCAGCACCCATCGGCCGCCCGGCGGCGACCCGGCCCAGGACCGGGATGTCCAGCAACTCGGCGCGGGCGGGCTGATCGAGCAGGCGGATGCCCCGCGCCTGATGGGGGTTGACCTCGATAAACCCGGCCTCGGTCAACGCCAGCACATGCTTGCGCGCCACGCTGCGCGAGGCAAAACCAAAGGCCTCGGCGATTTCGGCAAGGCTGGGGGGCTGGCCCTGACCGGCGATTCGCTCGCGGATAAAAGTCAGGATGGCACTGCGGCGGGGGCTGAGAGTCGTCATGGAGTACATTTGTACTCCTCTCGGATTTTTCTGACAAGAGCCGGTGATCGGTCTGAGAAAGGCGAGTCCCCTGGCATACTAGGCCCGCCCTCGGCACCGGCTGCGCCAAGGCTCACGAGAGCCTGCGCCTTCATGGATGAACAATGAAAAGAGACCTCGCATGACCGCCCCCTCCACGCCTGCGCTGTATCAAATCCTGGACCCCGACCTGCTTGAACTGCTGACATGGGACAAGGGCAAAAATCGCGATTTTAGTCCCTGGCCTTCCGGCGGTCTTAACCATCTGACCTATGGACTGATGACCTGGCTGGTGATGCGGGCCTTGAAGGTCGAGCGCTTTCCGTGGCATCCGGATTCGCGCGCACGGGAGAAACCCAGCGACCCAGATGCCGACGTACTCAACAGTTTTTTGAAAGCATTAATGGCCGACCCAGCGAAATTGGACCGCATCTGCCAAGAGATCCTCGATATACAGGCATGTACGCGCAGCTACCTGAACCCGTCAGGAAAAACAATAAAACTCCGGCGCTCAGTAGAGGATCTGGAAAAAACTTCCGAAGGCTACGCAACCCGGCTGTACAACGCTCAGCAAGCGGCCATTCAAATGGATTTGAGTCATTTCTGGTTCCCGGTCGATGGGCTGACGTCATGGGGCACCGGGCCTTACACCAACAACGACGTGCTGATAGAGATGGACATCGATATAGACGATATCGTCTGGGTCGGAGAAATCTTCCACCACGGCCCTGGCTCAGGGACGACCGGTGAAAGCGGTGAATATGTGGTCGTTAACCGAGCCTGTGACGGACGCATGAAAATCCCCACCGGCGCAGTCTCTCCAATCGGCGACCCGCCAGTAATCACGCAGAAACGTTTTGCAGATAGGGAGTCCGCCAAAGCCTATTTGAAAAAAGCATCCCGGACACTGGGCGCGCCGGCTGCAACCTGGTGCCTGGAGCACAACGACGGTTCTAAACGCCATCCTCCACTCCCTCTCAAAGAACGCATTGCCAAGGCGTATCGAGTGCTCGTCACTGGGAACTGCTACCCCAATTCGAAAGACAGGTGATGCGGGTGGCGAGGAGCTGGATACCGCTGGTTGCGTAACGGTCCCGAAACGTGCGCCTGCGTTATTTTCGTCCCTCCCAGGCTCCAGACGTCCCTCCTGGCCGGCGCAGCCTTCGGCAGCGGCTACAGCTGTAGCCGCTAGCAGCGCGAGGCCGCGCTGGCCCTTGAGGGCGCCGTAGGGTATCAGGGCGTTAGGCTGTGGCAGCCAGGGCGCGCAGGTCGAGGCGGCCGTCGAGCAGTGGCGGACACCAGTAGTAACCGCCAGTGATCGGGCGGCTCATGCGGTACAGGCCGTCGGTGATGCCGTCTTCCAGGCCGCTCATGCGCCGTAGCTGGACTTCGAAAGCGTTCAGGGTGTGGCCGAAGGCGAGAAACATCAGGCCGGCGCGGTCACCTTCGATCCAGGGCATCGAGCGACGCACCATAAAGGCTTCCGGGGTGAAGCTTTCCTGGGCGGTGCGTTTGACATGGGCCGAGATCGGCGCGTCGTCCAGTTCTTCGTTGTCGCTCAGGCGGCGGCCCATGATGTTGTCGCGCTGTTCGCCGGTCATCGCGGCAAACCCGCTGAGGTCGTGCTGCCACTGCTGGATCGCGGCAAAACTGCCACCGCGCAAGCCATCGGCGCCAGGGGCCAGGGCGGCAGCGACGGCGGCCTCGTCGTGGGGGTTTTCGGTGCCGTCTTCATAACCGGTCAGGTCATGCCCGGTCTTGTGGCGGAAGGCTTCGTTCATCTGCACCAGGCGCAGGGCCGGGGCCAGGGCGGCCTCCAGGGCGCGGCTGCGGTGCAGCAGTTCGCCACGCTCATCGCCATGCAGCCAGACCCACAACGCGTGCTGTGTCGAAGGGTTATCCACGCCGACACCGCTCAGTGCCGGGAACGCCTTGAGCCCCTGTACACGCCCGCCCAGGGCCTTGACCAGCGAAGCACCAAAACCCACTACCGCCGTCTGCCCGTCGACCAATGTCAGCAACTGATCGAGGGCCGCCGGCAGCGCGTCGATGGCGTCGAGGGTGAAAAACAAATGACGCGCCTGGGACGGAACGGGGGCGGCAAGAATGCCCGGCTGGTAGTAACTCATAGCGACTCCTTGAAGAAAGCGCGGAGTTTACCCGCAGGCCCCGGGTTTGTGGGGACTGCGACCGGTAAAAACAGACTTTGCTCAAGCTTCGGCAGCCGCTCCCCGCCCTTCCCTGTCACTTGATTCGATAATGAAACGTATTACGCACCGCCGGCACGGCCACGGCCTGGCCATCGATGATTCGCGGCTGGTAGCGAAAGGTCTGCGCCGCCGCCAGTGAAGGTCGCATAAACAGCGGATGGCAGCCCTCCAGGACCTTGGGGTTATCGATCTTGCCCTGGGGGGTGACGGTGTACTCCACGGTGCAGTCGCCTTCGAGGTTTTTATCCAGGGCGCGCTGGGGGTAATCCGGAGCCTCCTTGCTCAGGGGTAGATATTGGCGACTGTCGGCAGCGGCCTGGGCGGCTTGCTGGCGGGCGCGCTCGGCGGCCTGGCGCGCCTGGGCCTCACGCTGCGCCTGGGCGACCTGTTGCTGCTGGGCTTCGCGCTGATGCTGCTGCTCGGCTTCCAGGCGTTCGCGCTGCTGGCGCTGTTGCTCGACCTGCTGTTCGCGTTTTTTATCCTCGACCCGCTTGCGGGCCAGGGCCGCCTGTTCCAGCTTTTGCGCCTGCACCTGCGGCTCGGGCACAACCTTGGGCGGCTCCGGCACCGGCTCGCGCAATGCGGCCGGCGGCGGGCTCGGTGCGACCTCGGCCGGCAGTGGCTCGGGAGCCTGGGGTACAGGGGCCGGCGGCAACATCACCAATTGAGTCTTGAGCACCCTGGGCGGCTCGACTGGCGGCTTGTCCACCGACCAGCCGGCCACCAGCAAGGCCAGGACCCCAGCGTGCAACGCCAGGGCCAAGGCCGCCGCCAGCACGTTGGGCAGGCGTTTGCCAGGGGCCAGCGGCGACAGGTGCAAAGTGGGGCCGGGCATGATCATCGCGTTCATTGCGGGGCCTCGGTCACCAGCCCGAGGTTGCTCACCCCACCCTGCTGCAGGGCGGCCATGGCCGCGACCACACTGCCGTAGCCAGCGTCCTTGTCAGCGCGGATATACACCTGAGTATCGCTACGCCGGGCCACGATCTGCGCCACCTTGGCGCGCATTTCATCCAGGTCCACGGCGCTGTCGGTCTGACTGCTGGTGTCCAGTTCGCCGCCCAGGTTCCAGTAGTAACCGCCCTCGGCCTTGACCGACAGCGTGAGGATCTGCTGCCGGGTATCGTTGGCCAGGGCCTCACTGGCGACCTTGGGCAGCTCGATCTTCACGCCCTGGGTCAGCATCGGCGCGGTGACCATAAAGATCACCAGTAGCACCAGCATCACGTCGATGTAAGGCACCACGTTCATCTCCGCCTTGGGCCCGTGCTTGCGTTGCGGCCTGACTAACATGTGCATTCTCCTTTCAGGCGGCCACGGCCAGGTTCAACGGGGCGCCATGCAGCTTGTGGTGCAGGCGCGCCTGAAGCTCGTTGCCGAAGGCGTAATAGCGGGTGAGCAAGGTCTGCCCCCGGGCCGAAAAACGGTTGTAGGCAATCACCGCCGGAATCGCCGCAAACAGGCCGATGGCCGTGGCGATCAAGGCTTCGGCGATCCCCGGCGCTACCGTCGACAAGGTCGCCTGCTGCACCTGGGACAGACCGAGGAAGGAATTCATGATCCCCCACACGGTGCCAAACAGGCCGATGTAGGGGCTGACCGAACCCACGGTGGCGAGAAACTGCAGGCCTTTTTCCAACTGCACTTCCTGTTCGCTGATGGCCACGGACAATGAGCGCTCGACCCCTTCGAGCACCACGTCGGCCGGGTTGCCGGGTTGCTGCCCAAGCTGGCTGTATGCCTGGAAGCCGGCCAGGAAGATCGGCTCCACCCCGCCCTCGCGATCACCGCTGTGCTGGCTCTCGCGGTACAGCGACGGCAGCTCCGGGGCGCTGCGAAAGCGCTGGATAAAGTCGTTCATCTGCCGCTCGCAACGGCTCAAGACCGCGCTGCGTTGAATGATCAGGTACCAACTGAGCAACGAGGCCAGCAGCAAGGTCAGCATCACTGCCTTGACCAACAGGCTGGCATCGCTGATCAGCCCCCAGATCGTCATGTGTTCCAGTGTCGCTTGCATGGTGTCGCTCCTGTGTGCCAGCCCGGGAACAGTCGATGCGCGACTGCCCGCGGGCTATTGGATGAAAGTGTGATGACCGATTGATGACAGCCCGCCTCAGGGCAGTTTCAGCGCCCGGGTGACCTCGGCCCAGGGCACGAACTTGAAGTTCTGGGTCTGCTCGGGCATGCGCTTGCGCCCGTCCTGCACCACCAGCATGCCCTGGCTCCAGGGCCCACCCAGGTTGACCGAGGTGACTTCGATGCCGTCGGTTTCCGAGGCACCGTCGATACCGGCGGCGGCGTTGATCCCGACCCGGAACGCACCGTGGGAAGCAAAGGGCGGCTCGGCGTCGAGCACCAGGTAGCTGTCGTTGCCCTGGCTGGAAATCACCAGGTAGTCCCGCGCATTGCTTTGGTACAGGGCCAGGCCCTCGACATCGGCATGCAGTTGCGGGCCGACCTTGATCACAGTGCTCAGGGTTGCCGGCTGCTCGGGACGGGCGTCCACCGCCCACACCCCAACATCCTCCTCGCCGATAAACAGCCGCTGGCGCTGGTCGTCGGCCACGCAGCCTTCAGGCTGGCTGGCGACCTTGAACTGGCGCACCAGCTCGCCCTGCACCACGCCGTTGGGCGCACTCAGGCGGTACTGGACAAAGGTCCCGTCCTTGCCGTTGGCGATGGCGTACAACTCGCCGCTGGCCGGCTGGAACAGGCACATGCCGTAGATTTCCTTAAGCGGCGTAGGGATCTCCCCCGCTTCACGCAACTCGCCGCTGCTGCGGTCGATGGCGAACAGGCTGAGGCTGTTGTGATCGCGATTGCTGGCCACCGCCAGGTCGACCTTGAGTTCGCCCAGCGCGAAGTTGGGCCGCACGTCGACGTTGTTCAGGCGCCCCACCGGCAGCTCTTGCAGCAGCTTGCCTTGCAGGTCATAGGCCAGCAGGCCCTGTTTTTTATTGGTGCCCAGGACCCGGCTCAAGGCCGCTTGCTGGGGGTGAATCCAGATCGCCGGATCGTCCGCCGCATCGCCCTGGCGCCCCACCGGGTCGCTCTGGCTGACCGCCGCCACGTTGGGCAGTGGCGGTGGCAGCGGCACCGGGCTCGCCTGCCAGTTCAACTGGCCCTGATAGAGGCGCCCGTCCTCGTCATCGCGCAGCAGCACTTGAACGCCTGTGGCGGTGGCTTGCAGGGCCAGGTTTTCCGGTTCCACCAGGCCCGGCAACGGCAGCGCGGCCACGGCTTGCCAAAGCTCGCCCTGCTGCTGGTAGAGGTGCAGTTGTGCAGCCTTGGGGTCGAGGCCGAGCACCCCGCCCGGCATGAGCGCCATGGCCCCGGCGGCTTTTTTGAGGTCACCGAAGGGTGCGCGCAAGGCCACCGGCAGGCGCTCGACATCGGCTTCCGGGTGCGCCGGATAGGCCCACCAGCCCACGTGTTGCTCATTGACCAGCAGTTGGTTGGCGCCATCGTCGACCTGGCAGAACTGCGCCGCCGGTGGCAGCGGCAAACCGCGCACGCGCTGGGGTTGGGGGTTCAGTTGCGCGCCATTACCCACCAGCCATTGTTCACCCTTGCCCTCCTCGCCCACCAGGAACAGGAACAGGTTGCTGGCCTCGTCGCGGTACAGGCACAGGCCGTTTACCGGGTAGTCGCGGGCCGGCAGATACACCGGCTGCCCCCAACTGCGGGTGCGTGGGTCGAGGCTCACCAGCAGCGCTTGCTGGCGCTGGTTGTCGAGGCTGGCCACCAGCACTTGCTGGCCGGCGGCGCGGCTGTCCAGGGCACTGAACGACCCCGGCAAACGCGCCAGCTCCGGGCCCTGGGCATCGAGCAACAGCAAGCCGTCGCGCTCGCTGGCAGCCAGGCGCTCAGGCCCCAGTTGCGCCGGCAGAAAGCTCAGGGCGTTCAGTTCAAGGTGCTGGGTCGCGGCCCAGGGTTGCAGTTGCAGCCTGGGCACCGCAGGCGCGGCCAAGACCGCGGTCGAGGCCAGGGCCAGCAGCGTGGCCAGCAAGGTTGGCTTGGAGAACGGCTGAATCTTCATCAACGGTAGAAATCCTTATGGTTCATCCGGGGCGGCGCCGGCCAGCAGCGCCGCCGGGGTTCAGAAGTGGGTAAAGGTCAGGCCGAGCTTGTAGGTCGGGCCGTACTCTTCGTACTGGCCGTTGTAGGCGCGATGGCCGGTGTAGACGAAGTACGACTCATCGGTGAGGTTCTGCGCCTCGAAGCTCAGTTGCAGGTTCTTGCTCAGCGAGTAGCGCGCGCTGAAGTCGACGAACGTCTGGGCATCGACGTGCAGGTCGTGGGCCTTGTCGTTGATCGACGCCAGCTCGTAGAGGTAGTCGGATTTGTAGTTGGCCGACAGGCGCAGGCTGACGGTGTCGTCTTCCCAGCCGAGCATCAGGTTGCCCACGGTGTCCGACTGGTTGGGCAGCGCGATATCACGCTTGCGATTGCGGCCACTGGCCTGGTCGAAGCCCTCGATGCTGGCGCTGGAGCGGCTGAAGGTACTGTTGGCGCCGACCAGCAGGCCGTTCCAGGGCGCGGGCAGCCAGTCGAACTTCTGCGAGTAGGCCAGCTCCAGGCCATACAGCTTGGCGCTGTCGCCGTTGTCGAAACTGTGGGCTTCGGAGAAACCGGCCCAGGCGCCCGTGCCGGCGAGGTCGGTGTTGTAGACGAAGTTCTTGATGTCTTTGTAGAACACAAAGGCCGAGACGGTGCCGGCGCGCCCCATGTAGTGCTCGATGCCCAGGTCGAGGTTGCTCGACTCCAGCGGCTTGAGGTCGGGATTGCCGAAGGTGGCTTCGTCGCCGTCGATGACAAACCCCGGGGCCAGTTGGCCAAAGGTCGGGCGCACCACGGACTTGGTCCAGGCCGCGCGCACCTGGGTGTTTTTATCCAGCTGGTAGCGCGCATGCAGGCCCGGCAGCCAGTGGTGATAACGGCGCTGGGTCTCGGTGGCGGTGTAGGCGCCGTCGGTGACCCCGGTGCCCTTGGCTTCGAACTCGGTGCCTTCGTAGCGCAGGCCGGCGATAAAGCGCCAGTCGTCGATGTCGAGGGTGTTCATCAGGTAGCCGGCGTTGATGTCTTCGCGAATGGTGAAGTCGTTGACCCGGGATTCCTGCTCGTCATAAAAGTCGGCGCGATCGAGGCTGCCGATCAGGTCCTTGACCGCCGAGCCGCTGATCCCCGGGCCGAACCGGCCGAGGCGGTAATCGACGCTGCCCTTCTGGAACTGCGTGAGGTTGAGCTGCTGGTCGCTGAAGCCCAGGGTGTCGAAGTCCTTGTAGACCCAGGCATCCAGGTCGTTGTCCTTGTTGCGCCGGCTGACCTTGCCGCCGAACTTGACCTGGGACGCGTAGCCGCTGAAGTCGTAGTCACGGGCCAGGTCCAGGCGCAGGTTCTTCTCGGTGTCGGTGGTTTTCTGTTGTTCCCAGTCGACCTTGTCCAGGGTGAAGTTGGCCGGGTCATAGAAGCCCGCGCCGATGATCGGCCGCGGCTTTTGCGTGTCGTAGAAACCGCTGTCGGCAAAGTCGCTGTTGCCTTCGAAGGTGGCACCGGCGATATGCCCCGGGCTGTCTTCGCTGGACCGGCTGTAGCCGGCTTGGCCGCTGAGGGTCCAGAGCCCGACCATCCGCTCGCCGCCGAATACGTAGGACTGGATTTCCTGGGTCTCTTCGCGTTGTTTGAGCTTGCGCTTGCCCTCGGCGTCGCCCAGTTGACCGGAGGCCTGGGGGTCGGCGAATTCGATGCTGGTGGAGTTGCGCGTCTCGCTGTCCTTGTAGCGGCTGTAGAGGGTACGCAGGTAATAGCGGGAGTCGTCGTCGGGCTTGTAGTCGAAGTTCAGGCCGCCACCGGCACGTTCGCGGCTGATGTCGTAGTCCCGTTGTTCAAATTCTTGCAGCCGCGCGCCTTGCTGGAAGTCCCAGGCGCCGCCGGTCTCGACGTTGTCCGAGCCGAAATCGCGCTTCTGCCAGCTCAGGGCCGCGGCCACGCCGAAGTTGTCGATGCCGTCGCCGAGGCTGAAGCGGTTGCTGGCGGCGCCGGAGAATTTGGGGCTGGTCTGGTGGCTGTTCTGGTCGTAGCTGGCTTCGCTGCTGCCGGTGTAGAACAGGCCCTTGTGGTCGAACGCCGACAGGCTCTGCACATCGACAGTGCCGCCCAGGGAGTTGGCGTCCATGTCCGGGGTCAGGGTCTTGATCACCGACAGCGACTGCACCAGCTCGGAGGGCAGCACATCCAGGGCCACGGCGCGGCGCGCGCTCTCCGGCGAAGGCACCAGGGTGCCGTTGATGGTCACACTGTTGAGGTCCGGCCCCAGCCCGCGCACGCTGACAAACCGGCCTTCGCCCTGATCGCGCTCGACGCTGATCCCCGGCAGGCGCTGTACCGCCTCGGCGACGTTTTCATCCGGCAACTGGGCCACGCCATCGGCGTGCACCACGCTTTTGATGCTGTCGGAACTGCGCTGCTCCTTGAGCGCCTGGTCAATGCTGGCGGCCTGGCCGACCACTTCGACGTGCTCGGTGCCGGCGTCCATTTGCGCCGCGCTCAGGCGCTCGCTGGCCACGGCCAGGGCCAGCGCGGTGAGTGTGAAGCCGACCAGCCCGAGCGTGCCGTTGCGCTGATGATTGCTGCGCGTTTCCATCCTGTCCTCCCCCAAAGAGTCCGTTAACGCCAGGCAATCGGCCCGGCAACTGGGAGGGCACGCTAGGGTCGGCGAATGACGGTTCTGTGACAGGGGTCGGCGCTGACCCGTGAAACAGGCGCTTTGCCAGGGGGCCAGTGGGCAAAGTGAGCTGATATGACCTCTCGGGCCCGTCGGCAGCGCCCGAGCGGATAGCGGATACGGCCTGGCGGCGCCGGGAAATCGGCTGGTTGGCGGCCAGCGGCGAAAAAAATGCCCAGGCGCGGTGAGCTGATTCGACCTCCCCGGGTGTAGTGCACGCCGTCACCGGACTGTCACATCCTTCTGCTGAGCTGACGCCCATTCCGCCTTCAACCCAGGTCGCCGGCCATGTTCTCAGTGCTCAAACCCCATCGCTTGAAACTCACCCTGCTGTTGCTAGCGGCCAATGCCGGCTTGCTGTTGCACCTGGCCTGCGGCGATCTCAAGGCGGTCAGCGAATGGGAGTGGCTGGACATTGTCGGCGAAGGCGGCTCGGCACTGCTGGCCCTGGTGTGGCTGGGGCTGGTGCTGAAAAGCCGGCCGGCCGGGCGCGTCACCAACTACCTGGCGCTGGGGTTGAGCTGCATCTTTTTCTCCTGGTGGATCGACAGCCTGGATGAGTTTATCCGCCTGCCCGACAGCATCACCTGGGACCACTGGCTGGAGTCCGGGCCGATGCCGGTGGGCATGATCCTGCTGACCATCGGCATCTATCACTGGCACCGCGAACAGCTGGCCATCAGCGCGCAGATGGAGAAACGCGAACGGTTGTTCCGCGAGCATCGGCTGTTCGACAAACTCACGCCGCTGGGTGGCGCCGACTACTTCAAGCGCCAGTTGGCCAGCACCCTGGAAGACAGCGCGCGACGCCAGCAACCCTTGTCGCTGCTGGCCCTGGACCTGGACCGCTTTGCCGCCATCAACCATGACTACGGGCATGCCGAGGGCGACGCGGTGTTGCAGGCCATCAGCCATCTGCTGCTGCTCAACCTGCGGCGCCAGGACCTGCTGTGTCGCCTGGCCGGCGACCGCTTTGTGGTGCTGCTGCCCAACACCGGCGAAAGCCAGGCGCGGCTGCTGGCCCTGGAGCTGGAGCAGGCGGTGCACGGCCTGGCCCACAAGACCCGGCAGCACGGCGAACGCCTGCAACTCTCGGCCAGCACCGCGGTGGTGATGGCCCTGAGCGAAGCCCCGGAGGCCCTGCTCAAGCGCCTCAACCTGGCGCTGGCGCGGGCCAAGCAGCCCCTGGCCAAGACCGCCTGAGGCCGCCCCATGACGCTCAAGACCCTCTGGTATGAAACCGACAGCCGCTTTATTCCCGGGCATTACCAGCCAGCGACCCTGATCGACCTGGCGCTGTCCCGGGACATCGACAGCCACCGCCTGCTGCGTGGCACCGGCTTGTTCCACGAAGACATCCTGGCGGGTCAGACCCGTCTCAGCCCACAACAATTCCTCGCCCTGATTGGTAACAGCCGGCGCCTGCTGGACGCCGACGACAGCAGCTTTCTGTTCGGCCAGCGCCTGCTGCCGGGGCATTACGGCGCGGCCAGCCATGCGCTGCAACATGCGCAAAACCTGCACCAGGCCCTCGACACCCTGATCCAGCAACAGGCCTTGCTCAGCCCGTTGGTGGCGCCACGGCTGTTGCTGGATGAGCAGTACGCCTATTGCTACTGGCTCGACAGTTGCGGCGCCGGCGAGCAGTGGCGCTTTCTGCTCGAAGCCAGCATGACCTCGCTGATCGCCATGAGTCAGTGGCTGAGCGGCCAGCGCCTGCCCTGGGAATGCAGCTTCAGCCACGCCGAACCGCGTTATGTCGAGCAGTACTGGGTGCACCTCGGAGAACACACGCAGTTCCGTCGCCCCCTGGACCTGATGCGCATCCCCCGGGAGTTCCTGACCCAGCCCTGGCCCAATGCCTCGGCCACCGCCGGCCAGGTGGCGCGCCAGCAGGCCACCGCGCAACTGGAGCAACTGGGCCTGGGCTCGGGGTTTCTCGACTGCCTCTATCGCTACCTGCAAACCCATGTGCGCCAGACCCCGAACCTGGAACAGGCCGCACTGGCTTTCGCCATGAGCCCGGCGACGCTCAAGCGCAAACTGCAGAAACACGACACCTGCTTTCAGCATCAGGTCGACCTGGTGCGCAAGCACGTGGCGCTGTACCTGTATCAGGTCAAGGGCTGGAGCAACGACGACGTGGCGCAGTACCTGAGCTTCAACGATGCGGCCAATTTCCGGCGTTCGTTCAAGCGCTGGACCGGCAGCACCCCGCGCCTGATCCGCCAGCTGTTCAGTGCCGGCTGAGGCTTGAGTCCTCGCGCCGGGCAGAGAAAAAGGTCTACTCTTGGGCCAAAGACCCAGACCATCACCCGCCTGCCCTGCCACGCATTACCCCAGACCGCTTAAAGACCGGCGCCATACAGGCGTATAACCCTTGTAGCCGCTTGTCGACTGTCATTCGCCAGCGGACCGCCCCACAGGTCCGCGCATTCAAACGGGATAGAGTCATGACCACAGCCAATCTTCTCGAGCACTTGTTTCCTGCCGCCGCTGATATTCCCGAGCAATACCGCCTGGACGGCCAGACCGAACAACGCGAGTACCTGGTCGCCGGCGAACTCAAGACCTGGACCGGCCCCCTGGCCGTGGTACGCAGCCCGGTGTACCTGGCCGGGCCCAACGGTGATGAGCAAGTGATCCTGGGCAGCACGCCGCTGCTCGATGCCGACACCGCCCTCACCGCCCTCGACGCCGCCGTGCAGGCCTATGACCGGGGTCAAGGCGTGTGGCCGACGATGCGCGTGGCCGAACGCATCCAGCACGTCGAAGCCTTCCTCGGGCGCATGCGCGAACAGCGCTCGGCGGTGGTCAAGCTGCTGATGTGGGAAATCGGTAAAAACCTCAAGGACTCGGAAAAAGAGTTCGACCGTACCTGCGACTACATCACCGAAACCATCAATGCCCTCAAGGAACTGGACCGCCGCTCCAGCCGCTTCGAGCTGGAGCAGGACACCCTCGGCCAGATCCGCCGCGTGCCACTGGGCGTGGCGCTGTGCATGGGGCCGTACAACTATCCGCTGAACGAAACCTTCACCACTCTGATTCCGGCCCTGATCATGGGCAACACAGTGGTATTCAAGCCGGCCAAGCTCGGGGTGCTGCTGATCCGACCGCTGCTGGAGGCCTTTCGCGACAGCTTCCCGGCCGGGGTGATCAACGTCATCTACGGCAGCGGCCGCGAGACCGTCAGCGCCTTGATGGCCAGCGGCAAGATCGACATCTTTGCGTTTATCGGCACCAACAAGGCCGCCAGCGACCTGAAAAAACTCCACCCCAAGCCCCACCGCTTGCGAGCCGCCCTGGGCCTGGATGCGAAAAACCCGGGCATCGTGCTGCCCGAGGTCGACCTCGACAACGCGGTCAACGAGGCGGTCACCGGCTCGCTGTCGTTCAATGGCCAGCGCTGCACCGCGTTGAAAATCCTCTTCGTGCATGAAGAGGTGGTCGAGCGCTTTATCGAGAAATTCAACGCCAAGCTGCAGAACCTCAAGCCCGGCATGCCCTGGGAGCCGGGGGTAGCCCTGACGCCGCTGCCGGAGTCGGGCAAGGTCGACTACCTGCACGCGCTGGTGGCCGATGCCACCAGCAAAGGCGCGAAGGTGGTGAACAGTGGCGGCGGCGAAGCCCGGGCCTCGTTCTTCTACCCGGCGGTGCTGTACCCGGTGACCACCGAGATGCGCGTGTACCAGGAGGAGCAATTCGGCCCGGTGGTGCCGATCGTGCCCTACCGCGACCTCGACACCGTGATCGATTACGTACTCGAATCCGACTTCGGCCAGCAGTTGAGCATCTTCGGCACCAACTCCACTGAAGTCGGGCGCCTGGTCGACACCTTCGCCAACCAGGTCGGGCGGATCAATATCAACGCCCAGTGCCAACGCGGGCCCGATACGTTCCCGTTCAACGGACGCAAGAACTCCGCCGAGGGCACGCTGTCGGTACATGATGCGTTGCGCACCTTCTCGATCCGCACCCTGGTCGCGACCAAGTTCCTGGAGAGCAACAAGGAATTGATCAGCGACATCATCCGTAATCGCGAGTCGAGCTTTTTGACCACCGATTACATATTCTAAAACCCCTGACTGGAGCCCATAGCCGAGCCCGATGAGCGACCTGCGAACCTCCCGAATGCCCCTGCTGTTGCGCCGACTCCTGCGTCCCTTGCTGGACCCGTACCGGCGCTACCGCCACGCCAGGCTGATCCATGCGGTACGGGTCTCCCTGGGCCTGATCGCGACCATCCTGCTGACCACCGGGATCAACCTACCCCACGGTGAGTGGGCGTCGGTGACCATGCTGGTGGTGATCGGCGGTTTGCAGCACCACGGCAATATCGGCAAGAAGGCCGCCGAGCGGGCGATCGGCACCCTGATCGGGGCCGGGGTCGGCCTGCTGCTGGTGCTGCAACAGGCTTACCTGGGCCTGCCCTGGGTGACGTATCTGGGGATGTCGGTGGTCTGCGGCTTCTTTTCCTATCACGCCATCGGCAAGGGGGGTTACACCGCCCTGCTGTCGGCGATCACCGTGTTTATCGTGGCCGGCCATGGTGACAACCAGATCACCGACGGCCTGTGGCGGGCGGTGGATATCCTGATCGGTATCGCCCTAGCGCTGGCGTTTTCCTTTGCCATCCCGCTGTACGCGGTCTATTCCTGGCGCTACAACCTGGCCAGCGCCCTGCGTGACTGCGCCACCGTGTACGGGCGCATCGTCAACGGCCAGTCGGTCACCGACGATGAACACCTCAAGCTGCTCAGCCGGCTCAACGCGACTCTGCTGCAACTGCGCTCGCTGATGCCCTCGGTGTCCAAGGAGGTGCGCATTTCCATGACCGAGCTCGACGCCATCCAGCGCAACTTGCGCATGTGCTTCAGCACCCTGGAGATCCTCGCCAACACCCGCCCCGATGTCAGCGACCCACAAGCCCTGGCGCACCTGCAACAACTGCTGAAACAGGAAAACCGCCTGGTGCGCGTGCAATTGATCGGCATGGCCCGGGCCCTGCAATCCGGCGCGTCGAAACGCCTGGGGCGGCGCCTTGACGACAGCCTGCTGCAGCCCTCCAACACCACCCCGGTGTACTCGGCGCTCGATGGCTACCGCCTGCTGACCCGGCAACTGGTGGCCAACCTGGGCGATATGCGCCAGCGCCTGGCCAAAAGCGCGGAACACTGGAAGATCTGATTCAGGGCGTGATCGCACGCCGCAAACGCCAGGTCCAGCCCTGTTGCATGCCGGCAGCGGCCAGCAAAATCGCGATCACCCCCAGCCATTGCAGCCACTCAAGACGATGCCCGAAAGCCAGCCAATCGACGAAGATCGCCGCAATCGGGTAGATAAACGACAAGGCGCCGGTCAACGCGGTGGGCAGTTTCTGGATCGCGCCGTACAGCAGTACATACATCAGGCCGGTGTGCACCATGCCCAGGGTCAGCAGGCTGGCCCAGGCCGAAGGCTGCGCCGGCAACACCGAAAAGTTGGCCCAGGGCGCCAGCAACAGCACCCCGGTGCAGACCTGGATCAAGGCGATCAGATGGGGTGGCGTGCCGGTCAGGCGTTTGATCAGCAACGCAGCAAAGGCGTAGAGCAGCGCCGCGCCCAGGGCCAGGCCGATGCCTGCAAGATAATCATCGCCACCGGCGCCCTGCTGGCCATGGGCGCTGACAATCGCCAGCATCCCGGCGAACGACACACCCAGCCAGAACAGCTTCTGCGCGGTGATTTTTTCGCCCAAAAACAGCGCCGCCAGCCCAACCAGCATAAAGGGCTGCACGTTATACACCGCGGTGCCGATGGCAATGGAGGCGCGGGAATAAGAGGCGAACAGCAGCAGCCAATTACCGACGATGGCTACCCCGCTGAGCACTGCCAGGGCAAAGGTGGTGCGGGTCAGGATGCCCGGGCGCAGCAAACCGAACCCGGCGCAGATCAGCAGCAATGTGCCGGCGCCGAACACACAGCGCCAGAACACCACATCCAGCACCGGCTGCCCGGACACCAGCACAAACCAGCCAATGGTTCCGGAAATCAGCATGGCGGCGGTCATTTCCAGCGAACCGCGGCGTGTCATTTTGTCCATCTTCAGGCTCCTCAACAGGTGCCAAAAGTATGACAATGCCGCCCTGGGCCGCTCCAGCGCTTGCGATAGGCAAAAACCGCCGTATGCCTTTTTTATCAAGGCACAATCCGTACTTCACCTAAGAGGCTGCGATGATCGACGAAATAGACCAGGCGCTGATCAGCGCCCTGATGGAAGATTCACGCCGCTCGCTCAAGGCTCTGGCCCAGATCAGCGGCCTGTCGTCCCCCAGCGTCGCCGAACGCCTGCGCCGCCTCGAAGAACGCGGCGTGCTCAAGGCCTATACGGTGGAGGTCGACCCCAAACTCTTTGGCTATCAGTTGCAGGCCATCGTCCGCATCCGCCCCCTGCCGGGCAAATTGCAGGAGGTCGAACGACAGATCCAGTCCATCGCCCAATTCACCGAGTGCGACAAGGTCACCGGTGATGACTGCTTTATCGCCCGCCTGCACGTGCGCTCCATGGAGCAACTGGACACCCTGCTCGATCACCTGAACACCTACGCTGAAACCAACACCGCCATCGTCAAGAAAACCCCAGTCAAACATCGCCTGCCGCCCATGGGCTGATCGCCCGCGAGAGCGCCTTTTATGTGCGCCACACAAAACTGAAGGCAACAAAAAGCCCGCCGAAGCGGGCTTTTTTTATTCAGGGCAGACGATTAGTCATCGCGACCCATGATGCCAAACAGCTGCAACAAGCTGATGAACAGGTTGTAGATCGATACATACAGGCTGATGGTCGCCATGATGTAGTTACGCTCGCCGCCATGGATGATGGCGCTGGTCTGGAACAGGATGCACACCGACGAGAACAGCACGAAGCCCGCGCTGATCGCCAGTTGCAGGCCGCTGATCTGGAAGAAGAAGCTGGCCAGCACTGCGCCCATCAAGACAAAGAAGCCTGCGGTGATGAAACCACCGAGGAAGCTCATGTCCTTGCGGGTGATCAGCACATAGGCCGACAGACCACCAAACACCAGCGCCGTCATGGCAAAGGCCGAGCTGACTACTTCAGCGCCGCCCTGCATACCCAGGTAGCGGTTGAGGATCGGGCCCAGCAGGAAGCCCATGAAACCGGTCAGGGCAAACGCCGACACCAGGCCCCAGGCCGAATCACGGAGTTTGTTGGTGAGGAAGAAAAGGCCGTAGAAGCCGATCAGCACCACGAAAATGTTCGGGTAACCGACACGCATCTGCTGAGCCACAAAAGCCATCACGCCGCTGAATGCGAGGGTGAGAGCCAGCAAGCCGTAAGTGTTGCGCAGGACGCGGCTAACCTCTAGCTGCTCAGCCTGCACGCCGTTATTAACTGCGTAATCCTGTTCGCGCATGGCGACACTCCTGTTGGTTTGAAACGTTCAGTGGCAAAGATCATAACAGACGCTCTGCAACAAGCTACGCAGAGAGTTTGACAGTGTGTTTCATTCGGGTATTATGGCGCCCGCAACGCAATACGGAGGTGTGGCCGAGTGGTTTAAGGCAACGGTCTTGAAAACCGTCGACTGTAACAGGTCCATGAGTTCGAATCCCATCGCCTCCGCCATATTTGTACGACAAAGCCCTGATTATTCAGGGCTTTTTCGTTTCTGGGGTTTGGTGGCGCCGGTCGCGCCGACGAGATGTTCCATAACTATTATGGAATCGTTCCATAACTCAGACCGTTTTTCCCACTCCTCGGCGTCCTGCCGACCGTACACATCGGCGATACGCCAGCCTGATACACCCTCAACAAAGTTCGAACTCTGCATCGCCGTGCTCCAGAAATGTAAAAGCCCCGGCAAATGCCGAGGCTCAAATGGGTATAGAGGGCCGGTGCATACCCGGCTTGGCGGTCTGGCTCGTTGGGTCACGTGCCCCAGACTCTCATCGCGCAATCGATCGAGGAGCGCGCGGCTTTGATCCACGCCACTACCGACTTAGCTCAGTTGCCTGAGCGCATCATCTGCATAACGTGCTTGTCTCTCCACGCCTGTCCGCTTGAGCCGACCCCAATAGCAAAGGATGAGCAGCTCAAGCTGCCGGTGTTCTTTCGTAAGGCGTGACTACCAGCAATACCGCGTCCAGGCCCACCCTAGCCGTGTTCACTTCACAAAACACAATGCGCCGCGCAATGCCGGGGGGCGAACTTGAAAACTTCAACAGATAGTTACTTTTCGGGGATGTACCCAGGAGAGTTACACTCTAGATAGTCATGTCCTGCCCAAGTCATTTGAAAGTAATCGGATTGGGAGCACCCTTTTATCTCTTCATCCTTGGTTAATTTTACGAAGCCTGCCGTTTCGAGAATGTGAAGATGATAGTCGGCCACCCTCCGCAGGTCTGAAATGCCGAGGCCTGAACTCAAGGCGCTGTTGACGAACTCCTGGCGCAGTTCGTAGCGCTGGATGGCGAACCCGCCAGGCTCTTCAGCCAAGATGTTCAGCAACTGCAACGCGATATCTTTGTTCCTGCGCATTCATATCCCTCTGCAGATAATGCCAAATGGCCACGCCGAGGTTACCGCACTTGCGCATAAACGAAAAAGCCCCGGCGGATGCCAGGGCCTGAATACGTGTGCGCGTCTTTCCGCGCTGCCTGCGAAAGACCTTCCCGGCGTCGCATCGATCTCGCCGGCCCGGTCTCGCGCCACTCCGACAGCATGTGAGGTAAGGGTGCGCGGGCTGCCGGCGTTGATCCCGTACGTCGCACTATCCGGCTATCGACGTCCAGGCATTCCCGAGGACTGTCCTGGCTACAGATAAAAACTCAGGCAATAAGAAACCTCGCTCAGGCGGGGTTCACATCAGTTGGTGTAAGGCGGTGAATCGCCCTCAATATAGTATCGAAAGTTGATTAACAATAAGCTCATGGTTTCTGGCCCGCGCTGCCTTTCATCTCGAGGCGCGCCTTGGATTTCCTCTTCAAACTCATGGAAAGCCCATTGCGCCGGGGGCACATTCAGCGCAACAAAATCGCTACGACAGGTATCCGATATTTGAAAGCCTTCTTCACGAATGGCTCTGGCCTGCATGCGATTTATAAGCCCAGTTTGACCGAACTCCAGAACCTCTGCCGCAAGCGATTGCGCTTGGCGAATTGGCTCCCGCAGTTCCTCATACCTGACCCCGCCTATCCCCGAGAAAGCGACCCGGTTAAGCAAGTAGTTATCGTCATCATTGTTCCACGCCTCGACATCGCACATGACCTCCTGTACTCGCCTGAGTGCATTCAGAAACTCACCGAATCTATTGCTCATAGTCAGAAGGACTCCGTGTCAGATGAGCCTTGACTGTACATGGAGCCCACCCAACAAAAAACCCGGCGCTTGGCCGGGCTTGATCTTTTAGGTGCGTTATCTCCGTCTTGCGTCGCTAGCGACAGAGGGATCAATCTGGCCTGTAATCATCCACCAGAGCATCACAAGGAATATGAACGCAAATACTGCAAGGATGAGACCGAAACAAACCTTGGTCAGCAGCTTTGCTAGCGGCCCCGGCCTGTTCTGCATTACATCTGCGATCTTTGCCAGAAGTATCAGCAGGATTGATAACGCAGCAAACCAAATCAAAAACTGAATCATAAAAACCCAAGCGTAAAAAAAACCAGATCAATGACTGGACGAAGTCGGATAGATCGGAAAGCTCAAGCAATGACGCTAGAGGGTATGGCCTCTTCATCGTCATACCCCACTTTTCTGAGTGGCCTCGATAAGGGTTAGCGAGGCAGGAGAATTACTAAATCAAAAATCATAGGATTGAGCGGAATGTCCGCCAACCACATCCAGTGACAAGCCCAGCATCACAACGCCTGCAGTCACATTTCGAGCTGCCTGAGCTAACGATTTGATTCCTTGGGAGCGTTTTTTCATCTTCGTCCCTCCAGGGGCCTTAGTAGGTGATGTTTTTTTGGTTTTGCTAGGGGAAATCGAATCCCCGGCCTGGTTGTCGTATTTACTGACGTTGGTCTGGTAAATCATTACTGGGGCGTTGTTCCCGGTCACTGTTACAGTTGCCGCGGTACAGGTCGTGTTCTGCCAGGCTCGCTCACTCCTATGATTTCTGTAGTGGCAATTTTATACCATCACCCACCAAGGATAAACATTGGCCACTTCTTTTCATCAAGCGGAAAACTATGTAGCAACCGAATACGACATACGACGCTTGGAGTAAAGGCCCGAATTGCGCACAACAATCTAGCGTATTCGAAAACGTGGCGCAGATTACTCAACCGTGCGACTTGGCAATTTGAAATCAGTCACCCTGTCAGCTATCGATCGGATCTTCTCCACACCAAGGAAGCCAACCCAACCACCCACAAAGGTGGCCATACTCTGGGGTAGCGAAAAGAACTCAAGACCGCTGATGATCGTCAGGGACAGCCCCCACAGATAGCGCCCTCTACGATCATTTGGCGTCGAGTGCCGCCACCGTAGGTAATTCGAAGCACTGCCATCGCACAGGACAACGCAGCCGCATAGAGGATTAGCGAATGCTGGCTCAACCACGCAAGCGCAATCGCCCAGGTGCCTGGTTTGTCTGGCATATTGGACATCTCGGTTCCTCCCCGCCAGGGAGTTAGGAATGTTGCAGGCCGTGAGCTACAGATTTGAATCAGCCCAAGCAGCACTCCCGGCTCGGAGCGATGGGTGTGGTGGAGCCGAAAACAAAAAGCCCCGCACGATGGCGGGGCTCAGAATTGAGATCCGGGCAATAAAAAATCGCCCTAAGCTGGTTTTTGGATTGAGCGCAGTGAGCATAATGGCTTTGTCATCATTACCGCCGCCAGCGCGGGTGGCATAGTCGAAATTCACGACAGGCGGCCCGTGGTAACGCCCCCGGAGTTGGCCCTGGAGCGGCTTGACCCGGCAACGCCGCAAGAGCGAGCCGAACAGATGGTGTTGTACCAAAGCGAAACGGCCGAGGCGTTTGCATGGTTCAAGGTCGATGCTGCCCTAGGTAACGTTAGGAACAAAGGGCCGGAGTTGATCGAACCAGTGCTTTAGTTTTGGGCCTGACGATAAGGTCTATAAGTTACCCCCCTTATACAGAGGAACCATTTCTGGCCCAAGAACGATGCTTTCATCAAGCCGACACTAGCGGTTCTGATGGCGTCGAAATGAATGGAATCTGCAAAAAAAACAGAGCAACCGTACGAAAGCAAACAGATTTCCTACATAGATAATAAGCCCCCCAGAAACGCCCTAGAGAAAAATTTCATACACGTAATTGGGTTGGAGTGCAGAAATTATCAAAAGTAGAACTACGCTTACCTCGTAAAACAAAAAGTGGAAACCATGCGTAGATGACTGACGATTTTCACAACAATGGAACACCTGAGCATGTGCCTTTACGCTCTGACGGCTAGGCTTGGCAAGTGCAAGATTCGTAATCGGGAAATCGTTACCTAGCTAACTAAACGGTATGAAGTCCACACCTTAGCAGCACGGTGTTGACAGCCAAAATCTAAGGAGGAGTTAGATGAACGCACAAAATATTTTGTTTGCCGGATTGCTAATGCTCTGGTCTTTTTCTGCATTTTCAGCCAGTTGCATGCCAGTAAATCAATATGGTTCGCAATGCATTAGCGTCGTAAAAAATATTCAAGAGCCGAGAAGTTATGGCACTGAGTATATTATTGAATTCAAAAATATCTGCGATAAATCTATATCAGTATCCGTCGACAAAAAGGAAAAATTCGGAGCGGTGGCGACATCAAGCTCTTCCGCAGGAGTGCCAGCGGGCGGCAATTCAAAAATCACATGCATCGATAAAACCGATGGAAGTTTACGATGCGGAGGCTTCGGCTCGTGGCATGCGAACTGCTTCTGAAAACTTAGATTAACCCCCTGAACACTGCGCCATGAACTTTTATTGCCCCTAGAGGTGCACAATGAACTTTCTAAAAACGGCAGGACTCGTAGCTCTTTCAACTTTTTCCTTTTCAACCGTCTCTATCGCAGACTCAAGACTGTCATTACTTCAAGAAAAAGTTGATAGCTGTAACAGCTGGTATGCTGACGCACAAAAACAGTACGATTGGTTTGGGAATGTTTGGAAAAATGGAGCCCGGGGCTATAGGGAGCTGCTCTATCGCGGAGACGTAATTATGCACGAAGACTATGACATGCCTGGCTCGGGATTCGCCAAAGTCTCTTCATGGGCGGGCTATGCGGCTGTACAAATAAGCTGCCCGGACGCCAACGCTTGTGTTCAGGTTGAGACCAAAAAGTGGACCTCTGATGGGCAGTCAAAAGGAACGAAGAACAAAACGGATTACTCGTTCCTACTATCTATCTGCCCATCTATAGAACATGCCAAAGAAATTTCTTCACTCTATAATAAAATTTACCCTTGAAAGATGCGACGCGATGTTTTTATCCTAAGAACCGCGTTCAAATAATTCACTGAATCATATACTGGGACAAGTTGAGCACCATTCCTTTATTAATCACACAGCCGCTTTTTCATTGAGTTGAAACAACCTGCAGCCGGTGGCTGTTCACCCCGCCAATGGCTGACTAACGGCGAGGGGAGTAGACCGGGGAGGAGACCTCCGGACGCGGCGGGAACCGTCACGACCAAAGGCACGGTACGAATTTTGTCGCCGCCCTTGAATTGAATCCACAAGGCATAAGGCCCCGCGCGCGCAAGTTTGGCGTGCAGCATCAACTGCGCCGGCTCCGCGCCTGGATCACCCTGATCGCCGTGGGCGGACGTCCCCGCCATGGCATGCGCATGTACGTAGTCCAGCTCTTCGGTGCTGACGAAGACCGCATGGGCAGCCACCTCAAGGTAAGTGTCCAAGTCCTGAGCAGGCTTGCCATCTTTGAGCACCGTCAGCGACATCATGCTTTCAGTGCCGGCGCGCAGGGCCGAAGTGTCCAACTTGACCGTATAGGGACCATCAGTACCTTGCACTGGTTTGGCCGGCGCCTGGGCCGCCCGATCGGTGCCGTTCTGCACAGGCACCTCGAAGCGCACCACCTGCTGGCCGAGCCCGCTCGGTACGGCATCGGCTTTGACCATCAGCGCTCCTACTGCCTTTTCGCTCTCGCCTGGCAGCGCGAACGTGCCTTTGATGCTCTCCTGGGCTGCCATCGATGGCATCGCCGCCGCGCCTAGCACCGCCAGGCCAACGGTCAGAACCTGCTTGGTATCCATATGAGTTACTCCTCATTCGATAAATGATGGCTAGCGACAGGAAATCTGCCGCATAACCGTCCTTCGCCGAACTCCGCAAGCACAGCGCTTACGTACAACAACGCGGTCTAACGCAGCACTGCGGCACCGCTGCACACCTGCCCCGCCTGCTCGCAGATCTGCCAGCCACCGCCCAGCGCCTTGTAGATGCCGACCACCGCCAAGCGCTGCTCGGTGCGCGCCACAGTCAGGGCGCGGCGGCTGGTGAAGTCGGCTCGCTCGGCCTCAAGGACATCCAGATACATGCCCTCGCCCTCCGCGAAACGCGTGCGTGCCAACTTCGCCGCATCACGATTGGCCGCCGCCTCTAGAAGCCGCAGGCCCAGGGTGCTGCCCGCAGAACTGTTGGCCTGGAATGCGTCATCGGTTTCCTGCAGGGCACGCAACACGGTCTGGTCGTAGGCGATCAATGCCGCCTGGGTGCGCGCCTCACTGGCGGCGATCCGCGCACGCACGCGCCCGGTATCCAGCAGCGACCAGCGAATGACCGGTGCAATAAAGTTCGATTGCATGCCCGCATCGCCCAAGGCGCCGAGACCTCCGGCCAGCAGCCCGATGGAACCCTGCACCTGGATATCCGGATACAAACCGGCTGTTTCCACGCCGATCTGCGCGGTCTCGGCCGCCAGCGTACGTTCGGCTGCGGCGATATCGGCGCGCCGGGCCAGCAAGCCGGCGGGGTCGCCCACCTGCAGGGTGCGCAGGTTCAAGGCCTCACGACCGGGCCTGGCCAGCGGCGGCTTGAACCCTTGTGGCGCCTGCCCCAGCAACACGGCCAATGCGTTGGTCGTGGTTGCGCGACGCCGCTCAAGGCCGGGCGCCACCGCCTCGACATTGCGCAGCAAAGCCTCGGCCCGCAACCGATCGAATTCGGTGGCCGCCCCTACACTGACCAAGTGCTCGACCAGGCTCAGGCTATCGCGCTGGCTTTGACTGATGTCAGCGACCACCGCCTGTTCGGCTTCGTCCCCTTGCAACTCGAACCAAGTCGCGGCGACGGTTGCAGCGACGCTCGCCTGTACGCTGCGCAGCAGCGCCTGGCGCGAGCCCGCCTGGGCCTGTGCGGCCTCTACCGAGCGTCGGACGCGGCCAAACAAGTCGATTTCCCAGGCGGCATCCAGCGCCGCGCGCGTGGTTTCAAGTGAGCGGTGCTGGCCAAACGGGGTCTCGATTTCGCTGCGCTGCCGGTGCTCATACCCGAGGGCGGCACCGCCGCTGGGTAAGAAGCCTTGGCGGCTCTCGCGCAGCATCGCCTTGGCTTCGTCGAGCCGCGCGGCGGCGATGCCAATGTCGTGGTTAGCCGCCAGCGCCTGCAGGATCAATTGGCTGAGGGCTGGCTCATCGAACACACGCCACCACTGCACCTCGACATCGTCCGTACCGAGACCGGCGATGGGCGTACCGAAACCCGCCGGCAGCGAAGCGGCGGGCAATACGGGCGCGGAATAATCGGGGCCCACCGAGGCGCAGCCGGCCACCAGCAGCGACGACAATAGAAACGCTTGATAGGCCATTTTCATGACGCGCGCTCCTCCAACTGCAGCTTCGAACTCGAACTCCTGCGCTGCAAGCGCAGCGCAAGAGCTCGCATCACCACGTAGAACACCGGCGTCAGGAACAGACCGAACAGTGTCACTCCCAGCATGCCGGCAAACACTGCAACCCCCATGGCATGGCGCATCTCGGCCCCGGCACCGCTGGCAAATACCAGCGGCATCACGCCAGCGATGAATGCCAGCGAAGTCATCAGGATCGGACGCAAGCGCAGTTGGCACGCATGGATAACCGCCTCCAGCGGGTTAGCGCCTTCGGCTTCAAGGCTGCGGGCAAATTCGACAATCAGGATCGCGTTTTTCGCAGCGAGCCCAACCAGCACCACCAACCCGATCTGCACGAACACGTTGTTGTCGCCGTCCACCAACCAGACGCCGATGATCGCGCTGAGCAGACACATGGGCACGATCAGCAAGACCGCCAGGGGCAGCAACCAGCTGTTGTATTGAGCGGCCAGGATCAGATAAGCCAGCAACACACACAGCGGAAAAATAAACAGCGCCGATGACCCGGCAAGCTTTTGCTGATAGGTCAAGTCCGTCCATTCAAAGGTCACGCCCTCGGGCAGCACTTCTTGCGCCAGGCGCTCCATGAGTGCGACGGCCTGCCCCGAACTGATTCCGGGCATCCCTCCGCCGGAGATGTCGGCCGAGGGGTAACCGTTGTAGTGAATCACCCGATCGGGGCCGGACCCCGGTGTGACGGTGACAAACGCCGACAACGGCAGCATGTCCCCGGCCGCGTTACGCACCTGCAGGCGGCCGATCGCTTCGGCCTGCATGCGGTGGTCGGCATCTGCCTGGGCCGTCACCTTGTAGGTGCGGCCGAAACGATTGAAGTCGTTGACATACAGCGAGCCGAGATAGACCTGCAATGACTCGAACACATCTGCCAGTCGCACTCCCTGGCTCTTGACCTGGGTGCGGTCAATGTCGACATTCAACTGAGGCGCGTTGACGTCCAGGCTGGTCATCAACCCGGCGACCTGGCCCGACTCGGTGGCTTTCGTCATCAGCACTTGGGTCTGCTTCACCAGAGCCTGGAGCCCTACCCCGCCACGGTCTTCGACCTGCAGCTTGAATCCGCCAGTCACCCCAAGGCCGGGCACTGGCGGCGGTGGGAACACGCCGAGGAAACCGTCGGGAATGTTCGCGAACTTGGCTTGCAGGCGCCCGGCGATGGCGACCGCCGCCATGTCGGGAGAGGTACGCTCCTTGAACGGGTCGAGCATGACGAACATCACGGCGGCATTCGGGACATTGACGAAGCCGTTGACCGACAAGCCAGGGAACGCCACCACGCTTTCGACCCCTGGTTCATCCAGGGCGATTTTCGACATTTGCCGCACCACCGCATCGGTACGATCCAGCGAGGCCGAATTGGGCAACTGGGCGATGCCGACCAGGTAATACTTGTCTTGCATCGGTACGAAGCCTGCCGGTACAGCACTGAAGCCGAACCAGGTCAGCGCCAGCAACCCGCCATAGACCAACAGCGCCACACCACGACGGCCCGCTACTTTACGCACCGTGTTGCCATACGCCTGCGGTGCCCGCTGGAACGGCCGGCTCAGCACCTGCACCAGGTGCGCGGCGCGACCGCGTAGGCTACGCGGATCATGTACCACGGCTGCACCGCGCGGGCGCAGCAACAGGCCGGCGAGTGCCGGGCTGAGGGTCAGGGAGTTGACCGCCGACAGGATCGTGGAAATCGCGATGGTCAGTGCGAACTGCCGATAGAACTCACCTTGCAAGCCACTGAGGAAGGCAGTGGGGATGAACACCGCAGCGAGTACCGAGGTGATCGCAATGATCGGCCCGGTCACCTCGCCCATCGCTCGTCGCGCAGCCTTCGTCGGCTCCTCGCCGTTCTCGATATGCCGCTCGACGTTCTCGACCACTACGATTGCATCGTCGACCACGATCCCGATAGACAGCACCAGGCCGAACAACGACAGGGTATTGAGGGAAAAACCCATCAGATGCATGACCGCAAAGGTGCCGATGATCGACACCGGCACGGCCATCAAGGGGATCAGGGAGGCGCGCCAGTTACGCAGGAACACCACCACCACCAGGACCACCAGCAGGATCGCTTCCATCAGGGTGATGGCCACTGACTCCAGCGATGCACGCACAAACACAGTCGGGTCATAGGCAATCCGCGACACCATCCCCTCGGGGAAATTGGCCTCCAGGCGCTGCATGGTATCGCGCACCGCCTGTGCCACATCGAGCGCGTTGGCGCCGGGGCTCTGGATGATCTGCAAGGCAACGGCCGGCTCGCCGTCCAACAAGCTGCGCAACGCGTAGGCATCGGCACCCATTTCGACACGGGCCACATCGCGCAGGCGTGTCACCTGGCCGTTATCGCCGGTGCGAATAATGATGTCGCCAAACTGCTCCTCGTCCGTCAGGCGCCCGAGGGTATTGACTGTGACTTGGAATGCCGCACTGGAGTCAGGCGCCTGGCCGACCGAGCCGGCCGCCACTTGCACGTTCTGCTCGCGCACGGCGCTAATCACGTCGCCTGCGGTCAAGCCACGGGCGGCGATCAGGTCGGGATCGAGCCACAGACGCATGCTGTACTCGCCCGCACCCCACACCAACACGTCATTGATCCCAGGAATCCGCGACAGCTCGTCGCGCACTTGGAGGTAGGCATAGTTGGAGATGTAGAGCGGGTCGTAACGTTGGTCGGGCGACAGCAGGTGGACCACCATGAGGATGTCCGGGGAGGTCTTCTGCGTGACCACGCCGAGGCGTTGTACTTCTTCGGGCAAGCGCGGCAGGGCACGCGAGACGCGGTTTTGCACCTGGATCTGCGCCATGTCCGCGTTGGTGCCCTGGGCGAAGGTCGCGGTCAGGATCATGCGGCCATCAGTCGCCGATTGCGACGTCATGTACAGCATGCCCTCGACCCCGGTGATCACCTGCTCAAGTGGCGCCGCCACCGTCTCGGCGATCACCTGGGGGTTGGCGCCCGGATACGATGCGGTCACTTGCACGGTGGGCGGCGTTACGGCGGGGTATTCACTGAGCGGCAAATGAAAGAATGCCACGATGCCAGCGATCATCATCAACACCGACAGCACGATAGCGAAGATCGGTCTGTCAATGAAAAAGCGCGGGAAGCTCATTGCACGCCCCCCAGGACCAGCGGCGTCTCCAGCGGCGCGCCGTCAATGCTGGCGGCCAGCGGTGTCACCTGCATGCCGGGGCGCACCAACCCCTTGACGACAATTCGCTCACCCGGCAGTAGGCCCTGTTCAATCACCCTCAGACCGTTGGCCATCGGCCCCAGTTCGACGGGGCGGTATTCGGTCTTGTCGCCTGCACCCACCACCAATACATAGCGGCGACCCTGGTCAGTGCCGATGGAGTGGTCGGCCACCAACACCCGCGTTTGTGGAGCGCCGGTGTCCAGCTTGACCTTGGCGAACAGCCCCGGCGTCAGGCGCCCGTCAGGGTTATCGACCACTGCACGCGCGCGCACTGTACCGGTCTTGCGGTCGGCCGCATTCGCCAGGAAATCCACCCGCCCGGCCCGCGCATAGTTTGCATCGTTAAGCATCGCCACCATCACCTTGGCGGCCTTTTCCCCTTTCGAACCGGCATCCTCCCGAGTCGCGGCAAGCGAGCGCAGGTAGGTGCGCTCATCGACATCGAAATACACATGCAACGGGTCGATGGAGACGATCGTCGTCATCGGCGTCACCCCACGGGTGACGTAGTTCCCCTGCGTGACAAGAGCACGGTCCACACGGCCGCTGATGGGCGCGGTGACACGGGTGTAACTCAAATCCAGTTGTGCGGCGTCCAGCGCGGCACTGGCGGCATCAACCTGGGCCCTGCCGGCGTTCAACGAGGCAATGGCAGCGTCGAGCCGATCACGCGCCACCACTTTTTTGGCGAACAGTTGCTCGGCTCGGCCATGTTCGGCCTGGGCCAGCAATGCGTTGGCCTCTGCCTCACGCAAGCGCCCCTTGGCAGCGTTCAGCCCCGCCTGGAATTCCCGCGGGTCAATCACAAACAAAAGGCTGCCCTTGGCCACGGATTGGCCCTCGGGCACGCTGACCTTTTGCAGGTAACCACTGACACGTGGACGCAGCTCAACCTGCTCAATCGCGGTCAACGAACCGGTGTATTCGACAAACGGAGTTACCGGCTGCGCAATCACCTCGGCCACAGGCACGCCAGGTGGCTTGGCGGCATCTGCCGCAGGCGCACTGTCCTTACAGCCGCCCAGCATGAACACAACAGATATCGCCACAACGATTAGGTTTATTCGCTTGCCATACATTGTGTACCTCCTTGTAATTTTCAGGACAAATCAACATTTGAGGTCTTATCCGGCTTTCCATAAGGGGAAGGTCAAGCGCTATGAAAATGGCAATTGTGTGCTGTCTGAAGCTCGACTGCGCCGACGGAGAGTCGGGCACTTACAACCTCAGGCAGGCTGCTACAGGGGAATGGCACTGGGCAGGACGGGACACGGATCGAAGAGGGATAGTTTGATGTGGGCGTTCAAGGAGCCCCAGGAGGCGGCGCGTTAGGTTGACTGACTTCCTCAGGACCTGAAGCTGCCTTTTGATGGAGGACAGCAGGCCGTATCTCAATACGACCAAGTAATTGAACAGAAGGAAAAGCTTGAATGGTTTGCCTGATTCGAAACGCAATGAATGCCGATGTTCCAACCGTCAGCCGGATCATCATTAGCTCCCTGCGCGAGTCGAATGCTCGGAACTACTCATCCGAAATCATCAACAAGTGAATAAAGGCCTCTCGCCACAGGCGATCCTTCGTTTGTTGACGCCGCGTCAGGTGTTCCTAGCGATACTCGAAAATCATAATGTCCAAGACGTTGGATCAGTAGCTTTATCACGTGTATTCAAATGGCTGCTTTGGCCGGTTGCAGCCCTTCGCGTCAGGCAGCTTTCGGCCAACAGCGGACGTTTATGCCTGCGCTGGCGCGTGGGCTAGATCCCGTATTTTTTATTTGGATTATTAATGCGCTGAGTCAGATAGTTTCTGAGCTGATTTGCTTCCCGAGAAGGGCATGAATCAAGGTGTTGAGCACCTCCATCGCAGATGCATAAGTGAGCCTCATATTTCGCCAGTAACCTCTCTATTTCTCGGACCGCGTTCAAACTGATTTCGATCAGCTTCAGTCTGGTGGACATACAAGAAATCCTCAATTCAAGCGGGCAGCATCACTTGCGCCTTGCAGTAGTTGAAGCCGAACCTGAACATTCGATCAAGCGCATTGACCGCAGGATGTATCAGAACTGATTCAGCACGCGCTCGCAGCCGTACTGCACTCATAATTATGGCGCTGTCCAGCGCTCAATAGATTCAATCTCACCTCTAGTGATCTGCCTTCTAAATCGATCCGATGACGAGTTGGGCAAGCACCTTAACGAGCCAATATCAACAATGCTGATGAATTGCTTATAGCGTACTACTACCCGACCTATACCAACTTCAAAAACGGCATTTCTGCACTTACACTAACGTAGGTAATGTACCTATCATATCCTGACGGCTTTATAGTAACTCCGCGCTCACGCCCCGGATACCCAATCACAGGAAGCCCACGGCCTGACCAACTGTACACAAGGTAGTTAGGATTATTTACAATAATCTTTTCAACATCCTTCTCGTCACCAGCATTTTTAAGAGTTTCCCCACCACCGCTCACACTCACCACATACTTTGGAAGTCGCCAAATCAACCTTGACCGTTCTTCAACCAGTGAAATAAAACTATCACATGACGCAAGATCACCAGAGCTACTGGACTCAATAACATCAACACAGTAATCCTTATCAATTACAAAACTCGGCCTATCCCCCTTATAAGCCTCAGAGCTTAAAAAAAATCCAAACTCCTTATCTTTTTGGCGTGTAAATAATGTGCCAGCACCATAAGAACTCAGATTACCTTTAGTTTTGTATGACGCTCCAATAGACGCACAATCTATAATTTTAACCCCAGAAATAGTGACAAGAGCACGAGCATCTAGATGTATTTTTTTCTCCCCGCCTAGATGCATACTCAGCGCCAGCTTCCAATCTTCCTTGCCAACCAACTCAGACAGTTTTATCTCAACATCGCCTAGATCTTCAACGGACATACTTTCAACCTTAAGAATCTGGCGTTCATTATCAACACTAAACCTTACAATAGTTAAAACATTATTAGGCGCGCTAAGAAGGCCGCTCGTCGACGTCCTAGCGATACTCCGTCCGTTGAGAAGAAGGGAATCACTCGGCTCGCCACCTCCGACAAAAGGGTCTGCTGTCGAAGCCGCAGTTACAACGGCACTTGCCGCTGCTATAGAAATACCAACAGGAAGACTAACGACCGACCCAGCTACAGCAGCAGCAATGCCGACAAAAGCAAAAGCCACTCCCAGAGACCCGAATATAATAGCTCTAGTACTCAGCGGACTAGTATCTTCATTCAAGAAACAGTAATAAAAATCGGGAGTATCATTGATAACTCTTGTTGTTTTATTGTCAAGCGCACCTACACTTTGGTGAGTGGCTGACACCAGGCGTAAAACTGATGATATGGCGCCACCCTCATTCGCGCCAAATATTTCAAGCTCTTTTCTATCTGAACTCAAGACCGCATCAAACCGGTTATATTGACCATCGCTGAACTTAACTTTAACTTCACGCCCCTCTAGAACCCCGACAACAACGCCACTGGCATTGTGTGCTCGCCCACCGACCTCATCAATACTTTCATGATTCCACCACAACGCAAACACCGGACTATCTACTTCAAGCCCTTCAGGAAACACCACAACTATATCTTCATCGGCTTTACCAGCAGACCAACTTAACACTCCACGATAACTATACATATACACCCCCACAATCAACCAACTTTAGTTAAGCGTCAGGATACTTACCTATAAACACATCGACGCATACCGCCTATTTTCTCTCATACAAGACCTCCATTCCACAGAGTCGAGAGCGCACTATGTTTAGAGCTTCCACACAGCGTAGACCACCTAAAACACACCAATAAAAATAAATTATTTGCAGCCAATCATTTTTGGCTCAAACGATATCCCATCGCATACCAAGGTGTTTTCGGAAACTCGTTTGTAGGGCCATCCTCGCCGTGACGATAAAAACCAATAAATCTGATCCGTATTTTATTTTACAATCTGAGCCTTTAATTTCAAAAAAACCAAGCGACCAAAAGTACCAAAAAACAATACACCCTAAAAACTTGACAACACAACACTAAATACTAATGTTGAATCTCAATATCACCTGCCGATAGCCGCTAGCAAAACAACGTTCAATAAAGACCAATAACGGAGAAGCAGCCATGTCTGACGCCGCAAGAAGCACAGTCATAAAAGTCACAAACAACTCAAAGTACAACTTACGATTAATTACCTCCTCGCAGAAACTCCCCCACGGCGAATGGATAACTTATCCACCAGATCGCATAACTAAAAACTCAACATCCAACGGCCCTGGGCATGCAAGCTGGGAAACCGACTCTGATGGATTCATGACAGGAACAGAGGGGGAATGCTCCTATTCATTCACAGATGATGATGAGATCTACGATATAAACATCAAATGGGATAACCCCTTCTCTGGCGGAAACACATACTCAATACATCCAGACAACGACTTAGTAAGATGCACATACACCGCAGATAAAGGTAATAACGCGACCGTAACTTTTACGATAGAAAATGGCTCAAATCATAACTATTAACCTGGCAAATAAATAGGGCATATTAGATAATCTGTCTCCATGAAAATAGATGCCCGTAAACTCAGCCCCCAAGAACAACGTGAAAAGCGCTCCACGGCCCTACGCATGCGTGAGCAGGGTT
>NZ_JCBCUS010000005.1:0-547596 GCF_059862355.1 Pseudomonas sp. MF09150 | reverse complement strand
CTGGAAAGGCGTGTTCGCTCGGTCATGAGACGATTGCAATTACGCCCTCAAAGAATCCGTTCTTATTTCCGGCATCCACGTATCGCCTACGCAGCATGATTTGGTGTATTTGATTGCCGGGTTAATAGCTACACCTATGACGCCCAAGGCAATCTGAGCAAAATCACTAACGCATTAGGTCAAGTTGTAACGTTGGCCAATTTCGATAGCCAAGGGCATGCGCAGTCGCTGACTGACCCCAACGGGGTAGTTACCGTGCTGGGCTATACACCGCAGGGCTGGCTGGCATCCAGCAGCATTGCCGGCGCCACGACGCATTACGCTTACAACGCCGTTGGCGATCTGACTCAGATTACCGCGCCCGATGGGAGTTTCTTGGCCTACACCTATGACGATGCGCGACGGCTAATTGCGGTGACCAACACCCTGGGCGAGACCCAGAATTACACCCTCGATGCCATGGGTAACCGGACCTCGGTTCAGGTCAAAGATGCGAGCGGTACCCTGACCCGTCAGCAACAACGCACCTACGATGAGCTGGGTCGCTTACTCACCCAAGTTGGTGCAGGCGGTCAAGTTACCCATTATGCCTACGACCTCAATGACCAACTAACCCGGCAAACCGATGCGCGTAGCAACGCCACTAACCAGGCATTCGATGCACTGGGTCGCGTGGCCCAAGTGACAGACCCCTTGGGCGGCATCACTGCACTAACCTACAACACCGATAACCAGATCACCCAACTGGTCGATCCACGCAGTGTCACGACGAAGTATGTTTACGACGCTGAAGGCTATGTGCTGCAGATCAAAAGCCCTGACGGCGGTACCTCGAGCTTCACCTATGACGCCGCTGGCAACGTCACGCAAAGAATCGATCCGCGTGGGATCGTGACCACCTACCAGTTCGACGCACTCAACCGCTTGATCGCCCAACATTACCCGGCGACCCCGACTCTGGATGTGCTCTACACCTATGACCAAACCGATGGTGGAAATCGGGGCATCGGTCGACTGACCAGCATCCAGGACCCCAGCGGAAGTGTGACCTACCTCTACGATGATCGCGGTCAGCGGATCGCCCAGAATCGAGTTTTGAAACTGGCCGGCCTGAATATCAACGCCAGCACAACTTCCAGCTACGATGCCGCCGGCCGAGTGACCCAACAGGGTTACCCCGATAATGTCTCGGTAAACTACGCCCGTAACAACGCAGGCCAGCTCACTGCCGTTTCATTCACCCTTAACGGTCAGAGCTTCCCGGTAGCCAGCAACATCGCCTATGTCCCGTTTGGCCCTCTCAAGCAATTGACCTGGGGCAATGGTCAAACCCTTAGTCGAACCTACGACCAGGATTACCAACTAACTGCTCAAACCATCGGTAACTGGCAACACCAATTCGGCTTTGATCTGGTTGGAAACATCACCAGTCAACAGAGCAACCTTTGGGGCGCTGTGCAGTACCAGTACGATGCCTTGAACCGGCTGACCCGTGAGGAGAGTGCGAACACACGAAAGGACTATGCCCTTGATGCCGTCGGCAACCGAACGCAGCGCACCACCACCGATCTAGCCTCCGGCACTGTCACCGAAACCCAGACGGCCATCGTGGCAACGGACAGCAATCGCCTGGTGACACTCGAGGGATTGACGTTGCCTTACGACGCCGCAGGGAACTTGCAACAGCACACCACTGGCCTGCGGTACACATATGACGATAGCGGTCGAATGAGAGCCGTATACCAAGCCGGTGCGCAGCCTTTAGCGGTCTTCACTTACAACCACCTGGGGCAACGGACGCTTAAATTGACCTACGACCCGGTCAGTAGTGCGTTGGTTGGCGGTAGTACTTACTTGTACGGCCCTGAGGGTGAGGTGATCGGTCAAGCCGATTACGATTCAAGCGGTAAGCACCTCGTCACGCGCTTTTGGATTTGGCTGGACGGTATGCCGTTGGCTCAGCTCGAGCTGAATTACAGCCAAGGGGCACCGAGCGGCTTCCAACTGGTGTACCTGCACCCAGATCACCTGAACACCCCGCGGTTGGCCAGTACTCATCAGGGTATTGTCTGGAGCTGGATCAGCGACGCCTACGGTGCAGCATTGCCCAACGAGGACGTTGCCGGCAGCGGTACCGCTACCCATATCCCACTGCGCTTTCCTGGCCAACTCTACGATGCGCAAACGCAGCTGAATTACAATTACTATCGAGACTACGATGCGAACCTGGGACGTTATGTGCAGAGTGATCCGATTGGGCTATGGGGCGGGTTAAATACTTACGGGTATGCGGATGGAAATCCGGTGATTTTTTTCGATCTTCTTGGTCTTGAGAAGATGATTTTATTTGATCCAAATGACCATGTTAGTAACGACGCAGCCAATAAAATCCCCAGCCAGAGTGGGAATTTAGATGTCTGGGGGCATGGAAATAGCGAATCTATTAAGGACGACTCTAACGGTCGAGATAATCGTACTTCTCTTCCTCCAGGTGCTCTTTCTAATCGTATTAGAGGAAGCGGGCTTTGGAGCCCTGGAATGCCTATTACTCTGTGGGCTTGTGACACTGGGGCTGGACAAAACTCATTCGCGGCTCAATTATCTAAGATACTCGGGGTCCCTGTCATTGCTCCAAGTGGACGCTTGATTGTCATGGGGGGGGAGTATTTTATTAGGGAGGGTCGATTTAGTTTTAGCCCTAAAGGTCAGTTTGTAAGGTTTAATGGTGCAGAAAATAATGATGGAGAAAAATAATGATTTCTCAAAAAATTCTAAGTGCCGGAATAGTTTTTGGTATGTTCCTGTCGGGCTTGACTTATGCTGATGGAAAGTCGGACTTTGAGTTTATGGATTATCAATGTGCTGGTGATGAGTCAGGTCAAAGTTATTTTGCTTCTGAGTGGAGGGCGGGCAGGCAGGTAGTGAGGGTGAACTCTACTATGAACTGTGCTTTTTCGGCACAGGCGCCAGAGTATGAGATTAAAAATAAAGGAATAGTATTTAAATATAGAACTATTGCCGTGGAAAAAGGAGCTTTTGCAGCCTGCGAATGTTCCCATCGAATAGTTTTCAATCTAAAAATTGATGAAGGGTTTTCTGTGCGCGTATATCAGGATGGATCAGAGTTGCCAGAAAAACAGATGGGTGTTAATTAGAAGTCGAATGCGATGTGGTTTAGCACTTTGGGAGGGAACTAGAGGGGGGCAGGTGAGGTAACTATGTTTAATCGACGGATGTGGTTGGGCTCTGCTATCGCGCCTTTGCTACCCTAGGTATTGTTCTTGTTAGTATTCAATTTTTCCGATCTAAGTCAGGCGGCTTTTCTTCTGTTTTTTTCTATTTCGTTTGGCTGTTTACCATACTTGCTATTTGGGGGTCCTCTTATAATTTTTCTGCGAAGCAGGAATTTATTGAGCATTGCCATGATGTTTCTATGCGGGTCATTGCTGGGCTTGTCATGCTCTGTGTATTTGGGTTCTTTTTTTCTATGCAGCTGGGTTCGTTCAAGGATGTTGTTCCAGAGTTGAGGGAAGTTGTGACGGGGGGCTTGGTGCTTTGGTGGCCATGTTGTTTAGCTTGATAGTTGGTTTTCCACTGTTCAACTCAAATGATTGATGAACAAGTTTAAGTGTGGAGTATCCCAGGCGACGCTTGAATAGTTAAATTTAGTAGAGGCTGCAGTTGTTTAGCTTCGGATGGTCAGGGCGGCTCGGCGCGGAGCATCTGCGGATGCGCCGGTTGCTTGAGGCCGGTTCTGCTAGTCCGCGTCGAGCTGCCACCCTGCATTGCGGCCGTATGTCCTTGTCACACCCCCTTCATCCTCGCTGACTAAGGTTGCCTTTTGACCATTGTCAGGGAATCACCATGAGCGAGTTCAACCTCGGCCGTCGTCGGATCATGCAAATCGCCGGGGCGGGGTTGTTGCTGCCGAGCCTGGCGCCGGCGGTGATTGCCTCGGTCAAGGATCGGCCGCAGCTCACCGACGGGGTGCAGTCCGGGGATCTGCTGGGGGATCGGGCGATGATCTGGAGTCGCAGCGATCGTCCGGCGCGGATGGTGGTGGAGTGGGACACGCGAAGCATGTTCAGCAACCCTCGGCGTTTCATCTCGCCCCTGGCCGATGCGCGGACGGACTTCACGGCGCGGGTGGAGTTGGCTGGGCTGCCGGCCAACCAGGCGATTTTTTATCGGGTGACTTTCGAGGACGCCCAGTCCGGCGTGGCCAGTGAACCCTGGTTCGGCCACTTGCGCAGTGCGCCGGCGCAACGCCGGGATATCCGTTTTGTCTGGAGCGGCGACACGGTGGGCCAGGGCTTTGGCATCAACCCGGACATCGGTGGCATGCGCATCTATGAAGCGATGCGCCTGCGCTTGCCGGACTTTTTTATCCACAGCGGCGACACCATCTACGCCGACGGCCCGGTGCCGGCGCAGTTGACCGTGGAAGACGGGCGCATCTGGCGCAATATCACCACCGAGGCCAAGAGCAAGGTGGCTGAAACCCTGGACGAGTACCGGGGCAACTACCGCTACAACCTGATGGACGAGAACCTGCGCCGCTTCAACGCCGAGGTGCCGCAGATCTGGCAGTGGGACGACCATGAGGTGGTCAACAACTGGTCGCCGAGCAAGCAGTTGGACGAACGTTACGTGACCAAGGACATCCAGACCCTGGTGGGCCGCGCGCGCCAGGCATGGCTGGAGTATTCGCCGATGCGTCGGCAGAGCGCCGATGGCGGCGGGCGGATTTACCGCAAGCTCAGCTATGGGCCGTTGCTGGATGTGTTCGTGCTGGACATGCGCAGTTATCGCGGCGCCAACGATGACAACTTCCGTGGCGAGAAACCCTTCCTTGGCCGTGAACAGCTGGATTGGCTGAAGCGCGAACTCAAGGATTCTTCGGCCCAGTGGAAAGTGGTGGCGGCGGACATGCCCATTGGCCTCGGCGTGCCCGATGGTGAGGTCAGCCCCGGGGTGGCGCGCTGGGAGGCCGTTGCCAACGGCGACCCGGGACCGGCCCAGGGGCGTGAGCTGGAGATCGCCGAATTGCTGGCGCATCTGCGCAAGCATCAGGTCCGCAACCATGTGTGGTTGACGGCGGACGTGCATTACTGCGCGGCCCACCATTACCACCCGGATCGCGCGGCATTTCAGGACTTCGAGCCATTCTGGGAGTTTGTCGCCGGCCCGCTGAATGCCGGGAGTTTCGGGCCCAATGTGCTGGACAAGACCTTCGGTCCCGAAGTGGTGTTTCAGAAGGCGCCGCCAGCGCAGAACACTTCGCCCTTTGCCGGCTTCCAGTTCTTTGGCGAAGTGCAGATCGATGGGCAAACGGCAGAGCTGAAGGTGATCCTGCGGGACCTGGATGGCGTGGCGGTGTACGAGCACAACCTGCAACCGGTGTAACCATCCCCGCCAACGCCCCGTCCCGTAGGAGCCGGCTTGCCGGCGAAGAGGCCCTTGCGCCTTGCGCCGATCTGGCGGGCGAAGGGCCTGACGCCTCAGTAAACGTCGCGGCGATAGCGTCCTTGCTCAATCAGGCGTTCGACGTGATCTGCGCCCAGTACCTCGTTGAGCACCTGATCCACCCCCGAAGCCATGCCCTGCAAGCTGCCGCAGATGTAGATCGCGGCGCCGTCGGCCAGCCATTTTTTCAGTTCCGGCGCGGCTTCGCGCAGGCGGTCCTGGACGTAGATCTTTTGTGCCTGGTCGCGGGAGAAGGCCAGGTCGAGGCGCGCCAGGTCGCCACCGGTCAGCCACTCCTGGAGTTCGTCCTTGCAGTAGAAGTCGTGTTCGGCATTGCGCTCGCCGAAGAGCAGCCAGTTGCGTTGCTGGCCGTCGGCGATTCGTGCCTTGAGCAGGCTGCGCAAGCCGGCGAGGCCGGTGCCGTTGCCCAGCAGGATCAACGGGCAGGGTTCGGCCGGCAGGTGGAAGCCGCTGTTGCGCCGCACGCGCAGGCTGATGGCCGACCCCACGGCTGCGTGTTCGGTGAGCCAGCCGGAGCCCAGGCCCAGGCTGCCGTCGGGGTGGCGTTCCTGGCGCACCAGCAGTTCGAGCACGCCGTCGCTGGCGATCGAGGCGATGGAGTATTCGCGCAGGGTCACCGGCACCAGGGCATCCACCAGGGCCTGGGCGTGCAGGCCCACCAGGTGGCTGCGGTTTTCCGTCAGTTGGCGGTTGGCCAGGGCCTGGGACAGGGTTTCCTGAAGGCCGTCGATTTGTACGGTGCTCTCGCCATCCAGGCCGAGGCCGCTCAGGAAGAATTCCACGGCCCAGGGGCTGTTGCGTGGCATCACTTCCACCAAGTCGCCCGCCAGCCAACTGCTGGCACTGGGCGCCGTCAGCCCCAGTAAGTAGACGCCGGAGCCACGGCTTTCAAGGTTGAGCAGCTCGCGCCGGGTCAGGGTCCAGTTGTCGAAGGCCGGGGCCTGCCACAGGTCCACCGGCGCTTGCCCGGTCAGTTGCCCGAGTTGTTGCTGCCAGTGGCGCAGGGCATAGCTGTCGCCGCTGTCGACTTCGATCGGGGCAAACAGGGTGCTGCCGCCGTGCTCCATCAGCCAGCCGTGCAGGCGCCGGGCGAAGCCGCAGAAGTGTTGATACTGGCGGTCGCCCAGGCCCAGCACCGCGTAGTTCAGGTGGTCCAGCGACAACGTGCGGCCCAGTACCTTGCGTTCGAAACCGCGAGCGCTGTCCGGCGCTTCGCCGTCGCCAAAGGTGCTGACCACGAACAGGGCATTGCTCGCACCTTGCAGGTCGTGTTCGCTGATGCTGGCCAGGGGCTGGACGTTCACCGGCAGCCCGGCGGCCTGCAATTGCCCGGCCGTCTGCCAGGCCAGTTGTTCGGCAAAGCCGCTCTGGCTGGCAAAACCGATCAGCCACGCAGCGCTGTCGTCGCTGCTGCTGGCCAGGCCTTTGCGGGCCTCCTTGATCTGGCGTTTTTTACGTCGGCGGTCCAGGTACAGCAGCCAGCCGGTAATAAAGAACAACGGCATCAGCACCGAGGCCACGGCGAGGATGATGCGCCCGGCCAGGCCGAAATAGCTGCCGACGTGCAGGGCGTAGATGCTGGTCAGCAGTTGCGCTTTAAAGCTCTTGTCGGCGTAGCGCTCGTGCAGGCTGACCGCGCCGGTGGCCGGGTCGATCTGCAACTGGTTCAGCGCGCGCTCGTGGGGCGAGGTCTTGAGCAGGTAGTAGACCGTGGCGGGTTGCCCGGCCACTGGCGGCATGCGGATGTTGTAGGCGTTGAGGTCTTTGCCGGCATTGCTGTAGAGGCTGCTCCAGAGGGCGTTGTAGTCGGCCACCGGGGCTTCGCCCTTGGGCGGCGGCGCGCCACGGCCGCCGCGCTTGCGCTCGCTGTGGGGGGTGTCGGAGAGCAGTTTGTTCAGGCCGTTGCTGTACCACTCGTAGGACCAGGACAAACCGGTCAGCGCCGCCAGCAGGTACACCGCCAGGCACCAGGTGCCGGCCACGGCGTGCAGGTCCCAGTTGAAGCCCCGGCCTTTCTTGGCCCAGTCCAGGGTCAGCCAGGCGCGCCAGTTGCCGACTTGGCGTGGCCAGCGCAGGTACAGGCCGGACAGGCAGAAGAAAATCAGGATCAGGGTGCAGGCACCGGTGATTTGCCGGCCGGTATCGCCCATGGCCAGGAACCGGTGCAGTTGCATCATCAGGCCGAAGAAGTCCTGGCCCACGGCGTCGCCCAGGAGCTCGCCGGTGTAGGGGTCGAAGTAGCGCATCTGGCCACGGCGTTCACCCGGTGGCGGGGTGAAGAACACCCGCGCGGCATTGCCGCTGTCGGTCTCGACCCAGAGCATGGACACGGTCTTGCCTTCGGCAGCCTCGACCTTGGCCACCAGCTCTGCCGGTGGCAGCACGCCGGCAGGGCGTTTCTCGACCTGCAGCACCGAGGGGTTCATGAGCCGCAGGATTTCATCCTGAAACGACATGCTTGCGCCAGTGATGCCCATCAGGGCCAGAACCAGACCCGCGCTGATACCGAAGAACCAGTGCAGCTGGAACAGGGTTTTCTTCAACACATCGACCTGCCTTGTTGCTCAAAAGTAAGAAACACGGCGCGCATTATGCCGTGAGTTGTCGAGAAGCATTCTTTTTTACACACAAAAACCCCACACATTGCCATGTGTGGGGTTTTTGCCTTTGGCCGAGTCTGCAGGCCAGGGAACCTGAGTGAACTCACGCCCCTGGTGCAGCCTGCGGCAGCGCCTACATCAGAAGTGAACGTTGGTGCTGAGCAGCGCGGTGCGCCCCGCCGCCTGGTTGGCGAAGTGGGTGCTGAACGCTTTGTCGTAATAGGTTTCGTTGGTCAGGTTTTGCACGTTGAGTTGCAGGTCGACGTTCTTGGTCAGCTTGTAGGCGGCCATGGCGTCGTAGCGCACGTAGGAATCGACCATGGTGGTGTTGGCCACGCTGCCGAAGACGTCGTCGACATAGAACGCACCACCGCCGACGGTCAGTTTTGGCGTCAGGCTGTAGGTGGTCCACAGGCTGGCGCTGTTTTTCGGCGTGTTGGGCAGTTGGTTGCCATCGTTGGCCTTGCCCAGTGGGCCGCCGTCGATTTGTTTGCCGTCCAGGTAGCTGTAGCCGGCGAACACCTGCCATTTGTCGGTGAGCTTGCCGCTGGCCGACAGTTCCAGTCCGTCGACCCGGGTGGTGCCGACGTTCTCGTAGGACGTGGTGTTGACCTGGACTCGGGCGTTTTCCTTCTCGGTGCGGAAGATGGCGGCGGTCAACGACAGGCGATCATTGAGCAGGTCCCACTTGGTGCCCAGCTCGTAGTTCTTGGTGGTTTCCGGCTCCATGTCGCTGCTGAGCACGTTACGGCTGCGGTCGGTGGTGCCGCCCAGCGGGTTGCCTTCCTGACCTTCGCCCAGGGTCGCGCCCGGCGGGGTGGCCGAGGTGGCGTAGGAGGCATAGATGCTGCCGTGCTCGGTGGGCTTCCATACCAGGCCGAACTGGCCGGTGATGAACTCGCTGGTGTCCTTGCCTTTGGCCGGCACGCCGTTGTTGACCACGGTGGCACCGGCGTTGTCGTAGGTGCGGTATTGAGTGTCGAAGTGGTCGTAGCGCAGGCCCATGTTCACCAGCCACTGCGGCGACAGTTCCAGGGTGTCGAACACATACAGCGCGCGGGTGTTGCTGGAGGTGTCGGTGCCGGCGTAGTTGCGCGAGATCGCGCCATTCCACGGGTCATCCGGGTTCGGGTTGCTCAGCGAGGTGCAGTTGTAGTTGCTGGGCAGTCCGATGCTGCCCGGGGTGCAGACACTGGGGTTGCCGGCGACCAACGGGGTGGTTTCGGTGTCGACGTTGTACGAGGATTTTTTGCTTTCCTCGTGGCTGAACTCGATGCCGGTGGCGAAGCTGTTCTTGAACCCAGCCACATAGAAGTCACCGAACAGATCGGTCTGGTTGGTGGTGGTGGCGGTGTTGCTCACCCGGGTGTTGGCCCGGCGCCATACGCTGCCGTTGTTGACGTTGCGCTGGCTGTCGTCGGGCTGGGTGAGGATGTAGTCCTGCATGCTGGTGCCGTGACGCAGGGTGTTCTTGATGGTCAGGGCGTCGCTCAGGTCGTGTTCGATGGCGAAGGTCGCGGTGTCGACCCGGCTCTTGCGGAAGTCACGATCGGTCAGGCCGTAGAAGTTGCTGCTGTCGCCCCCGGCGTAGGGTTTGTCCGGGTTGCTTTTGGTCCGCGCGTTGCCGCCCCCGGCCGGAATGGTGTACGGGATACCCGAGTCCGGCAGGTCGTCGCTTTGCAGGTGGTAGTAGTCGAGGTTGACCCGGGTATCGGTGCCCAGGCCAAAGGCCAGAGACGGGGCGATGCCCCAGCGGTCGTAGTTGACCTTGTCGCGCCCGGCGACGTTGCTTTCGTGGCTCATCAGGTTCAGGCGCCCGGCGGCGCTGTCGCTGAACTGGTAGTTGCCGTCAAGGGTGTAGCGCTGGGTCTGGTCCGAGCCCCAGGTGAATCCGCCGTCGAAGCTGTTGCCCAGGTGGGCTTTCTTGCTCACCAGGTTGATGCTGCCGCCCGCGGCGCCACGTCCGCCGATGGCCGAGTTCGGGCCTTTGCTGACTTCAATCGACTCCACGGCGAAGATTTCGCGGCTCTGGGAACCGGTATCGCGCACGCCGTCCAGGTAGGTGTCGCCCTGGGCGTCGAAGCCGCGGATAAACGGACGGTCACCTTGTGGGTTGCCACCTTCGCCGGCTCCGAAGGTGATGCCGGGCACGGTGCGCAGCGCATCCTGCATGGAGAGGGCGCCGGTGTCCTTGAGAACCTGCTGGGGGATAACAGTGATCGAGCGCGGGGTGTCGATCAGCGGCGCGGTGTACTTGGGCGAGGACGCTTTCTCGACCTGGTAGGAGGTGGGCTCCTGGGCTTCGCCGGTGATGGCGGTGGCGTCCAGGGAAATGGCATTGCCCGAGGTTTTCTTATTGGTGTCTTCAGCCGCCTGGGCCAGGTGGGCCGCAGAGCCGGCGCTGAGCGCCACGCCAATTGCAGAGGCAAGCAGACGCGGTGAACTGACAGCAGAAAGTGGTAGTTGGCGTGACATTTTATTCCCCTCCCCAAGGATTTGAGGCCGCGGAATATAGGAGAAACAAGTATCTGTATCAATTGCGAAATGTTTCCATTCGCACTAAATTTACATTCTTTACAATTTCCCTTTACGGTTTTTACGAACTCATCCGTCATGCCGGTTTTACAGCGTCAATAAGAATCAATATCATCGCTGATCCTCGACCTTCAGGTACCTCGCCATGTTGCTGCACATTCCCGGCTTGTTCACTCGCGAAGAAGTGCTGCGCATTCGCCAGGCCCTGGAGCAGGCCGATTGGGCCGACGGCAAGATCACCGCCGGTTACCAGTCGGCCAAGGCCAAGCACAACCTGCAACTGCCCGAAGGCCACCCCCTGGCCAAGGAGATCGGTGCGGCGATGCTCGAGCGGCTGTGGAGCAACCCGCTATTCATGTCGGCGGCGCTGCCGCACAAGGTGTTCCCGCCGCTGCTCAACTGCTACAGCGCCGGTGGCAGTTTCGATTTTCATATCGACAACGCGGTGCGCCAGCCCAAGGGCAGCCCCGAGCGGGTGCGCACCGACCTGTCGTCGACCCTGTTTTTCAGCGACCCCGAGGATTACGACGGCGGTGAACTGGTGATCCAGGACACCTTTGGCACCCAGCAGGTGAAGCTGCCGGCCGGTGATATGGTGCTGTACCCCGGCACCAGCCTGCACAAGGTCAACCCGGTGACCCGGGGTGCCCGCTATGCCTCATTCTTCTGGACCCAGAGTCTGGTGCGTGAAGACAGTCAGCGTGCGCTGCTGTTCGAGATGGACGGGGCGATCCAGGCGCTGACCGGGGACGTGCCTGATCATCCGTCGCTGATTCGCCTGACCGGCACGTATCACAACCTGTTGCGGCGCTGGGTCGAGGTGTAGGCCGTGAGTTATCAACTGCGGCGCGAGGAAGTCCTCGACGGCGAGCAACTGCGCGCCATGCTCGACCACAGCCCGGCCCGCGCGGCCCAGGCAGTGCTGATCGCGGCCAAGGCCGAAGTGCTCGACGCCCAGGCGTTGCTCGGGCAGATCCTGCTCGACGGCTTGGGCATCGAGCAGGATCAGGCGCTTGCCGTACGCTGGTTTGAAATCGCGGCCCGGCGTGGGCACCTGATGGCGCGCAATATGCTCGGGCGTTGCGCGGAGCATGGCTGGGGCTGTACTGCCGACCTGTTGGCGGCTGCCGGCCATTATCGCCAGGCGGCCGATGCCGGGCTGGATTGGGGCTTGTACAACTACGCCAACCTGCTGGCCACCGGGCGCGGCGTGCCGCAGGACCAGGCGCAGGCCTTGGCTTGTTATCGCCGGGCCGCGGCGTTGGGGCATGCCAAATCCATGAACCTGCTGGGACGGTACCTGGAAGAGGGGATTGTCTGCCCGGCCGACCCGGCACTGGCCCGAGACTGGTACCGCCGCTCGGCCGAGGGCGGCGATTTTCGCGGGCAGTTCAGCTACGCGGCGGTGCTGGCCGACGCCGGTCGTATCGACGATGCCCTGCATTGGCTGCGCCAGGCCCTGGCGGGTGGCAACCTGAAATTCCTCAGCGTCGCCCACCGCGCCCTGCTCAGCGCCACCCATCCGCAAATCCGCGCCCTGGCCACCGAGTACCAACAGCGCGCCGCCCAGCTAAGCCCGTAGCCGCTGCCGAGGCACGAGGCTGCGCTGGCCTGGTTAGGCGCTGAAGATCAGGCGTCGGCAAAAGCGACAGGCGAAAAAAAGCCCATGTCGATGCATGGGCTCCTCTCTTGCAGCTTGTCGCTTACAGCTTGCTACTGCTCTTAAACATAAAACGATTTCAGCGGCGGGAAGCCATTGAATTCCACCGCGCTGTAGCTGGTGGTGTAGGCGCCGGTGGACAGCCAGTACAGGCGATCGCCGATGGCCAGGTTCAGGGGCAGGCCGTACTTGTAGTTCTCGTACATGATGTCGGCGCTGTCACAGGTCGGGCCGGCGATGACCACTTCTTCCATCTCGCCTTTCTTCTCGGTCCAGATCGGGAACTTGATGGCTTCGTCCATGGTTTCGATCAGGCCGGAGAACTTGCCCACATCCGTGTACACCCAGCGCTCGACGGCGGTACGGGATTTACGCGCCACCAATACCACTTCACTGACCAGGATCCCGGCGTTGGCGATCAACGAACGGCCTGGCTCGAGGATGATTTCCGGCAGTTCGTCACCGAAGTCTTCCTTGAGGAAACGGATGATTTCTTCAGCGTAGGTTTCCAGGCTGTTGGTGCGGGTGATGTAGTTGGCCGGGAAGCCACCGCCCATGTTGATCAGCTTGAGGTGGATGCCGTCTTCTTCCTTCAGGCGCTCGAAGATCACTTTGACCTTGGCGATCGCCGCGTCCCAGACGCTGATATCACGCTGTTGCGAACCCACGTGGAACGAGATGCCGTAAGGCACCAGGCCCAGGTCACGGGCCAGGATCAGCAGGTCCATGGCCATGTCGGTCTGGCAGCCGAATTTGCGCGACAGGGGCCAGTCAGCCGTGGTCGAGCCTTCGGTCAGGATCCGCACATAGATTTTCGAGCCCGGCGCGGCCTTGGCGATGTTGCGCAGGTCGGCTTCGGAGTCGGTGGAGAACAGACGCACGCCTTTCTCGTAGAAATAGCGGATGTCCTTGGATTTCTTGATGGTGTTGCCGTAGCTGATACGGTCGGCGCTGACGCCACGGTCCATGACCTTGTCCAGCTCGTAGATCGAGGCGATGTCGAAGCTCGAGCCCTTGTCCTTGAGCAGGTCAATGATCTCGACGGCCGGGTTGGCCTTGACCGCGTAATACACCTTGGCGAATTCGAAACCGGCGCGCAGGTCATCGTAGGCCTGGCTGATCATCGCGGTGTCGATCACCACGAACGGGGTTTCTTGCTTGTCGGCGAACGCCTTCATTTTGTCAAAAGTGGCGCGCGCGAAATAGTCTTCGACGTTGATCGACATGCTGGGAACTCCTACTGGCAAACTAAATTGATCAATGGGTGCAAATGAACGTCCTCCGTATCCCCACTTTGGTTCGCCTACTTCCCAAGGCATGTCGCCGAAAGCAAAAAGGCCATGGGGCGCTGCCCTTGGCCTTGCTGTCTCGTCGTCAGTACTTGAGCCGGATGGATCGTTTCCAGCATGGACGTTCGGCGCGAACTTTAGGGCGTGAGGGGCCTGAGATCAACTAAAAATGTCGCGTTTTTGCACGCGTCTGACATGCGTAATCGATATCACCCTTTGTAGCCGACCGAGATGACGGACAGATGTTCCCCAGGATTTTTCCAGTGTTAAAAATACCTGCACGTTCGAAGCTTTTGTGCGCTAAGTCGCAGGCAAGTGTGATGGCGTCAACATCGGCGACGTTGGCGGCGAGAGGGTGGCGTGAGGCGTATTTTGGCTGTTTTGCACAGTACGGTCGGTCTGTTTTTACGGGTGGCGCTGTTGATATTTTTTTCCGGCTGCGAGTGCCGATGAAGTTGCACGAGGCCTATGGCAGGGGGCTTGTTCGCGAAGGCATTTTTACAGTCACATCATTGCTGAGTGACATTTCGCTTTCGCGAGCAAGCCCGCTCCCACCGTTTTTGTATTTTTACGCGACTACAGCCTCAGCCGGCGAGACGATATTGGTCTTCATCCCGCGTGATCGCCCCGAACTCAGATAAGCGGCAATCGACTCCTGGGTCACTTCACCCAGGAACACGCGATCAGCGTCCATCACCGGCAACCACGAACGGTTGAACTCGTACATCCGCGACAACAGGATGCGCAGGTGTTCGTCATAGGCCGCGGTGGCGTTGAACTCGCGCAGGTATTGGGCACAGGTGCCGGTCTGGCGGTGCAGGTCGCGGCGACGCACGTAACCCATGGCTTTGTTCTCGCCGTCGGTCACCACCACGTAGCGGCGGTCGTGTTCGTCCATCAGCTCCAGGGCATCGGCCACCGGGGTTTCCGGGCTGACTGACGGCGCGTTGTCCGCCGCGTCCTCGGCCTTGACCAGCAGCAGGCGCTTGAGGGTGCTGTCCTGGCCGACGAAGTTGCTCACGAACTCGTCCGCCGGGTGCGCCAGCAAGGTGTCCGGATGGTCGATCTGCAGCAGCTTGCCGGCACGGAAGATCGCAATCTTGTCCCCCAGCTTGATCGCTTCGTCGATGTCGTGGCTGACCATGATCACGGTCTTGTTCAGCGCACGCTGCATCTCGAAGAACTCGTTCTGGATCATCTCGCGGTTGATCGGGTCGACCGCACCGAACGGCTCGTCCATCAACAGCAGCGGCGCATCGGCCGCCAGGGCGCGGATCACGCCGATCCGTTGCTGCTGGCCACCCGAGAGTTCACGCGGGTAGCGGTGCAGGTACTGCTTGGGTTCGAGCTTGATCATGCTCATCAGCTCGCGGGCGCGGTCATGGCATTTCTGCTTGTCCCAGCCCAGCAGCTTGGGCACGACCACGATGTTTTCTTCGATGGTCATGTTGGGGAACAGGCCGATCTGCTGGATCACGTAGCCGATGTTGCGACGCAGGGTCACTTCATCCAGGTCGGTGGTGTCTTCGCCGTTGATCAGGATCTTGCCCGAGGTCGGCTTGATCAGGCGGTTGATCATTTTCAGCGTGGTGCTTTTACCGCAGCCCGACGGGCCGAGGAATACGCAAATTTCGCCTTCGTTGACGGTCAGGCTCACGGAATCAACGGCGGTGATGGTCTTGCCGTTGCTTTGGAAGGTCTTGGTCAGGTTTTGAAGTTCGATCATTTGAGCAGTCCTTTTGGAGTCAGCGTGCGTTGCAGCCATTGCAGGAGCAGGTCGGCGAAGATGGCCAGGAGACTGACCAGCACGGCGCCGACGATCAGCATCGACATATCGCTGCGGCTGATGGAAGCCAGAATAAGTACACCCAGGCCGCCGGCGCCGATGGTGGCGGCGATGGTCATCACGCCGATGTTCATCACCACGGCGGTGCGCACCCCGGCGAGGATCACCGGTACGGCGATGGGCAGTTCGACCATGCGCAGGCGCTGGCCGAAGGTCATGCCGATGCCCTTGGCCGCTTCGCGGATGCCGGGTTCGACCCCGGTCAGGGCCAGGTAGGTGTTACGCATGATGGGCAGCAGGGAGTAGAGGAACACCGCGGTGATCGCCGGCATCGGTCCCAGGCCCTGGCCGAACTTGGAGTAGAACGGCAGCAGCAGGCCGAACAGGGCGATGGACGGCACCGTCAGCAACACCGTGGCGCTGGCTTGCAGCGGGCCGGCCAGGGTCGGGAAACGGGTCATCAGCACGCCCAGGGGCACGCCGACCACGATGGCCAGGATCACGGCGATGCCCACCAGGGTGATGTGCTGCCAGGTCAGGTGCAGCACCTGTGTCCAGTCAAGATGGGAAAAGGCGTTCAGAAATTCCATGTCTTCTCCTCTTTATTGGGTGATCGGGTGTTGGCGCAGGAAATCTGCGGCCACGGCGGACGGGCTTTCATGGTCGACGTCGACCCGTGCATTCAGCTGGCGCATGGTTTCGTCGTCGAACAGGGCGGCCAGCGGCTTGAGCTCCGCGGCGAGTTGCGGGTGGGCGTCGAGATAGACCTGACGCACCACCGGCGCTGCGGTGTAGTCGGGGAAGTAATGCTTGTCGTCTTCCAGCAGCTTCAGCTTGAACGCGTTGAGGCGCCCGTCGGTGGTGTAGACCAGACCGGCAAACACCTGGCCATTGCGCAGGGCGGTGTAGACCAGGCCGGCGTCCATCTGCCGGGTGTTTTTGCGGGTCAGGTTCATCTCGTACAGCTTGACCATGCCGGCCATGCCGTCGGAGCGGTTGGCGAACTCGGTGTCCAGGGCCACCAGGCGGTTTTCCGTAGTCTTTTCGGCCAGCGCAGCGGTCAGGTCGCTGATGCTGTTGATCTGCGGGAATTCCTTGGCCACGTTCTCTGGCAGCGCCAGGGCGTAGGTGTTGCTGAATTTCGACGGAGAAAGCCAGACCAGGCCTTTTTTCGCATCGAGTTCCTTGACCCGGGCGTAGGACTGTTCGCTGTCGAGTTTCTCGTCGACGTGGTTGTAGGCCACCAGCGACACGCCGGTGTATTCCCAGATCAGGTCCAGTTGGCCACTTTCCTGGGCGCTGCGCGCCAGGTTGCTGCCCAGACCGCCGGTGACACGGGTGTCATAACCCTTGGTGCGCAGGTACTGCGAGGTGATTTCCGCGAGCAGCGTCTGCTCGGTGAAGACCCGGGCGCCGATGCGGATCACCGGCTTTTCAGCCGCTTGGGCGACGCCTGCGAACAGCAGGACGCAGCCCAGTATCAAACTTAGCTTTTTCATAAGGATTCCTTTGCTCGGCCTGGCGATTAAGACGGGCGCAGACCGCGTTCCAGCCAGAGGCGGCTGGCCATGGTCACGATGCCGTCAAGCAGCAGTGCCAGCAGTGCGGTACAGGCCGCTCCCAGTAGCAGTTGCGGCTGATTGTTCAGGGCGATCCCCGGGAAAATCAGGCTGCCCAGGCTGTTGGCGCCAATCAGGAAGGCCAGCGGCGCGGTACCGACGTTGATCGCCAGGGCCACGCGCACGCCGCCGATGATGATCGGTACTGCATTGGGCAATTCGACTTTCCACAGCACTTGGCCCGGGGTCATGCCGATGCCGACGGCGGCTTCCTTGAGCGAGCCCTGGACGTTTTTCAGGCCTTCGTAGGTGTTGCGCACGATCGGCAGCAGGGAGGCGAGGAACAGGGCAAAGATAGCGGGGCCGCTGCCGATGCCGAGAATCCCCAGGGCGATGGCCAGTACGGCCAGAGGAGGGACGGTGTTGCCGATGTTGAAGATCTGCATGAAGCGTTCAGCGCGTCCCACCATGTGCGGGCGGCTGAGGTAAATGCCGGCCGGGATGCCTACCACCAGGGCAGCGAGCATCGACACCAGGACCAGAATCAAATGAGCTTGCAGGTAGAACAACAAATCGTCGCGGTACATTTCGATGGTATTGATGCCGATCCAGTGGACCAGCAGGGCCAGGAGAGCGACGACAACCGCTCCTCCTATCAGCCCTTTGCCATAGCGAATAGCCACAGGCGGACTCCTTTATGTCAGTCGGCGCACACATTTCCGGGCGGCATTGCCATTCCTGGCTGCCGGTGAATGTGGTCGCGAAAAGCAGCTCGCCAATGCCGGCAAAACGGCATGAGGTCGAGCCATGAGCGCAGCCTCGTCAGGCTAACTTGCTGATATTTCAGCCCCTGATGAAAGCGTGTAGCAGGGGAGTGGACGTCTGCACCTTTTAAAAGGTTCCATAGTTGACAGCATTTAGCCATCGCCAATTGCCCAACGGTCCCCGCCCAAACCCTCTCTTGTAGCCGCTGCCTCCGGCTGTGCTGTCCCTCGAAACCGCCTCCACTGCCTCGAATGTATGTTGGCGTCTGGTCCGGACAGTGCAGCCTGCGGCCGCGGCTACAGCGGCGTCGACGGCAGGCCGAGCGGTGGCCTGGAAGGCTTGCTTTACGCTATACTCGCCGCCCTTTTTTGAATCACCGCCAGGCGATTTCCCATGACCAAACAGGCCGCCGAAGTCGCGAAACGCCGCACTTTCGCCATTATTTCCCACCCGGATGCGGGTAAAACCACCATCACCGAGAAGCTGTTGCTGATGGGCAAGGCGATTGCGGTCGCCGGTACCGTGAAGTCGCGTAAGTCCGACCGTCATGCCACTTCCGACTGGATGGAGATGGAGAAACAGCGCGGGATTTCCATCACGACCTCGGTCATGCAGTTCCCTTATCGCGAACACATGATCAACCTGCTCGACACCCCGGGCCACGAAGACTTCTCGGAAGACACCTACCGCACCCTGACCGCGGTCGACTCGGCGCTGATGGTGCTCGACGGCGGTAAGGGCGTTGAGCCACGGACCATCGCCCTGATGGACGTCTGCCGCCTGCGCGATACGCCGATCGTCAGCTTTATCAACAAACTCGACCGCGACATCCGCGACCCGATCGAGCTGCTCGATGAAATCGAAGCAGTCCTGAAGATCAAGGCCGCGCCGATCACCTGGCCGATTGGTTGCTACCGCGACTTCAAGGGTGTGTACCACCTGGCCGACGACTACATCATTGTCTACACCGCTGGCCACGGCCACGAACGCACCGAAGTGAAAATCATCGAGAAGCTCGATTCCGATGAAGCACGGGCTCACCTGGGCGACGAGTACGACCGCTTCGTCGAACAGTTGGAACTGGTGCAGGGCGCTTGCCACGAATTCAACCAGCAGGAATTCCTCGACGGCCAGTTGACCCCGGTGTTCTTCGGTACGGCCCTGGGTAACTTCGGGGTCGATCACGTGCTCGACGCCGTGGTCGATTGGGCTCCCAAGCCTCTGGCCCGGGTCGCCAACGAGCGCACCGTGGAACCGGTTGAAGAGAAATTTGCCGGCTTCGTGTTCAAGATCCAGGCGAACATGGACCCGAAACACCGCGACCGTATCGCCTTTATGCGTATCTGCTCCGGCAAGTACGAGAAAGGCATGAAGATGCGCCATGTGCGTACCGGCAAGGACGTGCGCATCGGCGACGCCCTGACCTTCTTCTCCTCCGAGCGTGAGCAACTGGAAGAAGCCTTCGCTGGCGACATCATCGGCCTGCACAACCACGGCACGATCCAGATCGGCGACACCTTTACCGAAGGCGAGGCCTTGGGTTTCACCGGCATCCCGCACTTCGCCCCGGAACTGTTCCGTCGCGTGCGCCTGAAGGATCCGCTCAAATCCAAGCAACTGCGCCAGGGCCTGCAACAGCTGGCCGAAGAGGGCGCGACCCAGGTGTTCTTCCCGGAGCGCAGCAACGACATCATCCTCGGCGCCGTCGGTGTGCTGCAGTTCGATGTGGTCGCCAGCCGCCTGAAAGAGGAATACAAGGTCGAGTGCTCCTACGAGCCGATCACCGTGTACTCCGCGCGCTGGATCGAGTGCAGCGACAAGAAGAAGCTGGAGGAATTCTCCAACAAGGCCGTGGAAAACCTGGCTATCGACGGCGGCGGTCACCTGACCTACCTGGCCCCGACCCGGGTCAACCTGGCACTGATGGAAGAGCGCTGGCCGGACGTGAAATTCCGCGCCACCCGCGAACACCACTAACACTGCCGCACCCCAAAGCCCCGCTGTTGACCCAGCGGGGCTTTTTCATGGGTGACGGATTGGTGGGAGTGGCGCCAGGTCGGCGTACATAACCACTGGCTGTAGGACCTAGTCGAAAGCAATCTACCCATGTGGCGGCTTCCGGGTGGCTCATCTGGAAAACCCCATCCATCACGACTAGTTTACAGCAGTGCCACAGGCCCGAAGACTCAAGGCCTGTGGCCATCAATGGTGCACCTACGAACGGATGGGATCGGTCATGAGCATCTTTCAACGCGTGGTGTTGTTGATCAAAGTGCTGGTGCTGTTATCGGTGGGGACTTCGGCGGCCTGGGCCCATGCCGGAGTGCAGCAGGAACCTGGCGCGTGGGCGGCAAAAAGCCCCCATGGCAGTGCGCTGATGCTGGCCAAGTCCGACTCGGAAGCCGGGGATCAGGGGCAGGGCGGGAGCAAGGGCGATGATGATTCGACCACCGACGACCCGGATCCTGACAGCGATGATGACGGCGATAACGACAGCTGACAGATAGACGCCTCCCTGGCTGCGGGTGCTATGCACCCATGCCCTGGGAGGTTTGAGCGAAACCGGCGCCCCCGGATTGATTCCGGGGGCGTTTTTTTGTGGCTCAGCCGAGAAACTGTTCGGCGTAGTGGCAAGCGACCTGGCGGTTGTCGAGGAGGCGCAAGGCCGGCTCCTCGGTACTGCACAGTTCAGTGGCGTACGGGCAGCGTTTGTGGAAGGCGCAGCCGGAGGGCGGGTTCAGCGGGTTGGGCAACTCGCCGACGATCTTGATTTTCGGTTTGTCCGGATCCGGGTGAATGGTCGGCGTGGCCGAGAGCAGGGCCTGGGTGTATGGGTGCAGAGGCCTGCTGTAGATCTCCTCCTTGGGACCCATTTCCACCGGCCGGCCGAGGTACATCACCATTACCTGGTCGGCGACGTGCCGCACCACCGCCAGGTTGTGGGAGATAAACACGTAGGCGGTGTTGAACTCCTGCTGCAGGTCCATGAACAGGTTGAGCACCTGGGCCTGGATCGACACGTCGAGGGCCGAGGTCGGTTCGTCCGCCACCAGCACCTTGGGTTGCAGCATCATGGCCCGAGCCAGGGCGATGCGCTGGCGCTGGCCGCCAGAAAACATATGGGGGTAGCGCTGGTAATGCTCGGGGCGCAGCCCGACCTGTTTCATCATCGCCTGGACTTTTTCGCGGCGCTCGGCGGCAGACAGCTTGGTGTTGATCAGCAGCGGTTCGGCCAGTTGGTCACCGACCTTCTGCCGTGGATTGAGCGACGCGTACGGGCTCTGGAACACCATCTGCACGTCTTTGCGCAATTGCTTGCGCTGCGCCTTGTCGGCCCCGGCCACTTCCTGTCCGGCGATTTTCAACGAGCCGGAGGAGGGCTCTTCGATCAGAGTCAGGGCGCGGGCCAGGGTCGACTTGCCGCAGCCGGACTCGCCCACCACGGCCAGGGTCTTGCCGGCTTCGAGTTCGAACGACACCCCATTGAGCGCGCGCACCAGGGCGGTGCCCTTGAACAGGCCACGGGACACTTCGTAGTGACGGGTCAGGTCGCGGGCGGTAAGAACGACGGCCATTACGCCACCTCCTGATTCAGCGGGTAGAAGCAACGGGCGAGGCTGGCGGCTTTCGGGTCCAGGCCTGGGCGTTGCTGCCGGCAGTGGTCCTGCACGTACGGGCAGCGCGGCGACAGCAGGCAGCCCTGGGGCCGGTCATACCGCCCGGGGACAATGCCCGGCAGAGTCGAGAGACGCGCCGCGCCCATGCTGTGTTCGGGAATCGCCGCCAGCAACGCTTCGCTGTAGGGGTGAGCGGGAATGTCGAACAGCTCCGGCACCTGGCCGACTTCCACCGCCTGGCCGGCGTACATCACGCACACCCGCTGGGCGGTTTCGGCCACCACCGCGAGGTCGTGGGTGATCAGCACCAGGCCCATGTTCTGTTCCCGTTGCAGGTTGAGCAGCAGGTCCATGATCTGCGCCTGAATGGTCACGTCCAGGGCCGTGGTCGGCTCGTCGGCAATCAGCAGCTTGGGCTCGCCGGCAATGGCCATGGCGATTGCCACGCGCTGGCTCATGCCGCCAGACAGTTGATGGGGGTAGGCGTTCATGCGGCTGGCGGCGCCGGGGATTTCGACTTTTTCCAGCAGCTCGATGGCACGCTTGCGGGCCGCCTTGCTCGACATTTTCAGGTGCAGGCGCAGCACTTCCTCGATCTGGAAGCCCACGGTGTAGCTCGGGTTCAGCGCAGTCATCGGGTCCTGGAAGACCATGGCCAGGTCCTTGCCGACAATCTGTCGGCGTTGCCGCGCGCTGAGCTTGAGCATGTCCTTGCCGTCGAAGTGCAAGGCGTCGGCGGTGACGATGCCCGGGTGCTCAATCAGCCCCATCAGCGCCATCATGGTCACCGACTTTCCGGAGCCCGATTCGCCGACGATGGCCAGGACTTCGCCCTTGTCCACGCTCAGGTCGAGGCCATCGACCACGGGGACGGCCTTGGCGTCGCCGAAGCGCACGTTGAGATTCTTGATTTCTAGCAGTGACATGGGAATCTCCTCAGGCGGCGTTTTTGAGTTTCGGGTCCAGCGCATCGCGCAGGCCGTCGCCCATCAGGTTGATTGCCAGCACGCTGAGCAAAATGGTCAGGCCGGGCAGGCTGACGACCCACCAGGCGCGCTCGATATAGTCGCGGGCCGAGGCCAGCATGGTGCCCCACTCCGGGGTCGGCGGTTGTACGCCGAGGCCGAGGAAGCCCAGGGCGGCGGCATCGAGAATCGCCGAGGAAAAGCTCAGGGTCGCCTGCACGATCAGCGGTGCCATGCAATTGGGCAGCACGGTGATGAACATCAGGCGCGGCAGGCCGGCACCGGCCAGGCGCGCGGCGGTCACGTAGTCGCGGTTCAACTCGCCCATCACTGCGGCGCGGGTCAGGCGCACATAAGACGGCAGGGACACGATGGCGATGGCGATCACGGTGTTGATCAGGCCAGGGCCGAGGATGGCGACAATCGCCACCGCCAGCAGCAGCGAAGGCAGGGCCAGCATGATGTCCATCAGACGCATGATGGTCGGGCCCAGCAGGCGCGGGAAGAACCCGGCGAACAGGCCCAGCATCACCCCCGGGATCAGCGACATGACCACCGACGACAAGCCGATGATCAGCGACAGCCGCGACCCCTGGATCAGCCGTGACAGCAGGTCACGCCCCAGTTCGTCAGTGCCCAGCAGGAACTGCAGTTGCCCGCCTTCGAGCCAGGCCGGCGGGGTCAGCAGGAAGTCGCGGTATTGCTCGCTGGGGTTATGGGGCGCGACCCAGGGGGCGAAGATTGCACAAAAAATGATCAGCAGCATGAACAGCAGCCCGGCCACGGCGCCTTTGTTGCGCGAGAAAGCGTGCCAGAACTCTTTGTACGGGGAGGGGTAGAGCAGGCTTTGATCGACTGCTACCGAGGAGGTTGGAGTGCTCATAGGTCTTGATCTCAGCGCTGGTGGCGGATGCGTGGGTTGGCAAAGCCGTAGAGGATATCCACCACGAAGTTGACCAGAATCACCAGGCAGGCAATTAACAGGATGCCGTTTTGCACCACGGGGTAATCCCGGGCACCGATGGCTTCGATCAGCCACTTGCCGACCCCGGGCCAGGAGAAGATGGTCTCGGTCAGGACCGCGCCGGCCAGCAGTGTGCCGACTTGCAGGCCGACCACCGTCAGCACCGGAATCAGCGCGTTGCGCAGGCCATGGACAAACACCACCCGTGCTGGCGACAGGCCTTTGGCCCGGGCCGTGCGAATGTAGTCTTCGCGCAGCACTTCGAGCATCGAGGAGCGGGTCATCCGCGCGATCACCGCCAGGGGAATGGTGCCGAGCACGATGGCCGGCAAGATCAGGTGATGCAGGGCGTCGAAGAAGGCCCCCGTGTCATCGGCCAGCAGCGTGTCGATCAGCATGAAGCCGGTTTTCGGCTCGATGTCGTAGAGCAGGTCGATGCGCCCGGAAACCGGGGTCCAGCCCAGGCTGACCGAGAAGAACATGATCAGGATCAGGCCCCACCAGAAGATCGGCATCGAGTACCCGGCCAGGGAGATGCCCATGACCCCATGGTCGAACAGGGACCCTCGTTTCAAGGCCGCGATCACCCCGGCCAGCAGGCCGAGGATGCCGGCGAACAGCAGGGCGGCCATGGACAGCTCCAGGGTCGCCGGGAACAGCGAGGTGAACTCGGTCCAGACACTGGTGCGGGTGCGCAGGGACTCGCCCAGGTCGCCATGGGCCAGTTTGCCGATGTAGTCCAGGTACTGGGCGTACAGCGGTTTGTTCAGGCCAAGGCGCTCCATTGCCTGGGCATGCATCTCGGGGTCGACCCGGCGTTCGCCCATCATGACTTCCACGGGGTCGCCGGGAATCATGCGAATCAGGGCAAACGTCAGCAAGGTGATGCCGAAGAAGGTGGGGATCAACAACCCCACACGGCGGGCGATAAAACTAAACATCTTCTGGAGTACCTCATCAGCCGGTTAGGCGTGCCCGGCCTCCTTGGGGTCAAGGGGGCCAGGCGTTTCTTAGAACCTGGTCACGATCTGCTGCGCTGGGCTCATGTCGCGTCAAACATGGCCGGGCGTCGCTTGCTGGAGCGTGAACAGGTTCATTTCTACTTCACCTGGGTCGTGGCGAAGTTGTTATTGGTCAACGGGTTCTGGTGGTAACCCTCGACGTTCTTGCGCATGGCCGTGAACATTTTTGGATAGGCCGTGGGAATCCAGGGTTGGTCTTCAGCGAAAACCAGCTGGGCTTTTTCATAGAGTGCCGCGCGTTGCGTCGGTTCGGTGTCGGCACGGGCCTGATCGATCAACGCTTGAAAGGCCTTGTTGCACCAGCGGGCGTAGTTTTCGCCGTTTTTCGCCGCATCACAACTCAAGTTCGGTGTGACGAAGTTATCCGGGTCGCCGTTGTCGCCAGCCCAGCCGGCCGTCACCAGATCGTGTTCGCCATTCTTGGCCCGTTTGAGCATCTCTCCCCATTCCATGACGCGGATGTCGAGCTTGAGTCCGATCTGGGCCAGGTCGGACTGCATCATCTGCGCGCCCAGCAACGGATTGGGGTTGGTCGGGCCGCCGCCGTTGCGGGTGAACAGGGTCAGCACGGTGCCTTCGGGAACCCCGGCTTCCTTAAGCAGCGCCCGGGCCTTGTCGAGGTCGCGCGCCGGGTTTGTCAGGCTCCGGTTGAAGCCTAGCAGGGTCGGCGGGTAAGGCCCGGTGCCGAGTATGGCGTTGTCCTTGCCGTACAGGCTGTCGACGTAGGCCTGTTTGTCGAAGGCGATATCGATGGCCTTGCGTACCCGGACATCGCTGATATAAGGGCGGGTGGTGTTCATCGCGGTGTAGCTGGTGATCATCGCCGCCAGCTCGGCGAGCTTGAGGTTGGGATTGGTCTTGATGCTGGGGATGTCATCGGGCTTGGGGTAGAGGGCGATCTGGCATTCGTTGGCCTTGAGCTTTTGCAGGCGCACGTTGTTGTCGGTGGTGATGGCGAAAATCAGCGGATCAGCCGGGGGCGTACCACGGAAGTACTCCGGGTTGGCCTTGAACCGGACCTGGGCATCCTTGGCGTAACGGTTGAAGACGAAGGGCCCGGTGCCGATCGGTTTGCTGTTGAGCTCGGCGGTTTTGCCGGCCTTGAGCAACTGGTCGGCGTATTCGGCCGGGTAGATCGAAGCAAAGGCCATGGCAATGTCGGCGAGAAAGGGCGATTCACGCCGGGTCAGGGTGAAGACCACGGTGTGCTCGTCGACTTTCTCGACGCTCTTGAGCAGCTCTTTGAAGCCCATGCTCTCGAAGTAGGGGAAACCCACGCTGGATTTGTCATGCCAGGGATGTTTCGGGTCCAGCTGGCGCTGGAAACTCCAGAGCACATCGTCGGCGTTCAGGGGGCGGGTCGGCTTGAAGTAATCGGTGCTGTGGAACTTCACCCCTTGGCGCAGGTGAAAGGTGTAGCGCAGCCCATCCGGGCTGATCTCCCAGGACTCGGCCAGGGCGGGCTGGATGTCTACGGTGCCGGGCTTGAAGTCCACCAAACGGTTGAACAGGGTTTCTGCCGCCGCATCGGCGGTGACTGCGGTGGTGAACTGGACGATATCGAAGCCTTCCGGGCTGGCTTCGGTACAGACCACGAGGGGCTTGGCCCAGGCGCTTGTGGCAAGGGTCAGCAGGGCGGCGGCGATGGCCGCTTTCAGGGGAAGCAATTTCATCAGGAACCCTCTGCAATCAGTTGAACCAGATTAGCTTGAATGGCGGACTCTTCCTGAGTCCGCCCTCCGACTGGCGGCCTAGAGAATGTTGAATGGAATGGTGGTCACCAGGCGGAACTCGTTGAGGTTGCCGTCGGGTTGTTCGGAGCTGGCGCGGTGCGTGGTGTAGGTCGCGCGGATCGCGGTGGCCTTGAGCGGGCCGCTCTGCACCGCATATGAAGCGCCGACGCCGTACTCCTGGTGCTTCTCGCCGTCCATCAGGCGCAGGTCGCTGCGCGATTTACCCGATGTGCCATAGCCGATGCCGGTGTACTTGTAGTTCGTACCATCGATACCCCAGCCACGCGCGCTGTATACGTTGAACTTGAGACCCGGTACGCCGTATTGGGCCAGGTCGAGGCCATAGGCGATCTGGAACGATTTCTCGTTCGGGGCGTTGAAGTCCGACAGCAGGGAGTTGGCCAGGTAGATGCCGTTGGTGTCGTGCAGGTAGTCGAAGTATTCGTCGCCGTTCACTTCCTGGTAGGAGAACGTCAGGGTATGGGCCTGGTGGGTCAGCCCCAGGGACAGGCTGTAGGTGTCGTTGTCGATGCCGCCGATCTTGGCTTTGCCGCTGTCGGTGGTCTTGTAGTAGTTGAGGCCGGTGGTCAGGCTCAACACCGAGCTGTCACCCAGTTGGTGGGTGGCGCCGAAGTAGTACTGGTTCCAGAAGTCTTCGACGTGGCTGCCGTAGAGGCTGGTCTTCAGGCTTTTGGTGGGTTGGTAGTTGAGGCCGGCGATATTGACGTGGTCGGTCTCTGCCCGTTGCTGATACTCGGAGACGAACTTGGTCACGCTCTGCTCGGAGCGTGGCGATACGCGGTCGTAGGTCCCGAGGTCGAACGACAGGTTGTTGAATTCTTCGCTGTGCAAGCTCACCCCCTGGAAGCTGGAGGGCAGTGGCCGGTTACCGATGACGTCGACCACTGGCGTGCTGACGTTCTGGCGCCCGGCGGTCAGGGTGGTGTTGGAAATCCGTGCCTTGACGTTGGCCAGGCCGAGCTTGCTCCACTGGCCCACTGCGTCGCCGTCGGCATGGGTCAGGGTACGGTTGTTCGGGCCGGCGATGTCCTTGCGGTCACGGTCCAGGGCAATCGCGTTGTAGACCGCGACTTCGGTGCTGAAACCGACGGTGCCCTGGGTAAAGCCCGAGCTGTAGTTGAGGATGGTGCCCTGGACCCAGTTGATACGGCGCGCGGTCGGGGTCGCCACGTTGTTGTGGTTGTAGGAGAAGCGATCATCGCGGCGGCGCAACTCGTTGGCGTACCAGTTGCGGGTGGTGCCCGAAAGGCTCTGCCCTTCGACGAACCCTTTGCTTTCGGCCTGGGCGCTGGTGTCGCTGAGCGTGGTCGGCACGAATTGCTGGCTGACGGTTTCGGCATGGCCCACAGCGCTGACGCTGCTGATAGCCAGGGCCAATAATGCAATCTTGCTTGGTTTCATCGGTGAGGCTCCTTTGCTTTTTATGTGCCGGTCTTCAGTGATCCGGCTATCGGTTTGGAACTCATTCAGGTCATCGCAAACGTTTGCATCAGCCGCGTTAGCCGAATTCAGGCAACAGGCCTGCATGAGGGCGAATAACGCCCCCAGGCTTTGGGTTTTCAGTTATTGGTCGAGGCTGACGCCCGAGAACACGTTACGGCCGAAGGGGCTGACCTTGAACCCTTCGACTTTGGCGCTCAACGGCTGGTTGACCGTCGAGTGGGCGACAGGCGTGATCGGCACCTGCTGCTTGAGCAACTGCTGGGCCTGTTTGTAGAGCACGCTGCGTTGCTCGCGGTCGGTGATCAGCTTGGCCTGCTTGATCAGCGTGTCGTAGGCCGGGTCGCACCACATGGAGTAGTTGTTGCCGCCAATGGCGTCACAGCTATAGAGGGTACCGAGCCAGTTGTCCGGGTCACCGTTGTCGCCGGTCCAGCCGATCAGGCTGATGTCATGCTCGCCGTTCTTGGTGCGCTTGATGTACTCGCCCCATTCGTAGCTGACGATTTTCACCTTGAGCCCGATCTGCGCCCAGTCGGCCTGAAGCATCTCGGCCATCAGCTTGGCGTTGGGGTTGTAGGGACGCTGCACGGGCATGGCCCAGAGGGTGATTTCGGTGCCTTCCTTGACCCCGGCGGCCTTGAGCAGCTCACGGGCTTTTTCCGGATTGTAGGCAGCATCCTTGATGCTCTCGTCGTAGGACCACTGGGTTGGCGGCATGCCATTGACCGCCAGTTGCCCCGCGCCCTGATACACCGCGTTGAGGATGCTGGCCTTGTTCACCGCCATGTCCAGCGCCTGGCGCACTTCGAGCTGGTCGAACGGTTTGTGGCGCACGTTGTAGGCGATATAGCCGAGGTTGAACCCGGGCTTTTCGATCAATTGCAGTTTCGGGTCCTGCTTGAGCGCGGCCACATCGGCGGGGCGCGGGTGCAGGGTGACCTGGCACTCGCCGGCCTTGAGCTTCTGCACCCGCACCGAGGCGTCGGTGTTGATGGCGAAGATCAGGTTGTCGAGCTTGACCCGGCTCGGGTCCCAGTAGTGTTTGTTGCCGGCGTAGCGGATTTGCGAGTCTTTCTGGTAGCGCTGGAACACGAAGGGCCCGGTGCCGATCGGCTTCTGGTTGATCTCGTTGGGCTTGCCGGTCTTGAGCAATTGCTCGGCGTATTCGGCGGAGAGGATCGCGGCAAAGCTCATGGCGATGTTCTGGATGAACGCGGCGTCCACCGAGTTCAGGGTCATGACCACGGTCAGCGGCCCGGTCTTCTCGACCTTGGCGATGTTCTTGTTCAGGCTCATCCCGTCGAAGTAGGGAAACTCGGTGGGGTAGGCCTTGCGGAATGGGTGCTCGCTATCGAGCATGCGGTTGAAGGTGAACAGCACGTCGTCGGCATTGAAGGTGCGGCTGGGTGTGAAGTACGGGGTGGTGTGGAACTTCACCCCCTCACGCAGGTGGAAGGTGTAGGTCAGGCCGTCCGGGGAAATATCCCAGCGCGTGGCCAGCCCGGGCACCACGGTGGTGGCGCCTTTTTCAAACTCCACCAACCGGTTGTACAGCGGTTCGGCGGCATCGTTGTCGGTGGCGGTGGTGTACTGCGCGGTATCGAAGCCTGCCGGGCTGCCTTCCGAGCAGAACACCAGGTTGTTGCCTGCGGCCAGGCTGATGGTGCTGGCGGCCAGCAGGCTGGTGCCGAGCAGTGCCGATAAAACCAGGGTATGACGCATGACGGTGCCTCTCCTTTTTATGTGTGTGATCAATGCGCAATAGCTCCTTCCTGGAACGTGGACGCGTCATTGATATTCAACCATCGCTTGCAGCAAACGCCGGCTCACGGATACAGATTCACCCAGCCTTGACGGTAGAGGTCATCGGCGAAGCCGTAAATGCGCGGGAGCCTTAACGTCTCGTAGGAAACCGCTGAAAATCCCGCAGTCTGCTGCCTGAAAAGAGCAGCGATTCCGGAGATGGCGGGTGACCCGTGACGTGGCAGGGCTGGTGGCGACGTCCTTGAACGTCGCCACCGGGCCTTATTTGCTGATGCTGACACCGTAGAAGGAGTTCAAGCCGAACGGGCTGATCTTGAAGTCCTGCACGGAGTTGCGCATCGGTTGAAACACCGTCGAGTGTGCGATAGGTGTCATTGGAACCTGGTCTTTGATGATGTGTTGCGCCTGCTTGTACAGCTCGGTGCGCTTGGCCACATCCGGCGTGGCCTTGGCTTGCTTGATCAGTGCGTCATAGGGCTTGTCGCACCACTTGGAGAAGTTGTTGCCGTTCATGGCGTCGCAACCGAACAGGGTGCCGAGCCAGTTGTCCGGGTCACCGTTGTCGCCGCTCCAGCCGATGATCATCGCCTGCTGCTCGCCGCCTTTGGAGCGCTTGATGTACTCGCCCCACTCGTAGCTGACGATGTTCACTTTAAGACCGATCTTGCCCCAGTCGGATTGCAGCATTTCCGCCATCAGCTTGGCGTTCGGGTTGTAGGGACGCTGTACCGGCATGGCCCACAGGGTGATCTGGGTGCCTTCCTTGATGCCGGCCTCCTTGAGCAGTTGCTTGGCCCTCTCGGGGTCGTACTTGGCGTCCTTGATGGTGGTGTCATAGGACCATTGGGTCGGCGGCATGGCGTTGACCGCCAACTGGCCGGCGCCCTGGTAGACCGAGTCGATGATCTGGGCTTTGTTCACCGATATGTCCATGGCCTGGCGCACCTTAAGGTTGGCCAGCGGATTGGGTTCGGTGCCGCCCTTGAGTACCGGCATCACGTTGTAGGCCACATAGCCCAGGTTGAAGCCTGCCTGCTCCGGCATCTTCAGGTCTTTGTCTTCCTTGAGTGCCTTGAGGTCGGCCGGACGCGGAGAGAGGGTGACCTGGCATTCGTTTTTCTTCAGCTTCTGGACTCGCACCGACGGGTCGGTGGTGATGGCGAAGATCAGGTTGTCGATCTTCACGTCTTCAGGCTTCCAGTAGTCCTTGTTGCCGGTGTAACGGATGTTGGAGTCTTTCTGGTAGCTCTTGAACACGAACGGCCCGGTGCCGATCGGCTTCTGGTTGAGGTCGCTGGCCTTGCCTTCCTTGAGCAGCTTGTCGGCGTACTCGGCGGACTGCACCGAAGCGAAGCTCATGGCGATGTTCTGGATAAAGGCGGCGTCGACGCTCTTGAGGTGGAACTTGACCGTCTTGTCGTCGATCTTCTCGACCTGGGTGATGTTGGTGTCCATCCCCATGTCGGTGAAGTAAGGGAATTCGGTGGGGTAGGCCTTACGGAACGGCATGTCCTTGTCGATCATGCGGTTGAAGGTGAAGAGCACGTCGTCGGCGTTGAAGGTTCGGGTCGGGGTGAAGTACGGCGTGGTGTGGAATTTGACCCCTTCGCGCAGATGGAAGGTGTAGGTCAGGCCGTCGTCGGAGATATCCCAGCTGGTGGCGAGGCCCGGAACGACGGCGGTGCCGCCACGTTCGAACTGGCTGAGGCGGTTGTAGATGGTTTCTGCCGAGGCATCGAAGTCGGTTCCGGTGGTGTACTGGCCTGGGTCGAAACCGGCCGGGCTCCCTTCAGAGCAGAACACCAGGTTAGTGGCCGCGTGGGCGAAGGGTGCGCTGGCAAGCAAGCCTGCGCCGACTAAAAACGGAATGACCGCGTGTTTAAGCATGGTGGCCTCATGATTTGTTGTCATTTTTGGTTAGAGGACGACCTCGTGAGTCGACCTGCCGATACTTATGCAGGCCTCATACCCAATGCAAGATGCAGAACTGCCGCAGGTCTTAAACAGTGGAACGAACGTACATGAATGTCGCATATGTATAAAATTTGACGCATTTGATCGTTTGCGCAGGCAATTTTTGCTGTTTTTACGGCCAAAACAGCACAACCGGGGCGTCTGACGCACCCGGTTGGTTCACGCTCGAGGGTTATTTATTCAGGCTGACGCCATAGAACGGCGTGAGGCCGAACGGGCTGATCTTGAAGTCCTGCACTTCCTTGCGCAGCGGCTGGAACACCGTGGAGTTGGCGATCGGAGTGATCGGCATTTGCTGTTTGAGGATCAGTTGCGCCTGCTGGTAGAGCTTGATGCGTTCGTCACGATCGCTGCTCAGCTTGGCCTTTTGCACTAACTGGTCGTAGGCCGGGTCGCACCATTTGGCGTAATTGCTGCCTTTGACCGCTGCGCAGCTGTAGAGCACGCCGAGCCAGTTGTCCGGGTCGCCGTTGTCGCCGGTCCAGCCGTAGATCATCACGTCGTGCTCGCCGTTCTTGGCGCGCTTGATGTACTCGCCCCATTCATAGCTGACGATATTGGCCTTGATCCCGACCTTGGCCCAGTCCTCCTGGATCATTTGTGCCGACATCCGCGCATTGGGATTGGACGCCCGCTGCACGGTCATGGCCCACAAGTTGAGGGTCGTACCCGGTGCCACTCCGGCTTCCTTGAGCAGGGCGCGGGCCTTGGCCGGGTCGTGGGGCGCGTCCTTGATGTTCGGGTCGAATGACCATTGCGCGGGTGGCAGGGCGTTCTGCGCCAGTTGCCCGGCGCTCTGGTACACCGCCTTGATGATGGCCGGCTTGTCGATGGCCATGTCCAGGGCCTGGCGCACCTTGAGCTGGTCCAGCGGTGGGTGGGTCACGTTGTAGGCGAGAAACCCGAGGTTGAAGCCGGGCTGCTGGAGCACCCGCAGGTTGGGGTCTTTTTCCATCACTTCGATATCGGCCGGGCGCGGGTAACCGCTGACCTGGCATTCACCGGCCTTGAGCTTCTGCAAACGTACCGCAGCGTCGGGGGTGATCGAGAAGATCAGGTTGTCGAGCTTCACGTCCTCGGGTTTCCAGTAGGCGGTGTTGCCGGTGAAGCGAATCTGCGAATCCTTCTGATAGCGCTTGAACACGAATGGCCCGGTGCCGATCGGTTTCTGGTTGAGGTCGGCGGCCTTGCCCTGCTTGAGCAACTGCGCGGCGTATTCGGCGGACTGGATCGAGGCAAAACTCATGGCCAGGTTTTGCACAAAGGCGGCGTCGACGTTGTTCAGGCTGAAGCGCACGCTGTGCTCGTCGACCTTGTCGATGCTCTTGATCGTGGTGTTCAGGCCCATGTCGGTGAAGTACGGCGACTCCGAGGGGTAGGCCTTGCGGAACGGGTTTTCAGGGTCGAGCAGGCGCTGAAAGGTAAACAGCACGTCGTCGGCGTTGAAGTCGCGGCTGGGGGTGAAGTAGTCGGTGCTGTGGAATTTCACCCCTTCGCGCAGGTGAAAGGTGTAGCTCAGGCCGTCCTTGGACACATCCCAGGAGGTGGCCAGGCCCGGCTCGACCTCGGTTGCGCCGCGCTTGAACTGGGTCAGGCGGTTGAACACGGTCTCGGCCGAGGCGTCGAAGTCGGTGCCGCTGGTGTATTGGCTCGGGTCAAAGCCGGCCGGGCTGGCTTCCGAGCAATAGACCAGGGTCGAGGCGGCCTGGGCCAGGGGCGCACAGGCCAGCAGGCTGGCGGCGAGCAGCAGCGGTTTAAAGGCAATCGTGTCCATGAAGTCCCCTAGTGATGACGGGCCAGAGCGGCCAGGGCGAAAAAGGCAGGCATGAGATTACCGCTGCCGGGTTGAATCAGAAACAGCGGGTTGGTTAGCAGCTCATAACCAAAACAACCGCGTCGTTATTCCAGACCAAGCCTAGTAAAGTTGCGCGCTCCCAGGGAGCAAGGGGGAAAAGGGGAGCTGGACGCTGCCAGGTTATGGATAGACCGGTTTGCTGATCACGGCCGGGGCAGGCATTTTTCGTCAAAGGGACAGGGGCAGGCAGGATCATGGGTGTTAGAGGGTGGATGGTGGCTGGGTGCCTGCTGCTGGCAGGTTGCAGTGAAGAGAAGTCGCCGCCCGTTGCGTGGTTTCTTGAGGACACTTCTCGCCTATTCAGCACGCTTCGGGCGTGCGACTCGGTCAAGAACAAACCGCATTACAGCTGGTGCAACAACGCGAATCTGGCTGCCATGACGCTGCGGCAGCGGTCTGAGGAAAAAGAGCGGCAGGAGCGTCTGGAACGCTTCAACCAGGCACCCTACCGAGTGAAACTGATTTATTGGTACGGGCTGAATCCCGACGCGTTGAGCGCGGTGCTCGAGGTGTGCCGCAACGCGATGGAGCGCCAGATGCTGGAATCTGATTTCGCCATGGGCTGCACCCTGGCCAGCCAGGCTCGGCTCAGCAATATCATGCGCAAGCTGCAGTAAGCCGCCCGAGCCGCAGGCGGCTTGTGTGGTGAGCCGGACCCGCCGGGCGGCAGGTCCGGCAACCGCTTATTGCATCAAGACTTCAATCGAGCCATCGGCGGTCATGCTGACCTGGCTGGTGCCGGCCTCGACTTCCGGGGTCACCGGCGCCGAATCCATGCTGGCTGCTTTCATCATCATCGGTGCGCGCATGTACGGCTGTGGATAACCGTTGCTGTTGAGGTTCAGGTTGACGATTTTGTAACCCTTGCCGCCCAGGGCGTCGGTGGCCAGTTGGGCGCGGGCCTTGAAGGCGTTGACCGCGTCCTTGAGCAGGGCGTCTTCGCTGGTCTTGCGGGTCGGGTCGGCGATGGCGAAGTCCATGCCGGCCATTTTCAGGTCGCCGAGCATCTCGCCGGTGAGCTTGGACAGGGCGGCGAAGTCCGAGCTTTCCAGGCGCAATTCAGCGCGCTCGCGCCAGCCAGTGATTTTCTGGCCCTTGGTGTCATAGATCGGGTAGCTGTTGCGGCTGCCCTGGCGCAAGGTGATGTCCTTGACCTGACGAGCCTGGCCCAGGGCCTTGTTCATGGTGGTGGTGATCTGCGCCGCCAGCTTGGCTGGATCGGCATCCTGGGCTTCGCTGTACAGGGTGACGATCATCAGGTCGCGCGCCACCTCCTGGCTGACTTCGGCGCGCAGGGCGATCTGGTTGTAATGCAGTTCATCGGCGGCCAGCGCCGGCAGGCTGGTGATGGAGCCGATGCTGAGGGCGAGAAGGGCGGCGCTGCGACTGAATGTATGCATGAAAACTCCTTGAGTACGGTCCACAGGTGACGGTCCCGTTCCTGCGTGAAACCATCAGACAGTATTGGGCAGCGGCAAGTTTCAAGCGCCAGGCTGCCAGTTGAGAAACCCTAGGCTTGTAGCTTAAAACTTGGCGCTTGCCACTGCTTTTCTGTGACGCTTTGCCGCAGTTTTGCCTGCGGGGCGTGCTGCTTGGTTATACTCGTCGCGATCCGCCTGGAGCGCTCATCAGGAGAGCTCATGCTCGCCCCCGTACAATTGCTTTCCGCCACTCGCCAGAACCTCTGGCGCCTGACCTTTATCCGCACCCTGGTCCTGGCTGCCCAGGCCGGTTCGGTGGGGCTTGCCTACTGGTTTGACCTGCTGCCGCTGCCCTGGCTGCAACTGGCGGTGACCCTCGGTTTTTCGATGATCCTCTGCGCCTTCACGGCGATTCGGCTGCGTACCTCATGGCCGGTCACTGAGCTGGAGTACGCGGTGCAGCTGGCCTGCGACCTGTTTATCCACAGCGCGCTGCTGTATTTCTCGGGGGGGTCGACCAACCCTTTCGTCTCCTATTACCTGGTGCCGCTGACCATCGCCGCCGTGACCCTGCCATGGCGTTACTCGGTGATTCTCTCCGGTATCGCGCTGACCATGTACACCCTGCTGCTGGCGCAGTTCTACCCGCTGCAGACCTTCCCCATCGCCCGGGAAAACCTGCAGATCTACGGCATGTGGCTGAGTTTTGCCCTGGCCGCGGCGGTGATCACCTTTTTCGCCGCGCGCATGGCCGAAGAGTTGCGCCGCCAGGAAGAGCTGCGGGCGATCCGTCGTGAAGAGGGCCTGCGGGACCAGCAATTGCTGGCCGTGGCCACCCAGGCCGCCGGTGCCGCCCATGAGTTGGGTACACCGTTGGCGACCATGAGCGTGTTGCTCAAGGAAATGCGCCAGGACCATCCCGATCCGCTGTTGCAGGACGACCTGAGCGTGCTCCAGGACCAGGTCAAGCTGTGCAAGGAAACCCTGCAGCAACTGGTGCGCGCCGCCGAAGCCAACCGGCGCCTGGCGGTGGAGATGCAGGAAGTCACCCAGTGGCTGGATGAAGCCTTGAACCGCTGGCACCTGATGCGCCCCGAAGCCAGTTATCGCTTCCTGCTGCTGGGCCAGGGACCGGTGCCGCGCCTGGCGCCGCCGCCGGACCTGACCCAGGCCTTGCTCAATCTGCTGAACAATGCCGCCGATGCCTGCCCCGAAGGGCTGGAAGTCCGCCTGGACTGGGACGAGGAAAACCTGACCATCAGTATTCGTGATCACGGTCCCGGCGTACCCTTGGCCATCGCCGAGCAGATCGGCAAGCCGTTTTTTACCACCAAGGGCAAAGGTTTCGGCCTGGGCCTGTTTTTGAGCAAGGCCAGCGTGACCCGCGCCGGTGGCTCAGTGAAACTCTACAGTCATGAGGAAGGTGGCACGCTTACCGAGCTGCGCCTGCCCCGTGTCGCCCGAGGAGACCAAGATGAGTGACGAACCCCAAGTCGAAGGCGAAGAGCTGCCGCATCTATTGCTGGTGGACGACGACGCTACTTTTACCCGCGTAATGGCCCGCGCCATGAGCCGTCGCGGTTTTCGCGTCAGCACCGCAGGTTCTGCCGAAGAAGGCCTGACCATCGCCCAGCAGGACTTGCCGGACTATGCCGCGCTGGACCTGAAAATGGACGGCGACTCCGGCCTGGTGCTGCTGCCCAAGCTACTTGAGCTGGATCCGGAAATGCGCGTGCTGATCCTGACCGGCTATTCGAGCATCGCCACCGCTGTCGAGGCGATCAAGCGCGGTGCCTGCAATTACCTGTGCAAGCCGGCGGATGCCGACGATGTGCTGGCCGCGCTGCTCTCCGAACACGCCGACCTGGACACCCTGGTGCCGGAAAACCCGATGTCGGTGGACCGCCTGCAGTGGGAGCACATCCAGCGTGTGCTGACCGAGCATGAAGGCAACATCTCCGCCACTGCCCGCGCCCTGGGCATGCATCGGCGCACCTTGCAGCGCAAGTTGCAGAAGCGCCCGGTACGCCGCTGAACCGCGCCTGAACGAATGTCCGCAAGGCATCGTGAAAAAGCCAGCCGATCAACTATGATCGGCTCAGAGCTTGCCCCTTCCCTACCGAGCCACAACGATGAATCAGAACGCTGAATATTCCGCGGTCAACGATACTGTGCGCGGGCAGTTTTTCCGACGGGTCTGGGCGATGGTCACGCCATACTGGCGCAGCGAGGAGAAGGGCAAGGCCTGGTTGCTGCTGATTGCAGTGATCGCCCTGTCGCTGTTCAGCGTGGCGATCTCGGTGTGGATCAACAGTTGGTACAAGGATTTCTACAACGCCCTGCAAAAGAAGGACGAAGCGGCGTTCTGGCACCTGATCCTGTATTTCTGCGGGATTGCCGCCGTGGCGATTCTCGGTGCGGTGTATCGCCTTTACCTGACCCAGATGCTGACCATTCGCTGGCGGGCCTGGCTGACCGAGAAACACTTCGCCCGCTGGCTCGGCAATAAAAACTACTACCAGCTGGAGCAGGGCGGTTACACCGACAACCCGGACCAGCGGATTTCCGAAGACCTCAACAGCTTCACCAGCAATACCCTGAGCCTTGGCCTGGGACTGATCCGCACGGTGGTCAGCCTGGTGTCGTTTTCCATCATCCTCTGGGGCGTTTCGGGCAGCATCGAGGTCTACGGCTACACCATTCCCGGCTATATGTTCTGGTGCGCGCTGGTATACGCCGCCGTCGGCAGTTGGCTGACGCACCTGATCGGTCGACGCCTGATCGGCCTCAACAACAATCAACAACGGTTTGAAGCCGACCTGCGTTTCTCCATGGTCCGAGTTCGTGAAAACGCCGAGAGCATTGCCCTGTACAACGGCGAGAGCAACGAGAACCGGCGCCTGAGCGCACGCTTCGGCATGGTCTGGCACAACTTCTGGGACATCATGAAGGTCTCCAAGCGTCTGACCTTCTTCACCGCCGGCTATGGCCAGATTGCCGTCATCTTCCCGTTTATCGTCGCAGCCCCGCGTTACTTCGCTGGGAAGATCGAGCTGGGTGAGCTGATGCAAATCAACTCGGCGTTCGGCAATGTGCAGGAGAACTTCAGCTGGTTTATTTCGGCGTACTCCGACCTGGCCGCGTGGCGCGCGACCTGTGATCGTCTGTTGAGCTTCCGCCAGGCCATGAGCGAAAACGAAGAGCGCACCCCGGCCATCGATGTGCAAAACGAAGGCGGCGAGCTGAAGGTGCATGACCTTGGGCTGGACTTGGCAGATGGCCGCAACCTGCTGGAAGGGGCCGAAATGAGCGTTGCCCCCGGCGAGCGCCTGATGCTCAGCGGTCGTTCCGGCAGTGGCAAAAGCACGTTGTTGCGGGCGATGGGGCGCTTGTGGCCTGCGGGTCACGGCAGTATTCGCATGCCGGACCAGCGTTATCTGTTTTTACCGCAAAAACCTTACTTGCCCATTGGTAGCCTGCGTGAAGCCTTGAGTTATCCACAGTCGGGCGACACCTACCCTCACGAACGCTACGTGCAAGTGTTGGAAACCTGCCGCCTGCCGCACCTGGTATCACGCCTGGACGAAAGCAATCACTGGCAGCGCATGTTGTCTCCCGGCGAGCAGCAGCGCCTGGCCTTTGCCCGTGCATTGCTCTATGCGCCGACCTGGCTGTACATGGACGAAGCCACATCCGCCATGGACGAAGAAGACGAGGCGACGCTCTACCAGGCGCTGATTGATCAACTGCCAGGCTTGAGCATTGTCAGCGTTGGTCACCGCAGCAGCCTCAAGCGCTTCCATCCTCGGCACATCCGGATCGAGCACGGACAACTGATCGAACAGTCGGTGCTGGCCTAGCATCGCCTGCGCCGGTCGGCACCCAGGTGCTGGCCGGCGTGCTTGACCTCAACGGCTGTCCTTTTTCCTGTCGAATAAGACAGGGTTTACGCTGGACGGTGATCGTACAACTAAGCTGAGCTATGATGCGTTCTCAGTTGCCTAAAAAGATGCCCACCATGGAAAACCTCAACACCGCGCCCCGCCTACCCCGCAAGCGCCGTAGCCTGGCGCAGGAGCTGGTCACGGTGCTGTCCGAACAGATCCGTGATGGGCTGCTCAAGCGCGGTGACAAGTTGCCGACCGAGTCGGCGATCATGGAAGCCCACGGCGTCAGCCGGACCGTGGTCCGCGAGGCGATCTCCCGCTTGCAGGCGGCGGGGCAGGTGGAAACCCGCCACGGTATCGGTACCTTTGTTCTGGACACCCCAAGCCCCAGCGGTTTTCGAATCGACCCGGCCACCGTGGTCACCCTGCGTGACGTGCTGGCGATCCTCGAGCTGCGCATCAGCCTGGAAGTGGAGTCGGCAGGGCTCGCCGCACTGCGTCGCAGCGATGAGCAACTGGCCGCCATGCGCGCGGCACTGGATGCGTTGAATGAAAGCGCAGCCCATGACAGCGATGCTGTCGCCTCTGACTTCCAGTTTCACCTGCAAATCGCGCTGTCCACCGGCAACCGCTATTTCACCGACATCATGACCCACCTGGGTACCAGCATCATTCCGCGGACCCGGCTCAACTCGGCGCGCCTGGCCCACGATGACCAGAAGCACTACATGGGGCGCCTGAGCCGCGAGCATGAAGAGATTTATGAGGCCATCGCCCGCCAGGATTCGGATGCAGCCCGTGCGGCGATGCGTTTGCACCTGACCAACAGCCGCGAACGCCTGCGTCATGCCCACGAGGAGGCAGAAGCGCAGCGCGGCTAGGCCGTTTCTCCAGCAGGCGCCGCTGATCAAGCTTCGGGCGCAATGACATCGCGGGCAAGCTCGCCCCCTACCGGTTGTAGGGGGCGGCCTTGCCCGCGATGCTTTTCAGCGGATCAAGCGCTTTGCAGAATCGAGCGGTCGACCCTCACGGCCAGTTGGCCCTCGTGGGCTGGGGTGTCGAACGTCACTTTGCCGTCGGCGGCCACCTGCGCGCGGGCAATCGCTACGCCGTTGGACAGCAGTTCCAGGGGCGCGCCCTGGAGAGATTGGCCGGAGGCCAGTTGCAGTGTCAGGTTGATACTCATGGTGAGGTCCTTGTCAGGCAATGCGGTCGATAAAGGTGGTGGAACTGGCGTCGATACTGGCGATCAGCTCGGGCGAACCCCCAAGAAATTGCCGGTAAACGTTGCGTGTCAGGCTGCTGCCTGAGGCTGCGGCAATGCCCAGGGTTGGCTGGAAACGGTCACTGAGTTGGGCATAGGCCGACCAGGGGCCGGTGTACGACTCGCTGAGCCCCTGGCTTTCGCTGATGGCGTAACGCACGGCATTGCCCGGTAGCCAGTTGGGTTCGCTCGGCGTCTGGTTTTGCCAGCCGTCGGCCAGGATGGTCGGCGCTGCCGTTGGCGCTTCGAGGTAGCCGGCGGGTTTGTTGGGTGTGTAGTGGGTCAGCAGCAGATAGGTGCTCCAGCCCCACCAGTTGTCGACGGTCTTGCTGTCGTTGAGGTTATTGACGTCGCTGCGGCGCAGCACCTTGTCGCCCTGGGTCACGAACAGGGGCGAGAAGTTGGCACCAGGGCTGGAGACCGCTTGCAGGTCCGGCAGCCCTTGCAGCGCGGCGAAGCTGGCAGGCGCCGCCGGGTTGCCACTCTGGTAGCAGGCGAAGATTTCATCGGCCGAGCTCTGCACGGCCCGTTGCACCTGCTGGCGATTGCGCTGGTCGACGGTGTCGAAGTAACGCTTGTCGCCATAGGCGTGCCATTGCTCGCCTCGGGCGTTGCGGACATTGAGGCCGAACTTGCTGTCTTCGTCGTGCATGAAGCGGGTAATCAGCGAACCCAGGTCACTGGGGGTGACCACCGCCGCCAGTTGTTTGCGCGGCACCCGCAGGTGGCCTGCGGAGAACAGGTCGGTGAGGTAGTGATCGGCAAAGGCGTTCATCGCATAGGCCAGCTCCAACGGTTGGGTGTCGGCGCTGCCATGAGCCAATCGCGCCTGCTCCAGTGCCGCGCTGTGCCCGGCGATGTAGGCAAGCTTTGCCCACTCGCCAAAGTGGTCAGCGTTGTTCGCCGCCAACTTCAGGTAGCGCCCCAGGGGCAGCATCGGCGAGACCACGCTGCCACCGCCGGTAATCCGGTTCCACTCTTCAGACAACGTATCTCCAAGGGCGTCATACGCCTCATGGGGCTGCTTGCCATCGCGGATCGCCTGGTGAGTGGCGGCGATTTCCTTCTGCATCACCGCGAGGATCTGCCGCGCTTCGTCTTTCGACGCCGGCAGGACCGCCAGGGAGTTGAAGGCCGCGCTGAAACGCTGCACGCGCTCCACCGCCGAAGCGCCTTCGCTGATCGGTCGGTCGGGGATGCCGTAGAAGTCACCGCCCAGCGCCACCACCTGGCCATAGGTCAGTGCCAGGCCATTGGGCAGGTGCAATTCGACCTGGGAGGCAGCAATCGGCGGGGCATCCGCGGCGAAGCGCAACCAGGTGTTGTCGCCGATAGCGGTGTGCTCGCCACCTTCGAAACGCAACTGGGGCTTGGGTTTCAGCGGGTTTTCCGGTGGTGTGCCCGGCGGCCTGGGAGGCGAATGTTTGCGGCTGTGGTGAGGGGCGACGCGCAGCAGCAGGCTGTCGCCATCGCCGTTGATGGCCAGGCCCTGTTCGCTGAACAGCTGGTCGAGATCGGCCGCGATTTTGCCGGCAAGCGATGCTTGTTGCGGCAGGGGGGTTGAGAGTGCTGACATTTCTAGCTCCTTGATATGTCATCGTTCAGGTCACTATTTAACTGTATGGATATACAGTTAAATCGAGCTTAGATGAAATCATTGGCTCGTCAAGGAGCCGCAGGCGAGCCGATCAATTTTCTTTGTAACGACGAAATGCAGTTGACGATTATATTTTTAGTTGTACGATGACCTACAACTTCAGCCAAGCCTGAGGTCTTTTCCATCACAATGTTTCCCAGGGTGTTCGAATAATGAATCCACAAGAACTGAAGTCCATCCTCTCCCATGGCCTGTTGTCTTTCCCGGTCACCGACTTCAATGCTCAGGGCGACTTCCATCGCGCGGGCTACATCAAGCGTCTCGAATGGCTCGCCCCTTACGGCGCCTCGGCGCTGTTCGCCGCGGGCGGCACTGGCGAGTTCTTCTCCCTGGCAGCCAGTGAGTATTCGGAAGTCATCAAGACTGCGGTCGATACCTGCGCCACCAGCGTGCCGATTCTTGCCGGTGTTGGCGGTTCGACCCGCCAGGCCATCGAATACGCCCAAGAGGCCGAGCGCCTGGGGGCCAAGGGCCTGCTGTTGCTGCCGCACTACCTGACCGAAGCCAGCCAGGACGGGGTTGCGGCCCACGTTGAGGCCGTGTGCAAATCGGTAAAAATCGGCGTCGTGGTCTACAACCGCAACGTCTGCCGCCTCAACGCGCCGCTGCTGGAGCGCCTGGCCGAGCGTTGCCCGAACCTGATCGGCTACAAGGACGGCCTGGGCGACATCGAGTTGATGGTGTCGATCCGCCGTCGTCTGGGCGATCGCTTCAGCTACCTCGGCGGCCTGCCGACCGCTGAAGTCTATGCCGCGGCCTACAAGGCCCTGGGCGTGCCGGTTTACTCCTCGGCGGTGTTCAACTTCATCCCGAAAACCGCGATGGATTTCTACCACGCCATTGCCCGTGATGATCACGCTACGGTCGGCAAGATCATCGATGACTTCTTCCTGCCTTACCTGGATATCCGTAACCGCAAAGCCGGTTACGCAGTGAGCATCGTCAAGGCCGGGGCGAAAATCGTCGGTCACGACGCAGGCCCGGTACGGGCCCCGCTGACCGATCTGCTGCCGGAAGAATACGAAGCACTGGCGGCGTTGATCGACGCTCAGGGTGCGCAGTAATTGATCCGGGGCCGCTGAGTAATCAGCGGCCTTTTACGTACAGAATTTTGTGTGAGGAGTGACTTCGTGGCAGAGGCAAAACGATTCGATAACTACATCGGTGGCCAATGGGTTGCCGGCGCCGACTACTCCACCAATATCAACCCGTCGGACCTGTCCGAGGTGATCGGCGAGTACGCCAAGGCCGACCTGGCCCAGGTGCATGCCGCCATCGACGCAGCGCGTGCGGCGTTCCCGGCCTGGTCGACCTCGGGCATCCAGGCGCGCAGCGACGCGCTGGACAAAGTCGGCAGCGAGATCCTCGCCCGCCGTGAGGAGCTCGGCACCCTGCTGGCCCGGGAAGAGGGCAAGACCCTGCCCGAAGCCATCGGTGAAGTGGCGCGTGCCGGTAACATTTTCAAGTTCTTCGCCGGTGAGTGCCTGCGCCTGTCGGGCGATTACCTGCCCTCGGTGCGCCCGGGCGTCAACGTCGAAGTGACCCGCGAAGCCCTGGGTGTGGTGGGCCTGATCACGCCGTGGAACTTCCCGATCGCGATCCCGGCCTGGAAGATCGCCCCGGCCCTGGCCTACGGCAACTGCGTGGTGCTCAAGCCTGCCGACCTGGTGCCGGGTTGCGCCTGGGCCCTGGCGGAAATCATTTCCCGCGCCGGCTTCCCGGCTGGCGTGTTCAACCTGGTGATGGGCAGCGGCCGCCTGGTGGGCGACGCCATCGTCAACAGCCCGAAAGTCGACGGCATCAGCTTTACCGGCTCGGTGGGCGTAGGGCGGCAGATCGCCGTCAACTGCGTGGCGCGCCAGGCCAAGGTGCAGCTGGAGATGGGCGGCAAGAACCCGCAGATCATCCTCGACGACGCCGACCTCAAGCAGGCGGTGGAGCTGGCGGTGCAGAGCGCGTTCTATTCCACTGGCCAGCGTTGCACGGCGTCGAGCCGGCTGATTGTCACCGAGGGCATTCACGATAAGTTCGTTGCTGCGATGGCCGAGCGCATGCAGTCGATCAAGGTCGGCCATGCCCTGAAAGCCGGCACCGATATCGGCCCAGTGGTGTCCCAGTCGCAACTGGAGCAGGACCTGAAGTACATCGATATCGGCCAGTCCGAAGGTGCACGCCTGGTCAGTGGTGGCTCGCTGGTGACCTGCGACACCGAAGGCTACTTCCTGGCCCCGACTCTGTTTGCCGACAGCGAGGCCTCGATGCGCATCAGCCGCGAAGAGATCTTCGGCCCGGTGGCCAACGTGGTGCGTGTCGCCGACTACGAGGCGGCGCTGGCCATGGCCAACGACACCGAATTCGGTTTGTCGGCAGGCATCGCCACCACCTCGCTGAAGTATGCCAATCACTTCAAGCGCCACTCCCAGGCGGGGATGGTGATGGTCAACCTGCCGACCGCCGGCGTCGACTACCACGTGCCGTTCGGTGGTCGCAAAGGTTCGTCCTACGGTTCCCGCGAGCAGGGTCGCTACGCGCAGGAGTTCTACACCGTGGTCAAGACGGCTTACATCGGATCGTAAAGGCTGGATCTGCAGGGGCCGCTTTGTCGGCGCCTGCAGCACAACGTGATTACCCGCATAAAAATAAATAGTGGGAGTACATCCAAATGCAAGCGACCAAGCCGACTCACGTCCGCTATTTGATCCTGCTTATGCTGTTCCTGGTGACCACGATCAATTACGCCGACCGTGCCACTATCGCCATCGCGGGTTCCAGCCTGCAAAAAGACCTGGGTATCGACGCCGTCACCCTGGGCTACATCTTCTCTGCATTCGGTTGGGCCTATGTGGCCGGGCAAATTCCCGGTGGCTGGCTGCTCGATCGTTTCGGCTCGAAAAAAGTCTATGCCCTGAGCATTTTTACCTGGTCGCTGTTCACCGTGCTGCAAGGCTATGTCGGTGAGTTCGGGGTTTCCACTGCGGTGGTGGCGCTGTTCATGCTGCGCTTCCTGGTGGGCCTGGCCGAGGCGCCATCCTTCCCCGGCAATGCGCGGATCGTTGCCGCCTGGTTTCCCACCGCCGAACGCGGTACGGCGTCGGCGATCTTCAACTCGGCGCAGTATTTCGCCACGGTGCTGTTCGCGCCGTTGATGGGCTGGATCGTCTACCGCTTTGGCTGGCAGCACGTGTTTATCGTGATGGGCGGGATCGGCATCGTGTTTTCGCTGATCTGGCTGAAAATTATCCACAGCCCGCGCCAGCACCCGATGATCAACGAGGCCGAGTTCAAGCACATCGCCGACAACGGCGGCATGGTCGACATGGACCAGGACAAGGTCGCAGGCAAACGCACCGATGGCCCGAAATGGGACTACGTGCGCCAGTTGCTGACCAACCGCATGATGCTTGGGGTGTACCTGGGCCAGTACTGCATCAACGGCATCACCTACTTCTTCCTGACCTGGTTCCCGGTGTACCTGGTGCAGGAGCGCGGCATGACGATTCTCAAGGCGGGTTTCATCGCTTCCCTGCCGGCCATCTGCGGCTTTATCGGAGGCGTGCTGGGTGGGGTGATCTCCGATTACCTGCTGCGCAAGGGGCACTCGCTGACGTTCGCGCGCAAGGCGCCGATCATTGCCGGGCTGCTGGTGTCCAGCAGCATCGTGGCCTGCAACTACGTGGACATCGAATGGATGGTGGTCGGCTTCATGGCCCTGGCGTTCTTCGGCAAGGGCGTGGGCGCCCTGGGCTGGGCAGTGGTGTCGGACACCTCGCCAAAACAGATCGCCGGCCTGAGTGGCGGACTGTTCAATATGTTCGGCAATATCGCCTCGATCACCACGCCGATCGTGATTGGCTACATCATCAGTTCCACCGGTTCGTTCAAGTGGGCCCTGGTGTTTGTCGGCTGCAACGCGCTGGTGGCGGTGTTCAGCTACCTGGTGATCGTTGGCCCGATCAAACGAGTGGTGCTCAAGGAGCCGCCAAGCGACGGCCCCGAGTTGAGCAAACTTTCCCACGCACATTCCTGAAGGGGCGGCGTCATGCAGTTGATTGAACATTCAGACTCGCCGCGCTACATCCGCCTGCACGAGCTGGACAACGTTGTGATTGTGGTCAACGACCAGGGCGTGCCGGCCGGCACCGAGTTTGCCGATGGCCTGGTGACCGTGGATTTTGTGCCGCAGAGCCACAAGGTGACGCTGGTGGATATCCCCGAAGGCGGCCAGGTGATTCGCTATGGCCAGACCATCGGTTATGCCTTGCAGCCAATCCCCCGCGGCAGTTGGGTCAAGGAAGACCAACTGCGCATGCCAACCGCGCCGCCCCTGGACAGCCTGCCGCTGTCCACCGAGGTGCCGCCGGCCCAGGCTGCGCTGGAAGGGTTCACCTTCGAGGGTTATCGCAATGCCGACGGCACGGTCGGCACGCGCAATATCCTGGGAATCACCACCACCGTGCAGTGCGTGACCGGGGTCCTGGACCACGCGGTCAAGCGCATCCGCGAAGAGCTGCTGCCCAAGTACCCCCATGTCGATGATGTGGTGGCCCTGACCCACAGCTACGGCTGCGGCGTCGCCATTACCGCCACCGATGCCTATATCCCGATCCGCACCGTGCGCAACCTGGCGCGCAACCCCAACCTGGGGGGCGAAGCGCTGGTCATCAGCCTGGGCTGCGAGAAGTTGCAGGCCGGCCAGGTGATGCATGAAAACGACAGTTCGGTGGACCTCAGCGAGCCCTGGCTGTATCGCCTGCAGGACTCCAGCCACGGCTTCACCGAGATGATCGAGCAGATCATGGAGCTGGCCGAAACGCGCCTGAAGAAGCTCGACCAGCGGCGTCGGGAAACCGTGCCTGCTTCCGAGCTGATCCTGGGCATGCAGTGCGGCGGCAGTGACGCGTTTTCCGGGATCACCGCCAACCCGGCCCTGGGCTATGCCTCGGACCTGCTGCTGCGAGCGGGGGCAACGGTGATGTTTTCCGAAGTCACCGAAGTACGAGATGCCATCTACCTGTTGACCTCGCGCGCCGAGACCGAAACCGTGGCCCGCGAGCTGGTACGCGAGATGGACTGGTACGACCGCTACCTGGCCAAGGGCGAGGCGGATCGCAGCGCCAACACCACGCCGGGCAACAAGAAGGGCGGTCTGTCGAACATCGTTGAAAAATCCCTGGGCTCCATCGTCAAATCCGGCAGCAGCGCGATCAATGGCGTGCTGGGCCCGGGCGAGCGTTTCAGCCGCAAGGGCCTGATCTTTTGCGCGACGCCGGCCAGCGATTTTGTCTGCGGCACCTTGCAGCTGGCTGCCGGGATGAACCTGCACGTGTTCACCACCGGACGCGGTACGCCCTATGGCTTGGCGATGGCGCCAGTGGTCAAGGTCTCGACCCGCACCGAGCTGGCCCAGCGCTGGCCTGACCTGATCGATATCGACGCCGGGCGCATCGCCACCGGCCGCGCCAGTATTGAAGAGCTGGGCTGGGAGCTGTTCCACTTCTACCTGGACGTGGCCAGTGGAAAGAAGCAGACCTGGGCCGAGCAGCACAAGCTGCACAACGACATCACCTTGTTCAACCCCGCACCTATTACCTGAGGCCGATGGCCTGTCGCGGCGGGTGCCGGATACCCGCCGCGACCCCGGTTCTTGTCACCCACAACAATAAAAGCAGGAGTGCATGGCAGTGAAAATCGCCAGCATCGAAGTCATTCGGCTGAGTATTCCCTTCAGCACCGGCGCGACCCAGCGCAGTAACAGCGGGCCGGTCCAGGACGACGACGCCTTCAACGCCGCCTCGACCCGCCATCGGCGCATGGAAAGCCTGATGCTCAAGGTCAGCACCGACAGTGGCCTGGTGGGCTGGGGTGAAGCCTTCGGCCACGGCAGCAACCCGGTGACCTACAAGGCCCTGACCGACCTGGTGGCGCCGCAGTTTCTCGGCAGCGACGTGGCGAATTTCCAGGACACCCTGGAAGCCGCCAGGCGCGCCCTGCATGGCTTTGGCAGCAGCGGACCGGTGACCTACGCCTTGTCGGCAATGGACATCGCGCTCTGGGACCTGGCTGCACAGCGCGCTGGCCAGCCGCTATACAAGCTGCTCGGCGGCCGAGACCGGCCCCTGGAGCTGTACGCGAGCCTGGTCAGCTACGGCAACGACCCCGAGGAAGTGGCGCGCCAGGTACGCCGTGCGCGCGGCCAGGGATTTCGCAAGATCAAGCTCCACGAAACCACCTACGCCGCCATCGCTGCTGCCCGTGAGGCGTTGCCGGTGGAGGAGGGCGAGCTGATGGTCGACGTCAATTGCCCCTGGAGCGTGAGCCAGGCCAGCGACATGGCCGGACAACTGCGCCCGCTGCAATTGGCCTGGCTCGAAGAGCCGGTCTGGCCGCCGGATGACGCCCATGGCCTGGCCCAGGTGCGCAGCCACGGCGTGCCCATCGCTGCCGGGGAAAACGCCGCCGGGGTCCAGGGCCTGCGGGCGATGTTCGAGCAGGGTGCGCTGGATATCGCCCAACCGAGCGTGGCCAAGATCGGCGGTATCAGCGCCATGGTCCAGGTCTTCGAGCTGGCCCGGCGCTACCAGGTCAAGGTCGTGCCCCATTGCTTCTACTTCGGTCCCGGGCTGTTGGCGGTGGCGCATCTGTGCAGCCTGCTGCCGGCGGATATCAGCCTTGAGGTGCCCTTTATCGAATTCGAGCGCCTGCTGTACCCGCAGCTCGCGTTCACCCCGCAGATGAGCCTGCCACAGCAGCCGGGGCTGGGCTTCGCGCCTGACGCCGAGGTGCTCGGCGCTTACACCGTGGAATCTGTAGTGCTGTCCTGACAACAATAAGGGTCGACAAAAATGTTAGGTAAATACCGCTGGAAAATCGCCGGCCTGCTGTTCTTCGCCGGGATGCTCAACTACCTTGACCGCGCTGCGTTGTCGGTGGTGGCGCCGCTGCTCAAGGGCGAGCTGAACATCAATGACGCGCAAATGGGCTTTATCTTCAGCAGCTTCTTTATCGGCTACTGCGCCTTCTGTTTTATCGGCGGCTATGCGGCGGATAAATTCGGGCCCAAGCGCGTGTTCGCCTGGGCCGCGGGCGGCTGGTCGGTGTTTTGCGGCCTTACGGCGCTGATCACCGGGTATGTGCAGTTGCTGATCTGTCGGATCTTTTTCGGCATGGGCGAAGGCCCGATGGGCACCACCACCAACAAGGCGATCACCAACTGGTTCCCCCGTGAGGAGGCTGGCCGCGCGATCGGTTTCACCAACTGCGGCCAGCCCCTGGGCGCGGCGCTGGCGGGGCCGATTGTCGGCCTGGTGGCGTTGAATTTCGGCTGGCGGATTTCCTTCGTGGTGATCGCGGTGCTGGGGGGCCTTTGGCTGCTGGCGTGGCTGAAGTTCTTCAAGGACACCCCCGAGCAGCATCCGCGAGTGTCCGAGGCCGAGCGCGAGCTGATTCGCCAGAGCCGCGCCAACATCATTGTCGAGAGCGTCGAAGAGGGTCGCAGCCTGACCCATTACATCTTTTCGGTGCCGGTACTGGCCGTGGCCATGGCGTTTTTCTGCTTCAACTACGTGCTGTATTTCTTCCTCACCTGGCTGCCCAGCTACCTGATGGATTACCAGCACCTGGACATCAAGAGCATGAGCATCATCGGCGTGATCCCGTGGCTGGGCGCGGCGGTGGGCTTTCTTGGCGGCGGCTTTTTCGCCGATGGCCTGGGCCGGCGCCTGGGGAATGTGATCCTGGCGCGCAAGATCGTGCTGACCCTGGGCCTGGGCGTGGCGGCGGTCTGTGTGCTGCTGACCACCCAGGTCGCGTCCCTGGGGATGGCGGTGGCCTGCATCACCGTGTCCAGCGTGTTTCTGTTCATGACCCCGCAGATTTGCTGGGCGCTGATCCAGGACATCGTGCCGAAGAACCGCGTGGGCGGCACCGGTGGCTTCGTGCATTTGCTGGCGAACCTGGCGGGTATCGCCGCACCGTCCCTGACCGGCCTGCTGATCCAGTACGGTGGGGGCTACAACTCGGCGTTCTTCCTGGCCGCAGCGGTCTCGGCGGTGGGCATGGTGGTGGTCGTGTTGGCGGTGCGTTCCCGGCAACCCGAGGCGGGTGTTGCGCAAATGGCCTGATCCACCTGCCGGGGTGAAGGGTTTTGGTCCGGTGGTGGCGCCGGGCCTGAGACCGGGCCGGGAAACTGGCTTATCATTGGCGCCCTGACCACGGGCTCAAGGTTCACCCCGCATGCTGGCTATTTTTCTTCAAACACTGAGCATCACCGCCCCCGTGTTTGCGATGTTGTTTCTTGGCGTACTGCTCAAGCGCGTGGGCTGGATCAACGACAATTTCATTCATACCGCGTCGGCCCTGGTGTTCAACGTCACCATGCCGGCGTTGTTGTTTCTGGGCATCCTCCATGCCGACCTGCATTCGGCGCTCAAGCCCGGGCTGCTGATCTACTTCGCCGTGGCCACCCTGCTCAGTTTTATCGGTGCCTGGGGCTGGGCGATCTGGCGCTGCCCGCGGGAAGACCGGGGCATCTATACCCAGGGCGCGTTTCGCGGCAACAACGGCGTGATCGGCCTGGCCCTGGCGGCGAGCATGTATGGCGCGTACGGGATCTCCCTGGGGGCGGTGCTCGCGGCGCTGGTGATTCTGTTCTACAACACGCTGTCGACCATTGTCCTGGCGGTCTACAGCCCGGTGATCAAGTCCGATCCGTGGAGCATCTGCAAAAGCGTGGTCAGCAACCCGCTGATCATCAGCGTGCTGCTGGCGGCGCCCTTTGCTTATTGGCAGATCAGCTTGCCGGGCTGGCTCGAAAGCTCCGGCCAGAACCTGGCGCAGATGACGCTGCCCCTGGCCCTGATCTGCATCGGCGGCACCTTGTCGCTGGAAGCCTTGCGCAAAAGTGGCGACCTGGCGCTGAGCTCGAGCCTGGTGAAAATGGTCGGGTTGCCGGTGCTGGCGACCTTGGGCGCCTGGTTGTGCGGCTTTCGCGGGGCGGAGCTGGGGATTCTGTTTCTGTACTTCGGCAGCCCCACGGCGGCCGCCAGTTTTGTCATGGCGCGCGCTGCCAATGGCAACCATGAATTGGCGGCGGCGATCATTGTCATCACCACGCTGATGGCGGCCGTGACCACCAATATCGGGATTTTCCTGTTGCAGTGGGGCGGCTGGATCTGACGCCGGCAACGGACTGATCGCCAGCCCATTGCCGAGTCCGGCGAGGCCTCAGTCGGGCTTCTGATAGGTATCGATCACTTCCTGCGCTGCACGGAAGGCATCGATGGCCGCCGGCACTCCGGCATACACCGCGCAATGCAGCAGTGCCTCGCGAATCTCTTCGACGCTGCAACCGTTGTTCAATGCGCCACGCACATGGCCCTTGAGCTCCTGCGGGCACTTGAGCGCGGTCAACGCGGCCAGGGTGATCAGGCTGCGGGTCTTGAGCGGCAAGCCCTCGCGGTTCCAGACGCTGCCCCAGGCGTGTTCATTGACGAAGTCCTGCAGCGGTTGGGTGAAGTCGGTGGCGTTGCCCAGGGCGCGATCGACGAACTCATCGCCCATGACTTGGCGCCGCACTTCAACACCGGGCTTCTTTGGGTCGGTCATTGTGCTTCTCCTTTCTTGTGTTGGCGGCGCCAGGCACGCAGCGAGCTGAATAGCAAAAAGGCCACCAGCGCCGGCAGGACGAAAAACAGCATCAGGTTTTCCAGCTTGCCGGCCAGGGGCATGCCTGTGGTGAAGGACACCACGTGCAGCCCATAGGCCAGGTACAAGCCCAGAAACAGCAAGCCCTCGGCCCGGGTCACCCGGTAACCGGAATAGAACACCGGCAGGCACAGCACGGCGACACCCAGCATCACCGGCAAGTCGAAATCCAGGGCGTTGGGCGAGACCGACAGTGGCATCGGTGCCACCAGGGCGGTGAACCCCAAGACCCCCAGCAGGTTGAACAGGTTGCTGCCGATGACGTTGCCTACGGCGATATCCCGCTGCCCGCGCAAGGCGGCGATCAGCGAGGTGGCCAGCGCCGGCAGCGAGGTGCCGACCGCAATCACGGTCAGGCCGATGATGCGCTCGGACAAACCCAGGTCGGAGGCCACTTCCACCGCCGCCTGCAACAGCAGGTGCCCGGCGAAGGCGAGCAGGCCCAGGCCCAGCAGCATCGACAGCAGGCTGCTGACCCAGGGTGGGTTGCTGCTGGCAGGGTGCAGGCCTTGGCCGGTGTGGTCGGCGCCGGCCTGGGGGCGGGCGCTGTGGCGCGACTGGCGCAGCAGCAGGCCCAGGTACAGCAGCAGGGCGGCCAGCAGGATCAGGCCATCGACCGGGGTCAGTTCTTCGTTGTAGGCCAGGACGAACACCAGCAGGCTGGCGCCGATCATCAGCGGGATATCCAGGCGCACCAGTTGCCGCGAGACCCGCAGCGGGATGATCAGGGCCGACAGACCTAGGGTGACCAGGATGTTGAAGATGCTGCTGCCGATCACGCTGCCCACGGCGATATCGGTGTTTTCAGCCAGGGTCGCCTGCAGGCTGACCGCCATCTGCGGGGCGCTGCTGCCCAAGGCGACGATGGTCAGGCCGATGATCAGTGGCCGCACATGCAGGCGCGCCGCAAGGCGCACGGCGGCACGCACCAGCAGCTCGGCGCCGGCCACCAGCAGGATCAGGCCGCTGACAAGCTGCACCAGGCTGAGCAGGGGTAAATCGGCTAATCCGAAAATGGTCAGGGCTCCGTCGGTCAGTCGCTGAGGGCTTGCACGCGCACCCGCGCGGTGCCGCTGCGCAGCATGCCCAGTTGCTCGGCCGCGGCGCGGGACAGGTCGATCAGGCGGCCACGGGTGTGGGGCCCGCGGTCGTTGATGCGCACCACCACGGTCTTGTCGTTGCTCAGATTGGTGACTTGCACCCGAGTGCCGAAGGGCAGCTCGCGATGGGCGGCGCTCAGGCCGTGCTGGTCGAAGGGCTCGCCACTGGCGGTACGCTTGCCATGGTGGCGAGCACCGTAATAGGAGGCGGTGCCGGTTTCGTCATAACCGCGTGGGTCGATGATATGGCTGGTGGCGCAGCCGGCAAGCAGGGAGAGCAGGGCACAGGCACCAAGCAGACGCTTCATAAACCGGGCTCGCATAATAAATGTGGCGAGGGAGCAGGCTCCGTCGCCACAGGGGCGTGTGCCATGACCGGGGTCAGGCACACGCTCGATAAACCGCTATCAGCCTTCAAGCTTGTTTTTCAGCAGCTCGTTGACCTGTTGCGGGTTGGCCTTGCCTTTGGAGGCTTTCATGGCCTGGCCGACGAAGAAGCCGAACATCTTGCCGCGCTTGGCTTCATCGGCGGCGCGGTACTGCTCGACCTGCTCGGCGTTGGCCGCGAGCATTTCGTCGAGCACGGCAGAGATGGCGCCGCTGTCGGTGACTTGCTTGAGGCCGCGCTTGTCGATGATTTCGTCAGCACTGCCTTCGCCGTTGGCCATGGCTTCGAACACGGTCTTGGCAATCTTGCCGGAGATAGTGTTGTCCTTGATCCGCAACAGCATGCCGCCCAGTTGCTCGGCCGAGACCGGAGCCTCGTCGATTTCCAGGCCCTGCTTGTTCAACAGGCTGCCCAACTCGACCATGACCCAGTTGGCGGCCAGTTTGGCGTCACCGGCAATCTTCACCACCTTCTCGAAGTAGTCCGCCTGCTCACGGCTCGACGCCAGCACGCTGGCATCATAGACCGACAGGCCGAACTGCTCCTGGAAGCGCTCGCGTTTTTGCGGTGGCAGTTCCGGCAGGGTGGCGCGCACGGCATCGAGGAACGAGTCTTCGATCACCACCGGCAGCAGGTCCGGATCGGGGAAGTAACGGTAGTCGTTGGCTTCTTCCTTGCTGCGCATCGGACGGGTTTCGTCCTTGTTCGGGTCATACAGGCGGGTTTGCTGGATGACCTTGCCACCGTCTTCGATCAGTTCGATCTGGCGGCGGACTTCGCTGTTGATCGCCTTCTCGATGAAGCGGAACGAGTTGACGTTCTTGATCTCGCAGCGGGTGCCGAATTCGACCTGGCCCTTGGGCCGGATCGACACGTTGCAGTCGCAACGCAGGGAGCCTTCGGCCATGTTGCCGTCGCAGATGCCCAGGTAGCGCACCAGGGCGTGGATCGACTTGACGTAGGCCACGGCTTCCTTGGCGTTGCGCATGTCCGGCTCGGAAACGATTTCCAGCAACGGCGTGCCGGCACGGTTCAGGTCGATGCCGGTGGCACCGTTGAACTCTTCATGCAGGCTTTTGCCGGCGTCTTCTTCCAGGTGCGCGCGGGTGATGCCCACGCGTTTGACCGTGCCGTCTTCCAGCGGAATATCCAGGAAGCCCTTGCCCACGATCGGCAATTCCATCTGGCTGATCTGGTAGCCCTTGGGCAGGTCCGGGTAGAAGTAGTTTTTACGCGCGAACACGTTGTGCTGGCCGATCTCGGCGTCGACCGCCAGACCGAACATCACCGCCATGCGTACCGCTTCCTGGTTCAGCACTGGCAGCACGCCGGGCATGCCCAGGTCGACCAGGCTGGCCTGGGTGTTGGGCTCGGCACCGAAGGCGGTGGAGCTACCGGAGAAAATCTTCGATTGAGTGGTGAGCTGGGTATGAATCTCCAGCCCGATCACGACTTCCCATTGCATGTGTGTCTCCTCAGAAGCCGGTTGGGGTGCGGGTGTGCCAGTCAGTGTTGAGCTGATACTGGTGGGCAACGTTCAACAGGCGACCTTCCTGGAAATAAGGAGCGAGCAACTGCACGCCGACTGGCAGGCCGTCGACGAAACCGGCGGGCATGGACAAGCCCGGCAGGCCGGCAAGGTTGGCGGTGATGGTGTAGACGTCTTCCAGGTACGCAGCGACCGGGTCGCTGCTCTTGGCGCCGATTTTCCAGGCCGGGTTGGGCGTGGTCGGGCCGAGGATGATGTCGACTTCATTAAAGGCAGCCATGAAGTCGTTCTTGATCAGGCGGCGGATTTTCTGCGCCTTCAAGTAGTAGGCGTCGTAGTAACCGGCAGACAGGGCGTAGGCGCCGACCATGATCCGGCGTTGAACTTCGGTGCCGAAGCCTTCGCCGCGGGAGCGTTTGTACAGGTCTTCAAGCTTGGTCGGGTTTTCGCAGCGGTAGCCGAAGCGCACGCCGTCGAAACGCGAGAGGTTGGAGGAGGCCTCTGCCGGGGCGATCACGTAGTAGGCGGGAATCGCGTGCTGCATGTTCGGCAGGCTGATTTCCTTGATCACCGCGCCGAGCTTTTCCAGCTCCTTGACGCTGGTGTGGATCAGCTCGGCGATGCGCGGGTCGAGGCCGGCGCTGAAATATTCCTTGGGCACGCCGATGCGCAGGCCCTGCAGCGAGCCGTTGAGGCTGGCGCTGTAGTCCGGGACCGGTTCGTCGATGCTGGTGGAGTCGTTAGGGTCGAAGCCGGCCATGCCTTGCAGCAGGATCGCGCAGTCTTCGGCGGTGCGCGCCAACGGGCCGCCCTGATCGAGGCTGGAGGCGTAGGCAATCATGCCCCAGCGCGAAACGCGACCGTAGGTCGGTTTCAGCCCGGTGAGGTTGGTCAGCGCAGCGGGCTGGCGGATCGAGCCGCCGGTATCGGTGCCGGTGGCGGCAGGCAGCAGGCGCGCGGCAACTGCTGCAGCCGAACCGCCGGACGAGCCGCCCGGCACGCATTCCAGGTTCCACGGGTTTTTGGCCGGGCCGTAGAAGCTCGACTCGTTGCCCGAACCCATGGCGAATTCGTCCATGTTGGTTTTGCCCAGGGTCACGGTGCCGGCGGCGGCCAGTTTGGCGACCACGGTGGCGTCGTAGGGGGCCTTGAAGTTGTCGAGCATCTTCGAGCCGCAGCTGGTGCGGATGCCCTGGGTGCAGAACAGGTCTTTGTGGGCGATCGGCGCGCCAAGCAGGGCGCCGTTCTCACCGTTGGCGCGACGTGCGTCGGCGGCCTTGGCCTGGCTCAGAGCCAGGTCCTGGGTGAGGCTGATGAAGCTGTTGAGCTGCGGATCGAGCTGGGCGATGCGCGCCAGCAGGGTCGTGGTCAGCTCTACGGAAGAAAACTTTTTATCGGCGAGTCCGCGGGCGATCTCGGCCAGAGTCATGTGATGCATTGCAGGCTCTTTCCCTTTAGTCGATGACTTTCGGAACCAGATACAGGCCGTTTTCGACCGCTGGCGCGATGGACTGATAAGCCTCGCGGTGATTGGACTCGGTCACAACGTCTGCGCGCAGGCGCTGGCTGGCTTCCAGTGGGTGGGCCAGGGGTTCGATACCGTCGGTATCGACTGCCTGCATTTCATCCACCAGCCCGAGAATGCTGTTCAGGGCGGAGGTGATGTGTGGAAGATCGGCTTCATTGAGGCCCAGACAGGCCAGATGAGCGATTTTTTCCACGTCGGAGCGTTCAAGCGCCATGGGATTCTCCAGTGGAAAACAGAACGGAGGTCGTCCGTGTGTTAGATTGTCGGAACACTACCGCATTTCTACGGTCATAAGGCCGCGATTGTGGGGGTTGGTGCACAGAAAAGCGGCCAATTTAACATATTGGCGCCTTGCCCAAAATCCCTGTCGTTGTTAGAGTTTGCCGCACTTTTTTACCCACGCGTTGCCTAGGGTCCCTTTCCCATGTTCAAGAAACTGCGTGGCATGTTTTCCAGCGATCTTTCCATTGACCTGGGCACTGCCAACACCCTTATTTACGTGCGCGAGCGCGGTATCGTCCTGAATGAACCATCGGTTGTGGCCATTCGGACCCACGGTAATCAGAAAAGTGTCGTTGCCGTCGGCACCGAGGCCAAGCGCATGCTGGGCCGTACACCGGGCAACATTGCTGCCATTCGTCCGATGAAAGATGGCGTTATCGCCGACTTCAGTGTCTGCGAAAAGATGCTGCAATACTTTATCAACAAGGTTCACGAAAACAGCTTTCTGCAGCCTAGCCCTCGTGTGCTGATCTGCGTTCCATGCAAGTCCACCCAGGTTGAGCGTCGTGCCATCCGTGAGTCGGCCCTTGGCGCCGGTGCCCGTGAAGTGTTCCTGATCGAAGAGCCGATGGCTGCTGCGATCGGTGCCGGCTTGCCGGTTGAAGAAGCCCGCGGTTCGATGGTCGTGGATATCGGTGGCGGTACCACTGAAATCGCGCTGATCTCCCTGAACGGTGTGGTTTACGCCGAATCCGTTCGTGTGGGCGGCGACCGTTTCGACGAAGCCATCATCACTTACGTGCGTCGCAACTACGGCAGCCTGATCGGCGAATCCACCGCCGAGCGCATCAAGCAGGAAATCGGTACAGCCTACCCGGGCGGCGAAGTCCGTGAAGTCGACGTTCGCGGCCGCAACCTGGCCGAAGGCGTACCACGCGCATTCACCCTGAACTCCAATGAAGTGCTGGAAGCTCTGCAAGAGTCCCTGGCCACCATCGTTCAGGCAGTGAAGAGCGCCCTGGAGCAATCGCCTCCGGAACTGGCTTCGGATATCGCCGAGCGTGGCCTGGTGCTGACCGGTGGTGGCGCTCTGTTGCGTGACCTCGACAAGCTGCTGGCCCAGGAAACCGGCCTGCCGGTGATTGTTGCCGAAGACCCGCTGACCTGTGTTGCTCGCGGCGGTGGCCGTGCATTGGAAATGATGGACAAGCACACCATGGACCTGCTCTCCAGCGAATAACTTCGCCGGATGCATCTATGCTGTTCCGCTCGCAGGTAGCACTTTGCAGTGCTGCCTGTTGGCGTTTATCTTCTGTCAATCTGCATCCAGGCCGGTTTGATGCCGTATGAATAACGAGAACATTTGCCTGGGAGGAGCGGCTTATTAAACCGCTTTTCGCCAAGGGCCCCTCACTGGGCGTACGCTTGTTGGTGCTGGTCGTGTTATCGGTCGCGCTGATGGTGGTCGATGCCCGCTTTACCCTGCTCAAGCCTGTGCGCAGCCAGATGTATGTGCTGATGGAAGCGTATACGGTCACCGATCTGCCTGATCGGTTCTGGCAGTTCGTGTCCAGCCAGCTGGGCAGCCGTACCGAGCTTGCTGCTGACAACGAAAAACTCAAGACCGAAAACCTGCTGTTGCAGGGGCGTATGCAGAAGCTTGCCGCCCTGACCGAGCAGAACGTTCGGCTGCGCGAGTTGCTCAACTCCTCGGCGCTGGTCAATGAGAAGGTCGAAGTGGCCGAATTGATCGGCATCGATCCCAACCCGTTCACCCATCGCATCATCATCAATAAAGGTGAGCGCGACGGTGTGGTCCTTGGTCAGCCGGTGCTCGATGCCCGTGGACTGATGGGGCAGGTGGTCGAGTTGATGCCCTACACCTCTCGCGTGCTGTTGCTGACCGACACCACCCACAGTATTCCGGTGCAGGTCAATCGCAACGGCCTGCGTGCCATCGCCAGCGGCACCGGCAACCCGGAGCGCCTGGAACTGCGCCACGTGGCCGATACCGCCGACATCAAGGAGGGCGACCTGCTGGTCAGCTCCGGCCTGGGCCAGCGTTTCCCGGCGGGCTACCCGGTGGCCACGGTCAAGGAAGTCATTCATGACTCCGGCCAGCCGTTTGCCATTGTCCGTGCGGTCCCGACCGCCGCCCTCAACCGCAGTCGTTACCTGCTGCTGGTGTTCAGTGACAGCCGTACCCCTGAAGAACGTGCCAATGACGCGGCCAAGGCCGAAGAGGCCCTGCATCAGCCTGGCGGCGTCGGTGACGCCCCGGTCAAACCCGCCGTAACGCCGGCACCGGCGACAGCCCCAGCGGTTGCGCCTGCCGCAGCAACCCCGGCTGCCGCGGCACCTGCCAAACCGTCTGCCCATGCAGCGCCGGCCAGGCCGGCTGCCGCCAAACCACCTGCAACCACCACCCGGGCGCGAGAATAATGGCCAGTGCGCAATCCCAGAATGGCTGGATCATCTGGCTGACCTTCTTTATCGCGTTGCTGCTTGGCATCGTGCCGTTTCCGCATTTTGAAATCCTGCGTCCGTTGTTTATGGCGTTGCTGCTGGCCTTCTGGGCCCTGGAGCTGCCGCAGCGGGTGGGGATGGTCACTGCCTGGTGCCTGGGGATTGCTCAGGACGTGCTCGATGGAACCTTCCTCGGGCACAACGCGCTGATCCTGACCCTGATCACCTTCCTGGTGCTGTCGTTGCAGCAACGGGTGCGGATGTTCCCGATGTGGCAGCAAAGCCTGGTGGTGCTGGTGATCTTCGGGCTCGCGCAGTTGCTCCAGCTGTGGCTCAGCGCCCTGACCGGCAATCGCGAAACCCTCGCCGTTTTGCTGCCGGCCTTGATCAGCGCCTTGCTCTGGCCGTGGGTCAGCTTCGGTCTTCGCGGGTTGCGCCGACGCTTCAAAATCAATTAATTCGGTCAGGCATTGACCCGCACCTCGACAGGGAGATGTCTTGATGAATCCGCTTTACCTCGCCTCTGGCTCGCCGCGTCGCCGTGAATTGCTCACGCAGATCGGCGTGCCCTTTACCGCCATCAGCGCGGATATCGACGAAACCCCTCTGCCCAATGAAGCCCCAGCGGCCTATGTCGAGCGCCTGGCGCGGGGCAAGGCCGAGGCCGGGCGCGGCCTGATCACCAGCAGCGAATCCCAGGCGCCGGCCTGCGTGCTGGGGGCCGACACGGCGGTGGTGCTCGATGGGCGGATTCTTGGCAAGCCCCTGGATCAGGCCGATGCGCAATCCATGCTCCTGGCCCTGTCGGGGCGTGAACATGAAGTACTGACCGCCATTGCCCTGCTCGATGGCCAGCGCTGTGAGTCACGGGTAGTGCGCAGCCTGGTGCGTTTCCGGGAGATTGGCCGCGATGAAGCCACGGCCTACTGGCACAGTGGCGAGCCCCAGGACAAAGCCGGCGGCTATGCGATCCAGGGGCTTGCGGCGGTGTTTGTCGCCGGGCTCAATGGCAGTTATTCCGCCGTGGTGGGCCTGCCTGTTTGCGAAACCGCGGAACTGCTGGGCCATTTCGGCATACCCTGTTGGCAAAACCTTACAGTGCGCTAAGCGCCGTACCTGACTGATGCGGCCATCTATAGTGAACATGCCTGAACGAGACCCTGCCATGAGTGAAGAGATTCTGATCAACATCACGCCGATGGAGTCGCGCGTGGCGGTGGTCGAAAACGGTGTTCTGCAAGAAGTGCATGTCGAGCGCACCCAGCGCCGCGGCATCGTCGGCAACATCTATAAAGGCAAGGTAGTCCGGGTATTGCCGGGCATGCAGGCCGCCTTTGTCGACATCGGCCTGGATCGCGCGGCGTTTATCCACGCCTCGGAAATCTCTCTGCGCGAAGGCTCGACGGTCGAAAGCATTAGCGCCCTGGTGCACGAAGGGCAGAGCCTGGTGGTGCAAGTCACCAAGGACCCCATCGGTTCCAAGGGCGCACGCCTGACCACCCAGCTCTCGATCCCGTCGCGCTACCTGGTGTATATGCCGCGCACGGCCCATGTCGGTATTTCCCTGAAGATCGAAGACGAAGCCGAGCGCGAGCGCCTGAAAAAGGTAGTCAGCGACTGCGTGGCCCAGGAAGGCATCAAGGAAGCCGGCGGGTTTATCCTGCGCACCGCTGCCGAAGGCGCGGGTGCTGACGAAATCATGATGGACATCCGCTACCTGCGCCGGTTGTGGGATCAGATCGCAACCCAGATCAAGACCATCGGCGCGCCGAGCGTGATCTATGAAGACCTGGGCCTGGCGCTGCGTACCTTGCGCGACCTGGTCAGCCCGAAGATCGAGAAGATCCGCATCGACTCCCGGGAAACCTTCCAGAAGACCACGCAGTTCGTGGCCGAGCTGATGCCGGAAATCGCCGACCGCCTGGAGCACTACCCGGGGGAACGGCCGATCTTCGATCTGTACGGGGTCGAAGACGAAATCCAGAAAGCCCTGGAGCGCAAGGTGCCGCTCAAGTCCGGCGGCTATCTGGTGGTCGATCCGGCCGAGGCCATGACCACCATCGACGTCAACACCGGGGCTTTCGTCGGCCATCGCAACCTTGAAGAAACCATCTTCAAGACTAACCTTGAAGCCGCGACCGCCATTGCACGCCAGCTGCGCCTGCGCAACCTGGGCGGGATCATCATCATCGACTTCATCGACATGGAAGATGAAGAACACCAGCGTCAAGTATTGCGGACCCTGGAGAAACAGCTGGAGCGGGACCACGCCAAGACCAACATCATCGGCATCACCGAGTTGGGTCTGGTGCAGATGACGCGCAAGCGCACTCGCGAAAGCCTGGAGCAGGTCCTGTGCGAGCCCTGCAGCAGTTGCCAGGGCCGGGGCAAGTTGAAGACTCCGGAAACCGTCTGTTACGAGATTTTCCGCGAGATCCTGCGCGAGGCGCGGGCCTATCAGGCTGAAGGTTATCGAGTACTGGCCAACCAGAAAGTGGTGGATCGCTTGCTCGACGAGGAGTCGGGCAACGTGGCCGAGCTCGAGGGGTTTATCGGTCGGACCATTCGTTTTCAGGTCGAAACCATGTATTCCCAGGAACAATACGACGTGGTGCTGCTCTGAGTCCGCGTGTTTCAACTTATTGGCAACGGCTGGCTTCAGCTTTTTGCATGACTATTGCCTTGGGAGCCCACTGACATGGAGCGGTTGATCCGCCTGTTCGCCGCACTGATTCGCTGGGGGCTTGGGCTTTGCGCGGTGCTGCTGGTGCTGACTGCGCTGTACGTCAGTCTCGGCCGCGAGCTGACCCCGCTGGTCGCCGAATACCGTGCCGAAGTCGAGGACAAGGCGCAGCAGGCGCTGGGCCTGCCCGTGCACATCGGCGCCCTGGAAGGCAGCTGGAACGGTATGTCACCGGTGCTGGTGGCCCGTGACGTGATGGTTGGCGAAAGTGCCAATGCCTTGCGCCTGGACCAGGTGCGGGTCGCGCCGGACGTGCTGGCCAGCCTGCTGGCGTGGGAGGTGCGCATCGGCCGCCTCGAGCTCAACGGCCTGAACCTGAATCTCAAGGAAAACTCCGACGGCCGTTGGCAGCTGGAAGGCTTGCCGATGCAGCAGGACCAGCCGCTGGACCCCGAGCAACTGCTCAATCGCATGCAAATGGTCGCCCGGCTGTCGGTGCTCGACAGCCAGGTGACCCTGCAGCCGCTCGATCATGGGCCGATCAGCCTGACCTATGTCGGCCTTGAGCTGAGGACCGGCGCCAGCCGTCAACGCCTGGAGGCGCGCCTGACCCTGCCTGACGGCCAGCCGGTGGCGCTCAACCTGCAAACCCGGATCCGGGCTAGCCAGTGGCGCGATGGGCAGGCCGATGCCTACTTGAGCCTGCCGCAAAGTGACTGGGCGCGCTGGTTGCCGGCCCGCTTGAGCCAACAGTGGAAGCTGTCCGAGCTCAAGGCGGGCGGCGAGTTCTGGCTGAGCTGGGGCGAGGGAACCGTGCAAAGTGCCGTGGTGCGCCTCAATGCTCCTCAGGTCAGCGGCGCCTACGCCGAACGCAAGCCGGTGACCCTGAAAAACCTGGCGCTCAATGCCTACTTCCAGCGCAGTGATAAAGGTTTCAGCGTACTGCTCGATTCCCTGGCCCTGAACCTGGGCGAGACGCGCTGGCAGTCGCGCATCCAGTTGCAACAGACCCATGCGGCGGAGCAGGTGCAGGAGCTGTGGCACCTGCAGGCCGATCGCCTGGACCTGACCCCACTGACCCCGCTCATCGATGCCCTGGCGCCGTTGCCGGAAGGGGTGGCCAAGGCGGTCGATGCGCTGAAGGTCACGGGTGTCATGCGCAATGTGCTGCTCGACTACCGTCCGCAAGAAACCGGCGATCAACGCCTGAGCTTTGCCGCCAACCTGGAACGGGTCGGGTTCGATGCCTACTACGGGGCACCGGCGGCGCGTAACGTGAGCGGCAGCATCAGCGGCGACCTGGGCCAGGGCGAGCTGCGCATGGACAGCAAGGATTTTTCCCTGCATCTCTATCCCATCTTCGCCAAGCCCTGGCAGTACATTCAGGCCAATGCCCGGCTGACCTGGAAGCTCGACAAACAAGGTTTTACCCTGGTTGCGCCGTACCTCAAGGTGCTGGGCGAGGAGGGCAAGATCGCCGGCGACTTCCTGATCCGCCTGCATTTCGACCACACCCAGGAAGACTACATGGACCTGCGGGTCGGCCTGCTGGAGGGGGATGGGCGCTACACCGCCAAGTACCTGCCGCAGGTGTTGAGCCCGGCGCTGGACGAGTGGTTGCGGACCGCGATCCTCAAGGGCGCGGTCGACGAAGGCTTCTTCCAGTACCAGGGCTCGCTGAATCACGGCGCCCTGGATACCGCCCGCAGTATCAGCCTGTTCTTCAAGGTGCATGACGCCGAACTGGCGTTCCAGCCGGGCTGGCCCCATGTCGGCAAAGTCAGTGGCGATGTGTTTATCGAAGACAGCGGTGTGCGCATCCTGGCCAGCAAGGGGCAGTTGCTCGACACCCAGGTACGTGATGTCTACGTCAACATCCCCCATGTGCCCAGCGGGCAGATCAGCCATATGTACCTCGATGGCGAGTTTGCCGGTGGGCTGGGCGACGGCCTGAAAATTCTCCAGGACGCACCGATCGGTACCGGTTCGACCTTTGCCGGCTGGCAAGGCGAGGGCGACCTCAAGGGCAAGCTGAAGCTGGATATTCCCCTGGCCAAGGGTGACGAGCCGAAGATCCTGGTGGACTTCAAGACCGATAAATCCCGCTTGAAACTCAGTGAGCCGGAGCTGGAGCTGACCCAACTCAAGGGCGACTTCCGCTTTGACAGCAGCAAGGGCCTGAGCGGCCAGGACATCAGTGCCCAGGCGTTCGAGCGTCCGGTGACGGCGCAGATATTCGCGGACGGCAAGGGCGGCAAGCTCAGTACACGGGTGGTCGCCAAAGGTCAGGTCGCGGTCAAAAAACTCACCGACTGGCTGAAGGTCGGCCAGCCGTTGCCGGTGTCCGGTGAAGTGCCCTATCAACTGCAATTGACCCTGGATGGCGCCGACAGCCAGATGATGGTCAGTTCCAGCCTCAAAGGTCTGGCGGTGGATCTGCCGGCACCCTTCGGCATGCCTGCCAGCATGGGCCGCGACAGCGTGTTCCGCATGACCTTGCAAGGCGCCGAACGGCGTTACTGGTTCAAATACGGCGAGCTGGCCGACTTTACCTTTGCCGCGCCTGGCAGCAATTTCGCCGCCGGTCGTGGCGAGCTGTTCCTGGGCAGTGGCGAGGCGATCCTGCCGGTCGCCAAAGGCCTGCGGATTCGCGGGGTGTTGTCCGAGCTGGACGTGGAACCGTGGAAGGCCCTGGTCGATCGTTACGCCGGACAGGACCCTGGCGGCAGCGCCAAGCAACTGCTGAGCGGAGCAGAGTTCAAGGTCGGCAAGCTCAGTGCATTCGGTACCACCCTGGATCAGGTCAGCCTGCAGTTGCAGCGCAAACCGGCGGCCTGGGCCTTGCAGATCGACAGCCAGCAGGCCAAGGGCAATGTCGGGATTCCCGATGCCAAGTCCGCCCCGATGGCGATCAACATGCAGTATGTGCGGCTGCCGGCGGCGGACCCGACGGCGCAGGCCGACGAAAACGCCCCGGACCCGCTGGCCTCGGTCGACCCCAAGCAAGTCCCGGCGCTGGATATTTCCATCGCTCAGTTGTTCCAGGGGCCCGACCTGATCGGCGCATGGGCGCTCAAGGTTCGGCCAACGCCCAAGGGCATGGCCTTCAACAGCCTGGACCTGGGCCTCAAGGGCATGGTGTTGCAGGGTGACGGCGGCTGGGAAGGCCAGGCCGGTGCCAGCAACAGCTGGTTCAAGGGGCGCCTGGGGGGCAAGAACCTGGCAGACGTGCTCAAGGGCTGGGGCTTTGCACCGACGGTGACCAGTGAGGATTTCCATCTGGATGTCGACGGTCGCTGGCCGGGTTCGCCGGCCTGGGTCGGCCTCAAGCGCTTCTCCGGCACCCTCGACGCGACCTTGCGCAAGGGCCAGTTCGTGGAAGTCGAAGGGGGCGCGCAGGCGCTGCGGGTATTTGGCCTGCTCAACTTCAACTCCATCGGCCGGCGCTTGCGCCTGGACTTCTCCGACCTGTTCGGCAAGGGCTTGAGCTACGACCGGGTGAAGGGTTTGCTGGTGGCGAGCAATGGTGTCTACGTGACCCGCGAACCCATCACCCTGGCCGGACCTTCGAGCAACCTGGAGCTCAATGGCACCCTGGACATGGTGGCTGACCAGGTGGATGCCAAGCTGCTGGTGACCTTGCCGGTGACCAACAACCTGCCGATTGCGGCGCTGATCGTCGGGGCGCCGGCGATCGGTGGTGCGCTGTTTCTGATCGACAAGCTGATCGGTGACCGTGTGGCGCGCTTTGCCAGTGTCAAATACAACGTCAAGGGGCCATGGAAAGAGCCGAAAATCACCTTCGACAAGCCCTTTTGAGAAACCACGGCCCAGGCCCATGGAGTAGCATGGCCGCATCCCCCATTCGGAGTGCGCCATGTCTCTTGCGGTGATTCAAATGGTCAGCCAGAGCGATGTGCTGGCCAATCTGCAGGCGGCTCGCCGCCTGCTCGAACAAGCCGCCGCCGGTGGCGCAAAGCTGGCGGTGCTGCCGGAAAACTTCGCCGCCATGGGCCGCCGCGACGCCGCAGCCATTGGGCGCGCCGAAGCCTTGGGCGAAGGCCCGATCCTGCCCTGGTTGAAACAGACCGCTTGCGACCTCAAGTTATGGATAGTCGCCGGCACGTTGCCCCTGCCGCCGGTGGATCAGCCGCAGGGCAAGGCCAATGCCTGCTCGCTGCTGGTGAATGAGCACGGTGAGACGGTGGCGCGCTACGACAAGCTGCACCTGTTTGATGTCGACGTGGCCGACAATCGTGGGCGTTACCGCGAGTCGGATGACTATGCTCATGGAGAGCGAGTGGTGGTGGCCGATACCCCGGTCGGTCGTGTAGGCCTGTCGGTGTGTTACGACCTGCGTTTCCCCGAGCTGTACAGCGAACTGCGTGCGGCCGGGGCCGAGCTGATCACCGCGCCGTCGGCCTTTACCGCAGTCACCGGGGCCGCGCATTGGGAGGTGCTGATACGGGCCCGGGCCATCGAAACCCAGTGCTACCTGCTGGCGGCCGCCCAGGGTGGTACTCATCCGGGGCCTCGGGAGACCCATGGCCATGCCGCCATCGTCGACCCTTGGGGACGGGTGCTGGCACAGCAGGATCAAGGCGAGGCCGTGCTGCTGGCCGAACGCGATAGCAGCGAACAGGCGTCCATACGGGCGCGGATGCCGGTGGCCAGTCACCGGCGCTTTTTCTCGCAAGGCGCGCAGCGACTTGCATAAGAACGACGAATTTAAGGCCAAAGCATATGAGCGGGTTGTTGTCCTCAGTCAGTGAACACCTTTTAGCCCCCGGCGGCGTGACCATCGAAAGCCTGCAAGGCGTGCTTGGCGATCTGGCCGGCCCGGGCATCGATGCGGCAGACCTGTATTTCCAGGGTCAGATCTCCGAGTCCTGGTCCCTGGAAGACGGCATCGTCAAGGAAGGCAGCTTCAATCTCGACCAGGGCGTTGGCGTGCGGGCGCAGTCCGGTGAAAAAACCGGCTTTGCCTACAGCAATGCCATCACCCTGGAAGCCCTGGGCCTGGCCGCCCGCGCCGCGCGTTCGATTTCCCGGGCCGGACAAAACGGCAGCGTGCAGGCGTTCAGCACCCAGGACGTGGCCCAGTTGTACGCGCCGGACAACCCCCTGGAAGTCATCAGCCGCGCCGAAAAGGTCGAGCTGCTCAAGCGCATCGATGTGGCGACCCGGGCCCTGGACCCACGGATCCAACAGGTCAGCGTGAGCATGGCCGGGGTCTGGGAACGCATTCTCGTTGCGTCCACCGATGGCAGCCTGGCGGCGGATGTGCGCCCGCTGGTGCGCTTCAATGTCAGCGTGATCGTCGAGCAGAACGGCCGTCGCGAGCGCGGCGGCCACGGCGGTGGTGGGCGTACCGATTACCGTTACTTCCTCGCCGAAGACCGTGCCATGGGCTACGCCCGTGAAGCACTGCGTCAGGCCCTGGTCAACCTGGAAGCCATCCCGGCTCCGGCCGGCACCTTGCCGGTGGTTCTGGGTTCAGGCTGGTCGGGGGTGCTGCTGCACGAAGCGGTCGGCCACGGCCTGGAAGGCGACTTCAACCGCAAGGGCAGTTCGGCCTACAGCGGGCGCATGGGTGAAATGGTTGCCTCCAAGCTTTGCACCATCGTCGACGACGGCACCCTGGCTGGGCGTCGCGGCTCGCTGACCGTGGATGACGAAGGCACGCCGACCGAGTGCACGACCCTGATCGAAAACGGCGTCCTCAAGGGCTACATGCAAGACAAACTCAATGCCCGGTTGATGGGCGTGGCCCGCACCGGCAACGGTCGCCGTGAGTCTTACGCGCACCTGCCGATGCCACGCATGACCAACACCTACATGCTGGCTGGCGAAAGCGACCCAGAAGAAATCATCGCCTCGGTCAAACGCGGCATCTACTGCGCCAATTTGGGGGGCGGCCAGGTGGATATCACCAGCGGCAAGTTTGTGTTCTCCACCAGCGAGGCGTACCTGATCGAAGACGGCAAGATCACCGCGCCGGTCAAAGGCGCGACCCTGATCGGCAATGGCCCGGAAGCCATGAGCAAGGTGTCGATGGTCGGTAATGACCTGTCACTGGACAGCGGGGTAGGGACCTGTGGCAAGGATGGGCAGTCGGTACCGGTAGGTGTCGGTCAGCCAACCTTGAAAATCGACGCGATCACCGTGGGTGGCACGGGGTCCTGATAGCGACGCTTGAAAACCTGCGAGCTGCGGGTGGGCTGCAAGGCAACCCACCTGGTCAAGGCTTCAGCGCAGACCGCGTTGAGTCTCGTCCAGCTCGCGGATGTACTTGAAGATTTTACGGCTCGACGCCGGTGGCTTGTTATGCGCCAGTTCGTGCTGGGCCTGACGGATCAGGGAGCGCAATTGCTGGCGATCAGCCTCGGGGTAGTCGATGACAAACTTCTCCAGCACGCCGTCATCGCCTGCGATCAAGCGATCGCGCCAGCGTTCCAGGCCGTGGAAGCGTTCGTTGTACTGCCGGGTGGAGGCATCGAGTTGATCGAGCAAGACCAGAATGGCGGCAGTGTCCTGATCGCGCATCAGCTTGCCGATGAACATGAGGTGCCGTTTACGCGCGATATTCGCGGTGTGCTTGGGCGCATCGGCCAGGGCCCGGCGCATGGCGTCGGTCAAAGGCAGTTTTGCCAGCAAGTCAGGCTTGAGTGTTGTAAGGCGCTCGCCGAGGTCAACCAGAGCATGCAGCTCGCGTTTGACCTGGGATTTGCTTTTCTCCCCATCGAGGGAGTCGTCGTAAGAATCAACCATGGTGGCAGTCCGCAAAGAAACGCCGCCATGATAACCAGTCGGGGGCCGCTTGTCCGGCCCGGTCGCTCGAAGGCCTTAACCGAAAGCAGAATTTGAGTGGAGAACACCATGAGTGCAGCAGAAAGCGTCGGCCCACAAGCTTTGCCGGCACTGCAGGAACAAGTCGAGCAGATCATTGCCGAAGCCAAGCGCCAGGGCGCCAGTGCCTGTGAAGTGGCGGTGTCCCTGGAGCAGGGCCTGTCGACCTCGGTGCGCCAGCGCGAAGTCGAGACCGTGGAGTTCAACCGCGACCAGGGCTTTGGCATCACCCTCTATGTGGGGCAGCGCAAAGGCTCGGCCAGCACCTCGGCCAGTGGCCCGGATGCGATCCGCGAAACCGTGGCCGCCGCGTTGGCCATCGCCAAGCACACCTCGGAAGACGAGGCCTCGGGCCTGGCCGATGCGTCCTTGATGGCCACCAATCTGCAGGATTTCGACCTGTTCCACGCTTGGGACATCACTCCCGAACAAGCCATTGAACAGGCCCTGACCTGCGAAGCGGCGGCCTTTGCTGCCGATAGCCGGATCAAGAATGCCGATGGCACCACCTTGAGCACCCATCAAGGCTGCCGCGTGTATGGCAACAGCCATGGGTTTGTCGGCGGTTACGCCTCGACTCGTCATAGCCTGAGCTGCGTGATGATCGCTGAAGCCGATGGCCAGATGCAGCGCGACTATTGGTACGACGTGAGCCGCCAGGGCGAATTGCTGGCTGACCCGGTCAGCATCGGTCAGCGCGCTGCACAACGGGCCGCGAGCCGCCTGGGCGCGCGCCCGGTCCCGACCTGTGAAGTGCCGGTGCTGTTCTCCGCGGAGCTGGCCGGCGGCCTGTTCGGCAGTTTCCTGGGGGCGATTTCAGGGGGCAATCTGTACCGCAAATCGTCGTTCCTCGAAGGCGCCCTGGGCCAGCAGTTGTTCCCGCAGTGGCTGACCATCGATGAGCGGCCGCACCTGATGCGCGCCATGGGCAGCTCGGCGTTCGACGGCGACGGCCTGGCCACCTATGCCAAGCCGTTCGTTCAGGACGGCGAGCTGGTGTCCTACATCCTCGGCACCTATTCCGGTCGCAAACTCGGCCTGCCCAGCACCGCCAACGCCGGCGGCGTGCACAACCTGTTCATCACCCATGGCGATGAAGACCAGGCGGCACTGCTGCGGCGCATGGGGCGCGGACTGTTGGTGACCGAGCTGATGGGACACGGCCTGAATATGGTCACTGGCGATTACTCCCGCGGCGCGGCCGGGTTCTGGGTCGAGAACGGCGAGATCCAGTTCGCAGTCCAGGAAGTGACCATTGCCGGCAATATGCGTGACATGTTCAAGCAGATCGTCGCCGTAGGTAACGATCTGGAGCTGCGTAGCAACATCCGCACCGGCTCGGTACTGATCGAACGCATGACCGTCGCCGGCAGCTAAACGCTCCTGTTGTCACCTAAACGCGCCTTCCTTTGCGGGATGGCGCGTTTTTTTTGCTCGGGATTTACCGGTGATCTGCGCTGTGAATTCCGGCATGTGGCTGCAACCCGTCGCGGCGGATTCTGCAATGGCCGAGACGGCCGCGCTTGTTTTGATTCTCAATATCATTTAATAATAAATCTCATTATTGAATGAGCCCAGGTCATGAGTTCTGCCTTGCACGAGCAGCCTTACCTCGAAAGCTGGCGCTGGATGAGTCGCCAGATCCGTTGCGCCCTCGATCCGGACGAGCCGCGTCTGATCGAGCATTACCTGGCCGAAGGGCGCTATCTGGCCTGTTGCACGGCTACCTCGCCCTGGACCGTGGCCGAAACTTCTTTGCGGCTCCTGCTCGACACCGCCGCCGATACGGCCCTGCCCTGGCATTGGCGCAGCCAGTGCATGGACCAGGCCTGGCGGCCGTTGCGCGACCTGGAGCGCCTGTCCCTGTGCAAATGCCGGCTCAAACGCTGGCAAAGCTATGCCTGGCAGTTGGCGACCTGCTCGCTGCAGCCTTCCATCCCTCTGAATGAACTGGTGCAAGGATTTCCCGATGAGTAATACCCGTATCGAACGCGACAGCATGGGCGAGTTGCAGGTCCCGGAGCAGGCGCTGTATGGCGCCCAGACCCAGCGCGCGGTGGATAACTTTCCGATCAGCCACCAACGCATGCCGGCGCAGTTCATTCGCGCCCTGATCCTGGCCAAGGCCGCGGCGGCCCGGGCCAACGTCGAGCTCGAGCAAATCAGCTCAGCCCAGGGCAAGGCTATCGTCGACGCCGCCCAGGGCTTGCTGGAAGGCGACTACATGCAGCATTTCCCGGTGGATATCTTCCAGACCGGCTCCGGCACCAGCTCCAACATGAACGCCAACGAAGTGATCGCGACGCTGGCCAGCCGCCTGCTGGGTGAGCCGGTCAACCCCAATGACCACGTGAACTGCGGGCAGAGCAGCAACGACATCATCCCCACCACCATCCATGTCAGCGCGGCACTGACCCTGCATGAGCAGTTGCTGCCGGCGCTGCTGCACCTGGTGCAGGTCATCGAACGCAAGGCCGTGGAGGTGCACCCGTTCATCAAGACTGGTCGCACCCACCTGATGGACGCCATGCCGGTGCGCATGAGCCAGGTCCTGGAAGGTTGGGCGCAGCAACTCAAGGCCAATATCGGCCACCTGCAGGACTTGCTGCCAAGCCTGCAAGCCCTGGCCCAGGGCGGCACTGCGGTGGGCACCGGGATCAACGCTCACCCGCAATTTGCCGCGCGCTTCAGCCAGCAACTGAGCAAGCTGACCCAGGTGCAATTCACTCCGGGTAAAAACCTGTTCGCCCTGATCGGCTCCCAGGACACCGCCGTTGCGGTTTCCGGTCAGCTCAAGGCGGTTGCCGTGTCCCTGATGAAAATTGCCAACGACCTGCGCTGGATGAACTCGGGGCCCCTGGCCGGCCTCGGTGAGATCGAGCTGGAAGCCTTGCAGCCGGGCAGTTCGATCATGCCGGGCAAGGTCAATCCGGTGATTCCTGAAGCCACGGCCATGGTTGCGGCACAGGTGATCGGCAACGACTCGGTGATTACCGTCGCCGGCCAGTCGGGCAACTTCGAATTGAACGTGATGCTGCCGATCATTGCGCAAAACCTGCTGAGCAGCATCGAGTTGATGGCCAATGCCAGCCGCCTGCTGGCGGACAAGGCCATCGCCAGCTTCAAGGTCAACGAAGCCAAAATCAAAGAAGCGTTGGCGCGCAACCCGATCCTGGTCACCGCGCTGAACCCGATCATCGGTTACCAGAAGGCCGCCGAGATCGCCAAGACCGCTTACAAGCAAGGGCGCCCGGTCATCGACGTGGCGCTTGAACACACCGACCTGTCGCGCAGCCAACTGGAAGTTCTGCTGGATCCGGAAAAGCTCACCGCGGGCGGCGTTTAACTCCCCCCGTCACTGCTTTGGAGGCTCACCATGGAGCACTGGAAACGCACGATCGAAAGGGCCAATCGCTTCTTCACCCAAGGCAATCTGGTGGACGCTCGCGAGTATTACCTGCAGGCGCTGGCCCTGGCCCAGGTGTTGTTCGAGCGTTGGTCGAATGCCGACGAAGCGGTGGCGGCCTGCGTCATTTCCCATCACAACCTGGCGGATCTGCATCTGCGCCTGAACCAGCCGGAGGAGAGCGCGGAGTACCTGTGCGCCATCCATCAGCGGCTGTTGCAGACCATGCAGGATGCGCGCCTGGCCCCGGCCTTGCGCGAGGCGGCATTGCGCCAGAGCAGCAAGACCTATGTCGAGCTGCTCAATTTCATCAGCGAGCACGGCGAATACCCGCGTACCCATCGCTTGCTGGAGAGCAATGTCGCGCAACTGGCCTCCGGCCCCGCGACCTCGAACGGCCCTTATTACGGAGTACATTGATATGTCTTTTACCTTGCCTGCCTTGCCCTACGCCTATGACGCCCTGGAACCGCATATCGATGCGCAGACCATGGAAATCCACTACACCAAGCACCACCAGACCTACATCAACAACCTCAACGCGGCTGTCGAAGGCACCGAGTGGGCCGACTGGTCGGTAGAAAAGCTGGTGGCCAGCGTTCAGCAGTTGCCGGAAAAACTGCGTGCCGCGGTGATCAACCAGGGCGGTGGACATGCCAACCACTCGTTGTTCTGGGCAGTCATGGCGCCCAATGGCGGTGGCAAGCCGGAGGGCGACCTGGGGCGTGCAATCGACGAGCAGTTGGGGGGCTTCGAGAGTTTCAAGGAAGCCTTCACCAAAGCCGCACTGACCCGCTTTGGCAGCGGCTGGGCCTGGCTCAGCGTGACGCCGCAAAAGACCCTGGTGGTGGAAAGCAGCGGTAACCAGGACAGCCCGCTGATGAACGGCAATACGCCGATCCTCGGCCTGGACGTGTGGGAGCACGCCTACTACCTGCGCTACCAGAACCGTCGCCCGGAATACATCAACGCGTTCTACAACGTCGTCCATTGGCCGGAAGTCGCTCAGCGCTACCAGGCCGCGCTGGTTTGAACCCTCACCATAAAAAGATCTAAGGCCGACTATGGGCACTGAAACACTGGCGATCAGCAGCGTACGAATGTTTCGTTATGCGTTTGGTTCGTTGTTGCTGTTGGCGGGTACCGCATTGCTGGTGGCCAAGGGCCTGAGCTGGCTGGATCTGGAGCCGAAACTGTTGCGGGCCCTGGAAGGCGGGGCGCTCTGTGCCCTGGGCACAGCACTGGGGGCGGTCCCGGTGCTGGTCATTCGCAAGATGCCCCAGGCGCTCAACGACACGCTGCTGGGTTTCGGTGCCGGGGTGATGCTTGCGGCGACGGCGTTTTCCCTGATTGTGCCGGGAATTGCCGCCGCCACGAGCCTTGGCCTGTCGCCCTGGGGCTCCAGCGGACTGATCAGCCTGGGCATCATGCTCGGTGCCTTCGGCCTGTTTCTGGTGGACCGCAAGGTCTCGGGGGCCAGCCCGGAAATGCTGGTTGGCACACCGGGGCATCCGGTGATTCCTCCGCGTATCTGGCTGTTTGTGTTCGCGATCATCGCCCACAACATCCCGGAAGGCATGGCGGTGGGGGTGTCTGCCGGTGGCGGCATGCCCGACGCCGACAGCCTGGCCATGGGCATCGCATTGCAGGATGTGCCGGAGGGCCTGGTCATCGCGCTGGTGTTGGCGGGGGCCGGGATGTCGCGGGTCAAGGCATTCCTGATTGGCGCGGCCTCAGGCCTGGTCGAACCGGTGTTTGCCTTGCTCTGCGCCTGGCTGGTGAGCCTGGCCGAGATCCTGTTGCCCCTGGGCCTGGCGCTGGCCGCAGGCGCCATGTTGCTGGTGGTGACCCACGAAGTGATTCCCGAGTCGCGGCGTCATGGTCACGAGAAGCTTGCGAGCCTGGGGCTTTGCATCGGTTTCTGTCTGATGATGGTGATGGATACGGCGCTGGCCTGACGAGCTAAATAGAGGCCTGGCCTGGTGCGCGTCGGCTGGACAGTCGACGCGCCGAGGGCGTTGCTTACTCGCCTTCGTCGAAATAATTGTTGATCAATGCCACCAGCGCATCCAGCGCTTCCTGCTCTTGCTCGCCTTCGGTTTTCAGATGAATGCGGGTGCCTTTGCCTGCCGCCAACATCATCATTGCCATGATGCTTTTACCGTCGACCATGGACTCGGGAGTCCTGCCCGCCCTGATCTGGCACGGAAACTGGCCGGCCACACCGACAAATTTTGCAGAAGCCCGGGCATGCAAGCCCAGTTTGTTGATGATTTCAATTTCCAGAGCAGGCATCGCGGTGGTGGTCCTTTCAGCTAAGGTCGCGGTGGCGAACCTGGACGTTCTTCAGGGATTGTTGCAGGACCTGGCCCAGGCGTTCGGTCAGGTAGACCGAGCGGTGATGCCCGCCCGTGCAGCCAATGGCAATAGTGACGTAAGCGCGGTTGCTGGCGGCAAAGCGTGGCAACCATTTGAGCAGGTAGCTGGAGATGTCCTGGAACATGTCTTCGACATCGGGCTGTGCGGCCAGATAATCGGCTACAGGCTGGTCCAGTCCTGACTGGTCGCGCAATTCGGGCTTCCAGTAGGGGTTGGGCAGGCAGCGCACGTCGAACACCAGGTCGGCATCCACCGGCATGCCCCGCTTGAAGCCAAAGGACTCCACCAAAAACGCGGTGCCCGGCTCCGGCTGGTTCAGCAGGCGCAACTTGATGGTGTCGCGCAGCTGATACAGGTTCAGATTAGTGGTGTTGATGGTCAGGTCGGCCAGGTCGACGATCGGGCCCAGGAGTTGGGTTTCGTCCTGAATCGCCTCGGCCAGGGAGCGATTGGCGCTGCTCAGCGGGTGGCGGCGACGGGTTTCCGAGAACCGCTTGAGCAGGGTCTCCTCGTCGGCGTCCAGGTACAGCACATCGCACTGGATGTGCCGGCTGCGCACTTCTTCCAACAGCTCGGGGAAGCGTGACAAGTGGCTTGGCAGGTTGCGCGCATCGATCGATACCGCCACCAGCGGTTGCGCCAGCTCGGTGTGGATCAACGCACGCTCGGCCAACTCCGGCAGCAGGCCTGCCGGCAAGTTGTCGATGCAGTAGTAGCCGTTATCCTCCAGGACAGCGAGGGCGGTACTTTTACCGGAGCCGGAGCGGCCGCTGACAATGATCAAGCGCATGGTTACTGACCGTTCTGCTCGTCCAGGACTACCTGATACAGGGCTTGGTTGCTGTCGGCGCTGCGCAGCCTGTCACGCACTTCCTTGCGATCAAGCATGCTGGCGATCTGCCGCAGCAGTTCCAGGTGCGCATCGGTGGCAGCTTCGGGGACCAGCAGTACGAACAGCAGGTCGACCGGAGCGCCGTCGATGGCGTCGAAATCGATGGGAGCGTCCAGGTGCATCAACGCACTGATGGGCGACTCGCAGCCTTTGAGGCGGCAATGGGGAATGGCGATGCCGTTGCCAAAACCGGTGGAACCGAGTTTTTCACGGGCAATCAGGCTCTCGAAGACATCCTGCATCTCCAGATCCGGCACTTCACGGCTGATCAGGTTGGCAATTTGTTCGAGGGCGCGTTTTTTACTGCCGCCCGGCACGTTCACGAGGGAACGGCCGGGGGTCAGGATACTTTCAAGTCGGATCATGGGAGGGGAGTGTTAGCGACCCGTGCCTTGGAGAAGGTGGAGTTGCTTTTCCTTATGCTTTTTCAGTTGGCGGTCCAGCTTATCCGTGAGCAGGTCGATCGCGGCATACATATCGTCATGTTCTGCATTGGCGACAACCTCCCCACCGTGGATGTGCAGGGTGGCTTCGATTTTCTGCTTCAGTTTCTCGACAGCCATCGTTACCTGCACATTGGTAATCTTGTCAAAGTGCCGCTCCAGTCGGTCGAGTTTTTCGCCGATGTAGGCGCGCAGGGGCTCGGTCACTTCCAGTTGGTGTCCACTGATGTTGACTTGCATACAGCTTCTCCTTCGTTGCCAGTGCATAAAGCGGCAGGCTGGGTTGCCTGCCACTGGAACGCTGTGGCGAGCCCGGCGGTTACATCAACCGCTTCCGTTCGCTGGAAGGCGCGATCCCAAGGGATTCGCGGTACTTGGCGACGGTACGACGGGCTACCTGAATGCCTTGTGCCTCCAGTAAACCAGCGATCTTGCTGTCACTCAACGGCTTTTTCTGATTTTCCGCGGCCACCAGTTTTTTGATGATCGCGCGAATCGCCGTGGACGAGCATTCACCGCCTTCGGAGGTACTTACGTGGCTGGAGAAAAAGTATTTCAGTTCATAAATACCCCGTGGGGTATGCATGAATTTTTGCGTGGTCACCCGGGAAATCGTCGATTCGTGCATGCCCACCGCTTCGGCGATGTCGTGCAGGACCAAAGGCTTCATCGCTTCGTCGCCGTACTCGAGGAAGCCGCGCTGATGCTCGACGATCTGGGTCGCGACTTTCATCAGGGTTTCGTTGCGGCTTTGCAGGCTCTTGATGAACCAGCGGGCCTCTTGCAGCTGATTGCGCATGAAAGTGTTGTCGGCGCTGCTGTCGGCACGGCGCACGAAGCCTGCGTACTGCGGGTTGACCCGCAGGCGCGGTACTGATTCCTGGTTCAGCTCGACCAGCCAGCGCTCGTTGTCCTTGCGTACGATCACGTCAGGGACCACGTACTCGGCCTCGGCAGACTCGATCTGCGAGCCGGGACGCGGGTTCAGACTCTGTACCAGTTCGATGACCTGGCGCAGCTCGTCTTCCTTGAGCTTCATGCGGCGCATCAGTTGGCTGTAGTCGCGGCTGCCCAGCAGGTCGATGTAGTCGCTGACCAGGCGTTGTGCCTCGCTCAGCCAAGGCGTCTTGGCTGGCAGCTGGCGCAGTTGCAGCAACAGGCACTCACCCAGGGTGCGTGCGCCGATGCCGGCCGGCTCGAATTGCTGGATGCGGTGCAGGACGGCTTCGATCTCGTCCAGCTCGATGTCCAGCTCCGGATCGAAGGCTTCGAGGATTTCCTCGAGGGTTTCGTCCAGGTAGCCCTGGTTATTGATGCAGTCGATCAGGGTTACGGCAATCAGGCGGTCGGTGTCGGACATCGGCGCCAGGTTCAGTTGCCACAGCAGGTGGCTCTGCAGGCTTTCGCCGGCCGAGGTGCGGGTGGTGAAGTCCCACTCGTCGTCATCGTTGCTGGGCAGGCTGCTGGCGCTGGTCTGGTAAACGTCTTCCCAGGCGGTATCCACCGGCAATTCGTTGGGAATGCGCTCGTTCCACTCGCCGTCCTCGAGGTTGTCCACCGTGGGGGCGGTTTCCTGGTAGGAGGGTTCCTGGATGTCGGTGTTGGGTTTTTGCTCGGCGTTGTCGGCCAGAGGGTCGGTGTTGTCGAAGTCGTCGCCTTCTTCCTGGCGTTCGAGCATCGGATTGGACTCCAAGGCCTCCTGGATTTCCTGTTGCAGGTCCAGGGTCGACAATTGGAGCAGGCGGATGGCCTGTTGCAGCTGCGGTGTCATCGTCAGCTGCTGGCCCATTCTCAGGACTAGCGATGGTTTCATGGCAGGGGCTTAACACCTTATTCGCCGGCGCACATGCGCCATCCACTACAGGGCGCGTGAGCGCCAAACATAAGCAAATTATATGCCTGAAACTGAAGTGTTTGCCTAGAGCGCGGTAACAATAAAATTTGTAGGGATTTATTGAAGGTGGCGCTCTGGCGACTAGCCAAACACCTCAGTGCTTACAGGCGGAACTCATGGCCCAGATACACTTCCTTGACCAATTCGTTGGCCAGGATGGTTTCGGGCGTGCCCTCGGCGATCAGCTGACCGTCGCTGACGATGTAGGCGGTTTCGCAGATATCGAGGGTTTCCCGGACATTGTGGTCGGTGATCAGTACACCAATGCCCTTGGCCTTGAGGTGATGGATGATCTGCTTGATGTCGCCGACCGAGATCGGGTCCACGCCGGCGAAAGGTTCGTCGAGCAGGATGAATTTCGGCGATGTGGCCAGGGCGCGGGCGATTTCCACCCGGCGGCGTTCACCACCGGACAGGCTCATGCCGAGGTTGTCGCGAATGTGGTGGATGTGGAACTCCTGGAGCAGGCTTTCCAGTTCCTTGCGGCGGCCGGCCTTGTCGAGCTCCTTGCGGGTCTCGAGGATGGCCATGATGTTGTCGGCGACCGACAGCTTGCGAAAGATCGACGCTTCCTGGGGCAGGTAGCCGATGCCGGCACGGGCGCGGCCGTGCATGGGCTGGTGGCTGACGTCGAGGTCGTCGATCAGCACACGGCCCTGATCGGCCTGGACCAGGCCGACGATCATGTAGAAGCAGGTGGTCTTGCCGGCGCCGTTGGGGCCGAGCAGGCCGACGATCTGACCGCTGTCGATGGACAGGCTGACGTCACGCACGACCTGACGGCTCTTGTAGCTCTTGGCCAGATGCTGAGCTTTCAGAGTTGCCATTACTGGGCCTTTTGCTCGTCAGTTTTCTTTTTCGGCTGGATGACCATATCGATCCGCGGACGTGGCGCGGTGACCGAGCTGCCATTGGCGCGACCGGCGTTGGCGACCTGCTTGACGGTGTCGTAGACGATTTTCTCGCCTTCGGTGGTGTTGCCGTCGTTGATCACCTTGGCCTTGTCGATCAGTACGATGCGGTTTTGCGCAGCGTGGTACTGAATGGTCACGGCGTAGGCCTGTACCGGTTTGGGGTCGGTGGCTTTCTGCAACTGCTCGAAATACGCCAGGTTGCCCACCGAGGTCACCACGTCGATTTCACCGGACGCGGTGCGGGTGATGGTCACGGTATTGCCGGTGATCTTCATCGAGCCCTGGGTGATGATCACATCGCCCTTGTAGGTGGCGATGCCCTGGCGGTCATCGAGTTGCGCGTCATCGGCCTGAATACGGATAGGTTGTTGGCTATCGTTCGGCAGAGCCCAGGCGCTCACGCTTCCCAGTGCTGCGCCCAGACTGAGCAAAATAGGGAGGGTTTTAACGAGCCTCATACTGTCCTCTTACGTTCGATAGCAGGTTCATCCTGCCGTCTTTCAAATACGCTTTCATTCCCTTGGCCGTAGTCACGCCCCCGGCGCCGTCGATTCTAACGGCTTGCTCGGTCTGCGCATATTGCTTCTGCGGGAATACTGTCATGCGGGTAGTGGTAATCAGTACCGTGCGATTTTTCTCATCGGTGCGTGCGACCCGTACCGAATCGATCAGCTCGACTTCAGTGCCGTCCGGATTGACCTCGCCGCGTTCGCTCTGGACATGCCAGGGGAAGGTGGTGCCGCGGTACATCTGCAGGTCCGGCTTGGTCAGCAGGGTGACTTCGGTGGCCTTCAGGTGCTCGACCTTGTCGGACGTCATCTCGTACTGCATTTTGCCGTCCGGCAGGTACTGCACGCTGCGGGCGTTGACCGCGTAATAGTCGATGGCGCTCTCGTCGACCTGTGCCACTGGCTTGTCGAGGAAGCGTTCCGGACTGATATTCCAATAGCCGACTGCCGCGAACAACGCGGCAAGGACCCCGAACAGCAGAATGTTGCGAATCTTTTTGCTCAGCATAAAAGGCTCTATAAGTAGGCGGCGTTGGCCGCTTCAAGGCTGCCTTGGGCGCGCAGGATCAGCTCGCAAAATTCGCGCGCGGCACCTTCGCCGCCACGGGCCTGGGTGATGCCGTGGGCGTGTTCGCGGACGAAACTTGCAGCATTGGCCACGGCCATGCCCAGGCCGACGCGGCGGATTACCGGCAAGTCCGGCAGATCGTCACCGAGGTAGGCGACCTGGTCATAGCTTAGGCCGAGTTGGCCAAGTAGCTCGTCGAGTACCACCAGCTTGTCTTCGCGGCCTTGGTACAGATGGGGAATTCCCAGGTTCTTGGCCCGGCGCTCGACCACCGGGGTCTTGCGTCCGCTGATGATTGCGGTCTGCACGCCAGCGGCCATCAGCATCTTGATGCCCTGGCCGTCGAGGGTGTTGAAGGTCTTGAACTCGCTGCCGTCTTCGAGGAAGTACAGGCGACCGTCGGTCAGTACGCCGTCGACGTCAAAAATCGCCAGCTTGATGTTTTTGCCACGTTGCAGCAGGTCGGCACTCATCACATTACTCCGGCACGCAGCAGGTCGGACAGGTTGAAGGCGCCGATAGGTCGGTCCTCCTTGTCCACCACTACCAGTGCGTTGATTCGATGGTCTTCCATGATTTTCAGCGCTTCGGCTGCCAGCATATCGGCACGAGCGGTCTTGCCATGAAGGGTCATGACTTCATCGATGGTCGCATGATGGATATCGATGGTGCGATCCAGGGTGCGGCGCAGGTCACCGTCCGTGAAGATCCCGGCCAGGCGCCCATCGGTCTCGATGATCGCGGTCATGCCTAGGCCCTTGCGGGTCATTTCCATGAGCGCGTCCTTGAGCAGGGTGCCGCGTTGCACCAGGGGCAGTTCGCTGCCGGCATGCATCACGTTCTCGACTTTTAGCAGCAGGCGACGACCCAGGGCACCGCCCGGATGGGAAAACGCGAAGTCTTCGGCGGTAAAGCCGCGGGCTTCCAGCAGTGCCACGGCCAGGGCGTCGCCCATGACCAGGGCGGCAGTGGTGGACGAGGTCGGCGCCAGGTTCAGCGGGCAGGCTTCGTGTTCAACGTGGACGTTGAGATTGACCTCGGCGGCCTTGGCCAGCGGTGAGTCCGGGTTGCCGGTGAGGCTGATGAGCTGGATGCCCAGGCGCTTGATCAGCGGCAACAGGGTCACGATTTCATTGGTCGAGCCCGAATTGGACAGGGCCAGGATCACGTCGTCCCGGGTAATCATGCCCATGTCGCCGTGGCTGGCTTCGGCCGGGTGGACAAAAAACGCCGTGGTGCCGGTGCTGGCCAGGGTCGCGGCAATCTTGTTGCCGATATGCCCGGATTTGCCCATGCCGACCACGACTACGCGGCCTTTGCTGGCCAGAATCATCTCGCAAGCGCGTACGAAATCAGCGTCGATAAGGGGCAGCAGGGCTTCTACTGCTTCAACTTCGAGGCGGATGGTGCGTTGTGCCGATTGAATCAGGTCGCTGGATTGGCTCATGTCAGAAATCGTATAGCCTGATGAAAAGGCGGCGATTATAGCGGTAATGATCAATTCCCTCACGCAAGTTCGTCAGCCTTTCTTGGGGGTAACTAAGGAAAGGCCTGGTTTTTTGCCTGTCGTGTGGCTGAATAGCCGAGGCTTCGGCCTTGGGGGCTCCGTATCAGCAATGATATAGTTCGCCGCCAGTTCGGCCTGCCCCGGGTGAATCAACTCCCGGCAGGGAGCCTAGCGCCCGAGTGATAGGCTGCATCGCAAGGAGTTTAGATGAGTGCCGATAACGCCTACGCGGTCGAGCTGAAGGGGCTGTCCTTCAAGCGCGGTACGCGCAGCATCTTCAATAACGTGGATATTCGTATTCCACGGGGCAAGGTCACCGGGATCATGGGGCCTTCCGGTTGCGGAAAGACCACCCTGCTGCGCCTGATGGGCGCGCAATTACGCCCCAGCGCCGGTGAAGTGTGGGTCAACGGCCAGAATCTGCCGGAGCTCTCACGCAGCGACCTGTTCGACGCACGCAAGCAAATGGGCGTGCTGTTCCAGAGTGGCGCGCTTTTTACCGACTTGGACGTGTTCGAGAACGTTGCATTCCCGCTGCGGGTCCATACCCAGCTGCCGGATGAAATGATCCGCGACATCGTCCTGCTCAAGCTGCAGGCGGTCGGACTGCGTGGCGCCATCGAATTGATGCCCGATGAGCTGTCCGGCGGCATGAAGCGTCGCGTGGCATTGGCCCGGGCGATCGCCCTGGACCCGCAGATCCTCATGTATGACGAGCCGTTCGTGGGCCAGGACCCGATTGCCATGGGGGTTCTGGTGCGCCTGATTCGCCTGCTCAACGACGCGCTGGGCATTACCAGCATCGTTGTGTCACACGATCTTGCAGAAACCGCGAGCATTGCCGATTACATCTACGTGGTCGGCGATGGCCAAGTATTGGGGCAGGGCACGCCCGATGAGCTGATGGGGTCCGATAATCCGCGCATCCGCCAGTTCATGAAAGGCGACCCCGACGGTCCGGTACCCTTTCACTTTCCAGCGCCGGACTACCGCGCAGATCTTCTGGGGAAGCGCTGATGCGCAAGATATCTTTAGTGGAGAGGGTTCGCCTCTTCGGTCGTTCGGGCATCGATGTGGTTTCGGTGCTAGGGCGTTCCACGCTGTTTCTGTTTCACGCCCTGCTGGGGCGCGGCGGCATCGGCGGCAGTTTTGGCCTGTTGATCAAGCAACTGCATGCCGTAGGCGTGATGTCGCTGGTGATCATTGTGGTCTCCGGGGTATTCATCGGCATGGTGTTGGCGCTGCAAGGCTTCAATATCCTGTCCAGCTACGGGTCGGAGCAGGCAGTAGGGCAGATGGTCGCCCTGACGCTGTTGCGCGAACTGGGGCCGGTGGTGACTGCGCTGCTGTTCGCCGGACGTGCCGGATCGGCGCTGACGGCGGAAATCGGCAACATGAAATCCACCGAGCAGCTGTCAAGCCTGGAAATGATTGGCGTGGACCCGCTCAAATACATCGTCGCCCCGCGTTTGTGGGCCGGCTTCATTTCCCTGCCGTTGCTGGCGATCATTTTCAGTGTGGTCGGGATCTGGGGTGGTTCGTGGGTGGCCGTCGATTGGTTGGGAGTCTATGAGGGTTCCTACTGGTCGAACATGCAAAATAGCGTGACGTTCAGCGGTGACGTGCTCAATGGTGTTATTAAAAGCATTGTCTTTGCGTTCGTCGTGACATGGATCGCCGTATTCCAAGGTTATGACTGTGAGCCCACTTCAGAAGGGATCAGTCGTGCCACTACCAAGACCGTGGTGTATGCCTCATTGGCTGTACTCGGCCTGGACTTTATTCTGACCGCCTTGATGTTTGGAGATTTCTGATGCAAAACCGCACCCTGGAAATCGGTGTCGGCCTTTTCTTGCTGGCTGGCATCCTGGCTTTGCTGTTGCTGGCGCTGCGGGTCAGTGGCCTGTCCCCGAGCGCAGCCACCGATACTTATAAACTTTATGCCTATTTCGACAATATCGCCGGTTTGACTGTCAGAGCCAAAGTGACCATGGCCGGTGTGACCATCGGCAAGGTCACGGCTATCGATCTGGATCGCGACAGTTTCACCGGTCGTGTGACGCTGCAAGTGGAAAAGCGCGTAGATAACCTGCCGACTGACTCCACTGCATCTATTCTCACGGCTGGCCTGTTGGGTGAGAAATACATCGGTATCAGCGTCGGTGGGGAAGAAGCCTTGCTCAAGGATGGCGGGACCATCCATGACACCCAGTCGTCGCTGGTACTTGAGGACCTGATCGGTAAATTCCTGCTCAATACCGTTAGCAAAGACGCCAAATGAGGAGTTTTTCCATGATCTCTACCTTGCGACGTGGCCTGTTGGTATTACTCGCGGCACTGCCGTTGATGGCTAACGCCGTGGCTGCGCCTTCCGCGCATGAACTGGTTCAGGACACCACTACCCGGTTGCTCGCCGATCTGGCGGCCAACAAAGAGAAGTACAAGCAGAGCCCAAGCGAGTTCTACCAGGCGCTCAACGGCATCGTTGGCCCGGTGGTGGATGCCGATGGCATTTCGCGCAGCATCATGACCGTGAAGTACTCGCGCAAGGCCACCCCGGAGCAGATGGCGCGCTTCCAGGAAAACTTCAAGCGCAGCCTGATGCAGTTCTATGGCAATGCGTTGCTCGAGTACAACAACCAGGGCATCACCGTATCTCCGGCCAAGGATGAAAGCGGTACCCGCACCAGCGTCGACATGCAGGTCAAGGGCAACAACGGCTCGATCTACCCTGTGTCCTACACCCTTGAGAAAATCGACGGTGAGTGGAAAGTGCGCAACGTGATCATCAACGGCATCAATATCGGCAAGCTGTTCCGTGATCAGTTCGCTGATGCCATGCAGCGCAATGGCAACGACCTGGACAAAACCATCAACGGTTGGGCCGGTGAAGTGGCCAAGGCCAAGGAAGTGACCGAAGACGCCGCGCAGAAGGCCGCGCAATGAGCGAGTCGGCCGTCCGCCAGGGGAATGCTGGCGAATTGCTGCTTAGCGGAGTGCTGGATTACCGCAGCGGCCCGGGCCTGCGCAAGCAGGGCCAGTCGCTGATCAAGGCCAGCCAGGAAGCCACATTGGTGCTCGATTGCTCGGCGGTGACCAAGTCCAGCAGCGTCGGTCTGGCGCTGCTGCTGGCGTTCATGCGTGATGGGCTGGCGGCTGGCAAGGCCGTCAGCGTTCGTGGATTGCCCGAAGACATGCGTGAAATTGCCCAGGTCTCCGGCCTCACCGAAATCCTGACCCATCCGTAATAACCCACCTTTATAGAAGCCCCCCGTCAGAGTCCTGCTATGCGGGGTTCGCAGGCGCGGGGCTTTTTTGTATGATGTGCGACCCGCGCGCACAGGGCGCCGATTGAGGTTGAGCATGCAGGCCACCGAAGTGAAGAGCTTTCTTGAGGGAAAGCTGTCCGAGACTCTTTTATCAGTACAGGTAGAAGTTGAGGGCGAAGGCTGCAACTTTCAGCTGAACGTGATTAGTGACGAACTGGTGGCTTTGAGCCCGGTCAAGCGTCAGCAGAGCATCTATGCCCATTTGAACCCATGGATCGCCGATGGCAGCATCCACGCGGTCACTATGAAATTTTTCAGCAGCGCGGCCTGGGCCGAGCGCACCTGAGCCCAAGGGCGTCGAGATTCTTATGGATAAATTGATTATTACCGGCGGTGTTCGTCTTGATGGCGAAATCCGCATCTCCGGGGCGAAGAACTCCGCCCTGCCGATTCTGGCTGCTACCCTGCTGTGCGATGGCCCGGTGACTGTGGCCAACCTGCCGCACTTGCACGACATCACCACCATGATCGAGCTGTTCGGTCGCATGGGCATCGAACCGGTGATCGACGAGAAGCTCAGCGTCGAAATCGACCCGCGCACCATCAAGACCCTGATCGCACCGTACGAGCTGGTGAAAACCATGCGTGCCTCGATCCTGGTACTGGGCCCGATGGTTGCCCGTTTCGGCGAAGCCGAAGTGGCCCTGCCTGGCGGTTGCGCCATCGGTTCGCGTCCGGTCGACCTGCACATCCGTGGCCTGGAAGCCATGGGCGCGGTGATTGACGTCGAAGGTGGCTACATCAAGGCCAAGGCCCCTGAGGGCGGCCTGCGCGGTGCACACTTCTTCTTCGACACCGTCAGCGTGACCGGTACCGAAAACATCATGATGGCGGCCGCTCTGGCCAAAGGCCGCAGTGTGCTGCAAAACGCCGCTCGCGAACCTGAAGTCATCGACCTGGCGAACTTCCTGATCGCCATGGGCGCCAAGATCAGCGGCGCCGGCACCGACACCATCACCATCGATGGCGTCGAGCGTCTGCACCCGGCCACCTACAAGGTGATGCCGGACCGTATCGAGACCGGCACCTACCTGGTGGCTGCAGCCGTTACCGGCGGCCGCGTCAAGGTCAAGGACACCGATCCGACCATCCTCGAAGCCGTGCTGGAAAAACTGCGCGAAGCCGGTGCTGAAATCACCTGCGGCGAAGACTGGATCGAACTGAACATGCACGGCAAGCGGCCGAAAGCCGTGAACGTGCGCACCGCTCCGTACCCGGCGTTCCCGACCGACATGCAGGCGCAGTTCATCTCCCTCAACGCGATTGCCGAAGGCACTGGCGCGGTGATCGAGACTATCTTCGAAAACCGCTTCATGCACGTTTACGAACTGCACCGCATGGGCGCCAAGATCCAGGTCGAAGGCAACACGGCCATCGTCACCGGCACCGAGAAGCTCAAGGGCGCGCCTGTCATGGCCACCGACCTGCGTGCTTCGGCCAGCCTGGTGATTTCGGCCCTGATCGCCGAAGGCGACACCCTGATCGACCGCATCTACCACATCGACCGTGGTTACGAGTGCATCGAAGAGAAACTGCAGATGCTCGGCGCCAAGATCCGCCGCGTACCGGGCTAGTTTCTGCTGCAATTGTGGCGAGGGAGCTTGCTCCCGTTGGACTGCGCAGCAGTCCCGCTGTTGGGGCCGCTTTGCGACCCAGCGGGAGCAAGCTCCCTCGCCACAGTTTGCTGTTAACTGATTTGCTTCATCGAGGCTGTAATGGCCTCGATGCGTGTCCGGCGCCGTTTGCGACCGGGCATCAGTAGCCTGATAAGGACTGACGTTTCCCATGTTGACCATCGCACTGTCCAAGGGCCGCATTCTGGACGACACCCTGCCGCTTCTGGCTGAAGCGGGTATCGTGCCGACCGAGAATCCGGACAAGAGCCGCAAGCTGATCATCCCCACGACCCAGGCCGATGTGCGCCTGCTGATCGTGCGTGCCACCGACGTGCCGACTTACGTCGAGCATGGTGCTGCAGACCTGGGCGTGGCCGGTAAAGATGTGTTGATGGAATACGGCGGCCAGGGCCTGTATGAGCCCCTGGACCTGCGTATCGCCCTGTGCAAGCTGATGACCGCGGGCCGGGTCGGCGATGTCGAGCCCAAGGGCCGGCTGCGGGTGGCGACCAAGTTCGTCAACGTTGCCAAGCGTTACTACGCCGAGCAGGGCCGCCAGGTCGACATCATCAAGCTCTACGGCTCCATGGAGCTGGCGCCGCTGATTGGCTTGGCCGACAAGATCATCGACGTGGTCGACACCGGCAACACCTTGCGTGCCAATGGCCTGGAACCCCAGGATTTCATTGCTGACATCAGCTCCCGGCTGATCGTCAACAAGGCATCGATGAAAATGCAACACGCCCGTATCCAGGCGTTGATCGACACCCTGCGCAAAGCAGTGGAGTCGCGACACCGCGGCTGATTTACCCGCGCAACCTTGAGTTGCGCCCGTCTATCCGCCTCATAGCCAGAATTCTCAGGTGCCCAAGCGGATCGAATGGTAGCTTCGGGCGCCTGAGTTTTTGCCATTCCTATGAGGCTCTCGCTATGACCGCACCGACTGCAATTCGCCGACTCAACGCTGCTGACCCGGATTTCGCGCATCATCTGGATCATCTGCTGAGCTGGGAAAGTGTGTCTGACGACTCGGTCAATCAGCGGGTGCTGGATATCATCAAGGCCGTGCGCGAGCGTGGCGATGCGGCGCTGGTGGAGTTCACCGAGAAGTTCGATGGCCTGCAAGTGGCGTCCATGGCCGACCTGATCCTGCCGCGCGAGCGCCTGGAACTGGCCTTGACCCGCATCACCGTGGCCCAGCGCGAAGCCCTGGAAAAGGCTGCGGCTCGGGTGCGCAGCTACCACGAAAAACAGAAACAGGATTCCTGGACCTACACCGAGGCCGACGGCACGGTGCTGGGCCAGAAAGTCACCCCGCTGGACCGTGCCGGGCTCTATGTGCCGGGCGGCAAGGCGTCCTATCCGTCTTCGGTGCTGATGAACGCGATTCCGGCCAAGGTCGCCGGTGTCGCCGAAGTGGTGATGGTGGTGCCCACCCCGCGTGGCGAGCTCAATGAGCTGGTGCTGGCCGCGGCCTGCATCGCCGGGGTCGACCGGGTCTTCACCATCGGTGGCGCCCAGGCGGTAGCCGCCCTGGCCTACGGCACTGAAAGCGTGCCTCGGGTGGACAAGGTGGTGGGGCCGGGCAACATCTATGTCGCCACCGCCAAGCGCCACGTCTTTGGCCAGGTGGGGATCGACATGATCGCCGGCCCGTCGGAGATCCTGGTGGTGTGCGATGGCCAGACCGATCCGGACTGGATCGCCATGGACCTGTTCTCCCAGGCCGAGCACGATGAGGACGCCCAGGCGATCCTGGTCAGCCCGGATGCCGAGTTCCTCGACCGCGTGGCGGCGAGCATCGCCAAGCTGCTGCCGACCATGGAGCGCGCCGAAATCATCAACACCTCGATCAACGGCCGTGGCGCCCTGATCAAGGTGCGCGACATGCAGCAGGCGATCGACGTCGCCAACCGCATTGCCCCGGAACACCTGGAGCTGTCGGTGGCTGACCCGCAAGCCTGGCTGCCGCAGATTCGCCACGCTGGCGCGATCTTCATGGGACGCCACACCTCGGAGGCCCTGGGCGACTATTGCGCGGGCCCGAACCACGTGTTGCCGACCTCCGGCACCGCGCGCTTCTCATCGCCGCTGGGGGTTTATGACTTCCAGAAACGTTCGTCGATCATCTTCTGCTCCGAGCAGGGGGCTTCCGAACTGGGCAAGACCGCTTCCGTGCTGGCCCGTGGCGAGTCGCTGACCGCCCACGCCCGCAGCGCCGAGTACCGCATCGTCGACGATCAAGAGCAGGGGCAATGAGCATGAGCAAATTCTGGAGTCCGTTCGTCAAGGATCTGGTGCCTTATGTGCCGGGCGAACAGCCGAAACTGGCCAAGCTGGTCAAACTCAACACCAACGAAAACCCCTACGGCCCATCGCCCAAGGCGCTGGCGGCGATGCGCGCCGAGCTGAACGACAACCTGCGCCTGTACCCGGACCCCAATAGCGACCTGCTCAAGCACGCCGTCGCCGAGTATTACGGGGTGCAGGCCAGCCAGGTGTTCCTTGGCAATGGTTCCGACGAAGTGCTGGCACATATCTTCCACGGTCTGTTCCAACACGAGCAGCCGCTGCTGTTTCCCGATATCAGCTACAGCTTCTACCCGGTGTATTGCGGGCTGTATGGCATCCCGTTCGAAGCGGTGGCGCTGGATGAGCAATTCCAGATCCGCGTGGCAGACTACGCCCGGGCCAATGGCGGGATCATCTTCCCCAACCCCAACGCGCCCACCGGTTGCCTGTTGGCGCTGGAGGCGATCGAGCAGATCCTCAAGGCCAGCCCGGACTCAGTGGTGGTGGTGGATGAGGCCTATATCGACTTTGGCGGCCAGACCGCGATCAGCCTGGTGGATCGTTACCCGAACCTGCTGGTGACCCAGACCCTGTCCAAGTCTCGTTCCCTGGCGGGCCTGCGGGTCGGTCTGGCGGTGGGCCATCCGGACCTGATCGAGGCTCTGGAGCGGATCAAGAACAGCTTCAACTCCTACCCGCTGGATCGCCTGGCGATTGTCGGCGCCGCCGCGGCATTCGAGGATCGTGAGTACTTCGAGCAGACCTGCAAGCAGGTGATCGACAGTCGCGGGCACGTGGTGGCGCAGTTGCAGGCCAAGGGCTTTGAAGTCCTGCCGTCGGCGGCCAACTTCATCTTTGCCCGTCACCCGCAGCACGACGCCGCCGGCCTTGCGGCCAAGCTGCGTGAGCAGGGGGTGATCGTGCGTCACTTCAAACAGGAACGCATTGCGCAGTTCCTGCGTATCACCATCGGCACCCCGGAGCAGAACCAGGCGCTGATCGACGGCCTGGGCGAGCTGTAGAGCGCTGCCGGCCTGAGGCATCAGCCGCCGCAATGGCGGCTGATGCGGGCTGCAGGCTTATTCGTGATGGGGTTCGCCGAGGAAGGTCAGGGAACTGAACAACCCGCGTGACGCCACATCCGGGTTGTCTTTCACCGGGACTTCCACCTGCGCCGCAATCACGTTCAACCCCTCATTGCGCACAATCACTCGGGCCCGGCCTTCGGCATCGGTTTCGCTGCTCAAGGTGTTGGGCGCGTTGCGATAGTCACCTATCAGCTTGACCCCGGCCACGGGCTTGCCGTCGAGCAGCACCCTAACCGGCAGGGCGTTGCCCGGGCCGACAGTCAGTGGGTCGACTTCGGGGCGGATCAATAGCTTGATCTGCTGCAACTGGGGCAACTTGGCCCCGGGTTGGTAAATCGCCAAGCTGTACTTGAAGGTCTGGGTCGATGCCACCGCGCCGGGCACTGTGCGGCGTCCCTGGTTGACCCACTTCTGGTCCGCGGTCTGCGACCACATGCCGTTATCCAGCGCCACTGCCATGATTGCCGGCGGCTTCAGTGGCGACAGGCGTCCGTGGTCGGGCAGGCGCTGGACCGTCACCGGGATCATTTTGCCGCTGCCATCAAAGGCCCAGGCGCCACTGATTTTTTGCGCGTTGAAGGCGTTGTCTTCGGCGCCGTGGCCGTAGACGACCTCAATATTGCCGCGTCGTTGTTCGGTCCACAGACCGTGGGCCGAGGCCTGGGCAACGAACAGCAAGCCGAGCAGTCCGCAGAGGGCGCGTGAGGGGAGGGGGTGCATGGCGAATTCCTTTTACAGGTTGAGTGTCAGGCTGACGGTGAAATTGCGCGGCTCGCCGGGGTTGACCCAGTAGTTGCTGTAGGAGCGCTCGTAGTATTTTTCGTCGAACAGGTTGTTCAGGTTCAGGCCCAGGGTCAGTTCGTCGCTGGCCTTGTAGTGCGCCAGCAGGTCGACCGTGTGGTACGCCGGCAACTCGAAGTTGCCTCCGGCTTCACCCGAGCGGTCACCGACGTAGGTGAAGGCCGCGCCTGCGTCGGAGCCGCGCAGCCAGCCATTCTGGAATTCATACACCCCCAGCAGGCTGCCGCTGCGCTTGGCCACGCCCAGGATCCGGCTGCCGGCGGGAATCGCCTGGTCGCCCTTGGTGACCTCGGCATCGATGTAGGCCAGGGCGCCGATCACCCGTACCGCGTCCGTCAGTTGCCCGCTCAGTTGCAGGTCGACACCCTGGCTGCGGGCCCCGCCCATGGCGCGGCTGGAGTCGGTGCCTGGGTCCAGCGCCAGGACGTTTTTCTTTTCGATGTGGAACGCGGCGAGAGTGGCGCTCAGGCGCTCGTCGAACAGTTCGCTCTTGAGTCCGGCCTCATAGCCGACACCTTCTTCGGGGGTGAACGACTTGCCGGCCGCGTCCAGGCCATTGTTCGGCTTGAAGGAGGTCGAGGCGTTGGCAAACAGGCCCAGTTGCGGGGTCAGCTGGTAGAGCAGGCCGACTCGTTGGGTCAAGGCGTCGTGGGTCTGGCGGCTGGTCTTGCCGCTGACATGGTTATCGATGGCCTGCTCGAAATGCTCGAAACGTACGCCGATCAGGCCACGTAGGCGTTCGCTGAAGATGATCTGATCCTGCAGGTTCAGCGCCTGGCTGCGCACATGCTCGAAGAAATCGGTGCCGGAGGGTAGGCCCGCCGGTTTCGTCTGGCCGTAGACCGGGTGGTAGATATCGATGGCGTAGCCGCCGCCGGCGCGGGTGGTGATGCGCTCGTTCTTGCGGTAGTCCTCGTACTCGCTGCCGATCAGCAGCTCATGCTGCCAGCTGCCAAGGTCGTAACGGCCGCGCAGTTCCAGCTGGCTGATGCTGTCGTGCCACGAGGTGTCGCGCTCGCGATAGCGGCGATTGACGCTGTGGCCGTTGGGGTTCAGCGGGCGGCTTTCCGAGGCAAAGCCCCATAGCTGGCCTTGCTTGTAGTGGCTGGCCAGGCGCAATGACCAGGCGTCATTGAGCTGATGCTCAAGGGCCGCTTGCAGCAGGTTGTTGTGGTTGTCGATGTCGCCGTCGTTGGGTTCGCCAAGAAAGGTCGAGCGCGAAACGCCACTCCAGCGATTATTGGGGGCGACGATGCCCCGATCGAAGGTGGAGCTGTGGCGAACCAACTCGCTTTCCAGGGTCAGGCGGGTGTCCGGGTCCAGTTGCCAGCTGAAGGAGGGCGCGACGAAAACCCGCTTGCTGTCGACGTGATCGCGAAAGCTGTGATTGTCCTCCACCGCCAGATTGACCCGCGACAGCAGTTTGCCTTGCTCGTCGAGCGGGGTATTGAGGTCGAGGGCGGTGCGATAGCGGTCCCAACTGCCGGCGCTGGTCTGCAGGGTGGCGAAGGCCTCGGGCTGGGGTTTCTTGGTCACGATATTCACCGTGCCCCCTGGGTCGCCACGCCCGTAAAGGCTGGCGGCAGGGCCCTTGAGCACTTCAATGCGCTCGATATTGGCCGCGTCCGGGGTGCTGGGATAACCGCGGTTGGCGCTGAAACCGTCCTTGTAGAACTCTGAAGTGGTGAAGCCGCGCACGCTGTATTCGTAGAGGGTCAGGCCGCCGAAGTTGTTCTGCTTGGAAACCCCGCCGGCGAATTCCAGGGCGCGCTCGACATGGTTGCTGCCCAGGTCCGTGAGCACGCTGGCGGGGATGACGCTGATGGATTGCGGGATGTCGCGGAGCGCGGTGTCGGTCTTGGTCGCGCCGCTGGAATAGGTGGCGCGATAACCTTTGTGCGGTTCGCTGGCCGAGGGAAATTCAGAGGTGACGCTGATGGCGTCCAGTTCAACGGTTTGCGGATCTTCGGCGAAGACAGGATCCCCCAGCAGGCCCAGGGTCAGGCCTGCCAGGGAGACGATTTTGCGAGACGTCATGGCATCGTTCCAATAGCGATATTGAAACAATATAACATGACCAATGAGAATGCATGCTTTTAACCGGGGTCGCCCCCGGTCGGCACTTACTCTTGTTCTTTAACCGGTGCTGGCGGTGGGCGCAGGCCGATTTCGGCGGTGAGTTTGAGCTCCTTGCCATTGCGCATCACCAGGATGCTGACCTTGTCGCTGGGTTTGATCCGCGCCACCTGGTTCATCGAGCGTCGACCGTCGCCTGCCGGCTCGCCATCGATGCTCAGGATGACGTCACCCAACTGCATGCCGGCTTTCTGCGCCGGGCCATCGCGGAAGATCCCCGCGACCACGATCCCCGGGCGTCCGGACAGGCCAAAGGATTCCGCCAGCTCCTGAGTCAATGGCTGCACCTCGATCCCCAGCCAGCCACGAATTACCTGGCCGTGCTCGATGATCGACTTCATCACCTCCATGGCCAGTTTGATCGGGATGGCAAAGCCGATGCCCTGGGAGCCGCCAGACTTGGAGAAGATTGCGGTGTTGATGCCGGTCAGGTTGCCGTTGGCGTCCACCAGGGCGCCGCCGGAGTTGCCCGGGTTGATGGCGGCGTCGGTCTGGATGAAGTCTTCGTAGTTGTTCAGGCCCAACTGGTTGCGTCCGGTGGCGCTGATGATGCCCATGGTCACCGTCTGGCCGACCCCGAACGGGTTGCCGATGGCCAGCGCGACGTCGCCGACGCGGATATTTTCCGAGCGGCCGATGGTGATCGATGGCAGGTTCTTCAGGTCGATCTTGAGCACCGCGAGGTCGGTTTCCGGATCGCTGCCGATGACGTGGGCCAGGGTTTCGCGACCATCCTTGAGTGCCACCACAATCTGCTCGGCGCCGGTGGTTACATGGTTGTTGGTCAGCAGATAGCCTTCCGGGCTCATGATCACCCCCGAACCCAGGCTCGACTCCATGCGCTGCTGCTTGGGCAGGTTGTCGCCGAAGAAGCGCCGGAACTGCGGGTCTTCAAATAGCGGATGGGCGGTTTTGTTGATCACCTTGGTGGTGTAGAGGTTGACCACCGCCGGTGCGGCGATGACCACTGCATCGGCATAGGACACCGGGCCTTGCTGGGTGCTGGTGGTCTGCGGCGCCTGCTGCAGGTTGACGTCCAGGCTGGGCAGCCCGACCCATTGCGGGTAACGCTGGATAATCAGCAGCGCGATAAGCACGCCGGCCAGCAGCGGCCAGCCAAAAAAACGCAGAGCCTTGAGCATTGAGCAAGTCCTGGGTGGTTACGAAGGACCGCACACGGCCCATAATGTCGCGCATTATACGAGGCCACGCGCGCCTCTGAACGGGATATTTAGGAGTCTTTTATGGCCGTTGCCCTGAGCACCCTGGTAGAAGAAGCGGACCGATATCTGGGCAGTTCGCGGATCGCCGATTATTGCCCCAACGGCCTGCAGGTCGAAGGCCGGCCGCAGGTGATGCGCATTGTCAGCGGGGTCACCGCAAGCCAGGCGCTGCTCGACGCCGCGGTCGAGGCCAAGGCTGACCTGGTGCTGGTGCACCATGGTTATTTCTGGAAAGGCGAGAACCCCTGCATCACCGGTATGAAGCAGCGTAGGTTGAAAACCCTGCTCAAGCACGACATCAGCTTGCTGGCCTATCACCTGCCGCTGGACCTGCACCCGGAGGTCGGCAACAACGTGCAACTGGCGCGGCAGCTGGACATCACCGTCGAAGGCCCGCTGGACCCGGAAAACCCGAAAGTCGTCGGTCTGGTGGGCTCCTTGAACGAGCCGATGACGGCCCGCGACTTTGCCCGCCGCGTGCAGGAAGCCATGGGCCGCGAGCCGTTGCTGATCGAAGGCAGCGAGATGATCCGCCGCGTGGGCTGGTGCACCGGTGGTGGCCAGGGTTACATCGACCAGGCGGTGCTGGCCGGGGTCGACCTGTACCTGAGCGGCGAAGCCTCGGAGCAGACCTTCCACAGCGCCCGGGAAAACGACATCAGCTTTATCGCCGCCGGCCACCATGCCACTGAACGCTACGGGGTACAGGCACTGGGCGACTACCTGGCGCGGCGTTTTGCCCTGGAGCATCTGTTTATCGACTGCCCGAATCCGATCTGATCCTCGGCGGTGAAAGGCTCGGTCGAGCCCTAACGAGGCGATATATTCATATATCGTTTCGTTCTATCTGGCGGCCTGATTAGAAGATGACGCTGTGCTAGCATGCCCCGCTCGAACACGGCCCGATGGCCGTCCATAAGAAAGCTTTCGTGAGTAGCCATGGTCGACAAACTGACGCATCTGAAACAGCTGGAGGCGGAAAGCATCCACATCATCCGCGAGGTGGCCGCCGAGTTCGATAACCCGGTGATGCTGTACTCCATCGGTAAAGACTCCGCCGTGATGTTGCATCTGGCCCGCAAGGCGTTCTTCCCCGGCAAACTGCCGTTCCCGGTGATGCACGTCGACACCCAGTGGAAATTCCAGGAGATGTACAGGTTCCGCGACAAGATGGTCGAGGAACTGGGCCTGGACCTGATCACCCACGTCAACCCGGACGGTGTGGCGCAGGGCATCAACCCTTTCACCCACGGCAGTGCCAAGCACACCGACATCATGAAGACCGAAGGCCTGAAACAGGCCCTCGACAAGTACGGCTTCGATGCCGCCTTCGGTGGTGCCCGTCGCGATGAAGAGAAATCCCGTGCCAAAGAGCGCGTGTACTCGTTCCGCGACAGCAAGCACCGCTGGGACCCGAAGAACCAGCGCCCCGAGTTGTGGAACGTCTACAACGGCAAGGTCAACAAGGGCGAATCGATCCGCGTGTTCCCGTTGTCGAACTGGACCGAGCTGGATATCTGGCAGTACATCTACCTCGAAGGCATTCCGATCGTGCCGCTGTACTTCGCCGCCGAACGCGAAGTGATCGAGAAGAACGGCACCCTGATCATGATTGACGACGAGCGGATCCTCGAACACCTGTCCGATGAAGACAAAGCCCGTATCGTCAAAAAGAAAGTACGTTTCCGTACCCTTGGCTGCTACCCGTTGACGGGCGCGGTGGAGTCCGAGGCCGAAAGCCTGACGGACATCATCCAGGAAATGCTCCTGACGCGAACTTCCGAGCGCCAGGGCCGGGTCATCGACCACGATGGCGCAGGCTCGATGGAAGACAAAAAACGTCAAGGTTATTTCTAAGGGGCTGTCATGTCGCATCAATCTGATTTGATCAGCGAGGACATCCTCGCTTACCTGGGCCAGCACGAACGTAAAGAGCTGCTGCGCTTTCTGACCTGCGGTAACGTCGACGACGGCAAGAGCACGCTGATCGGGCGCTTGCTGCACGACTCCAAGATGATCTACGAAGATCACCTGGAAGCCATTACCCGCGACTCGAAGAAAGTCGGTACCACCGGTGACGACATCGACCTGGCGTTGCTGGTCGACGGCCTGCAGGCCGAGCGTGAGCAGGGCATCACCATTGATGTCGCTTACCGTTATTTCTCCACCGCCAAGCGCAAATTCATCATTGCCGACACCCCCGGCCATGAGCAGTACACCCGCAACATGGCGACCGGCGCGTCCACCTGCGACCTGGCGATCATCCTGGTGGATGCTCGCTACGGCGTGCAGACCCAGACCCGCCGCCACAGCTTCATCGCCTCGTTGCTGGGCATCAAGCACATCGTTGTGGCCATCAACAAGATGGACCTCAAGGGCTTTGACCAAGGTGTGTTCGAGTCGATCAAGGCCGACTACCTGAAGTTCGCCGAAGGCCTGAAGATGCAGCCCACCAGCATGCATTTCGTGCCGATGTCGGCCCTCAAGGGCGACAACGTGGTGAACAAGTCCGAGCTTTCGCCGTGGTACACCGGCCAGTCGCTGATGGAAATCCTCGAAACCGTGGAAGTGGCCGGCGATCGCAACTTCACCGACCTGCGCTTCCCGGTGCAGTACGTGAATCGTCCGAACCTGAACTTCCGTGGTTTTGCCGGCACCCTGGCCAGCGGCATTGTGCACAAGGGCGACGAGATCGTCGTGCTGCCGTCGGGCAAGAGCAGCCGGGTCAAGTCCATCGTCACCTTCGAAGGTGAGCTGGAGCATGCAGGTCCGGGTCAGGCGGTGACGCTGACCATGGAAGACGAAATCGATATCTCCCGTGGCGACCTGCTGGTACACGCCGACAACGTGCCGCCGGTGACCGACAGCTTTGAAGCCATGCTGGTGTGGATGGCTGAAGAGCCGATGCTGCCGGGCAAGAAGTACGACATCAAGCGCGCCACCAGTTACGTGCCGGGCTCGATTGCCAGCATCGTCAACAAGGTCGACGTCAACACCCTGGAAGAAGGCCCGGCCAGTGCCTTGCAGCTGAACGAGATCGGCAAGGTCAAGATCAGCCTCGACGCGCCGATCGCCCTCGACGGCTACGAAAGCAACCGCACCACTGGCGCCTTTATCATCATCGACCGCTTGACCAACGGCACTGTGGGCGCCGGCATGATTGTCGCCCAGCCGCTGGCCCATGGCAGCGCCACGCACCATGGCAAGCTGGCCCATGTAGCGACCGAAGAACGCGCCCAGCGCTTTGGCCAGCAGCCGGCCACCGTGCTGTTCAGCGGCCTGTCGGGCGCCGGCAAGAGCACCCTGGCCTATGCGGTTGAACGCAAGCTGTTCGACATGGGCCGTGCGGTGTTTGTCCTGGATGGCCAGAACCTGCGTCATGACCTGAACAAGGGCTTGCCGCAGGACCGTGCCGGGCGTACCGAGAACTGGCGTCGTGCGGCGCACGTTGCCCGTCAGTTCAACGAAGCCGGCCTGCTGACCCTGGCCGCCTTTGTCGCTCCGGACGCCGAAGGGCGTGAGCAGGCCAAGGCGCTGATCGGCAAGGAGCGTTTGCTGACCATCTACGTACAGGCTTCGCCAGCGGTGTGTGCCGAGCGTGACCCACAAGGTCTGTACGCTGCCGGTGGCGACAACATCCCGGGTGAGTCCTTCCCGTACGATGTGCCGTTGAATGCCGACCTGGTAATCGACACCCAGGCACTGTCGCTGGAAGAAAGCGTCAAGCAGGTGCTGGATCTGTTGCGCCAGCGCGGCGCGATTTGAAGCAGTAGCCGCTACGAGCTTCACGCTTGAAGCGGCAAGAAAAAGCCCGCAGCCGATCACTCGACTGCGGGCTTTTTTGTGGGCAGGTGATTAGTGACTGGCCGGGTATTGGCGGTGCATTTTTTCCAGCAACGCATCCTTGTCCAGCCACAGCTGGTTGATCCAGCTCTGGAATTGCTGGCGGTACTCGGCGTCCTGTTCGTAGTTCTTGCCAATGAACTGGGGCGGGATCGGCAGTTCTTCGAAATGCACGACCACCTCTTTCACCCTGCCGCACAGCAGGTCCCAGTAACCCGGACGACCGCCGGGATAGTGGATGGTGACGTTGACGATCGACTTCAGTTGTTCGCCCATGGCATCCAGCACAAAGGCGATGCCGCCGGCCTTGGGCTTGAGCAAGTAGCGGAAGGGCGATTGCTGCTGTGCGTGTTTGCCCTCGGTAAAGCGCGTGCCCTCGGCAAAATTGAACATTCCCACCGGATTGTTGCGAAACTTCGCACAGGTCTTGCGCGTGGTTTCCAGATCCTGGCCTTTTTTCTCCGGGTGCTTTTCCAGGTAGGCCTTGGTGTAGCGCTTCATGAACGGGAAACCCAGGGCCCACCAGGCCAGGCCAATGACCGGGACCCAGATCAGTTCCTGCTTGAGAAAGAACTTCAGCGGGCGGATGCGCCGGTTGAGCACGTATTGCAGGACCATGATGTCGACCCAGCTCTGGTGGTTGCTGGTGACCAGGTAGGAGTGCTGGTAGTCCAGGCCCTCAAGCCCGCTGAGGTGCCAGCGGGTGCGGCAGATGAGTTTCATCCAGGCATTGTTGTTGCTGATCCAGGCTTCGTGGGTATGGCTCATCAGCCAATCGGTGAAGCGCTGGGTGAGGGCGAACGGCAGCAGCTTGAAGATCGCCACGCAGAACAGGAACGAGCACAGCAGGATGGTGTTCAACGCCAGTAACAACGACGCGATCACCCCGCGCACGGCGGCAGGCAGGAATTCCAGCATTTAGATATCCACAGGTCGGTTGGCGGCTTGAATCGCGGTCAGGGCGATGGTGTAGACGATGTCGTCCACCTGCGCCCCACGGGGCAGGTCGTTTACCGGTTTGCGCAGGCCTTGCAGCATCGGCCCCAGGCTGACGCAGTCGGCACTGCGCTGCACCGCCTTGTGGGTGGTGTTGCCGGTGTTCAGGTCGGGGAACACAAACACCGTGGCCTTGCCCGCCACCTGGCTGTTGGGCGCCAGTTGATGGGCAACCGCTTCGTTGGCCGCGGCATCGTATTGCAGCGGTCCGTCGATCAGCAGGGTGCTTTGGGCTTCGTGGGCGAGCAGGGTGGCTTCGCGGACTTTTTCCACTTCCTCACCGCTGGCCGAGTCGCCGCTGGAGTAGCTGATCATCGCCACCCGTGGGGTGATCCCGAAGGCCGCCGCCGAGTCGGCGCTTTGCAGGGCGATCTCGGCCAGTTCGCTGGCGCTTGGGTGCGGATTCATCACGCAGTCGCCGTAGACCAGAACCTGCTCGGGGAACAGCATGAAGAACACCGAGGACACCAGGGTGCAGCCCGGGGCGGTCTTGATCAGTTGCAGCGCCGGGCGAATGGTGTTGGCAGTGGAGTGAATGACCCCGGACACCAGGCCATCGACTTCATCCAGGGCCAGCATCATGGTGCCGATGACCACCGGGTCTTCCAGTTGCTGTTCGGCCATCGGTGCGTTGAGGCTTTTGCTCTTGCGCAGGGCCACCATCGGCTCGACGTAGCGTTCGCGAATCAGGTCCGGGTCGAGAATCTCCAGGCCTTCGGGCAGTTCGATGCCGTGGGCACGGGCCACGGCTTGGACATCTTCCGGCTTGGCCAGCAACACGCAACGCGCAATGCCACGGGCCTGGCAGATGGCCGCCGCCTGCACGGTCAGGGGTTCGCTGCCTTCAGGCAGGACGATGCGCTTGTTGGCTTCCTGGGCACGCTGGATCAACTGATAGCGGAACACCGCCGGGGACAGGCGCATTTCCCGTGGGGTGCCGCAGCGTTGGTGCAGCCAGCGGGCGTCGAGGTGGCTGGCGACGAAGTCGGTGATGATTTCCGCGCGCTCGCGGTCGTCGATGGGGATTTCCTTGTTCAGCCCGTTGAGCTGATTGGCGGTGTCGTAGGAGCCGGAACTCACCGACAGCACCGGCAGGCCAGCGTTGAGGGCGCCGCGGCACAGCTCCATGATCCGTGGGTCGGGCAGGGTATCGCTGGTCAGCAGCAGGCCGGCCAGGGGGACGCCGTTGATGGCGGCCAGGCTCACCGCGAGGATGATGTCGTCGCGATCGCCGGGAGTCACCACCAGCACGCCGGGCTTGAGCAGTTCCACGGTGTTGCGCATGGTGCGCGCGCAAATGATGATTTTGGTCATGCGCCGGGTTTCATAGTCGCCGGCGTTGAGTACCTGGGCGCCCATCAGGTCGGCCACGTCACGGGTGCGCGGGGCGTTCAGCTCCGGTTGGAACGGAATGCAGCCCAGCAGGCGGAAATCACCGCTGCGCAAGAGCGGCGAGTGTTCCTTCAGGCGGGCGGCGAAGGCCTCCATGCTTTCGTCGGTACGCACCTTGTTGAGGATCACCCCCAGCACTTTCGGGTCGCGCGGGCCGCCAAACAGTTGGGCCTGCAACTCGACACGCCCGGAGAGCTCGGTGAGCACTTCGTTTTCCGGGGCGGAGACCAGGATCACCTCGGCATCCAGGCTTTTCGCCAGGTGCAGGTTGACCCGAGCCGCATAGCTGGCGCTGCGGGTCGGCACCATGCCTTCGACGATCAGCACGTCTTTGCCGACGGCCGCTTCCTGGTAGAGGGTGATGATTTCTTCGAGCAGCTCATCCAGCTGGCCGTCGCCCAGCATGCGCTCGACATGGGCCAGGCCCAGGGGTTGCGGGGGCTTGAGGCCGTGGGTGCGGGCTATCAGTTCGGTGGAGCGCTCGGGGCCGGTGTCGCCCGGATGGGGCTGGGCAATGGGTTTGAAAAAGCCGACTTTGAGCCCGGCCCGTTCCAGCGTACGCACCAGCCCGAGGCTGATGGAGGTCAGACCCACACCAAAATCGGTGGGTGCGATAAAAAAAGTTTGCATGCGGGTTCTCGAAGGGTGCATGGCAAAGGTGGCGGTCTATGTCTGGCCGCCTACCTGATAGTCAGACGCTAAGGTTATCGTTATCCAGGCCCTGAGCACACCAGCCGCAGGCAAAGGGTTGGCCTATTTTTTTCTGCCGTTGCGCGGCGTCGGTGACCCAGGCCCGTGATTGCCAGGGTGGCTGGTGGCGCAGATGCTGGGTGTGGCCGCAGGAAAGCTCGGCGACCCAGTGCTGCTCTTCGTCCTGATGAAAACCAGTGACCGTCGGCGGCTTCGTTCGAGCCCGTCCGTCCGGGTTCTGTTCGCTTTCGGGCAAATCCTTGTTTAGACTTGTCCGTTCTTCATTCTTATGCAAAAGGTCTCGCCCCCATGCTGATCGCCGCCAACAAGGCTGTCTCCATCGACTATACCCTGACCAACGACGCTGGTGAGGTCATCGACAGCTCAGCCGGCGGCGCGCCGCTGGTCTACCTGCAAGGTGCAGGCAACATCATTCCAGGCCTGGAAAAAGCCCTGGAAGGCAAGAAAGTCGGTGATGAACTGACCGTTGCCGTAGAACCTGAAGATGCCTACGGCGAATACGCTGCCGAACTGGTCAGCACCCTGAGCCGCAGCATGTTCGAAGGCGTAGACGAGCTGGAAGTGGGCATGCAGTTCCACGCTTCCGCTCCGGACGGCCAGATGCAGATCGTGACCATCCGTGATCTGGACGGCGACGATGTGACCGTTGACGGCAACCACCCGTTGGCCGGCCAGCGTTTGAACTTCCAGGTGAAAATCGTCGACATCCGTGACGCCAGCCAGGAAGAAATCGCCCATGGTCACGTCCATGGCGAAGGTGGTCATCACCACTGATTTTCTGCGCTAAGCTCAAGTTGACTGGAGAGGCGCCCGAGGGCGCCTTTTTAGTCCGCGACGGTTGTTGCCGGCGAGTGAGTGTGACTGTCGGGTGCTGTTTTTCTGCAAGAACACGGGAATCTGGAGTTCGTCATGAGTGCTTTTCACGACCTTAAATTGAAAGCCCTGGATGGTCAGGAGCTACCGCTCGCGCCCTTCAAGGGGCACGTCGTGCTGGTGGTCAACGTCGCCTCCAAGTGTGGTCTGACACCACAGTATGCGGCGCTGGAAAACCTCTACCAGCAATACAAAGACCAGGGTTTCAGCGTGCTGGGCCTGCCGTGCAATCAGTTTGCCGGCCAGGAACCAGGCACCGAGCAGGAAATCCAGGAGTTCTGCAGTCTCAACTATGGCGTGACCTTTCCACTGAGCAGCAAGCTGGAGGTGAACGGTCCGGAACGTCATCAGCTGTACCGTCTGCTGGCGGGTGAGGGGGCTGAGTTTCCGGGAGATATCACCTGGAATTTCGAGAAGTTCCTGCTGGGCAAGGACGGCCGCGTCCTGGCGCGTTTCTCGCCGCGCACCGCACCGGATGACCCCACCGTGATTCAGGCGATTGAAAAAGCCTTGAGCTGATAGACACTGCCGGGCCTCGCTGCCCGGCTGGTTTCCTGCCTTGCAACGACACGTCGTGTGTCGATCCCCTCTCGCACTTTTGCACCTTAATCACCCTGATCAATAGTGCTGTGCGGGGCTTTGATCGAAGAATATTATCCCCATCATAAGCTCGCCGCTGCCTGGCTCTGGCCAACGGCTGCCCGCCGAATTGAATCCGCTTATCCATGGAGTGCCGCATGTCTGCTCAAGCCCTGTTCAAACCGTTTCAGCTCGGCTCCCTGGAGCTGCCGACCCGCGTGGTGATGGCGCCCATGACCCGTTCGTTCTCCCCGGGCGGCGTGCCGAACTCGAAAGTCATCGAGTACTACCGGCGCCGTGCGGCGGCCGGTGTGGGCCTGATCATCACCGAAGGCACCACGGTCGACCACAAGGCTTCCAACGGTTACCCCAACGTGCCGCACTTCTACGGTGAAGCGGCGCTGGCCGGCTGGAAGAAAGTCGTGGACGCGGTGCACGCCGAAGGCGGAAAAATCGTCCCGCAGCTGTGGCATGTGGGCAGCGTACGGCGCATCGGCACCGAGCCGGATGCCAGCGTGCCGGGTTATGGCCCGACGGAAAAACTCAAGGACGGCCAGGTCGTGGTCCACGGCATGACTCACCAGGATATCCAGGAGGTGATCGCAGCCTTCGCCCAGGCCGCCAAGGATGCCCAGAGCATCGGCATGGACGGCGTAGAGATCCACGGCGCCCACGGTTACCTGGTGGACCAGTTTTTCTGGGAGGGCAGCAACCAGCGTACCGACGAATACGGTGGCAGCCTGGCCAAGCGCTCGCGGTTTGCCATTGAGTTGATTCAAGCCGTGCGGGCCGCAGTGGGGCCGGGCTTCCCGATCATTCTGCGTTTTTCGCAATGGAAGCAGCAGGACTACAGCGCTCGCCTGGTACAAACCCCGGAGGCCCTGGGTGAGTTCCTGCAACCGTTGGCGGACGCGGGTGTGGATATCTTTCACTGCTCGACGCGGCGCTTCTGGGAGCCGGAGTTCGACGGCTCGCCACTGAACCTGGCCGGCTGGACTCGCAAGCTCACCGGCAAGCCGACCATCACCGTGGGCAGCGTGGGCCTGGATGGCGAGTTCCTGCAATTCATGGTCAACACCGACAAGATCGCGCAGCCGGCCAGTCTGGAGAAGCTGCTGGAGCGCCTGAACAACGACGAATTCGACCTGGTCGCCGTGGGCCGCGCTTTGCTGGTCGACCCGGATTGGGCGCAAAAAGTCCGCGAAGGACGTGAACAGGACATCCTGCCGTTCAGCCGCGAGGCCTTGACCACGCTGGTCTAGGCGCCGCGCTGATCACCGGCCTGCGCAAGGCCGGCCGGTGAGGCTTCACGTCAGGGTCGACCCCTTCACCACCACCGGTTCCTCAAGGCAGGCCCCACGCAGCTGGCTTTCAAACTGCTCAATAATTGCCGGCCATCCCTGGCGGCTGGCGTGTTGTCGGGCGTTGAGCCGCACCCGGCGCAGGCTCTCGGCCTCCTCCAGCAGCCAATTGGCCGCATCGCAAAATGCCCCTTCATCGCCCGGCATCGCCAGCACCCCGTTATAGCCGTGACGGATATGGGCCGCCGCTGCCGCCTGGTCGTAGGCCACCACGCCCAGCCCCGAGGCCAGGGCCTCCAGCACCACGTTGCCGAAGGTTTCAGTGAGGCTGGGGAATAGAAACAGGTCGCCGGACGCATAGTGGCTGGCCAGGGCTTCACCGCGCTGGGCGCCGCAGAAAATGGCTTCGGGCAACTCCTTTTCCAGGGCCGCCCGTTGTGGGCCGTCGCCGACCACGATCAATTTCATCCGCCGTTGTGGATAAGTCGTCTTCAAACTGTCGAAGCAGCGCCTGAGCAGGCCGAGGTTTTTTTCCGGGGCCAGGCGCCCGACATGAATCACCGCGAGCTCGTCATTGCCCAGGCCCCAGCTTTCACGCAGGTCGTTGAGGCGCTTGCTCGGGTGGAACAGTTGGCTGTCGACGCCTCGGGACAGCAACTCCAGGCGTTCGAAATGGCGACGCTCCAGTTCCAGGCGCTGGCTGGCGCTGGGCACCAGGGTCAACTTGGAGCGGTTGTGAAACCAGCGCAGGTAATGGGTCAATAGCCGTGTCAGCAAGCTCAGGCCGTATTGGCTGGAGTATTGCTGAAAGTTGGTGTGAAAGCCGCTGACCACGCTGATCCCCAGGCGCCGTGCGGCGCGCAGGGCCGATAAACCCAAGGGACCTTCGGTGGCGATGTACAGCACGTCCGGGCGCTGGCGTTTCCAGCGCCGCAACAGCTTGTGCATCGACGACTGGCCCCATTGCAGCCCAGGGTAACCCGGCAGCGGCCAGCCGCGGCAGAGCAGCAGGCCATCGTCGCTGAGGCGGCTCTGGTCGCAGCCCTGGCGTGGGCGGATCAGATCGACCTGATGCCCGCGCGCGCGCAAACCATCACACAGGCGGCCCAGGGTATTGGCCACGCCATTGATTTCCGGAGGGAAGGTTTCGGTGATGAGGGTGATATGCAGAGCTGTCGTCATGACCTCAGTGTCGGCTGAGGCCATGTCTTCATTGTGATATTTTTATTATAAAATCATGACTGAAGTGAGTAGTGGTAAATAATTCAGCCTTTTCACGATTTTTGTTTGTTTTTCCAGAGAGCTATATAGTCTGAAGTGGAGTATTTTTGCAGGTTTGCTGATTCGATGTAGTCATTTATGTATGCATACATAAACATCAAAAGTTCGCCATTTTTTACATTGTCAATTATGTAGTCTGAGTAAGATCTTGCATAAAAGTCAATCATGCATGCTCGAGAAACTATCTCGTCTAATGTTGAGCTGCTTGAGGCACTTGCGTCATTGGTTATTCCTCTGTTGAGGGAGTTATGGCGGGATATTGTTAAATCATTTTTAAGTACGTATGAAGCTTCGTCCAAGCAATATACGGCGTCAAATCTACTTTGGTCGTGAAGATGGATATAAAAGTCTTTTATACGGTCTTTGCCAGAGTGTTGAATGCTATAACAAAATACAGCAAAAAATGGCTCGCTAATAGATTCTTCAAAGATATCTTCACGTTGTGGCAGATCGTAGTGTTCCTCTTCGTCAACATTTCGGCGTTCGAAACAACTCTTAAGAGAGTTTTTTTTGAGTAAGCAGTTTTTGATTTGAGTTTGAGTTAAAGAGGATTTTACTTCGATGGCGCCATATATATCCTCTATTGGTATTATATATAAATTGCTCGTGGGTGATATTTTAAAGATTGGAGAGGTGTTTTTTCTGTAGAAAATAATATCGCACTCTCGGGAGTGATCTCCATTTAGGTTAATAGCATAACCTTTTTCTACGCCAATACTGCTTGGCATGAAGTCTTTGAAAAACTCAAGAACGATTTCTTCTCGTGGTGCGCCCTTTTCATCAGGTCTCTCGACTGATTTTTTAGTTCGCTCAAAGTAGGACTGCATTTTATCCGATAAGATACCGAATACATCTTCCATTGATGGGGTCCACGTTGCCATACTCATCCACTCTCAGACGTTAGTTGTTGTGATTTAGAACTGTTGTGGGGCTTACTCTCGAGTACATTCCTTGTCGCCGCGCTCGCGGACCCAGAACAACGTGGCCCCGGCCACTGCCGCCGGCATCATCAGGATATTGACGAACGGGATCAGCAGCGCCAGGTAGACGATGCCGCCGAAGCTCATGCTCTGCCAGCGCTTCTGCCGCAGCCAGGCGAGCATTTCGTTCCAGCCCAGCTTGTGGTTGTCCGCCGGGTAGTCGATGTACTGGATGGCCATCATCCAGATGCCGAAGATCAGCCACAGCGGGGCGGCGATCAGGTTGACCACGGGGATGAACGAAAGGATGAACAGGCCCAGGGCCCGCGGCAGGAAATAACCCAGTTTGCGCATTTCCCGGGACAAGGTGCGCGGCACCATGGCGATCAGTTCCCCCCAACTGAAGGGCGGGAAGTCATCGGTGCCGCGCACCACCACTTCGACCTTCTCGGCCAGAAAGCCGTTGAACGGTGCGGCAATGATGTTGGCGAGCATGGTGAAGCTGAAAAACACCATCAGCGCCACCAGCACCACAAACAATGGCCAGATGACATAACTGAGAAAACTCAGCCAGTCCGGCAGCGACGGCATCAGGCCATCGACCCAGATGCTGAAGTAATGGCCGGCCAGGTAGATCAATCCGACGAGCAGCACCAGATTGATCATTAGGGGCAGCAGGACGAACAAACGCAGGCCGGGGCTTAGGACCAGCTTCAGGCCTTCGCGCAGGTATTGCGGGCCGGACAGAACAGGGGCGGGCATATGGAGCTCCGAGCAGTGTGGAAACGCGCCGACCTTACCGGCTTTGCCAGGCGGGCGAAAGCGGGGTGATCAGGTCGACATCAGCTGTAACAAAGGCACCGTCAAATACGCAGGCACCGGATAGAGACCGCCTATGAGCTGGATTGTTAATCCGTATTTCCTTAATCTTCGCCCCCTCTATACGCTTCACCCATTATTTTTCGGACTTGCGAGCCCAAGCCTTCCCCAAGTGCTTTCGCGGTCCTTTTTTATTCCAGCCGGTCATCCGGCGTTCCGCGCCCGGTTATCCGGCCCGGTTGATAGGAGTGAGTCATGTCTGATGTACGTCATTCGCGTGTGATTATTCTGGGTTCCGGCCCTGCCGGTTACAGCGCCGCGGTCTACGCTGCCCGTGCCAACCTGAAGCCGCTGCTGATCACCGGCATGCAGGCCGGCGGCCAGCTGACCACCACCACCGAAGTCGACAACTGGCCGGGCGACGTCCACGGCCTGACCGGCCCGGCGCTGATGGAACGGATGAAAGAGCACGCCGAGCGTTTCGAGACTGAAATCGTTTTCGACCACATCAATGCCGTCGACTTCGCTTCCAAGCCTTACAGCCTGACCGGCGACAGCGCCACCTACACCTGCGACGCGCTGATCATCGCCACTGGCGCCAGCGCCCGTTACCTGGGCCTGCCGTCGGAAGAAGCGTTCATGGGCAAGGGCGTTTCCGCTTGCGCCACCTGCGACGGTTTTTTCTACCGCAACAAGCCGGTGGCTGTGGTCGGCGGTGGCAACACCGCGGTTGAAGAGGCCCTGTACCTGGCCAACATCGCCAGCACCGTGACCCTGATCCACCGTCGCGAAACCTTCCGCGCCGAGAAGATCCTGATCGACAAGCTCAACGCCCGGGTTGCCGAGGGCAAGATCATCCTCAAGCTCAACGCCAACCTCGACGAGGTGCTGGGCGACAACATGGGCGTGACCGGTGCGCGCCTGAAGAACAACGACGGCAGCTTCGATGAGCTGAAAGTCGACGGCGTGTTCATCGCCATCGGCCACACCCCGAACACCTCGTTGTTCGAAGGTCAGCTGACACTCAAGGATGGCTACCTGGTGGTGCAAGGCGGCCGTGACGGCAACGCCACTGCCACCAGCGTTGAAGGTATCTTCGCGGCCGGCGACGTGGCTGACCACGTGTACCGTCAGGCGATCACCTCGGCCGGCGCCGGCTGCATGGCGGCCCTGGATACCGAGCGTTACCTGGACGGCCTGCAGAACGCTTCGTTCTAAGGCCGTTGCCATAAAAAAACCGGCGCAAGCCGGTTTTTTATGGACGATTCAACGGTCGCCGTTACGGGTCAGGCTTTGCGCGCCAGCGGCGCGCTGGCGAATTTGACCCCGGCCAGGCCGTGGGCGATCAGCGCGCGGATATTGCCGTGATCGCTGCCTTCAGGGGTGGCCAGCACTGCACGGTAATGCTCACCGAAGGCCAGCAGGGCCTCTTCATCGCTCAAACCTTCAAGCAACGCCAGGCCCAGGGTCTTGCACGAACCTTCATTCTGCCCGGCGCTGCTTTCCAGGCCTCCATTGTCGAAGGCCTGGGGCTGATAGTCGTAATGCGCAGCGATAAAGCCCAGGGTGTCGGCAAAGGCGTGTTCGCCGCTGTTGAGGCTGGTGCGCAGGGTGTTCAGGTCAGTCATGCTGTTTTCCTTTGGCAAACGCCGCTTGCTGCTCGGCGCTGGCTTCTTTCTGGTATTTGGCTTTGTACTCGGCGTAGGGCATGCCATACACCACTTCACGGGCGTCATCGAGGCTGAGCTCGATCTGACGTTCATCAGCCTCGGCCTTGTACCACTTGGAGAGGCAATTGCGGCAGAAGCCGGCGAGGTTCATCAGGTCGATGTTCTGCACGTCCTTGCGGCTGTCCAGGTGGGCAACCAGGCGGCGAAAGGCGGCGGCTTCAAGTTCCAGGCGTTCTTGGGAAGTCATGGGATTCACTGGCAGAAGAAGTGGGGGAAAGCTTCAAGCGGCAAGCTGCACGTTGAAGCCGGTCCGTTTTGAACGTGCCGCTTGCGGCTAGCGGCTTGCCGCCAAGGTTATGGACACCGATTCGGCAAAGCGCAGGGCGTGCGGCTTGTCGACTTCGACCTCGGCATAGAGCACCGATTCGTTGGCCATGACCAGGTCCAGCAATTCCTGGGTCAGGCGCTCAAGCAGGGCGAAACGGTTGCCCTCCACGTGGGCGATGATCGCCTTGGTGATGGTGCGGTAGTTCAGGGCGTGGTCGATATCGTTATCGCGCACGGCGTCCTGAGCGGCATAGAGGATGGTCAGGTTGATCAACACATCCTGCTTGTTGAGGATCTCTTCCTCATTGATGCCGATAAAGGTCCGCAGGCACAGGTCCTTGACCCGGATGCGTGCCATTCCTGGCTGAAGTTGTGGCATTGCTACTTGCTCCGTCCAATCAATTGCAGGAATTCCTGGCGCGTGGTGCTCGATTCGCGAAACGCGCCGAGCATCACCGAGGTGTGCATGGTCGAATTCTGTTTCTCGACGCCGCGCATCATCATGCACATGTGCTTGGCTTCGATCACCACCGCGACGCCGGCAGCCTGGGTCACCTGTTGCACGGCGTCGGCGATTTCCCGGGTGAGATTTTCCTGGATCTGCAGGCGTCGGGCAAACATGTCGACGATCCGCGCGATTTTCGACAGCCCCAGCACCTTGCCGGTCGGAATGTAAGCGACATGGGCCTTGCCGATGAAGGGCAGCAGGTGATGCTCACACAGGGAATACAGCTCGATATCGGCGACGATCACCATTTCATCGCTGTCGGAGGCGAACAGGGCGCCGTTGACGATCTCGTCCACCGACTGGGCATAGCCATGACACAGATACTGCATGGCCTTGGCCGCGCGCTTGGGGGTGTCCAGCAAGCCCTCACGGTCCGGGTTTTCGCCGATGCCCTTGAGTATTTCGCGGTAGTGCTGGGGCAGGGATAAAGTCATACAACATCCTCGAAGGAAGGCTTATTTGACATGCCGTCCGCCGTTGACGGTCAGGGTCGTGCCGGTGACGTAAGGGTTGTCCAGCAGGTAGCGCAGGCTCTGGTAGATCACTTCACTGCCGGGCTCGATGCCCAGTGCGGACTTGGCCAGGGCTTTGGCGCGGTACGCCGCGTCGTCGTCGGGGTTGAACAATAACAGGGCCGGGGCGATGCCGTTGACCTTGATCTGCGGCGCGTACTTGGCCGCGAACGACAGGGTCAGGCTTTCCAGCCCGGCTTTGCTGGCGCAGTAAGCAATGTGCTTGCTGCTGCCCTTGCGCGTCACGTCATCGCTGATGTGCACGATGTCTGCAACCGTCGAGCGCTGCAGCAGCTCGGCGCAATGCAGGTTGATCAGGTAGGGCGCCAGCATGTGCACGCCGAACATCCGGGTGAAGGCCTCGGCCTCGTCGCCGGCGCTTTCTGCCAGCCACTCGGAGGCGTTGTGCACGATGGCGCGCAGGCGGTCGGTGTGGGTTTTCAGCTGGTTGATGAAGGCGAGGATGCCGGCTTCGTCGGACAGGTCGGCAAACAGCACGGTCGCGCCCTGGTTGCGCAGGACGTCGACCCCCGGGCGTTCGGTGCGGTAGGTGACGATCACCGGATGGCCGTCTTCCAGCAGCCGCCGTGCGCAATGCAAGCCGACTCGCTGGCTGGCGCCAGTGATCAGGATCGGGGCAGGGGAAGCATTCATGAACGGCTCGCGTCGCGGGTGGAGCAAAACTATACCAGCGACGGCCGGGCAATGCAGGCGACCGCTCGGCGGCCGCCGGTGCTCAAGGGTTCTGGGTCGAGGCTGCGGCAGGCAGCGGACGCGGCGCGCTGCTGTTGAGCCAGCCGGACAGCAGGTGGGTCGACAGCGGAATAAACAGATAAACCATCAGTGGCGTCAGGGCCAGGGTGCTGACGAATACCCGGCTCAACAGCCCCAGGTCGGCAAGCAGCGGGCCGAGGACGAAATTGAACAGCAGGGACACCGGAAAGAACGCCAGCCAGATGGCCACTGCCTGCTTCCAGCGTGGCGGACGCTGGCCGATGGCGCCGAACCAGCCATCGATGCCGCTGACTCGATGTTCCGACGGGTGCGCGAACAGGTCGCCGCCACGGCCCAGCCAGGCCGTACGCGAAGCGGAGTGCTCCCAGGCATGCAGGGTCTGTTCGTCGGCGAAACGGAAGATGATCTGGAATTCGTCATCGTCGGGCGGCGGGGCGAGCACGCCGGAGCCCAGGTAGCCGGGGAAGTCGGTGGCCAGTTGTTCGCCTTCGCGCAGCCAGGCGATCAGGTCCTGATAGCGACCATTGGCGACGCGACGCGCAACCATGAGGGTGACGGGTGAGGTAGACATTATGTATCTCCGTAAAACCAATGCGTTGCCTGGGTAAGGCAAACACCAGATACGGCCCGGGGTGGTGGGCGCGCCTGGCTCTTCACAAAAACAAGCAAGGATTATTCCTGATTGCGTCAAATACGCCAGCGTCAGCGGTCGATTTTCTGTTTATTGAGGCGCAAGCACTCAGGGGGAGTAGAATGGCCGCCACTTTGTTGATCGGTGTTTCTGCCCAGATGCCCGTTACTACTGAACTTGCCCGTGCTCACCAGCCCGCCAGCGCAGTCGCGCAGGAGGACCTGTTTCCGATTCGTGAAGTCTCGCGGCGTACCGGTATCAACCCGGTCACCTTGCGGGCATGGGAGCGGCGCTATGGCCTGATCCAGCCGACACGCACCGAAAGTGGGCACCGCCTGTATTCCACGGCCGATGTCGAGACAGTGCGTGAAATCCTCAGTTGGATCGAACGCGGGGTCGCGGTGAGCAAGGTCGGCAAGATCCTGGCCAAGACCCAGGCTGCCCAGTCCCTGCCCAGCGTGTTGGCGGACACCAGCCTGGCCGGCGAGTACAAGCAGTGGTGCAGCCAGCTGAAAGTAGCGGTGAGCGCTTTTGACGAGGCCCAGTTGGAGCGGCTTTATGGGCAGATTTTTTCCAGTTATGCGCTGCCGGTGGTGTTCCAGGACATCCTGATGCCGTTCTGGAAGCAGCTGTTACAGCATCAGGAGCCCTTCGGCCACACCAGCGAGTGGCTGTTTCTGGATGGGTTTCTGCGTTCGCGCATGACCCAGCGCCTGCTGCTGCAACGCGGCAGCCAGACGCGTCGGGTGCTGTTGACGGCCCTCGGCGAGCACTGCCACGAGCTGGAGTTGCTGGTGGCGGCGCTGATACTGGGCAACGACGAGATTGGCGTCAGCGTGTTGGGCCTGGGCGTGCCCTTCGACGAGTTGACCCTGGTCTGTGAAAAAATCCAACCGGCGGCGCTGGTGCTGTTCTCCAGCCGGGCGCCGACCACCGAGTTGCCACGCCGCCTGGTCCGCCTGGCCATGACCCTCAATTGCCCGGTGCTGCTGGCGGGTGATACCGCAGAGCTGGCCCAGGAAAGCCTGCAGGCGTCGGCGGTGGGCTGCCTGGGCAATGACGGACGCTTGATGCCGCAGCGCTTGCGGCAGTTTCTCGGCGGCAAGCTGGACACCTGAGGCGCCCGCGACGGGTTCAAATATGCAGGTCGGGGTGGGTCAGGCGGTGCTGTTGCAGGATGTATTGGCGCAGGCGCTCGGTCTGATCCTTGTCGGACTGGTTCAGGCGATAGGCATAGCAGCCCTTGGCGGTCTGGCGTTCGAAGGTGCCGCGCAGGGCGATGCGTTCATAGCCTGAGGGGCTGAACCACAAGGCAAACTGCCGAGGCGGCTTGCTGCGACCGCGCACTTCCAGCAACACACCCTTGAACGAAACCTCACGCACCCAGAGCGCGCCGGGCTGGCCGCGCACATTCTGCAGCGCCACCGGCTGCTCCAGGTTCAGGCGCCACGGCCGGACCATGGGCCCGTCTTCAAAGATGCTGGGCACGCCCAGACGCAAATGCAGCGCATGAAATTCATCCTCCACCAATTGCAGGGGGAAGGTCATTTGCTGGTTGTCGAAATGGGCCTGGATCGTCACCTGTTCATTGGCTGCCAGGTGCGTGAGCAGGTCGCGGATCTGTGCTCCGCCATTGACCAGCAGGCTGGACGTCGCATCCCGCGTGTTGAGTTGCGGGTTGTGCTGCATGGTCTGAATGAAGTCCAGTTCATCCTGGGTCAGGAGGGCGTCACGCTGCATGATGCTGCTCGGAAGGGAAAGGTTACGAAATCACTGCGGATTCGATGAATAAGAACATTAAATCTTCAGCCCGTTGGTGCCATTCGTCGCTTTCAACGCCGCCAGCTCAGCCTGGACTTCAGCCAACTGGCCTTCGACCTGGGCCAGGCGTTGTTGCGCCTTGACCTGCACCGTCACATCTTTCTGCACGCCAATGAAATAGGTCAGTTGATCGTGTTCATTGAACACCGGGGTAATCGACAGCTCATTCCAGAAATGGCTGCCGTCCTTGCGGTAGTTGCGCAGCACCTGGCGACATGGCCGGCCCTGGCCCAGGGCTTGGCGGATCGCCTCCAGCCCGGGCTGGTCACGGTCTCCGGACTGCAGGAAGCGGCAGTCCTGATACAGCACTTCATCGGCGCTGTAGCCGGTCAGCTTCTCGAACGCCGGGTTGACGTAAATAACGATGTTGTCTTCGCCTTCCTGTTCGGCGACCACAATCCCGTCATTGGAGGCGTTGATCACCAGTTGCAGCAGGTGGGCGTTGATCATTACAGGTGTCCGCATTTATCGGCAGTGCCGGCATTCTAAGACATGCCGGCAAGCTGTCCACTGGCCATGAGTGCTAAAGGATCGGATTGTACCGTTCAGCTGGTAATATCCCAGGCTTTTACTCAGTTACAGGATCAGATTGATGAAAGTCGCCATCCTTTCCGGCTCGGTGTACGGCACCGCTGAAGAAGTCGCCCGGCACGCCGCCAAGCTGCTCAACGCCGCAGGTTTCGAGGCCTGGCACAACCCGCGTGCGACCCTGGCGGACGTCCAGGCCTTCGCGCCCGAGGCATTTCTTGCCGTGACTTCGACCACCGGCATGGGCGAGTTGCCGGACAACCTGCAACCTTTGTATTCGGCGATCCGTGATCAATTGCCGGCCGCCTGGCGTGGTCTGCCCGGCGCGGTGATCGGCCTGGGCGACGCCTGCTACGGCGATACCTATTGCGGCGGCGGGGAACAACTGCGTGAGCTGTTCGCCGAGCTTGGGGTGCGCGAAGTGCTGGAGATGCTGCGCCTGGACGCCAGCGAAAGCGTGACCCCGGAAACCGACGCCGAGCCCTGGCTGGCCGAGCTGGTCAACGTACTGCGCGGTTGACCGAGCGCTCGCGCAGCAGCGCCAGCCAGGCCTGGGCGGCCTTGGACAGGTACGCCCCCTGACGCCAGATAAAGGCGATGTCCCAGCGTAGATAGTCGGGCGCCTGCAACGTCAGGCGCACCAGGCCCGGGCGCACCAGGCCACGGGCCACGACGCTGGGCAGCAACACCACGCCCTGGCCGGCCACCACCAGTGCAGCGAGAAAGTCGGCCTGGCCGCTGCGCCCCCCTTCGCGCGGGGTAAAGCCCACTTGCTGGCAGGCCTGCAGCAGGCGGTCGTTAAGCACGAAGCTGCGCTGATAGAGCAGAAACGGCGTATCGGCCAACTCTTCCAGGCGTACCTGGGCATTCATCGCCAGTGGGTGATCGGCCGGCAGCAGCGCGTCCAGCGGTTCGTCGCAGAACGGCTGATAGGCAAACAGCGGGTCCTTGGGCGTGAGGCTGCCGCCGATCTCCAGTTCTCCATTGAGCACGGCCTGCTCGATGTTCAGGCTGCCGCCTTCGAGCAACTGCACGTTGATGTTCGGGTAGCGCCGCCGGTATTCGGCAAACAGGCTGGCGAACAGCGCATCGCTGCCCAGCAGCGGCAAGCCCAGGCGCAATTCGCCCCGTGCCAGCTGGCTCAAGTCATCCAGTTCGCTGAGCAACTCGTTGCGCAGGCGCAGCATGCCTTCGGCCCGTTGCAGCACCACGGTGCCGGCCGCCGTCAGGTGGATATGGGAGCCGAGACGATCCAGCAGCGGCGTGCCCAGGCTCTGTTCCAGCTGGGCGATCTGCTTGCTGACCGCCGATTGGCTGATGTGCAAGGTCTTGGCGGCCTGGGTGAAGCCACCCTGATGAATCACTTCGACGAAGCTGCGCAGTTGTTTGAAGTCCATGGTATTGATTCCATATTGGAATGGCTTCCAGTCTAACAATTCGCTTCGGTGATGGCAGGTGCTTGCCTAAAATACAGGCCTGCGAGGACCGAATTCCATGAACGCTGCACTGTTGAAACACCTGGGGCGCCTGCTCGGCGAATTGGCGGTATTGCTGGGTATTTATCTGCTGGGCTGCCAGTTGGCCCTGTGGCTGGCGTGGCCGATACCCGGTGGCGTCATCGGCCTGGCCTTGTTGCTGCTGTGCTTTGCCCTGGGCTGGGTCAAGCCGGCGGCGCTGCAACTGGGCGCTGGCCTACTGATGGCCGAGATGCTGCTGTTTTTCATTCCGGCACTGATGAGCCTGCTCGACTATGGCGGCCTGCTGCGCGATGACGGCTGGCGGATCCTGCTGGTGATCGCGGTCAGCACCTTGATGGTGATGTTGGTCACGGCCTTTACCGTCGAGTGGGTGTGCCGTTGGAGGATGCGCCATGAAGCTTGAGCTGATGCCGATGTTCTGGCTGGCGCTGACCCTGGGCGCCTACCTGTTCAGTCGCTGGCTGTACAAGCGCACCGGGCGCTACCTGTTGTCGCCGCTAATCCTGGTGCCGGTGTTGTTGCTGGCGATCGCCGTGCCGTTGCACACCGCTTATGCCGAGTATTCCGCCAACACCCATTGGCTGATGCTGGTGCTGGGACCGGTGACGGTGGCGTTCGCCGTGCCGATCTGGCAGCAGCGGCAGCTGTTGATACGCCACTGGTCGGCACTACTGCTGGGCATGCTGGCGGGCAGCGCGGCCTCGATTGCCAGCTCTTACGGCCTGGCCCATGCCCTGGCCCTGGACAGTTCGGTGACCCTGTCGCTGGTGCCGCGTTCGATCACCACGCCCTTTGCCATGCCCCTGGCCCGGGACCTGGGTGGGGTGCCGGAACTGACGGCGGTGTTCGTGATGTTCACCGGGGTGTTCGGGGCGATGCTCGGGGGTGTGCTGCTGCGCTGGTTACCCCTGCGCAGCGCCCTGGCCCGTGGCGCATTGTTTGGCGTCGGTGCCCATGGCGCCGGTGTCAGCCGGGCCCATGAGGTAGGGGGCGAGGAAGGCTCTGTGGCGGGGCTGGTGATGGTCCTGACCGGCTTGCTCAACCTGTTCGCCGCACCCTTATTGGCGTCGTTGCTTTGACGCCGATTTGTACCGATTGGTACCAAAACGAACACTGACTCGCTCGGCCAGTAAGCTGGCTGCCAATGCAACTACCTGAAGCCGGGTGCCTGACTAGACTGCTTCCACGTTCACACAATAATAAGAACATCCCATCGAGGAGCTTGCCGTGAGTCTAGCCACCGTTCAAACGTCCCAGAGTGTGAAAGACCAGGTCAGCGCCGCCGAATGGCAGACCCGCGTCGACCTGGCTGCCTGCTATCGGCTGGTGGCGATGCATGGTTGGGATGACCTGATCTTCACCCACATTTCAGCCAAGGTGCCCGGCACCGAAGATTTCCTGATCAACCCCTTCGGCTTGATGTTTCACGAGATCACCGCCTCCAGCCTGGTGAAGGTCGATCAGGCCGGCAACAAGCTGATGGACAGCCCCTACGAGATCAACCCGGCCGGTTACACCATCCACAGCGCGGTGCACGAAGTGCGTCACGACGTGGTGTGTGTGCTGCACACCCACACCGCGGCGGGCGTCGCGGTCTCGGCGCAGAAGCAGGGCGTACTGCCCATCAGCCAGCAGTCGCTGTTTGTGTTGTCGAGCCTGGCCTATCACGCCTATGAAGGGGTGGCGCTGAACCCTGAGGAGAAGGCGCGGTTGCAGGCGGACCTGGGCGAAAACAACTTTCTGATGCTGCATAACCACGGCCTGCTGACCTGTGGCGGCACCATCGCCGACACCTTCCTGATGATGTTCACCTTCCAGCGCGCCTGCGATATCCAGGTGCTGGCGCAGAACGGCGGCGCGGAGCTGATTGCCATCGAGCCGCAGATTCTCGCGGGGGCCAAGGCGATGATCGCCGGGGTCACCAAAAGCGCTCAGGGCATGGGCGGCCTGCTGGCCTGGCCGGCGCTGCTGCGCAAACTCGATAAACAAGACCCGGGTTACAAACTCTAATGCCACTGGCCGAGATCCCTCTGTGCGTCTGGCGCAAACGCGGGCATAGCTTCGTGTTTCGCGGTCAGACCATTCGTTACTGGACGGCAGGCCAGGGAGAGCCGCTGCTTTTGATCCACGGGTTTCCTACGGCCAGCTGGGATTGGCATTACCTGTGGCAACCCCTGGCCCAACGCTATCGGGTGATCGCCTGCGACATGCTGGGTTTTGGCGACTCGGACAAGCCGCTGGACCATGAATACAGCCTGCTGGAACAGGCCGACCTGCAGCTGGCGCTGTTGCAACACCTGAAGATCACGGCGCCGGTGCACCTGCTGGCCCACGACTACGGCGACAGCGTAGCCCAGGAGCTGCTGGCCCGGCACTACGAAACCCGGGCCAATATCGCCAGTTGCGTGTTCCTCAACGGCGGCCTGTTTCCCGAAACCCATCGCCCGGTGCTGATGCAGAAGCTGCTGCTCAGCCCCGTGGGCTGGATGATCGGCCGGGCGTTCAGTCGCGATGCGCTGGTCAAGAGCTTGACCCAGATTTTCGGGCCGCACACGTGGCCCAGCGAAAGCGCCCTGGATGATTTCTGGAGCCTGGTGCAAAGCAATCAGGGGCCCCGGATCCTGCACAAGCTGATCGGCTACATCCCCGAGCGGCGGGTGCAGCGCGACCGCTGGGTCAGGGCCATGCAGCGCGGTGAAGTGCCCCTGCGGCTGATTGACGGCGGCTTCGATCCGGTCTCCGGGGCGCACATGCTGGAGCTCTATCGTCGACTGATTCCCGACCCGGACACCGTGCTGCTGCCCGAGATCGGCCATTACCCGCAGACCGAGGCCCCGGTGCAGGTGCTCAAGCACTACCTGGCCTTTCGCGAGAACCTGGTGCTGCCGCCGCGCCAGTTTGCCTGTTCCTGAACCCTGGTGCCCCGGGCCTGGCGCCTGGGGTATTTCGGCCAATCATCCCCCAGCCTTATTGCCCACCATTCAGCCCTGGCCGGGTTTGTTGTGGGCACCGCCTGGCTGCCGGACACTCGTGCCCATTGTCCATGGGTCCTGCTGGAGTTCGGTATGAGTGAGTCTGTGCGCTTCGAAGATAAAGTCGTGATCGTCACCGGGGCCGGCGGCGGCCTGGGCCAGGCCCATGCGCTGCTGTTCGCCAGGCACGGGGCGAAAGTGCTGGTCAACGACCTCGGCGGTTCGGCCCAGGGCGAGGGGGCCAATGCTTCGGCGGCGGACCGCGTCGTGGCGCAGATTCGCGAAACCGGCGGGATTGCCGAAGCCAACCATGACTCGGTGACCGATGGCGACAAGATCGTGCAGAACGCCCTGGATGTGTTCGGCCGGGTCGATGTGGTGGTGAACAACGCCGGCATCCTGCGCGACAAGACCTTCCACAAAATGGAGGACGCCGACTGGGACCTGGTGTACCGCGTGCACGTCGAGGGCGCCTACAAGGTGACCCGCGCCGCCTGGCCCCATTTGCGCGAGCAGGCTTACGGGCGGGTGATTTTCACCGCGTCCACCTCGGGCATCTATGGCAACTTCGGCCAGTCCAACTACGGCATGGCCAAGCTGGGGCTCTACGGCCTGACCCGGACCCTGGCCATTGAAGGCCGCAAGAACAACATCCTGGTCAATGCCATCGCGCCCACTGGCGGTACACGCATGACCGAGGGCCTGATTCCGCCGCAAGTCTTCGAGCAGCTCAAGCCGGAGCTGGTCAGCCCGCTGGTGGTGTACCTGGCCAGCGAAAACTGCCAGGAGACCTCGGGGTTGTTCGAGGTCGGCGGCGGCTGGATCGGCAAGGTGCGCTGGGAGCGCAGCCTGGGGGCCGGCTTCGATCCGCGGGTCGGTTTTTCGCCTGAAGATGTGGCGGCCCACTGGCAGCAGATCTGCGATTTCGAAGGCGCAGCCCACCCCCAGGACAACATCGAGGCGCTGAAGGAGATGATGCAGAATCTGCAAAAGTACGCGATCTGATGCACCGCGCCGCCCGCGCCCGGCCTCGCCCATGGGGCGGTGCCCGGCCGGCGGTTGTACTCCTGAGGCATTCGTCTCTATGCTCGTCGAGCATTGAATGCACAAGGAGTGGTGTTTATGTACGAGTCAAAAGATCAGCCTGTGTTATCCCGCCTGTTGTTTTTGCGTCGGTTGCTGCTTCACGCCCTGATGGTGATGGCCTTGATCGGGTTCTCGATTGGCCTGGGCATCGGCGGCCATTTGTATTTCGAAGAGGGCATGTCGATCCATGACGCCCTGATCAACGCCGCCATGATGCTCGGCGGAATTGGCCCCGCCAACATGCCGCTGACCCCCGGCGGCAAGCTGTTTCTCGCCAGCTACGGGCTCTACGCCAACATCGTCTTCGCCGCCGCCATCGGCCTGATGCTGACCCCGGTGGCGCATCGTCTGCTGCACAAGTTTCATTACGACGGCGACGACGCCGTTTGACTCGACCCGTGTTCGCCCTTTTATTGCGCGCATAAAAAAGGCCGCTGCAAGAGCAGCGGCCGAAGTCAGACGTTAGATCAAGGAGCTACAAATCAACGTCAGTGAACCCGGGGTAACGGTCTGAAACTGAGCTTCAAACTCGTTGAAAACTGTCGATTCAAACGTGCCGAACTCACACGTTGAAGGGGCTTCAGAAGGCGCTTTGCCTTGAGAGCGAGGCCATAGTAAGGGGTGTCTCGGCGGGGAAAAATAGCGAATCAGGACAAGGACTGTTACAGCCTGAGCAACAGTGGTGCAGACGGGCCGACCGCGCCCCGTGATGGCGCAATCCATGTTCCTGATGGGGCGCCATCCAGCCCGTGGATACGCCGTGCAAAGCCCCGTGCGGTGGGTGCTGTCATCCTTTCGAGCGACAATACGAATACCTCCTTGGTGCGCTTATCGCTCCCCTGTGGCGGCAGTAGGGTGAGGCCTTCTGTCACTCACCGGGGAAGACGCATGACAAAAACAACAATGCGCGCCATCTTCACGCCGCAGGCCCTGGCCGTCGCGGTGGCCATGGGCTGCTGCGGTCAGGCGCAAGCGGTCGCGTTCAATATCGGCGAGATCGAAGGGCACTTCGATTCATCGCTGTCCGTCGGCGCCAGCTGGGGCATGCGCAATGCCGACAAGGATTACGTGGGGACCGTCAATGGCGGCACCGCCCAGTCGTCCACCGGTGATGACGGACGCCTGAACTTCAAGAAGGGCGAGACCTTCTCGAAAATCTTCAAGGGCCTGCATGACCTGGAGCTCAAGTACGGCGACAGCGGCGTGTTCGTGCGCGGCAAGTACTGGTACGACTTCGAACTCAAGGACGAAGACCGCGAGTTCAAGCCCATCAGCGACCACAACCGCAAGGAGGGCGCCAAGTCGTCCGGGGCGCAGATCCTCGATGCCTTTGTCTACCACAACTATTCCATTGCCGACCTGCCGGGCACCGTGCGCGCCGGCAAGCAGGTGGTCAGCTGGGGCGAGAGCACCTTTATCGGCAACTCGATCAACAGCATCAACCCGGTGGACGTTTCGGCATTCCGCCGGCCGGGGGCCGAGATCAAGGAAGGGCTGGTCCCGGTCAATATGCTGTTTGCGTCCCAGGGCCTGACCAACCAGCTGACGGTCGAAGGGTTTTACCAGCTGGAGTGGGACCAGACCGTGGTCGACAACTGCGGCACCTTCTTCGGCAACGATGTGGTGGCGGACGGCTGCACCACCGGCTACACCGTCGGCAGCCCGGGGGTGGCGGGTTTGCAACCGGTGGCGGCTGCGTTTGGCCAGGGCTTCCAGGTCACCCGTGAGGGGGTGATCCTGCCCCGTGGCGGCGACCGTGATGCCCGTGACTCCGGGCAATGGGGCGCGGCCCTGCGCTGGCTCGGCGATGACACCGAGTACGGCCTGTACTTCATGAACTATCACTCGCGGGGCCCGGTGGTCAGCACCACCACGGCCAATGTCAGCCCGACGACCCTGGCCGCCATTGGTGCCGCCGGCGCCGCCGCCGCGCCCACGGTCCCCGGCGCGGGCGCGGGCCTGGTGCAAAGCGTGATGCTCGGGCGCGGCCAGTATTACCTGGAGTACCCGGAAGACATTCGCCTGTACGGCGCGAGCTTCTCCACCACCTTGCCCACCGGCACCGCCTGGAGCGGGGAAATCAGCTACCGGCCCAACGCACCGGTGCAAATCAATACCAATGACGTGACCCTGGCCCTGCTCAACCCGATTGCCGGTGGTGCGGCATCGCCGATCCAGACCACCTTCGGTGCCGACAACACCGGTTACCGGCGCAAGGAAATCACCCAGCTGCAAAGCAGCATGACCCAGTTTTTCGACAACGTGATAGGCGCCGATCGCCTGACCCTGGTGGGTGAGGCCGCCATTGTGCGGGTCGGCGGCCTGGAGTCGAAAACCAAGCTGCGCTACGGGCGCGATTCGGTCTACGGCCAGTACGGGTTCAACGGCGACACCGACGGTTTCGTGACTGCCACGTCCTGGGGTTATCGCGCGCGGGCGATTCTCGATTACAGCAACGTGATCGCCGGGATCAACCTCAAGCCCAACCTGTCGTGGTCCCACGACGTCAAGGGCTACGGCCCCAACGGCCTGTTCAACGAAGGCGCCAAGGCCGTCAGCCTCGGGGTCGATGCCGATTATCGCAACACCTATACCGCCAGCCTCAGCTACACCGATTTTTTTGGCGGTGACTACAACACCCTCACCGACCGCGACTTCCTCGCGTTGAGCTTCGGCGTGAACTTCTGATCAAGCATGAGAAGGACAACTTTATGCGCAAGATGATTTTGCAATGCGGGGCCCTGGCCTTGAGCCTGCTGGCAGCCAACGTGATGGCGGCCGTCACGCCGCAGGAAGCCGACAAACTCGGCACCAGCCTGACCCCGCTGGGAGCGGAGAAGGCCGGTAATGCCGACGGCTCGATTCCGGCCTGGACCGGCGGTATCCCGAAAAACGCCGGGGCGGTGGACAGCAAGGGCTTTCTCGCCGACCCGTTCGCCAATGAAAAACCGCTGTTCGTGATCACTGCGGCCACGGTCGACAAGTACAAGGACAAGCTGTCGGACGGTCAGGTGGCGATGTTCAAGCGCTACCCGGAAACCTACAAGATCCCGGTCTACCCGAGCCATCGCACCGTGGGCCTGCCGCCGGATATCTACGAGTCAGCCAAGCGCAGCGCGCTGAATGTGACCACGATCAATGAGGGCAACGGCCTGGCCAATTTCACCGGCAACCGTTACTACGCCTTTCCGATTCCCAAGAACGGCGTCGAGGTGCTGTGGAACCACATCACCCGTTACCACGGCGGCAACCTCAAACGCATCATCACCCAGGCCACCCCGCAGACCAACGGCAGCTACACGCCGATCCGCTTCGAGGAAGAAGTGGCAGTGCCGCAGCAGATTCCCGACCTGGACCCGGAAAAAGGCGCCAACGTGCTGACCTTCTTCAAGCAGTCGGTGACGGCCCCGGCGCGGCTGGCCGGTAACGTGCTGCTGGTGCACGAGACCCTGGACCAGGTCAAGGAACCGCGCTCGGCCTGGATCTACAACGCTGGCCAACGTCGGGTGCGGCGTGCCCCGCAAGTGGCCTATGACGGGCCGGGTACGGCCTCCGACGGGCTGCGCACCTCGGACAACTTCGACATGTTCTCCGGCGCGCCGGATCGCTACGACTGGAAGCTGGTGGGCAAGAAGGAGATGTACATCCCCTACAACAGCTACAAGCTGGATTCGCCAAGCCTCAAGTACGACGACATCATCAAGGCCGGGCATATCAACCAGGACCTGACCCGCTATGAGCTGCACCGGGTATGGGAGGTGGTCGGCACGGTCAAGCCCAACGAACGGCATATCTACGCCAAGCGCCATATGTACCTCGACGAGGACAGCTGGCAGGTGGCGCTGGTCGACCATTACGACGGTCGCGGCCAACTGTGGCGGGTGGCCGAGGGGCATGCGCAGTTCTATTACGATCACCAGGTGCCGGCCTACACGGTCGAGACCCTGTACGACATCATCGCCGGGCGCTACATCGCCCTGGGCATGAAGAACGAAGAGAAGCACAGCTTCGAATTCGGCTTCGCCGCCAAGGCCGCCGACTACACCCCGGCAGCGCTGCGGGCGTCGGGGGTGCGTTGACGCCCAGGCGTTACCGGATGGGCAGAAGGCGACCGTTGGGTCGCCTTTTTTATGGGCCCTGATCAGCCTGCTGAATACTTCTCAACAAGTGGGGAGTTGAGGGCTAGGGTGATGCCACGCTGGCTAAAACTATAAAAAAGGCACGTTGCGATGACCGCCATGACTCACCGTCTGGACCGTCCTGGTCTCATGCCCCGCTTGTCCTCCCATCACCTGTGTCGCAGTCGTCTGAGCAGCCCGTTGCTGGCCTCTCAGGCGCGGGTCAGATTGCTCTGTGCCCCGGCCGGCAGTGGCAAGACCGCACTGCTTGCCGAGTGCCTGTTGCAGGCGCCGCCCCAGGTGCACGTGTGCTGGTTACCGATGGCGGGAGCCGAGCAGGGCGCCGCCGATTTTGCCGGCCTGTTGGCCGAGGCCCTGGGCCTGCAGGCCCGCGACGAACTGTCGTTGCTGGCGTATCTGGCGCGTCTGCAAACCCCGACCTGGCTGTTTATCGATGACTATTGCCGTGTTGGCTGCGCCGGCCTCGACGGGTTGCTCGATCGGTTGCTGGCGGTCAGCAGCCCGGCCCTGACCTGGTGGTTGGGGGCCCGGCGCCGGCCCCAGTGCAACTGGCCACGGCTGCTGCTCGACGATGAGCTGTACGAGTGCGATGGCGCGCAACTGGCCTTCAGCCAGGCGGATATCGAGCAGTTGCTGCAACAACTGCCGCAACCGATGTGCGCTCAAACCGCCAGCCGGATCCTGCAACGCAGCGCCGGTTGGTGCGCCGGGGTGCGCATTGCCCTGCTCGAAGGCAGCGAGTTGGCAGCGCAGCCCTGCAAGCAGGGGCGGCCCAACACCCTGCGTGAATACCTGGAGCACGAGCTGTTCAGCCTGTTGTCGGCCGAGCTGGCCGAAGCCTGGCAGGTGCTGGCTCATCTGCCGCGCTTCAACGCGGCGCTGTGTGAGCATTTGTTCGGCGCCGGCGAGGGCGCGCAGTATTTGCGTGATCTGCAGGAGTTGGGTTGCTTTATCGAGCCCTGGGACGCCTCGGCCGACTGGTTGCAAGTGTTCCCGCCCCTGGCGCGGCTGATGCAGGATGAGGATTGTCCGGCCGGCCGTACCTGGCACCGGCGCGCCTGCCAGTGGTTTATCGCGCAGGAGGACTGGCAGACGGCGTTCGAGCAGGCGCTGCTGGCCCAGGAGTACGAGGTCGCCGTCAGCCTGTTGCAGCACTTCAGCTTCGAGCACCTGTTCGAACAGCAGAACGTGGTGTTGCTGCTGCGCCTGTACGAGCAGCAGGGTGAAGAGTTGATGCTGGGCAGCCCGCAATTGGTCGGGCTGCTGACGGCCGCTTTGCTGTTTGCCGGGCGCTTCGATCAGGCCGAAGCCTGTGTCGCGCAGATGGCCCGTTTCACCCCGCAACCCAGTGCCAGCCTGCAACGGCAATTGATCGCCCGCTGGCAAACGCAGCGCGGCTGCCTGTTGCATCTGCAAGGTTGCATGGAGCCTGCGCGCGAACACTTTCTCCAGGCCCTGGATGAGCTGTCGCCCAGTGCCTGGCCGGCGCGCCTGTTGTGCCTGTCGGGCCTGACCCAGCAGGCCCTGCTCAGGGGCGAACTGGATGTGGCCCAGGCAATCAACCGTGAAGCGCTGTGCCTGGCGCGGGCGCAGAATTCGCTGCTGTTCGAAGGCCTGCTGGAGTTGGATCACGCGCAACTGCTGGAACAGCGCGGCGCCCCCCACAGGGCCGAGAGCCTGCTGGCGCGGCTGGATGAGTTGCTGCGTCGGCAAACCCGGCGGGCGACGCCGCTTTTGGGGCGGATTGCCTTGCGTCGCGGGCGCCTGGCCTTGCGCCAGGGCAATGAGCCGCAGGCGGCGGAGTACTTTCAGGCGGGGCTTGAGCAGTGCCTGCGCAGCCAGGACAAGCGGGCGTTGTACGGGTTTCTCGGGCAAGCGCTGCTGGCGGGGAATCGCGGTGACTACGCCCAGGCCTTTGTCCTGCTGCGCGACGCCGAGCGGCTGATGCAGCAGCGGCAGATCCCGGACACGGTGTACCGCGGGGTGCTGTTGCAGATCAGCAGCCATTTCTGGTTGCAGCAAGGGCGTCCGGAGCTTGCTCATGAAGCCTTGAGCCGGGTGCTGCGCCACTATCAGGGCGCAGGCGCGGTACAGGCGCCACCCGCCACGATCGAACTGATCCCGCGGATCGAATACCTGCTGGTGCTGGCCCAGGTTCACCTGGGGCAAGCCGAGGCGCCGCTGGCCACGCTGCAGCGTTTGCTGGAGCAGGCCCGACAGCAGGGCATGCTGGGTTTACAGGCCGAACTGCAACTGGCCCTCGCCGAAACCGCCTACCTGCTGGGGGACGTTGAGTTGTCCGGGCAGGCGCTGCAGGCCGGCATGGCCCTGGCCGCCCGTTGCCAACTGCCCCAGGCGCTGCACGAATTGCGCTTGCGTCAGCCGGATATGCTGCTGGTCCGCGAAGTGCCGTTGCCCGACGCCGACCAGCCCCTGGCCAGCGACAATCCTCTGAGCCTGCGTGAGCTGGAAGTGCTGCAACTGATCGCCCTCGGCAGCTCCAACCAGCAGATTGCCGAACAGCTATTCATCTCCCTGCACACCGTGAAAACCCATGCGCGCCGGATCCACAGCAAACTCGGGGTAGAGCGACGCACCCAGGCCGTGGCCAAGGCCAAGGCACTGGGCCTGATGAATTGAATGGCCTCACCGGTAGCCGCTGCCGATAGTCAGCGGCGACGTTCAGGGTTGATAACCCATGCGCCAACTGACGGCCTGGCTTGCGGCCAGCAGGCGGCGGGCGGCGGGGCCGTCTTCGTCGGCGTGGAACAGCGAGGTCGGCCCGACCACCGTCAGCACGGCGGCGATCTTGCCCATGGCGTCGAACACCGGCGCCGACAGGGCGTCGACCCCCGGCATCAACAGCCCATGCACATGGTGCAGGCCGCGATGGCGGATCTGCTCGCAGACCTCGGCGTACACCTGCTCGTCCGCCAGGGCATGGGGACTGCCGGCCTGAAGTTCCTGCTGGCGCAGGTCGACGCTTTCCCGGTTGGGCAAATAGGCGCCAAACACCAGGCCGGTGGATGAACTGAGCAAGGGCAGCACCGAGCCCAGCTGCGTCACCACCGTCACCGCACGCACCGCCGGTTCGATATGAACCACGGTCGCGCCCTGATTGCCCCAGACCGCGAGGAAGCAGGTTTCATTCAGTTCGTCGCGCAGTTCCGCCAGGGGCAGGGCGGCGACCTTCAGTACATCCATGCTGCTCAACGCCGCCAGCCCCACGCGCAGGGCTTCGCGGCCCAGTCCGTAGTGGTTGGTGGTGCTGTTCTGTTCGGCAAAACCGCTGGCGATCAAGGCTTGCAGGTAGCGGTGGACCTTGCTTGCCGGCATCTGCACGTGTTCGGCCAGGCGCGACAGCGAAGTGGACGGTGCCAACTGCGCCAGGGCCTTGAGAATGTCGGTGCCGACCTCGGCCGAGCGGACTTTCTGTTTACCGTTGCTGTCGCTGGTGCTGCGCGGCTTTTCCATGGAGGCGGTGTGATCCCGAGACGAATGGGCGTCTTTATAGCTTGACGGTCAATACCAATCAAATTACGTTATGCGTAATTGGATTACGATAAAAATAACGCCGCGTGCCGAGACTTCCAGCAATGGAGCAGGGCATCGCTGCCCACTCCATTCACAGGAGGCTCCATGAACCTCGATTCCACGCCGTCCGGCCTGGCCTATCAGTCGGGCTTCGGCAACGAATTCGCCAGCGAAGCATTGCCAGGCGCGTTGCCCGTCGGCCAGAACTCCCCGCAAAAAGCCCCTTACGGCTTGTACACCGAACTCTTTTCCGGAACCGCCTTCACCATGGTCCGCAGCGAAGCGCGACGGACCTGGATGTACCGCATCCAGCCCTCGGCCAATCACCCGGCCTTTGCCAAGTTGGCGCGTCAGATGGCGGGCGGTCCGCTGGGTGAGGTGACGCCCAATCGGCTGCGCTGGAACCCACTGGATATGCCTGCCGAGCCGACCGATTTCATCGACGGTCTGGTGAGCATGGCGGCCAACGCACCGGCACAGAAACCCGCCGGCATCAGCGTCTATCACTACCGCGCCAACCGCTCCATGGAGCGGGTGTTCTTCAGTGCCGATGGCGAGCTGCTGCTGGTGCCCGAGCAGGGTCGCCTGCGCATCGCCACGGAGCTCGGCGTGTTGGAGCTTGGGCCGCTGGAAATCGCCGTGTTGCCCCGCGGCCTGAAGTTTCGTGTCGAACTGCTGGACCCCGAGGCGCGTGGCTATGTCGCCGAGAACCACGGCGCGCCGCTGCGCCTGCCGGACCTGGGCCCCATCGGCAGCAATGGCCTGGCCAACCCGCGGGATTTCCTGACCCCGGTCGCCCATTACGAAGACCTCAAGCAGCCCACCCCTCTGGTGCAGAAGTTCCTCGGCGAACTCTGGGGCTGCGAACTCGACCACTCGCCGCTGAACGTGGTGGCCTGGCACGGCAACAACGTGCCGTACAAATATGACCTGCGCCGTTTCAACACCATCGGCACCGTGAGTTTCGACCACCCGGACCCATCGATCTTCACCGTGCTGACCTCGCCCACCAGCGTGCACGGCCTGGCCAACCTCGATTTCGTGATCTTCCCGCCGCGCTGGATGGTGGCCGAAAACACCTTCCGTCCGCCGTGGTTCCACCGCAACCTGATGAACGAATTCATGGGCCTGATCCAGGGCGCCTACGATGCCAAGGCCGAAGGTTTCCTGCCCGGCGGCGCGTCCCTGCACAGCTGCATGAGCGCCCACGGCCCGGACGGCGAAACCTGCACCAAGGCGATCAATGTCGAACTGCAACCGGCCAAGATCGACAACACCATGGCCTTCATGTTCGAGACCAGCCAAGTGCTGCGCCCGAGCCAGTTCGCCCTGGAGTGCCCGCAGTTGCAGAACAATTACGACGCTTGCTGGGCCTCGCTGCCCGCCACCTTCACCCCCAATCGGAGATAACCCATGAGCCAGCCAACCATCACCCGCAGTTGGGTTGCCTCCGCCAACGGGCATGCCGATTTCCCTTTGCAGAACCTGCCCCTGGGCGTTTTCAGTCGCAACGGTTCGGCACCGCGCTTTGGCGTGGCAATCGGCGAGCACATATTCGATCTGGACGCCGCGCTGGAGGCGGGCCTGCTTGAAGGCGCCGCCCGCAGCGCCGTCGAGGCCGCACGTGGCGGGCAGTTGAATGCCTTCTTCGAGCTGGGGCGTGGCCCACGGGTGGCCCTGCGCGAACGCCTGCTGGAACTGCTGGGCGAAGGCAGCACCCTGCATGGCAAGATCCAGGCCCAGGGCGCCAAGCTGTTGCCCCTGGCGGCCGACTGCCAGATGCACCTGCCGGCGAAGATCAACGACTACACCGACTTTTATGTCGGTATCGAACACGCGCAAAACGTCGGCAAGCTGTTCCGCCCCGACAACCCGCTGCTGCCCAACTACAAATACGTGCCCATCGGCTACCACGGGCGCGCGTCGACCATCCGCCCCTCGGGCGCCGAGGTTCGCCGGCCCAAGGGCCAGACCCTGCCTGCCGGCCAGACCGAGCCGAATTTCGGCCCGTGCGCGCGGCTCGACTACGAGCTGGAACTGGGAATCTGGATTGGCCAGGGCAACCCGATGGGGGACTGCATTGCCATCGCCGATGCCGCCGAGCATATCGCCGGCTTCTGCCTGCTCAACGACTGGTCGGCGCGGGATATCCAGGCCTGGGAATACCAGCCCCTGGGCCCGTTCCTGTCGAAAAGCTTTATCACCAGCATCTCGCCCTGGGTGGTGACGGCCGAAGCCCTGGAGCCATTCCGTCGCGCTCAACCCGCGCGCCCCGAGGGTGATCCACAGCCGCTGCCGTACCTGCTCGATTCCCGGGACCAGGCTGCGGGTGGCTTCGATATCGAACTCGAGGTGCTGCTGACCACCGCCGCCATGCGCGAGCAGGGCCTGCCGGCCCACCGCCTGACCTTGAGCAACACCGGGTACATGTACTGGACCGTGGCGCAGATGGTCGCGCACCACAGCGTCAACGGCTGCCAGTTGCAGGCCGGCGACCTGTTCGGTTCGGGCACGTTGTCCGGCCCGGAAAACGGCCAGTTCGGCAGCCTGCTGGAAATCACCGAGGGCGGCAAAAAGCCCATCGAGTTGCCCAGCGGCGAGGTGCGCAAGTTCCTCGAAGATGGCGACGAAATCATCCTGCGCGGGCGTTGCCGGCGTGAAGGTTTCGCCTCCATCGGCTTCGGCGAATGCCGGGGCACCGTCCTGCCGGCCCGCTAAGAGGTGTGCGCCATGGAGCTCTATACCTACTACCGTTCGACGGCGTCGTACCGGGTGCGCATTGCCCTGGGGCTCAAGGGCCTGGACTTCCAGGCCATCCCGGTCAATTTGCTGGTGCCCAAGGGCGGCGCCAACCGTCAGCCGCAGTACCTGGCGATCAACCCCCAGGGGCGGGTGCCGGCGCTGCGCACCGATGACGGTGAGGTGCTGGTCCAGTCACTGGCGATCGTCGAATACCTCGACGAACGTTATCCACAGGTGCCGCTGCTGTCCCGGGAGCTGGCAACCCGTGCCCATGAGCGTGCGGTGGCGGCGATGATCGCCTGCGACATCCACCCGCTGCACAACTCCAGCACCCAGAACCTGTTGCGTGAATGGGGCCACGAGGAAGCGCAGTTGCAGGTGTGGATCGAGCACTGGATCAGCCAGGGCCTGGCGGCCGTGGAGCAACTGATCGGCGATCACGGCTATTGCTTTGGCGAGCAGCCGGGGCTGGCCGATGTGTTCCTGATTCCACAGTTGTATGCGGCCGAGCGCTTCAAGGTGTCGCTGGCAGCCTACCCACGGATTCTCCGGGTTGCGGCGCTGGCCGCAGAGCACCCGGCATTCCGCGCGGCGCACCCCGCCAACCAGCCCGACACCCCGGCCTGAGGCGCCTGCACGTCCCCAGCCAGACCTGGGGGCGGCAGACCTCTGGGTCACTCAAGGTTTCGAGGGCTCCGCAACGGAGCCTGCTCCATCCCCACCTGCAACCCTGCTGTACATAACGATAAAAACAGAACAGGTACCTTGCGATGCACAATCAGATTGCCAGCTTTCGGGCGGCGCTCGACGCCCGTCCGGTGTCGCGTTATCAGTGGTTACTCTTGCTGCTATTGGCGTTGCTGTTGGTCACCGACGGCTATGACGCTCAGGTTCTGGGGTACGTGGTGCCGGCCCTGGCCCGGGACTGGGGCCTGGAAAAAGCCGCCTTCGGCCCGGTGTTCAGCGCCAACCTGTTGGGCCTGACCCTGGGCTCGCTGGCCGTGACGCCCTTGGCGGACCGTTTTGGTGTGCGGCGGATTCTGCTCTGCTGCGTACTGATCTACGCCAGCCTCACGGTGTTGATGATCTTCGCCAACTCCCTGAACACCCTGATGGCTGCGCGCTTTATCTGCGGCATCGGCATGGGAGGGGCGATGCCCAGTGCCATGGCGCTGATGTCCGATTATTCGCCGCCGCGCCTGCGCACCCTGATGGTGACCTTGGCCGCCTGCGGGTTTTCCTTTGGTGGTGCGGCGGGTGGTTTTGTCGCGGCCGGGTTTATTGATCGCTTCGGCTGGGAGGCGGTGTTCCTGGCCGGCGGCGTCACGCCCTTGCTGCTGTTTCCGTTTCTCGCCTGGTGCCTGCCCGAATCCCTGCCACGCCTGCTGCGTGACGCGCCGCCCTATGCGCGCCTGCGTAAAGTCAGTGCGCGAATGCTGCCCGAGTGGACGCCACCGGCCGCATCGGCCGAGCAGAACGCGCAGGAGCAGGGCAGCCAACTGACGGTGATCGAACTGTTCCGCCACGGCTATGCGCGGCCGACCCTGCTGATCTGGTCGACGTTTTTCGTCAGCCTGATCCTGCTGTATTTCATGATCAGCTGGTTGCCTTCGCTGTTGCTGGAAAGCGGGCTGGGCCTCAATCAGGCGAACCTGGTGACATCGATGTTCCTGTTCGCCGGCACCCTCGGCGCCATCTGCATGGCCTGGTTCGCCGACCGTCTGAAGCGCAAGGTGCGCCTGCTCTCGGGCGTCCTGGCTGCGGCTGCGGTCTGCACCATTCTGCTGGGCCTCAACCACGACAGCCCGCGTTATCTGGTGGCTTTTGTGTTCGCCGCCGGGTTTTGCATCATCGGCGGGCAACTGACCCTCAACGCCTTCGCCAGTAACTTCTACCCGGCCCATGTGCGGGCCACGGGCACCGGCTGGGCCCTGGGCGTCGGTCGCTTCGGCTCGATTCTCGGGCCGCTGTTCGGCAGCATGCTGCTGGCGATGCATGTGCCGGTGCAGCAGATTTTCTTCTTCTGCGCGATTCCGGCAGTGATCGCGGCGCTGCTGATTATCCAGGTGCGTTCGCCGCTGGACGTTTCGCCGACGCCAGCGGACCAGCCCCAGGCCGCGACCCGTTGATTGCAGGGCAGGTCAGGCCGCTGTCGCGCGGATCAGGCGCAGGCCCCAGCCGGTGGCGATTGTGCCATCTGCGCGTTGCAGCGCAGTGACCGAGGTTTCCAGGCGTTGCTTCAACAACGCCTGGCCGGCGGCTGATAGCCGATCCAGGTCATAGGTGTCGTTGAGCGCGGTCCAGAGTTCGTCGAAGTGTGGGGCCCACTCCACGTCCAGCTCGTCGAACTCGATGCCACTGAAGCGGGCGCCGAGCAGCTCGCGCCAGCCCGCTTCCGAACGGGTGCGCGGATCGCCCATGGGCAAGGCAGGCAGGGCGTGCTCCCGGGCCACGCTGCGAAAGGCCTGCAGGTAGAGCTCGCCGATTTCCCCCAGGAGAAACCCCCGGCCGACAATCGCCGCGAATTGTCCGCCCGGGCGCAGCACCCGGTGAGTCTCGTCGAGTACCTGTTGCAGGTCATCCATCAACATCAAGGCCAGGTGCGACAGCGCCACGTCGACGCTGGCCGCAGGCAGTGACAGGGCCTGGGCGCGTTCGTGCAGCAGTTGTCCGCGCGTCCCCAGGCGCTGGCGCGCGGCTGCGAGTTCGCTGTGGCTCATGTCGACGCCGATCAGCGCCAGCTCCGGGTCCTGTTCGGCCAGCAGTTGCAGCAGGTAACCATCGCCACAGGCGATATCCAGCACCGTCTGCGCCAGCGCTGTGCATTTCACGGTCGAGGCCAGTACCGCGTAGGAAGAGCCGCGTCCGGCAATGTTCAGGGGAGCGAAGGCGACGCTGGTGGTGCCGGGGCGGCGCTGGTGAAAATCCTGCAGGAACAGCTCGGTATCGGACAGTGCGTGCATCAAGGGTCATCCATGAGTCAGGGCCAGGAGCGTGATCGCTCAAATGCTGGCAGGTTCGGGCGGGTGGCGGCGGGCGATGCCAGGCGGGAGCAGCGGCAGGCTCAATGCACGATGGTATTGGGCGGCAAGTGGCCCAGGCGTTCGGTCAGGCGCAGGCGCTGGATCGGGTCCTCGCTGAGCAGTAGGGCGTGCTCCAGGTCGAAGCGTTCGGCGTTCGGGCAGTCCAGGCGCTGGTAGAGACTGGCGCGGGCCAGGTAGTCGGCGGCGCTGGCGTTGCCCAGTTCCAGCACCCGCTCGGCATCGATCAGGGCGCCGAGGTTATCATCGTTGGCCAAGTGCAACTGGCGCAGGTTGCGCGACAGGCGCTGGAGAATCTGCACCGGCTGCGCGGTGAGCATGTGTTCGGCGACGAGCTTGATGTTGTTGCCGTACTGGCGTTGCAGCAGTTCACGGCAGTCGGCGGGGTACAGGCGTCGGCCGCCACACGGGTCCAGCAGGTGGTCGGCGCCGGGCACGCGCAACAGGAAATGCCCGGGGAAGTTGACCCCCACCAGGGGGATTTCCAGGCGCCGCGCCAGCTCCAGGGCAATCAGCCCGAGGGCCAGGGGCTGCCCGCGCCGACGTTGCAAGACCTTGTCCAGCAAGGCCGCCTGGGCGCGCAGCGGTGTGGCTTCGTCCTGCTGGAAGCCCAGGTCGTTCATGCGCCGCAACAACGGCTGGCCCAGCTCGCTGACCGGCAACATGGGCAAGCCCGAGCTGATCCGCTGCTGCAAATCCTTGAAGTCGTGCAGCAGTTCTTCGGGGGCGACAGTGGTGTCGTGCTCGGCGGCAATCCACAGCGCCGCTTCGAACAGTGCGGGCGGGGAGCGGTGCAGGCAGGCGAAAAAAGCTTGGCGCGGGTTCATCTCGATCTCCGACGGATGCCCCGTTTTAGCCCGCTGACGCTCGTTCGTCCAGTACTGCACACACGCCGTAGCAGGTTATTTCCTAAAGCCCGCATAGCCCTTGGGCTTATTCCCGAGCGCTCCAGCAAATTCCAGGCGCAAGCCTATACTGGCGACTACAAGAAGTGATTCGGGGAGCCCGACGATGTTCGCTCTCATGCAAAGCACTCGCCTTGAATCGCTGCACCTGAGCGTTGATCCGGTCACCGGATTGAAGGCGGTGATTGCCATTCATTGCAGCCGCCTGGGCCCCGCCCTGGGCGGCTGTCGTTACCTTGCCTACCCCGACGATGAAAGTGCCGTGGCAGATGCTGCGCGCCTGGCCCAGGGCATGAGCTACAAGGCCGCACTGGCCGGGCTGTCCCAGGGCGGCGGCAAGGCGGTGATCATTCGTCCGCCGCATGTGGAAAGTCGCGCCGCACTGTTCGAAGCCTTCGGTCGCTGTATCGAGCAGCTCGACGGGCGCTACATCACCGCCATCGACAGCGGGACCTCGGTGGCCGACATGGATTGCATCGCGCAACAGACCCAGCACGTCACCAGTACCAGTGCCGCCGGCGACCCCTCGCCCTATGCCGCTCTTGGCGTGTTCGCCGGGATTCGCAGCACGGCCATGGCGCGCCTGGGCAGCGACAACCTGGAAGGCCTGCGCGTGGCGATCCAGGGCCTGGGCAATGTCGGCTTCGCCCTCGCCGAGCAGTTGCACGCCGCCGGGGCCGAGTTGCTGGTCAGTGACATCGACCCGGGCAAGGTGCAACTGGCCATGGAGCAACTGGGCGCCCATCCGATTGCCAACGATGCACTGCTCAGCACCCCATGCGACATCCTCGCGCCGTGCGGCCTGGGCGCCGTGCTCACCAGCCACAGCGTGGCGCAATTGCGCTGTTCGGCGGTGGCGGGATCGGCCAACAACCAGCTGACCAACCTGCAGGTTGCAGATCAACTGGAGCGCCGCGGCATCCTCTACGCACCGGACTACGTGATCAATGCCGGTGGGCTGATCTATGTCTCGCTCAAGCACCGCGGTGAAGAGTTGTCGACCATCACCGCCCATCTCTCGAAAATCAGCTCGCGGTTGACCGAAGTCTTCGCCCACGCCCAAGCCGAAAAGCGCTCCCCGGCACGGGTGGCGGATGAGTTGGCGGAGCGGGCGTTGTATCGCCAGGCATAGGCGTCTTAACCGTTGCGCGTGCTCGCTGTAACATCAGCGCCCACAACGGTTGCAGGCGTGAGCCCAACCCCCGACTGCTCAACTGACACGGAATGTATTCGACGATGCTTGAAGCACTGGACACTGGGCTGGATCAGCAGTTGGCGTATCGATTGCGCGGCGGCGCGGACATTGAGGCAATACGTGTTGTTCTGGTGCAGTACCGGGACAAGGGCTTTACAGCGCAGGCGGTGTACAACCATCTGCAATTCATCAGGCTTGCAGCGCCTGAAGACGTTGAAGACCGCATCCTGGAAGCCATGGATATAGCATCCGGGTACTGTTCGGCAGGGTGCAGGGTGTGGGACGTCGCGCAATGACAGAAGCAGATACGGATCGGGCGTTGGCCGGTTGCTCTGTCAGGGACTTGCAGCTCTATGCTGCCGGGTGCCTGGCGGCCTACTGCACGGGCAAGGGCCTGGCTCACCCGTCCATCGATGACTTGCTGAAACACCTCAATGCCTATCCGGAACACGATCATCTACTGGCGTGGGAGAGGGCGGGGGCGTTACTGGCATTGAATGGTCGGGGCGATGATTTGCCGCAGGAGCTTGTCGCCTTGATGTCGTCTCAAGATATCGAGGCGTTCTCCAGCATTGTCGATAGCGCGGTCGAAGTCGGAATTGTCGATCTGTATGGAGACTCAACGGACGTGCCTGCCAGCTTTGTGCGAAACATCAGGTCCATGCTGCGTCGCAATGGGATCGATGTACCTGGTATGAAAGAGACGATCTCAGCCTGATGGACCGCTGCAAAAAGGCCGTGGCTCTGCCCCATGCATGAAAAAAGCCCTGTGCCAGGGGCACAGGGCTTATTCAATTCGGGTGACGCTTATTTCGCAGCCTTGGCCGCTTTCGCCGGTTTGGTCGGCGCCTCGACTTCAGCGGGCTGCTCCGCTTCGACAGTCTCCACTACGGGAGCGGGAGCGCTGAGCAACTCGGACAGGGCGTCCGGCTGGCTCTTGAATGCCTTGGCGAACACATCGCGGTTTTTCGCCATGTAGATCCCGGCTTCTTCCACTTGCTGCTCGCTCAGCGACGGCACGGCTTTTTGCAGCACTTCGGCGAGCAATTCAGCCAGTTCGAGCATTTTGTCATGACGATCAGCTTCGGCTTTATCCATGAACAAGCGCTCCAGATCTCGGCTGCTGCGGTATACCACTTCGACGGCCATTTACCACCTCACATGCCTTCACGATAATTGGTCTTTTGCGACTACTGTATTTATATACAGGTCAGAGGATAGGCGAATCTCTGTCCCTTGGATAGTGGCTTTTTAATGTAGCCGGGATTTTTGTTTTGTCGCGGGACAAATCCGTGGTCGGCTCGGGTTCGATAAAAGGTTGAACGTGCCTCATGTCACGCCGCCATCATCTTACTGACGGGCCTCTGGCCTTTTTTCTGCATGCAGAACAACCGTCACGTCCAACCCGCATCATCCGGTCGAAGCGACCTAAGGAAAAACCATCGTGAAAATCAATTGGGCCGAGAACCTGCGGCAGAACGTTCATCAACTGGCCGAGTCCCTGGGCAATCTGTTTGTCGAGTCGTTCCATTACCTGGCGCTGTTCGCCATCGGTGCCGTGACCGCCTGGGCCGCGGTGATGGAGTTTTTGCAGATGATCGAGGCGGGTCACATCAAGATCGACGACATTCTGCTGCTGTTCATCTATCTCGAGCTGGGCGCCATGGTCGGGATCTACTTCAAGACCAACCACATGCCGGTGCGCTTCCTGATCTACGTGGCGATCACGGCCCTGACTCGGCTGCTGATCTCCAACGTCTCGCACCACAATCCGCCGGACGTGGGGATCATTTACCTGTGCGGCGGGATCCTGCTGCTGGCCTTCGCGATCCTGGTGGTGCGCTACGCCTCCTCGCAGTTCCCTTCGGTGAAGATCGAGAACCCGCAGCGCAAGCTCGGTGCGGGCTCCAGCGAGCATCCGGAAGTGGAGAAGGGCGAACTTTAAACCACCATGCCCAAGGGTGAAGGGCCGCTGCCGGCCGGTGGCGGCAGCTTCAGGCTGTCGCTGTTGGTCATGGCTTCAAGGATCGCCATGGCGCTGTGGCCTTGCTCGATGGCGATGCCGAACTGGATGCTTTGCACCAGACGCTTGAGGCGTTGCGGATCATTACGCTGATGGGCGCTGATCATGCGCTTGGCCACCACCCGCCCGGCCTTGGACAGGGTCAGCATGATGCTGCCGTCCAGGCCCTGGATGCTCAGGTTGACCTGGTACTCCGGGGTGAAGGTGTCGGTAATCAGTTGAAATGGGTTATCCATGATGCGTCACCGCTTGATTGGATCGTGCAGTCATTGACCGGCAGTGATCGAGATTAGTTCGCGATACCAGACCACTGGCAGGCCGTTCGCTGAGGTTTGATAACGTCCGTATTCCTCAAGGGCTGACAAAGCAAGGGGCATGCCGCTAACCACGAAACCCAGTAAACGCAGGCATAAAAAAGCGGACCATGAGGTCCGCTTTTTTTATCGACGCCCGTTTCAGGGCACGACCGAATAAATGATCGCTGACAGTGCGATCAGGCCGATCAGCACCACGAACACATTCGACAGCCGGCCTGAATACTGGCGCAGTGAAGGCACGCGCCGGATCGCGTACATCGGCATCAGGAACAACAGGCAGGCGATCACCGGACCGCCCATGGTTTCGATCAGGCGCAGGATGCTCGGGTTGAGGGTGGCCACAGCCCAGCAGGTGACGATCATGAACAGCGCAGTCAGGCGCTCCAGCCAGCTCGCGGAAATCACCCGGCCACGGCTGCGCAGGCTTTTCACGATCAGGCCCTGGAAGCCTTCGCTGGCACCCAGGTAGTGGCCGAGGAAGGACTTGGTGATTGCCACCAGGGCGATCAGGGGCGCGGCGTAGGCGATGACCGGGGTCTGGAAGTGATTGGCCAGGTACGACAGGATCGAGATGTTCTGCGCCTTGGCCGCCACCAGGTCGGCCGGTGACAGGGCCAATACGCAGCTGAAGCAGAAGAACATCACCGTCAGCACCATCATCGCGTGGGACATGGCCAGGATCGCGCTGCTTCTGGGTTCGGCCTGGGCACCGTACTGACGCTTCTGATCGACCGCGAACGCGGAAATGATCGGCGAGTGGTTGAAGGAAAACACCATCACCGGGATCGCCAGCCACAGGGTCTTGAAGAACAGCGACAGCGGCATGCTTTCGCTGGCCGAGGCGAGGAAGGCGCCGTTCCAGTTCGGGATCAGGCTCAGCGCCAGCAGCAGCAAGGCGGCGACGAAGGGATAGACCAGCACGCTCATGGCTTTGACGATCACGCCCTGGCCGCATCGCACGATGGCCATCAGGCCGAGGATCAGTGCCAGGGACAGAACCGCCCGGGGCGGCGGGGCAATGTGCAGCTGGTGTTCCAGGAAGTTGGTGAGGGTGTTGGTCAGCGCCACGCTGTACATCAACAGAATCGGGAAGATGGCGAAGAAATACAGCAGGGTGATCAGCTTGCCCGCGCCTACTCCGAAGTGTTCCTCCACCACTTCAGTGATGTCACCGGAGCGCCCCGAGAGCACGAAACGGGTCAGCCCGCGATGGGCAAAGAAGGTCATCGGAAACGCCAGCAATGCCAGCACGATCAGCGGCCAGAAGCCGCCGACGCCGGCGTTGATCGGCAAAAACAGGGTGCCGGCACCGATGGCGGTGCCGTACAGGCCGAGCATCCAGGTGGTGTCGTGCTTGCTCCAGCCCTTGCGGGTGGTGGTGTCGCGGGTGGTCGCCGTGGAAACGGGTGGTGCAGCGGGATTTTCGGCAGCAGGTGTTCGTGCATCGGTCATCGGTATCGCCTCGTTATTATTTTTGCTCGGGCTCACGTGGGGCGGACAGTCAGGCCATGTTCCTCAGCATTCGACCCAACTCACGGCCAGGCCGCCCCGTGAAGTTTCTTTGTATTTGTCATGCATATCGGCGCCGGTATCGCGCATGGTGCGGATCACCCGGTCCAGGGAAATAAAGTGTTTGCCATCCCCGCGCAGGGCCATTTGCGTGGCGTTGATCGCCTTGACCGCGGCGATTGCGTTGCGCTCGATGCAGGGCACCTGTACCAGGCCGCCGACCGGGTCGCAGGTCAGGCCGAGGTTGTGCTCCAGGCCGATTTCGGCGGCGTTTTCCAGCTGCTCCGGGGTCGCGCCGAGGATCTGTGCCAGGCCGGCGGCGGCCATGGCGCAGGCGGAGCCAACCTCACCCTGGCAGCCGACTTCGGCGCCGGAGATCGAGGCGTTTTTCTTGCAGAGGATGCCCACCGCCGCCGCGCCGAGGAAAAAGTTGATGACGTCGTCCTCGCAGGCGTCGGCGTTGAACTTCATGTAGTAATGCAGCACCGCCGGAATGATCCCTGCAGCGCCGTTGGTCGGGGCGGTGACCATGCGCCCGCCGGCGGCGTTTTCCTCGTTCACCGCGAGGGCGAACAGGTTGACCCACTCCATGGCCGACAAGGTTGAGCTGATGACATTCGGCTTGCCGATTTCCAGCAGGCTGCGGTGCAATTTGGCCGCGCGCCGTGGCACGTCTAGGCCGCCGGGCAGGGTGCCTTCGTGGCGCAGGCCCTGCTCGACACACTCGCGCATCACCGACCAGATATGCAGCAGGCCGCTGCGGATCTCGGCCTCGCTGCGCCAGGCCCGTTCGTTGGCCATCATCAGCTCGCCAACGCTCAGGCCGTGCTGCTTGCACAGCGCCAGCAACTGGGCGGCGCTGTTGAAGTCGTAAGGCAGTTCGACGCTGTGGCCCGCGGCGGTGCCGGCGGCGACTTCGGCGGCTTCGACGATAAATCCGCCACCGACCGAGTAGTAGGTCTGCTCCCACAGCAGGCCGTTGGCATCAAAGGCGGTCAGGGCCATGGCGTTCGGGTGGTAGGGCAGGCTTTCGTCGAGCAGCAGTAAGTCACGGTGCCAGTCGAAGGCGATGGTGGAGCGGCCGCCCAGGCTGAGTTCGCCTGATTCGCGCAGGTGCTGGATGCGTGGGCCGATGCTGCTTGGGTCGATGCTGTCGGGCCATTCGCCCATCAGCCCCATGACGCTGGCACGGTCGGTGGCGTGACCGACACCGGTGGCGGAAAGCGAGCCGTACAGGCGGATTTCGACCCGTTGTACCTGGGCGTGCAGGCCCTGGTCGAACAGCGATTGGGCGAAGGTCGCGGCGGCGCGCATCGGGCCCACGGTGTGGGAGCTGGAAGGGCCGATGCCGACTTTGAAGAGATCGAAAACACTGATAGCCATGCTAAAGCCTTACAAGCAATGGAGGAGGAATCGCTGCCATTTTTTGTAGGCCGAGCGCAATGTCGGCGATACTGCCTGCCTCGGTCAGCACTGACCAACGAAACTTCCTAAGACAGCCTTTAGCAGGACTAAACGATGAGCCGTCAGTTTCATGCCCAGACTTACGTCTGGCTGCATGTGTTTTCCTGTGCCGCACGGCACTTGTCGTTCACCCGCTGCGCGGAGGAGTTGCATATCACCCCCGGGGCGGTCAGCCAGCAGATCCGGCAGTTGGAGGAGCGCCTGGGCTTTCGCCTGTTTCATCGCCGTGCCCGTGGCGTGGAGTTGAGCGCCGAAGGCCAGCGCCTGGCGGTCACGGTGAACGAGGCCTACGGCAGCATCGACGCCGAACTGCGGCGGTTGGATGCGGGGATGATCAGCGGAATCCTGCGCTTGCGTTCGATCCCGTCTTTTCTCGGCAAATGGCTGACACCGCGCTTGCCGCGCTTGCAGCAGCGTTTTCCGGATATCCAGTTGCGGCTGGTGGCGGAAGACAGCAGCGTGGCCCTGCACGAGGGCGACTTTGACCTGGCCATCGACCTCAACGACGGCAGTTACCCGGGGTTGTTATCCACAGCCCTGCTGGACGAGCAGATCTTTCCGGTCTGTGCCCCGAGCCTGCTGCGTGGGCGTCCGCCGCTGCATGGGCCGGCGGACCTGGTGCACTTTCCGTTGCTGCACGACATCACCGCCTGGCGTGGCAGCTATGAGTATGCGGAGTGGGAGTTCTACCTGAATGCCATCGGTTTCGAAGGCGCGGACGTGCGGCGTGGGCACACCTTCAACCGCAATCACCTGACGATCGAGGCGGCCATTGCCGGGATGGGCGTGGCCATCGCCCGGCGAACCTTGCTCAACGATGAGCTGGAGCGTGGCACCTTGATCGTGCCGTTCGGCCTCGCCGTGCCCAACCACAAACGTTATGTATTGATGTATGCACCGGGTGCGCTGAGCCACCCAGGCGTGCGTGCGGTGCATGACTGGCTGGTGGAGGAAGCGGAGATTTTTCGCGGCATGCACCCGCTGGGCGAGGGGCAATTATGAGCAAAGATGACAGAGTACGAGGGCGACCCAACTCCCGACATTAACAGCGCTTTTGCTGCTTGTCCGGGTTTATTTGCGAATGAATATTTATCTTTTTTTGGGGGTTGAATTGTTCGCCGCTCTGCCCAACTCTAGTAAACAAGAGGCAACGAAAACGACACCGCAAGGTGTTACCGGGTCTCTCGCGAGCTAGCTGAAATAAGGGAAGAACTATGCAAATCCAAGTCCATAGCGATAACCATATTCAAAGCAGCATCCGTCTGGAGGAGTGGGTAAAAAATACTGTTGAGAGCACCCTGGAACGCTACGAAGAAGATTTGACCCGGGTTGTGGTTCACCTGCGGGACGAGAACGGCGACAAGCCCGGTCCCCACGATTTGCGCTGCCAACTGGAGGCGCGGCCAAAAGGCCATCAACCGATTTCTGTGACGCACAAGGCCGACACACTGGAGCAGGCGATCGACGGAGCTGCCATCAAGCTCGAAAGCGCCCTGGAGCACATGTTCGGCAAGTTGCGCAGCAAACGCGCTGCCGCCACGCCTACAGCCGATAGCGGCGAGGCCGACGCACTGCTTGAAGAAGAATTTCTGGAAAACGAACAGGCTGCACTCAATAGCTGACGCCTGAGAAAGTCCCCCACCAACGGGCCTGCATTTGCAGGCCCGTTTTGTTTTGTGGGCAAGAATGGCACAGGTTGTCGGCGATCAGAAGGCGACCGAAGTCTGCACGTACAGGGTGCGTGGTTCGCCGACGTATTTGCCCATGTTGTTGTCGTCGAAGGAGCGGGTGAAGTACTGGTGGTTGAGGATGTTTTTCACCCCCACCGCCACGTTCAGGTCAGACAGCCGCGGGCCGAAATCGTAGGCTGCGCGACTGCTGAACAGCATGTAGCCCGGGATATTGCCGACGTTGCCCATCGCGTTTTCCTCCGAGGTATTGGCGTTGTCGGCGAATTGGCTGCTCTGGTAACTGCTGTCGAGGTTGAGCTTCCATGCACCTTGGGTGTAGCCCAGGCCCAGGGTGCCTTTATGCCGGGATGAAAACGGTACGCGATTGCCCTTGTTCGGCCCGTCCTCGCGGATGGTGGCGTCGACATAGGCATAGGTCGCGTACAGGTCGAAGCCGGTCAGGGCCGGGCTCAGGCCGTCGAGGGCATAGTTAATGCTGCTCTCGATCCCCTGATGGCGGGTTTCACCGCGGGCGATCACGGTGTCGTTGGTCTGGTTGCTTTCATATTGGTTGTCGAAATTGATCAGGAACGCCCCGACTTCGGCGCGCAGGCCGCCGTTCTCATAGCGGGTGCCCAATTCCCAGGTTCGGGCTTTTTCCGGCTTGATCGCGCCTTTGTCGACGCGGTTGCGCATCTGGCTGTATTGCACGCTGCCGAATGAACCTTCGGTGTTGGCGTACAGGTTCCAGCTGTCGTTGAGGTGATAGAGCACGTTCAATGCCGGCAACGCGGTGTTGTAGTCGCCCTTGTACTGGGCATTGAGGCGCTTGTCGGTCTGCTCCGACTCGATCATCTCGTAGCGAATGCCAGGGGTGATGGTCCATTTGCCGATATCGATGCGATCGTCGAGGAAAATCGCATGGGCTTCGGTGCTGCCCCGGGTGTTGCGGTCCCTGGCATCAGCCGTGGTGGGCAACTGCTGGGCGGCAATCGGTGTGATGAAGCGCTGTTCGTGGCCCGCTTCGTTGATGTAGCGGTAGCCCAGGCCCAGTTCGTGGCTGGTGGGGCCGAGGTCGAAACCTTGGGCGAAACGGCTTTCCAGCCCGCGCACCCAGTACTCGCGTGGCGACAGTGAAATAACGGTGCGCTGATCCAGATAACCGCTGCGCAGGGTCTTGGTGAAGAAGCTGTTGACGGTGAATTCCCGGCGATCTTCCTGGTAGCGGTAGCCGACATTGAACATCGTGCGCCGGCCCCAGAATTTGTCGAACGGCCGGGTCGACTGATACGGGTCAGCCTTGTACGCCGCAGTGCTCAAGCCGCCTGGCATATCGGCCTGGCCCTCGTAGTACTGAGCCATGGCGTTGAAGCTGTTGGCCTCGTCGAGTTGATACTTGCCCTTGAAAATCAGGTCGTCGATCTGCGTGTCGCTGTGTTCGCGCCAGTCGCCGCCGCGGGTGCCGGAGTACAGCAGCGCGCCGCCCAGGCCATTGTCGGCGGTGCCGCCGGCCAGCAGGTTGCCGGTGGTCTTGAAGCCGTCATGGCTGGACGACGGACTGGTCTCGGTCTGCACCCCGCCCTTGAGCGTCGGTTCATCGGGAATCGCCCGGGTCACGAAGTTGACGATCCCGCCGACGTTCTGCGGCCCGTAGCGCACCGCGCCGCCGCCGCGCACCACGTCCACGGCGTCCATGTTGCCCATGCTGATGGGAGCGAACGACAGCTGCGGCTGGCCATAGGGTGCGAACGGTACCGGGATCCCATCCATCAACACCGTCGAGCGCGATGCCAGGCGCGGATTGAGCCCACGGATACCGAAGTTCAGCGCCATGTCGTGGCTGCCGGTGCCGTTGTTTTCCGGTGCGTTGACCCCGGGAATGCGGTTGAGCACATCCCGGGCCTGGGTCGCGCCCTGGCGTTCGAATTCTTCACGGCGGATCACGTCCCGAGCGCCGGGATGCTCGAACACGTTGCTCTGCGCCGCATCGCCCAGCCAGTCCCCGACCACGCTCGACGTCCCCAGCTCCAGGGGCGCCGGGGTGTTGTCGTTGCTCAGCGGTTGCAGGCTGTAGGCGTTGTTGCCTTCGGCCCGGGCTTGCAGGCCGGTGCCTTCGAGCAGCAGCTTCAAGCCTTGTTCGGTGCTGTAGTGGCCGTCCAGGCCGGGGCTCTGCACGCCGTTGGTGACCTGCGAGCCAAAGGAAATCAGCACCCCGGCTTCACGGCCGAACTGGTTGAGCGCACTTTCCAGGGACGCGGGGGCAATGTGATAAGCCTTGGCCTGGGCGGCGTCCGCATGGGCCATGGGCAGGGCGCCGAAACTCAGGCTGGCGCCCAGCATCCAGTTGCGCAGCGTGCGGGCTAGTGGGGTAAGGCGAGGGGTGTGCTGGGGCATGGCTGACTGTCCAGAGAAGGGGGGGAATCAAGGTGGCTTTCCTTGTCTGTCACTCGATCTGTGCAAAACGGCTCACCCGCCAGCAAAAAAATATGCGTCGTTAACCATCGACGTGTCGCCGCGGCCTCAAGCGCGGGCCTGGACCGTGACCCAATAGCGGGTGAAGCGGCGCACTTTGACCGGCAGGCTGATTTCCAGCAGCTCGAGGATCCGTTCGCTGTCGTCCAGTGGATAACTGCCCGAGAGCAGCAGGTCGGCGACCCTGGGATCGCAGTTGACCTGGCCACGTCGATAACGGCCCAGTTCATCGAGAAAATCCGCCAGGCGCATATGGGCCGCCACCAGCATCCCTTCGCTCCAGGCCCCGCTGTTGGCGTCCAGCGCCGTCGGGGTGTCCCAGGCCTGGGCGCTGAAGCTCAGTTGCCGCGCCGGCGGCACCAGCAGGGGGGCACTGTTGAAGGCGTTCGGGCTCAGGCTGACCCGACCGCTGAACACCACCAAGTGGCTGCGCTGTTTGAACTGGCGCAGGTTCAGGCGCGCGCCCTCGGCCTGCACCAGGCCTTCGGCGGTCTGCACCCGCAGCGGGCGGTTGTCGTCGGCGCTGCTGAGCATGATTTCGCCTTCGAGCAGGCGGATCAGCCGCTGCTGGCCGTCGAAGTGCAGGTCCACCGCGCTGTTGGTATTGAGTTGCAGCAGGCTGCCATCGTCCAGGGTCAGCTTGCGCCGCTGGCCCAGCGGGCTGCGGTAGTCGGCCAGCAGCGGCGGCAGCGGGTTGTGCTCGCGCAGGCCCCAGGCCGCGGCAGAACCGGCTCCAAGAATCAGTAGCAGCTTCAGAGCCTGGCGCCGGCTGGAGGACTTTGGCGCATTGAGCGCGGCATGGGCCAGGGGCGAACCCATGCCCCGCAGCCGCTGGTTGACCCGCTGAATATGCTCCCAAGCCCGCTGATGTTCGCTGTGGGCATCGTGCCATTGCTGCCAGGCCTGCTGCTGGCGCGGACTGAGGGCCCCGCTCTGGATTTCGATCAGCCAGTGCACGGCCTGCTCGGCGACCTGGGTCGAGAAGCCCGGCGCACCATTGAAAGGGTTGTTCATAAGGGGGAGGGCATTGAGTGATTCACAGGGCGAAATAGCAGCGCAGGGCGGCCTTGTTCAAGTGACGTTTGACTGTGGCGATGGAAATGCCCAGCGCCTGGGCAATTTCGCCGTAGCTCAGGCCGTCGACCTGGGCCAGCAGAAAGGCGCGCTTGACCGGACGTGGCAAGCCGTCGAGCAACTCGTCAAGTTCAACCAGGGTTTGCAGGATGATCGCCCGGTCTTCCTCGGAGGGCGCCACCAGCTCCGGCATCTGCGCCAGGGTTTCGTAGTAGGCGCGTTCCAGGTCCTGGCGCCGGTAGTGGTTGCACAACACGCGCTTGGCGATGGTGGTGAGGAACGCCCGGGGTTCGTTGATCTGCGGTGTTTCGCGGGCTGTCAGCACCCGCATGAAGGTGTCTTGTGCCAGGTCGGCGGCGTTGTGGGGGCAGCCAAGGCGGCGCCGCAACCAGCCGTTGAGCCAGTTGTGATGCGCGAGATAGAGCACTTCGAGGGTTGAGGCGTGGGCCAAGCGAACGCTCCGGCAGCATACGGATGCTTAAGAGAACAAGAATTGTTCGCATTGTAGGGGCGGGATATGGCATTCGGCAATCAGTGCGGACCGACGGCAAGGCATCGGTTTATCGGCACTTTTTGCGTATGAGAATATTTATCATTAATATTGCCGCTCTTTAAGCTTGCCCCCGGTGCTGTGCGGTGCAGGTTTTTTAACGTTTCCAGGGCGGAACATGAAAAGCAAAGTTGGCGCGACTCCCGTTTCCTATCGCCTGGCCGTGGCCTCGCGGGTGCTGGCGGCGGTGCTCGGCGGTTACCTGCTGGCGGCGTTGGGCAGTGTCTGCCTGACCTTGCTGTTACCCATGCCCAGGATCGATGCGACGGTCAGCGGGATGACGGCCTCGTTTGTGTTCTACCTGCTGGCGGTACTCTGGTGTTTCGCCTGTCGCAGCGCCTGGCGGGCCTGGGCCGGGGTCGCGGGCGCCTGCCTGGTGCTGGCGCTGATCGCCGGCCTGGCCTACTGGATGGCGCGCCCATGAAAGAGGGTTTTCGTCAGTCCATGGCCTGGCTGCACACCTGGAGCGGGTTGGTGTTTGGCTGGCTGCTGTTTGCGATTTTCTTCACCGGGACCCTGTCGTATTTCAAGGCGGAAATCAGCCACTGGATGCAACCGGAAGTCCCGGCCCGGGCAGTCAGCACCGACAGCAGCCTGGCCCTGGCCCAGGGCTACCTGCAGCAACATGCCAATGGCGCCGGGCGCTGGTTCATCAACCTGCCGGATGCCCGTGAACCGGCGCTGTCGGTGATGTGGCAGGGCCCGGTCAAGCCCGGCGAGCGCGGCGCCTTCACGGAAAAACTCCTCGATCCGGCCACCGGCAGCGAAATCCAGGCCCGGGATACCCGGGGCGGCGAGTTTTTCTACCGCTTCCACTTCCAGCTGCAAATGCCCCACCCCTGGGGTCGCTGGCTGGCGACCAGCGCCGCGATGGTGATGTTCGTCGCCTTGATCAGCGGGATCATCACCCACAAGAAAATCTTCAAGGACTTCTTCACCTTCCGCCCGCGCAAGGGCCAGCGCTCATGGCTCGACGGGCATAACGCGGTGGGTGTCCTGGTGTTGCCGTTTCACCTGATGATCACCTACAGCAGCCTGGTGATCTTTATGACCATGGTCATGCCGGCCAGCATTCTCACGGCTTATAACGGTGACACCCGGGCGTTTTTCAATGAGGCGTTTCCAGGCACCAACAATGCGCCGGCCTCGGGCAAACCGGGGGTGCTGATGCCTATGGGGCCGATGGTGGAGCAGGCGCGGCAGCAGTGGTCGGGCGGGCACATTGGGCGGATCGCGGTGAACAATCCCGGGGACGAAAACGCGTCGGTGAACGTGTTCCGCCACAGTGCCGATCAGGTGGTGCACGACTTTGGCAGCGTGATCTCGTTCAACGGCGTGACCGGCGAACTGCTCAGGGTATCCCCCGAACAGTCGTTGCCGACGGCCATCGCCGGCAGTTTCTATGGGCTGCACATGGGGGTGTTTGCCGGGCCGGTGTTGCGCTGGCTGTACTTTATCTGCGGTCTGGCCGGTACGGCGATGATCGGCACCGGGCTGGTGATCTGGCTCGGCAAGCGCCAGCTGAAGCACGCCAAGAGTGGGGTCATGCCGTTTGAGCTGCGGCTGGTGGAGGTGCTGAATATCGCCAGCATGTCGGGCCTGGTGTTGGCGGTCGCGGCGTTTTTCTGGGCCAATCGCCTGTTGCCGGCAGGTTTTGCCGAACGGGCGGACTGGGAGGTCAATAGCTTCTTCATGGTCTGGGGCTTGAGCCTGGTGCATGCCGCCGTGCGCCGTGGGCGGCGGGCCTGGGTCGAGCAATTGGGCCTGGCCGCGCTGCTGTTCGCCGCGGTGCCGCTGCTCGACCTGTTGACCGCACCCGCCGGCCTGGCCGGCAGTGACTGGATGCTCGCCGGATTCGACCTGACCTGCCTGGGCAGCGGTGTATTCCTGGCCTGGGCCGCCTGGAAAATGCAGCGCTCGTCCCACTCCAAGCCCAGCCCACAGCCGCGAGCCGAACGGCCACGGCCGCTGACGCTCAAGAACGAGGTGAACTGAATGCTGCTCGCCGTGCTGCTGTGCTACGCCGGGTTTGCCGCTTTGTGCCTGTCGATGGATCGTCATCACAGCGATCTGCTGGGGCGCAAGGCCTCGGCAGGGCGCCGCCAGGGTTTGAGGCTGGGCGGCTGGTCACTACTGGGGCTTTCGTTGTGGGCGGCGGTGGCCGCTGCCGGTTGGGGCCTGGGGTTGGTGCAGTGGTGCGCAGTGTTGATGCTCAGTGCCTTGCTGCTGGTGCTGCTGTTGCCCTATCGCCCGCGCCTGGCCTTGTGGCTGGCTGCCCTGGGCTTGCTGGCCAGCCCGCTCGCCGCTGTTGCGCAGCTTTAAGCGGACCGGCCGATGATCATCAGTCCCCCTCCGGAACACCCTGACCCCGACCGCCCGGAAGCCTCGGGCAGTCGTGCGCATTTTCTGCAGGTGTTTTTGTCCCAGCGCCCGCAGATGGAGGCCTTGGTCAGCCGTCGCGTAGGCTGCCGGGCGACGGCGGCCGACCTGGTGCAGGATTTGTTCCTGCGCTTCTGGCGCCGGCCGCTGGTGCAGGTCGAAGAGCTCAGCACCTACCTGCTGCGGTGCGCCGGCAACATTGCTATCGACCATTTGCGCAGCGAGGGCGCGCGGGTCCGGGTCAATGAAAGCTGGCTGCCGGAGCAGCAGGATCACTACAGCGCCGAGCCGCAAGCAGCGCTGGAGGCGGGCAATGATCTGCGCCATGTCGAGGCGGCGCTGCGCAGCCTGCCGGAGCGTACGCGGCAGATCTTTTTGCTCAACCGCATCCATGGCCGCAAGTACGCACAAATCGCCAAGGCCATGGGTTTGTCCCAAAGCGCCGTGGAAAAACATATGATGCGCGCCCTCGAAGCCTGCAAGGCCAGCCTGCGGGAACCCTCGACCACGCGAACGCCAGGGAAAGCACCGTGAACAGTATTGCTCGCGTCACCCCGACGCCGGCCCAGGAGCAGGCTGCCCTGGCCTGGCTCAGCCTGTTGCATGACCAGCCCAGCAGTGGCGATCAGGCCACATTCAGCCAATGGCTGCAGGCTGATCCGGCGCATATCGAAGCCTATGCCCAGGCCCAGGTGCTGTGGGAACTCAGCGAAGTGCCGGCGCGGACCCTGGCTCGGGAAGATGAATTTGCCCTGCAGGGTTACTTGCGGGAGATGGATCGGGCCCAGGGCCGTTCGCGGCGCCGTTGGGCTGCCGGGTTGGCGATGGCCGCCTGTTTGCTGCTGACGATCAGCATGGGGGGCGGCTGGCAGCCACAGCGCTGGGTCGACGATTTTGGTGCCGACTATGTCTCGGCCCCGGGGCAGGTGCGCACCGTGACCCTGGCCGATCAGTCCCAGGTGACCCTGGATGCCGACAGCGCGATTGCCGTGGACTTCACCCAGGGCGAGCGCCATGTGCAACTGCGCCGGGGGGCCGGTTTTTTCAGCGTGACCCACACCGGCCAGCCGTTTGTGGTCGAGGCCGACAGCGGCCGGGTGCAGGTGCTGGGCACCCAGTTCGAAGTGCGGCTGCAACCGGCCGGGGCCCAGGTGACCGTGCTCTCCGGACGCGTGGGCGTGACCCCGCAACAGGGCGCGAACCAGGAGGTGCTGGGCGCGGGCCAGCAGTTGGCGTATGCCGATGGCGTCAGCCAGGCGCTGCATGGTGTCGACAGTGAGGCGCACCTGGCCTGGCGCCAGGGTTGGCTGAACTTCTACAAGCAACCCCTGGCCGAGGTGATCAAGGACCTGGGGCGCTACTACCCGGGACGGATCCTGCTGCTCAACGATGAACTGGGCGCCCGCCGAGTCAGCGGCAACTTCCCCAGCCAGGACCCGCAGGCGGTGCTCGACTCCCTGCAAGGCGTGCTTGGCTTTCAACAGCATCAACTGCTGGGCCGCGTGATTATCCTGCGCTGATGCCGGGTCGTTGGGTGTCAGGTAGATGAAGGGCGTTCAGTAGCCCAAACGCACCGGCTCGAAAATATTTTCATTTTTTTGCTGAGGTAAACCCGGGCGGCATTCGTGTAGTGCTTGAAAGTGCGAGTCATTCGCATCCGTAGCGGTTCTACACACAGGTCTCGAGCATGAAGTCCAGGGCACACATGGCGGCAAGCGGTTCGGTTAAAGGGTGGTTCGGCGCGTCGGCGCTGGCGGTTTCGGGCTTGGCCATGCTGCCGTTGAGCGTGGCCCTGGCGGCCGATGCCGGCAGCGCGCAACACAGTGCAGTGTTCAATTTCGCCATCGCCGCCAAGCCGCTGCCCCAGGCCCTGAGCGATTTCAGCCGGGTCACCGGGATCAGCGTGGTGTACACCGATGAGGCCCCCTATGGCCTCCAGGCCCCGGCCGTCAGCGGTTCATTGAGCGCCGAGCAGGCCATGCAGCGCCTGCTGGGCAATTCCGGGCTGAGCTTCCGTCGCACCGACGCCCACACCCTGGCCCTGGAACCGCAGCCTACCGCCGGTGCGCTGAACCTGGGGGCGACCACCATCACCTCCGTGGTCGCGGCCGACAGCACCAGCTACCAGCCACCGGCTACCACCTCGATCGCCCGCTCCCAGGCTCTGAACCAGGAGATCCCGCAGATCATCAACGTGGTGCCGGCCCAGGCCATGCGCGACCAGGCGCCGCGCAACCTGGACGATGCCCTGACCAATATCAGCGGCATCACCCAGAGCAACACCCTGGGCGGCACCCTGGATGCGGTGATGATCCGCGGGTTTGGCGACAACCGTAACGGCTCGATCATGCGCGACAGCATGCCGGTGATGCAGGGGCGCGCCCTGAATGCCACCGCCGAGCGGGTCGAGGTGCTCAAGGGCCCGGCGTCCCTGCTCTACGGCATTCAGGACCCGGGCGGCGTGGTCAATATTGTCAGCAAAAAGCCCCAGCTCGAGCAGTACAACGCCGTGACCGTACGCGGCTCCAGCTATGGCTCGGGCAAGAACGGCAGCGGTGGCAGCCTCGACAGCACCGGCGCCCTGGGGGACTCCGGGCTGGCCTATCGGATGATTGTCGACCACGAGGATGAAGACTACTGGCGCAACTTCGGCACCCACCGCGAGACGCTGGTGGCGCCGTCCCTGGCCTGGTACGGCGAAGACACCAAAGTGCTGCTGGCCTACGAGCACCGCGAGTTCCTGACCCCGTTCGACCGTGGTACCGCCATCGACCCCAGGACCAACCACCCGCTGGACATTCCGGCGACCCGCCGCCTGGACGAACCGTTCAACAACCTGGAAGGGCGCTCGGACCTGTATCGATTTGAGGTCGACCATGACCTCAACGACAACTGGAAGGCGCATTTCGGCTACAGCTGGAACCGCGAAACCTACGACGCCAGCCAGGTGCGCCTGACGGCCGTCAATAGCAACGGCACCCTGACCCGCACCATGGACGGCACCCAGGGCGCCCTGACCACCGACCGTTATGCCACCGCCACCCTGCAAGGCAAGACCGAGCTGGCCGGGATGCAGCACGACCTGGTGTTCGGCCTGGACGATGAGTACCGCAAGATTTACCGCGCCGACCTGATTCGCGGCACCGCGTCGACCTTCAACTACCTCAACCCGGTGTATGGCCAGCAAGTGGCGGGTACTGCCGTGCGCGCCGCCGACAGCGACCAGACCGATCTGCTGCGTACCGATTCGCTGTTCTTCCAGGACTCGATCCACCTCACCGACCAGTGGATTCTGGTGGGCGGTGCGCGCTTCCAGGAGTACGACCAGTACGCGGGTCGGGGCCGTCCGTTCCACGCCAACACCGACACCAACGGTCAGAAGTGGGTGCCGCGCGCCGGCCTGGTGTACCGCTACACCGACGCGCTGTCGTTCTATGGCAGCTACACCGAATCCTTCAAGCCCAACTCCAGCATCGCGCCTCTGGGCGGCGGCAATGTGGTGCTCGATGGCAGCATCGAACCGGAGGAAGGCAAGTCCTGGGAGCTGGGGGCCAAGCTCGACCTGCCGGGGCGCATCACCGCCAGCGCGGCGCTGTTTGATATCACCAAGCGCAACGTGCTGGTGACCACCGCGACCGCCACCGACACCGTGACCAGCGTTGCTGGCGAAGTGAAGTCCCGCGGCCTGGAAATGGACCTGACCGGCCAGCTCACCGAGCAATGGAGCCTGATCGGCAGCTACGCCTACACCGACGCCGAAGTGACCAAGGACACCCAATACGAAGGCAAGCGTTTGCAGAACGTGGCCAAAAACACCGGTTCGCTGTCGGCGGTGTATGACTTCGGCAGCCTGATCGGCGGCGACCGCCTGCGGGTCGGCGCCGGTGCGCGCTATGTCGGCGAACGGGCCGGCGATGCGCCCAACAGCTTCGACCTGCCGGCCTACACCGTGGCCGACGCCTTCGCCACCTACGACACCAAGGTCGAAGGGCAGAAGGTCAAGTTCCAGCTCAACGTGAAGAACCTGTTCGACAAGACCTACTACACCTCGTCGGCGAGCCGCTTCTTTGTGTCCATGGGCGATTCGCGTCAAGTGTCGCTGTCCAGCACCCTGGAGTTCTGATGAAGGCCTGGAACCTGTTGAGCCTGGCCCTGGTCCTCAACGCGGGCGCCTGGGCGGCGCCCGCTAGCGACGATCGGGGTTATCACCGGGAGCATCGGGTCACGCTGCCCGGGTCCGGCTCCAGCTGGGGTTTTATCGCCCTGGACCCAAGCCGGCCGTACCTGTACCTGGCGCGGCGGGAAAACGGCCTGAGCGTGTTCGATGTGGACCAGCAACGGCCAGTGAAGACCCTTGAGCAGTCTGCAGGCGCCAATGGCGTGGTGCTGGTGCCGGAGCTGGATCGCCTGTTGCTGCTCAACACCGATGGCAGCCTGGGGGTGGCGCAGTTATCCACCCTCAAGCCGCTGAAGCGTATCGCGGTGGCCCGCAGCAACCTCAACAGCGCGGTGTACGACCCCGGCACCGGGCAGGTGATCATCGTCAGCGGCCGGCGCGCCGACCGCTCGACCCTGTACGTGTTCGACCCCCGGCAGGAGCGCATCGTCGCCGCCCATGAGTTCGCGGTGAAGAAGATCGACCCGTTGCTGCTCAAGGGCGATGGCAGCTTCTTCATGCCGATGCGTGATGAAGGCCAGGTGGCGCGCTTGTCGACCAGCAGCTTCGCGGTACTGGACACCTGGCGCTACCCGCAATGCAGCCGGCCCAGTGCCCTGGCCCAGGACGCCGAGCGCGGCCGGTTGTTTATCGCCTGCCGCGGTGAGCAGCCGCAGTTGCTGGTGGTGGACCGCGACAGCGGTGCGCTCAAGGCCAGCCTGCCAATTGGGCGTGACGTCAACGCGCTGGCGTATGACCCGCAGCAGCGCCTGTTGCTGATCCCCAGCGGAGTGGACGCCAGCCTGACCCTGGTGGACCAGCTGGACGCCGATCACTACCGCCTGCGCAGCAGCGTCAGCACCACGCCGATGGCCTACAACATGGCGTTCGATCCGGGCAGCAAACGGGTGTACCTGGCGGCGATGGACTTTACCCAGCCGCTGGATCAAACCTCACCGGCGAAGGCGGATCCGCTGTTTCATGCCAATACCTTCAGCGTGCTGACCCTGGCGCCCTGAGGCCGGTCTGCGGCGGGCTCAGTTGGCTCAGCGGGCGAGGGCCTGGCGATACTCTCCGGGCGTGCCGCCCAGGGTCTGGCGAAAGCGGTTGGTGAAATGGCTGGCGCTGGAGAAGCCGCAGGCCAGGGCAATTTCGCCCAGGGCCAGGGAGGTACTGCGCAGCAAATGCCGGGCCTGGGCCAGGCGCCGGGCCAGCACATACTGGTGCGGCGGCAGGCCGAAGCTTGCGCGGAACATCCGCGCAAAATGGTATTCCGACAACGCGCACAACCCGGCCAACTGCCCGAGGCTGATGGGTTCGCCCAACTGGCTGTCGATGTACTCCACCAGATGCCGGCGCTGGTGCGCGGCCAGCCCGCCCTTCAAGCGCAGGCCCTGGCGCAGGCCGACCTGGTTGAGCAGCGCGTGGCTGAGCATTTCGTGGGCCACGCTGCTGGTCAGCAGGCGTTCGGCGGGTTCGTCCCAGTTGAGCTGGATCAGGCGGCGAAAGCGCCGGGCCTGAAGCGGGTCATCGAGGAAGGTGCTTTCGCGCAGTTGCAGCTCGCGGGGTTCGCGGTCGAGCAGGGTGACGCAGCCCAGGGCGAATTGTTCGGGGCTGAAATACAGGTGCGCCAGGCGGATTTCACCGTTGATCACCCAGGCTGATTGATGTTCGGCGGGGAGGATGCACAGTTTGTCCGGCCCGCCCGTGGTGCCCGGTTGCTCGCGGCGAAAGGTCCCGGTGCCGCCGGCGATGTAGCACGACAGGGTGTGGTGGCTGGGGGCCTCGTAGTCCTGGGCGTCGTGGTGGTTGCTCCACAAGGCTGCAGCCAGGCCGTCACCGAGCTCGGCGCTGTGCTCGAGGCGAGCATTGGGCGAGCGGTTGAGGGCTTGGAAGACTTGCAGGGTTTCCAGTGCGGGCATGGTCTGTACGTCGTTGAAAAATGAGTGCGCCACGATCCTGTAGCCGCTGCCGTTGGCTGCGCACGGCCCGGGGGGGAGGGCGATGGCGCGGCCTTCAAGGCTTTGCATCCTACTCCGTAGACAGGGCGCTGCCAGCTGCCGATCCGACAAAAGCGCAAGTTTATGCAAGCGTGCGCGGTGCATGGGGCCTGACACTGCAAGCCGAACTCAGGAGTAGCGCCATGAACCTTGCCTTGTATTTGCTCACCGTTCTGATCTGGGGCACCACCTGGATCGCCTTGAAACTGCAACTGGGCGTGGTGGCGATTCCGGTCTCGATCGTCTACCGCTTCGGCCTGGCGGCGCTGATCCTGTTCGTATTGCTGCTGCTCAGCCGCAAACTGCAGGTGATGAACCGGCGCGGGCACCTGATCTGCCTGGCCCAGGGCGTGTGCCTGTTCTGCATCAACTTCATGTGCTTCTTGCACGCCAGCCAGTGGATCCCCAGCGGTCTGGTGGCGGTGGTGTTTTCCACGGCAACCCTGTGGAACGCGCTGAATGCCCGGGTGTTCTTCGGCCAACGGGTGGCGCGTAACGTGCTGCTGGGTGGCGGCCTCGGCCTGTTGGGCCTGGGGCTGTTGTTCTGGCCGGAGCTGGTGGGCCACAGCGCCAGCCCGCAAACCCTGCTGGGCCTTGGGTTGGCCTTGCTCGGCACCCTGTGTTTCTCGGCGGGCAACCTGCTGTCCAGCCTGCAACAGAAGGCCGGGCTCAAGCCGCTGACCACCAACGCCTGGGGCATGGCCTACGGCGCGGTGATGCTGGGAGTGTATTGCCTGGTCCAGGGCGTGCCGTTCGCCATGGAATGGAACACGCGCTATATCGGCTCGCTGCTGTACCTGGTGATCCCGGGCTCGGTGATCGGTTTTACCGCCTACCTGACCCTGGTCGGGCGCATGGGCCCGGAACGCGCCGCCTACTGCACCGTGCTGTTTCCGGTGGTGGCGCTGAATGTGTCGGCCTACGCCGAAGGCTATCAGTGGACCGCTCCGGCACTGGCCGGGCTGGTCCTGGTGATGCTGGGCAACGTGTTGGTGTTTCGCAAACCGAAACCGGCCTTGGCCGTCACACCTGGGAATCTGCGCCCTGCTGCCTGAGTGCAACCTGTAGCCATTGCGCGGATGCAGGCCAGGTCGCTGAGCATGGGGGCATGGCTTGCAGAACCGCCGGGTTCCAGGGGCATGGCGCCCCTGGACGTGCCCCTCAGCCCTTCCAGGTCTGCGGGTTGACCAGATCCTGAGGGCGCTCACCGAGCAAGGCGCTGCGCAGGTTATCCACCGCGCGATTGGCCATGGCCTCACGGGTTTCGTGGGTCGCCGAGCCAACGTGGGGCAGGGTTACGGCGTTTTTCAGTTGGAACAACGGCGATTCGGTCAGCGGCTCCTTCTCGTAGACGTCGAGCCCGGCACCGCGAATCTGACCTTTCTGCAGGGCCTCGATCAGCGCCGGCTCATCCACCACCGGGCCGCGGGAGATATTCACCAGGATCGCGCTCGGCTTCATCAGCGCCAGTTCACGCTGGCTGATCAGGTGTTTGGTCTTGTCACTGAGGGGCACCACCAGGCACACGAAATCGGCTTCGGCCAGCAGTTGATCCAGGCTGCGGAACTGCGCCCCGAGCTCCTGTTCCAGCTGGGGCTTGCGGCTGTTGCCGCTGTACAGGACCGGCATGTTGAAGCCCAGGCGGCCGCGACGCGCCACGGCGGCACCGATGTTGCCCATGCCGACGATGCCCAGGGTCTTGCCGTGCACGTCGCTGCCAAACAGCGAAGCGCCAACGCTGGCCTGCCACTGGCCGGCCTTGGTCCAGGCGTCCAGCTCGGCCACCCGGCGTGCGCTGCTCATCAGCAGGGCGAATGCCAGGTCGGCGGTGCTTTCAGTGAGCACGTCCGGGGTGTTGGTGAGCATGATCCCGCGTTCGTTGAAGTAGCCCAGATCGTAGTTGTCGTAACCCACCGAGACGCTGGACACCACTTGCAGTTTGGCGGCGTTTTCCAGCTGGGCGCGGCCCAGTTTGCGGCCGACGCCAATCAGGCCGTGGGCCTGGGGCAGGGCTTCGTTGAACTGCGCGCTGATATCACCCTGCTTGGGGTCGGGCACGATCACGTCGAACTCCTGGCGCAGGCGTTCGATCATCTCGGGAGTGATGCGGCTGAAGGCAAGTACGGTCTTTTTCATCGCGGGAAAGCTCGACAGGCGGGAGAGAATGCCAAGCAAGCTAACATTCTCGACAGCTTTTTTGTAGCCGCTGGCCATTGGGAGCGCCTGGGGGCATCAGGGGTGTTTGCCCTGATGCGGATGGCCAGCGCAGCCTGGCGGCAGCGGTTACAGCGGTTGAGCAGGCTCAGTTGGTCAGGCGTGCACCGGCCAGGCTGCCGCTGAGTTCGTAGGCGGCGAGTTCGGCCTGGTGCGCGGCGAGGATCTCCGGCAGGGAGCCGCGCAGGTACTCGACCCAGGTCTTGATCTTGGCGTCCAGGTACTGGCGCGAAGGGTAGATGGCGTACAGGTTCAGCTCCTGGGAGCGGTACTGCGGCATGACCCGCACAAGGGTGCCGTTGCGCAGCCCTTCGATGGCGGCGTACACCGGCAGTACGCCGACGCCCATGCCGCTGGTGATCGCGGTTTTCATCGCGTCGGCGGAGTTCACCAGGAACGGCGAGCCATTGATGGTCACCATTTCCTGGCCTTCCGGGCCGTCGAAGGTCCACTTTTCCAGGGGGATGACCGGGCTCACCAGGCGCAGGCAGGCGTGGTTCAGCAGATCGATGGGCTTGTTCGGGCAGCCGTTGGCTTTTACATAGGCCGGCGAGGCACAGACGATGCTGTAGGTGATCCCCAGGCGCTGGGAGACAAACCCCGAATCCGGCAGCTCGCTGGCGAGCACGATGGACACGTCGTAGCCCTCGTCCAGCAGGTCCGGCACGCGGTTGGCCATGGTCAGGTCGAAGGTTACGTCGGGGTGGGTCTTGCGATAGCGGGCGATGGCGTCGATCACGAAGTGCTGGCCGATACCGGTCATGGTGTGCACTTTCAATTGCCCGGCGGGGCGGGCATGGGCGTCGCTGGCCTCGGCCTCGGCTTCTTCGACGTAGGCCAGGATCTGCTCGCAGCGCAGCAGGTAGCGTTTGCCGGCCTCGGTCAGGGCGATGCGTCGAGTCGTACGGTTAAGCAAGCGGGTTTGCAGGTGGGCCTCAAGGTTGGAGACCGCGCGCGAGACATTGGCTGTGGTGGTGTCCAGTTGCACGGCGGCGGCGGTGAAACTGCCGGCCTCGGCGACACAGCTGAAGGCGCGCATGTTTTGCAAAGTGTCCATGGGGTGCTCTCAAGGGAGATGGCAAATTGTGACACGAAGTTTCAGTGTTTACAGGGGCTTGGGGATACGACCAATGGATTATCGCGTTTACGGTAACAAAGATTCACAGGAAACCCACCTTATCGCAATCGAGGCCGCCCCCTAGAATTGCCGCGATCTGCAGGAGCCTGTCGTGCAATGCGTTGTCCCAGACGCATCGTGTCGCCCACCAGACGGCCCCTGCCAGAGAGTTGCCCCTCCCCCCGATCTCAGGAATTCGCAGCAGTGCCGCCTCGCATCAGCAGAGAGTTGAAGACTCTCAGTGTTTGGGCTTTATCGTTAGCAATCAGCGGCTGCATCGGAACCGGAGGCATAGCGCCCCAAGGCACGCTACTTCCCGCCAATACCCTGGCCACCGACGAGGCGATTCAGAGCGCCGCCCAGGACGCCCACTGGCCCAGTGCCCAGTGGTGGCAGGCCTATGGCGACCCGCAGCTGGACCAATGGGTCGACCTCGCCCTGCAAGGCAGCCCGAGCATGGCCATGGCCGCCGCCCGGGTGCGCCAGGCACGGGCCCTGGCCGGTGTCGCCGAATCTGCCGAATCGCTGCAGATCAAGGGCGATGCCAGCCTCAAGCGCCACAATTGGCCCACTGATCAGTTCTACGGTCCCGGTGACCTGGCCAACAGCACCACCTGGGACAACAACGCGGCCCTGGGCCTGAGCTATGCCCTGGACCTCTGGGGGCGCGAAAGCAACGCCAGCGAACGCGCCGTGGACCTGGCCCACATGAGCGCCGCCGAGGCGCGCCTGGCCCAGTTGGAGCTGTCGAACAATGTGGTACGGGCCTACATCCAGCTGTCGCTGCACTACGCCCGGCGCGACATCGTGCAGGCGACCCTGAAGCAGCAACAGCAGATTCTCGAGTTGGCGCAAAAGCGCCTGGACGCGGGCATCGGCACTCACTTCGAAGTCAGCCAGGCCCAAACCCCGCTGCCGGAAACCCATCGCCAGATCGACGCCCTGGATGAAGAAATCGCCCTGACCCGCAACCAACTGGCGGCCCTGGCCGGCAAAGGCCCGGGGGCCGGCGCGCAACTGCAACGGCCAACCCTGGCCCTGGGCGCCGCACTGCGCCTGCCATCGGCCTTGCCCGCGCAGTTGCTCGGCCAGCGCCCGGATGTGGTCGCCAGCCGCTGGCAAGTGGCGGCCCAGGCCCGTGGCATCGATGTGGCCCACGCCGGCTTCTACCCCAACGTCGACCTGGTGGGCAGCCTCGGCTACATGGCCACCGGCGGCGGTGCGCTGGAGTTCCTCACCGGCAAGAAACTCACCTACAACGTCGGCCCGGCCATCAGCCTGCCGATTTTCGACGGCGGGCGCCTGCGTGCCGAACTGGGTGAAGCCTCGGCCGGCTACGACATCGCCGTCGCGCACTACAACCAGACCCTGGTCAATGCGCTGAAAAGCATCTCCGACCAGTTGATCCGCCGCGAGTCCATGGATAAGCAGCAAGGCTTTGCCGCCGAGTCGGTGGCGTCGGCGCAGAAAACCTATGACATCGCGATGATCGCCTACCAGCGCGGCCTCACCGACTACCTCAATGTGCTGAACGCCCAGAGCCTGTTGTTCCAGCAGCAACAGATCCAGCAGCAGGTGCAGGCGGCGCGGCTCACGGCCCATGCCGAGCTGGTGACGGCCCTGGGCGGCGGCCTGGAGGCGGGGCGCGATGTGCCAGCGGACGTCAAGATCCAACCGAGCAAGACCCCGGCGGCCCTGGCCGTCTTTGACCACTGATCGCTGACGACTGAGAAGGACCCAATGACTCCCTTGCCTGCACCTTTGCGCTGGCTGCACTCCCTTGAATGGCGCCGGGGTTTCTTTGACTGGGCGCGCAGCGACGGCGTGACCTGGGTCTACATCTTCAAGGTGCTGACCGCCGCGTTCCTCACCTTGTGGCTGGCCATGCGCCTGGAGCTGCCGCAGCCGCGCACCGCGATGATCACCGTGTTTATCGTGATGCAGCCCCAGAGCGGCCAGGTGTTCGCCAAGAGTTTCTACCGCTTCCTGGGGACCCTGACCGGGTCGGCGGTGATGGTCGCGCTGATTGCCCTGTTCGCCCAGAACACCGAGCTGTTCCTCGGCTGCCTGGCGATCTGGGTCGGCATCTGTTCGGCCGGCGCGGCGCGTTATCGCAACTTTCGCGCCTACGGTTTCGTGCTGGCCGGCTACACCGCCGCCATGGTCGGCCTGCCGGCCCTGGCCCATCCGGACGGGGCCTTTATGGCGGCCGTGTGGCGGGTGCTGGAGATCTCCCTGGGGATTCTCTGCTCGACCCTGGTCAGTGCCGCGATCCTGCCGCAGACCGCCAGCGCCGCGATGCGCAATGCCCTGTACCAGCGCTTCGGGGTGTTTGCCCTGTTTGTCACCGATGGCCTGCGGGGACGCAGCCAGCGCGAGGCGTTCGAGAGCGGCAACGTGCGCTTTATCGCCGAGGCGGTGGGCCTGGAGGGCCTGCGCAGCGTCACGGTGTTCGAAGACCCGCACATGCGCCGGCGCAACGGCCGCCTGAGTCGCCTGAACAGCGAGTTCATGAGCATCACCACCCGCTTCAACGCCTTGCACCAATTGCTCGAGCGCCTGCGTGGCAGCGGTGCCGACTCTGTGGTGGGCGCGATCAAACCCGGGTTGCAGGACCTGGCCGAACTGCTGGACGGTTTCTCCGGCCGGGCCCTGACCAGCCCCGACGCGGCGCGCCTGGCCACGGCCCTGGCGGCCTACAAGGCCGAGCTGCCGGCCCGGGTGCGCAGCCTGCGGGCGCAGTTCCAGGAACTGCAGCCCAGTGACGCCGAGCAGATGGATTTCCACACCGCCTACGAACTGCTGTACCGCTTTGTCGACGACCTGCACGGCTACGCCCAGACCCACGCCTCGCTGGCCGACCACAGCCATGAACGCGAGCGCTGGGACGAACCCTTCACCCCGCAGACCAACTGGCTGGCCTCCGCCGCCTCGGGGATCCGCGCGGCCTTCGTGCTGGTGGTACTGGGCAGTTACTGGGTGGCCACGGCCTGGCCCAGCGGCGCCACCATGACCCTGATCGCCGCCGCCACCATCGGCCTGTCGGCGGCCACGCCGAACCCCAAACGCATGGCGTTCCAGATGGCGTGCGGGACCTTTATCGGGGCGATCATCGGCTTTGTCGAAATGTTCTTCGTGTTCCCCTGGATCGACGGCTTCCCGCTGTTGTGCGTGATGCTGGCGCCGGTGATCGTGCTGGGCTCGTTCCTCACCTCGCGTCCGCAATACGCCGGGGTCGGCCTGGGGCTGCTGATTTTCTTCAGCACCGGCTCGGTGCCGGACAACCTCACGGTCTACAACCCCTACAGCTTTATCAACGACTACATCGCCATGGTCATGGGCATGCTGGTGTGTGCGGCGGCCGGGGCGATCATCCTGCCGCCCAACAGCCGCTGGCTGTGGCGCCGACTCGAACAAGACCTGCGCGGCCAGGTGGTGTACGCCATCAGCGGCAAGCTCAAGGGTCTGGCCTCCAGCTTCGAGAGCCGAACCCGCGACCTGCTGCACCAGGCCTATGGCCTGGCGGTGGGGCAGCCCCAGGTGCAGCGCGAGCTACTGCGCTGGATGTTCGTGGTGCTGGAAGTCGGCCACGCGATCATCGAATTGCGCAAAGAGCAGGCGATCCTGCCGGTGCACCCGGCCTATGCCCAATCCCAGCCGTGGCGCCAGGCGATCCGGGTCATGGGCCGCTCGCTGGTGCGACTGTTCCTGCAACCGAGCCAGAGCAACCTGGAGCGCGGCCTGATCGCGGTCGACCACGCCATCAGCCGGGTCCAGGCCACCGATGAGCCCTTTGCCCCGCACTTCGACACCTCGGCCCTGCGCCGGGTGAAAAGCTACCTGCACTTTATCCGCAGCTCATTGCTCGACCCCCAGTCGCCGCTGGCGGCCTATGCCACGCCGCGCCCCGTTGCTGTCCAAGGACCCGAACATGCCTCGTGAAATCGCCTTCCACGGCGTTTACATGCCGACCATGACCCTGATGTTTTTTGTCGCCGCGGCCCTGGCCTGGGCCCTGGACCGGTTTATCGCCGGCTACGACCTGTACCGCTTTTTCTGGCACCCGGCGCTGCTGCGCCTGAGCCTGTTCACCTGTCTGTTCGGCGCCATGGCGCTCACTGTTTACCGTTGAGAGTGACCCGATGAAAAAGTTCTTCAGCCTGCTCGCGACCCTGCTGGTGCTGGCCCTTGCCCTGTGGATCGGCCGCACCCTGTGGGAGCACTACATGAACACCCCCTGGACCCGCGATGGTCGGGTGCGGGCGGACATCATCAACGTCGCCGCCGACGTCACCGGCGAAGTGGTCGAGGTGCCGGTGCGTGACAACCAGTTGGTGAAAAAAGGCGACCTGCTGATGCAGATCGACCCCGAGCACTACCGCATCGCGGTCAAGCAGGCGCAATCGCTGGTGGCTTCGAAAAAGGCCACCTGGGAGATGCGCAAGGTCAACGCCCACCGCCGCGCCGACCTGGACAACCTGGTGATCTCCAAGGAAAACCGCGACGACGCCAGCAACATCGCCGACTCGGCCCTGGCCGATTACCAGCATGCCCAGGCGCAACTGGACGCCGCCGAACTCAACCTCGCGCGCACCCAGGTACGGGCGGCGGTGGACGGTTATGTCACCAACCTCAACGTGCATCGCGGTGACTACGCGCGCATCGGCGAACCGAAAATGGCCGTGGTCGACATGAACTCGTTCTGGGTCTACGGCTTCTTCGAAGAAACCAAGTTGCCCCACGTGCGGGTGGGCGATAAAGCCGACATGCAACTGATGAGCGGCGAAGTGCTCAAGGGTCATGTGGAAAGCATCTCCCGCGGCATCTACGACCGCGACAACCCGGAAAGCCGCGAGCTGATCGCCGACGTCAACCCGACCTTCAACTGGGTGCGCCTGGCCCAGCGGGTGCCGGTGCGTATCCACATCGATGAAGTGCCGGACGGCGTGCTGCTGGCGGCGGGCATCACCTGCACCGTGGTAGTCAGGCAGGAGGGGGAGCAATAGGGGCGGAATGGCAGCCGTTGCACAAAACGGTTGCTGCTGCCTGTAGCCGCTCTCTATATTCGCCGCACTTTGTTGAGCAGGGATGACGTGGGTGAGGATTTTTCCAGGGAGTATTTTTTTACTGGCGGCACTGGCTTTCGGCGCCGGTGCCGTGCATTTCTTCCACCAGTTTGCCGATTACCGCCTCAATGGCCTGCCCAGTGTCGGCACGGTGCTTCGGGTCACGGTGTACCCGGTGCACAACGGCGGCAAGTCCAGCTACACCCGATACACCGATGTCCAGTTCGCCACGGCCGAGGGCACGCTGATCAAGCACAGCTTTCACGATGAGTTGTCCGGGGCGAAAGAGGGCGACCAGGTCGACCTCCTGTATAAACCTGAGAACCCCCAGGACGTGGTTTCGGCCAGTTGGCTGACGTTGTTTTTCGGGCTGATGATGACGCTCGGGGCCCTGGCCGGGCTGCTGGCGTTTTCGTCGTTTACGCCCATGAAAGCGCCGCCGCAGGGGCCGCCCGTCGAGCCCTGAACCGGGCGTTGAAAGAGCGTAGGGCGTCAGCTGTTGAAGCAGATCAGGAGTGTGCAGGTGCGATATATCGCGAAGTTTTTCTTTTTACTGATGGTGCTGGGCAGTGGGCTGGGTATTTATCATACGTCCCGCGATTTTTTTGCCCTCAGGCTCAACGGCGTTTATGCGCCGGCCCAGGTGCTGAGCTTTTCCAGTTCGCGGATGGTCGGGGTGCAGGGCGGCACCAGCTATATCTCCTCCAGAACCGTGTCCTATGTCACCGCTGACGGCACGCTGCTGACCCATGATTTCAAAAGTCAGTTTTCCAAATCCAAGGTCGGCGACACGGTGGGGGTGTTCTACAACCCCGGCAACCCTGCCGAGGTCATCCCCGATACCTGGAACGGGCTGTTTATCATCGCGCTGCTGGGGGCCCTGGCCCTGACGGCATTGGGCGCGATGCTGGTCATTTGAGGGCGGGCCGGTCACTAGCGCCGTTACTGCTTGCGCTTGGCCAGGATGGTTTTGGCCTTGGCGACGATCTCTTCCACGCTCAGCTCATCATTGATCAGCAAAGCATGCAGCGCCGGGTCCTGCCACAGGTCCACGGCCGGGCCGGTAGTTTGCACACTGCGGGCAATCAATGCGTAGGCCATCACCTGGCCACGGGTGTGGAACTGCGGGTAGAGGTCCTGCATGTCCACCAACTGGGCCACGAACGCACGCCGTTGCACAGGGGACATGCCCTCGAACACCTGCGGGTGGCTGTAGTACAGATCCGCTGAGCTGATGGCGATGACGATCTTGCGCAGCGCCTCCTTGATATCCTTTTCGGGCGTGAGTTGGCTGAGCAGTTGGGTGTAGTGCTGCTCGCCTTCGGCAATTTGCTGCGGGCTCATTTTGCGCTTCACTGCCTCGACTGTTTCTGCATCATCCAGGACCCTGGCCCAGGCATAGGCCACCGGGAAATTGCCCTGGTCGCGGCTCCAACGCACCATGTCCTGTTGCGAGTCCTGGTCGCCGTGCCGAGCGGCGCGCTCGAGCCAGCCCATGGCCAATTCCTTGTTCGGTGCAATGCCCAGCTTGCCCACGCTGTAGAGGTCGGCCAGGCCTGCTTCCGCGCAGGATTCATTGTGCTTGGCGGCGTAAGCGATGTAGTTGAAGGCTTCACTTTTGTCATAGTCGTTTTGCCTGGCGCCGACAATGCCGGCCAGGACGCACAGGCTCGTGGTGTAGCGAGGGGCGGCCATGATCAGGCAACTGCGAGCCATTTTTATTTCCTTGCTGGCCTGCAAGGTACGGCCTGCGCCATAGAGCAGATCGTCCTCATCGCTCAGTCGGCTGCCGAGGCCGAGCAGCAACTCGCTGTCCATATCCGGCGTGCAGTACGGGTTGGCCTCGACCTTGGGCAGGATCTGTTCGAGGCTCAAGTCCGGCAGGGAGTTATTGAGTTTCTCGTCCGGTGACGCGGCATTGCAGCCCACCAGCAGACTGAAGATGGCCAAGGGCAGCAGGCTACGACATTTCAATGGAGAGTCCCTGAGGTTCAATCGAGTAAAAGCGAGGACGCCAGGAGGGCATGAGCAGGGGCGGGGTGCAGCCGTTCCGTGCTTGAGGTGCCGCTTCCCTGCGATTTGAGTGCGCGCATTCTACGGGCATCGGCGCTGCGCACAACGCTGTCATGCGCATGATGGCCGGCGTTGAACGATCAGAGCCTGGCGCTCAATCCGAAACGCTTCATCAGCACCTTGTCCAGCAGCCCCTTGGGCAATAGCGCGGCCAGCAGCGGCAGCGCACGGCTGCCATTGCCGATCCGCACCAGGCGCGGCGGCGAGTCCTGCTGCACGGCCTTGAGCAGGTGGGCGGCGAATTCGCTGGCGGGGGTCGGTTTGTCCTGGGAGGCCTTGGCCCGGTTGCGAATCCCTTCCCGCAGCGGCCACCAGGGCGATTGCTCGTTGATCAGTTGCTCGGCTTCATGCCCGGCATTGCGGGCGAAGCTTGAGGCAATGGCCCCGGGCTGGACTTCCATCACGCGGATGCCGAACGGCGCCAGCTCCATGCGCAGCGCGTCGCTCAGGGCATGCACCGCCGCTTTGGAGGCGCAGTAGGCACCGGCAAAGGGCGTCACCAGCACTCCGGAAACGCTGCCGATATTCACCACCAGCCCCCGGCTGCGGCGCAGCACCGGAAACAGCGCCCGGGTCACCCCGACCACCGAGAACACATTGGTTTCGAACTGGCGCTGCATGGCTTCGACGCCACCGTCGAGCAGCGGGCCCATGGCGCCGTAGCCGGCATTGTTGATCAGTACGTCGAGGCCGCCGTACTGCTGGTTGATCTGCTCGCCCAGGGCACTGAGGGCCGGGCCGTCATTCACATCCAGTTGCAGTGCGGTAAAACCTGCGGCGTGCAGGGCTGCCACATCCTCACCCTTGCGTGCGGTGGCCAGGACAGTGAAACCGGCGTTTTTGAAAACGTCGGCCAGGGCGCGGCCAATACCGCTGGAACAACCGGTGATCAACGCGACGGGCATGGCGCGGTCCTTGTGCTGGAAGAGGGGAGGGAGCAATCAGTCGGAGAAACTACCCTGCAAACGCTCGGCGCGAAACTCCAGGGTCTGCGGGCGGTAGCCGGGGCGCAGAGGCGGCAGCGGCAAGCAGTCTTCCCAGTTGGCGCCGGCTTGCAACTCGCCGGGGCCGCGATAGCGCGGGGCGCTGTACTGGTTGTCGGCAAGATTGACCGTATCCCCCGGGGCGTAGGCGGCGATGCGCCAGCGCAATTCGATCAGGGGCACGTCGTTGCCGTTGTTCATCTTCAACTGCAAGGGGCGGTCGGCCGGGCAGGCTTGGGGAGCGTAGGCGATGCGCAGTTCCAGGCGCGCCAGTTGCTGGGCTTCGCGGTTGTCGAGCCAGACCACCCAGCAGGCCACCAGGCCCAGGCCAAAAGCTGCCGCCAGGGACACGGGCAGGGCTTTGGCGGGGTAGCGCAGGAGCAGGATCAACCAGGTGATGACCAGCAGAACGCCGATGAACATGACATGCGCCTCGGGGAAGAGAGGGGGACATCCTACCTAAGCGTAGGTGGGGTTGGCGATGAGGGATGGCTTTGATCAGGGGCTTTTGCAAATGGGCGAAAGTTTAACGGTGTTTCAGTTATAGGGTCAGCCATAGAGCTTATCCAGAAGTTTCCAGGGTGAAGATGGTTTTTATCAAATAAGAGCAGGAAAAAACATTGGGTTTTATTTGTATCAAATAATCTGGGCGGTTTTTTGTTAACTAAGGTGTCCCCCAAGGTTCATGGAGTTGGCTGTCTGTATTAATTGATGTAATTGTTTGGTGGGCATAGTTTTTTTATTGTTTTTTAATATAAAAATGTCTGGAAAGGTCTTGGGTTTTGAGATTGAATCAGCACCAAGATCAGCCTTGGATAGCTGTTTTAATCAGGCGCATGTCATGAGCTGCATAAGGGTTACATGGCGTTTCAATTGATGTGAGCAATCTTTGAACGTGCTAATGGAAAAGCCCAGTGCAAAAAAACAACCTTATTAGAGGCCCAATAATTGATGACCAAGAAAAAGACTACGTTCGAAGTAGCTAAGCAGGAAGTTCATGCCGCCCTTTCAATGCACGATCTGCCAACCAGGCTCATCGCTGAGCGAATGTCGGTATATCGCGTACAAGAACAACAGTATTCTGACCCGCTTTATTACAATCGCAATTCGGACACCCGCTACGGCGATCCTCAGAAGAAAATCGGCACCTGCTATGTTTCCTTCAGCGATAGGGTGGCACTTGCGGAAACGTTGCAACATGGAAGGTCTGGGGCAGGAAGCCCTGTTTTGCAGTCCGAAGTAGAGGAAAGGTCACTGCACCATCTTCAAACCACTCGCCAGTTGGTGGTGGTCGATGCGGCGGCATTGGCTCGCAACGCTGGCAAAACCCTTGGCGCAATCGTCAAGTCGCGCGGACAGGGCGATGAAGGTTATGCCTACACGCAAACCCTGAGTGGCGTTGTCATGCGCTGGCAACCTGCTGTCGACGGCATCCTCTATCCCTCGCAGGTGTATCCCATCACGGCAAGCCTGGAGGGGTGCAATCTGGTGTTGTTTGAAGGCCGGCCTACTCAACTGGTCGCAGTGAGTAAGCAGTCGTTGGGAAGTGTGGTGCTTTCTAATGGGGAAACGGTCGGTGAGTTGTTGAATCGCATGCGGGTTCCAATCGAGTGAGAATGAGTTGGCCCTTTAATGGCGCCGATTTCACTTGCCCATGGTCAATCTGTTTTGGAAGTCGCGAACAATTATTTCAAAAGCATCCTTGTTGGAGAGAAGTGTGTACCTAGGCTGCAGGTTTTGTGGCTCCCCTGGGTTGGAGAAGTCCATGTCCTGGGCTAAATAACCCAAAAGCACATTGGTTTTCGCACCCTCTTTGGAGTCGATGGCTATGGCCTTGGTCAACTTGCCAATGTCTGCAATCACGGCGTTGTTCTTGAACTGGAACGCAGGGTAGTGCTTACGAGTACCTTCGGTATAAGCAATGACCTGTCCGGCCTGGACTCTCTTGTTAAGCGCTTGCCGAGAGATGCCGAGGATTTCGCAGACGGTTTTAGAGTCAAGCAGTTCGTAGGTTTTCTTAACGTTTTCAAATGAAAGCGCTTTGCCTTTTGTATAGGCAATTTGATTACGTACCTGGGGGCTCAGCTGTTGGGTGCCGACTTTTTTCAGGAGTGCCTGAAGTGCGTCGAAATAGGTTTCTTCTGCCCCATGGTTGGCTATTTCCATAAGAAGCGGCTGAGACAGGTTGTCCAGGAAGTTTTCAAAACCCTCCATCAGTGCAGCCTTGGCAGCCTCTTGTGAATGGATTGGCTGTTGAGTGGGTTTGCCAATGGCAGTCTTCATTTTTCCCCTCCCGTGCGGGTGGTTTTTCAGTGACCTTAGGCTAGCTCCCTATTTTTTATGCGTCAATGCGTCAATGTGACAACTCGTCAATTTGTTGATTTCGAATTCGCCAGCAGTGTACGCAGCAGGATGGCATTCGCGTGGGGTTGCACGATCCGCTGTCTGTAGCCGCGGCCGCCAGGCTGCGCTGGACGGGATAGGTGCTGGGTGTGTCAGGAAGGATTGCTGTAGCGGTAGCGTGGGGAGAATGTGGTTGGAGTACATATCCATTGCTGCGGTAACGGCGGCTTAGGGTTTCGCCCTTACGGCGAGTCCCTTTTGTCAAACGCCACAAAAGGAACCAAAAGGTCTCGCCCCGAGCGTACGGCCCTCGCTGCGCTCGGGTTCCCTCGTTCCGGCGTCCCTCAGGGGGCATCGCTACTAGCGATGTCCTCGACTGCGTCGAGGGGCGCTACGCGCCATTCCCCTGATGAACACCTCCACTCGGCCTGCCGAAGGGGGCGGGTAGATCAAGATCAAACGCCTGTTGGCGCGCCCTACCGGGCGGCGCCTCTGGGGCATTGGAGGCAGAAATTTTGAGTAGGCGAGAGGCCTCGGACCTGTAATCGCTGCCGCAGGCTGCGTACGACACCGCGCAGGCGGAGTCGGGGCTGGAAAGTTCCCTGCCGCTTGAAGGCTGATGGCCCTTATACGTTTTGCTCTAGCACTCTCTGCCTGATTTTTGTGGACCATATAAGGTCTTCTATTTCGATAAATCGCCTATAATGGATATCAGGTTGTCCATATTAAGTTAAGTGCCCACTCGCTTGGGCAGGTCTTTCAGTTATGTCACTGACTCGCTTTATGTACACCCCGTCCGAGATCACGGCCGAGATCGGAAAAAACGCCCAAGCCCTCAGGTTGTCAAAAAATCTGTCGCGCAAAACCTTGGCTGAAAAATCCGGGGTGCCGGCGTCGACGATCAAGCGCTTTGAGCTGCAGGGAGCCATTTCCCTGGAGTCGATGGTCCTGCTCGCGGCGGCTTTGGATGAGCTTGATCCGCTGCTCAAGTTGTTCAAGCCGCCTTCGCCAAACACGCTGTTTGAGCTGCAAAACTCAAAACGCCAGAGGGGCACCCGATGACTGAACGAGGCATCAAGAAGTACAAGCCGATCGAAGAGTTGGGCGTCTTCATGCATGGCCGTCAGGTGGGGCTGCTTAGCTGGAACCGCCAAGGCACTTACTTCACCTATGCCAAGGAGTGGCTGACCCAGGGGTTCAACCTGTCGCCCCAACTGGCCTTCGACGAGAGGCCGCAGCAACCCGATACCCATCTGTTTCTGGGCCTTCATGGGGCCTTCGCCGATTCTCTTCCCGACGGTTGGGGCTTGCTGTTGATGGGGCGTTTTTTTACCGCGGAGTATGGATCGCGGGTTACCCACGGCCTGACTCAGCTCGACCGTCTTGCCTACATCGGCAACCGGGGGATGGGTGCCCTCGAGTACTACCCCATGTCGGAAAAAGTGGCCCGGGAGCCCATCAGCCTTTCAGCGTTGTATGAGGCATCGGTCCAGGTCCAGGTGGGGGAGACGGTTGAGGTGTTGAAAGCGCTGCGGATTGCCGGTGGCTCGCCGGGGGGCGCCCGGCCCAAGGCTGCCGTTGCGTTTTCGGCGGATCTGTCCCAGGTGGTTTCGGCGTTTGAACCCTTGCCGGAGGGCTACGCGCACTGGATCGTGAAATTCAGGTCCCTTGAGGAACCCTGGTCCATGGGCGCGATTGAATGCGCCTACGCCCGCATGGCCCGCGCCGCTGGAGTCGATATGGCTCACAGCGAGCTCATCACCGTGCCCTCGGAGCAGGGCTGGAACGAGCGTTTCTTTGCCACCCGGCGCTTTGATCGCAAGCACAATCAGAAAGTGCACATGATGACCGCCGCCGGGATTTTGCATGCGGACTTCAGAGTTCCGTGCCTGGACTACAAGGACTTGCTGAGGTTGACGTTCGCCCTGACCAGGAGCGCCAAGGAAGTGGAGAAAATGGCCCGGCTCATGGTGTTTAACGGCTTGGCCCACAACTACGACGATCACGCGAAGAACTTCGCTTTTCTGTACGAAGAGAGGCAAGGCAATCAGGACGGGCAGTGGGTGCTGGCGCCCGCGTACGACCTGACCTTCTCTACCGGCATGGGTGAGCACACCACCGCGTTCGATGGCCAGGGGCGTCCGTCGAGGGCGGCGATCAGGCGCTTGTGTGCGGACTATAAGTTTCTCAAGCCGGATGACTACATTGATCAGACGCTGGAGGCGTTGGGCAATTGGGAAGCGGTGTTTGCTGAGCTGGGTATTTTGGCGGCTGATGGGAAGGAGATCTTTGAGACGCTTGCGGATGTTCATGCGCAGTTTTAAGCGCTCGGTGTCCAGGGCTGGGATGTGTGCTGCTGTTTTGTTCGGGGCGGTCTGCTAGCCGGCCTGGTTTTTTGCGGATTGGGTGCATATCCGTTGCTGCGGTAACGGCGGCTTAGGGTTTCGCCCTTACGGCGAGGTACTTTTGGCAAACGCCCGGAATGCCGGCCCAGCCAAAAGTAACCAAAAGGTCTCGCCCCGAGCGTACGGCCCTCGCTGCGCTCGGGTTCCCTCGTTCCGGCGTCCCTCAGGGGGCATCGCTACTAGCGATGTCATCGACTGCGTCGAGGGGCGCTACGCGCCATTCCCCTGATGAACACCTCCACTCGGCCTGCCGAAGGGGCGGGTGGATCAAGATCAAACGCCTGTTGGCGCGCCCTACCGGGCGGTGCTTGGGTGGGGGCGGGTGGTGTGGGTGTCAGCTCAGGTGCTGGCTGCCACGAATACGCCGACCCAGTACGTCCAGCAGATCGCATCCATCGCGCAGGAGGATGACGCTGGCGTGGGCGATTTGTGAGAGGTCGGTGGCGTCGGCTTGACGGTTGTCCATATGGACGATGCTTTCCATCAACTGGGTGACCGCAAGGATGCGGTAGGCGGCGCTGGCGTGAAGTTCGTCCAGGGGCGCGCGGGTGTCGATGAACAGGGTGGGAGTGGAGGATTCGTTGCTGGTTAGCGCGATGCGGTCCGTCATGGTGTGTTGCTCCTGAAATAAATAGAGCTGCCACTGGATCGCCGTCAAACGAATGGGGTGGCAACTGTACGCAGGTTGACGGACCGGTCTCAGGAACCCGGCGCATCCGAAGATGCCCCACGCACAGTCGCCATAAGACTTTTTGCGAGCGCAGAAGAGCGCAAGCAGAGTCGAGGAACTATGCGTCCTGAAAGTGTTGCCGAGCCGTCAAACCCGATCACGAATGAGTCGTGACAGGCGCGAGGATAGGGAGGCCCGCTGGGGCGGTCAACCCGATATTTGTAGCGTGACGCTACACCTGTAGCCGCTGCCGCCAGGCTGCGCTGGCCATCAATCACGCCACCAATACACCTGACACATCACGGCGTATTCAAAGGCCAGCGCAGCCTGGCGGCGGCGGCTACAGGCCCCCTCAAAAAAATCCCCCTGGCCCATTGCCTGCGGATAGGGGACGCAGGCAATGGACCAGAGGGTTGAAGGTATTGCTGACAACGGCGATCCGCTTTTACTTGCAGCTTGCCGCTTGAAGCTTTCCGCTGCGCTTACTGCGCGATTGTCTTGACCGACACGCCACGTTCCACCGGGGTGGAGCGGCCGTAGATGTCTTCAAAACGTTCGATGTCGTCTTCGCCCAGGTAGCTGCCCGATTGCACTTCGATGATTTCCAGGGGGATTTTGCCTGGGTTGCGCAGGCGGTGGACCGAGGCGATGGGGATGTAGGTCGACTGGTTTTCGCAGAGCAGGAACACGTTTTCGTCGCAGGTGACTTCGGCGGTGCCGCTGACCACGATCCAGTGTTCGGCGCGGTGGTGGTGCATTTGCAGGGACAGGCAGGCACCCGGCTTGACCGAGATGTGCTTGACCTGGAAGCGTCCGCCCATGTCCACCGAGTCGTAGGAGCCCCACGGACGGTAGACCTCGCAGTGGTTCTGGGTTTCGCTGCGGCCCTGTTCGTTGAGGGTGTTGACCATCTGTTTCACGCCTTGGACCTTGTCCTTGTGGGCGATCATCATGGCGTCCTTGGTTTCGACGACGACGATGTTTTCCAGGCCGATCACCGACACCAGTTTGCCGTTGCCATGGATCATGCAGTTGTGGCTGTCCTGGATCACCACATCGCCTTTGCTGACGTTGCCGTTGGCGTCTTTTTCATGCACGTCCCACAGCGACGACCAGCAACCCACGTCGCTCCAGCCGGCGCTCAGCGGCACCACGCAGGCGCGTTGGGTTTTTTCCATCACGGCGTAGTCGATGGAGTTGTCCGGGCAGCAGGCGAAGGTCGCTTCGTCGATGTCCACGGTGTCGGCGTCCTGCACGCTGCGCTCCAGGGTCAGCAGGCAGGTGTCGTAGATGTCCGGATCGTGTTTTTTCAGCTCTTCGAGGAAGCGGCTGGCGCGGAACAGGAACATGCCGCTGTTCCAGAAATAGCCACCGTCCTTGACGAATTCGGTGGCGCGCTTGTGGTCGGGTTTTTCGACGAACTGGGCGACCCGGCTCACGCCTTCGGGCAGGTGGATATCACTGCTGGACTTGATGTAGCCATAACCGGTTTCCGGTTTGGTGGCCGGTACGCCGAACAGCACCATCTCGCCACGCTCGGCGGCCACGGTGGCCAGGGCCAGGGCGCGCTGCAGGGCTTTCTGGTCGTCCAGCACGTGGTCGGCGGGCAGCACCAGCATCAGTTCGTCACGGCCTTCGTTGACCAGCATCATTGCGGTCAATGCCACGGCCGGTGCGGTGTTGCGACCGAAGGGCTCCATCAGGATGCGCTGCGATTCCAGTTTGCGGGCACTGAGTTGCTCATTGACGATAAAGCGATGGTCCTTGTTGCAGACCACGATCGGGGTGTCCATGCCGTCGAACACCAGGCGCTCCAGGGTCTGCTGGAACAGGGTCTGTTCGCCGGTCAGGGCGAGAAATTGCTTGGGGAATTGCTTGCGCGAAAGCGGCCAAAGACGTGAGCCGCTACCACCTGACAAGATCACCGGAATCATGTTGTTACTCCTTCAAATATCGTATGGGTTAGAGCTACTGCGTTCTGTCGTTTCACTCTTGTTTTTGTCTCGTTGTCGCCGCTGCCTCGTGTCTGGGCAGCGGCGACAGATTCTGCTTAGCGCGTCGACACGGGGCGTTTCACCCACACTGGCGACAGGCTGCTGCCATTGCCGGTGACGTAGAGCACGGCGGCTTCACCGCGCTCCAGGGCCACGGGCTTGAGGTCGCTGACTTTTTTCTCGCCGTCGTACAGGGCGAAGCTGACCTTGACCGGGTTGATCTCGCGCTCGCCGCGGCCCTTGGCGGCCACGGCCTTGACCACATCGGTCTTGCCGTCGGCGGTTTTCAGGGTCAGGGATTTGTCGCTGAGGTTCTGCACCCGTACCAGGGACTTCTGCTTGTTCTTGAACGGCGGTTCTTCGATCAGTTGCGGTTGGCCGCTGGCGTTGTTGACCAGGGTGTAATAGTGGTCGGCGGCGAGTTTGACCGGCACGGTCTGGCTGCCGACCTTGGCGCTGTAGTCGCCGCCGGGCATGAAGCTGAAGTCGCTGCTGGCCAGCGGGGCGACGTCGTTGAGGTTGGTGCTGCCGACGGTGGCGCTGACTTCGCTGTTGCTGGCGTTGTAGATACGCACGAAGGACGAGCCTTTAGGCGCGGTCGGGCCGTAGAGCGCGGCGTCGCCGGCGAAGGCGGACATCGACAGCACGCTCATGCCGGCGGCCAGAGTGAGGGCCTTGGCGAGACGACGCGGAGTAGTAGTGAAAGTCATGGTGTACCTCTCTTTCAGTTTTGCGCCCGGTCGGGCGTCTCGGATTTGTTGAGTGCAGCTACGTTTTGTTGGCTGGCGCCGGCTTTTTTCAGCTCGGCGACCCACTGCGGGTCGGCGTCGCCGATTTCGTTGTTCACAGGCAGATAGCGTTCGGGGAATTCCCAGATCAGCACTTGCGGCGGATCGTTTTTGAAGGCGTCACTTTTCAGGTAGCTGAGCATCGGCAGGATCGGGCCGTGGCCGTCTTCGGCGTAATTGACCACGTCGCTGTGCAACGCCTGCTTCAGTGCGCCAACGAAGTTCCAGTTGGGGTTGGCGCTGTAGCTGGTGCCGATCAGCGCCACCGGGACCTGGTTGTCGGCGAACAGCGCATCGTCGGCGGCCGGCTGGTCGTCGGCGGCGCGGGTCACGCGTTTTTGCAGCGGCTCCTGGGCCGGCATCAGGTTTTCGAACAAGGGGTCCAGGGGCAGGAACAGGCGCAGGTCACCCTTGTGCTCCACGGTCTGCTCGGCTTCGGTGACGAAGCGCTGCGGCTGGCCGCTCAGCGGGGCTTTTTCGGCAATCGCCTTGGCCAGTTGCCGGGCGGCGATTTCGGCGCCGCTCGGGGTCCAGTGGGTGTCGGTGCGCAGGAACACTTGCTCACCCTGTTGCTTGGCCTGTTGCAGCGGGCCCAGCAGGTCGGGGGCGAGGATCTTGTCGGCCGCGACCCGGGCGTGGAAGTCCTGGTAGAGGTTGGCGTGGATGCTCGCCGGCTGCACGTCACCCAGGTGTTCCGGGTACAGGCGGACCTTGGCCGGCACGATCGCCATCACCAGTTTCACGCCTTTGGCCTTCAGGGTCTGGCGCACGCCTTCGACCAGGGCGTAGTTGCCTTGCAGGTTCAGTTCTTCGTTGACGATGGGGTTGAATTCTTCATCGCTGTACAGCCACTGGTCGCGGCCCAGGACCACGCCCGGACGACCTTCGTTGAACAGCTTGAAGTCCAGCGCGGCCCAGAGGTTGGTGCCCAGGCGCTTGATCGGGAACTCTTTGTCGTAGTGGGTTTCCACGGCCTTGGTCCAGCGTCCGTTGAGTACGGTGGCATCGCTGTTGGTGCTGAAGCTGAAGAAGCTGCGCACCGACCACAGGCCCAGGACCATCAGGGTCACCAGGAACAGGGCGATATAGAAAATGCGTAATGAGCGGGTCATGGGCAGATCCCTCAGAACTGGAAGTAAAGGAACGGCGAGAAGCTTTGCGCCGAGAGTTTGAGAATCGAGGCGATAAACAGCAGCAGCACCAGGGTGCGCATCAGGTAGCGCGGCCAGTCGGCAGTCCAATAGGCCGGTTGCACCTGGGCGTCGGTGCCCACGATGTAACCCGGCTGGTGGATGCTGCCGGGGTTGTCGCCAGGCACAGCCTTGATCAGGCCGGGCTGGGCGGCGGCCGGGCCATCGCTGGCGGTGCTGACTTCAGGCTGGGTCTTGACGGGCGGACGGTTGCGGTAGAAGTCCCGCAGGCCGAAGAACGCCAGGGTCATGTAGGCCACGATCAGGGTTGCCACTTGCAGGCCGGTGAGGCTGGCGCGGTTGAGTTCCGACAGCGACCAGTCGCCAAAGCTGAACATGGCGCCGTACATGCGTCCGGCCACGTGCAGGTTTTCCGCGCGGAAGATCACCCAGCCCATGACCACCAGGAGGAAGGTCAAGGCCCAGCGGATCGGGTTGAAGCTGCGCGGCGAGGTGTTGAGGCCAATGGCTTTTTCAATCGCCAGCCACATGCCGTGCCAGGCGCCCCAGACGATGTAGGTGATGTTCGCCCCGTGCCACAGGCCGCCCAGGAGCATGGTCAGGAACAGGTTGCGGTAGGTGGTCAGGGTGCCTTTGCGGTTACCGCCCAGGGTGATGTACAGGTAGTCCCGCAGCCAGGTGGAGAGGCTGATGTGCCAGCGCCGCCAGAACTCGGTGATTGACTGGCTGATGTAGGGCTGCTTGAAGTTTTCCATGAAGCGGAAACCCATCATCAATCCCAGGCCGATGGCCATGTCGCTGTAGCCGGAGAAGTCGAAATACAGCTGTGCGGTGTAGGCCAGGGCGCCGAGCCAGGCATCACCCGTGGTCGGGTTCTGCAGGGCGAAGCAATGGTCGGCCACCACCGCCAGGGTGTCGGCGATAAACACCTTCTTGATAAAACCCTGCATGAAGCGCGTGCAGCCTTCAGAGAATTTATCCAGGGTGTGGGTGCGGTTGTTGAACTGGTCGGCCAGGTCGCGAAAGCGCAGCACGGGGCCGGCGATCAGGTGCGGGAAGATCGCCACGAACGCCGCGAAGTCGATCAGGTTGCGAGTGGCCGGGGTGTCGCCGCGGTAGACGTCGATGATGTAGCTGATGGACTCGAAGATGTAGAACGAGATCCCGATCGGCAACAGGATGTGGGTCAGGATGAACGGCTCCAGACCATAGGAGGTCATCATCGCGTTGATGCTGTCCACGCCGAAGTTGGCGTATTTGAAGTAGCCGAGGATGCACAGGTCGACCCCGACCCCGAGCAGCAGCCAGCGCTGGGCGGGTTTGGTGCGCACACCGGCGGCGCCCACCTTGAGGCCGATCCAGTAGTTCCACAGGGTGACGCCGGCGAACAGCGCCAGGAAGTCCACGCGCCACCAGGCATAGAACACATAGCTGGCGATCAGCAGCAGCAAGTTGCGATAGCGTTGCCCGCTCAAGTAGTACAAGCCGAGAAAGATCGGCAAGAACAGAAACAGGAACACATTGGATGAGAAAACCATCCCGATCTCTCCGTGTTTAACCAATAGACAGAGGCCGCAGCCCCCCCAAACCCCCCCCGTTGGAAAACGGTTGGGTTGTTACCCTGTTGCAAAGACTTCATGTAGCCAGGGAGTCAGCTCCCTGGCCGCACCCGCGCTCGACCGGCATCCGTTTCAAGAGCCCTTTTCATGGGACGGGTCATAGACCTTGGTCAAGTCGCCGCCGAGGCGGAAGGTCTTGAACGGCTGCATCTTGTGCTTGCGTTCCAGCACCTCCGGGCCACAGGTGTAGAGGCTGCAGAAGGGTTCGAGCCAGGCGAATTTGGAGTCGACCTTGAGGTCGGTCATGTCCTGTTCCTTGCCGTTCTTCTTCTCGAAAATATCCGGGTCCTTGACCCCGGCCAGCACCTGGTCACCCAGGCGCTTGAGGGCGCCGTTGTTTTCCTGGCGCAGGTCCACCCCGTTGACCTGGGCGAAGCTGGCGATCATCGCCAACGGCGGCAGGGCGTAGTTGTGGTAGGCCAGGGCGCGTTGCTGGCGCTTGAGTTCGTTGGGCAGGAAACCGTCGGCGTCGACCTGGTTGGCGCCGACCTTGTATTCCTTGACGGCCCAGTCGAACAGGTCGCGGCGGTTGGTGGCGACGGAGGTCGCCATCACCGACCAGGCGGCCCAGTACGAGTGATTGTTGGTTTTTTCCAGCGGCAGGTTGTCCCAGTCGCTGACCACCTGGTCGGCCATCTTGCTGAACCAGGCTTCGATCAATTGCGCTTCCTGCTGGTGGGCGGCCAGGGGATGGGAGTCGGAGAACTTCAGGCGGATATAGGCCGAGGCCATGCTGCCCAGGGCCCATTTGCGCATGGACTTGCCGGTGTGGTTGAAGTCCTTGGACATCAGCGCGTCGGCCTTGGCCCAGGAGGTCAGCCAGTTGAGGGTGCATTCCAGCTGTTCCGGACGACCGTCACGCATGAACTGCATCACCCGTTTGCTGGTGCCGCGCTCGAGCTTGGTGATGTCGGCGGTGGTGTCGCGGAAGGCTTTTTCCGACTGCACATTCAGGGTCGAACGGGCCTTGTCCGAGCCTTCGTACTTGCTGCGAAACTGCAGGGCGCCGGTATAGGGCGCGGGCATGGCATCGCAGCCTTCGCTGTTGTCGCCAGTCTTGAACTTGTCCACCGGCGCAAAGTAGCCCTGGGGCGGACGCAGCGGGGCGGCGGCCTGGGTGCTGCCGGCGAACATCGCCAGGCTGAGCAGGGTCGGTGTCAGGAGTTTTTTCAGCGTTGCAGTTTGCATAGAAACCTCATTGCCCGATTTGCGCGGTGCGTTGCCCGGCGCTCGGGAATACGTTGCGTTTGCAAATTTTCGCTTCGACTTTCTGTCCTGCGGTGCCCGCTTCGGGGCCCTGGACTTCGACCGCCAGCAGATTCTGCGAGGCCCAGTCTTCGTCAGTGCGCAGTTCAAAGGCGAAACGCCCATCGGTGTCGGATGTTTCCGGTTTTTCGATCTTGATGTCCTCGTGGCGCCCGTTCATGTACCAGAGGGTGGCTTGCAAGGTTTTCACCGAGGTGTCGGCGAAGCGGATATCGACCTGATGACTGCTGTTGCGCAGGTCCATGTTCTTGCTGTTGACCATCAGCTCGTTCTTGCCGGGCTTGAGGGTGGTGCTGCCGCTGAGCTGGGCGTCTTTGCCTTCGCAGCCGTTGTCGAGCAGCGCCATCATCTGCCGGTAGATGGTTTCCTGGTCCAGGCGATACAGCGGAGAGAATTCCCAGATCAGGATCTTCGGCGGCTTTTTCTGGAATTCTTCGCTGCCCAGGTACTGCAGCATCGAGCCCTCCAGGCCACCGCCGGGGAAGGCGACGTTGAGGATATCGGCGCCCAGTTCCTGCTGCAGGAAGCCCGAGAAGTTGTAGTTCTTGCCGCTGTGGCTGGTGCCCACCAGGGTGATTTCCGGGTTGCCGGAATCGCCGAACAGGTCGCCATCGCCGGCCTCGCCCTTGGGCTCGGTGGTGAACTGGTCCATGTACTGCACCGCGTAGCTGGTGCCGCACAGTTGCCCGGCCATGTTGTGCAGGGTGCCGGTCTTGCCCATGCGCCCTGATTTGTGGGTCTCGAATTCACGCTTGGGAATGTCGGCGAAGGCCGGCATCTGTTTGACTTTTTCCGCCACGATCTTCGCCGTGCGCTGGGCGCCGTAGGGGGTCCAGTGCTGGTCGCCACGGAAGTAGAAGTCATGGGCCGGCAGGGTGTCGGGCAGCTGTTCGTTGGTCAGCGGCGACAGGTCCGGCACCACATAACCCATCTGGGCAAAACGGCCGAGCATGCCCTGGTAGCTTTTCAGCGCCTTGTCATAGTCGAAGCGGGCCTTCTGCTCGGGGTTGAGTTTGTTGCGGTTCACCAGGCCCCGGGTCGGCTGGTAGACCACCACCAACTCCACGCCCTTGCTCTGGAAGGCATCGTGCAGTTGCTTCATGCGCCGGAAGCCTTCCGGGGTGGTGTTGAATTCGGTGCGCAGGTCTTCCTGGGTGCGGAACAGCCAGTCGCCCTGGGCTTGTACCAGGGTGGTGAAGTTCTGCTGGTAGCGGGTGACGTAATTCTTCGCGTCGTGGGCGGCCGGGCACAGGTTGCAGCACGGCTCGGCGCTGAATGTTGGCGCCTTGGCCTCGGCAGCCGCGTCATCGGCGCGGGCGCCGGCGCTGGCAGCGAGGATGCCGGCGGTCAACGCCGACAGGCTCAGGATCTTGATCAGGTGTGGGTGCATAAAAGTCATCCTCAATCGCGCAATTCGGTCTGGCGTTCGACGGGGTCGATCAGCACCGCTTTTTGTTGGCGCACCAGCAGGTCGAGAATCTCGTCCTGGCGCTCGCCGAGAATCCCCGAGAAGCTGATGCCGCTGCTTTTGGTCGGTGCGAGCATCGATACGCGGTACAGCTCCACGCTCAGCGGCGAGTCGATGGACATCGGGCCGCTGCCGTTGGCCGCCAGTTCGCCGCCGACCACGATCAGCGAAACCTGGGCATCGAACGGATCGAGCTTGATATCGCGGTCGGTGTCGGAGAGGTCCTTGATGTGGCCATAGACCCCGGTCAGGCCGTTGGCCATGGAGATGTTTTCGTAGAGGCGGATATTCACGCTGTTACGAATGCGGATGCCGTGGCGCTTGTTGCTCAGCACCTTGTTGCCCCACAACAGGTTGTCGGCACTCTCGTAGAGGGTGATGCCGTCGGTGTGGTTGCGGTAGATCTCGTTGTAGGCGATCACGTTGTTGATGCTGTTGCGGTCGATCACCAGGCCCGAGAGTTTGTTGTCGAAGCTGCGGTTGTTGAAGATGAAGCTGTCGTTGACCTCGCGGGAAATGATGATCCCGTGCTTCTTCTTGGTCCCGTGCACGGTGTTGTCCGCGATGATCAGGCCGTGGGAACGGTCATGGGGGTCGATGCCGTAGACGATGTTGTCTTTGTAGGTGTTGCCCTTGACCACGAAGTCGCGGGTTTCGTAGCAGTAGAAGCCGTACCACATGTCCGAAAACTCCGAGCCGACGATCCAGCCGGTGGGTTCAGGGCGCTTGAGGACCTTGGCCATGTTCGGCGTGTATTGGGAAATACTCACGCCGTAGGACTTGCTGTTGGCGTAGCCGAAGCTGGCCATCTGGCTGTTGACGATGTAGGTCTCGGTGCCGCCCCAGGCCAGCAGGAACGGCCGGAATTCCTTGGGCGAGCGGAAGGTCGCCGGGCCGTTGTCCTTCTCGCGCCAGCCGGTGACCTTGGTGTCACGCACAAACAGCTGGCCATCGTTGACCAGGAACGAACCGCCTTCCTGGGACAGGCGCAGCTCCTTGGTCTGCTGGTCGATGTCGAGGATGCCGTGGCGTCCGACCACGATCGGGATCCTGGCCAGGTAGACCCCGGGCGCGGTTTCGCTGATGTACTGCTTGGGCAGTTTTTTCACCAGGTCCTTGAGGTTGATGTAGCCGTCGTCGACGAAAATCGCCTGGGGGATCCCGTGCTGGCGCACCACCCACTCGGCCATTTTGTTATCGCCGCCGATAAAGTCCTTCAGGGCGTCTTCCTGCATCATGCGGCGCACGCTGATCTTGCCCGGCTTGCTGCGCACGATCTTGGCCGCGGCGGCCTCGGCGGTGTAGCCGGAGAGGTCGGGCAGGGTCGGTTTGGCCAGTTCCAGCGGCTCGGTCGGCGCGCTGCTGACGGTGTAGGTCTTGGCCTGTTGCAGTTCCTTGGCCACGACTGGCGCCTTGGCCGGCTCGGCCGTCGCGAAGGCGGCCGAGCTGGCCAGCAGCATCGCGCCGGCCAGCAGGCTGAGGCAGCCTTTCGCGGCATGGCTGTTCATGGGGTAGCAATTCATCGTGGGCACTCCCTTCGCGGTTCGCATCAGAAGCGCCAGATCACGTCGATAAACGCGCGGTGCATGTACGAGTCGACGTCTTTGCCGTAGGCATCGCCGGGCTTGAACACGCCGCCGCGAAAGCGCACCAGCGCCGAAGGTTCGTCGATGGATTGGCTCAGCGCGGCGGGCAACAAGCCTTGCTTGAAGTACTTGGTGACCACCAGGTCCATCTCCTGGCCCAGGTCTTTCTTGCCGTCTTCAGGCAGCGAGGTGCTGGAGATCAGCGCGCCCGAGCCGTCGTAGGTGTTGTCGAACGCGCTGATACCGTTGCTGCCCACCGGCTTGTTGCCGTCCACGCGCCAGAACTTGTGGTAGATCAGGCTGGCGTCGTATTCGTCGTTGAGCATCCACGAGCCGAACAGGGTGGCGGTCTGCATGTTGTTCATTTCGCCGCGGAAGGCTTCGCCGAAACGGTGCACCCGCGAGCGGGTCCCGGTGTAGTTGGAGCGGTTGCTTTCCAGGCCGTTCTGCTCGTAGTCGCCGCTGGCGCGGGCATAGGCCGCGCCGACTTGCCAATGAGGGTCCAGGCGCAGGCGCACACCCAGGTCGGTGGCCCAGCCGCTGATATCGTCGCTGCGCTTGGCCTCGGCCGGGCGGCTGCCGTCGGTCGTCAGGGCGTTGACCGTGTCGCGGTCGCCGCGCATGCCGGTCAGGCTGGCCCAGTAGTTGACGGTGTTGGTGTTGCGCCAGTTATAGGCGTCGCTGTCGGCGGTGAGGCCAAGCCAGCTGATGTCACCGTTTTCTTTCTTGTCCAGGGAGTCGGCTGCTTCACCCGGGGTCGGGTAGTCGAGCTTGCCGTCGTCATGGGTGTGATGGCCGCGAATGCCCACCCAGTTGCCCGGGGTCCACTGATAGGCGGCATCGCCGTAGACGTGCAGGCGATCCTTGTCCTTGGGCGCCAGCTCTTTGAGGTCGGTGCGGTACTCGCTGAAGCGTTCGGCGGCGCCGACGTTGGCCCGCAGCAAGGTGGTGTCGAAGGTCCAGTTCAAGGCTTCGATATTGGTGTCGCGCCATTGCCCGTCGTCGTTGCGCAGGCGCTGGCGGCCGAGTTTCAACTGCTCGCCGGGGTAGGGCGTGAAGCCGCTGTAGCCGACCCAGAACTCGCGCATCGCCAGGTAGTTCTTCTTGGTCTTGCGATCACCGTTGTCGGTAGCCTGGGTGCCGTCGCTGTCGGCCTGCTGCAGGGTGTCGGTCTCGATGATGTCGGTGGACGTCACGGCCTGGCCCATGGCGTAGGCGCTCCACGCGCCACGTTCGCCGTAGACCCAGGGCCGCAGGTCCAGGCCCAGGCCGTTGACGTCGCCGCCGCTGGCGGTGCCGAGGTCGCGGTCGTCTTCGGACTGGCCGGTGATTTTCACTTCCAGGCCGAAATTCTTGGTGTCGGTCATGGCCGCCAGGGACGGCGTCGACCAGACCAGCACGCAACCCAGGGCGATGCCCAGTTGCGAGAGACGAAAGCGCATGCCTGTCGCCGCGGTGTGGAATGGGGAATTGCGGGTCATAGGGTTTCCTCGCCGTCTTCTTCTTGCAGGGCGTGCAATTGCAGCGTGTTCTGGCTCAGGGTGCCGCGCAGGGCTTGTTCCTGTTGCAGCAGGCGCTGGGCTTGGGCGCGCTGGGCAGGCGGCAGTTGGGTGTCGAGCTGTTGCGCAAGCTCATTGGCTTGCGGGGTGTTCTGGGCTTTGGCCAGTTGGCTGAAGACGTAGGCGTTGACCGGGTCGGGCTGGGTGCCCTTGCCCTGGGAAAACAGCTGGGCAATGGCGAAGTCGGCGCTGTTCTGGCCGTTGCGGGCGGCCGTCAGCAGGTGGTCCAGGGCCTTTTGCGGATAGACCTGGCCCAGGTAGCCACGACGGTAGATCTGGCCCAGGTAGTAATCGGCGGCCACTTCTTTGCCCACGGCTTTCTGGAAATGTTCCTCGGCGACCTTGGCGTCGGCCGGGACCCACTTGCCTTCGTAGTACAGCTTGCCCAGTAGCAGCTCGGCGCGTGGCTGGTCGGCAGCACGGCCGTTGTCCAGGTATTGCATCATCTTGTCGACGTCGCCCAGTTCCGGGAAGTCGTAGAGCAATTGCGCCAGGCTGACCCAGGACGCCGGGTAGCCCGGGGCGACCTGTTCCAGCAGGGCCTGCGCGGTTTTTTCGTCGGGCTTGCCCAGCGTCGCATCCCCCAGTACCCGGGCCACGCTGTCGACGCGCTGGGCGCTGACGGTGCCGCGGCTGTAGCCGGCTTGCAGTTGCTTGAGCAGCTCGGCCTGTTGCTCGGGCTGGCCGCGTTTCTGGTACACGGTGGCCAACTCGACGTAGCAGATATCGGTGCTGTTGAGCGCGGCCTTGCAGATGCGCTCGACTTCATCCAGGTGCTGGTCATAGGTGCCCTGGGTGCGATACAGGAGCACCTGGGCCAGGCCGGCTTCAGGGTAGCCGGCGGCCTGCCATTGGCTGATCTGTTGCTGGGCGTTGATGTTGGGGAAGCTGTGGGGGTATTGCAGGTACAGCATCGCCAGGGGAATCAGGGTATTGCCTTCGCCATTGGCAAAGGCTTTTTTCAGCAGGCCTTCGGCCTCGTGCTGCTCGGCTTCGGTCGAACCCGGCTTGGCCACCAGCAGCCGGCCAAGGCGGGCCTGGGCCCGTGGCGAGGTGTCGGCGGCGGCGCGGTAAGTGGCTTCGGCCTGCTTGATCTGCGCCGGGTCGCGGCTTTCGACCTGGATATCGGCCAGGCCAACCTGGGCCTCGCTGTAGCCCAGGTCCGCCAGCTGGCGGTAGTTCTGTTCGGCCAGGGCGGTGTCGCCACGCTTCAGGGCTTCGTTGGCCAGGCGCTGGTCGGGCAGGCCGGCGCAACCGGCCAGGGCCAGGGCGGCAACCAGGGGCAGCACCGATACCTGCAGCCGCCGCAGGCTGCGACGATCGAAAGCAAGGCGCTGGCCAGGGCAGGCCGCGCGTTGTGTCAGGAGTCCGCTGTGTGGCCGGTCGCAGCCTGGGGCCGCGGCGACTGAGGTATGGGTAGGCACTGTCATGGTTACAGACCCGCAGCCATGGCTTTATCGATCAGCCAGTTCATGGAAGGACCGCGATCGCTGCTGACTTCCACCGGACGCCCGGCGAAGGTGCTGCTCAGCGGGGCATCGGGTTTGATCTGGACCCGGATATCGGACGACAGGTCGGCGCTGTTGAGGCTGGTGCTGCTGACGATCTTGCCGGTGCGGGTGCTGTCTTCGCCGGCGATCTGGAAGCTCACCGGGGTGCCCGGGCGGACGTCGGCGAACTGGCGATAGGAGAAGCGTGCCTCGACATTGGCCTGGCTGTTGCGCGGCACCAATTGGAAGATCACGTCGCCTTTGCTGGCGTACTGGCCGTCGGCGACCATCTGCTGGGCCACGGTGCAGTCGCAGGGCGACGTCAGGGTGCCGGTCATCTGCTTGCCGAACAGCTCTTCGACCTTGGCCGGTTGCAGCTGATCTTCGTCCAGGTGGCCCTTGAGCACGTCGAGCATGCTGGTGCTGAAGGTGGCCAGCGGTGCGCCTTTGGCAGCGACGCCGTCGGCCTGCACCAGGCTTTGCACGGTACCGTCGCGAGGCATGGTCACGTTCATCCCCGGAACGTTGACCAGGCCGGCCTGGGCGTGGCTGACGAAGTACATGCCGTACACCGACTTGAGGATGAAGCCGAAGGCGGCCAGGCCGACGATGAAGATCCCGGCGCTGAAGGTCACGGCACGCAGGCGGCCGAAGGCGGTCATGCCGTGGCCGCCGTCCTTGACCTTGCGCGCCTTGGTGAAGTTGTCGCGTTGCAGGGTGGCGAGCACGTCGCCCATGGTCACGATATCGCCGGACAGGTGGGAGGTGATCAGGTGACGCAGGGTCGAAATGTCCTGCTGCTCCAGGTTCTGGAACTGGCAGCCGACGCGGCCGGTCTGGCGGTCGTGGGAGCGGATCTGCAACTCGACGTCCATGGCCAGGCCGAGGTTGTCGATGACGAATTGCAGACGGCCTTTATGCACCTCGCCGACGGTGAGCACCTGCTGCCCGGCGTTGAAGCTCAGGCCGCCCGCGGACAGGTCGTGGACCCGGACTTCCAGGGGCGTACGGTCGGTCCCGAAAAAGCGCAGCTTGGCCGGGATCTTGACCCGGGCATGTTGGCGTTGGGCTTCGGATTCATGCACTACGTTGACGTTCACGGCGGTGTTCATAAGGGCTATTTCCTAGTTAATTCAGGCAAGGCAGGTCAGACCATCAGCAGCAACACGGCGACGAACACGCTGCCGGCAGAGAAGGTCATGGTCCGAGACGACCAGGTGTTGAACCAACGTTGAAAGCTGGCGAGATCACGGGTCAGTTTGGTGTCCTGGCGGGTCCAGGACTGTTGGTCGAGGCGGAAGAACACGTAGATCTTCACCAGCGCACCGACGATCTGGTTGTAATAGAGAATCAACGGGTAAGCGGGGCCGATCCGGTGCCCGGAGCAGGACAGCAGCAGGGTCAGAATCAGGCGGGTGATGCCGATCCACAGCAGGTACGCGAGGATGAAGGCAAAGCCGTATTTGAAGCTGGCGATGATCGCCACGGTCAGGCCGAGCAGGGAGGTCCACATCGACACGCGCTGGTCGAACAGCACCACGCTGGTGAACAGCCCCAGGCGTTTCATCCCCAGGCCCAGGGCCCGGGAGTTCTGCCGCAGGTTATTGCCGTACCAGCGGAACATCAGTTTGCGGCTGGCCTTGATAAAGCTCTTTTCCGGCGGGTGCTCGACGGTGTTGATCGCGGCATCCGGCACGTAGAAGGTGTCGTAGCCCAGGCGCATCAGGCTGAACCAGCTGGACTTGTCGTCGCCGGTGAGGAACTTGAAGCGGCCCAGGCGCCAGTGTTGCAGCGAGTCGCTTTCGACGTCGGCGATGAAGTCCGGGTCGGTGACCACCGTGGCGCGGAATACCGACATGCGCCCGGTCATGGTCAGCACGCGCTTGGACAGGGCCATGGAGCACATGTTGATGTGACGCTGGGCGAAGCGCAGCTTGTGCCACTCGCTCATGATGTAGCCGCCACGTACTTCGCAGAACTCGTTGGTGGTCAGGCCGCCGACATTGCCGAACAGCTGGAACCAGGGCACGGTCTTGCGTACCACGCCTTCGGCCAGCACCGTGTCGCCGTCGATCACGGCCACCACGGCGCGGTCGTCCGGCAGGTGGCGGGAGATGGCGCGGAAGCCGAACGCCAGGCCGTCACGCTTGCCGGTGCCGGCGATGCGTACGAAGTCGAGCTTGACGCGCTCCGGCGGGTTCATCTTGGCCCACAGGCTTTTCACCAGCAGCTCGTCGGACATTTCCACGAGGGAGCAGACCACGGTGGTGGGGAAGCCGCATTCGATGGCTTCACGGATCACCGAGCTGTAGACCTGGGCGGTGGTCAGGGCATCGATGCGAAAGCTGGTGACCATCAAAAACACATGGGATGGATCGGCGGCCTTGCCCAGCTTGCGCACTTTGCGCCGCAGGTGCGGGTAGACCACGTACAGGAACAGCATGCCGCGCAGAAAGTGCGTGGCCCCCATCGAATAGCGCCAGATGCCTACGGCGCCAATCAGGAAGATGAAATCCTTCGACTCGGCGTCAAAGGTCGAGGCGGGCAACGCCAGGGCGAGACCCATCAACAAACTGAGGTAGAACAGCCAACCGGCGGCTTGTAACAGGCTGTGCTTGAGCCATTGCATAATCAGCATCCTAAAATCAGTTGCAAGCTCCAAGCCGCAAGCTCCAAGCGCGGAGCCCTTGCTTACGGCTTGTAGCTTGAAGCTTGCCGCTGCTTTACCAGCAAATGCCTTCGGTACGGCCACTGACGCTGGTGGCCTTGGACATGAAGCCGACCAGGTCGATCACCTGTTTGCCGTGGGGGGCGGTTTCGGCCAGGGCGCGGAACTTCTCGTCGCGGTTACCGAGGATGATCACGTCGGAGTTGTCGATCACCGAGTCGAAGTCCGAGTTGAGCAGGGACGAGACGTGGGGGATCTTCGATTCGATGTAGTCCTTGTTCGCCCCGTGGACCCGGGCGTACTCGACGTTGCTGTCGTAGATGCTCAGGTCGTAGCCCTTGCCGATCAGCATTTCCGCTAGCTCCACCAGCGGGCTTTCTCGCAGATCGTCGGTGCCGGACTTGAAGCTCAGGCCCAGCAGCGCGACTTTGCGCTTGTCGTGGCTCTGGACGATGTTGAAGGCGTTCTGCACCTGGGATTCGTTGCTGCGCATCAGCGAGTTGAGCAGCGGCGCTTCCACGTCCAGAGAGCCGGCGCGGTAGGTCAGGGCGCGCACGTCCTTGGGCAGGCACGAGCCGCCGAAGGCAAAGCCCGGGCGCATGTAGTACTGGGACAGGTTGAGGGTCTTGTCCTGGCAGACCACGTCCATCACTTCACGGCCGTCGACGCCGACCGCCTTGGCGATGTTGCCAATCTCGTTGGCGAAGGTGACCTTGGTCGCGTGCCAGACGTTGCAGGTGTACTTGATCATCTCGGCCACCGCGATGTCCTTGCGGATGATCGGCGCGTCGAGCTCTTCGTACAGCGATTGCAGGACGTCACCGGAAGCGGTGTCGAACTCGCCGATGACAGTCATCGGTGGCAGGTCGTAATCCTTGATCGCGGTGCTTTCACGCAGGAACTCGGGGTTGACCGCAACGCCGAAGTCGACGCCGGCTTTCTTGCCCGAGCAGTCTTCGAGGATCGGGATCACCACATTGGCGACGGTGCCCGGCAATACGGTGCTGCGAACCACGATGGTGTGGCGGGTGGTCTTGTCACGCAGGACAAAACCGATCTCGCGGCACACGGCTTCGATGTAGTTCAGCTCCAGGTCGCCGTTCTTCTTGCTCGGCGTGCCGACGCAGATCATCGACAGGTCGGTATCGCGAATCGCCTCGGCGAAGTTGGTGGTGCCACGCAGGCGACCGGTCTCGATGCCCTTGGCCAGAAGTTCGCCCAGGCCCGGTTCAACGATCGGCGATTTACCGGCGTTGATCATGTCGATCTTGTCTTTGGCAACATCGACGCCAATCACGTCATGGCCCCGTGCAGACAGGCAACCGGCACACACTGCACCGACGTAACCCAAACCAAATATGCTGATGCGCATCGCATTTACCTCTGTGTTATTCATGCCATTAAATGGCTGGAGTTAATGTTTGCCAGCTGTAGTTACGCACTCGGAAGTGCAGCGAACAGGCGCTGTAATGCCGTGGCGGGCAGACTAATTTCCGAGTGACTAAATAAATGCACTCAAGTTGTGCGCAACTTGGCCTTGTTGTAAGGGCTTGCCCTTGAATGTAGCCGGCCGTCCGTGGGAGGGCCTTTCCGAGCTTCGCTGCAGGCCCTGTGGCAATGGCTGTAAGCCATGACGGGCGTGCGTTGGCGGCGCTTTCGGAAGCGCTGAATAGGGGCTATGCCTTGGCCTTGTAGGGGATAGTAATGATGCGTTATCTCCTGTCCTTAAAGGGTTAGTTCAAGTTTTAGACTGTGCGGTCAAACTTTGAAGCTAACTTGCCTAGTGTTAGTTGCCTGCGTGTAAGTCATCTCTTACAGCGACGATGAGAATCGTTACCGGTGGTATGAGCGGTGGTTAAGGACATAGTTCCGACCCACTCATCCTGTTTTCTGAAATTTCTTGAAATACGGACAAAGATGGCACTGCTCTCATATTGATGGCACGTGCGGTTTGAACCTTTAGTTATGGGGAGTTGCAAGGCGGGGATACTTTTGTGCCACTACCGTTAAAAAAAACAAGTGCCACTACTGAAAAAAGTCACATCTGTCGAGTGAAAGAAAAGTTATAAATTCAGAACAAAGGCTATTCGCGTCAACTAAATGACGCGAAAAGATCGGGGGAGTATGGGAAGGATGTAAAGTTGGCGCGCTGATTGTAGGACAACAGCGCGTGGAGACGTGCTTTATTCCGGGGCGTGGTCGCGCAGAAACACAAGGTTTTCCGGTTTTGACTGTTCGGCGCTATAGCGATAACCCTGCACATCGAATTGCTTGAGGGCGGCCGGGTCGTTGATGCGCTCTTCGATCACAAAACGGCTCATCATGCCGCGGGCTTTCTTGGCATAGAAGCTGATGATTTTGTACTGGCCGTTCTTCAGGTCCTTGAACTCGGTATTGATGATGCGTGCATTCAGTGCACTGCGTTTCACCGCCGAAAAGTACTCGTTGGACGCCAAGTTGAGCAGCAGGTCATCCCCTTGCTCGGCCAGGGCTTCATTCAGCCATTCGCTGATGCGTGTGCCCCAGAAGGCGTACAGGTCCTTGCCACGGGCATTGGCCAGTTTGGTGCCCATCTCCAGCCGATAAGGCTGCATCAGGTCCAGGGGGCGCAGCAGACCGTACAGGCCGGAAAGCATGCGCAGATGCTGCTGGGCGTAGTCGAACTGCGCTTCGCTGAGGGTCTGGGCATCCAGGCCGGTATACACGTCACCCTTGAAGGCCAGCAGCGCCTGTTTGGCGTTGGCTGGGGTGAAGGCCGGGTTCCAGCTGCCGAAACGCGCGGCATTGAGGCCGCCGATCTTGTCGGAGACATGCATCAGTTCGCTGATCTGGGCCGGGCTCAGTTCGCGCAATTGCTCGATCAGCTCCTGGGAATGGTCCAGGTATTGCGGCTGGGTAAAGCGCTGGGTAACCGGTGGGGTCTCGAAATCGAGGGTCTTGGCGGGTGAAATCACCATCAGCATGAAGTCGTCTCCTGTAAGCGTCGGGGGATTCTAGGGGCTTGGGCGCCCGGACTCCACCTATGAAGGCGATAGGTGACGCAAGGTGGGGGTGCTGGGCGTTGTGGCGGTTGGCGCGGGAGCAAGTGCCCTCGCCACAGGGGAGGATCGGCTATAGTGCGGCGCGGGTTTTGTTCTGGAGGCGTTTGTTTTGCGTATCGCATTTGTTTTTTCGGCCTGGCTCATGAGCTTTGGCGCCCTGGCGGCGGCCAATGACGTGGCGACCCTGGATCGCAGCACCTGGCCAGAGAAGCTCAGCAGCCCGACCCTGTTCGACGTCGCCTCGCGCGCCGAGATCCTGACCTTTGCCCGCACCCTGCTGGTCAGCGAAGCCTGGGACGAGGCCTCGCTCAAGCAGCGCCTGGGTCTGCGCATCATTAATAGGGAGGCGATCGATGCGTTGCGTCAGCGCCTCTGGCAGCGCCTGCTGAGCAATTACAACTATGCCCAGCAGAGCTGCGACCAGGACGCGTCTTTTTGCTTCCTGGTGGAAGACATGGACAGCCTGCGCGAGCAGGCCGGCAAGTTTCACCTGGGGGACGATTCCTTCTATATCCGCTGGGCCGAGCCGAGCCGGGCGTTTCATGAGCAATACCTGGACGAGCTGTTGCGCAAGGCTGCGCTGTTCCCGCAGACCAGCAGCGAGGTCGCCCGCTTTGGCGACTACGAGCGCAATGGCGACGAACTCAACGACCGCCTGTTTCTGCTGACGTTCGACAGCGCCGCCAACCTGGCCCCCGACAACACCCCGTGGTTGACCGACTACCTGCGCAAGTCGAACCTCAACGGCACCTTCTTCGTCCTTGGCAGCGATATTCAGAACCGCCTGAACCAGGCCTCGGTGGCCAGCCTGCAGTCGTTGTACTCGCGGCAGTGTGTTGGCGTGCAGGGCTGGGAGTACCGCTCCCACAGCCACTGGCAGGACTGGCAGTACTCGGTCCAGCGCAGCGCCGAGCTGGTGCGCAACAAGCTGCCGGAAAACTATGTGCCCCTGTTCCGCCCACCCTATGGTCAGCGCCGCGCCGACGCCCAGGCCTTCTTCAATGCCCAGGGGTTGCAGGTGGCGTTGTGGGATATCGACGCTCAGGACGGTCCGGGCAAGCTCAAGGCTGAAGAGAGCGGCCAGCGGGTCCTGACCCTGATGTTGTTATGGCGGCGCGGCGTGATCGCTTTCAACGCCAAACAAGACACGGTCAAGGCCGCTATGCCCTGGTTGCTGACACAAACCGCGCAAAGCGGGATTGGTTGGGAAGACTGCCAGGATGCCTTTCGCTGAAAGCCGTAAAAGCCCGCAAATGCTGGGTTTTTGGCTGGATAGGGGCGATTTTTGACGAGAAATGGTTGCAGGCGGACTTCCGACTTTAACGGTGGACGGGCAGCGCGCCAAGGGCTATTCGTCACCCTGAAAAATAAACTTCAAAAAAACGTCAAAGTGCTTTTTCCTGTCACAGGTTTTGGAGTATTACCAAAGTCAGACCGCCGAAACCTGCAACACAGGTGGCGTCTTCCAAGACTCCTTTTGTGTTCATGTCGCCCGAGCCCCCACGGACGAACTCGGTGGTCCTTTCGAGGCGCAGCACCGCCATGGTATTGCGTCGACTGGCTCCCACATAAGGTGACCGAGTATGGATGATCACGGACGCAGCCCTTCTTCCAACCAGCCAATCCTTTATGTACTCGATACCAATGTATTGATTCACGATCCAAACGCGCTGTTGAACTTCGAAGAGCACCACGTCGCCATCCCGATGATCGTTCTGGAGGAACTCGACAAGCTCAAGAGCGGCCATCACAGCGTTGCCGCGGAATGTCGGCAGGCGATTCGCCTGATCGACAAGACCCTAGGCGAAGCGACACCGGAAGATGTCGAACTGGGCGTGCCTATCCAGCGTGGCAAGAGCGGCCCCAAAGGCCTGTTGTCGATCCTGATGACCAAGCGCTCGGAGCCCAACAGCCTGCTGCCGGAAAACCTCAACGACAACATCATCATCAACCAGTTGATCGACCTGCACGCGCGCGAAAAGGACCTGCGCGTGGTGCTGGTGACCAAAGACATCAACATGCGCCTCAAGGCGCGCGCCTGCGGAATTGCGGCCGAGGACTACAGCACCGACCAACTGGTCGACGACGTGTCCCTGCTGCCCAACGGTTTCCACAACATGACCGGCTCGTTCTGGGACCGCGTGAGCAAAGTGGAAACCCGTCAGGACCATGGCCGTACCTGGCACCAGGTGCAGCTCATCGACAACCTGCCGGCGGTGCACATCAACGAATTCATCATCGACGAACAAGGGTTTGTCGGCTGGATCAAGGAAATCCGCGCTGACACCTTGCTGATCCTCGACCTGCATCAGGAGCCCCTGCTGCACCAGGAAGCCTGGGGCCTGAAACCGCGTGACATCTACCAGGGCCTGGCGCTGTATGCCTTGCTCGACCCGGACATCCACCTGGTCAACCTGTCGGGGGCCGCCGGTTCGGGTAAAACCATCCTGGCCCTGGCTGCCGCCATTGAGCAGACCATGGTCAGCAAACGATATCGGCGGATCATCGCCACTCGCAGCGTGCAGGGTCTGGACCAGGAGATCGGCTTCCTGCCCGGCACCGAAGCGGAAAAAATGGAGCCTTGGCTCGGCGCCATCACCGACAACCTCGAAGCCCTGCACATGGATGACGAAAACACCCATGGCAGCGTCGACTACATCCTGAGCAAGGTGCCGTTGCAGTTCAAATCCCTGAACTACATCCGGGGTCGCAGCTTCCAGCAAAGCCTGATCCTGATCGATGAATGCCAGAACCTGACCCCGCACCAGATGAAAACCATCATCACCCGTGCCGGCGCCGGTTCCAAAGTGGTGTGCCTGGGCAACCTGGCGCAGATCGACACCCCTTACCTGTCCGCGACCAGCTCCGGGCTGACCTACCTCACCGAACGCTTCAAGGACTTCCCGAACGGCGTGCACATCACCCTGCAAGGGGTGCCACGCTCGATTCTCGCGGAATACGCCGAAACCCACCTGTAACCCATGCAGTTGTGAATGCGGGCGGCCCTTGGGTCGCCCGTTTTGTTTGCATCGCGCACCGGGCAACCGGGTATTCTGGGCGCCGATTCAGACCCGTGCCCTGGCCCCGGCCATGGCGTGCGCCCGCCCAGATGAGGCCAGGATGAGCACCCAGTTACTGCGTAACATCGACTTGAACCTGCTGGTGGTGCTCGACGCCCTGCTCACGGAGAAACACGTGACCCGCACCGGCGAGCGCCTGCACCTGAGCCAGCCGGCCATCAGCCACTCCCTGGGCAAGCTGCGCACCCTGTTGGACGATCCGCTGCTGATCCGCGACGGCCATGAGGTGGTGCTCAGCGTGCTGGCGCAGAACCTGCGGGCGCCGCTCAAGGAGATCCTGCGCCAGGTCGAGACCCTGCTCGGCAAGACCCTGGACTTCGATCCGGCCAGCTCCGAGCGCACCTTTGAGCTGGCGATGTCCGACTACGGGGCGGCGCTCATCCTCCCGGGTTTGCTGGTGCGCCTGCGTCGCGATGCGCCGAATATCAGCCTCAACGTGACCCAGGGCAGCCGCCACGAGATGTTCGAACAAGTGAGCCGGGGCAAGATCGACTTGGCCCTGGGGGTATTTCCCAGCCTGGGGCCGGAAATCGCCATGCAGGTGCTGTTCGAGGAAACATTTTCCTGCCTGGTGGACCGGCAAACGTTGCCTGCCAGCGGCGTGCTGGATCTGCCCGAGTACCTGGCCCGGCCCCATTTGCAGGTGTCGATAGATGCCAGCCTCAACGGTGAAGTCGACAGCCAGTTGCGCGCCCGTGGGTTGCAGCGACGCGTGGTGGTCAGCGTGCCCCACTGGCGGATCGCGCCGCAGATGATCCTGGGCACTGACCTGATCCTGACGGTCGCCACCCGCACCCTGGATCAAGCCGCAGCCGACCCGCTGCTGCTGTGCCTGCCGCCCCCCCTGGCGATTGCGCCATTCCCCTTTGTGCACATCTGGCATCAGCGCTTCAGTGATGATCCGGCCCATGCCTGGTTGCGTCGGCAGGTCAGCGAGGTGGCGGCCGCCCCTAGGGTTTAACCGCGGGTGGTGATGACAAAACCGCCGACTACCACCAGTACCCCGACCAGCTTTTGCAGGCTGATGTCCTTGCGCGGCAAGCCCACCAGGCCGAAATAGTCGATGATCAGCGAGATCACCAACTGGCCGATGATCACCGCCATGATGAAGTTCAGTGCCCCCAGGCGTGGGGCCATCAGCAGGGCGATGGTGATGTAGAGCACGCCGGCGATCCCGCCCATCCAGATCCACCAGGGGGCGCCTGACAAGGCGCTGAGGTTGGGCTTGGGCACTTTGATCACCAGCAGCACGACCATCAGCGCCAGCAGGCTGACCAGCAGCGAAACCCCGGTGGCCCACAGTGGGTGGCCCAGGAGCGCCCCCAGTCGGGCGTTGGTCCCGGCCTGGAGGGGGACGGCGAACCCGGCAAGCAGGCTGAGAAGGATTGGAACGAGCAATGTCATGCAATGAACTCCTGTGTTTTCGACCTTGTACGGTGATTCGCCGACCCCGGCCAATTCGTTGTTCTGATGCCGTGCATTCCCCAGGCTGATGGCCCTTGGGTGGGCCAGACGCTTGCGTGGGAAAGGGCGCTAAGGCGCGTGCGAAAAATTGACCCAGGGGTTTACAATCGCCGCTCCTGATCAGGAGTAAGGCTGTGCTGACTCATCTCGATTCCCAAGGTCGCGCCAATATGGTCGACGTCACCGAAAAAGCCGTGACCTCCCGTGAAGCCGTGGCCGAAGCGCGGGTGCGCATGCTCCCGCAAACCCTGGACATGATCGTCAGCGGCGGCCACCCCAAGGGGGATGTGTTTGCCGTGGCCCGAATCGCCGGGATCCAGGCGGCGAAGAAAACCAGTGATCTGATCCCGCTGTGTCATCCGTTGATGCTCACCAGCGTCAAGGTCGAGCTCACTGCCGAAGGCGACGACACCGTGCACATCGTCGCCCGCTGCAAGCTTGCCGGGCAGACCGGGGTCGAGATGGAAGCCCTGACCGCCGCCAGCATCGCCGCCTTGACGATCTACGACATGTGCAAGGCCGTAGACCGAGGCATGACCATCGAAAGCGTGCGCCTGCTGGAAAAACTCGGCGGCAAGAGCGGCCATTACCAGGCGCCAACGCCATGAAGCTGAACGTGAAGTTTTTCGCCCGTTACCGCGAAGCGCTGGGGATGGATGGCTTGCTGCTGGAGGGTGAGTTCGCCACGGTGGAGGAGGTGCGGCGCTTGCTGGTGGAGCGTCATGGCGCCGAGGTCCTGGCCGAGCCAAACCTGATGTGTGCGCGCAACGAGGAGCTGTGCCAGCTTGACGAGCCCCTCAGCGATGGCGACGAAGTGGCATTCTTTCCAACCGTGACCGGGGGCTGAGATGGCGATTCGCGTGCAGTCCGCCGCCTTTGACCCGGGCACTGAGGTCAATGCGCTGCATGCCGCCAACGTCGGCGTCGGCGCGGTGGTCAGCTTTGTCGGCTATGTGCGCGACTTCAATGACGGCCTGGAAGTGGCGGGGATGTTTCTCGAGCATTACCCGGGCATGACCGAAAAGGCCCTGGCCAAAATTGTCGCTGAAGCCGAGCAGCGTTGGCCGCTACTCAAGCTGGAGGTGCTGCACCGCATCGGCGAGTTGTTGCCTGGCGAGCCGATCGTGTTCGTCGGCGTCGCCAGTGCCCATCGCCAGGCGGCGTTCGAGGCCTGCGCGTTTGTCATGGATTACCTGAAAACCCGCGCGCCGTTCTGGAAGAAAGAAAACACCCGCGACGGGCCGCGCTGGGTGCAAGGGCGCGACAGCGATCACGCGGCGGCGGATCGCTGGAAGCCCTGATCCTCAGATAAGCGTTAATCCCTTCCCCCGTGGCGCCGGCTTGCCGGCGCCTGCGTCATTCCTGGCTTGCTGAACGTTCCCTGCGCTTGATGGCGCGACGCAACTGCGCGCGCTCCATTGACGATAAATACATAAAAGTCCAGTATGGAATTATAAGTACAAAAAAGCGGTTACCCCTGCGTTGCTCTTTTCTTCTGTCTTGCCAAACCTACAACAAACCCGCGAGAGAACGATCATGAAGAAACTCCCCCTTATCAGTGGCCTGGTGCTGAGCTTGCTGGCGTGCAGCAGTCTGTTCGCCGCCGACAAAACCCTGCGCATCGGTATCGAAGCCGCCTACCCACCGTTCGCTTTCAAGACCTCCGAAGGCAAGATCGAAGGCTTCGACTACGACATCGGCAATGCGCTGTGCGCGCAGATGCAGGTCAAGTGCGAGTGGATCGAGGGTGAGTTCGACGGCCTGATTCCCTCGCTGAAAGTGAAGAAAATCGACTTCGCGCTGTCGTCCATGACCATCACTGAAGAGCGCAAGAAGTCGGTGGATTTCACCCACAAGTACTACTTCACCTCCTCGCGCCTGGTGATGAAGCAGGGCGCAGTGGTGGATGACCAGTACGCCAGCCTCAAGGGCAAGACCGTTGGCGTGCAGCGGGCCACCACCACCGACCGCTACGCCACCGAGGTGTTCGAGCCCAAGGGCATCAAGGTCATGCGCTACAGCAACAATGAAGAGATCTACATGGACCTGGCGTCCGGTCGCCTGGACGCGGTGTTTGCCGACACCATCCCCTTGAGCGATTTCCTGGCGATGCCGCGCGGCGCGGGTTATGCCTTTGTCGGCCCCGAGCTCAAGGACCCGAAATACGTCGGCGAAGGCGCCGGGATCGCGGTGCGCAAGGGCAACACTGAGCTGGTTGGCGAGCTGAACAAGGCCATCGACGGTATCCGCGCCAACGGCGAATACCAGAAGATCCAGGCCAAGTACTTCAAGTCGGACATCTACGGCGATTGATCGGCGACGTCACCCGGGCTTCTTGAGCGGAGCCCGGGTGACACAGGTTCAGCCCTTCAATTCCTTCAGGTGCTTGTACACCGTGGCGCGGCCCATGCTCAGCACGTTGGCCACGTAGTTGGAGGCGCTTTTGCCCTTGAAGGCGCCCTCGGCGTGCAATGCCAGCACCAGCTCCCGCTTGTGCTCGCGGGTCAGCAGGTTCAGCCCCAGCTGGCGTTCGCGCAGCCAGTTGTGGAGGAAGGTGTTGATCCGTTCCTGCCAGTCATCGCGAAACAGCGAGTCGGGCTGCGGGATCAGTTTGTTCGGCGAGAGAAACAGGTCCAGCGCCGCCTTGGCGTTTTCAAACAGGGAAATATTCAGGTTGATGCACAGCACGGCCAACGGATGGCCCTGGCTGTCGCGCAGCACACTGCTCAGGCTGCGAATCTTCTGACCATCCCAATTGAGTTTTTCGTACGGCCCAATATTACGTTCGCTGACCTCCTCGCTGAGCATGTCCTCCAGCGCGGCGTCGTCGCCCACTTCACGCTTGGAAATGTTGTTGGCGATGTAGTCGATCTTTTGCGTGCGCAGGTCGTGGATCACCACCTCGGCATGGGGGAAAAACAGCGTGGCGATGGCATCGGCGATCGCCCGGAAGTTGTCCAGGGCAGGGTCCTGCACAGGTGTGGTCATGGGTCGTACTCCAGGCGGTGTCAGCGCCCTGGCATCCAGGGCGCTGGGAGTTTGCCGCAATCCCAGGGGCGCGTCACCTGAGCCGGGCTTCAGCCCAGGCGTGCAGGGGAGAGCATGGCGGCCTCCAGGCCAAAGCGTGTCAGTGGTTCGGGCAGGGGCAGGCCACGTACCAGTGCGGCGCTGGCCTGGCCCATGGCCGGTGAGGTCTGGATGCCGTAACCGCCCTGGCCGGCGACCCAGAACAGCCCCGGAACCTTTGGGTCGAACCCCGAGAGCAGGTCACCGTCACTGACGAAACTGCGCAAGCCGGCCCAGGTGCGGGTCGGGCGGCGGATGCTCAAGGTGGTGGCTTCTTCGATCTGGTAGATGCCCATGGCGATATCGAGTTCTTCGGGCTGCACGTCATGGGGTTCGACGGGGTCGGCGTTGGCCGGCGAGCCGAGGAACATCCCGGCATCGGGCTTCATGTAGAACGACTCATCCAGGCTCACCAGCATCGGCCAATGGTGGATATCCAGGCCTTCGGGTGCGGCGAAGATAAAGGCTGCGCGGCGCTTGGGTTGCAGCCCCAGGCGCCGGGCGCCGGCCATGGCGCCGATCTGGTCGGCCCAGGCGCCGGCGGCGTTGATGATGATGGGCGCGCTGAAGGTCTGGTTGGCGGTCGTCACGTGCCACAGTCCCTGGTCGTCACGCGCCAGGGACAGCACTTCGCAGTCGGTATGCAGCTCGCCCTGGTTGCGCCGGATACCGCGCAGGTAGCCCTGGTGCAGGGCGTCGGTGTCGATATCGCTGGCGCTGGGGTCATACAGCGCGCCGTGGACTTTTTCCCGACGCAGGATCGGCAGGCGCGCGCAGGCCTGGTCGGCGCTGAGCAGTTGCATCTCCGGCACCGAGGCCTTGGCGCTCAGGTACTGATTGTTCAACTCTTGCGGGTCGCCGTTGAAGTCCACGGTCATCTCCCCGCGCGGCGTCAGCAGCGGGTGTTCGCAGAAACCGGCGGGCGGCGCGTCGAAGAACGCGCGGCTGGCCAGGGTCAGGGCCCGCACCTGGGCGGTGCCATAGGCCGCGGTATACAGGGCCGCCGAGCGCCCAGTGGAGTGGTAGGCCGGGTGCGACTCGCGCTCGAGCACCACGACCCGGCCATGGCCTGACAGCCAGTAGCCGGTGGATGCCCCGGCGATGCCGCCGCCAATGATGATGAAGTCTGCCTGAGGCATGGGTGTCTCCGGAAAAGTCTGGGTAGGGCCGGGTGCCGCGCTTATCGGGCGGGCGCTGGCGCTGCGTCAGCCTTGAGCTGCAAGCGGTACAGCGCATTTGCCAGGGCGATGTCCTCCAGGCCCAGGCCGATGGAGCGGAAAAACACCGAGCCGGTGGCGTTCGGGCGCGGGGCCTGGCCGCTGAGCAACTCGCCCAGGTCGCCGACAATCGCCTCCTTGTGCCAGCCGTGCTGCTGGCTGGCGATCAGCATTTCGCCCGCGGCGTCCGGTGTGGTCTGGCGGTAGTCGCAATACACCTGCATCTGGCCCAGGCTTTGCGGCGGCACCTCGTGGGCCCGTGGCGCATTGGTGCTGATGGAAGTGATCAACGCCGGACGGCTCAGTTGCGCTGGGTCGATGACCGGCCCGGCGGACGAGGTGCAGAGCATGATCACATCCGCGTCGGCCAGGGCCTGTTCACGGCTGCTGGTAATTTGTAGCCGCGGGTCCAGAGCCTGGAGCCGAGCCTGTTGTTCTGCGCTGGCGCTGGCGAGACTCGGCGAGTACAGGCGGATGTTCTGCCATGGCCGCAGGCCTTTGGCGTAATGCAGGTGGGCCATGGCCACGGGACCGCTGCCGATGATGCACAGCTGGCGGGCGTCGACAGGCGCCAGGGCGTCCACCGCCACGGCCGTGGTGGCGGCGGTGCGGGCGGTGGTCAGTTCGCCGGCATCGCACAGCAACAGCGGCTGGCCGCTGTCCATGGACATCAGCAGGGTCCAGGCGGTGACCAGCGGGCCTTCGGCGCGAACGATATAGGGCGAGGTCTTGACCCCATACACCCGATCATCGGACAGCACCCCCAGGTAGTTGATGAAGTCGCCGGCCCCCTGGGGGAATTCCACCAACTGCTGCGCCGGTTGCACCGCACGCCCGGCGGCCAGGTCGATAAACAGTTTGCGCAGGATCTGCGGCACATCGACCTGGGCCAGCAGTTCGCGGGCTTGGGGTTGGGCAATCACATAAGGCGTGCTGGACATGCGGGGGCTCCCACGGCAGTGGATATAAACTAATTTGTCTATTATGGACTTTTAGTTTTGTTCGGCAATCGCCAGGCGAAAAAAAACGCAGCCTGGTGGGGCTGCGTTTTCTTCAGGGCAGAGGCTTCGGGCGCTGCCCGTGCCTCAGGTCGCTTGCGGGCGTTTGCGCTCCACGGGGCGCAGCAGCTCGGTGGGCGGTGTTTCGCAGCTGATCTTGCGCCCCAGCAGGGCTTCGATCGATGGCAGCTGATAGGAGTCGTCCTCACCGGCGAAGCTGATGGACACACCGTTGGCCCCGGCCCGGCCGGTACGCCCGATGCGGTGCACGTAGTCGTCCGGTACTTCCGGCAGGGTGAAGTTGATCACGTGGCTGATGCCGTCGATGTGGATCCCGCGACCTGCCACATCGGTGGCCACCAGCACGCGGATCTTGCCTTCACGGAAACCTTCCAGGGTCTTGATGCGCTTGTGCTGCGGTACATCGCCCGACAGTTGGGCGGCATTCACGCCATCGCGTACCAGGCGTTCCTCGATGCGCCGGACTTCGTCCTTGCGGTTGGCGAAGACCATGACCCGCTCCCAACCGTTGTCGGTGACCAGGTTGTAGAGCAGTTTGTATTTGTCGGCGCCGGCCACGGCATAAATGTGCTGTTCGACGTTTTCGCTGGCCACGTTCTCGGATTCGATCTCGACGATGGCCGGGTCGGTGGTCCATTGCTTGGCCAGGTTCATCACGTCTTCGGTGAAGGTCGCGGAGAACAGCAGGGTCTGACGTTCATTTTTCGGCGGAGTCTGGCGAATGATCTGCCGTACCTGGGGGATAAAGCCCATGTCGAGCATGCGGTCGGCTTCGTCCAGCACCATCACTTCGACCATGTCCAGGTGCACGTCGCCGCGTTGGTTGAAGTCCAGCAGGCGGCCCGGGGTGGCGACCAGGATGTCGCAGTGGCGGGCTTCGAGGTGCTTGAGCTGCTTATCGAAGTCCATGCCGCCGACGAAAGTCATCACGTTCAGGCCGGTGTATTTGGTCAGGCTGGCGGCGTCCTTGGCGATCTGGACCACCAGCTCGCGGGTCGGCGCAATGATCAGTGCCCGTGGCTCGCCCATGTAGCGCTCTTTCGGCGGCGGGGTCTGCAACAGCTGGGTGATGATCGAGATCAGGAACGCGGCGGTCTTGCCGGTGCCGGTCTGGGCCCGGCCGATGGCGTCCTGGCCATTGATGGTGAAGCCCATGACCTGCGCCTGGATCGGCGTGCAGTAAGGAAAACCCAGGTCATGAATGGCATGCATCAGCTCGGGGGCGAGCTTGAAGTCGTGGAAGCGGGTCTTGCCTTCCTGGGGCTCGACGACGAAGTCTTCGAGTTTCCAGGTGCTGACGGCCGGCTTTGGCGCGCGCTCACGACGAGGTTGTTCGGCCTTGGGCTTTTCGCTGCGGGCGGGAGTCGATGGGGCTGCAACAGCAGGGGCGGCGGGTGTGGTCACCGGCTCTTTTTGGCTTGCGGTAGCTGGCGCGGTCCGGCCCGATTGACGGCCTTCATGATGGCTGCTGGGGCTGGGGGAGGGGACGCTGGAGCTTGGCGCGAGCTGCTCAGCCTCGCTTTTACCGAAGATTTTCTTGAGTGCTTTGAGCACGGTCATCTCATCAATTGGTTAAGGAATGTACGCCGGGCAGTGTAATGCAAGAATCGGGCGCGGCGTAGTGTGTTGGGTCTCGGACTACAGGAAGTTTCGTTTTTAGCGTAAACGCTCGCTCAACCAGACGCCGATGTCGCGAATTTCTTCGGGTAACACCTCATGGCCCATTGGGTATTCCTGCCATGTCACGGTGACACCATGCTGTTTCAAATACTCATAAGCGGTCCGCCCCATGGCGTTCTGCACCACTTCATCGTATTGCCCATGCAGCGACAGCACCGGAATCCGCTGTTGGCTGGCCGAAAGTTGCAGTTCGTCGCTGAAGGTCGGGGCGTAGGTCGAGAGGGCAAGTACGCCGCCCAAGGGGCCCTGCCACTCCAGGAAGGCCGTGTGCAGCACCACCGCACCACCCTGGGAGAAACCGGCGAGGAAAATCCGCGAGGCGTCTATTCCGCCAGCCCGTTGCTGTTCGATGAGCTCGATAAGCTGTTTTGCCGACTGATCGAGCTGGTCGCGGTCGATCGCGCGGGCCGGGTTCATGGCCAGGATGTCGTACCAGCTGGGCATGGCATAACCGCCGTTGATGGTCACGGCGCGGGTCGGTGCCTGGGGCAGCACGAAGCGTGTGGTCAGCAGGGTTTCCTGCAGGACTTCGGCCACCGGGAGGAAGTCATAGCGATCTGCCCCCAAGCCATGGAGCCAGATAACACAGGCGTCGACGGGCTTGCTGGGCTGAAGAATCAAGGGTTCGGTCATGGTTGCTCCATTGTTGTGCATGCGCGCTGAATAGGTGCGTGGTCAAGGTGCGCAGCAAGTTGATCTGTGAAGAAGATGTCGCAAGGTTGAACGTTTTGCTATTGACCATTGGCTGAAACGCTTAAGCGCTGAATATGGTACGGGCTTTGCTAACAGGGATATCGAAGTGATTGCACTTACCCCCGGCGGTAACACTATCAGGCTGCCGCTGGCTGGGGCATAGCAAAAATCCGGTGATGGACGTTCGCCACTGGCCGCTACGGGCTTCGCGAACATGAAAGGGCTACAGCCCGTTCGGCCGATTGGTGAGATGTGGGGGCTCCGTTACGGGGATTTATCCTACTAGACTCATAGCGAAGGTCTTACGCCGCTTGACCCTAAAAAAAAGCCAGCACAGGGTCAACAGCGCCTCATAAGGGTGCGGCAGGACTCAAGCTCCGACACAACAAGAGCAAAACTGGAGGTTTGAATGAAGATGTTGAAATCCACCCTGGCCGTCGTCACGGCAGCCGCGGTACTGGGTATGAGCGGCTTCGCGCAGGCGGGTGCGACCCTTGATGCAGTGCAGAAAAAAGGCTTTGTGCAATGCGGTGTGAGCGACGGTCTGCCGGGCTTCTCGGTACCGGACGCCACCGGCAAGATCCTGGGCATCGACGCTGACGTGTGCCGGGCTGTTGCGGCCGCCGTGTTTGGCGACGCGACCAAGGTCAAATTCAGCCAGTTGAACGCCAAGGAGCGCTTCACCGCGCTGCAATCGGGCGAAATCGACGTGCTGTCGCGCAACACCACCTGGACCAGCTCCCGCGATTCGGGCATGGGCCTGGTGTTTGCCGGCGTGACTTACTACGACGGCATCGGCTTCCTGGTGAACAATAAGCTGGGCGTCAAAAGCGCCAAGGAACTGGACGGTGCAACCATCTGCATCCAAGCCGGTACCACTACCGAGCTGAACGTTTCCGACTACTTCCGTGGCAACGGCCTGAAATACACCCCGATCACCTTCGACACTTCCGATGAAAGCGCCAAGTCGCTGGAATCCGGTCGTTGCGACGTGCTGACTTCCGACAAATCCCAGCTGTACGCACAACGCAGCAAGCTGGCGACCCCGACCGACTACGTCGTTCTGCCGGAAACCATTTCCAAGGAGCCCCTGGGCCCGGTCGTGCGTAAAGGCGACGAAGAATGGTTCAGCATCGTCAAATGGACCCTGTTCGCCATGCTCAATGCCGAAGAGGCCGGCGTGACTTCGAAAAACGTCGAAGCCGAAGCCAAGTCCACCAAGAACCCCGATGTTGCACGTCTGCTGGGTGCGGACGGTGAATACGGCAAAGACCTGAAACTGCCGAAGGACTGGGTAGTACAGATCGTCAAGCAAGTAGGTAACTACGGTGAAGTGTTCGAGAAAAACCTCGGCAAGAGCACACCACTGGCCATCGACCGCGGCCTGAACGCGCTGTGGAACAACGGCGGCATCCAATACGCACCACCAGTGCGCTGATGGTTCTATCACCCGGTGGGCCAACCACCGGGTGATGTTCTGTTCCATTATTTCTGGGGCACTTCATGCAAAATTCAATCGGCGCACCAAAGCAGAGGCTCAGTCTCAGCGATCCACGAGTGCGTGCGTGGTTATTCCAGATCATCACCATTGTGGCGGTGGTCTCGCTGGGCTGGTTTCTGTTCAACAACACCCAAACCAACCTCCAGCACCGGGGCATTACCTCGGGTTTCGACTTTCTCGAGCGCAGCGCCGGTTTCGGCATCGCGCAGCATTTGATCGACTACACCGAATCGGACAGCTATGCCCGGGTGTTCGTCATCGGCTTGCTCAACACCCTGCTGGTGACCTTTATCGGGGTGATCCTGGCGACCATTCTCGGCTTTATCGTCGGCGTGGCGCGTCTGTCGCAGAACTGGATCATCAGCAAGCTGGCCACGGTGTATGTGGAAGTATTCCGCAACATCCCGCCGTTGCTGCAGATTCTGTTCTGGTACTTCGCGGTGTTCCTGACCATGCCGGGGCCGCGCAACAGCCACAACTTCGGTGACACCTTCTTTGTCAGCAGCCGTGGCCTGAACATGCCGGCCGCCCAGGCGGCGGACGGGTTCTGGCCATTCGTGGTGAGCGTGGTACTGGCCATCGTCGCCATTGTGCTGATGTGCCGCTGGGCCAATAAGCGCTTCGAGGCCACCGGCGTGCCGTTCCACAAGTTCTGGACCGGCCTGGCGTTGATCCTGGTGATCCCTGGGTTGTGCGCGCTGATCTTCGGCGCGCCGCTGCACTGGGAATTGCCAAAGCTGCAAGGCTTCAACTTCGTCGGTGGCTGGGTGCTGATCCCGGAACTGTTGGCCCTGACCTTGGCCCTGACCGTCTACACCGCGGCGTTTATCGCCGAGATCGTGCGTTCCGGGATCAAGTCGGTCAGCCACGGCCAGACCGAGGCGGCGCGCTCCCTGGGGCTGCGCAACGGCCCAACGCTGCGCAAGGTGATCATTCCGCAAGCGCTGCGGGTGATCATTCCGCCGCTGACCAGCCAATACCTGAACCTGGCGAAGAACTCCTCGCTGGCAGCCGGTATCGGTTATCCGGAAATGGTCTCGTTGTTTGCCGGCACGGTGCTCAACCAGACCGGGCAGGCGATTGAAGTCATTGCCATCACCATGAGCGTGTACCTGGCGATCAGTATCAGCATTTCCCTGCTGATGAACTGGTACAACAAGCGCATTGCGCTGATCGAGCGGTGAGGAAACGCGCATGACAACTCATACATTCAAACCTGACATGCCCCCTCCGAGCAGCAGTATTGGGGTGGTGGCGTGGATGCGCGCCAACATGTTCTCCAGCTGGCTCAATACCCTGCTGACCCTGTTTGCGTTCTACCTGATTTACCTGGTGGTGCCGCCGATCCTGCATTGGGCGATTCTCGATGCCAACTGGGTCGGCACCACGCGTGCCGACTGCACCAAGGAGGGCGCCTGCTGGGTCTTCATTCAGCAGCGCTTCGGCCAGTTCATGTACGGCTACTACCCGCAGGACCTGCGCTGGCGTGTGGACCTGACTGTGTGGCTGGCGGTGGTGGGCGTGGCGCCGCTGTTCGTCTCGCGCTTCCCGCGCAAGGCGATCTACGGCCTGAGCTTTCTGGTGCTGTACCCGATCGTTGCCTACTTCCTGCTGCATGGCGGCATCTTCGGCATGACCAACGTGGCAACCAGCCAATGGGGCGGCCTGATGCTGACCCTGGTCATCGCCACCGTCGGTATTGCCGGGGCCTTGCCGTTGGGCATCGTGCTGGCGCTGGGGCGGCGCTCGAACATGCCGGCGATTCGTGTGGTCTGCGTGACCTTCATCGAGTTCTGGCGTGGCGTACCGCTGATTACCGTGCTGTTCATGTCGTCGGTGATGCTGCCGCTGTTCCTGCCTGAAGGCATGAACTTCGACAAACTGCTGCGGGCCTTGATCGGCGTGATCCTGTTCCAGTCGGCCTACGTGGCGGAAGTGGTACGGGGCGGTCTGCAAGCGATTCCCAAAGGTCAATACGAAGCGGCGGCGGCCATGGGCCTCGGGTACTGGCGCAGCATGGGCCTGGTGATTCTGCCGCAAGCCCTGAAGCTGGTGATCCCCGGCATCGTCAACACCTTCATTGCCCTGTTCAAGGACACCAGCCTGGTGATCATCATCGGCCTGTTCGACCTGCTCAACAGCGTCAAACAAGCCGCCGCCGACCCGAAATGGCTGGGCATGGCCACTGAAGGCTATGTGTTCGCGGCCCTGGTGTTCTGGATTTTCTGTTTTGGTATGTCCCGCTACTCCATGCATTTGGAACGTAAGCTGGACACTGGCCACAAGCGTTAGGAGTTTTTTCATGAGTGAAGCGATCAAACAGCCTGTGAGCCCTGAAGGCATTATCCAGATGCAGGGCGTGAACAAGTGGTACGGCCAGTTCCACGTGTTGAAAGACATCAACCTCAACGTCAAACAGGGCGAGCGTATCGTCCTGTGCGGGCCTTCGGGCTCGGGCAAGTCCACCACCATCCGCTGCCTCAACCGCCTGGAAGAACACCAGCAGGGCCGCATCGTGGTCGATGGCGTGGAGCTGACCAATGACCTCAAGCAGATCGAAGCGATCCGCCGTGAAGTGGGCATGGTGTTCCAGCACTTCAACCTGTTCCCGCACCTGACCATCCTGCAGAACTGCACCCTGGCGCCGATGTGGGTGCGCAAGATGCCCAAGCGCAAGGCCGAGGAAATTGCCATGCACTACCTGGAGCGCGTACGCATTCCAGAGCAGGCGCACAAATTCCCGGGGCAACTCTCCGGCGGTCAGCAGCAGCGTGTGGCGATTGCCCGCGCCTTGTGCATGAAACCGAAAATCATGCTGTTCGATGAACCGACTTCAGCCCTCGACCCCGAGATGGTGAAAGAGGTGCTGGACACCATGATCGGCCTCGCCGAAGACGGCATGACCATGCTCTGCGTGACCCACGAAATGGGCTTTGCCCGGACCGTGGCCAACCGGGTGATCTTCATGGACAAGGGTGAAATCGTCGAACAGGCCGCGCCGAACGACTTCTTCGACAATCCGCAAAACGATCGCACCAAGCTGTTCCTGAGCCAGATCCTGCATTGATCGAGCCCGGTGTCTGACGATAAACCCGGCCTGGCGCCGGGTTTATTTTTGCCTGGGGTTCAACTGGCCAAGGTGGTTTCGTACGGCGGATGGCGTGCGAGCAGCAGTTGCTGCAGGTCGCCGGCCTCGCTCAATTCGCGGGCATCCGCCAGCAGGTGAGGGTGGCGATCGAGCAGGCGCATCAGCATCAGCAGTGGCTGGGGCGGCGCGACTTCACCCCGTTCATAGCGGGAGAAGGCATTGTGTCCACCGCCGGAAAGCAGCTGCACGGCCTCCTTTTGCGAGAGGTGCAGTTTGCGGCGCATGCGTTTCATCTCGGCGGCGATCAATTGCCGGCAGTCCTCGATCAGTTGATCGCCGGCGGCGGCGTAGCGATCTGCACTGTCAGCGTCGAATTCGACTTCGGCACAGACCTGGCATTCCCAGCCTGCCAGGTCATGCACCGGGCGGGTCAGGTGCTTGTAGTCGATGATTTCGCTGCGATGGCTGAACGGCTTCATCTCATCGGGGGAGCCGCAACTCATGCATTGCTGTCGGTTCATGTGTTTCTCTCCTTGAAGGAGATCACCGGAGCGCTACCGCCTGGGCGGTACGTCACTTTGATGTAGATCTCCAGGCCCTGGTGTGTTGCGTGGTAGACGTCCTGCCAGAGTTGATGGTCGGCGTAGCTGGTCATGGATTTGTCGAGCATGGCGGGCTTCAGGGTGCAGACGATGCGCTGCATGTGCCCAAGGCTCAGGCCGAGCCTTCGACCGCCCTCCAGGGCGGATCGGGTGAAGGCTCTGGCGCCGAGCCGCAAAACCTCGGCCTTGACCACTGACAGGTGGTAATGCGCTGTGTGCTTTTCCATAAGACACCTTGCATTGCGTGATTGGAAATTACCCTCAAAGGGTTTTTTAAGCAATCGGATTTTTCCCAGATTGCCTGCTCCGTAACCCTAACCTTTTGCCTTCTCAGATGAAGCTGACTAACATGTCAGAAAATTCGTCCGATGATTGGATGAAAGGCTGAGGTTTATGTCAGATATTTCCCCGTTGGTGAAACGCTCCCTGGTTGACCAGGCTTTGGAGCAACTGCGCCTGCGCATCAATCATGGCGCCTGGAGCGTTGGTCAGCGCTTGCCTACCGAGCCGGAACTGGCTGCCGAACTGGGCATCAGCCGCAATACCGTGCGTGAAGCCATGCGCGTGCTGGCGTTTTCCGGGCTGATCGAGATCCGCCAGGGCGATGGCAGTTACCTGCGTGCCCTGGCCGACCCTCTGGACACCCTCAAGGCGCTGTCCGGCTGCACCCAGGAGCAGGCTCGGGAGACGCGGCAGATTCTCGAGGTCGAGGCCATTGGCCTGGCCGCGCTGCGCCGCACCGATGAGGACCTCAGGGCCCTGCGCGAAGCGCTCGCGGTCAGCGGTGCGCATTATCACGGCGACCTGGACCGTTACATCGCCTGCGACCTGCTGTTCCACGGGTTGCTGGTGGATGCCGCGCACAACCCGACCCTGAGCGAGCTGTACCGCTACTTCTCCAGCGTGGTCGGTGCCCAGCTGCGCAAGACCCTGAATATTTCTCCACGGCGTCAGCAGGTTTTCGACCTGCATGTGCAACTGCTCGATGCGGTGGAACAGCGTGACCCGGAGCGGGCCAAAGCCCTTTCCCGGCAGTTGATCAATGAACCTTGATACCGAGAAGCCCATGTCCAGTCACCAGGCCGACAACGCCACGCCATCCCCCAGCCGGCGTACGCCGGAACTTGAAGAACTGCTGATCGACGCCGAGGCCGATGACGAGCAGGTCCAGCACAGCCACCCGGTGCTGCGCCGCCCTTGGCTTTTGTTGCTGGGCTTGATCCTGGTGGCGTTGAACCTGCGTCCGGCGCTATCGAGCATGGCGCCGCTGCTCAGCGACGTTTCTAAAAGCCTCGGCCTGTCAGCGGCCCAGGCCGGGTTACTGACCACCTTGCCGGTGCTCTGCCTGGGCCTGTTCGCGCCCCTGGCACCGCTGCTGGCGCGGCGTTTCGGGGCCGAGCGGGTGGTGCTGGGGATTCTGCTGACCCTGGCGGGCGGGATTATCCTGCGCAGCAGCCTTGGCGAGTTCGGCCTGTTTGCCGGCAGCCTGCTGGCCGGCGCCAGCATCGGCGTGATCGGCGTCCTGTTGCCGGGAATCGTCAAGCGCGATTTTGCCAAGCACGCCGGCACCATGACTGGGGTCTACACCATGGCGCTGTGCCTGGGCGCGGCCATGGCGGCCGGGGCCACGGTGCCGCTCAGCCATCATTTCAGTGACAGCTGGGCCATGGGCCTGGGGTTCTGGGTGCTGCCGGCGCTGGTGGCGGCAGTGTTCTGGCTGCCCCAGGTCGGCAAGAAGCAGGGCGCGCATCATGCGGCCTACCGCGTGCGCGGTCTGTTGCGGGACCCCCTGGCTTGGCAGGTGACCCTCTACATGGGCCTGCAATCATCCCTGGCCTACATCGTTTTTGGCTGGTTGCCGTCGATTCTGATTGGTCGTGGCCTGACCCCGACCCAGGCTGGGCTGGTGTTGTCCGGTTCGGTGATCGTGCAACTGGCCAGCTCCCTGGCGGCGCCCTGGCTGGCGACCCGTGGTAAGGACCAGCGCCTGGCGATCGTGATTGTCATGCTGCTGACCCTGGGCGGCCTGTTCGGTTGCCTGTATGCGCCGATCGACGGGCTGTGGGGCTGGGCGATCCTGCTCGGGCTGGGGCAGGGAGGGACGTTCAGCCTGGCCCTGACCCTGATTGTGCTGCGTTCTCGCGACGCTCATGTGGCGGCCAACCTGTCGGGCATGGCCCAGGGCATCGGTTACACCCTGGCCTCGATGGGGCCATTCGCAGTCGGTCTGGTGCACGACTGGACCGGCGGCTGGACGGCCCTGGGCTGGATCTTCGGGGTGATCGGCCTGGGGGCCATCGCTGCCGGCCTGGGTGCCGGCCGCTCGCTGTTTGTGCAGGTCGAAAGCGAAAAAATCTGACCCGCACCACTCTCGGTATTCCCGCCACGAATGCCGATAGTGTTCTGCGCGTGGGCAGATTATTGTGCGCATCATATTTTGATCGTTCGGAGCCTGCCCATGAGTGATGCCCACAGCGCCTTGATTACCACCTTCTATCAAGCGTTCCAGCGCCTGGATGCCGAGGCCATGGCTGCCTGCTATACCGACGATGTGCTGTTCAGCGACCCGGCCTTCGGCGAGTTGCGCGGGCGCGATGCCGGCGACATGTGGCGCCTGCTCACGACCCGGGCCAAGGACTTTTCCCTGACGTTCGACAACGTCCGCGCCGATGAGCGCACCGGCGGCGCGCACTGGGTCGCGACTTACCTGTTCAGCCAGACCGGCAACATCGTGGTCAACGATATCCAGGCGCGCTTCGTGTTTCGTGACGGCAAGATCTGCGAGCACCACGATCACTTCGACCTGTGGCGTTGGGCGCGGCAGGCGTTGGGCACCAAGGGCCTGCTGCTGGGCTGGACGCCGCTGGTCAAAAACGCAGTGCGCGGCCAGGCCCTGAAAGGCTTGAAGGCGTTCCAGGCCGGTCGTTGAGGCGCGTCCTCTGCTAAGATCGCGGCTTGTTATCCACAAGCCCTGATCGTCACGTGAGCACCCCCAGCCCAATCCCCTGCGCCGAACCCGAACCTGCCGTCGTGGCCAGCAAACCCTGGTTTGTGTACCTGGTCAGGGCGGCCAACGGTTCGTTGTACTGCGGCATCAGCGACGACCCGCACAAGCGCTTTGCCAAGCATCAGAGCGGCAAGGGCGCGCGCTTCTTCCTTTCCAGCCCAGCGGTGGCCCTGGTGTACACCGAAGTCTGCCGCGACAAGAGTGATGCGTTGCGCCAGGAGCGGCTGATCAAAAAGCTTCGAAAAAGCGCCAAGGAATGCCTGGTGGCCTCGGCCGGCCCGGGCTTATCACCCTGATTGATAAGTTCCCATCAGGCGCATCTGTAGGCCGTCGGGGATTTGCGCGCTAAGCTGCATTCCCCTTCTTATCCGGCGGACTGCAGCATGTCAGAGTTGATTCTCCATCATTACCCGACTTCTCCTTTTGCGGAAAAAGCGCGCCTGCTGCTGGGCTTCAAGGGCCTGTCCTGGCGCTCGGTGAAGATTTCCCCGGTGATGCCAAAACCTGATCTGACGGCGCTGACCGGTGGTTATCGCAAGACGCCGGTGTTGCAGGTGGGGGCCGATATCTATTGCGACACCGCCCTGATCGCCCGTCGCCTGGAGCAGGAGAAGGCCGCGCCGACGTTGTACCCCGAAGGCCAGGAACTGGTGGTTGCCGCGTTCGCCGCGTGGGCCGATTCGGTGGTGTTCCAGCATGCGGTGAGCCTGGTGTTCCAGCCGGAATCGGTCGCCGTGCGTTTTGGCAAGTTGTCGCCGGAAGCGATCAAGGCCTTTCTCGCAGACCGCGCCGGGCTGTTCAGTGGCGGCAGTGCCACCCGCGTCTCTGCTGAGCAGGCCAAGCATCAGTGGCCGACCCTCATGGCTCGCCTCGAGCAGCAACTGCAGCGCGAGCAGGGCGACTTTCTGTTCGGCGAGCCCTCGATTGCCGACTTCGCCCTGGCGCATCCGCTGTGGTTCCTCAAGGCGACGCCGGTCACTGCACCTCTGGTCGATGCCTACCCTGCGGTAAGCGCCTGGCACGCGCGGGTAATGGGCTTCGGCCATGGCGCCGCCAGCGACATGAGCGCCGAGGAAGCGCTGGAGGTAGCCCGCACGGCCACGCCGGCGGCGCTGCCGGCCGAGCCGTTCATCGACCCCAATGGCTTCAAGCCCGGGCAGCAGGTGCTGATTGCGGCGACCGACTACGGCGTCGACCCGGTGCTGGGGGAGTTGTTGTTCGCGGGTAGCGAGGAACTGATCCTGCGTCGCGAAGACCCCCGTGGCGGTGTGGTGCATGTGCACTTTCCGCGCCTGGGCTTTCGCATCGAAGCCCAGTAATCGAGGGCAAATGGCGGCGCGCTGTTACTTCAGCGCCGCCATGATGGCCTCGGGGTCATAGGTGCGGATCAAGCTACCGTTGACATCCAGGATCGGAATGCCGCGCCCGCCCAGGGCCTCATAGGCACTGCGCGCCTGGGTGTCTTTTTCGATATCGAACTCGCGGTAGGCAATGCCCTTCTGATCGAGGAAGCGCCGGGTGGCCTTGCAGTAGCCGCACCAGTCAGTGGCATAGAGCACGACCCGGGCGTTGGCCCGGACCTGCTCCGATGCCATCCCCGACGGGTTGAACAGGCGTTCGATCTTGCCCCAGTTCTGATACAGGACTACCACCAGCAGGATCAGCAGTACCTTTTTCAGTACGCCGCCCACCATCAGTTACGCCGTTTGAGCTGATCGGTCAGTTGGGTCGGCAGGCCTTTGATGATCAGGGTCCCGGCCTCTTCGTCGTATTCGATCTTCGAGCCCAGCAGGTGGGCTTCAAAACTGATGGACAGGCCCTCGGCGCGCCCGGTGAAGCGGCGGAACTGATTGAGGGTGCGTTTATCGGCAGGGATTTCCGGCGACAGGCCGTAGTCCTTGTTGCGGATATGGTCGTAGAAAGCCTTGGGGCGGTCTTCGTCGATCAGCTCCGAGAGCTCTTCCAGGCCCATGGGTTCGCCGAGCTTGGCCTGGCTGCTGGCGTAGTCGACCAGGGTCTTGGTCTTTTCCCGGGCGTCTTCTTCGGGCAGGTCTTCGCTTTCGACGAAATCACTGAAGGCCTTGAGCAGGGTCCGGGTTTCGCCGGGGCCGTCGACGCCTTCCTGGCAGCCGATAAAGTCACGGAAGTATTCCGAGACCTTCTTGCCGTTCTTGCCCTTGATGAACGAGATGTACTGCTTGGACTGCTTGTTGTTCTGCCATTCGGAAATGTTGATCCGCGCGGCCAGGTGCAGTTGGCCCAGGTCCAGGTGGCGCGAGGGGGTCACGTCCAGCTGGTCGGTGACCGCCACGCCTTCGCTGTGGTGCAGCAGGGCGATCGCCAGGTAGTCGGTCATGCCTTGCTGATAATGAGCGAACAACACATGGCCGCCGACCGACAGGTTGGACTCTTCCATTAGCTTCTGCAGATGCTCGACCGCAACCCGGCTGAATGCGGTGAAGTCCTTGCTGCCATCGAGGTACTCCTTCAGCCAGCCGCTGAAGGGGTGCGCCCCGGATTCGGCATGGAACAGACCCCAGGCCTTGCCCTGTTTGGCGTTATAGCTTTCGTTGAGGTCGGCAAGCATGTTTTCGATCGCCGCGGACTCGGCCAGTTCGGAGTCGCGGGCGTGAAGAACTGCAGGGGTGCCGTCGGGTTTTTTGTCGATCAGGTGGACGATGCAATGACGGATCGGCATGGGCTTCTCGGCTGGTTGGCTGGGGGAGGGCGGGCTCCCCGAAAAAGTGCCCAGTGTACCGCACCTGCTGGTTTTGGCGGTGTTTGCCGGGACAGGAATGGCCAGACCCCGGGGCTTATGCAATTTTTTACGGATTTAGAGCAATAAAGCTGACCAAATGGCTAGGTAGAGGCGGATATTTCCCCGTCTCTGTGCTAGTTTTGCCCCGTCTTACGCGATGTATCAGCGTTAAGCGTGCATTCAGCATTTGTCAGGTCGAACCAAACCCTGATTTCGGTATCTATAACCCCGATCTGTCGTGGTTGTAACCGGGGTGCCAGATCCAAAAGATCTGGCTCGATGGCTGACACTGCACTCTGCAATCCAAATGAATTTGATAGGGAAGGAACACCACAATGGCTATTACTAAAGACCAACTGATCGCTGATATCGCTGAAGCTATCGACGCGCCGAAAACCACCGCGCGTAACGCACTGGACCAACTGGCCCAAATCGTTGCTGATCAATTGGAAAATGGCGGCGAAATCACTCTGCCAGGTATCGGCAAGCTGAAAGTGACCGAGCGTCCTGCCCGTACTGGCCGTAACCCATCGACTGGCGCTGCCATCGAAATCGCTGCCAAGAAAGTTATCAAGCTGGTCGTGGCTAAAGGCCTGACCGACGCTGTTAACAAGTAAGACGCAGCAAAAAAAACCGTGCTCCGGAGCGATCCGGGCACGGTTTTTTGTTGCCTGCAGCTTTTAGTCCTTGCGCACCCAGCGCTGGCGCCAGATCTGTTGTTCGCTCGGCGTCTGGAAGGTCCAGGCGACAAAGCGACTCTGCTTCTGCCCCTGGGACATCTCCACCACCTGGCTCTCCAGCACCCCGGCCTTCTTCAGCGCAGTCTGAATCGCCGGCAGGTTGGACGCTTTCGACACCAGGGTGCTGAACCACAGCACTTTGTGCTGGAAGTGTGCGCTCTCTGCGATCAACTGGGTCACAAACCGCGCCTCGCCACCTTCGCACCACAGTTCAGCCGATTGGCCGCCGAAGTTCAGCACTGGCAATTTGCGTTTCGGGTCGGCGCGGCCCAGTGCCCGCCATTTACGTTCGCTGCCTTTGGTCGCTTCATCCATGGAGGCATGGAAGGGCGGGTTGCACATGGTCAGGTCAAAGCGCTCGCCCGGCTCCAGGAGGCCCAGCAGAATGTGCTTGGGATTGCTTTGCTGGCGCAGTTGAATGGCCTTGCTCAGCCCGTTGGACTGCACGATCGCCTTGGCGGCGGCCACGGCTGTCGGGTCGATTTCCGAGCCGAGGAAGTGCCAGCGGTAGTCGCTGTAGCCGATCAGCGGGTAGACGCAGTTGGCGCCCATGCCGATGTCCAGCACCTTGACCGGCGCGCCACGGGGGATCACGCCTTCGTTGACGCTGGCCAGCAAGTCGGCGAGGAAGTGCACGTAGTCGGCACGCCCTGGCACCGGCGGGCACAGGTAATCGGCCGGGATATCCCAGTGCTTGATGCCGTAGAAGGCCTTGAGCAGCGCGCGGTTGAACACCCGTACCGCGTCGGGGCTGGCGAAGTCGATACTTTCCTTGCCGTACGGGTTGATGATCACGAACTGCGCCAGCTCCGGCGTGGTCTTGATCAGGGCCGGGAAGTCGTAGCGGCCCTGATGGCGGTTACGCGGGTGCAGGGTGGCCTCTTTCCGGGGCACGACGGCCTTGGCCGGGGTGGCGGGTTTTGGCTTCTTGCGCGGTGCTTTGAGTGTGCTGGGGGCGGTCATGGGCTGCGTCGATTCTGGGCTTGTTTCAAAAGTGGCGGCTATTGTCCCATATTCCTGGGCAAGCCCGGTCAAAAGTGGCCGCCCATAAAAAAAGAGACCGAAGGTCTCTTTTTTCACCCGGGTCCCACCTTACAGGCTGGAAATCCGTGCGTGCTGCTCAGCCAGCTTGCCCAGAGCCTGTTCGGCTTCGGCCAGTTTGGCGCGTTCCTTGTCGATGACTTCGGCCGGGGCCTTGTCGACGAACGAGGCATTGGACAGCTTGCCGCCGACCCGCTGCACTTCGCCTTGCAGGCGCTGGATTTCCTTGTCCAGGCGTGCCAGTTCGGCGCCCTTGTCGATCAGGCCCGCCATGGGCACCAGCACTTCCATCTCGCCGACCAGGGCGGTGGCGGACAGCGGTGCTTCTGCGCCTGCGGCCAATACGGTGATCGACTCCAGCTTCGCCAGCTTCTTGAGCAGCGCATCGTTCTCGGTGAGACGACGCTGATCTTCGGCGCTGGCATTTTTCACGAACACCGCGAGCGGCTTGCCTGGACCGATGTTCATTTCGGCGCGGATGTTGCGGGTGCCGAGCATCAGGTTCTTGAGCCACTCGATATCGCTTTCGGCGGCCTCGTCGATGCGTGCTTCATTGGCCACCGGCCAAGGCTGCAGCATGATGGTCTTGCCCGTGCTGCCGGCCAGCGGCGCGAGGCGCTGCCAGATTTCTTCGGTGATGAACGGCATGAACGGGTGAGCCAGGCGCAAGGCCACTTCCAGCACCCGCACCAGGGTGCGACGGGTGCCGCGCTGGCGTTCGACCGGCGCGTTCTCGTCCCACAGCACAGGCTTGGATAGCTCCAGGTACCAGTCGCAGTACTGGTTCCAGATGAACTCGTACAGCGCCTGGGCAGCCAGGTCGAAACGGAACTGGTCGAGCTGGCGAGTGACTTCGGTTTCGGTGCGTTGCAACTGCGAGATGATCCAGCGATCCGCCAGGGAGAGCTCGTAGGCCTCGCCGTTCTGGCCGCAGTCTTCACCTTTGTCCAGCACGTAGCGCGCGGCGTTCCAGATCTTGTTGCAGAAGTTGCGATAACCCTCGACGCGGCCCATGTCGAACTTGATGTCGCGACCGGTGGACGCCAGGGAGCAGAACGTGAAGCGCAGGGCGTCGGTGCCATAGCTGGCGATACCGTCGGCGAATTCGGCGCGGGTCTGCTTCTCGATGGACTTCTGCAGTTTTGGCTGCATCAGGCCGGTGGTGCGTTTCTGCACCAGGGCTTCGAGCTCGATGCCGTCGATGATGTCCAGCGGGTCCAGGACGTTGCCCTTGGACTTGGACATCTTCTGGCCCTGGCCATCGCGGACCAGGCCGTGGACGTACACGGTCTTGAATGGAACCTGCGGTGTGCCGTCCTCGTTTTTCACCAGGTGCATGGTGAGCATGATCATCCGGGCAACCCAGAAGAAAATGATGTCGAAACCGGTCACAAGCACGTCAGTCGGGTGGAAGGTCTTGAGGAAGTCGGTCTGCTCCGGCCAGCCCAGGGTGGAGAAGGTCCACAGGCCCGAACTGAACCAGGTGTCGAGCACGTCGTTGTCCTGCTGCAGGGCAACGTCCGGGCCGAGGTTGTGCTTGGCCCGTACTTCGGCTTCATCGCGGCCTACGTAGACCTTGCCCGACTCGTCGTACCAGGCCGGAATCCGGTGGCCCCACCACAGCTGGCGGCTGATGCACCAATCCTGGATGTCGCGCATCCAGGAGAAGTACATGTTTTCGTATTGTTTCGGCACGAAGGCGATGCGGCCGTCTTCCACTGCCGCGATGGCAGGTTCTGCCAGGGGCTTGGTGGAGACATACCACTGGTCGGTCAGCCACGGCTCGATGATGGTCCCGGAGCGGTCGCCCTTGGGCACCTTCAGGGCGTGATCATCGACGCTGACCAGCAGGCCGGCGGCGTCGAATGCGGCAACGATCTGCTTGCGCGCTTCGAAGCGGTCGAGGCCGGCGTACTCGGCCGGGATCTTGCCGTCGATGCTTTCGTTGAGCGTGCCATCCAGGTTGAACACCTGGCAGGCCGACAACACGGCAGCGTTCTTGTCGAAGATGTTGAGCAGCGGCAGGTTGTGGCGCTTGCCGACTTCGTAGTCGTTGAAGTCGTGGGCCGGGGTGATCTTCACGCAGCCGGTGCCGAATTCAGGGTCGCAGTAGTCGTCAGCGATGATCGGGATGCGACGACCTACCAGCGGCAGTTCGACGAACTTGCCGATCAGGGCCTTGTAGCGCTCATCTTCCGGGTTCACGGCCACGGCGGAGTCGCCGAGCATGGTTTCCGGACGGGTGGTGGCGACGATCAGGTAGTCCTGGCCTTCAGCGGTCTTGGCGCCGTCGGCCAGCGGGTACTTGAGGTTCCACAGGAAGCCTTTCTCGTCGTGGTTTTCCACTTCGAGGTCGGAAATCGCCGTGTGCAGCTTGGTGTCCCAGTTGACCAGGCGCTTGCCGCGGTAGATCAGGCCGTCTTCGTGCAGGCGTACGAAAGCTTCTTTGACTGCTTCCGAGAGGCCGTCGTCCATGGTGAAGCGCTCGCGGCTCCAGTCCACGGAGGAACCCAGGCGGCGGATCTGGCGGCTGATGTTGCCTCCGGACTGATCCTTCCACTCCCAGACTTTTTCCAGGAATTTCTCCCGGCCCAAGTCATGACGATTCTGGCCCTGGGCTTCGATCTGACGCTCTACCAGCATTTGCGTGGCGATACCGGCGTGGTCGGTACCCGGTTGCCACAGGGTGTTGCGACCCTGCATGCGGCGGAAGCGGATCAAGGCGTCCATGATCGCGTTGTTGAAGCCATGGCCCATGTGCAGGCTGCCAGTGACGTTCGGCGGCGGAATCATGATGGTGTAGGAGTCGCCCGCGCCTTGCGGGGCGAAGTAGTTCTCGGACTCCCAAGTCTGGTACCAGGAAGTTTCAATGGCGTGCGGCTGGTAGGTCTTATCCATGCGCGGCGGGACCCTATTGGCATTTATTCAGGAAAGCCGGCAAGTATAGCGGAGGCGCCCGCCAGCAAGCTACCGGCCAGCCGCATGCGCAGGCGTGACCGGGAAAGCAGTGGCGTTGCTTGTGGTCAGCGGCGCCTACGAAATCGGCCTGTAGCCGCTGCCGCAGGCTGCGCTGGCCGGGACTGACGCAAGAGAACTACCTGATGGAGCAAAGGCGTTGCGGATGACCCGCGCAGCCTCGCAAGCTCGGCAGGCGCTAAAGGTTATTCAGCAGCCGTTCCATACGTGCTTCGAGGCGGCGTTTGATTTCGGTTTCGATATGGGGGGCGAAGTCGTCGATCACGTCTTGCATGATCAACTGCGCCGCGGCGCGCAGCTCGCGATCCAGGTGCAGCAGGGCGTCCGGGCCGGAGTTGGCAACAGGTGCTGCCACTGCCGGGGTGGGCGCTGGTATAGGGGCTGGCGCCTCGACGGGTGCGGCGGGGGCGGGCTCAACGGCGGCCTCGGGTTGCTTGCCGCCGACCATGTCGAACAGCAGGGGGATTTGCACGTCGCCGTTCACGGTCTCAGTGAGCAGCGGCGGTTGCAGGTTGTCATCGCCGAGCAGTTGGCGGATCGACTCGAGGTCGTCCAGCAGGTGCGCGGACTTTTGCTGCGGTTTTGGAGTGTCCATCGGGTGCTCAGAGTCGCTGTAAACGGTGATCTTGCAGAGGATAGCCCTGTTCGCGATAGAAACGGAAACTCTCGCGGGCGGACTGACGAATCGTCGGGTCTTCGACCACGACTTCGGCGATCCGGGCAAACGCCTTGGCAAAGCCCGGGACTTTCAGGTCCAGGTTCACCAGCAGATCCTGGTGGGCGCCGCAGTCATCGCCCAGGCCAAGGACAATCAAGCCCTCTGGCTCGTTTTCGGCGGGGCCGTGGGGCACGAAGGTCTCACCTTTGAAGCGCCACAGGCGGGCATCCAGGTCTTCGCGCTGGGCGGCATCGCTGCAATGCAGGTAGATGCGGTGGCCCATGCGCCAGGCTTTTTCCGTGAGCTTGCAGGCAAAATCCAGGCGCGCTGAAGGATCCGCGCTGGGAAGGATATAAAAGTCGACTTTGGTCATTGCGATTCCTGAGCCTGGGCTGGCGCCGCCCGCAAGCGGCGCTGACCGAGGTCATGGGTTTCAGGCTTTGGCGCGATCCAGCAGGTACTGGGTCAGCAGGGGAACCGGACGGCCAGTGGCGCCCTTGTCCTTGCCGCCACTGGTCCAGGCGGTGCCGGCGATGTCCAGGTGCGCCCAGTTCAGGTTCTTGGTGAAGCGCGACAGGAAGCAGGCCGCCGTGATGGTGCCGGCTTTCGGCCCACCAATGTTGGCGATGTCGGCGAACGGGCTGTCCAGTTGCTCCTGGTACTCGTCGAACAGCGGCAGTTGCCAGGCGCGATCGTCAGCTTGTTGGCCGGCGCTCAACAGTTGGCCAATCAGCTCGTCGTTGTTGCCCAGCAGGCCGGAGGTGTGGGAACCCAGAGCTACGATGCAGGCACCGGTCAGGGTGGCGATATCGATCACCGATTGCGGCTTGAAGCGTTCGGCGTAGGTCAGGGCGTCGCACAGCACCAGGCGGCCTTCGGCGTCGGTGTTGAGGATCTCCACGGTCTGGCCGCTCAGGGTGGTGACGATGTCGCCCGGACGCGCCGCGCCGCCGCTTGGCATGTTCTCGGCGCAGGCCAGGATGCACACCAGATTGATCGGCAGCTTGAGCTCGAGGACCGCGCGCAGGGTGCCGAAGACGCTGGCTGCGCCGCCCATGTCGTACTTCATTTCATCCATGCCCGCGCCCGGCTTGAGGCTGATGCCGCCGGTGTCGAAGGTGATGCCTTTGCCGACCAGGGCAAACGGCTTCTCGGATTTCTTGCCGCCGTTGTATTGCATGACGATCAGGCGTGGAGGCTGGTCGCTGCCCTGACCCACGGCATAGAACGAGCCCATGCCCAGTTCCTTGATCTTTTTCTCGTCGAACACTTCGACTTTCAAGCCCTTGAACTCTTTACCCAGGGCCTTGGCCTGTTCGCCGAGGAAGGTCGGGTGGCAGATGTTCGGCGGCAGGTTGCCCAGGTCGCGGGTGAAAGCCATGCCATTGGCGATGGCCGTGGCGTGGGTGACTGCGCGCTGGACTTCAGCCTGGGCGGCCTTGATGGTCAGCAGGGTGATTTTCTTCAGGGCGCGGGGTTCGGCCTTCTGGCTCTTGAACTGGTCGAAGACATAGCCACCATCGACCAGGGTTTCGGCCAGCAGCCGGGACTTGCCGTAGCTGTCGCGGCCCTTGACCACCACTTCGTCCAGTGCCAGCACGGCATCACTGCCGCCCAGGCCCTTGAGGGTATTGAGTACGCCGCTGGCGATTTTACGGAACGGGCGGTCGCCGAGTTCAGCGTCCTTGCCGATGCCGACCAGCAGCAGGCGTTCGGCCTTGAGGTTGGCCACGTTGTGCAGCAGCAGGCTTTGGCCGACCTTGCCGGTCAGGTCGCCGCGCTTGAGGACGGCGCTGATGGCGCCGCCGCTGAGTTCGTCGAGTTGGCTGGCGACCGTGCCGAGCTTGCGGCCTTCGCCGATGGCGACCACCAGAGTGGCGGTCTTCAAGGTTTCTGGGCTAACGCTTTTTACAACCAGTTCCATGTCCGGATCCCTGAGGTAATGGTCAAAGAGCGCAAGGTCGATGCCCTGCGCGGGGCGTATCTATACATAGAAGAAAGTATCGTCAGCCAGCGACGACAAAGCCGCCAGTTTGAACCTCGCCGCCCGAGCCTGACAACCCTCCAGCGTGCGAACTTCGCCGCTTTAGAGGCCTGCATGAGCATGTGCAGTGACAGGCGCACGCATTCACAGGATAATGCGCCATCTTTTTTCGGCGGCCTGCCTTGGCGGGCCGGCTCGATACGTTTGCTTGTTTGGCCGCCTTAGCCTGACAGCCCTGGAGTGTCTGGTTTGATCGTCTTTCGTTATCTATCTCGCGAAGTTCTGCTGACCCTGAGCGCCGTGAGCGCGGTGCTGCTGGTCATCATCATGAGCGGGCGCTTCGTCAAATACCTGGCCCAAGCTGCCTCGGGAGCGCTGGATCCGGGTTCGCTGTTCCTGATCATGGGCTTTCGTCTGCCCGGGTTCCTGCAACTGATTCTGCCGCTGGGCCTGTTCCTCGGCATTCTCCTGGCCTATGGCCGGTTGTACCTCGAAAGTGAAATGACCGTGCTCTCGGCCACGGGCATGAGCCAGCAGCGACTGCTGGGCATGACCATGATTCCGGCCACGCTGATCGCCGTGCTGGTCGGCTGGTTGAGCCTGGGCCTGGCGCCGCAGGGAGCGAACCAGTTCCAGCTGCTGCTCAACAAGCAGGACGCCATGACCGAGTTCGACACCTTGGTGCCGGGTCGCTTCCAGGCGCTCAACGACGGTACTCGTGTGACCTATACCGAGCAGTTGTCCGAGGACCGGGCCAATCTGGGCGGCGTGTTCATTTCGGAAAAACGCCTGAACAAGGACAAGAAGGACCAGGGGATTTCGGTGCTGGTCGCCGAAAAAGGCCACCAGGACATCCGTCCGGACGGCAACCGCTACCTGATTCTGGAAAACGGCTATCGCTATGACGGCAACCCGGGCGAGGCCAATTACCGGGTGATCAAGTACGACACCTACGGCGTATTGCTGGCCAAGCCGGACGTCAGTGACGAAGTCACCGACCGCGACGCCATGCCGACCCGCGACCTGTTCGGCAAGACCGACCTGCGGGCCGTGGCCGAGTTGCAATGGCGCCTGTCGCTGCCGTTGCTGGTGTTTATCGTGACCCTGATGGCCGTGCCGTTGGCGCGGGTCAACCCGCGGCAGGGGCGTTTCCTCAAGCTGATTCCGGCGATTCTTCTTTATATGGCTTACCTGACTATCCTGATTGCCGCCCGTGGTTCCCTGGAGAAGGGCAAGCTGTCGCCAGTGCTGGGCCTATGGGGGGTGCATGTGTTGTTCCTGCTGGTCGGCCTGGCCCTGCTGTATTGGGAGCCTTTGCGCTTGAAACTGGCGAGTCGCCGCAGCGTGCAGGAGATGGCCCGTGGTTAAGCTCGATCGCTACATTGGTAGCAGTGTATTCATGGCCATCCTGGCGGTGCTGGGGATTATTCTCGGCCTGGCTTCGTTGTTCGCCTTTATCGATGAGATGGGCAGTGTCAGCGACAGCTATACCGTGATGGACGTGCTGGGCTTCGTGTTACTGACCGCGCCGCGTCGGGTGTACGAGATGCTGCCGATGGCGGCGCTGATCGGCTGCCTGATCGGCCTGGGCAGCCTGGCCAGCAACAGCGAACTGACCATCATGCGTGCGGCCGGTGTTTCGGTCGGGCGTATCGTCTGGGCGGTGATGAAGCCGATGCTGGTGCTGATGCTGGTCGGCGTGCTGGTGGGTGAGTACGTGGCGCCCGCCACCGAAAGCCAGGCCCAGGCTAACCGCGCCCTGGCCCAGGGTTCGGGCGATGCGCAAAGCTCCAAGCACGGCCTGTGGCACCGCCAGGGTGATGAATTCATCCACATCAACGCGGTCCAGCCCAATGGTTTGCTGTACGGCGTGACCCGTTACCACTTCGACAAGGAACGCCACCTGCTGTCCTCGAGCTTCGCCAAGCATGCCAAGTTCGACAAGGATTACTGGCAGCTGACGGATGTCACCACCACCTACTTCCGTGAAGGCCACACCGAGGTCATCAGCACCCCGGATGAGCGTTGGGACGTAGCGTTGAGCCCGCAATTGCTGAGCACCGTGGTCATGGCCCCGGAATCATTGTCGATCACCGGCCTGTGGGGTTATATCCACTATCTGGCGGACCAGGGCCTGAACAACGGCCGGTACTGGCTGGCCTTCTGGGTCAAGGTGCTGCAACCGCTGGTCACCGCCGCCCTGGTGCTGATGGCGATTTCCTTCATTTTCGGGCCTTTGCGCTCGGTAACCCTGGGGCAGCGGGTGTTCACCGGGGTGCTGGTGGGCTTTACCTTCCGCATCGCCCAGGACTTGCTGGGGCCGTCGAGCCTGGTGTTCGGCTTCTCGCCGCTGTTCGCGGTGCTGGTGCCCGCCGCTATTTGCACCCTGGCCGGCTTCTGGTTGTTGCGTCGCGCCGGCTGATGATGCCGCCGACAGGCGCTGCAGGATGACAAACGCCCTGGTCGCAAGATCGGGGCGTTTGCGCATTTGCCGGTGGCTGACAGGCGAACGTGACGCTAGCGCGGTGTTTCAGGTACAATTCCCGGCTATTTTTCGGCGGGCTATGCCTGCAGCCTTTTTGAGTGTTGACCTGTGAGTGATTTGAGTCATATCCGCAATTTCTCCATCATCGCCCACATTGACCATGGCAAGTCGACTCTGGCTGATCGCTTCATCCAGATGTGCGGCGGCCTGGCCGAACGCGAAATGGAAGCCCAGGTCCTGGACTCCATGGACCTTGAGCGTGAGCGCGGTATCACCATCAAGGCCCACAGTGTCACCCTGTATTACACCGCCCGCGATGGCATCAAGTACCAGCTGAACTTCATTGATACCCCGGGCCACGTCGACTTCACCTATGAAGTCAGCCGGTCGCTGGCGGCCTGTGAAGGTGCATTGCTGGTGGTGGATGCCGGCCAAGGCGTTGAGGCGCAGTCGGTTGCCAACTGCTACACGGCGATTGAGCAGGGCCTGGAAGTCATGCCCGTCCTGAACAAGATCGACCTGCCCCAGGCCGATCCGGATCGGGTCAAGGAAGAAATCGAGAAAATCATCGGCATCGATGCCACCGACGCGGTCGAGTGCAGTGCCAAGACCGGCCTGGGCGTCGATGAAGTGCTCGAGCGTCTGGTCAAGACCATTCCTGCGCCAACCGGCAACTACGAAGATCCGCTGCAAGCGTTGATCATCGACTCCTGGTTCGACAACTACCTGGGCGTTGTGTCCCTGGTGCGCGTGCGCCATGGCCGAGTGAAAAAGGGCGACAAGATCCTGGTCAAATCCACCGGCAAGATCCACTTGGTGGATAGCGTCGGTGTATTCAACCCGAAACACACCGCCACCACCGACCTCAAGGCCGGTGAAGTGGGCTTCATCATCGCCGGTATCAAGGACATTCACGGTGCGCCAGTGGGCGATACCCTGACCCTGAGTTCGACGCCCGATGTTGATGTACTGCCAGGCTTCAAGCGGATTCAGCCGCAGGTCTACGCCGGTTTGTTCCCGGTCAGCTCCGACGACTTCGAAGACTTCCGTGAGGCCCTGCAGAAGCTCACCCTGAACGACTCGTCGCTGCAGTACACCCCGGAAAGCTCCGACGCCCTGGGCTTCGGCTTCCGTTGCGGGTTCCTCGGCATGCTGCACATGGAAATCATCCAGGAGCGCCTCGAACGCGAGTATGACCTGGACCTGATCACCACCGCGCCGACCGTTATTTTCGAGCTGTTGCTGAAAACCGGTGAAACGATTTACGTCGACAACCCGTCCAAGCTCCCAGACTTGTCGTCCATTGAAGACATGCGCGAGCCAATCGTTCGCGCCAATATTCTTGTGCCGCAAGAGCACCTGGGCAACGTCATTACCCTGTGTATCGAAAAGCGTGGCGTGCAGCACGACATGCTGTTCCTCGGCTCCCAGGTCCAGGTGACCTACGATTTGCCGATGAACGAAGTGGTCCTGGACTTCTTCGATCGTCTCAAATCCACCAGCCGTGGTTATGCTTCGCTGGATTACCATTTCGATCGTTATCAGTCGGCTAATCTGGTGAAACTGGATGTGCTGATCAACGGTGACAAGGTCGACGCTCTGGCGCTGATCGTGCACAAGGATAACGCGCACTACAAAGGTCGCCAGTTGACCGAGAAGATGAAAGAACTGATTCCGCGCCAGATGTTCGACGTCGCGATCCAGGCCGCCATTGGCGGGCAGATCATTGCGCGGACCTCCGTCAAGGCACTCAGAAAGAACGTATTGGCCAAATGCTACGGTGGTGACGTTAGCCGTAAGCGCAAGCTGTTGGAAAAGCAGAAGGCCGGTAAAAAACGCATGAAGCAAGTCGGTAACGTGGAAATTCCACAAGAAGCCTTCCTTGCAGTGCTCAGGTTGGATAGTTAGGTCCTATGTCACTAAATTTCCCGCTGTTGCTGGTCATCGCTGTCGCCGTTTGCGGTTTCCTGGCGTTGCTCGATCTGATCTTTCTGGCGCCACGTCGGCGTGCGGCCATCGCCAACTATCAGGGCAGCGTCAGCGAGCCGGATGGGGTGGTGGTCGAGAAACTGAACAAAGAGCCTTTGCTGGTTGAATACGGCAAGTCGTTCTTTCCGGTGCTGTTCATCGTATTGGTGCTGCGTTCGTTTCTGGTGGAGCCGTTCCAGATCCCTTCGGGCTCGATGATGCCAACCCTGGATGTAGGCGACTTCATCCTGGTGAACAAGTTTTCTTACGGGATCCGCTTGCCGGTGATCGACAAGAAAGTCATCGAAGTCGGTGATCCGAAACGCGGCGATGTGATGGTGTTTCGCTACCCGAGCGACCCCAACGTCAACTACATCAAGCGTGTAGTCGGCCTGCCGGGTGATGAAGTGCGCTACACCAGCGACAAGAAGCTGTTCATCAATGGTCAGCCGGTCGCTGAACTGTTGGTGGGCTCGCAGCCCGGTAGCCTGGGCAGTGCGGAGCTGTACAAGGAAAAACTCGGCGAAGTCGAGCACCTGATTCGCAAAGAGATGAGTCGCTACCACGCCCCGACCGATGGTCAGTGGGTGGTCCCCGCCGGTCATTACTTCATGATGGGCGACAACCGCGACAACTCCAACGACAGCCGTTACTGGGATGATCCGAGCATTCCCAAAGACTTGCTGGGCATGGTTCCCGACAAGAATATCGTCGGCAAGGCCTTTGCAGTCTGGATGAGCTGGCCCGAACCGAAACTCAGCCACCTGCCGAATTTCTCGCGGGTTGGCCTGATCAAGTAATCACACCCACGGCGCTGTTGAACACAGCGCCGAATGCTTTTCTGGAGCGGGGATAACGGCGAACGACCGGGATCGCCCAGGCTCCAGAAGCATGCAGTCAACGATATTCAGGATGTGCATTTGAACACTGCGTTAATTGCCACAGGCACTGTATGCCTCCCTATGGTGGTGAAATTCGACCACGAACTCAGCGTGGGTAAACCGTGAGCGTTTCTTTGAGCCGTCTCGAGCGTCAGCTCGGCTACACCTTCAAGGACCAGGAACTGATGATCCTGGCCCTCACTCACCGCAGCTTTGCCGGGCGCAACAATGAGCGCCTGGAATTCCTCGGTGATGCCATTCTCAACTTCGTGGCCGGCGAGGCGCTGTTCGAGCGTTTCCCCCAGGCTCGCGAAGGCCAGTTGTCGCGTTTGCGCGCGCGCCTGGTAAAAGGTGAAACACTGGCCGTACTGGCCCGTGGTTTCGACCTGGGCGAGTACTTGCGCCTGGGGTCCGGTGAGTTGAAGAGCGGCGGTTTTCGTCGTGAGTCGATCCTTGCCGATGCCCTGGAAGCCTTGATCGGTGCGATCTACCTGGATGCCGGCATGGACGCAGCGCGCGACCGCGTGCTGGCCTGGCTGACCTCCGAGTTCGACAGCCTGACGCTGGTCGACACCAACAAAGATCCCAAGACCCGCCTGCAGGAATTCCTGCAATCGCGTGCCTGCGACCTGCCGCGTTACGAAGTGGTGGATATCCAGGGTGAGCCCCATTGCCGGACGTTCTTCGTCGAATGTGAAATCACCTTACTGAATGAAAAAAGCCGAGGTCAGGGTGTCAGCCGTCGTATTGCCGAACAGGTAGCGGCCGCTGCAGCACTGATTGCCCTGGGCGTGGAGAATGGCCATGACTGATTCAACTGCAACACGCTGTGGCTATGTCGCCATCGTCGGCCGCCCGAACGTGGGCAAATCGACGCTGCTCAACCACATCCTCGGACAGAAGCTGGCCATCACCTCGCGCAAGCCGCAGACCACCCGTCACAACATGCTCGGGATCAAGACCGAGGGCGCTGTCCAGGCGATCTACGTCGACACCCCAGGCATGCACAAAGGGGGCGAAAAGGCCCTCAACCGCTACATGAACAAGACCGCTTCGGCGGCGTTGAAAGACGTCGACGTGGTGATCTTCGTGGTTGATCGCACCAAGTGGACCGACGAAGACCAGATGGTTCTCGAGCGCGTGCAGTACGTGACCGGCCCGCTGATCGTCGCGCTGAACAAGACCGACCGCATCGAAGACAAGGCCGAGCTGATGCCACACCTGTCCTGGTTGCAGGAGCAGTTGCCGAACGCGCAGATCATGCCGATATCGGCCCAGCACGGGCACAACCTCGAAGCGCTGGAGCGAGTGATCGCCGAGCACCTGCCGGAAAACGATCACTTCTTCCCTGAAGACCAGATCACTGACCGCAGCAGCCGCTTTCTCGCCGCCGAGCTGGTGCGCGAGAAGATCATGCGCCAGATGGGGGCCGAGCTGCCGTACCAGATCACCGTGGAAATCGAAGAATTCAAGCAGCAGGGCAAAACCCTGCATATTCATGCGCTGATTCTCGTCGAACGCGATGGCCAGAAGAAAATCATCATTGGTGACAAGGGCGAGCGCATCAAGCGCATCGGCACCGAGGCGCGCAAGGATATGGAAGTGCTGTTCGACTCCAAAATCATGCTCAACCTGTGGGTCAAGGTCAAAGGCGGCTGGTCCGACGACGAGCGCGCCCTGCGTTCCCTGGGCTACGGCGACCTGTAATAGCGCCGGCTCTTGGAGTGGGGGAGTGCGCTCCCTCACCCTCTCTCACCTGAGAACCGGACACTGATGTCTACCCACCCCCCCGTCGGCCAGCCCGCTTATGTCCTGCACAGTCGCGCCTACCGCGAAACTAGTGCCCTGGTCGACTTCCTCACGCCCCAAGGCCGCCTGCGTGCGGTACTGCGCAGTGCGCGCGGCAAGGCCGGAACCCTGGCCCGGCCATTCGTGCCACTGGAAGTCGAGTTTCGCGGGCGCGGCGAGCTGAAGAACGTCGGGCGCATGGAAAGTGCCGGCGTCTCCACCTGGCTCAATGGCGAGGCTCTGTTCAGCGGGCTCTACCTCAATGAACTGCTGATTCGTCTGTTGCCTGCCGAGGATCCTCATCCGGCGGTCTTCGATCACTATGCCGCGACCTTGCTGGCCCTGGCCGAGGGGCGTCCCCTGGAGCCCTTGTTGCGGGCGTTCGAATGGCGGCTGCTGGATGACCTGGGCTACGGCTTTGCCCTGGACAGCGATATCCATGGCCAGCCGATAGACGCCAAAGGCCTGTACCGCCTGCAAGTGGATGCCGGGCTGGAGCAGGTTTACCTGTTGCAGCCGGGGTTGTTCAACGGCACCGAGCTGCTGGCCATGGCCGAGGCCGACTGGAGTGCCCCCGGTGCGCTGTCGGCCGCCAAGCGCTTGATGCGCCAGGCCCTGGCGGTGCACCTGGGCGGTCGGCCATTGGTCAGTCGCGAGTTGTTTCGCAAGCCCTGATCACCCCGTATGCTGTGCGCCGAATCTTCATTTATTCAGGAGCGCTTCCGTGACCACCAGCAATCGCATTCTTCTTGGCGTGAACATCGACCACGTCGCCACCTTGCGTCAGGCGCGGGGCACCCGTTATCCCGATCCGGTCAAGGCCGCGCTGGATGCAGAAGAGGCGGGCGCTGACGGCATCACCGTGCACCTGCGCGAAGACCGGCGGCACATCCAGGAGCGCGACGTCGTGCTGCTCAAGGACGTGCTGCAGACCCGCATGAATTTCGAGATGGGCGTTACCGAGGAAATGATGGCGTTCGCCGAACGCATCCGTCCGGCACACATCTGCCTGGTCCCGGAAACCCGCCAGGAACTGACCACCGAGGGCGGTCTGGATGTCGCAGGCCAGGAAGCGCGGATCAAGGCCGCGGTCGAACGCCTGTCGAAAACCGGCGCCGAAGTGTCGTTGTTCATCGACGCGGATGAGCGGCAGATCGAAGCTTCCCGCCGTGTCGGCGCCCCGGCCATCGAGCTGCACACCGGGCGCTACGCCGATGCGCAGACCCCAACCGAGGTCGCGCAAGAGCTGCAGCGTGTGGCTGAGGGCGTGGCAATCGGCTTGGCTCAAGGGCTGATCGTCAATGCCGGGCACGGCCTGCATTACCACAACGTCGAGGCGGTGGCGGCAATCAAGGGCATCAACGAACTGAACATCGGTCACGCCCTTGTGGCCCATGCCTTGTTCGTCGGCTTCAAAGGCGCCGTGGCGGAAATGAAGGCCCTGATCCTGGCCGCCGCCAAAGCCTGACCCAACTCTGTAGCTGCTGCCGACAGGCTCGGGCCGCGTTCGGACGCTGGCCGTGCCGGGCGCCGTGGGGTGTCAGGTAGATTGATGCGTTGCGGATGGCCAGCGCAGCCTCGCGGGCTCGGCAGCGGCTACGGGATGTATTGAGAGTGGGGCTTTAGAGCGGTGGGTTTTCCGCCGGGGGCTTGGTCTTGTCGACACCGGGCACGTGCAGATTGCCTTCAGCCACCTGGTCGCCTTCCAGCTGCGGCTGCGTGACCCAGGTCAGGATGTCGTAGTAGCGCCGGATGTTGGCCACAAAGTGCACCGGCTCACCACCCCGGGCGTAGCCGTAACGGGTTTTGCTGTACCACTGTTTCTGCGACAGCCGTGGCAGCATTTTCTTCACGTCCAGCCACTTGTTGGGGTTGAGCCCCTCTTTCTCCGCCAGCTTGCGCGCGTCGTCCAGGTGGCCGGTGCCGACGTTATAGGCGGCGAGGGCGAACCAGGTGCGATCCGGTTCCTCGATCTTGTCGTCCAGTTGTTCCTTGATATAGGCCAGGTACTTGGCCCCGCCGCTGATGCTCTGCTTGGGGTCCAGGCGGTTGGACACGCCCATGGCCTGGGCGGTGTTTTGCGTCAGCATCATCAGGCCGCGCACGCCGGTCTTGGACGTCACCGCGGGCTGCCACATGGATTCCTGGTAGCCGACCGCTGCCAGCAGGCGCCAGTCGACTTTCTCCTGCTTGGCCGAGGCCTTGAAGTGCTTCTCGTATTTGGGCAAACGCTGCTGCAGGTGCTGGGCAAAGGTGTAGGCGCCCACGTAGCCCAGAACATCCACGTGCCCGTAGTAGCGATCTTTCAGGCGCTGCAGGGTGCCGTTCTTCTGCACCTTGTCGAGGTAGGCGTTGATCTCGTTGAGCAGACTGTTGTCTTCGCCGGCGGCCACGGCCCAGCTCTGGTTGCTGGCGTCGCCGAGGTCGAAGGCCACGCGCACGTTGGGAAAGTACACCTGGTTCATCGCCACTTCGTTGGAGTCGACCAGGGTCAGGTCGATCTGCCCTTCGTCGACCATGCGCAACAGGTCGACCACTTCCACCGCATCCGATTCTTCGTATTCGATGCCGGGGTACTTCAGCTTCAGATCGGCCAGTTGCTCGGCGTGGGTGCTGCCCTTGAGCACCATGATGTGCTTGCCCACCAGGTCGGCGGCGTTGGTCGGCCGGGACTGGCCGTTGCGATAGATGATCTGCGGGGTGACTTCAAGGTAAGGATGGGAAAACCTGACTTGTTGCTGGCGTTTCTCGCTGCTGACCAGACCGGCAGCAGCCAGCACCGGGCCGTTAGGTTTACCCAACTGGCCAAAAAGGTCATCGAGGTTGTCGGCGGTTTCGATCTTCAGCTCAACGCCCAGATCGTCGGCGAAGCGTTTCACCAGCTCGTATTCGAAGCCGGTTTCGCCATTGCGATCCTGAAAGTAGGTGGCCGGGCTGTTACGGGTGACCACCCGCAGCACACCATCCTCCTTTATACGCTCCAGGGTGCTGGGTTTTTCAACACAGGCACCGAGCATCAGGAAGAGTCCGGTTGCGATGAGCCATCTGGCACAGCGCGGACGTAAAGCCATAGGGGAAAACATTTGCGCAGTATACGCAAAGGACCACGGCCGCCATATCTCGACAGATAAGGGCTGGTCTGCTAGAGATTCGCCGCCGGCGCTGGAGCCCTTGTGAATGGCGGCTCGCTGCTCAATGTGACGCTTAAAATAACCCTTCTGAATGGGCCTGATGCCTCTTTGTTATAGCCGGCGGTCCCTGGGCCGACGTCTGGCCGCAGTCTCGCGTGCCGTTTCGGGTGCCGTGGCGGGCGCTTTAGGCTAGAATGCACGGCCTCAAAGCACACCCCTTCCCGAGGCTGTCCCGAAGATGTTGATCCTGCGCGGCGCTCCTGCCCTTTCTGCCTTTCGCCACAGCAAACTCCTTGAGCAACTGAGCCGATCTGTCCCGGCTGTCAGTGGCTTGTATGCTGAATTCGCTCACTTCGCCGAAGTCACCGGCGACCTGACCGGCGACGAACAGCAGGTGCTTGCGCGCCTTCTGAAGTACGGTCCAAGCGTACCGGTCCAAGAACCGACCGGTCGCCTGTTCCTGGTGCTGCCGCGGTTTGGCACCATCTCGCCATGGTCGAGCAAGGCCAGTGATATCGCCCGCAACTGTGGCCTGGCAAAAATCCAGCGCCTGGAGCGCGGTATTGCCTTCTACGTGGCCGGTGAGTTCAGCGATGTCCAGGCGCAACAGATCGCCGACGTCCTGCACGACCGCATGACCCAGATCGTTCTGGGCAACCTGGAACAGGCTGCCGGCCTGTTCAGCCACGCCACGCCCAAGCCGCTGACCGCCATCGATATCCTCGGCGGTGGTCGCGAAGCGCTGGAAAGCGCCAACCGCGAATTGGGCCTGGCCCTGGCCGAAGACGAAATCGATTACCTGATGAGTGCCTTCCAGGGCCTCAAGCGCAACCCGCACGACATCGAACTGATGATGTTCGCCCAGGCCAACTCCGAGCATTGCCGGCACAAGATCTTCAATGCCAGCTGGGACATCGACGGCCAAAGCCAGGACAAGAGCCTGTTCGGCATGATCAAGAACACCTACGTGATGCACAGCGAAGGTGTTCTGTCGGCTTATAAGGACAACGCCTCGGTGATCGTCGGCAACGTCGCCGGCCGTTTCTTCCCGGACCCCGAGACCCGCCAGTACGGCGCGGTCCAGGAGCCGGTGCATATCCTGATGAAGGTCGAGACGCATAACCACCCGACGGCGATCGCCCCGTTCCCGGGCGCGTCCACCGGCTCCGGTGGCGAGATCCGTGACGAGGGTGCCACCGGTCGCGGCGCCAAGCCCAAGGCTGGCCTGACCGGTTTCACCGTATCCAACCTGCAGATCCCGGGTTTTGAGCAGCCGTGGGAAGTGCCGTATGGCAAGCCCGAGCGCATCGTCACCGCGCTGGACATCATGATCGAAGGCCCGCTGGGCGGCGCCGCGTTCAACAACGAATTCGGCCGTCCAGCCCTGACCGGCTACTTCCGTACCTTCGAGCAATCCATCACCACCCCGCGTGGCGACGAGGTTCGTGGCTACCACAAGCCGATCATGCTGGCCGGCGGCATGGGTAACATCCGTGCCGAACACGTACAGAAAGGCGAGATCACCGTCGGCTCCAAGCTGATCGTGCTCGGTGGCCCAGCCATGCTGATCGGCCTGGGCGGCGGCGCTGCTTCCTCGATGGCCACCGGCACCAGCTCGGCTGACCTGGACTTTGCCTCGGTACAGCGCGAAAACCCGGAAATGGAACGCCGTTGCCAGGAGGTCATCGACCGTTGCTGGCAGTTGGGTGACAAAAACCCGATCAGCTTCATCCATGACGTCGGTGCGGGCGGTTTGTCCAACGCCTTCCCGGAACTGGTCAACGATGGCGACCGTGGCGGCCGTTTCGAGCTGCGCAATATTCCCAATGACGAGCCGGGCATGGCCCCGCACGAAATCTGGTCCAACGAATCCCAGGAGCGTTACGTCCTGGCCGTCGGCGCTGAAGATTTCGAGCGCTTCCAGGCGATCTGCGAGCGCGAGCGCTGCCCGTTTGCCGTAGTGGGCGAAGCCACCGCCGAGCCGCAGTTGACTGTCACCGACAGCCACTTCGGCAACAGCCCGGTGGACATGCCTCTGGAAGTGCTGCTGGGCAAAGCCCCGCGCATGCACCGTTCGGCGGTCCGCGAGACCGAGCTGGGCGATGATTTCGACCCGAGCAGCCTGTCCATCGACGACTGCGTGGAGCGCGTCCTGCACCACCCGGCCGTGGCCAGCAAAAGCTTCCTGATCACCATTGGCGACCGGACCATCACCGGCCTGGTTGCCCGTGATCAGATGGTCGGCCCGTGGCAGGTCCCGGTGGCTGACGTGGCCGTCACCGCCACCAGCTTCGACGTCTACACCGGTGAAGCCATGGCCATGGGTGAGCGCACGCCGCTGGCCCTGCTCGACGCACCGGCGTCCGGGCGCATGGCGATTGGCGAAACCCTGACCAACATCGCGGCTTCGCGCATCGAGAAAATCTCCGACATCAAACTGTCGGCCAACTGGATGTCCGCTGCCGGCCACCCGGGTGAAGATGCGCGCCTGTACGACACCGTGAAAGCGGTCGGCATGGAGCTGTGCCCAGAGCTGGGGATCACCATTCCGGTGGGCAAGGACTCGATGTCCATGGCCACTCGCTGGAGCGACGAGGGCGTCGACAAGAGCGTGACCTCGCCGCTGTCGCTGATCGTTACCGGCTTCGCGCCAGTGGCGGATATCCGCAAGACCCTGACCCCCGTGCTGCGCATGGACAAGGGCATCACCGACCTGATCCTGATCGACCTCGGCCGTGGCCAGAACCGCATGGGCGCCTCGATCCTGGCCCAGGTTCACGGCAAGCTCGGCAAGCAGGCACCGGACGTCGATGACGCCGAAGACCTGAAGGCCTTCTTCGCAGTGATCCAGGGCCTCAACGCCGACGGTCACCTGCTGGCCTACCACGACCGTTCCGACGGTGGTTTGCTGACCAGCACCGTGGAAATGGCCTTTGCCGGTCACTGCGGCCTGAGCCTGAACCTCGACGGCGTGGCTGAAACCTCGGCCGACATCGCCGCGATCCTGTTCAACGAAGAGCTGGGCGCCGTTATCCAGGTACGCCAGGACGCCACTCCAGACGTACTGGCACAGTTCAGCGCTGCCGGCCTGGGCGACTGTGTGTCGGTCATCGGCCAGCCACTGAACAACGGCGAAGTCAGCATCACCTTCAATGGCGACACCGTTTTCTCCGGCCAGCGTCGTCTGCTGCAACGTCAGTGGGCTGAAACCAGCTACCAGATCCAGCGCCTGCGGGATAACGCCGACTGCGCCGAGCAAGAGTTCGACGTGCTGCTGGAAGAAGACAACCCGGGCCTGAGCGTCAAGCTGGCCTTCGACGTCAACCAGGACGTGGCCGCGCCTTACATCAAGAAGGGCGTCCGTCCTCAAGTGGCGGTCCTGCGTGAACAAGGCGTCAACGGCCAGGTGGAAATGGCTGCGGCCTTCGACCGTGCGGGCTTCAACGCGATCGACGTGCACATGAGCGACATCCTTGCCGGGCGTGTCGACCTGAACGACTTCAAGGGCATGGTCGCTTGCGGTGGCTTCTCCTACGGCGACGTACTGGGTGCCGGTGAGGGCTGGGCCAAGTCGGCGCTGTTCAACAGCCGTGCGCGGGACGCCTTCCAGGGCTTCTTCGAACGTACCGACAGCTTCACGCTGGGTGTGTGCAACGGTTGCCAGATGATGTCCAACCTGCACGAGCTGATTCCGGGCAGCGAGTTCTGGCCGCACTTTGTGCGTAACCGTTCCGAGCAGTTCGAAGCCCGTGTGGCCATGGTCGAAGTGCAGAAGTCGAACTCGATCTTCCTGCAGGGCATGGCCGGTTCGCGCATGCCGATCGCCATCGCCCACGGTGAAGGCCATGCCGAGTTCGCCAACGAAGACGCTCTGCTCGAAGCCGATCTGTCCGGTTGCGTGGCCCTGCGTTTCGTCGACAACCACGGCAAGGTCACCGAGAACTACCCGGCCAACCCGAACGGCTCGCCGCGCGGGATCACCGGTCTCACCAGCCGTGACGGTCGCGTCACCATCATGATGCCGCACCCGGAGCGGGTGTTCCGCGCGGTGCAGAACTCCTGGCGCCCGGAAGAGTGGAACGAAGATGCGGCGTGGATGCGCATGTTCCGTAACGCTCGGGTCTGGGTGAACTAAGGGGCATGTACAAGCTCAGCTTCTTCGTTCCTCCCAGCCATGTGGACGTGGTCAAGAGCGCTGTATTCGCCGCCGGTGGCGGGCGGATCGGTGCCTACGACCACTGCGCCTGGCAGGTGCTGGGCCAGGGTCAGTTTCGCCCGCTGGACGGCAGCCAGCCGTTTCTCGGGCAAACCGGCCTGGTCGAGCAGGTCGAGGAGTGGAAGGTCGAGCTGGTGGTGGCTGATGAGCTGATCCGTTCGGTGGTGATGGCCCTGAAACAGAGCCATCCCTACGAAACGCCGGCTTATGAGGTTTGGCGCCTGGAAGACTTCTAGGCCCGCCATTGCGAAAAAGCCCGCTGAACCGGTAACGGTCAGCGGGCTTTTTCATGGGGCGGAGCCAGCGCTCAGGGGCGGATTTCAATCATGGTGCCGTCCTTGACCAGGCCCCAGACTTCTCGCATATCGACGTTGCGCATGGCAATGCAGCCGTCGGTCCAGTCCAGGGTGTGGAAAAACTGCTCGGGGTAGTCTTCGCTGTCCGGCGTGCCGTGGATCATGATCATGCTGCCCGGTGGAACGCCTTCGCGGCGTGAGCGGGCGGAGTCGCTGATATTCGGGTAGGAGATGTGCATGGCCAGGTTGAAGCGATCGCTGGTCTTGCGCCAGTCGAGCCAGTAGAAGCCTTCCGGCGTGCGTTTATCGCCTTCCATCAGTTTTGGTCCCTTGGGCTGCTTGCCCAGGGAAATGCGATAGGTCTTGAGCGGCTTGCCGTCGTTAATCAGTTGCAGTTGGTGGGCCGACTTGAGGACCAGCACTTTTTCGATGATCTTGCCGTCCAGGGTTTCTACCGTAGAGGCGTGGGACGCAACAGTGAGTGACAAGCAGAGAAGGGCAAGCAACCAGCGCATTGAAACGATATCCCTAGGCGTACACCGGTGCTGCGTACGTTTTATTGTTTAAAAATCTGTTCGCAGATCTGCTGCGCTTGGATCATGTGGCGCTAAAAGTGCCTTCGAAATGCTCATTTAGCGGCCTAAATTGCGCTTTTTCAGCCATTTTTTGTCCAGCCTGAGCGTCTCTCGCCAGATCGGGAGCAGGTTCTACGTGATGGCCGGCTGAGCGAGCGGAGGAATCGACTCGGAGCGCACGGGGAAGTCCTCGGTGTGCCGATCAGCGAAAAAGCATTCTAAGGTACGCCCGACCGTGCGGAAAGCCAGCTCGGACCAAGGGATCTCCGACTCATCGAATAAGCGCACTTCCAGGCTCTCTTCTCCGGCGGCAAAGTCCAGGTCCGCCAGCTCGGCGCGAAAAAACACGTGCACCTGGCTGATATGGGGGACGTCGATCAAGGTGTAGATGCTCAGGTTGCGGACCCGGGCGCAGGCTTCTTCGGCGGTTTCGCGGATGGCGGCCTGTTCGATGGTCTCGCCGTTTTCCATAAAGCCTGCGGGCAGGGTCCAGTAGCCACGGCGTGGCTCGATGGCGCGGCGACACAGCAGCACCTGGGTGCCCCAGGTCGGCACGCAGCCGGCGACGATATTCGGGTTCTGGTAGTGGATGGTCTGGCAGTGGTCGCAGACAAACCGCAGGCGTGAGTCGCCCTCGGGAATACGCTGGGTTACCGGTTTACCGCACTGGCTGCAAAATTTCATGCTGGGCTTCCGAAAAGGCTGGGCCTATCTTGGCGTGCGGCCAGTTTGTCGGCAAGTTGTCGTTAAGCGACATGCCAGGGGCCGGGGGTTGGGCCGATGCCGGGATTGGTGCATGATGCACGGTAGCCAACAGATCGAGATGACTCATGCTGGACGAGCTACTTCATCGGGTAACCAACCATACGCCACGAACGCTGGAGACTGATCGCCGTTTTCCGGAGGCGGCGGTGCTGGTGCCTATTACCCGCAGTGAAGAGCCGGAACTGGTGCTGACCCTGCGTGCCAGCGGGCTGTCGACCCATGGCGGTGAAGTGGCGTTTCCCGGTGGAAGGCGTGACCCGGAAGACCCTGACCTGATCTTCACCGCACTGCGCGAGGCGCAAGAGGAGATCGGCCTGCCTCCAGGGCTGGTGGAAGTCATTGGTCCCTTGAGCCCGCTGATTTCGTTGCACGGGATCAAGGTCACACCCTATGTCGGGGTGATTCCCGATTATGTCGAGTACCTGGCCAACGACGCCGAGATTGCCGCGGTGTTCAGTGTGCCGCTGGAGTTCTTCCGCCAGGACCCGCGCGAGCATACCCACCGCATCGACTATCAGGGCCGCAGTTGGTATGTGCCCAGTTATCGCTTTGGCGAATACAAGATCTGGGGTTTGACGGCGATCATGATCGTCGAACTGATCAATCTGCTGTATGACGCCAAAATCAGCCTGCATCACCCCCCCAAGAGCTCTATCAATATTTGAAGCCATCGCTCGTATGGCATGAACCCGCGGCCGCCTGAGCCCTGAGGATAAGAAGATGAAATACCGCCTGGGCGATGCCCGAGTTGAAACCCACCCGCAAAGCTGGGTCGCCCCGAACGCCACGCTGGTTGGCAAGGTCAAGCTGGAGGAGGGCGCCAATGTCTGGTTCAACGCGGTGTTGCGTGGCGACAACGAACTGATCCTGATCGGCAAGAACAGCAATGTGCAGGATGGCACGGTAATGCACACCGATATGGGCTACCCGCTGACCATCGGCACGGGCGTCACCATCGGCCATAACGCCATGCTGCATGGCTGCACCGTTGGCGATTACAGCCTGATCGGTATTAACGCGGTGATCCTCAACGGGGCGAAAATCGGCAAAAACTGCATCATTGGCGCCAATTCGCTGATTGGCGAAGGCAAGGAAATTCCCGATGGCTCGCTGGTGATGGGTTCGCCTGGCAAAGTGGTGCGCGAACTGACCGAGCCGCAAAAGAAAATGCTCGAAGCCAGTGCCGCGCACTATGTGCACAACGCCCAGCGCTACGCCCGTGACCTGGTCGAGCAAGAACAATGACCAGCACCGAGCGCCCGGTTGCCTCGCCCTGCGTCAGCATCTGCGCCCTGGATGATGACGACATCTGCACCGGCTGCCAGCGAACCGTGGATGAAATCACCCGCTGGAGCCGCATGGACAACGACGAGCGGCGCAAAGTGCTCAGCCTGTGCCACGAGCGAGCCAAAGCCAGCGGCCTGGTGTGGATGGTGGGCACCTCCAACTGACCTGTAGCCGCTGCCGCTGGCTGCGCTGGCCATCAGACACCGTCCATTCCATCCGGATTCACGATCTCTTTTAGGGCCAGCGTCCGAACGCGGCCCGACCCTGCGGCAGCGGCACCGGTGGGATGATTGGAGGGCGGCAGATTTTGCGTGCGCCTGGCCGCTCAAGTACCCTGTGCGCCTTATCTACAGGTACCTTTCGCGCCATGCTCTTCCTGATCGCTTACATCAGCAGCGTCGTGCTGATCAACTACGCCTTTTCCAGCGCCCCGCATCTGGACATCATCTGGTCGGCCTGGGGCGGGTTGGTGTTTGTGCTGCGCGATATGGTGCAGACCCGCTTCGGCCACGGTGCACTGCTCGCCATGCTGGCGGCGCTGGTGCTGTCTTACGTGACCTCCGATCCGACGATCGCCCTGGCCAGCGCCACGGCATTCGCGGTCTCCGAGTGCATCGACTGGCTGGTGTTCAGCATTACCAAGCGCCCGCTGCACGACCGGCTATGGATCAGTTCGGCGCTGAGCATCCCGCTGGACACCTTTATCTTCTTCGGCCTGATCGACGCGTTGACGCCTGGAGTCGTGCTCACCGCATTGGGTTCCAAGTTCGCCGGCGTGACGGTGGTCTGGCTGGCCATGGCCTGGCGCTTGCGCAAGGCGACGTGCGCCAGCTGAGGCCAAATCCCGCGGTTCATGTAAAATGCCGCGCTTTCTCCCCATGGGTCGCCCGTCTGGTGCGCGGCCCTCGATGATCCGCTCCTTTTGAGGACCTGCAGATGACCCGTATCGGAACTCCATTGTCGCCAACCGCGACCCGCGTTTTGCTTTGTGGCTGTGGCGAGTTGGGCAAGGAAGTGGTGATCGAGCTGCAGCGCCTGGGCGTTGAAGTGATTGCCGTGGATCGCTATGCCAATGCGCCGGCGATGCAAGTGGCTCACCGCAGCCACGTCATCAACATGCTCGACGGCGCGGCCCTGCGGGCAGTGATCGAGGCGGAGAAACCGCACTTTATCGTGCCGGAGATCGAAGCCATCGCCACGGCGACCCTGGTCGAACTGGAAGCCGAAGGCTTCACCGTGATCCCGACTGCGCGTGCCACGCAACTGACCATGAACCGTGAAGGCATCCGCCGCCTGGCCGCTGAAGAGCTGGACCTGCCGACCTCGCCCTACCACTTTGCCGACACCTTCGAGGACTATTCCAAGGCGGTTCAAGACCTGGGCTTCCCCTGCGTGGTCAAGCCGGTCATGAGCTCCTCGGGCAAGGGTCAGAGCCTGCTGCGCAGCGCCGACGACGTGCAGAAGGCCTGGGATTACGCCCAGGAAGGCGGACGTGCCGGCAAGGGCCGGGTGATCATCGAAGGCTTTATCGATTTCGATTACGAAATCACCCTGCTGACCGTGCGTCACATCGGCGGCACCACCTTCTGCGCGCCCGTCGGGCACCGTCAGGAGAAAGGTGACTATCAGGAGTCCTGGCAGCCTCAGGCCATGAGCCCCAAAGCCCTGGCGGAATCCGAGCGCGTGGCCAAGGCCGTGACCGAGGCGCTGGGTGGCCGTGGCCTGTTTGGCGTCGAGCTGTTTATCAAGGGCGATCAGGTGTGGTTCAGCGAAGTGTCGCCGCGCCCGCATGACACCGGCCTGGTGACCCTGATTTCCCAGGACTTGTCGCAGTTTGCCCTGCATGCGCGGGCGATCCTGGGCTTGCCGATTCCACTGATTCGCCAGTTCGGGCCATCAGCTTCGGCAGTGATTCTGGTGGAAGGCCAGTCGACCCAGACCGCATTCGCCAACCTGGGCGCCGCCCTGAGCGAGCCGGACACCGCCCTGCGCCTGTTCGGCAAGCCGGAAGTCAATGGTCAGCGCCGCATGGGCGTGGCCCTGGCGCGTGACGAGTCGATCGAGGCCGCACGGGCCAAGGCGACCCGCGCTTCGCAAGCGGTGGTGGTCGAGCTCTAAAGGCCGCGCCGGCAAGCTGGCCCCTACAGGTGTGCGTTAAACCGTGTAGGTGCCGGATTGCCGGCTATCCGTTCTATCAAGCGACCCGATTCAGGTCGTTATCCCGCGTTTCTTTCAGGCACAGCACAGCGATCAAGCTGAGCAGCGCTGCCGCCGACACATACCCACCGACATAACTCAGGCCGCCCATCGCCACCAGCTTCGTGGCAAAGAAGGGCGCCGCCGATGCGCCGACAATTCCGCCCAGGTTATACGCTGCCGAAGCGCCGGTATAACGCACGCGGGTCGGGAACAGTTCCGGCAGCATCGCGCCCATCGGGGCGAAGGTCACACCCATCAGGAACAGTTCCAGGGCCAGGAACAGCGCCACTGCCCAGGTCGAGCCGTGGGTCAGCAGCGGCTCCATGGTGAAGCCCGACAGGATGGCCAGCACTGCGCCGACGATCAGTACCGGCTTGCGCCCGTAACGGTCGCTGGCCAGGGCGGCAATCGGTGTCGCCAGGCCCATGAACAGCACGGCGAAGCACAAGAGTCCGAGGAAGGTCTCACGGCTGTAGCCCAGGGTCGACACGCCGTAGCTCAGGGAAAACGCCGTGGTGATGTAGAACAGCGCGTAACACACCACCATTGACGCCGCGCCCAGCAGGACCGGCAGCCAATGCTGGCTGAACAGTTCTACCAGCGGCACTTTGACGGGCGCTTCGTGGGCCACCGCGTTGGCAAACACCGGGGTTTCATGCAGCTTCAAGCGGGCATACAGGCCAACCATCACCAGCGCGGCGCTGAGAATAAACGGGATGCGCCAGCCCCAACTGCGGAACTGCTCGTCGCTGAGGTTCATGGCCAGGATCAGGAACAAGCCGTTGGCTGCCAGGAAGCCGATGGAGGGGCCCAGTTGCGGAAACATGCCGAACCAGGCGCGCTTGCCCTTTGGCGCGTTCTCGGTGGCCAGCAACGCCGCGCCGCCCCATTCGCCGCCAAGGCCCAGGCCCTGGCCGAAGCGCAGTACGCACAACAGGATCGGCGCCCAGGCCCCGATGCTGTCATAGCCGGGCAGCAAGCCGATCAGCGTGGTACAGACCCCCATCAGCAGCAGGGAGGCCACCAGGGTCGATTTGCGGCCGATGCGATCGCCAAAATGGCCGAACAGCGCCGAACCCATGGGGCGGGCGATAAAGGCAATGCCGAAGGTCAGGAACGAGGCAAGCATCTGCGCCGTGCCGGAGGTTTGCGGGAAAAACACCGGGCCGATCACCAGCGCGGCGGCCGTGGCGTAGATGTAGAAGTCGTAGAACTCGATGGCAGTGCCAACGATACTCGCCGTGGCAACGCGAGCGGTCGAGTTGGTCGGGGCGGCGGTCGCGGCCTCGTTATAGGTGGTGCTCATTGAAGTATCCCTGACGGTCATTGCGCGTTTGGACGCGGATTATTATTAGTCGTACACCCCCTGGGTCAGGGGCGTGCGCGGGGTGGCTCGGGATGGGAGCAAACACCGTTCAGACACAGTAAAGCGGTGCCTGGACGCGCTAAGTGCGGGTAGCACGCGGTCGGGCGGGGCTTGGGTAAGCCAGGGGATTATAGGAAGGGGGCTATCGATTCAACAAGGGGGAAAAACAGCGTTTTTTTTCAGAAAACAGCCGCTATCTTGCGGGTTTAATCGCTATGAGGCGGCTGTTTTGCGCTGATTTCGCCTTAGCTTGAGTTTTATCTCGTGACGGGTGTCGAGCTGGTGTGCCAGATCAACACGCGGCTGATGCGGTTGTCTTCGGTCTCGAGGATTTCCAGGCGATAGCGGCCGATCTTCAGGCAGACGGCGCTGTCGGGTATGGTTTCCAGGGCTTCGGTGACCAGGCCGTTGAGGGTTTTCGGGCCATCACTGGGCAGGTGCCAGCCCAGGCTCTTGTTCAACTCGCGAATCGACGCGGCCCCTTCGATCACGTAGCGACCATCGGCTTGCGGGTGGATGTGCGGGTTGTCGAGGCTGTGTTCGCTTTCGAACTCGCCGACGATTTCTTCGAGAATGTCTTCCAGGGTGACGATGCCCAGGACTTCGCCGTATTCGTCGACCACCATGCCCAGGCGGCGCTGCTGTTTGTGAAAGTTCAGCAGTTGCAGTTGCAGCGGTGTGCTTTCCGGCACGAAGTAGGGTTCGTGGCAGGCGCTGAGCAGGGCGTCCTTGGTCAGGCTGGCATCCGGCAGCAGATGGCGGATCTGCCGGGTGTTGAGCACCGCCTCGACCTGGTTGATATCACTGTGGAACACCGGCAGCCGAGTGCGCTTGGAGACGCGCAGCTGCTCGATGATGTCTTCGATGGGGTCGTCGAGGTTGATCCCGTCGACTTCACTGCGCGGCACCAGGATGTCGTTGACCGTGATGTTGTCCAGGGCATGGATGCCCGACAGCAGGTGCGGGCGGCAGTTGGCAGGTTCGTGGCTCGACGGATGTTCCGACTCGGGCGCCAGGTCATCCTCGCTGTGCTTGACCACGCCGACCTTCGGGGTAAAGGGGCGCAGCAGCAACAGGCTGATGGCATTCAGCAACCAGGCGCCCGGATAGATGATCTTCAGTGGTACGCCCAGCAGGGTATTGCCCAGGGCCAGAACCCCTTCCGGGTAGCGCACGGCCAGGGCTCGCGGCAGGTAGTCGGCGAGCACCAGGAGCAGGCAGGTGGCGATCAGGCAGGCCATCCACGGGCCGTTCTGTTCCCAGTAGAACAGCGCGAGCAGGGTGCTGAGGATCACCGTCAGCACCCGGCACAGGGTGTTGCACAGGATCAGGCTTTCGCGAGGGAAGCTCAGGCGGGCCAGGGGCCTGTCGCCGGAGCGAGAGGCGTTGCGCAGGGTCAGCAAGTGCTGCTGGGCGATTTCGATGGCGGTGAACAGTGCCGACCATAAAACCAGCAAGGCCAATACAGCGAGCATCGGCCCTATAGGCAAGTTGTCCATGATGGCTGCTCGTCAGATATGCAGGATGTATTCGCGGACCAGCTTGCTGCCGAAATAGGCCAGCATCAGCAGGCAGAAACCGGCCAGGGTCCAGCGAATGGCCTTGTGGCCGCGCCAGCCGAGGCGGTTGCGCCCCCACAGCAGCACGCTGAACACGATCCACGCCAGGCAGGCCAGCAGGGTCTTGTGCACCAAGTGTTGGGCGAACAGGTTTTCGACGAACAGCCAGCCGGAAATCAGCGACAGCGACAGCAGGGTCCAGCCGGCCCAGAGGAATCCGAACAGCAGGCTTTCCATGGTTTGCAGCGGCGGGAAGTTCTTGATCAGCCCGGAGGGGTGCTTGTTCTTGAGTTGATGGTCCTGCACCAGCAGCAGCAAGGCCTGGAACACGGCGATGGTGAACATGCCGTAGGCCAGAATCGACAACAGGATGTGGGCGAGAATCCCCGGCGCTTCGTCGATGATCTGCACCGTGCCGGTGGGCGCGAACTGCGCCAGCAACACCGTGGCTGCACCCAGTGGGAACAGCAGCAACAGCAGGTTTTCCACCGGGATCCGCGAGCAGGCCAGCAGGGTCAGCGCGATCACTGCAGCGGCAATCAGGCTGGCGGCGCTGAAGAAGTCCAGGCCGAGGCCGACCGGCGTCATCAGGTGGGTGAAAAGGCTGGCACTGTGGGCCAGCAGGGCGAGGATGCCCAGCGTGACCAGCAGGCGCTTGTTCGCCTTGGCGCCCTTGGCCAGACGAGTGCCTTGATAGAAGGTCGCAGCGGCATATAAACAGGCGGCGGCGAGAGTGGTTAGCAAGCTGGGTGACAAGGGGAGCATAAATCCTGTGAGACAAGCCCGAAAGGCGTTGAGTTTGGCATAGAACCCTTATGGCACGAAAGACCGCGCAACCAGACAGCGAGGTGTCCGCCGCGCGCAGTCTTCGCTATAATCCGCGACCTGCCCACGCCGCAGGCTCGCCGAGCACATGTTGATTCCGGTCTGGGCCGCCATTATCCCGGTCTACACAGGGCCTGAAAGGATCGCGCAATGTTTGAAAACTTAACCGACCGTCTCTCGCAGACGCTGCGCCATGTCACCGGCAAGGCCAAGCTGACCGAGGACAACATCAAAGACACCCTGCGTGAAGTGCGCATGGCGTTGCTCGAAGCCGACGTCGCCCTGCCGGTGGTCAAGGACTTCGTCAATTCGGTGAAGGAGCGTGCGGTCGGCACCGAAGTGTCGCGCAGCCTGACACCGGGCCAGGCCTTCGTGAAGATCGTCCAGGCCGAACTCGAAAGCCTGATGGGCGCGGCCAACGAGGACCTTAACCTCAGCGCCGTACCGCCTGCCGTGGTGTTGATGGCCGGTTTGCAGGGCGCGGGTAAAACCACCACCGCCGGCAAACTCGCGCGCTTCCTTAAAGAGCGCAAAAAGAAATCGGTGATGGTGGTGTCCGCCGACGTTTATCGTCCGGCAGCCATCAAACAGCTGGAAATGCTCGCAGGCGAAGTCGGTGTCACCTTCTTCCCGTCCGACCTGAGCCAGAAGCCGGTCGATATCGCGCAAGCAGCTATTAAAGAAGCAAAACTCAAATTCATCGACGTGGTAATCGTCGATACCGCCGGTCGCCTGCACATCGATGAAGAGATGATGGGTGAGATCAAGGCCCTGCACGCCGCGATCAACCCGGTAGAGACCCTGTTCGTGGTCGATGCCATGACCGGCCAGGACGCCGCCAACACGGCCAAGGCCTTTGGCGATGCACTGCCGCTGACCGGTGTGATCCTGACCAAGGTCGACGGCGATGCCCGGGGTGGTGCCGCGCTGTCGGTGCGGGCTATTACCGGCAAGCCGATCAAGTTCATCGGTATGGGCGAGAAGAGCGAAGCGCTCGAGCCGTTCCACCCCGAGCGTATCGCTTCGCGGATCCTCGGCATGGGCGACGTGCTCAGCCTGATCGAGCAGGCTGAAGCGACCCTCGACAAAGACAAGGCCGACAAACTGGCCAAGAAGCTGAAGAAGGGCAAGGGCTTCGACCTCGAAGACTTCCGTGATCAGCTGCAACAGATGAAGAACATGGGCGGCCTCGGCGGCCTCATGGACAAGCTGCCGAACATCGGTGGCGTCAACCTGGCGCAAATGGGCAATGCCCAGGGCGCGGCAGAGAAGCAATTCAAGCAGATGGAAGCCATCATCAATTCCATGACCCCGGCCGAGCGCCGCGACCCTGAGCTGATCAGCGGTTCGCGCAAGCGTCGGATCGCCATGGGCTCCGGCACCCAGGTGCAGGACATCGGTCGCTTGATCAAGCAGCACAAGCAGATGCAGAAGATGATGAAGAAGTTCTCCGCCAAGGGCGGAATGGCCAAAATGATGCGCGGCATGGGCGGAATGTTGCCCGGCGGCGGCATGCCGAAGATGTAAAGAATCCGCGTCGGCAGTCATGCCGGCGCTTTCCACGGGGACGTGGAATCTCCAGCAAACCCGCACTTGGGGGCGCTGACCAGCCGTTGTTCGCAATGGCTCCATAGCAAATCTGGATGGCGAGCCGATAGGCGCCGGAAAAAGACATTTGCAAAAGTCCGGATATTCCTTAGAATATGCGGCCTTTCGGGCACCTATGCCCGCTGTGCATTTAGATTTGCAGCACCGACTACAGGAACGATGTTCACATGCTAACAATCCGTCTTGCCCTTGGCGGCTCCAAAAAGCGCCCGTTTTACCACTTGACCGTGACCGACAGCCGTAACCCACGCGACGGTTCGCACAAAGAACAAGTTGGTTTCTTCAACCCGATCGCTCGTGGTCAAGAAGTCCGCCTGTCCGTGAACCAAGAGCGCGTAGCCTACTGGCTGAGCGTTGGTGCACAACCTTCTGAGCGCGTTGCTCAGTTGTTGAAGGATGCATCTAAGGCTGCGGCCTGAGCAATATGAACGCGACGCCTGCCATTGCTGATGATTTGATCGTTATCGGCAAGATTTATTCTGTTCATGGCGTTCGCGGCGAAGTGAAGGTTTATTCCTTTACTGATCCAACCGAAAACCTGTTGCAGTACAAAACCTGGACGCTCAAGCGCGAGGGTAGTGTGAAACAGGTCGAGCTGGTCAGTGGACGCGGGAGCGATAAGTTCCTGGTCGCAAAGCTCAAGGGTCTTGATGATCGTGAAGAAGCTCGTCTTCTGGCTGGTTATGAGATCTGCGTGCCGCGCAACCTGTTCCCTGAATTGACCGACGGCGAGTACTACTGGTACCAGCTGGAAGGTCTGAAGGTTATTGATCAACTTGGGCAATTGCTCGGGAAAATCGATCATCTTCTGGAAACCGGCGCCAATGATGTAATGGTGGTCAAGCCTTGCGCTGGCAGCCTGGATGATCGTGAACGCTTGTTGCCCTATACCGGGCAATGCGTGTTGGCCGTCGACCTGGCAGCGGGCGAGATGAAGGTGGAATGGGACGCGGACTTCTAAGCGTGGCTAATTTGCGCGTTGAAGTGATCAGTTTGTTTCCCGAGATGTTTTCCGCCATCAGCGAGTACGGCATCACCAGTCGTGCGGTGAAACAGGGGCTGTTGCAGCTCACCTGTTGGAATCCGCGAGACTACACGACGGATCGACATCACACTGTGGACGATCGCCCATTTGGCGGTGGCCCGGGCATGGTGATGAAGATCAAACCCCTGGAAGATGCTCTGGTTCAGGCCAAGGCAGCAGCCGGGGAGGCGGCGAAGGTTATTTACCTGTCCCCCCAAGGCCGTCAACTGACTCAGTCGGCGGTACGCGAGTTGGCGAATGAGGATGCACTGATCCTGATTGCCGGCCGCTATGAAGGCATTGACGAGCGTTTTATTGAAGCTCATGTCGATGAAGAGTGGTCGATTGGCGACTATGTACTCTCCGGTGGCGAGCTGCCGGCGATGGTCCTGATAGATGCGGTTACACGACTGCTGCCTGGAGCTTTAGGGCATGCGGACTCCGCCGAGGAAGATTCCTTTACGGACGGTCTGCTTGATTGCCCGCATTACACCCGACCGGAGGTGTATGCGGATCAGCGTGTTCCCGACGTGTTGCTAAGTGGCAACCACGCACACATCCGGCGTTGGCGTTTACAGCAGTCCCTTGGTCGGACCTTTGAACGACGCGCCGATCTTCTGGAAAGCCGCTCGCTTTCTGGAGAAGAGAAGAAGCTGCTCGAGGAATACATCCGCGAGCGGGACGATAGTTAACAACGTATCGATGGTAAGTCAGACGATTTACCTTAGGAGCACAGCATGACTAACAAAATCATTCTTGCACTCGAAGCAGAGCAGATGACCAAAGAGATCCCTACCTTTGCCCCGGGCGACACTATTGTCGTTCAGGTGAAAGTGAAGGAAGGCGACCGTTCGCGTCTGCAAGCGTTCGAAGGCGTCGTAATCGCCAAGCGTAACCGTGGTGTGAACAGTGCTTTCACTGTTCGTAAAATCTCCAACGGTGTTGGCGTAGAGCGTACTTTCCAGACCTACAGCCCGCAAATCGACAGCATGGCTGTTAAGCGTCGCGGTGACGTACGTAAAGCCAAGCTGTACTACCTGCGTGACCTGTCGGGTAAAGCAGCTCGCATCAAGGAAAAACTGGCTTAAGTCCAGCTTCCGATGCAGAAAAAGCAGCCTACGGGCTGCTTTTTTATTGCCTGGCATTTAGCGCCCTGACGGATTCAGCAGGGCGCAGACGGTATTGGCGATCCTCTCCAGCAGCACCTCGTCATACGGCAGCCAGGGCAGGGCAGCCAACTTGCCACTTTGCGCCGCCAACGCCACATCCGCCGGCGCTCCGTCGCGCGACACGCGCCCGGTGACCAGGTGCACCGCGTAATCCCCGACCCGCACATGACGCCCATCCATCGCCACCTTGCCTTCCTCGATCAGCGGGGCGAAGGCCGTGCTCAGTACATGTCGGCGCATCAGCGTCATCTGGTTGAGATTGTGTCCAGACAGAAGCTCCAGGCGTTGCTCCCTCTTGCCTGGGGGCATTGGGCTGATAGGCTCGCCAGCGGCGTTCTGCGTCAGCTCTTCGATGGCGAAACTGCTGATGCTGACCAGTAGATCGATGGCCCGGCAGGCTTCTGAAAATACCTGTGGCGGCACATTTTTCAGCAGCACGGGCCGCCAGTGTTTCTCGCTACGCCGGGCGAAATGTACGGCGCCGGACAGGCAGTGGCCCTGCAGGCCCGGGTAGAGTTCGGCCCCCACTTCGAAGGTGACCCGGATATCCCCCAGGTTCCGGTTCAGGCCGCCGTCGCGGTCGATCTTCCAGCCTTCGCGACGCGCCAGGCCGATCAGCGGGCGGATGGACAGGCTGTGCCCGGCGAATACCTGGCTGGCGTGGCTCTCCAGTTCCTCTGGCGGCGGCAGGTAGAACTCGCGAAACACCTGGCGCAGTGGCTGCTTGATCCGGCGTTCGATGATCAGGCGTTGCCAGGCCTGGCGTTCCGCTGCGCCGGCGGACAATGGATGCCACAGCGAAATCCGGCCCCCGGCCTCCAGTGTCAGCGGCTGACCCTGGGCATCAACCGCATGGGCGTTGGCGTTCAGCACGAAGCTGCGACTTGGCCCCTGGTCCTGATGGGCAACCCATATCAGTGAGCGGGCAAAGGGCGCGCCCACGGCGGAGTCCGCCAGTTGCGCTCGCCAGTCGCTAAAAGACAACTCAAAGGGCTGCCACAGCCCGGACTCCAGGCAACTGGCCAGGAGTGCGTGCTGGGCCTTGCCGGGCGCGCTGGTCGGTGCCAGGCGCAGGGCGATTTCGGGGCGTTGTGCCAGGCCGCGTTCGGCAGGCTTGAGGTTGCGCGTGAGTTTTTTCTGGACGCTGGCATGCCGCACCAGGCTCAAGGCGCTGCGCAGAGCCTGCACACTTTCCGGAGTGGGGACCTGCTCGATGCAGTGACCCAGGGCGATGGCCAGGGATTGCGACGGCGCGGTCTTGGCCTGGGTCGGGGCGACGCAGGCCTTGGGCAGCAAGCTGTCCATCAGCGGCGGCAGCCACGGGGCATCGCGCATTAACGCGACCCGGGCAGCTCGGGCGATCACCGGCGTGTCATCGATGGTGAAGGCGCCATCGGCCACATAGGGCGTGTGACCGCTGTGGATATCTTCCAGGCGCCGGGCGGCGAGGTTGAGGATGTGCTGCGAGAACTCGACGTACACGGCGTCCCCCATCAGCACCCAGGCGGGGTCGGCGCTCAGGTGGTGATGACCGGTCCAGTAGTCGCTGCCGGCAAGGGCCAGCCGTGATTGTGGCTCCAGGTGCTCAAGCAGCTCGAATTCCTGTCGGGCATAGGGCGCATTGGCGTAACGCTCTTGCACGCAACGTCGCAGCGCGGCCTGGGCTTCTTCATCGACCCACTGCGTCAGGACGTAGGCCTGATGGTAATTCGCCGCCCAGTGCGCAGAGGGTTCATCGAGGATCCTGCGCAGCTCGCTGGCCAATGCGGCGCTCGGCTGGCCGGTGGCATAAGCCAGTTGCTCCACAGCTTCCTGCCAGTTCAGGCAAGTGCGCAGGGCCTCCAGCAGGGTGCCTTGATCGAGAGTCGGGCTCAGTTCCAGCTGCGTGACCTGTTGCAGGATCGAGGTCGCCATCTGTTGCGCAGCCGGGTTTGCATAGTCGCGCAGGGCCCGGCGGATAGCCGGCCAGAGGCTGCCCAACTGAGCGGGTGTCAGGGGGCTGATATCGATCGGTGCGCCAACAAAGGCTGGATGATCCGGCCTGTCGGTGCTCAGGCGTTGCAGCAGGTGCTCGACGAGCAAGGGCGTGGGCAGGGCATCCATGGCGCATGGGTCTCCTTTTTCGGTGCGCGGATAATCGCATTTTTTTGTGGCTGAGCGTCGCCTCTGGCGTATCGCGGGTTCTATCGGCCCCAGGCGGGCGGCGATATACTCACCGCCCCAATAAAGTGTGATCGCCCGAGCCATGCAGCCTGCATGGGCCAGAGGGTGCGTCACATCCTCTCGGCGGCCCCGGCCTGTTGTTATCCACAGGCGGGCGGCCACCCCGTTGTTCCCATCGAGCCCCTGGTCGCTGCCGTGCAGCGCTCATCGGCCCTTTATGCCCGCAGCGTGCCCATGCGCGGGTCGACCCATTCAGGCAGTAGACCCATGACCCTTCGTGAGCAAGAAATCCAGCGCCGTACCGAGCTGTCGGTCACCCGTGTGACCAAGGCGGTCTTCCCCTCCACCACCAACCACCACAACACCCTGTTCGGCGGCACGGCCCTGGCCTGGATGGACGAAGTGTCGTTTATCGCCGCGACCCGTTTCTGCCGCCTGCCGCTAGTGACCGTGTCCACCGATCGCATCGACTTCAACCACCCGATTGCCGCCGGCTCGATCGTCGAGCTGGTGGGGCGGGTGGTGAAAGTGGGGAATACCAGCCTCAAGGTCGAGGTTGAGGTGTTTGTCGAAAGCATGAGTTGCGATGGGCGTGAAAAGGCCATTCACGGCCTGTTCAGCTTTGTCGCGATTGACGAAGACAAACGCCCGGTCCCGGTGCTGCCGGGTTTTGCCGTCTGAGTAACGCCTCAGGCGCTGTCCTTCTCGATCAGCGCCAGCAAGGTCCAGCCGGCAGTCGGTTGCAATGCGCTCTCTGGCGTGACCACGTGCACCCAGCCGTTGCTGTCGCGGGCGAAGAGCAGGGTCGCGCGTTCGCCGTGCAGGGTCTGGTAGTCGTCCCAGGTGAACCCGGTGGTCAGGTGGGTGCTGTAGAGCTCGGCGCCCTGGTTCAGCAGGCTGGCCAGCCTGTTGAAGGTCAGGGTTTCACTGCCCAGCAGGTGCCCGCGGTGCTCAAGGCTGGCGCGGTGTTTGTCGGTGCGACGGTTTTCCAGGCCGCTGGTCAGGGTGAACAGGCGCTGGTGGCCGAAGTCGTGGCGAAAGCGCATGGCGGCCACGGCATTCAGCTCGCCGGCGGGAGACAGCGCCAGCAGGTGGCCGAGGCCGACCAGGTCCAGGTGGGCGTCAGCATGCTGTGACGCCGGGTTGCCGAAGTAGGTCGGCAGGCCGTCCATGCGGGCGGCGCGGATGTTCTCCCAGTTGGAGTCGGTGAGCAGTACCCGGCTGCCCAGTTGCTGCAGGGCTTTGCCGATGGTTCGCGCGGGTGTGTTGGCGCCGACGATCAGAAAGCCGCTGGGCGCCGGCTCCGCGACTTTCAGCAGGCGCGCCAGTGGGCGTGCGGTGGCGCTTTGCAGGACCACGGTGCCAATGATCACGGCAAAGGTCAGCGGCACCAGCAGCAAGGCGCCTTCGTGGCCGGCCTGGTCGAGACGGATGGCGAAGATTGCCGACACGGCTGCGGCGACGATGCCCCTGGGGGCAATCCAGCAGAGCAGGGCGCGCTCGCGCCAGTTCAGGCTTGAGCCGGCGGTGGACAGCATGACGTTCAGCGGGCGGGCGATGAACTGGATCACCAGCAGCAGAATCAGCACCAGTGGCCCGAGGGCGATCAGTGCCTGCAGGTCCAGGCGCGCCGCCAGCAGAATGAACAGGCCGGAAATCAGCAGCACACTGAGGTTTTCCTTGAAGTGCAGGATCTGCCGCACATCGACGCCCTTCATATTGGCCAGCCACATGCCCATCACCGTCACCGCCAGCAGGCCCGACTCGTGCATCACTTGGTTGGCGGCAATGAAAATCCCCAGCACCGTGGCCAGGGTGGCGAGGTTGTGCAGATACTCCGGCAGCCATTGATGACGCATGACACTGCCCAGGGCCCAGCCGCCGCCGATACCGAACAGGCTGCCGCACAGGATCACGCCGCCAAAGGTCATCAGGCTGTGGCTCAGGCCGTCGCCGGATGCGCTGGCAATGATGAAGCTGTAGACCACCACCGCCAGCAGGGCGCCGATGGGGTCGATGACAATCCCTTCCCAGCGCAGGATGTTGGCGATCGAGGCCCGGGGGCGCACCACCCGTAACATCGGCACGATCACTGTGGGTCCGGTGACCAGGGTCAGGGTTCCGAACAGCAGGGCCAGCATCCAGTCGAAGCCCAGCAGCCAATGGGTTGCCAGGCTGATCACGGCCCAGGTCGAAAGGGCGCCGATGGTCACCAGGCGCCGCACGACTCGGCCGATTTCGTGCCACTCGGAAAGGCGCAGGGTCAGGCTGCCTTCAAACAGGATCAGCGCCACCGCCAGCGACACCATGGGCATCAGCAGCGGGCCGAACAGCTCTTGCGGGTCGAGCCAGCCGAGCAGCGGGCCGGCGAGGATCCCGCTCAGCAGCAGGAACAGGATGGCCGGCAGCTTCAGGCGCCAGGCCAGCCATTGGCAGCCCAGGGCAGCGACGCCGATGCCGCCGATGGCCAGCAGTATCTGTTGTTCGTTCATTGAAGCTCCCTGTTCCTTGAAATAGCCGGCTATGAAAGACTAGCGACCCTCAGCACAGTTCACTATTTATTTAAGCGCGGCCTTTGGCCTGCGCCTTTCGAGTATTTATGGCCGCCATCGACCATCCCCTGATCGACCGTTTTCTCGATGCGTTGTGGCTGGAAAAAGGCCTGTCGGACAACACCCGCGATGCCTATCGCAGTGACCTGGCGTTGTTCAACGGCTGGTTGCAGGAGCAAGGGCTGGAGCTGCCCAATGCCGGGCGCGAGCTGATCCTCGATCACCTGGCCTGGCGCGTCGAGCAGGCGTACAAGCCGCGTTCCACCGCGCGTTTTCTATCCGGGGTACGGGGCTTCTACCGTTACTTGCTGCGGGAAAAACTGATCGCCGTCGACCCGACCCTGCAAGTCGACATGCCGCAACTCGGCCGGCCGCTGCCCAAGTCGCTGTCGGAAGCGGATGTCGAAGCCCTGCTGGCCGCGCCGGACTTGAGCGACGCCATCGGCCAGCGCGACCGCGCCATGCTCGAAGTGCTGTATGCCTGCGGCTTGCGGGTCACTGAATTGATCAGCCTGACCCTGGAACAGGTCAACCTGCGCCAGGGCGTGTTGCGGGTGATGGGCAAGGGCAGCAAGGAGCGCCTGGTGCCCATGGGCGAGGAGTCGATTGTCTGGGTCGAGCGCTATATGCGCGATGCCCGGGGCGAGTTGCTCGGCGGACGGCCCAGCGATGTGCTGTTCCCCAGTCAGCGCGGTGAGCAGATGACCCGCCAGACCTTCTGGCATCGCATCAAGCACCAGGCCAAGGTCGCGGGGATCGGTAAGTCGCTGTCGCCCCACACCTTGCGCCATGCCTTTGCCACCCACCTGCTCAACCATGGCGCCGACCTGCGTGTGGTGCAGATGTTGCTGGGGCACAGCGACCTCTCGACCACCCAGATCTACACCCATGTGGCCCGCGCCCGCCTGCAGGATCTGCATGCCCGACATCATCCGCGCGGCTGATCGATAACCGACCGCTGCCAACGCTCTTGCGTCAGCTGTAGTCGGCCCCTGCGGGCATATGTGATAGGCTTTGCCGGTTTGCAAAGTGGGCGGTTATGACCCGGTGTTCCAGTACGGGCGTTCTACCCGTCCCATTTGTCCGCCTCCAGGAGTTCCCATGCGCGTGACCCAGATTATCGCCGCCGCAGCCATTGCGTTGGTCAGTACCTTTGCCGTTGCCGATGACGGCGCTGAAAAAGCCATTCGCAAGAGCCTTGAAAGCCTGCAGCTTGAAGTGCCGGTGGAAAGCATCACCCTCAGCCCGCTGCCCGGTCTGTACGAAGTCAAGCTCAAGGGCAGCCGCGTGCTGTACGCCAGCGCCGACGGCCAGTTCGTGATGCAGGGTTACCTGTTTCAGCTCAAGGACGGCAAGCCGGTCAATCTGACCGAAAAAACCGAACGCCTGGGCATTTCCAAATTGATCAACGGCATCCCTGTTGCGGAAACCGTGGTTTACCCGGCCATCGGCGAAACCAAGACCCACATCACCGTCTTTACCGACACCACCTGCCCTTACTGCCACAAGCTGCACGCCGAAGTGCCCGAGCTGAACAAGCTGGGTATCGAAGTGCGTTATGTTGCGTTCCCGCGCCAGGGTCTTGGCTCGCCGGGCGACGAGCAGTTGCAGGCGGTCTGGTGTTCGGCGGATAAAAAAGCCGCCATGGACAAGATGACCGACGGCAAGGAAGTCAAGGCGGCCAAGTGCGCCAACCCGGTTTCCAAGCAGTTCGCCCTGGGCCAGTCGATTGGTGTGAACGGTACGCCGGCCATCGTTTTGGCTGATGGCCAAGTGATTCCGGGCTACCAGCCTGCGCCACAAGTCGCCAAACTGGCGCTGGGTGCGAAATAATCCTGCGTCGTCGAGCCTTTGACGATCATGGCGTGGCGCTTTCGGTCGCTGCGTCATTAATAGAGAGCCGCGCGGTCTGCGGCTGATTTCCACGGCCGACCTTGAGTCGGCCGTTTTATGGGGAGTTCAAAGTGAATCCGGTCAAAGTAGGCATCTGTGGGCTGGGTACCGTCGGTGGCGGCACCCTCAACGTACTTCAGCGTAACGCCGAGGAGATTGCCCGCCGTGCCGGGCGTGGAATCGAAGTGGCACAAATTGCCATGCGTACGCCAAAGCCTCAGTTCCAGACGACCGGTATTGCGATTACCAACGATGTCTTCGCCGTGGCCACCAACCCTGAAATCAATATCGTCATCGAGTTGATGGGTGGCTACACCGTCGCCCGCGAGCTGGTGCTCAAGGCCATCGAAAACGGCAAGCACGTGGTTACCGCGAACAAGGCGCTGATTGCCGTCCACGGCAATGAAATCTTCGCCAAGGCCCGTGAAAAGGGCGTGATCGTCGCCTTTGAAGCTGCAGTGGCCGGCGGTATCCCGGTGATCAAGGCGATTCGTGAAGGCCTGTCAGCCAACCGCATCAACTGGGTGGCCGGGATCATCAACGGCACCGGTAACTTCATCCTCACCGAAATGCGCGAGAAGGGCCGTACCTTCGAAGACGTGCTGGCCGAAGCCCAGGCCCTGGGCTATGCCGAAGCCGACCCGACCTTTGACGTCGAAGGCATCGATGCGGCGCACAAGCTGACCATCCTGGCGTCCATCGCCTTTGGTATCCCGCTGCAATTCGACAAGGCCTACACCGAAGGCATCACCAAGCTGACCACCGCCGACGTGAACTACGCCGAGGCCCTGGGCTACCGCATCAAGCACCTGGGCGTGGCGCGCAGCACCGCTGCCGGCATCGAGTTGCGCGTGCACCCGACACTGATCCCGGCTGATCGCCTGATCGCCAATGTCAACGGCGTGATGAACGCCGTGATGGTCAATGGCGACGCCGCCGGTTCGACCCTGTTCTACGGCGCTGGCGCCGGCATGGAGCCGACCGCTTCGTCGGTGATCGCCGACCTGGTGGACGTGGTTCGTGCCATGACCAGCGACCCGGAAAACCGCGTGCCGCACCTGGCCTTCCAGCCGGACTCGTTGTCGGCCCACCCGATCCTGCCGATCGAGGCCTGCGAAAGCGCCTACTACCTGCGGATCCAGGCCAAGGATCATCCTGGCGTGCTGGCCCAGGTGGCGAGCATTCTGTCGGAGCGCGGCATCAACATCGAGTCGATCATGCAGAAAGAAGTCGAAGAGCATGACGGCCTGGTGCCGATGATCCTGCTGACCCACCGCGTGGTGGAACAGCGCATCAACGATGCGATCAACGCCCTGGAAGCCCTGCAGGGTGTCGTGGGTCCGGTGGTCCGCATCCGTGTCGAACATCTGAATTAACAGCAGCTGCAAGCCTCAGGCTTCAAGCTGCAAGTGAGAGCAGAGCCGCTTTTCACTTGTCGCTTGCAGCTTGCAGCTTGCAGCTCAAACCGAAGGTTTGCTCCTATGCGCTATATCAGTACTCGTGGCCAGGCACCGGCCCTGAATTTCGAAGATGTGCTGCTGGCAGGTTTGGCCAGTGATGGTGGTCTCTATGTGCCGGAGTGCCTGCCACGCTTCACCCAGGAAGAAATCGCCTCCTGGGCCGGCCTGCCGTATCACGAGCTGGCGTTCCGGGTCATGCGCCCGTTCGTTGCAGGCAGCATTCCGGATGCGGATTTCAAGAAGATCCTGGAAGAGACCTACGGTGTGTTTTCCCACAGCGCCATCGCCCCATTGCGTCAGCTGAATGGCAATGAGTGGGTCCTGGAGCTGTTCCATGGCCCGACCCTGGCGTTCAAGGACTTCGCCCTGCAACTGTTGGGTCGCCTGCTCGATTACGTGCTGGCCAAGCGTGGCGAGCGCGTAGTGATCATCGGCGCGACCTCCGGTGATACCGGCTCGGCGGCGATTGAAGGCTGCAAGCATTGCGAAAACGTCGACATCTTTATCCTGCACCCGCACAAGCGTGTGTCGGAAGTGCAGCGTCGGCAGATGACGACCATCTTTGGCGAGAACATCCACAACATCGCCATCGAAGGCAACTTCGACGACTGCCAGGAAATGGTCAAGAACAGCTTCGCTGACCAGGGCTTCCTCAAGGGCACGCGGCTGGTGGCGGTGAACTCGATCAACTGGGCGCGGATCATGGCCCAGATCGTCTATTACTTCCACGCAGCTCTGCAGTTGGGCGGCCCGGCACGTTCGGTGGCGTTCTCGGTGCCGACCGGCAACTTCGGCGACATCTTTGCCGGTTACCTGGCGCGCAACATGGGCTTGCCGATCAACCAGTTGATCGTCGCCACCAACCGCAACGACATTCTGCACCGCTTCATGAGCGGCAATCAGTACGTCAAGGAAACCCTGCACGCGACCCTGTCACCGTCCATGGACATCATGGTCTCGTCGAACTTCGAGCGTCTGCTGTTTGACCTGCACGGTCGCAACGGCGCGGCCATCGCGGGCCTGATGGACAGCTTCAAGCAGGGTGGTGGTTTCAGCGTTGAAGAAGAGCGCTGGACCGAAGCCCGCAAGCTGTTCGATTCCCTGGCCGTGGATGACGCACAGACCTGCGAGACCATCGCTGAAGTCTTCGCCCAGTGCGGCGAGCTGCTGGACCCGCACACCGCCATCGGCGTGAAAGCGGCCCGCGAGTGCCGTCGCAGCCTGGATACGCCGATGGTGATCCTCGGTACCGCACACCCGGTCAAGTTCCCGGAAGCGGTGGAGAAGGCCGGTGTTGGCAAGGCCCTTGAGCTGCCGGCGCACCTGTCCGATCTGTTCGAGCGCGAGGAACGGTGCACGGTCCTGGCCAACGACCTGAAAGCGGTCCAGGGGTTTGTCAGCCAGCACGGTAACCGCGGCAAGCCGCTCTGATCGAGCAGGCTGCGCAGCTCTTGAAGCCCGTCTGATGACGGGCTTTTTTGTGGTTGTCGCCCAGGCGGATTGTGCCGATGGGAACCGGTCTGTGTTTTATCCTTGTCATCTTTGCCGTGCATGCTCGCAAGACTCGGGTCGGTATGACCTGGGGCCTGCTGACGAACTTTCTTCTCGGGCCGGTGGTCACTTATTGTGGACACGCCCTAAAGCACTGTGTTTTCGGACTATTGAGTGGTGATCGAGATGGAAAGTATCAGCCTATTGCTGGGTGAAGCTTTGAGCCCGTATCAGGTAACTCTGACCCCGTCGGGTGCCCATGGCGAATGCCTGGTGACCTTGAAAAATGTGCAGGGCGCCATCGTGCTCGAACGTGAGATCAATCAGGCGCAGTTGACTGACAAGCGCCTGTTGACCGATGTCGTTGATGGCCTGCACCGAGATTTGTTGATTGCCGAAGGGCGTCTGGAACCCTGCGTGATTGCAGCCTTGCGCAATGCGGCGCAAGAAAAGGCCTTCGACAGAAGGCCCTGATTTAACTTTTTGCGGAACCTTCCTGCCCCAGGGTCGTCAGACCTTGTATCAGCAGGATCAAGCATTGTGCTCCGGTGCTTGTAGCTTGTTGTACTGGTCTTTGTAGGCCACGTTTAACCCCGAGTCGTCTCCCCACTTCTCGGGGTTTCTTTTGTCCGGCGTTTATTACTGCTCGGGTTTTTCGCGAAAAAGCGCCAGGGCATCCTTGCGGTATTCCTCGCGTATCGGCGGCTCCAGCCAGGCGGCATACAGCTCGATCAGGCGGTTCTGGCGCAGTTGCAGCAGGGTCTGGTTGATGCGCTCGATGGCGTGTCGCCCCTGGGCTGTGTTCGAGCAGCCGACATGCACCGCCTGGTATTTTTGTACGCCAATAATCGGATAGAACTCCAGACTGCTCGGGTCGATGCCTTGCTGTTGCGCCTGGAAGCGGATTTCCGGCTGGTAGCCGATCAGGGTCTTGAGCCTGCCCAGGCGCTGCATCTGCAGCAGGTTGCCAATGGCGCTGTTGCCATAGTGGGCGGTCAGGGCATCGCTGGGGGCTTTGCCCAGCAGGCTGTCGATCTGATCGCCATAACTGCGCTCGGCGACGATGCCGACGCTACGCGGTCCGCTGGCCAGCAACGCTGCCAGGTCCAGCCGACCGTCCTGGATAAATGGCCGCAGGCTGGCATGATCCTGGCGCAGGGCTGCCACGCCATTGCTGAAGGCGCGAAAACTGATTTTGGAAAACGCCACCCACTGCGCGCGCTGCGGGGTCAGCATCAATGATGGGTCGCAGGCGAAGGGCGAGTCGCGGAGCATCTGTATGCCGCGGGCGCGGTTGACGTGGACGATGGTGTGTTCGTATTCCGGCATGCTGGCGAACAGGGCGGGCAGTATTTGATCGACCACGCCCTGGTCTTTTTGCGGGCCATCGAAAATCGTGGTCGGCGGCAGGTCGCGTAACAGCCAGAGTAGGGTTTCCTTGGCCTGGCCGATCTGTGGAAACCCGCTCAATACCAGCAGCAGCGGCAGGATGCGCTTCACGGAAGTGGTTCGCCGGCTGCTGCGTGGGTCCATCAGGGGGTCGATTCTCTGTGGCAAACATTCATCCTGCTGCATCCTCGTCAGGGGCTAGATCGCCCCGGCTGCGCGCAGACGGCTGATCTGCTCGCGGTCATAACCCAATGCGTCCAGTACCTGCGTGGTGTGCTCGCCCAATTGCGCGCCGACCCATTCGCAAGTACCCGGCGTCTCAGAGAGTTTCGGCACGATGCCGGGCATCTTGAAATCTTTCCCGTCCGGCAGCTTGGCCTGGAGGAACATTTCCCGGGCCAGAAACTGCGGGTCGCTGAACATGTCCTCGGCGCTGAAGATCCGGCTGGCGGGCACTTCGGCGCGGTTCAGCTGTTCGACCACCTGGTCCAGCGGCAGCGAACTGACCCAGCGATCGATCACTCCGTACAGTTCGTCACGCCGGCTGTCACGCCCGTCATTGCTGGCCAGGACCGGGTCGTTGGCCAGGTCTTCACGACCGATCAGCAGCATGAAGCGCTTGAAAATCGCATCGCCGTTGGCCCCGATCTGCACGTGTTTGCCGTCGGCGCTGGTGTGGATGGACGAGGGGGTGATGCCGGGCATGATATTGCCGGTGCGCTCGCGGATAAAGCCGAATACATCGAACTCCGGAACCATGCTTTCCATCATCGCGAAAATGGCTTCATACAACGCTACGTCGACCACCTGTCCCTGGCCGCCGTTGACCTCTCGATGGCGGAGCGCCATTAATGCGCCGATCACGCCCCACAGGGCGGCAATCGAATCGCCGATGGAAATCCCGGTGCGTACCGGCGGGCGATCCTCGAAGCCGGTGATGTAGCGCAGGCCGCCCATGGATTCACCGACCGCGCCAAAACCCGGCTGGTCCTTCATGGGGCCGGTCTGGCCGAAGCCGGAGAGGCGCACCATCACCAGCTTCGGGTTGAGGGCGTGGAGGACGTCCCAGCCCAGCCCGAGTTTTTCCAGGACGCCGGGGCGGAAGTTCTCGATCAGGATGTCGGCATCGCTCAATAACTGCTTGAGGATGGCCAGGCCGTCGGGGTGCTTGAGGTTGAGGGTCAGGGACTTTTTATTGCGTGCCTGGACAAACCACCATAGCGAAGTGCCCTCATACAGCTTGCGCCACTTGCGCAGAGGATCGCCGCCATCCGGGGACTCGACTTTGATCACCTCGGCCCCGAACTCGGCGCAGATGCGCGAGGCAAAGGGGCCGGCAATCAGGGTGCCGAGTTCGATCACTTTCAATCCGGCGAGAGGCTTGCTGAGGGTATTCATGGGGCGTCCGCGAGGCAGGAAAATCCGCCTAGCCTAGACCATTGATGGCGTTTAGGGCACTGCCGGGCGCTGGCCTTTTTCCTGGGCGGCGTGGCGTGGCCGGGCAATTGGTGCTTCTCATTCAGGGCTCCAGCGGGTTTAATTGCCGTCTGCCAAGGATTGCGCGCTTCGGAAAACCAGGGAAAGGTCCTCGTGTCTTGTTTACCTCCCTCCCTTTTTCCGGCTTCAGGCGTGCCCTGAGGTTTTGTTTTGCGTGCCGAAAAAATGTCTTTTTAGTATCACGCGTGATGCTATTGAAATTCTCACGCGTGATGAATTAATCTCTCTTCCATGCAAACCGAGTCCTCAGTTAATACCCACGAATATTTCGCCAACGCCTGCATGACCGGGGCCCGGTGGAAAAGGAAGGAGACATGAGCATGCCGCAAACCTGGAATGCCCAAGCACTGTGTCAGGCCCTGGCCGGCACCGAGTTGTTCAGCGCTGGCGATGCCAGTATCGAGTTGCTCGACGGCGCCGACGCCAGCCTTCACGTGACCATGCATGAATACGGCGACTTGCCGCTGTTCGTGGCCTTGCACGGAGGGCAGATCCTGGTTGAGGCGCTGCTCTGGCCGCAGAGCGCGGTGAGTGATGTGGCGGCTTTCAACGAGGAAGTGCTGCTCAGTCGCCAACTGTTTCCGCTGTCGAGCATCGGTCTGGACACCCAGGCCGATGGCGAACGCTGCTACAGCATGTTCGGCGCCTTGAGCGCGACCTCGCTGCTGTCCAACGTGCTGTACGAGATCGAGACCCTGGCCAGCAACGTGATTCGCGCGACCGAGGCTTACGAAGGCTATCTCAAGGCTCAGGCCTGATTGGAGGAATGCACATGAACGTTTGGAGCAAATTGCTCACCGCTCTGCGTGGTGGCGCGACGGAAGCCGGCGAGGCCCTGGTGGACAGCCAGGCGCTGCGTATTCTCGATCAGGAAATCCGCGATGCCGAGCAGGCGTTGCGCTCATCAAGAGAGTCTCTGGCGCAGATCATGGCGCGCCAGAAGCTGGCGTCCGAGCAGGTGCAGAAAACCGCGGCCCGTGTCAGTGAATACGAAACCCATGCCCTCAAGGCCCTGGAAGTCGGCAACGAAGCCCTGGCCCTGGAAGTGGCAGAGAAGATCGCCCAGCTCGAAGCCGAGTTGCGTGCCGAGCGGGAACAGGCCGAGGGCTTTGCCGCCAGCGTCAGTCAGTTGCGCAAGGCGGTGAATCAGACCGAGGGCAATATCAAGCATTTGAAACAACAGGTGGATACGGTCAAGGCCACCGAAAGCGTGCAAAAGGCCCAGTTGGCCGTGGCCCAGCGTTATGGCGGCACCCAGAACAAACTGCAAACCGCGGTCGAGTCCCTGGAGCGCATCAAGCGCCAGCAGGCTGAACGCGCGGCGCAGATGGAGGCGGCCGAGGAGTTGGCCAGCGCCGCCAGCCCCGAGGACGCGCTGCATGCCAAGCTGCGGGCCGCCGGGATCATTGAAGACCGCCATAGTGCCAACAGCGTGCTGGCGCGTCTGAAGGACCAGGGCAAGACCTGATTCACCGTTGTCGATGGGCGGGGCCAACTGGCCTTGCCCGCTTTTTTCAGGGATAGGAACGCGATGGAAATCTTCCTGCAGACCGTATTGTCATTTCCCACCGTGCTGTTCAGCTTCATGCTGTGCCTGGCGGTCATCTACTGGGCGATCGTCGCCCTGGGTATGATCGACATCGACCTGCTGGACGTCGAGGCCGACTCGCTGTTCGAAGGCACTGGCAACGCCGAGGGCCTGGCCGGCCTGCTGATCAAGTTCAAACTCAACGGCATTCCGCTGACCCTGGTCCTGACCCTGCTGTTTTTCTTCAGCTGGTTCATTACCTATTTCGCCGAGCTGTTCGTTCTCAGCCACCTGGACCTGGGGCTGTTGCGCTATCCCCTGGGCCTGGTGCTGGCCGTGATCGCGCTGTTTATCGCCGCGCCCATCAGTGCGCTGGTATGCAGCCCGTTGCGGCCCTTGTTTCACAAGATGGAAGCGCCCAACAGCCGATCAGTGATCGGGCAAACGGCGGTGATACGCAGTGGCCGGGTCACCCTGGAGCACGGCGAAGCCATTTTGCAAGACGGTGGCGCGGGCCTGATCCTGCGCGTGCGTGCCGATGAGGCACTGGCTTTCAAACGCGGCGATCGCGTCGTGTTACTGGAGTATCTGGAGGCGCAACACGCCTATCGGGTCATTACCGAGGCCGAGTTCCGGGGCATCTGACCCCGACTCCCTCAGATCAAAGGAGATTGATTTCAATGAACTTACCGTCACTGCTGCCCATCCTGTTCGGGGTCGGCCTTGTCGTTCTGGTGGTCTTCGGCCTGCTGGCGCTGTTCAAGGCCTTCTACATCAAGGTCCCGCAGGGCACCGCGCTGATCGTCAACGACATGTCCTCGACACCCAAGGTGCATTTCACCGGCGCCCTGGTGTACCCGGTCATCCACCTCAAGGAGTTCATGAAGATCTCCCTGCTGACCCTGGAAGTCGACCGTCGCGCCAAGGACGGGCTGATTTGCCGTGACAACATGCGCGCCGACATCACCGTGGCTTTCTACCTGCGGGTCAATGAAACCCAGGAAGACGTGCTCAAGGTGGCCAAGGCCATCGGTGTCGATCGTGCCTCCGATCGCTCGGCAGTCAACGAGCTGTTCAACGCCAAGTTCTCCGAAGCCCTGAAAACCGTCGGCAAGCAGTTCGACTTCGTGCAGCTGTTCGAGAACCGCCAGGATTTCCGCGATCGCATCATCGAAGTGATCGGCAACGACCTCAACGGCTATGTGCTGGAAGACGTGGCCATCGACTACCTGGAACAGACCGCCAAGCATTCCCTGGACCCGAGCAACATTCTCGACGCCGAGGGTATTCGCAAGATCACCGAACTGACAGCCATGCAGAACGTGATCACCAACGAACTGGAGCGTAACCAGGAACTGGCGATCCAGAAGAAAAACGTCGAGACCCGCGAAGCCTCGCTGTCCCTCGAACGCCAGCAGGCCGATGCCGAAGCGCGGCAGAAGCGCGAGATCGAAACCATCCGCGCCCGCGAAGAAGCCGAGACCTCCAAGGTCCAGCAAGAGGAGCGCCTGAAGTCCGAGCAGGCTCGCATCCAGACCCAGCAGGAAATCGACGTACGCACCGAGAACCATCAGCGCGAAGTCGAAGTGGCGCAGCAGAACCGCCAGCGGGCGGTGGTGATCGAGGTGGAGAAAGTCACCCGCGCCAAAGACCTGGAAATCGTCTCGCGCGAGCGTGAAGTCGAGCTGCAACGCATCGACAGCGAAAAAGCCCTGGAAGAGCAGCGCAAGAACATCGCCGTGGTGATTCGTGAGCGCGTCGCGGTCGAGAAGACCGTGGCCCAGGAAGAAGAACGGATCAAGGAAGTGCGCGAGATCTCCCAGGCCGAGCGCGCCAAGCAGGTCGTCGTGCTCCAGGCGCAAGCCGAAGCCGAGCAGGAAATGGTCCGCCAGGTGAAACAGGCCGAAGCCGACGAAACCCGCTCCAAGCATCGCGCGGTGGAAATCAACAACCTGGCCCAGGCCGATCTGGAAGCCGCATCCAAGCAGTCCGAAGCCAAGAAACGCCTGGCCGAAGGCCTGGAAGCCGAACGCGCTGCACCTGGCCTGGCCGATGCGCGGGTTCTGGAAGTCACCGTCGCCGCGCAAGAGAAGGAAGGCATGGCCCAGGCACGGGTTCGCGCCGAGCAGATGATCGCTGAAGCCCGTGGCGAGCAGGAAAAAGGCCTGGCCGACGCCCGCGTCATGGAAGCTCAGGCGCAAGCCAAAGAGAAAGATGGCCTGGCCGAAGCCAAGGTCATGGAAGAGAAGCTCGGTGCCCAGGCCCGTGGCGAAGCCCAGTTGGGCGCGGCCAAGGCCCAGGCCACCAAGGACATGGGTTCGGCCGAGGCCGAAGTATTGCTGGAGCGCCTGAACGCCGAAGCCGAAGGCCTGGGCAAGAAGTTCGGTGCCCTGGATTCCCTCAGCGACAGCGCCCGTCAGCACGAAGAGTTCCGCATGCAATTGGAGAAGAACTTCGAGGAAGCGATGGCTGCCATCGCCGCCAACAAGGACATCGCCAAGGACCAGGCACAAGTGCTGTCCGCTGCCCTCAGCAAGGCGAAGATCGAAATCGTCGGCGGCGAAGGCGACTTCTTCAACTCCTTCGCCAAGTCGCTGTCGGTGGGCAAGGCCATCGAAGGCGTGGTCGGCAAGAGCCCGGTGGTCCAGGACGTCCTGTCCCGCTTGCTCAATGGCAAAGGCATTCCCGCCGTAGCCGCCGAGCTGGCCGCCGCTGCTGCCGAGCGCAAGCTCGAAACTCCGGCAGCCGAAGCCTGATGCACCTGTAGTCGCTGCCGAGCCCGCGAGGCTGCGCTGGCCCTGACAACCCTCCGGATAACCCCGGAAGATCAACGGTTTGTCAGGCGCCAGCGCCCTCAACCTTCAGCAGCCACGCCAGCTACAGCCCATCGCATCAACTAGCAGCGCCCAGTTTCTTTTTTTGTACACCGCCGTAGATCCAGGAAGGCCACGATGTCGGACGCACAAGCCGCAACTCCCGCACAGGATGTATTGGACAAGGCCGTCGCCGAAGGCGGCGCCTATGAGGTGCTGCAAAAGCGCCTGCTGGACCAGGGCCAACGCCTGCGGCAAACCGCCGAAGGCCTCAACCAGCGCCGCCTGGAAGAGTTCGGCAACAGCCGCATGGAAGTGGTCGGGCGCGTGCGCATCCGCACCGAAAACAACTGCATCGCCCGGGACATCGTCCAGGTCGGCGACTGCCTGCTGTTTGGCTACAACGTTTTTATCGGCCTGAAGAAGGAGACCAGCGTCGCCGACGTGTTCTCCCTCTATCGGCTGGTGGAAGAGGGCGAAGGCTACGAGGCCGAACCCGTGCCGCTGGAAGGCACTTTCCTTGCCGCCCAGGGCTTTCTCAACGACTTCAACGAGCTCTACACCTATTACAAGAACACCCGCCTGCTGCAACTGGCGATTCGCGACGGCAAGCTGTTGGCGAGTTTCCAGATCGGTGAACGCATCACCGACGTGCGGGTGTTCCGTTGGTCCATCTCCCTGGATGGGCGCGACGTGCGCTACATCGACAACCGCGGCGAGCGCGACATAGCGCTGCCGGCCCCGTTCGATTTCGAGTGGCGCAAAGCAACCCGGGAAATGGCCGTCGAAGGCCGTTTCCCGCACATGAACATCCTCGACACCGTGTTCGTCGAAACCATGGGCGGCGACCTCACCGTCAAGGTCGAGAACAACACCGAGGATGGCCTGGGCATCTACCGCGAAGAGGTGCTGGACAAGACCCAGTCCCTGGACGACGGCCAGATCGAATTCGCCCGCCTGGGCAGCCTGATCCTGCTCAAGATCCTGCCGTACCGCGAAGAGCAGTGGCGCTACCTGGTGTTCAACAGCCTGACCCGTCAGGTCGAGCGCATCGATGCCATTGGCCTGGCCTGCGTGCAGCTGCCGGAAGACCACGGCATCATCTTTCCCGGTGGCTACTACCTGCAGAGCGGCGAGTACAAGACCTTCGAGCAATCGATGGAAGGCATGCGCTTCAAGCGCTCGGTACGCTCGCCCAACGGCGAAGACGTGCAGTACATCTTCTATCACCCCGAGCAGGGGCGTTCGGTACTGCTCACCTACAACATGATCAACCGCCAGTTGCAGAACCCCTTGTTCGGCCACGGCTACGCGCGCCTGGAAGACGGGCGCATGGTGATCTTTGCCGCCGAAGGTGATGAGCCGACCCGTATCCACCCGATGCAGGTCTGGCAGACGCCGTTTTTCACCGAGGAATACGCGGCTCGTCAGCCGGCGCGCAGCGGTTTCCTGGGGCGTATCGGCAATGCCGAGCTGGTGCGCAGCGTGTCCGACCTCTACGACCTGTGCCGTGAGATCGGCACTCCGGCGGTGTCGGTGCAGCGCTATTCGCTGCTGTGCCAGAACACCCGTCGCCTGTTCGACGTCTACCACTGGCTGGGCAGCGAGGAAGTCGGCGGCCTGGCGCCGCTGCTGCGCGAAGTGGCCGCCACCTCGGAGCTGGTGCTCGATGAGTACGAGAAGGTCGAGGGCATTCGTCGCCAGTCCGACCAGGCCATGCTCAGCGCCGAGGACAAGCAGAAAGCCCTGCTCGCCGGCCTGTTGGTGGACAGCTGGGACCAGGTGCAGAACTTCGTCGATGCGCTCAACGCCATCACCGCCCAGCGCGGCCTGCTGCTGACCATACGCGAATACCGCTACATCGACGTGGCGCGCATCGATGCCATGGAAGCCGAGCTGCTCCAGGCCCAGGAACGCACCGCCGCCGGCACCGCGACCTTCCTCGCCAGCGAGCAGGCGCTGCAGCCGTTTGTCACGCGCCTGGAGGCGCTCGACGGCGAGGCGCAGAAAGCCCAGACCGTGGCCCAGTTGGCCGAGCCGCTGAAGGCCTTGCAAGCCATGGCTGCCGACCTGGACATGCTGTCCGGACTGATGGCTTCGCTGCAGATCGACGACGCGACCCAGCGCACGCGGATCATCGAGTCCATCTCCGAGATCTACGCCCGCCTGAACCAGGCCAAGGCCCGCGCCGAACAGCGGCGCAAGGCCCTGGGCTCGACCGAGACCGTGGCCCAGTTCGGCGCCCAGTTCAAACTGTTCAGCCAGGGCATCACCAATGCCCTGGCACAGGCCCAGGACCCGGAGCGTTGCGACGAACAATTGTCGCGCCTGCTGGTGCAACTGGAGGAGCTGGAAAGCCGCTTCGGCGATCACGAACAATTCATGGGCGACATCCTCACCAAGCGTGAGGAGTTGCTGGAAACCTTCGAAGCCCACAAGCAATCCCTGCTCGACGAGCGCCAGCGCAAGGCCCAGGGCCTGCTCGACGCCGCGCGGCGGATTCTCGACAGCCTGACCCGGCGTACCGCCAAGTTCACCCAGGCTGAAGAGCTCAATGCATTCTTTGCCGCCGACCCGCTGATCCTCAAGTTGCGCGAGTTGGCCGAACGCCTGCGCCAGCTCAAGGACAGCGTCAAGGCCGATGACGTCGAGGCCCGCCTCAAGGGCGCCCGCGACCAGGCGGTTCGGGCCTTGCGCGACAAGACCGAGCTGTTCGAAGAGGGCGGCAATGTCATCAAGCTCGGCCCGCGCCATCGCTTCAGCGTCAACACCCAGGAACTCGACCTGACCCTGATGCCCCGGGGTGACGAGTTGCACCTGCACCTGACCGGCACCGATTTCCTCGAGCCGTTGCACGATGCCGAACTCGAAGCGCTGCGCGACTTCTGGCAGGTGGCGCTGGAGTCCGAATCGGCCCAGCTCTACCGCGCCGAATACCTCGCCGGTCAGGTGCTGGATGCGGCCGATGCCGGGCAGGAAGGCCTGAGTCTGGAACTGCTCAAGCCGCTGTTGGCGCAGCCGGAAGAACTGGCGCGGGTGATTCGTGATTTCGCCGCGCCACGCTACAAGGAAGGCTACGAAAAAGGCATCCACGATCACGACGCGGCGGCGATTCTGATCCAGCTACTGCCGCTGCGCGAAAGCGCCGGGCTGCTGCGCTACGGCGCGCTGCCACGGGCCTTCGCCAGTGTGTTCTGGAACCTGCAACGCAGCCTTGAAGCCCCGGCGCAGTGGCCGGAACGGGCGCGCACCAGCCGGCATATCCAGCAACTGTTCGGGCGTCGCGAAGGGCTGTTGCAATTGCAGGCGGAAATCGCCACGGCGATGCAGCAGTTTTTGCTTGAACAACCTCTGGCGCTCAATGGCTCGCAGGTGGCCGAGGCCGCCGAGTACCTGGTCCAGGAACTGGCTGCCGAACGCATCGAATTCACCTTCAGCAAGTACGCCAAGCAACTGCAGGAAGCACTCAAGGTGCGCTTGCAGGGTGCGCGCATGTGGGACGACTACCAGCAGGCGCTGGCGCGGCTTGAGGATCGTCCGGCGGCGCAATGGGCGCTGGCCGGCAACTGGCTCGATGGCTTGTGCTCGGAGGCCGAATTGGCCGCCTTGGCGGACTACGTGCCCGAGGCCGTGGCCCTGTCGCTGCTGCCCCAGGACTTTGCCAAGCGCATTACCGAAGTCGATCTGCGGTTCAGCGTCGACAACCTGATGGGTGAACACCCGCGGATCAAGGAGCGCAGCCTGACCCTGGCGGTGGACGAGTTCTTCGCCCGCCTGCGCGGCCATCGCGAGCACTTCCTGCCGGGCCTGCAGCGCTACCAGGCATTGCGCCAGGGCATCATCGGCCGCGAGCGCGAGGCTTTGCGCCTGAGCGAATTCAAGCCGCGTCCGTTGAGTTCCTTCGTGCGCAACAAGCTGATCAACGATGTGTACCTGGGGGTGATCGGCGACAACCTGGCCAAGCAGATGGGCACGGTCGGCGAGAACAAGCGCACCGACCTCATGGGCCTGTTGATGCTGATTTCGCCACCGGGCTACGGCAAGACCACCCTGATGGAATACGTCGCCCATCGCCTGGGCCTGATCTTCATGAAAATCAACGGTCCGGCCCTGGGGCACGACGTGCGCTCCCTGGACCCGGCCCAGGCCCCGGACGCCACCTCGCGCCAGGAACTGGAGAAACTCAACCTGGCCCTGGAGATGGGCAACAACGTGATGCTGTATGTCGACGACATCCAGCACACCCATCCCGAGTTCCTGCAGAAATTCATCTCGCTGTGCGACGGCACCCGGCGCATCGAAGGCGTGTGGAAGGAACGGACCAAGACCTACGACATGCGCGGCAAGAAGTTCTGCGTAGTGATGTCGGGCAACCCGTACACCGAGTCCGGCGATGTGTTCAAGATCCCCGACATGCTCGCCAACCGGGCCGATATCTATAACCTGGGCGACACCCTGGGCGGCATGCAGGAATCCTTCGCCCTGAGCTACATCGAAAACGGCCTGACCTCCAACCCGGTGCTGGCGCCGCTGGCCACCCGCGACATGGCCGACGTCTATCGCTTCGTGGCCAAGGCCGAGGGCAAGCCGTTCTCCAGCAACGAGTTGAGCCACAGCTACAGCGGTGCCGAGATCAACGAGATCACCACCACCTTGCAGCGCCTGATGCAAGTGCGCGACGTGGTGCTCAAGGTCAACCAGCAGTACATCGCCAGTGCGGCCCAGGCCGACCAGTACCGCACCGAACCGCCGTTCAAGTTGCAGGGCAGCTACCGCAACATGAACAAAATGGCGGAGAAGATTTCCGCGGTGATGAACGACGCCGAGCTTTTGCAATTGCTCGCCGATCACTACCAGGGCGAGTCCCAGCTGCTGACCACCGGTGCCGAGGAAAACCTGCTCAAGCTCGCCGAGCTGCGCGGTAACCAGACACCGGAGCAGGTGCAACGCTGGACGCAGATCAAGCGCGACTTCCAGCGCAACCGCTCCATGGGCGGCAGCGACAGCGACGTTGGCAGCCGCGTGGTGGCCCAGCTCAACGACCTGGTGGAAGGTGTGCGTGGCCTGGCGCGCCAGCCTGTGGCTGAAAATGCCGAAGGCGGCTTGCCATGGCGCGAGCTGCTGGCCGGGCTGGAGCAGTTGGGGCGCCAGCCGACCAACATCGAGGTCGAAGTGCTGGCGCCGGAGCAAAAGGGCCTGCGCGAGGTCCTGGAAAGCCTGGCGGTGAACCTGGAGAGCAGTTTCTTGCCGCTGATCAAGGTCATGCACAAGAAGATCGACGTCGACCTCTACACCCACCACCGCATCACTGACATCTCCAACCGTCTCAATGAGCTGGGGCAGATGCTTGGCAATGGCCAGGTGCCGACCCTGGACGACAAGCAGCCTTGAACCGGGGCGCCCGGGCCAAGGCTGCGGGCGCCACTTGCGTGGATCTGAACAACAGGGAGTTTGCATGGACTTTGAAGGGCTGGACCGTCAACTGCGCGACAGCGTGCTGGACCTGCGGCTGAGCAACGAAGAGCGCGACGAGCTGCGCCAGTTGGGCAGTGAACTGGGTCAGGACCAGGTGCGCTACATGCGTAACCGTGCCTTTGACCTGGTGCGCGAGCTGGCCCTGGCCGACAGCGCCAATGTGCTGCCGGCGTTGAAATGGCTGGAGCAGGTGATCAAGACCCTGGATGTCAACAACGCCCCGGTGCGAGACCAGGCGAGCGCCCACTTCAGCCCTGGCGAAGACTGCCGGCGCAAGATCCGCGATCTGTGTCGCCAGGCCCGAATCTCGGTGGATATCTGCGTGTTCACCATTTCCGATGATCAACTGAGCGATGAAATCCGCGCCTGCCACCAGCGCGGCGTGGCCGTGCGGGTGATCAGCGACAGTGAAAAGCAGTTCGATGTCGGCAGTGATATCGCCGCGTTGCGCGAGGCCGGCGTGCCGGTACGGATCGACGACACGCCGTTCCACATGCACCACAAGTTCGCTGTGTTCGATGGCCGTACCTTGCTCAACGGCAGCTTCAACTGGACCCGCAGCGCCACCACCGGCAATGAGGAAAACCTGCTGGTGATCGACCATCCGCTACTGGTGACCAGTTATCTCAAGGAGTTCAACGAGCTCTGGAGCCGCTACGCGCCGCGTTAAGGCGTGCAGCGGCTGGCCTCGACACGGCCTCAGGCAGCGTTCGGGTAACCCCAGGCGCTCTCGGCAGCCAGGCTGTCGATCAGTTTCTGGCGCAGCCCCTGGGCTTTTTCCGGGGCGCTGTGGCTCAGGGTTTCCAGGGCCAGGTGCAACTGTTGCACCGGGTTTTCGCCGATAAACAGATTGCGCAGCTCCAGGCCGGCAATCGCCTCCTCAAAGCGTTGCTGGCGGATATGGTTCAGCACCATGGCCTGGCTCAACTGGTGGGTGAAGGTCGCCTGTTGTTCCAGGCGGGTCTGCAGCGCGAGCGCTTTTGCCTGGTCGTCGATGTAGACGTAGCTCAGCGCCAGCTGTTCCAGGAACAGGTTTTTTTCCCCAGGGTCCAGCGCCGCATTCTGACTCTCGTCGTCGAGGGCTTGCACGGCCTGGTCCAGCAGTTCGCCGGCTTGCCGGGTCTGCTCCAGGTCGTGCAGCAGCTTGGCCTGCAAGGCCTGTTTCATCGGGCGATCGGCGTATTCGAGCTGGGTGTTGAGGCGCGCCATCTCCTCCAGGTTGTTGCGGATCAGCCAGCTGTCGCGGCGCAGGCGCGGCAGGTCGGCCTGGACCCGCAGTTGGGCTTCCAGGATCAGCAGGCGCAACCACGGCCATTGCTCATCGCCACGCAAGGTCTCCAATGCCTGCAAGGCCTGCTCCAGCAGGTGGGCGCACCATTGCGCGTGTTCCTCGACGTAGCTGCCCCACAGGCAGATCAGGCACCAGATACGCTGCCCGGTCGAAACGGCACAGGCCTGCAAGGCCGACTCGGCTTCGGCCATCTCATTGCGCGCGACATGCCAATTCAACAGGCTCAACAGCAGCTCGCTGGCGTAGGTCTCCGGCACCTGGGCGATCAGCTGTCGCGCCAGGTCCGGGCGGTTGGCGTCCAGAATCAGCTTGAGCAGCGGCGGGTAGCCGAAGTAATCGTCGGGCTCGGGGTTCTGCGCCAGCACGTCGAACGCGGCGTCGAATTCCCCGGCCTGCATCAGCAGCACCACCACGATGATCTGCGCCGACTCGGGCAATTGCGCGGCCATGGCCGGGAACTGCGCATCCTGTCCCTGGGCCCGGTACTCGAGCAGGGTCTGTTCCACTTCATGCGGGTCCAGCTCGTTGGCCGGCTGTTTCAGCAGCAGTTGCCAGGCCAGGCCGATGCTGATGGCGGCTTTGTCGGCCAGGCCCAGGCTGCGTTGCAGCATGGCCAACTGACGGTACTCACGGGGGGCGTCCGGGCTCGACGGGTTGACGCCGAAGGTCACCAGCAGCGCGCGGGCCTGCTCGTGTTCACCCATGGCCACCAGCAGCGGGATGCGCAGCATGGGCGCTGACGGCAGGGGTTGATGCAGGCGCTCCAGCAGGCTCAGCACCGCCTGCGGGCCCTCCTGGTCGAGCAGGGTTTCGAGCAGTTGGTTCAGCGCCATGGGCTGGTAGGTTTCATCGAGTTCGGCCAGTACTTCCAGGGCCTGCTCCTGGTTTCCCTGCTTGTACAGCGCTGCGGGCATCTGGAACAGCCCCAGCTGCCGGGCCTTGCCCGTCAGGCGCTGGGCCAGTTGCAAGGCCACCTGGGGTTCGATGACGCTGAGGTGGGCGGCGCGATTGATCTGCGCCGCTTCGCCCTCGGTGATGCCCAGGGCATTGCTGGTGCTGCTGCTCTTGTGGGCATACACCACCAGCAGCGAGATCACGCCGGTGATGAGCAGCAGGATGATAAACACTTCCATGATTCGATTTTCCTCTGGTACGGGTCAGGGCCGGCGTGGACCACCGGGCTGCGGCTAGGCGGGTATCAGTCCGGGGTGCCTGTGGTCAGCGAGCTATTGATCAGGGTGTCGAGCAGTTGCTGGTGCAAGACGTGGGCCTGCTCCGGTTGCTGCAACTGCAAGTGCTGCAAGGCCTGGTACAAGGCCGTCAGCACGCGGTTTGGGTCGATCAGGATGCTGAAATCGATGGCGGCGATGGCCTCGGCAAAGCGCTGGTGCTGGACGTGGTTGAGCACGATGCCCTGGATCAGTTCGTGACGGTAGAGCGCCTCAAGTGTGCGCAAATCCTCGTGCAGCGCGATGGCCGGCTCGACCTGGTCGATGCTCAGATAGACCCGCGCCACTCGCTCCAGATCGAACAACTGCTCGATGTCATCCGCCTCCTGATTGCCGCGAAGTTGCTGCACCAGGTGATCGAGGAGCTGGACGGCGTATCCGGTCTGGCCAAACAGGTGCAGGAGTGGGGCCTGGGCGCAGTAGCGATCGAGCTTTTCCTCCAGGTTCAGGTCCGGGTTGAGTACCTGCAGTTGCGCCAGATTGTGGCTGATCAGGTTTTGGTCGCGACGAGCCTCGGGCAGGCGGGCCTGGGCCTGCAACTGGCCTTCCAGGATCAGCAGGCGATGCCAGTTGTCGGCTTCCCCGTGCAGGGTCACTGGCAGAAACTCCGAGGCCCGATCCAGGAGTGCGGCACTCCATTGCGGCTGGCTGGCATGGCTCATGTTCACCAGCCTGAGCAGCACCTCCAGGCGGTGTTCGGGAGGGTGGATGCGGGTTTCCAGCAGTTCCTCGGCGAGGGCGGTGGCGCCGCGTTTCGCGTGCCAGTTCATCAGTCCCAACAGCAATTCATGATGTTCGTAGGCGGGGGCGAGTTCGATCAAGCGCTCGGCCTTGTCCAGCTCGTCGGCGGCCAGGGCCTGGCGCTGCAACTGCTCGTAGGCGTCGTGAGGCAGGTGTTTGCCGGCTTCGCCCAGCAGGGTCATGGCGGGTTCCAGATCACCGAATTCGAACAGCACGCTGGCGGCGATGGCTTTCTCGCTTGCGTGCAGTTGCTGGGCCAGCTCAATCACCCGCGTAGCGCCGTCCTGCAGGTAGAACTCATGCAAGAGGGCACGCAGCTTTTTCGGCGCCAGGCTGCCGTCTGCCTCACGTGCATTGATCCAGGCCCAGGCGATGCTCATGGCGGCGCACTCGGTCTGCCCGAACTGGCGTTGCAGCGGGGCGATACGCAGGCTGTCGTGGGCCGAGACCAAGTCCGCGCCTGACTGGGTCTGGACACTGCCGATCATCTTGAGTATTTGCAGGGCGCCGTCTTTGTCGCCTTTGGCGAACCGCAGTTTCATCAGCGCGATATGCCCGTCGACTGGCATCAATACCCCGGTCTGATCCAGCAGGGCCTGTGCGGCCAGGTGATCACCCTGGTCCAGCAGCAGCTCGACCACTTCCTTGAGGGGCTGTGGCAGGTTGTTTTTTTCCAGCTCGCCCAAGACCTGCAGGCCTTCCTGGCGGTAGCCGGCACCGACCAGCAGCGGGGCCAGGCCTTGCAGGGCGATTTGCCGGGCATGGCCATCCAGCTGCCGGGCTATCTCAAGGCCCACCAGGGGGTTGCTGCGCGCCAGGAGCAGGGCGCGATTGATCACCGCCCACTGCGACGCCGTCACGCGCAGGGTCAGGGCGTTGCGGTAGCGGTAAAAGCTATAGGCCGCAACGCCGGCAATGGCCACGGCCAATCCGGTTGCTGTGAGTGTATCCATGAGCTTTCCTTTGCATGGCGGGTGGTGCCCGCGTCCGTCAGCGGCGCGCGGGCGCCTGGGTCATGGCGCTGGCTAGAGGTCGCCGTTGATCAAGGTGTCGAGGAGCTTTTCCCGCAACTCGCGATAGCGGGTCGGGGCTTGTGCCTGCAACTGTTCAATGGCCTGGTGCAGCGGCGCCAGCAGGTTTTCACCGCCTGTCAGGGTGCTCACATCGATCGCCTCGATGGCTTGCGTCAGGCGCTGGTGGCGGATGTGATTGAGCGCGATCTGCAGCGACACGTCACGGCACGGATAGTCGTGCCGCTCGAGTTCATCGCGCAGGGCAATGGCGGGCAGCGGCTGGTCGATCCGCAGATAGGCCTCGGCCACGCACTCCAGGTCCAGTTTCTGGCTGAAGCCATAGCTGCCGGTGCCTTCGTCCTCGTCCTCCTCGTCATCTTCGTCCGGATGGTCCTTGATGTACTGCGCCAGCGCCTGCAGCCGCTGGCCGGCAGCATCGTCCTGGCCCAGGGCATGCAGGAGCACGGCTTGTGCTTCATAACGCTCCTGGATGGCCGGCATTTCCAGCGCGGTGTTGAGCTCGGCGATCTGTTGCTGAAGGTTGCCTATCAGCGCCTGATCGCGGCGTGCTTCGGGCAGGTGAGCCTGGGCCTGCAACTGGCCTTCCAGCACCAGCAACTGATACCACACCTCGTTTTCTCCACCCTGCAAATGCTCCAGCTGTTGCTCGGTGCGCTGGCGCAAGGCAAGGCTCCATTGCGGCTGGTAGGCGTGGCTGAATGTCGCCAGCTCCAGACCCAGAGTGAGGTGCTGCTCGGGTGTGTTCAGACGGGCCTCGATCAGGGCGTCGGCGGCTACGGTTTCACCGCGCTGCACGTGCCATTGCAGCAATTTGAGCAGCAGATCGTCGGTGTAATACTCAGGATCCGCGTCAACCAGGCGCAGGGCGTCATCCCGACGCTCGGCAGCGAGGGCCAGAGCCAGCAGTTGCGGGTAGGTCTCACAGGGCAGCTCCGCACCGGCCTCGCCCAGCAGGATAAAGGCCGGTTCCAGTTCGCCACCTTCAAACAGCACGCTGGCGGCGCAATCCTTATAGGCCTCGGGCAGTTGCTCGGCGAGTTCGATAACCCGCGCGGCGCCCTCCTGGGCGAAAAACTCCTGGAGGATGGCGCGTATTTCCTGGCGGTCCAGGGTGCCATCGGCGCCCAGGGTCGACCAGGCCCAGGCGATGCTCACGGACGCGGCTTGCTTCATATGCATGGCGCGCTGGCGGGCCGCCATTTTCAGGCTGTCGGCGCGCGACAGGACAAAGGCCCCGGCGACTTCCTGGAGTTCAGTGATGGCTTTGAGTTGTTGCACCGCCGAGGCCTTGTTGCCGGTGGCCAGGGCCAGGTCGATGCCGACGATATGCCCGTCGATCGGCAGTTGCGAGCCCTTGATATCCAGCAGCTCCCGGGCGGCTTTGGGATCGCCTTGTTCGAGAAGGATCTCGAGGATGGTTTTCAGCGGGTCGGCGTGGTTGGGCTTGACCAGTTCGGCCAGGGCCTGGAAGCCGGCGGCGCGGTGCCCGTTCCTGACCAACTGCGGGGCCACATATTGCAACGCCAGCTGCCGCGCATACCCTTCCAGGCGTTGGGCGATTTCCAGCGCCAGCAGCGGTTCGCTCCTGAGCACCAGATTGACCCGATTGATCTGGGCGACGTCGTGGGGGCTAAGGCGCAGGGCCTTGGCTTTCTTGTGCCGGTAAAACCAATAGCCTGCCGCGACTACGGCAACCACGGCACCGATTCCTACAAACACTTCCATGAGCTTCCTTTTCCGTTGATAGCTTCAGGTCGGCACAACGCACATCCTGAATCGCGCGAGCGTTATAAAGCCCTCGGCGCCTGGGAACAACCCCTGCTAGCGCGGATCGTGGCAATCGGTGCCAGGGTCGTGCCTTCGCCTGCCTGCTTGAATAGCGGCCGCCGGGCTGGCGTGGGGTGGCGCCAGGTGCCCGACGGCGGGTCATCGGCCGGGCAGGGGGAAAGGTTTCGGGTTAGACTTGCCGCCTTTTCGCACATCAAGAAGCGCGCACATGGCCCAGCCGTCCACCACCTACAAGTTTGAACTGAACCTCACCGACCTCGACCGTGGGGTGTACGAGAGCGTCAAGCAGACCATCGCCCGTCATCCTTCGGAAACCGAAGAGCGCATGACCGTGCGGCTGCTGGCCTACGCCTTCTGGTACAACGAGCACTTGTCGTTCGGTCGCGGCCTGTCGGATGTGGATGAGCCGGCCCTGTGGGAAAAGAGCCTGGATGATCGCGTCCTGCACTGGATCGAAGTCGGCCAGCCGGATGCCGACCGCCTGACCTGGTGCTCGCGTCGCACCGAGCGCACCAGCCTGCTGGCCTACGGCAGCCTGCGTGTGTGGCAGACCCGGGTGGTCGACACCCTGAAGAACCTGAAAAACGTCAACATCGCCGGCGTGCCCCAGGACGTGCTGGAGACCCTGGCCAAGGACATGCCCCGGGTGATCAAGTGGGACGTGATGATCAGCGAAGGCACGATCTTCGTCACCGATGACCGTGGCCAGCACGAAGTCCAGCTCGAATGGCTGATGGGCGATCGCGGCTGATTGCCAACCGTTCGTTCCCGTCCTCTGACGTCACCCTGCATTAGAAGAGAAGCCCCAATCGCCCCATGCGTATCGAACCCCGTGAGTTGCCCGCCACCCTGCCGTTTCTCGGTGATCTGCCGCCCTTGCTGACCCGCCTGTACGCCGCCCGCGGCGTGCAGTCCGAGGCCGAGCTGGATAAGAGCCTGGCGCGGCTGATTCCCTATCAGCAACTCAAGGGTATCGATGCCGCCGTGGATTTGCTGGTGGTGGCCCTGGAGCAGCGCCAGCGCATTCTGATCGTCGGCGATTTCGATGCCGACGGTGCCACCGCCAGCACCGTGGGCGTGCTGGGCCTGCGACTGCTGGGGGCGGCCCATGTCGACTACCTGGTGCCTAACCGCTTCGAATACGGCTACGGCCTGACCCCGGAAATCGTCGCGGTGGCGCTGCAGCGCGAGCCGCAGTTGCTGATCACGGTGGACAACGGTATTTCCAGCGTCGAGGGCGTGGCCGCAGCCAAAGCAGCGGGTTTGCAGGTGCTGGTGACCGACCACCACTTGCCGGGCCATGAGCTGCCGGCGGCCGATGCCATCGTCAACCCCAATCAGCCGGGTTGCGAGTTCCCGAGCAAGGCCCTGGCCGGGGTCGGGGTGATCTTTTATGTGCTGATGGCGCTACGTGCTCGCCTGCGCAGCCTGGGCAAGTACGAGCAGCAGCCGCAGCCGAACATCGGCGAGCTGCTGGACCTGGTGGCCCTGGGCAGCGTGGCCGACGTGGTGCCGCTGGATGCCAATAACCGGATCCTGGTGCACCAGGGCCTGGAGCGGATTCGCGCCGGGCGTGCGCGGCCGGGGCTCAAGGCGATTCTTGAGGTGGCCAAGCGCGATCACGCCCGTATCACCTCCACGGACCTCGGTTTTATCATCGGCCCACGCTTGAACGCGGCGGGGCGCCTGGACGACATGAGCCTGGGCATTGAATGCCTGCTCACCGCCGATGCGGCGGCAGCGCGGGAAATGGCCGGGCAGCTCGACGAGCTGAACCAGGACCGCAAATCCATCGAGCAGGGCATGCAGCGCGAGGCCCTGGCCCAGCTCAAGGACCTGCCGCTGGAGTCCATGCCGTTCGGCCTGTGCCTGTTTGATGCCGACTGGCACCAGGGGGTGATCGGGATTCTCGCGTCGCGCCTCAAAGAGCGTTATCACCGGCCGACCATCGCCTTCGCCGATGCCGGCGAGGGCATGCTCAAGGGCTCGGCGCGCTCGGTGCCGGGGTTCCATATTCGCGATGCGCTGGACGCGGTGGCCGCCAGGCACCCGCAGTTGATCAGCAAGTTCGGCGGGCATGCCATGGCGGCCGGTTTGTCGTTGCCTGAGGGGAATTTCCCGGCATTTGCCGAGGCGTTCGATGAAGTAGTCCGACGCCAGTTGCAGGAGGAAGACCTGACCGGACGCCTGCTGTCGGACGGTACCCTGGCCATCGAAGAATTCCACCTGGAACTGGCCCGGGCTCTGCGCGATGCCGGGCCTTGGGGGCAGCATTTTCCGGAGCCGCTGTTCCATGGTGTGTTCCAGTTGGTGGAACAGCGCGTCGTCGGCGAGCGCCATTTGAAGGTGGTGCTGCGCAGCGAGTGCGGTTCGCTCAAACTCGACGGCATTGCCTTCGGCATCGACCGCGAAGTCTGGCCCAACCCGACCATCCGCTGGGTGGAGCTGGCCTACAAACTCGACGTCAACGAATTCCGGGGCCAGGAAACCGTGCAACTGATGATCGCCCATATCGAACCCCGCTGATCCTGATGGCCAGCTCCGCCTGACACCCCTCGGCCGGCTCCTGTAGCCGCCGCCAGGCTGCGCTGGCCATCAGCCTCACCGCCGCTATTCCTGGCACCATTCGGCGGCTGTCCCGCCAGCGCAGCCTGGCGGCAGCGGCTAAACCCGCCGCCATTCTCCCGATACTCCAGCGCCTACCCTTCAGGGGCTTTTTACCAGGAACCCTGCTCCGGCCAATGTTGTCGACTAGTCTCTAAGCACTGTCTGATTGGCCTTGTGACCTCTTGTCCTTTTTCACCCCGCGGGGGCGGGCGTTTCACCTTGTTGTCACTCGTCGACTTTTCAAACAGAACCCTGGAGCCTGACCATTGATCGAGAGGTGCCCCATGAGTCTGCTGCTTGAACCCTATACCCTGCGTCAACTGACCCTGCTCAACCGCATCGCGGTTTCACCCATGTGCCAATACTCCGCCGTCGATGGCCTGGCCAACGACTGGCATCTGGTCCACCTGGGCAGCCGTGCCGTGGGCGGTGCCGGGCTGATTTTCACCGAGGCCACGGCGGTCACCGCCGACGGGCGCATCACCGCCCAGGACCTGGGCCTGTGGCATGACGAACAGATCGAACCCCTGCAACGCATCACCCGCTTTATCGCCGCCCAGGGCGCGGTAGCCGGGATTCAACTGGCCCACGCCGGGCGCAAGGCCAGCACCCATCGGCCATGGCTGGGCAAGCATGGCAGCGTCAAGGTCGAAGACGGCGGCTGGACCCCGGTCGGGCCTTCGCCAATTGCCTTCGACCCGCAGCACACGCCACCCACCCAATTGGACGAGGGGCAGATCGCCGAGGTGATCCAGGCCTTTGTCGACGCCGCCAAACGCGCACTGGTTGCCGGTTTCAAGGTGGTCGAAGTGCATGCGGCCCATGGGTACCTGCTGCACCAGTTCCTCTCGCCGTTGAGCAATCAGCGACGCGATCAGTACGGGGGCTCGTTTGACAACCGGATTCGCCTGGTGCTGCAAGTCAGCGAAGCCGTGCGCGCGGTCTGGCCGCAAGAGCTGCCGCTGTTTGTGCGGGTGTCGGCCACCGACTGGGTGGAAGACGGCTGGAACCCGGATGAAACGGTGGAGCTGGCACGCCGCCTGAAAGCGTTGGGGGTGGACCTGATCGATGTCTCGTCCGGGGGCACGGCGGCCAATGCCGAGATTCCTGTCGGCCCCGGCTATCAGACGCGCTTCGCCGAACGGGTGCGCAAGGATGCCGGGATTGCCACCGGCACCGTCGGCATGATCACCGAGCCGGCTCAGGCCGAGCACATCCTGCGCACGTGCCAGGCCGATATCATCTTCCTCGCTCGCGAACTGCTGCGCGATCCGTACTGGCCGCTGCACGCCGACGATGACCTGGGCGGACGCAAGGCCACCTGGCCGGCGCAGTACCAGCGGGCGACCCACAGGGACCAGCCGATTCATGAATCGGATCTGCGCGACTGACAAACCCGCGGCATAAAAAACCGGCCCTGTCGGCTAATGCCAGTCAGTTAAGGGCAAGCACCGTCATTGTGGCGAGGGAGCTTGCTCCCGCTGGGCCGCGCAGCGGCCCCAAAAATGGGGCTGCTACGCCCCGGAGCCCCGGCCGGCCCCACGGGAGCAAGCACCCTCGCCACAGGTTATGTTTCGTTCGCTCTAGCGCTTAACTGATCGGCATTGGCCCTGTAGACCGGTTTTTTATGGCGCGCCGTAATCGAAGGGTCGGTTAAAGCATCGAGTACAGCTGACACGGCACGGTACCCGTTGGGGCCAGCGCAGCCTGCGGCAGCGGCTACAGAGCGTGTGCCGCTGCCGGGCTGGCGAGGTTACGGGTCAGGGGTATTTGCGTTTTTCCGGGGCGGGCGGGAAGTACTGGTACAGCCAGGTTTCGCTCAGGGTGCGGTCGTGGGTGCGGATGAACAGCCGCAGTTCTACCGGGTCGACGCTGTCGTTGGTGGGGAACCAGTCGAAGGTGATGCGGTAGCCCTTGATTTCGTCCAGCACCAGCACATTGAAGTCCTTGACCTGGCCGTTGGAGGCGGTGACCACCGGTTCGATGCCGGTGCCGGCCGGCAGGCGATCGAGGCCGCCACCGGTGAAGTCCACGGCAAAGCGCCGGGCCCAGACCTCGGGGTAGTGCTCGCCCGGGGCCCAGCCCTCGACGAAGCCGCCCATGCCCGAGCGCGTGGCATGCACCCGCGCCAGCGGCGTGCCCACCGGTGGCAGGGCGCTCCAGTACAGCTTGTAGCCATAGTTCAGCGATTCGCCGGCGGCCACCGGTTTTTTCGGGGTCCAGAAGGCCACGATGTTGTCCAGGGTCTCGCCGGTGGTCGGGATCTCCAGCAGGTCGATCGAGCCTTCGCCCCAGGCCGTGGTGGGTTCGACCCACAGGCTCGGGCGCCGGCTGTACCAGTCCACGGTGTCCTGATAGCTGGCGAACTCGTGGTCGGTCTGTACCAGGCCGAAACCTTTCGGATCCTTGTCGGCGAAGGCGTTGAATTGCAGGTTCGCCGGGTTATTCAGCGGGCGGCAGATCCATTCGCCATTGCCGCGCCACATGGCCAGGCGGTCGGAGTCGTGGATCTGCGGGTGGATGGTGTCGCACATGCGCCGCTCATGGGTGCCGCAGCTGAACATGCTGGTCATCGGGGCGATGCCCAGTTGCTCGATGGCGGTGCGCGCGTTGATATGGGCGTCGATGTCCATCACCACGCGCTCGGCCTGGCAGTCGATGTCGAAGCGATAGGCACCGGTGGCGCTTGGCGAGTCGAGCAGGGCGTAGACCACGAAGCGGGTGCTGTCCTTGTCCGGGGTTTCGAACCAGAACTGGGTGAAGTCGGGGAATTCTTCGCGTTTTTTGGCGTAGGTATCAATTGCCAGGCCACGGGCTGACAAGCCGTACTGGCCGGTGGCGTCCACCGCGCGGAAGTAGCTGGCGCCGAGGAAGGACACCACGTCGTGCTTGTCCAGCTCCGGAGCCTTGAACAGCTTGAACCCGGCAAAACCCAGGTCGCCCTTGAGCTGCGTGGTGTCGACGCTGGTGTTCTGGTAGTTGAACAGCGGCGGACGAAAGTGCACTTCCCGCGCCTGGCGGGTCTTCGGGTCGACGCTGTGCATGCGCACCGGCTGCTTGAAGCCCATGCCGACGTGGAAGAACTGCACGTCCAGCTGGCCATTCAGGTCGTTCCACAGCGAGTGTGCGCCGTCGTACTGGATGGCATTGAAGTTCTGCGGGGTCATGGTCGCCAGGGTGGGCGGCAACACCTGCTTGGTGTCCTGGTAGCGACTGCTGGCCAACTGCTTGGCCTGGGCCTTGAGGCCCTCGAAATCAAAAGTCTGCGCCTCGCCATCGGCAGCGCCGGCCCAGGCACGGGCCGCCAGCAGGCCGCTGGCCGAAAGGCCGGTGTAGGCAGCCAGGGCCATGGAGGCTTTGAGTAGATTCCTGCGGTGCATAGGTGAACCTTGTTCTGGGGATCCCGAGGCCTTCCTGGCTGCGCGCTGGATCGCTATGTGAGGTTCGGTCATGCCTTCGGCCAAACGCAACGGACTTTAAACAGATGCCGCAGAGGATAAACGGTTCGCCATATCTGAAAAAATGATTAGCTGTATCCATTGGTAAAAAAGCCATCGCGCCAGCAAAAAGCCCTTATTTCCCCCGGTTTTGCTGGCCGAAAGCATGGATCAGCGGCGCCAGTCCATTGCCCGATACACTCAACCGGCGGTCGGTGCCGGGGCTTGCAGGCAGCTGACCCCAGGCTGTGGCACCTGGCCTTCCTTGGCGTAGTGGACCAGGTTCTGCAGCACGCTCGGCTCATGGCGGTCGGCGGCTTCCTTGAAGCAGGACAGGGCACGCGGCAGGTCGGTGGTGCCCCAAAGGCCTTCGCTGTAGCCATAGCCGAGCGTGGCATAGGCCATGCCGGTGTCGAACTGTCGGGCGGCCTGGGTCACGGTGTCTTCGGCCTGGCGCGGCGCCTGGCATTTTCGTTCCGACACCTGATTGCCCCGGAAGCAGTAAAAGTCCGCCAGCAGCAACTTGGCCTCGACGTCCGATTCGGCATAGGTGCTCAGCAGGGATTCGATCCGCGCCGGCTCCACTTCCGGTGACATCCCCGAATAACCCAGGATCACGGCCCGGGTGGCGCCGGCGGCCGAGCCGTTGTCGGCGGCGTGCAGGTCGATGCGCTGCGCCAGCTCGAAAAAGTACGTGGTCAGCGGATACAGCTCCACCGCGCCATAGCCTTCAAAGAGGTCAGCTTTGCGCAGCTCGCGCTGCAAGGGCGTTTCATTGGCCGGCGCCCGCTCGTCGAGCAGGCCTTGCAGCGACCACTGTTCGACTCGGACCAGGGTCCAGCACGGCAACTGCTGGAACACAAAGACCTGCAGCACATCGCCCAGGCTGTCGTGCACCACCAGGCTGCGCTTGTCGATCCAGAAGGTCTGCAAACCGGCCTTGGCCTGGACCTTAGGGTCGAGCAGGGCCAGGCTCGCGGGGTTGGCGGCGGGCACTTTGTGCAGGGTCGTGACCCCATAGCCCTGATCGCCATAGGCCGGACGCTGTTCGATCAGCGGCGAGCGGGTGTAGGTCTGTTGCAACTCGGGGCTGCTGGCGAACGCCTGGACGAAGCTCGACAAATCTCCGCTCGGACAGCCGGATTCCGCCGCCATCAGGGCTGGGGGCGCGAGGCTGATCAGCAGCCCGAGCAGGGCCAGGCTCAGGGTGTTGAAGGGAGAGGGCATCGAGAGCTCCGTCGCGGGTGGGGCAAAAGGAATTATTGGCTGTCCGGGTCGCAGTACAGCACCGAGCCGCCGGGATTCTTCGGGTCGGCAATCAACAACGGGGCCTGTACACCGTCGCCGTCGAAGCCTTGGCCCAATTGCTGGCGCGCCGTCTGTACATCGGCGTCGAGGTACAGCGCGTGCACTGAAAACGGCCCGCGATACGGAATGCCGATGGCATGCACCGCCAGCCCGTGGAACTGGTCCTTGACGCAAAAGCGCGCACCTTCGTCGAGGTTGCAGGGTTGCAGTTGGCGCTCGACAAAGTACTGGCCGCTAAGCTGCTGGTTGCTGGGGTCGAGAAACACCTGCTCGACGCTGCAACTGGCCAGGCCGGCGAACTGCTGGTCCAGGCTCATGGCCAGGCAATTGCCGCTGGCGCCCAGCACCAGTAGCAGGCTCAGGTACCGAAGGGGCGCCGGCAGGCGCAGGCCATCACTCATGGGGCAGGTCCTTGGGGCGTAGCAATCGATGCAGGCGCTGCGCCAGCCAGATCGCCAGTAACGGCAAGCCGCTGGACAAGGCGCAATACACCATTCCGCGTATGGGGTTGCTGGGGAAAAACATCCAGGCGCTGGCCAGCACCGGCAGCAGGATCAGGCCCAGCTTGAGCTTGAGGTTGGGCACCAGCGCGGCCAGTACGTTGACCCCGATAAACAGGATGAACAGGTAATAGACCCCAAGCCCCACCGCGACACCACGCGAGATCGAGCCGAACAGCTGCAGGTAGAGCGGCACGCCCAGTAGATGCGCCAGGTAAAACAGCGCGACCGCCAGGCCGTGCGCCAATAGCGCGCAGCCTATGCGGATGAACGTGTCGCGGCTCATGGGGCGCAGGCTCGTTTCGCCCTTGGGCTGAGCAACTGATGCAGCCCTCGGGACAGATAGATCGCCGCCAAGGGCAGCAGGCCGAGCTCCGAGCAGTAGACCAGGCCACGAATCGGGTTGTGGGGGAACATTATGTAAGCGGTCAGCAGCAACAGCGGCAGGATCAGCAACAGCTTGATCCTGAGCACCGGAATGATAGCGATCAGCAGATTGACCGCGACGAACAGGCAGAACAGGGTGCGCATCATCGGGCCAAAGCCAAAAAACTTGCTGATGCTGCCGAACATCTGCTCGTAGAACGGGATGCCGTAGTAATCGATCAACACGCAAGTGGCCACCGCGAGGCTGTGGGCCAGAAGGGCGGTGATCAGGCGAATCAGCTCGTCACGGGCGGAAGTCACCGCCGGGCGCTCCGCAGCGGAGTCGACCCGCTTCGGACGGACAATGGTGGGTATGACATGGGGGCGTCCTTGCTACCTGGGTACGTTTCCAGCGCCCCGGTGGAGGGCGGCGGGCACTTTATGGCGGCGGATAGTGCCGCAACTTGATTCGCTTATCCAGAACTCGTTCAATGGCGCCTTTTCAGGGAGATCAGGTCAATGAATTGCAGCCTCCAGGGCGCTGCCCGATGAAGCTCAGGAAGACCGTTTTCGGACTGCTGATACTGCTTGCCTGCGGCGCCGGGGTGTTCATCCAACAGTTGAGTGAGGTGCTCAATCGCGAGCCTTACACCAGCAGAGGATCTTCGGGACGCTACCTCTTGCAGCATGTCCATGCCGGTAACCTGTTCATACCCTTCAGGCACCTGGGGTATCTGCAGGTGGTTGACCTCCAGAACCCGCAGCGGGTTTACCGCTCGCCCTTGATCTACGACGATTCGCTGGACATGCGCATGTCGGAGAGTGCCCGGGAACTGAGTATTTTCGGCGTGACATTCAACACCGAGACCAAGACCTACTTTATCCAGTGGCGGGACTGGGAGCCCCATTGGCTCAACTGGTTTATCAGCAATACGCCGTATGGGGTGTGCAGCGACGCCGAAGGCACCTGCTTTTGAGCCGCGGCACGTTGCAAGCGGCAAGTTGCGAGTAGAACCCGCGCTCATTTGCAGCTCGTAGCTCGCCGCCAGCAACTGCTCCTAAAGGTCGGTGCCATGGCGGGCCATGATGTGCCGTACCACGCTGTAGTCCTGCAGCGAATCACTGGACAGGTCCTTGCCGTAGCCGGAGCGTTTCAGGCCGCCGTGGGGCATTTCGCTGACCAGCATGAAGTGGCTGTTGATCCAGGTGCAGCCGTATTGCAGGCGCGCCGCAACCTGCATCGCCTTGTCCAGACTCTGGCTCCAGACCGAGGACGCCAGGCCGTATTCCGAATCGTTGGCCCAGTCCACCGCCTGGCTCAGTTCGTCGAAGCGGGTCACGGTGACCACCGGGCCGAACACTTCGCGCTGGACGATTTCGTCACTTTGCTTGCAGCCGGCGAGCAGGGTCGGTTGGTAATAGAAGCCAGGGCCTGTGTGCACGGCGGCTCCGGTGACCCGCTCGATATGGGGCTGGCCCAGGGCGCGCTCGACAAAGCTGGCCACGCGGTCGCGCTGGCGGGTGCTGATCAGCGGCCCGATTTCGTTGTCAGTGTCACGCTTGCCGGCAAAGCGCAGGCTGCTGACGGCGGCGCCGAGTTCGGCCACCAGGCGGTCATGGATTCCGGCCTGGGCGTAGATACGGCAGGCGGCGGTGCAGTCCTGCCCGGCGTTGTAGTAGCCATAGCTGCGCACGCCGGCGACCACCGCCTGCAAGTCGGCATCGTTGCAGACAATCACCGGCGCCTTGCCGCCCAGTTCCAGGTGGGTGCGCTTGAGGGTCTTGGACGCGGCCTGGAGGATTTTCTGCCCGGTGACGATATCCCCGGTCAGCGACACCATGCGCACTTTCGGGTGGCTGACCAGGTGGCTGCCGACGCCTTCACCGCCGCCACAGATGATGTTGATCACCCCGCGCGGCAGCAGTTGGGCCAGGGTCGGCGCCAGGGCCAGGATCGACAGCGGCGTGTGCTCCGAGGGCTTGAACACCAGGGTATTGCCGGCGGCCAGGGCCGGGGCGATTTTCCAGGCGGCCATCATGATCGGGTAGTTCCACGGGGCAATCGACGCCACCACGCCGATCGGATCGCGGCGCACCATGCTGGTAAAGCCCGGCAGGTATTCGCCGGACAACTGGCCGGTCTGGCAGCGCACCGCACCGGCGAAGAAGCGAAACACATCGACGGTGGCGCTCAGGTCGTCCTGGCGCGCCAGGTGCAATGGCTTGCCGCAGTTCAGGGATTCGAGGCGGGCCAGGTGATCGGCGTGTTTTTCGATAGCGTCGGCGATGGCCAGGAGGATGTTCGAGCGCTGCTGGGGCGTGGTCCGCGACCAGCCGGAGAAGGCGCGGTGCGCGGCCAGAATCGCGCTCTCGACCTGTTCGGTACTGGCTTCGGCAATGTGCGTCAGCACTTCCCCGGTGGCCGGATTGATGATCGGCTCGACAAAGCCCTGGCCGGCCACCAGTTCACCATCGATCAATAACGCGGTCAGTAACGGAGTGTGCACGCCAGCCATTTTGCGGGTTCTCTTTTCTTGCGTAGCCATGGTAGCTCCCGGGTGCCCGGTGTCCGACCACCGCCGCTTCCGGAGTGGGAAGAGACTAGTGGCCGGGCAGAAGGACGACAAATACTAAATACAGAATTGAACATTCGATTAAATCGATGGCTTGCGCCCGCCGTGGGGCTGCTCGCGGGCCACGGTCAGGAACGGGTCCACCAGTGCCGGACGGGCGGTGCCACGGCGCCAGGCCAGGCCGACGTCGAGGGTCTGGCCGAGGTCGGCGAGGGAGCGTGCCTCGATGATGTCGCCCTCCAGCGACCACGGGCGGTAGGTCATGTCCGGCTGGATCGACACCCCCAGCCCGGCAGCCACCAGGCTACGCACCGCTTCGGTGGAGGCCGTGCGCAGGGTGATTCGCGGTTGCAGGCCGGCGCCGGTCCACATGCGCTGGGCGTTGTGGTCCATTTCATCGACGTTGAGCTGGATCAGCGGCTCGCCGGCAACGTCTGCCAGGCTGATGCTGTCGCGCTCCAGTAGCGGATGCTGGGCCGGCAGCCAGAGCCGGTGCGGCGAGTGGGTCAGGACCTCGGTCTGCAGCGCGTGACGGTCTTCCAGGTTGGAGATGATCAGCACCCCGACATCGATCTCGCCGCTGACCAGCAGGTGCTCGATGTACGGGCGTTCGTCCTCCATCACGCGGATTTCCACATTGGGGTAGGCACGCTGGAAACGGGTCAGCAGGTCCGCCAGGTAGTAGCCGGCCACCAGACTGGTCACGCCGACGATCAATTGCCCGGCCACCTGGTCGGTGCTCTGTTGCAGGCTGCGCTTGGCGTTGTCGACGGTGGCCAGGATCAGGTGCGCCTGGCGCAGGAACTGGTGGCCCTGGTGGGTCAGGGTCATGCCTTTGGCGTGGCGATTGAACAGGTTGACGCCGATCTCCTGCTCCAACTGCTGGATCGCCAGGGTCAGGGTCGATTGCGAGATGAACACTGCCTGGGCGGCGGCGGAGATCGAGCCGGTTTCGGCCACGGCGATAAAGTGACGGATCTGGCGCAGGGTCATCATGGTGGGGGATACCGGTTGGACGGTTTTATAGATTTTTCGCAGTGTATATCTTTTTAATCGATGGGCCGCTGCGTCCAGGCAACATCCCGAAGCACTCTCGAGCACAGCGCACGGGCACTTCCCACTAGGCTGGTGGCCTTATTTAGCCACTGAACCGAAGTTTCCGGAGGTCGCAATGAATACCCGTGGATTGCTCGATCAATTGCTCAAGTCCGGCCAGGACCTGCTGCAGAACAAGGCCTCAGGCGCATCGGGCAAGGCCCCGGCCGGCAAGGGCGCGCTGGGCGGTTTGCTCGGTGGCAGTGCCGGCGGTCTGGGCGGCCTGTTGTCCGGTGCCGGCGGCGGTGCATTGGCCGCCGGCGCCATGGGCCTGCTGCTGGGCAATAAAAAAGCCCGCAAGTTCGGCGGCAAGGCGGTGGTCTATGGTGGCCTGGCCGCCCTCGGGGTGATCGCCTACAAGGCCTATGGCAACTGGCAGGCGCAGCAGGGAACCGCTCCCCAGCGCGAACCCCAGACCATTGACCGCCTGCCGGCGCAGCAGGTCGAACAGCATAGCCAGGCGATCCTCAAGGCGCTGGTGGCCGCGGCCAAGGCCGACGGGCATGTCGATGAGCGCGAACGGGCCCTGATCGAGGGCGAGTTCACCCGCCTGGATAACGATCAGGAGTTGCAGCACTGGCTGCACGCCGAGCTCAACAAACCGCTGGATCCGGCGGATGTCGCCCGCGCCGCCAGCACCCCGGAAATGGCCGCGGAAATGTACATCGCCAGCGTGATGCTGGTGGATGAAGAGAACTTCATGGAGAAGTCCTACCTGGACGAACTGGCGCGTCAGCTCAAACTCGAACCGGGGCTCAAGCGCGAACTGGAAAACCAGGTGCGTCTGGCCGCGACCTGAGGCCAGGGGCGCGGACGTTGCGGCGTGGGCGCGCCGGGGGCGGGGTGGATGGCGGATATGCTGGCTGTATTTGCCGAAACAGCACTGGCTCGCGCTCGGTCATATGGCGGAAAGTAGCCACCCAGAGCCCACGCAGGCTTTAGCGCCGAGTGAGACCTGGTGCGCAAACCGCAGATAAATGATGGCCCGCCCTCGGCTATACTGCCCCCCATTTGAACGGCCCCGAGGACTGACTGTGAAGAACTGGACGTTGCGCCAACGCATTTTGGCGAGCTTTGCGGTGATTATCGCCATCATGCTGTTGATGGTCGTGGTCTCGTACTCCCGTCTGTTGAAAATCGAGGCCGGTGAAGAGCGCATGCGCACCGACGCCATCCCCGGGGTTTATTACAGTTCGATGATTCGCAGCGCCTGGGTCGACAGCTACCTGCTGACCCAGCAGATCCTCGGGTTCAAGCAAGGGCAGGGGATCAGCCCCGAAAACGCCGCGGACTTCAAATCCTTCGAACAACGCCTGCAGCAACACATGGCCAGCTACAGGGCCACCATCAACGGCCGTGAAGATCAGGTCGAGTTCGACGCCTTCGAAACCCAGCATCAGGAATTCAACCGGATTCAGGCGGTGGTTCTCGACCTGCACCAGCAAAACAAGGATGCCGAGGCCAATCGCACTTTCAACGAACAGCTGACCCCAGCCTGGATCGCCGGGCGCATGCGTCTCAACGATGTGATCAGCGAGAACAAGTCGGTGGCCGATGCCGCCACCACGGCGATCGATGATGCCGTGGCCGCGGCCAAAGTGAGCATGGGCCTGTCGCTGTTGATCGCGGTGCTGGCCGCCGGGTTGTGCGGGCTGCTGTTGATGCGCGCGATCATGGCGCCGATGAACCGCATCGTGAAGATTCTCGACGTAATGCGCACCGGTGACCTCAGTGGGCGCCTCAACCTCGACCGCAAGGACGAATTCGGCGCAGTGGAAACCGGCTTCAACGACATGATGACCGAGCTCACGGCCCTGGTGTCCCAGGCCCAGCGCTCTTCGGTGCAGGTCACGACCTCAGTGACCGAGATTGCCGCCACTTCCAAGCAGCAACAGGCCACCGCCACCGAGACCGCGGCCACGACCACGGAGATCGGTGCCACTTCCCGGGAAATCGCGGCCACATCCAAGGACCTGGTCCGCACCATGACCGAAGTGTCGACCGCCGCCGACCAAGCGTCGGTATTGGCGGGCTCCGGCCAGCAAGGCCTGGCGCGGATGGAAGACACCATGCACTCGGTGATGGGCGCGGCCGACCTGGTCAACGCCAAGCTGGCGATCCTCAATGAGAAGGCCGGCAACATCAACCAGGTGGTGGTGACCATCGTCAAGGTCGCCGACCAGACCAACCTGTTGTCGCTCAACGCTGCGATCGAGGCCGAAAAAGCCGGTGAGTACGGACGCGGGTTTGCCGTGGTGGCGACCGAAGTCCGGCGCCTGGCGGACCAGACCGCCGTAGCCACCTATGACATCGAACAGATGGTGCGCGAGATCCAGTCGGCGGTGTCGGCCGGGGTGATGGGCATGGACAAGTTCTCCGAGGAGGTGCGCCGCGGCATGTCCGAGGTGCAGCAGGTGGGTGAGCAACTGTCGCAGATCATTCATCAGGTCCAGGCGCTGGCGCCACGGGTGCTGATGGTCAACGAAGGCATGCAGGCCCAGGCCACCGGCGCCGAGCAGATCAACCACGCGCTGGTGCAACTGGGCGATGCCAGCAGCCAGACCGTTGAATCCCTGCGCCAGGCCAGCTTCGCCATCGACGAGTTGAGCCAGGTGGCCGTGGGGCTGCGTAGCGGCGTCTCGCGTTTCAAAGTCTGATGAGCGATCTCGCGGCCAGGCGCGGCTCACAGGCGCCGCCGAAGAAGGTGTTGTTTCTGGTGTTTCGCATCGGCAACCAACGTTATGCCCTGCAGGCCACCGAGGTGGTCGAAGTCCTGCCGCGCCTGTTGCTCAAGCCCATCGCCCAGGCCCCGGCCTGGGTTGCCGGGATCTTTGCCTATCGGGGCGTGGTGGTGCCGGTCATCGACCTCAGCGCCCTGACATTTGGCCAGCCGGCACAGGCACGGACCAGCACCCGCCTGGTGCTGGTGCACTATCGCGCCAGCCCCGGGCAGGCCGGCCAGTTGCTGGGCTTGATCCTGGAGCAGGCCAGCGACACCTTGCGCTGCGACCCGGCGCAGTTCCAGCCCTACGGCCTGGATAACCGGCAGAGCCCGTACCTGGGCCCGGTGCGTGAAGACGAGCACGGCCTGCTGCAATGGGTGCGGGTCGACGACCTGCTCGATACCCAGGTGCGTGCGCTGCTGTTTCCGTCTCCGCCGCTGGATCCGGCGCTGCTCGAGGAACTGCCGTGAGCCGCGACCAGCGTTTTTTCGATTTTCTCAAGGAGCGCATCGGCCTCGACGTGGCGTCGGTGGGCGAGGCCATCATCGAGCGCGCGGTGCGCCAACGCATGACCGCGCAACAGGCCCGGGATGCCGAGGAGTACTGGAACACCCTGCGCGGCAGCAAGGATGAGCAGCAGGCACTGATCGAGGCGGTGATCGTCCCGGAGACCTGGTTCTTTCGCTATCCGGAGTCTTTCGCAACCCTGGCCAGACTGGCCCAGGCGCGCCTGGCCGAGATTCGCGGCATGCGCGCCCTGCGCCTGCTCAGCCTGCCGTGCTCCACCGGTGAAGAACCCTATTCCATTGCCATGGCCCTGTTGGATGCCGGCATCGCGCCGCACCAGTTCAAGGTCGATGGCCTGGACGTCAGCCCGCTGTCGGTGGAGCGGGCCAAGGCGGCGGTGTATGGCAAGAATTCCTTTCGCGGCCAGCAGAGCGGGTTTCGCGAGCGCCACTTCAGTGCCGAGGACGAGCGCTATCGGCTGGATGAGCGGGTCCGCGAGCAGGTGCGCCTGCAAGTCGGCAACTTGCTCGACCCCCACCTGCTGGCCAATGAGCCGCCCTATGACTTTGTGTTCTGCCGCAATCTGCTGATCTATTTCGACCAGCCGACCCAGCAGCAGGTGTTCGAGGTGCTGAAGCGGCTGACCCATGTCGACGGCGTGCTGTTTATCGGCCCGGCCGAAGGCAGCCTGTTGGGCCGCCTGGGCATGCGCTCGATCGGTATCGCGCAGTCCTTTGCCTTCAGTCGCCATGTCGAGCCGGCACCGTTGCCGGTTCCTGCCCCGGTCCTGGCGCCACCGGTGTTGCCCCTGGCGCCGCGCCAGCCACTGCGCAGTGTGCCGCCGCCGGCACCACGTGCTCGGCCTTTCAGTTCCATGCCGGCGCCTGCGCGGCATGCTCCGGCAGCGCCGCCCAGCGACGCCAACGCCTTGTTGGCGAAGATTGCCGCGCTGGCCAACGAAGGCAAGAGCGCCGAAGCCCGTGCCGCCTGCGAGCTGTACCTGCGCAGCCATGAGCCGGTCGCCCAAGTGTTTTACTGGCTGGGCCTGCTCAGTGATGTGGCCGGCAGTACCCTGCAAGCCCAGGGTTTTTATCGCAAGGCCCTGTACCTGCAGCCGCAGCATCCCGAGGCGCTGGCGCACCTGGCCGCCTTGCTGGCCTCCCAGGGCGATACCGCGGGTGCCCGTCGATTGCAGGAGCGTGCCGCCCGCAGCGTACGCACCGTTGACCGTGAGCCTGAACGATGAGCAGCTCCTATTCGTTGAACGTGACCCATGAAGATGCCCAGCAGATCGATGACTGCTGGAATCGCATCGGCATCCATGGCGACAAATCCTGTCCGCTGCTGGTCGAGCATATCCATTGCCGCAACTGTTCGGTGTACTCGGCGGCGGCCACCCGCTTGCTCGATCGCTATTCGTTGCAGCAACAGGACCGCGTGCAATCCATGGCGCTGGAGGTCGACAGCGACATCGTCACCCGTTCGCTGTTGATGTTCCGCCTGGGCGAGGAATGGCTGGGCCTGCCGACCCGCTGCCTGGTCGAGGTGGCGCCGTTGCAGACCATTCACTCGTTGCCTCACCAGCGCTCGCGCGCCCTGCTGGGCGTGGCCAATGTGCGCGGTGCGCTGGTGGCCTGCCTGTCCCTGGTCGAACTGCTGGGGCTGGATGCGACTGTCGGCGTGGCGTCGGGCGCACGGATCATGCCGCGCATGCTGATCATCGCGGCCCATGGCGGGCCGGTGGTGGTGCCAGTGGATGAGGTGGACGGCATCCACGCCATCGATGAGCGCACCCTCAATGCCGCTTCGGTTTCGGGTTCGCAGGCCAGCGCCCGCTACACCCGTGGCGTGTTGCAGTGGAAGGGGCGCAGTTTGCGCCTGCTGGATGAAGAGCAATTGCTCGCGGCCGTGACCCGGAGCCTTTCATGACCCCCGATCAAATGCGCGACGCATCGCTGCTGGAGTTGTTCAGCCTGGAGGCCGAGGCCCAGACCCAGGTGCTCAGCGCCGGGCTGCTGGCCCTGGAGCGCAACCCGACCCAGGCCGACCAGTTGGAAGCCTGCATGCGCGCGGCGCACTCCCTCAAGGGCGCGGCGCGGATTGTCGGCGTCGATGCCGGCGTCAGCGTCGCCCACGTCATGGAAGATTGCCTGGTCAGTGCGCAGGAAGGGCGCCTGTACCTGCTGCCTGAACATATTGATGCCTTGCTCCAGGGCACTGACTTCCTGATGCGCATCGCCAACCCGGGCAGTGCCAATGTCGGGCCCCAGGATATCGAGGCCTATGTCGAGCTGATGGCGCGCCTGCTGGCGCCGGCAACGCCTGGCGCGAGCCCGGTCCCGCCGCCCGTGGCGCCCCCGCCGATGGCCGAGTTGCAGTTGCAGGCGCCGAGTAGCGAGGCCGCTACCGAGCCCAACCCCGAGTCGCTGCTGCCCGAGGCTCCTGCGGAGTCCGTGGCGGCCCCGGTGCGCAAGGGCTCGCGCCTGACCGAAGGCGGCGAGCGGGTATTGCGGGTCACCGCCGAACGCCTCAATAGCCTGCTCGACCTGTCGAGCAAGTCGCTGGTGGAAACCCAGCGTCTGAAACCTTATCTGGCCAATCTGCAGCGCCTCAAGCGCATGCAGAACAACAGCCTGCGCGCCCTCGAAAGTCTCAATGTGCACCTCAAGGAGCACGCCCTGAGCCTGGAGGCCCAGGAAGCGCTGGAGGATGCCCGCCGGCTGTTGGCCGAATCGCAACAGTTGCTCGCGGAAAAGACCGCCGAGCTCGACGAGTTCGGCTGGCAGGCCAGCCAGCGCGCCCAGGTGCTCTACGACACCGCGCTGGCCTGTCGCATGCGCCCGTTCGCCGATGTGCTGGCAGGCCAGGTGCGGATGGTCCGCGACCTGGGCCGTAGCCTCGGCAAGCAAGTGCGCCTGGAGATTGAAGGTGAAAAGACCCAGGTCGACCGCGATGTGCTGGAAAAACTCGAAGCACCCCTGACCCACTTGCTGCGCAATGCCGTCGATCATGGCATCGAGCCGCCGGACCAGCGTCTGCTGGCCGGCAAGCCGGCCGAAGGCCTGATCCGCCTGCGGGCCTCGCACCAGGCCGGCCTGCTGGTATTGGAGCTGACTGACGACGGTCACGGCGTGGACCTGGACCGGCTGCGGCAGAACATCATCGAACGCCAATTGTCCCCGGCGGAAACCGCCGCCCAGCTCAGCGAAGAAGAGCTGCTGACCTTTCTGTTCCTGCCCGGCTTCAGCCTGCGTGACAAAGTCACCGAGGTCTCGGGACGGGGCGTGGGGCTGGATGCGGTGCAGCATATGGTTCGCCAGCTGCGCGGCGCGGTGGTGCTGGAGCAGACCGCCGGCGAAGGCAGTCGCTTCCACCTTGAAGTTCCGCTGACCCTGTCGGTAGTGCGCAGCCTGGTGGTGGAGGTCGGCGGCGAGGCCTATGCGTTCCCGCTGGCCCATATCGAACGCATGTGCGACCTCGCGCCCGAGGACATTGTGCAGGTCGAGGGGCGCCAGCATTTCTGGCATGAAGGCCGCCACGTCGGCCTGGTGGCCGCCAGCCAGTTGTTGCAGCGCCCCGCGGCGCAAGGCAGCCAGCAGACCCTGAAAGTGGTGGTGATTCGCGAGCGCGACGCGGTGTATGGCGTGGCGGTAGAGCGTTTTATCGGCGAGCGGACCCTGGTGGTGCTGCCGCTGGATGATCGGTTGGGCAAGATCCAGGATATTTCCGCCGGTGCGCTGCTCGACGATGGTTCGGTGGTGCTGATCGTCGATGTCGAAGACATGCTGCGTTCGGTGGACAAACTGCTCAACACCGGGCGTCTGGAACGGATTGCCCGGCATGACCGGCCCCAGGCCGAGGCCGCGCGCAAGCGCATTCTGGTGGTCGACGATTCGCTTACGGTGCGTGAATTGCAGCGCAAGCTGCTGCTCAATCGCGGTTATGACGTGGCGGTCGCGGTCGATGGCATGGATGGCTGGAACGCTTTGCGTTCCGAAGACTTCGACCTGCTGATCACCGACATCGATATGCCCCGCATGGACGGTATTGAATTGGTCACACTTTTACGTCGCGACAACCGTTTGCAGTCGCTACCGGTGATGGTGGTTTCCTACAAGGATCGGGAAGAGGACCGCCGTCGTGGACTGGACGCCGGAGCCGACTATTATCTAGCCAAAGCCAGTTTCCACGACGACGCCCTGCTCGACGCGGTGGTGGAGTTGATTGGAGGAGCGCGGGCATGAAAATCGCTATTGTCAACGACATGCCCATGGCCGTGGAGGCCTTGCGCAGAGCCCTGGCTTTCGATCCGAGCCATGAGTTGGTGTGGGTTGCCACCAACGGCGCGGAGGCGGTCAAATACTGCGCCGAGCTGACCCCGGACCTGATTCTCATGGACCTGATCATGCCGGTCATGGATGGCGTGGAGGCGACCCGGCGGATCATGGCCGAATCTCCCTGCGCCATTGTGATTGTCACCGTCGACCGCCAGCAGAACGTGCACCGGGTGTTCGAGGCCATGGGCTATGGCGCCCTGGACGTGGTCGACACCCCGGCCCTGGGCGCCGGCAATGCCCAGGAGGCGGCCGCGCCACTGTTGCGCAAGATCCTCAATATCGGCTGGCTGATCGGCCAGCGCGGCAGCCGCGTGCGTTCGGCGCCGGCGCCCTTGCGCAGCAGCGCTCCGCGCCAGAGCCTGGTGGCCATCGGCTCCTCCGCAGGCGGTCCGGCGGCCCTGGAGGTCCTGCTCAAGGGCTTGCCCCAGGACTTTCGCGCCGCCATTGTGCTGGTCCAGCACGTTGACCAGGTGTTTGCCGCGGGCATGGCCGAATGGCTCAGCAGCGCTTCCGGGCTCAAGGTTCGCCTGGCCCGGGAAGGCGAGCCGCCGCAAAGCGGCACGGTACTGCTGGCGGGCACCAATCACCATATCCGTCTGTTGAAGAACGGCACCCTGGCGTACACCGCCGAGCCGGTGAATGAAATCTATCGACCCTCGATCGATGTGTTTTTCGAGAGCGTCGCCACCTACTGGAATGGCGATGCGGTTGGCGTGCTGCTGACCGGCATGGGGCGCGACGGTGCCCAGGGCCTCAAACTCATGCGTGATCAAGGCTATATGACCATCGCGCAGGACCAGAACAGCAGCGCGGTGTATGGCATGCCCAAGGCGGCCGCTGCCATCGACGCCGCCGTAGAGATTCGCCCACTGGACAAGATCGCTCCACGTTTGCTGGAGATATTTGCCAAATGACTGACACACGCAGCTGTCCTGGCCAGGTAGCAATTCAGGTGACAACCCATGAATGATTTACAGCTCGACGAATTCAAGACCGATGAAAATGCCGCCATGGTGTTGTTGGTCGATGACCAGGCAATGATCGGTGAAGCTGTCCGGCGTGGGTTGGCCAATGAAGAAAACATTGATTTCCACTTCTGTGCCGATCCGCACCAGGCCATCGCCCAGGCGATCCGTATCAAGCCGACGGTGATTCTGCAGGACCTGGTGATGCCCGGCCTCGACGGCCTGACCCTGGTGCGTGAGTACCGCAATCACCCGGCGACCCAGAACATTCCGATCATTGTGCTTTCGACCAAGGAAGACCCGCTGATCAAGAGTGCGGCCTTCGCTGCCGGGGCCAATGATTACCTGGTCAAACTGCCGGACAACATCGAGCTGGTGGCGCGTATTCGCTACCACTCGCGGTCCTACATGACCCTGTTGCAGCGTGACGCGGCCTACCGGGCCCTGCGCGTCAGCCAGCAGCAACTGCTGGACACCAACCTGGTGCTGCAGCGGCTGATGAATTCCGATGGCCTGACCGGGCTGTCCAACCGCCGCCACTTCGACGAATACATGGAGCTGGAGTGGCGCCGGGCCATGCGCGATCAGACCCAGCTGTCGCTGCTGATGATCGATGTCGACTACTTCAAGTCTTACAACGACAACTTTGGCCACCTGGAGGGCGACGAGGCCCTGCGCAAAGTGGCCACGGCCATCCGCGAGGCCAGCAGCCGTCCTTCGGACCTGCCGGCGCGCTATGGCGGTGAGGAGTTCGCCCTGGTGCTGCCCAACACCTCGCCGGGCGGGGCGCGCCTGGTGGCTGAAAAGCTGCGCCAGACCGTTGCCATGCTGAAAATCCCCCATCTGGCGCCGACCGAAGGTTCGAGCCTGACCATCAGCATCGGCCTGTCGACCATGACCCCGCAGCCCAACAGCCACTGCCGGCAGTTGATTTCGGCGGCGGACAAGGGCCTGTACCTGGCCAAGCACAATGGGCGCAATCAGGTCGGGATCGAGTAGGCGTTTTCAGCGTGCCGCCTGTGGGACGGCCTCGTTGGCGACAACCTGCGCGGGTGTCGCTTCGACCAGGGTCTCCCGGAGCAGGTAATAGCTGACGGCCGAGGTCTGCGGGCAGGTGAGTGTGACCGCCTCAATGCGGTACAGGGTGTGGGTGTTGAGGGTGTTGTCGATAAACCAGTTGTTCAACAGGTTGCTGCCGGCAATCGTGTAGTCGCCAAAGCGATAGTCGAAGTGGAAGTTCCGGTGGGCATACACCGGGTGTGCGCTGAAGCTGGCTTGCAGCCATTGGGTTTGCTCGCCGACCTCATCGACCATCGCTCGCAGGCGGTAGCAGACCCACCACCACAGAAAGATCAGCCAAACCAACCCCAGCACGCAGGCCAGCTCCGGCGAGACAATCAGCCAGACCGCCATCAACGGCATACAGACCAGTGCACTGAGCAGCGCCGAGATGAACGCCTGGCCACCCTTGAGGTTTCGGCGCTCCCGGCGCTTGATGTGTTCGATCTCGGCGTGGCTGAGTCGTCTGCCCATGGTGCCTGCTGCTTCCTTGTCATTTCGCCCGGGGATTGTATAGCGCGGGCCGGTCCCGGGGTACCGTGGTTGTCCGCGGCTACGAGGGGGGCGGGGCGATACGCGGGATCAAATTGCCCGTACAGCAGGTTTTTGCAGGCCTTATCGGCAAAATTAGATGGCCGATTCGCCGCTAAACCCGCTAAGCGGGCTGCCGTGAATCGGCGATTCCGTTATACTCGCCGGCTTTCAAAAGTTCGCCAACGAGTGCTGCCCGCCATGGAAATCAACCCGATCCTTAACACCATCAAGGACCTGTCCGAGCGCTCCGAAACTATTCGGGGGTATCTTTGACTACGATCAAAAGCATGAGCGTCTGACCGAGGTCAATCGCGAGCTTGAAGATCCGAGTGTCTGGAACAAACCTGAATACGCCCAGGAACTGGGCCGCGAGCGCGCTGCGCTGGCGCAGATCGTCGAAACCCTCGACGAACTGAACACCGGTCTGGGCGATTGCCGCGACCTGCTGGACATGGCCGTCGAAGAAGATGACGAGAGCGCAGTGGGCGATGTCGTCGCCGAGCTGGCCCGTCTCGAGGAAAACCTCGCCAAGCTTGAATTCCGCCGCATGTTCAGCCACGAAATGGACCCGAACAACGCGTACCTGGACATCCAGGCCGGTTCCGGCGGCACCGAGGCCCAGGACTGGGCCAACATTCTGCTGCGCATGTACCTGCGCTGGGCCGACAAACGCGGTTTCGACGCGACCATCATGGAGCTGTCGGCCGGTGAAGTGGCCGGTATCAAGGGCGCGACCGTACACATCAAGGGTGAATACGCCTTTGGCTGGTTGCGGACCGAGATCGGCGTGCACCGTCTGGTGCGCAAGAGCCCATTCGACTCCGGCAACCGTCGCCACACCTCGTTCTCCGCGGTGTTCGTCTCGCCAGAGATCGACGACAAGGTGGAAATCGAGATCAACCCGGCCGACCTGCGGATCGACACCTATCGTTCCTCCGGTGCCGGTGGTCAGCACGTAAACACCACCGACTCGGCCGTACGTATTACCCACGTACCGACCAACACTGTGGTCAGTTGCCAGAACGAACGATCCCAGCACGCGAACAAGGACACCGCCATGAAAATGCTGCGGGCCAAGTTGTACGAGCAGGAAATGCAGAAACGCAACGCCGCTTCCCAGGCGCTGGAAGACACCAAGTCGGATATCGGCTGGGGTCACCAGATCCGTTCGTATGTGCTCGATGCGTCGCGGATCAAGGATCTGCGCACTAACATCGAACGCAGCGACTGCGACAAGGTGCTCGACGGCGATATCGACGAATACCTGGAAGCCAGCCTGAAATCGGGGCTGTAAACCGTCAGCCTAGACCTTAAGTCCCCTGCCACCCGTGGGGGCAACGAACCTGTGATGGAATTTCAAAAGACATGAGCGACCAACAACTCGACCCGCAAGCCCTGCAACAGGAAGAAAACACCCTGATCGCCTTGCGCAAGGAAAAGCTTGCTGCCGAGCGCGCCAAGGGCAACGCCTTCCCCAACGACTTCCGCCGTGACAGCTACTGCCAGGACCTGCAGAAGCAGTACGTCGACAAGACCAAGGAAGAGTTGGCAGAGGCTGCGATCCCGGTCAAGGTTGCTGGTCGCATCATGCTCAACCGTGGCTCGTTCATGGTGATTCAGGACATGACCGGGCGCATCCAGGTCTACGTCAACCGCAAGACCCTGCCGGAAGAAACCCTGGCTGAGGTGAAAACCTGGGACCTGGGCGACATCATCGCTGCCGAAGGCACCCTGGCCCGTTCCGGCAAGGGTGACCTGTACGTTGAAATGACCAGCGTGCGTCTGCTGACCAAATCCCTGCGCCCGCTGCCGGACAAGCACCACGGCCTGACCGACACCGAGCAGCGTTATCGCCAGCGCTACGTCGACCTGATCGTCAACGAAGAAGTACGCCAGACGTTCCGCGTGCGTTCGCAAGTGATCGCCCACATCCGCAGCTTCCTGATGCAGCGTGACTTCCTGGAAGTCGAAACGCCGATGCTGCAAACCATTCCTGGCGGCGCGGCAGCCAAGCCGTTCGAAACCCACCACAATGCGCTGGACATGGAAATGTTCCTGCGGATCGCCCCGGAGCTGTACCTCAAGCGCCTGGTGGTTGGCGGCTTCGAGAAAGTGTTCGAGATCAACCGCAACTTCCGTAACGAAGGCGTTTCGACTCGTCACAACCCTGAATTCACCATGTTGGAGTTCTACCAGGCCTACGCCGACTACGAAGACAACATGGACCTGACCGAAGAGCTGTTCCGCGAACTGGCGCAACTTGTTCTCGGGACAACCGACGTGCCGTACGGCGACAAGGTGTTCCACTTCGGCGAGCCGTTCGTGCGCCTGTCGGTATTCGACTCGATCCTCAAGTACAACCCGGACCTGACGGCCGATGACTTGAACGACATCGACAAGGCCCGTGCCATCGCCAAGAAAGCCGGGGCCAAGGTCCTGGGCTTTGAAGGCCTGGGCAAGCTGCAGGTGATGATTTTCGAAGAGCTGGTGGAGCACAAGCTGGAGCAGCCGCACTTCATTACCCAGTACCCGTTCGAAGTGTCGCCGCTGGCCCGTCGCAACGATGAAAACCCGAACGTCACCGACCGTTTCGAACTGTTCATCGGTGGCCGCGAAATCGCCAATGCCTACTCCGAGCTCAATGACGCGGAAGACCAGGCCGAGCGCTTCATGGCCCAGGTGGCCGACAAGGACGCCGGCGACGACGAAGCCATGCATTACGATGCCGACTTCGTACGTGCCCTGGAATACGGCATGCCGCCGACCGCCGGTGAAGGCATTGGTATCGACCGCCTGGTGATGCTGCTGACCAACTCGCCGTCGATCCGTGACGTGATCCTGTTCCCGCACATGCGGCCGCAGGCGTAAGTGCCTTGAATAATCAGCCGCCTTTATCAGGCGGCTTTTTATTGTCTGTGTGGAACTGACGTACCGCTTTTAATTCTGTGTGATTTTTAAGAGGAAGACCTGTCGTGAACCGTGCAATTGCTCAAGAAGGCGCAGCGGGTATCGCCACTGCGGTAGCTGAAAGCGTTCAGTACCAGGGGCGCAAAGCCAGCCGGCAGGGCAGCGAGCAACGGCGACAGGACATTCTCGACGCCGCCATGCGCATTGTCGTGCGTGACGGCGTGCGCGCCGTGCGCCATCGCGCGGTGGCCGCCGAAGCCGGTGTGCCGCTGTCGGCCACCACCTACTACTTCAAGGATATCGATGACCTGCTCACCGATACCTTTGCCCAATACGTCGAACGCAGTGCCGCGTACATGGCCAAGTTCTGGACCAACAATGAAGGCCTGCTGCGCGAGATGGTGGCCTACGGCGACGGCAGTCCCGAGTCGCGCTCCCATCTGGCCGATGACATTGCCCGGCTCACGGCTGACTACGTCCAGCGCCAGTTGCAAAACCGCCGCGAGCACCTGATGGCTGAACAGGCGTTCCGCCAGGAAGCCTTGCTCAACCCGCGCCTGGCGCTGTTGGTGCGCTCGCACCAGCAAATTCTGTTGCAGGGCACTTGCCAGTTTTTTCAGGTATTGGGTTCCCGGGAGCCACAACAAGATGCCAAAGTGTTGACGGCGATTATCGGACGGATGGAATATCAGGGCCTGCTCAACGGCGCAGAGCCTCTGGCTGACGAAGACATGCTCGGTATCCTCACCCGCTACATGCACCTGGTGCTGGCCTCGGTCTGAGGTTCACCGGTCACCGCCGCCGGCCCACTGTTGTGTCCATTAGGAGTGTTGAATGAAAGCCTGGCGTGCCCTGATCGCCTTGTCGTTTCTCCTGCTCAGCGGCTGCCTGGTGACCTTCAAGGACCCGCTGCCCGCCGATCAGGCCGCGCCTGCGGCGTTGCTGGGCAAATGGACCAGCAAGAATGCCTGGGGCGAGCCCCTGAGCCTTGAACTCAAGCGCATTGCCAGCAATCGCTACCAGGCCGTGACGTCTCACCCGGGGCAATCCCGGCAGCGCGAGAGCTATGATTTCACCGTGTCGCGCCATGGCAACCGCTGGTACCTGTCGGCGGCGGTTCCCCAGCGTCTGGGCGGACGCTTCACCATCGCCGGTTTTGAACTCAACGAGCAGCACGAACTGGTGCTGTACAACCTCGATCTGGAACAGATCAACCAGGCCCTGGGTCAAAGAGCCCTGAGCGGCGAAGCCTTTACTACCACCGAAGGCGATGGCGTGCTGATCAGCAGCCCGTTGCCTGAGGTTTTCGCGTACCTGGACGACCCGGCCAACTCTGACGTGTTTGTCGAGGCGGCGCGCTTCACCCGCGCGGGCAAGTAACCAGGGCGCGGCACAAACGTTATCAAGAGGAACTTCGGGTGGACGATTACCAGCAGACGATACGCACCTTGTCCGATCGCATAGTGCTGGCACAAACGCCAATCCGGGTACTGGATGCGGTGAAGTGGGACGACAACATCCGCAAGGGCTTCCTCAAGGCCCAGGGCAAGGAAATGCCTGCGGTCGACCGTGATTACTACCAGAACCGACCCCTGTCCTTCGACTCCAGCGCGGTCAAGCTGGAGTTCCAGAACATCGAGCGCGACATCACCCGCCAACTCGGGCAGTTCAACCCGGTCGGGCAGATCATGCGGCGCATGTGCAAGGAATACCGCATGGTGGTGCGCATGCTCGAAGCCCGCGGCACCGAGGACTTCGGCCTGATCTCCCAGGAGCTGTACGGCGCCGCATCCGATGCGTTTCACGCCGGCGACCCGACCCTGGCCGACCTCGGGCTGATGCTTTCCGACTACCTGAACAACATCGACGGCCGTGGCGACCTCAAGGACGAGCCCAAGACCCTGACCGCCAAGGACGCCGTAAGCCTGCTGCAAAGCCGGCTGAACAAGGTGTTCGGCGAGGCCGAGGAAACCATCCGCGTATTCGAGTCGGACGGGATCGTCGCCGATGCCGCGGCTGGCGCCGACTACATCAAGATCCGCGCCGACGCCATGTTCAACGACCGTGACGTGCGCGCCCTGGAAGTCCACGAAGGCCTGGTGCATGTGGGCACCACCCTCAATGGGCAGAACCAGCCGATCTGCACCTTCCTGTCCAAGGGGCCGCCTTCGTCCACCGTGACCCAGGAAGGCCTGGCGATCCTGATGGAGATCATCACCTTCGCGTCCTACCCCAGCCGCCTGCGCAAACTGACCAACCGTACCCGGGCGATCCACATGGTGGAGGAGGGCGCCGACTTTTTGCAGGTGTTCGAGTTCTTCCGCGAGCAGGGCTTTGAAATGGCCGAAAGCTACGGCAACGCCAGCCGGGTGTTCCGTGGTTCGGTGCCGACCGGGCTGCCATTTACCAAAGACTTGTCCTATCTCAAGGGCTTTATCATGGTTTACAACTACATTCAGTTGGCCGTGCGTAAAGGCAAGCTGGAGCAAGTGCCGCTGTTGTTCTGCGGCAAGACCACCTTGGAAGACATGCGTACCCTGCGCCAGCTGGTGGACGAAGGCCTGGTGGTGCCGCCCAAGTACCTGCCGGACCAGTTCCGCGACATGAACGCGCTGTCGGCCTGGATGTGCTTCTCCAACTTCCTCAATCACCTGAGCCTGGACCGGATCGAGGCCGACTACTCCAATATCCTTTGACGCTCATGGGGGCTGCACATGGACGCTTCACCCACCACTTGTAGCCGCTGCCGCAGGCCGCGCTCGACAGCGCTGCCGACGCCCAGCGTGAGCTCACCCCTGACCTCAAAAGTCGCCACAGGGGGCGCGCGATGATCCGAATCGTTGCCGCCCTGGCGCTGCTGCTCTCTCTCAGCGCTTGCAGCTCACTGCTGTTCTACCCCGAGCAGGGCCTGCCCTTTACCCCCGAGCGCGCCAAGCTCGAGTACCGCGACGTCACCCTGACCACCGCCGATGGCCTGAAGCTGCATGCCTGGTGGCTGCCGGCCAAGGCCGGGGTGCCGCTCAAGGGCACGGTGCTGCATCTGCACGGCAATGGCGGCAACCTGGCCTGGCACCTGGGTGGCAGTTGGTGGTTGCCGGAACAGGGCTACCAGGTGTTGCTGGTGGACTATCGCGGTTATGGCCTGTCCCAAGGCGCGCCCAGCCTGCCGGCGGTCTATCAGGACGTCGATGCCGCCTTCAAATGGCTGGACCAGGCTCCGGAGGTCCAGGACAAGCCGCTGATCGTGCTCGGCCAGAGCCTGGGCGGCGCGCTGGCGATTCATTACCTGGTGGAGCACCCGGAGCGCCAGCGCCAGCTCAAGGCCATCGTGCTCGACGGTGTGCCGGCCAGTTACCGCGATGTCGGGCAGTACGCCCTGAGCACCTCATGGCTGACCTGGCCGTTGCAGGTGCCGCTGTCGTGGCTGGTGCCGGACGCCGATAGCGCCATCCACGCCATACCGCGCCTGACCGGGGTGCCGAAACTGCTGTATCACAGCATCGATGACCCGATCGTGCCCCTTTCCAATGGCATCCGTCTGTATCAAGCTGCGCCCGCGCCGCGGGTGCTGCAACTGACCCGAGGCGGCCACGTGCAGACCTTTGCCGATCCGACCTGGCGCCAGGTGATGCTGCGCTACCTCGAGGATCCGCTGCACTTCAACGGCCTGCGCCGCCTTGGCGAGATCCCGAACTACCCGACACCCCCGAATTCAGAAGTTGAACCTCCAGAGAGTCCGCAATGAGCGAAGAACGTAACGCCATCCCCCTGATCATCACCGGTATCTGCACCATCCTCGGCACCGTGGGTTGCCTCTGGTACTACGGTTACCTGCACTTCGCCAAGCCCGAGGATGCGCTGCTGCTCAGCGACTTCACCATGCTCAAGACCGTGCCGGGCGAGGACTACAAGGTCTCCCTGGAACCAGCGGCGCAAGTTGCCCAGTGCATCGACGGCGTGCTGGTGCTGTTCGATACCGAGCAGAAGGGCCTGAGCGGCGTGCTGATCAACAGCAAGAAAAAAGCCGTGCGCTGCATGGGCCAGGAAACCCCGCAGCTGCAACAGTAAGCACACGGGCGAGAGATCGCAGTCGAAAAAAAGCCCCGCCTATCTGCATAGGCGGGGCTTTTTACTGGCGGTTACCAGGCTGGGGGCGACCCCGGCTTAGTTGCTCATCGAAGAACGTGGGGCAACCGGCTGGTTGTCGTTGGAAATGGTGACTTCCACACGACGGTTCATGGCACGACCGGAAACGCTGGTGTTATCCGCTACCGGGTATTCCTTGCCATAGCCCTGGACCACGATGCGCGATGGATCGACACCCATCTTGATCAGCGCAACCTGCACGGAAGTGGCGCGACGCTCGGACAGCGACTGGTTGTAAGCCGCCGAACCGGTGCTGTCGGTGTAGCCTTCGACAATCACTTTGCGATCAGGGTTTTCCTGAAGGAACTGCGCCAGCTTGTTGATGTTCACCAGACCGCTGGATTTCAGGTCGGCCTTGTTGGTGGCGAACAGCACGTCACCGAAGGTCACCAGGGTGCCGCGTTCGGTCTGCTTGGCGTTGAGGCTGTTCTGCAGTTGCTTGATCTGTGCGTCACGAGCGTCCAGGCGGGCCTGGGCACGTTGCGCAGCGGCATCTTTCAGATTGGCTTCAGCGGTGCGCAGGGCGATGGTCTGCTTGGCCACTTCAACGCGCTGGTTGGTCAGGTAAGCCAGTTGGTCGACCTTGGCCTGGTCTTCCTTGTTCATATAGGCCTTGTCGGCCTTGTCCAGCCAATCGCTGGCGTCCTTGGTTTCCAGGGCCGCTACTTTGCTGGCCTGAGGGTTGGCTTGCAGCGCCGAGTAATTGGTCCGGGCCTGTTCCAGGTTCACGTTTGGCTGTGAGGAACAGGCCGCCAGGCCAACGCTCAGGGCCAGAAGGGCTGGGATCATCAATTGTTTACGCATAATGGTTCGTCCTTTCTATCGGTTGAAACTTCAGGTAACGAGGTTCGGTAGGCGTGGGCACGGTGCTTATTGCACGGTGCGCTGGCTTTCCTGACGCAGTTCCTGAACACCTTTCTGAGAGTCCTTCACAGCCTGTTCGGCTTTGGCGGCCTGGGCCTTGCGTTCGGCGACGCGGGCGTCCCACTCGGCCTGTTCGGCCAGACGCTTGGCTTCGTCATACTTTTTGTCGTGCATGGCAATCTCGGCTTGCTTGAGCTTGTCCTGGGCCGACTTCATTTCCACGGCAGCAAACTCGGTACCGCCGGCGCTGACGGCGCTGTTGACCGCAGATTGGGTCACAGCGTATTGCTCGGTTGGCGGGTTGCCGGCACAACCGGCCAGAACCAGGCTGCTACCGAGGGCCAGGGCGGCCAGTTTGAGCCCGCGCAAAGGGTTAGACGAGGATGTGGCAGTGCTGATCTTCATGGTCTTCAACTCCATTGGGTAACTCCTGGAAAACATCTAAATCCATCCCGGTTCTAGCGCCGCGACCCTGAGTGGCAGTGACGCTCTTCACAAAATTTGAAACGGCTGTTCCAGTGATGGCTACTGGCTGTGACCCGAGGCTTTTTTGAATAGTTCAGCGCAGATGGCGAATTGCCTAAAAAAATTTCTGACCGAACGGACAGCGCTCTAGGCCGGGAACTTTTGCGGCGCGCAGGGGTATTCCCGACCCGGGGACGGGTCAGGAATAACGCTGTGCAAGGTCAGGAAAGGGGCAGTTGGATCAGTGCTTTTGTTCGTCGGGTTGCGCCGACAAATCCTGCAGATGACGCCGGGACAAGGCCAGGAAGCGGGGTGTAGGGCCGACGTCCTCGTACAGTGGATCGCCCTCCTCATCGGTGGCAACGACGTGCTGGCCCTGGACGTAGGGGAAGCTGGCTTCCAGTTCTTCGAGGGCGGCGCCGATCAGTTCGCCCAGCAGTTCCTCGGTCTGGCGCTTGGGGTACATCTCGGCAATGGCGGCCAGGCGTGCAGCGGCTTCGACATCCAGATGGATCACATAGCCGGTCTTGGTCAGGCGACCCTTGGCGTTTTCTTCCCAGTGTTGCGCGAGCTCACGGATTTTCATGGCGACCTCAATCGACACCTGCTCGTGGCAGGGGTGGGTGAATGACCGGCCCGGGCCGGCGCTGCGCCGTTGTGCGGCGTACTCTTGAGACTAGCCGCAACGCGCAAGGTTTAAAGTCAGTTGGTCGCGCGCTTGCTAAGCACCTTGTGCTGACGGCACTCTTGAGGCTTGCGAGCCGCCCCGAATCAGCCGGAGAACAGGTACATGAGCGATATTGATGCGCGCCTGCGCGAAGATGTTCACCTCTTGGGTGAGCTGTTGGGCAACACCATCCGCGAGCAGTACGGGGAGGGGTTTCTTGACAAGATCGAGCAGATTCGCAAGGGCGCCAAGGCCGACCGGCGTGGTTCGGCCAGCGCCGAACTGAGTGCCAGCCTGGACCAGTTGAGCGAAGACGAGCTGCTGCCGGTGGCCCGGGCCTTCAACCAGTTTCTCAACCTGGCGAACATCGCCGAGCAATACCAATTGATTCACCGTCGCGATGAGTCGCAACCGGCGCCGTTCGAGGCACGAGTCCTGCCCGAGCTGCTGGCGCGGCTGCGTGCCGAGGGCCACGGTGCCGAGTCCCTGGCCAAGCAGTTGGGGCGCCTGGAAATCGAACTGGTGCTGACCGCGCACCCCACCGAAGTGGCCCGTCGCACCCTGATTCAAAAGTACGACGCCATTGCCGCGCAATTGGCAGCCCAGGACCATCGCGACCTGACCAGTGCCGAGCGCGCGCAGATCCACGAACGCCTGCAACGGCTGATCGCCGAAGCCTGGCACACCGAAGAAATCCGCCGCACCCGGCCGACGCCGGTGGACGAGGCCAAGTGGGGCTTTGCGGTCATCGAGCATTCCCTGTGGCAGGCCATCCCGAGCTATCTGCGCAAGGCCGACAAAGCCCTGCATGCGGCGACCGGCCTGCACCTGCCGCTGGAGTCGGCACCGATCCGCTTCGCTTCGTGGATGGGCGGCGATCGCGACGGCAACCCCAACGTCACGGCCGCAGTGACCCGCGAGGTGCTGCTGCTGGCACGCTGGATGGCGGCGGACCTGTACTTGCGCGATATCGATCACCTGGCGGCCGAACTGTCCATGCAACAGACCAGTGCCGCCCTGCAGGCCAAGGCCGGGGACAGCTCTGAACCCTATCGCGCGGTGCTCAAACAATTGCGCGAGCGGCTGCGGGCAACCCGCAACTGGGCGCAGGCGGCGCTCAAGGGACCGGTGCCGGCCACCCCGGATGTGCTGCAGAACAATCGCGACCTGCTTGATCCGTTGCTGCTTTGCTACCACTCGCTGCACGAATGCGGCATGGGCGTGATCGCCGATGGGCCGTTGCTCGATTGCCTGCGCCGGGCGGTGACCTTCGGCCTGTTCCTGGTCCGCCTGGATGTGCGCCAGGACTCCAGCCGCCACAGCGGCGCCATGAGCGAAATCACCGATTACCTGGGGTTGGGCCGTTACGAGGACTGGAGCGAAGAGCAGCGCATCGAGTTCCTGATGCGCGAACTTAGCAACCGGCGTCCCTTGCTGCCGGGCCATTTCAAACCCTCGGCGGACACCGCCGAAGTGCTGGCCACCTGTCGCGAAGTGGCCGATGCGCCGGCTGCGTCCCTGGGTTCCTACGTGATTTCCATGGCCGGCGCCGCCTCGGACGTCCTTGCGGTGCAACTGCTGCTCAAGGAGTCCGGCGTGCTGCGGCCGATGCGCGTAGTACCGCTGTTCGAGACCCTGGCCGACCTCGATAACGCCGGTCCAGTGATCGAGAAGCTGCTGCTGTTGCCGGGCTATCGTTCGCGCTTGCACGGCCCGCAGGAAGTGATGATCGGCTACTCCGATTCGGCCAAGGATGCCGGCACCACCGCGGCCGCCTGGGCGCAGTACCGGGCCCAGGAACAATTGGTCGAAATCTGCCGCGAGCAGCAGGTCGAGCTGTTGTTGTTCCACGGCCGTGGTGGCACCGTCGGGCGGGGCGGTGGCCCGGCACACGCGGCGATTCTGTCCCAGCCGCCGGGGTCGGTGGCCGGGCGTTTCCGCACCACCGAGCAAGGGGAAATGATTCGTTTCAAATTCGGCCTGCCGGACATCGCCGAGCAGAACCTCAACTTGTACCTGGCCGCCGTGCTGGAGGCGACGTTGCTGCCGCCACCGCCGCCGCAGCCGGCCTGGCGCCACCTGATGGACGAACTGGCCAGCGATGGGGTCAAGGCCTACCGCGCGGTGGTGCGCGAGAACCCGCAGTTCGTCGAGTATTTCCGCCAATCCACACCAGAGCAGGAGCTGGGCCGCTTGCCCCTCGGCAGCCGGCCGGCCAAGCGCCGCGCCGGCGGCATCGAAAGTCTGCGCGCCATCCCGTGGATTTTCGGCTGGACCCAGACCCGCCTCATGCTGCCGGCCTGGCTCGGCTGGGAAGCGGCCCTGAGCAAGGCATTGGAACGCGGCGAGGGTGAGTTGCTGGGGCAGATGCGTGAGCAGTGGCCGTTTTTCCGCACCCGTATCGATATGCTGGAAATGGTCCTGGCCAAGGCCGACGCCGACATCGCCCGCTCGTATGACGAGCGCCTGGTAGAGGTGGATCTGCTGCCTTTGGGCGCCCATTTACGCGACCTATTGTCGCAGGCGTGCACCGTGGTCCTGGGCCTGACCGGCCAGTCGCAGTTGCTGGCACATAGCCCGGACACCCTGGAGTTCATCCGCTTGCGCAACACCTACCTGGACCCGCTGCATCTATTGCAGGCCGAACTGCTGGCACGCTCGCGGCAACCGGATGTGGTCCAGGGCAGCCCGGTAGAACAAGCGCTGCTGGTGTCTGTAGCGGGGATCGCCGCCGGGTTGCGCAATACCGGTTGAGGTATTTGCCGGTATTTCAGGGGCTTGGCGCCGTCGGCCGGTAACCGTGCGTCGGGCCCTGGTCAGCGTCGCCAGGCGACAGTTTGTTATGGGGTTGCGACTTGTCGCACCCCGTCGCCAGGGCACAAAGGGAGCGGGTTCCTCCGACTTTCGGCTGCTTGTGTGCTCTGTGTCGGCTGTGTATCTTGATCAGCCTTTGGCCGTTTGGGCGGCCGCGATCCTATTTCCGAGATTGGCCCCACGAGGCGAATCCGAGCGTTTCTAAATAAAAAATTGAGGAGCACATCGATGCGCGTAATTCTGCTGGGAGCTCCCGGGGCCGGTAAAGGTACTCAGGCTAAGTTCATCACCGAAAAATTCGGCATTCCGCAAATCTCCACCGGCGACATGCTGCGTGCAGCCGTCAAGGCCGGCACCGAGCTGGGCCTGATCGCCAAGAGCGTCATGGACAGCGGTGGCCTGGTATCCGACGACCTGATCATCAACCTGGTCAAGGAACGCATCAGCCAGGCTGACTGCGCCAACGGTTTCCTGTTCGACGGTTTCCCGCGCACCATTCCCCAGGCTGAAGCACTGGTCAAGGCCGGCGTCGAGCTGGACAACGTGGTCGAAATCGCCGTCGATGACGAAGAAATCGTCCAGCGTATCGCCGGTCGCCGTGTACACGAGGCCTCTGGCCGGGTTTACCACACCGTCTACAACCCGCCGAAAATCGCTGGCAAGGACGACATCACCGGTGAAGAGCTGGTGCAGCGCAAAGACGACACCGAAGAAACCGTGCGTCATCGCCTGTCGGTCTACCACTCCCAGACCAAACCGCTGGTCGAGTTCTACCAGAACCTGGCTGCCAGCCAGGGCAAGCCAAAGTACAGCCACATCGCTGGCGTTGGCTCGGTAGAAGCGATCACCGGCAAGGTGCTTGAAGCACTGAGCTGATAAGTCGGTTTTGCTGCATCTTCAACGGCCCGCTTGCGGGCCGTTGCTGTTTATAATGCGTGACTTTTTTACTCCCACTTTGTAACGGAAACATCGATGAGCACCTTGCTGGCCCTGGACACCGCGACTGAAGCTTGCTCCGTTGCCTTGCTGCATGACGGCAAGGTCACGAGCCATTACGAGGTGATCCCGCGCCTGCATGCGCAAAAACTGTTGCCGATGATTCAGCAATTGCTGGCCGATGCCGGCACCACCTTGCAGGCGGTCGACGCGATTGCCTTTGGCCGGGGCCCGGGGGCTTTCACCGGGGTGCGGATTGCGATCGGAGTGGTCCAGGGCCTGGCATTTGCCCTGGAACGCCCCGTATTGCCGGTGTCGAACCTGGCGGTGCTGGCCCAGCGCGCCCTGCGTGAACACGGCGCCACCCAAGTGGCCGCGGCCATCGATGCGCGGATGGATGAAGTCTACTGGGGCTGCTATCAGGAAACCGCCGGCGAGATGCGTCTGGTCGGTGCTGAAGCGGTGTTGCCACCCGAAGCGGCAACGCTGCCTGTCGATGCCAGCGGCGATTGGTTCGGTGCCGGCACCGGCTGGGGTTATGCCGAACGCATTGGCGTCAAAACGGTGGGGCAGGATGCGGCCATGCTGCCCCACGCCGAAGACCTGCTGAGCCTGGCGCGGTTTGCCTGGGCTCGGGGCGAGGCGATTGCCGCGGATGACGCGCAACCGGTGTATCTGCGCGATAAAGTGGCCACGCCCAAGGCCCGCTGAGGCCTGCTGCCAGGTTGCCCGGCGTGCCGACCACGCCGGATTTTCTGCGTTTTTCTCTTCAGGATCTGGTCAATCGTCTGGTTTTCATGCCAGATTTCCCCTGTTTTTAAACCTTTTACGTTTTCTGTGTTCTAGTTATCACTTGGGCATTTGCTAAGTCGGTGTTGTGCCGCTAAATTGCCATCATTGATACCGGGCATGTATTTATGCGCATAGACGGCGTTTCCTCTCACTCGTATCCCATCAAGCGCAAGCCTCGCAAAGGTAATGTGCTGGTTGACGAGTCCCTGGAAGATGCCGATGCCGTTGACGTTCAAGCCGACGCCAGCCCCGCCCAACCGCGTTCCCAGGCATCCGCCGGACGCACCAGCAATCTCCCCGCCCGCCAGCAAGACATGATTTTCCAGCGCGCCATGAGCAAAAGCGTGGCCAATGCCCTGGCCAGTTACCTGACCACCGCCGGTTTTGTTGATTGGGACATGGAAGTGCTGGGGCTCGATCTGCATATCTGATGCTGCCGTATTACCTGGGTTGCCCTTCCTGGAGCGAAAACGCCTGGCGTGAGTACCTGTACCCGGATAACGCGCGCCCGACGGACTTCCTCGGGCTGTACAGCCAGGTGTTCAACGCGGTGGAAGGCAATACCACGTTCTATGCCAGGCCCTCGGCCAGTACTGTGGAGCGCTGGGCGCAGATCATGCCCGAGACGTTTCGCTTCACCGCCAAGTTCCCCGGCGACATCAGCCACGGCGGCGACCTGCGCGAGCAACTGACCGCCGCCGAAACCTTTGTGCAGTTGCTCAGCCCCATGGGTGCGAGGGTTTCGCCCTTGTGGTTGCAACTGCCGGCAAGCTTCGCCCCGCAGCGCCTGGCGGAGCTCGCGGGCTTTATCGATGGCCTTGAGCGGCCGTTGGCGGTGGAGGTCCGGCATCCGGAGTTCTTCGCCAAGGGCGATGCCGAGCGCATGCTCAACCGCTTGCTGCTGGAGCGCGGCGTGGAGCGGATCTGCCTGGATCCACGAGCGTTGTTCAGCTGCACTTCCACCGCGCCATCGGTGCTCCACGCCCAGTCGAAAAAGCCCAAGGTGCCACCACGGCCCGCGGCCTTCACTCAGTTTCCCCAGGTGCGCTTTATCGGCCATCCGGAGCTTGAGGCCAATGATCCGTTCCTGGTGCCCTGGGTCGAGAAAATCGCCGGCTGGATCGAGGAAGGGCGCACCCCCTATATCTTCCTGCACACCGCCGACAACCGTCTGGCCGCCGAGCTGGCGCGGCGTTTTCATCAGCAATTGATGGCACGTTTGCCTGGCTTGCCCGCCTTGCCTGAGTTATACAGAGAACCCGCCGCGGAGCAGCTCGGTTTGCTCTGACGCAGGTTCCCGACCTTCTTCAGGAGCGAGCCCATGGATGCTCAAACCCGTCGTGCCCATGCCTTCAAAGCCCTGCACGAGCGCGATGGCGCTTTTGTAATCCCCAACCCCTGGGATGCCGGTTCAGCCAGGATGCTGGCGAGCCTGGGTTTTGAGGCATTGGCCACTACCAGCGCCGGTTTTGCCTTTTCCCTGGGGCGCCCGGATGCCGAAGGCGCGTTGTCCCTGGAGGACACCCTGGGCAATGTGCGGGCGATTGTCGGCGCCAGCGACCTGCCGTTGGCGGTGGACCTGGAGAACGGCTTCGCCGACAGCCCGGCCGGTTGCGCCCAGGCGCTGTTGCAAGCGGCCGCCAGTGGCGCGGTCGGCGCCTCGATTGAAGACGCCACGGGCCGCGCCGAGGACCCTATCTATGACTTCCAGCTGGCTGTGGAGCGCATCCAGGCCTCGGTCACGGCAGTGCGCAGTCTCGGCCTGCCTTTCACCCTGACGGCGCGCGCCGAAAACCTGCTGCATGGCCGCAATGACTTGGCGGACACCATTCGCCGCCTGCAGGCATTCGCCGAAGCCGGCGCCGACGTGCTGTATGCCCCGGGCCTGCGGACCCCTGAAGAGGTCCTGGCGGTGGTGCGCGCGGTGGCGCCAAAACCGGTGAACGTGCTGATGTCCGGCGGCCTCAGCCTGACCGTGGCCGAGCTTGGGGCCCTGGGAGTCAAGCGGATCAGTCTCGGCTCGACGCTGGCCCGCGCCGCCTACGGGGCGTTTTATGCGGCGGCGCAGGAGATTCAGGGCCAGGGGCGCTTTGACCTGGCCAACCAGGCGATGCCGTTCGGGCAGATCAATCAATTGTTCAAGAACTGATCAGCCAGGAGTTGTCGTGCGGTCCCTGAAAGTGCTTTTGCCGTTACTGCTCATCATTGCCCTGTTTGTCCTCAGTGCCTGGCGCGACTGGTTGCCGCCGGCCTGGAATCCCTGGGCGCCGCTGGATGTGCGCGCCGAACCGAACCTGCTGACCCGCTACAAGCTGAGCCGCCTGCGGGACAACCCGCAATTGTGCGATCAGGTGCTGAGCCGGTCCGGCCTGCGGGTGACCCGCCAGCAGGACAGCCGCCCGGATGTGACGTGCCCGCTGAGCAATACCTTGCGGGTGCAGGGCGGTGAGGTGGCGTTGAGCAGCAGCTTTCTCGCCAGCTGCCCGTTGGCCGTGGCCTTTGCCCTGTTCGAGCGTCACGGGCTGCAGCCGGCCGCTCAAGCGGTGTATGGGCAGGCGGTGGTGCGGGTCGATCATCTGGGCAGCTTTGCCTGCCGCAACATGTACGGGCGCGAGCAGGGTGCCCGCAGTCAGCATGCCAGTGCCAATGCCCTGGACATCGCCGGCTTTCGCCTGGCCGACGGGCGCAGCATCAGCGTACTCAAGGACTGGCCCAAGCAAGGGGCGGACGCGCGTTTTCTACGCCTGGCCCGGGATGGGGCCTGCGACAGTTTCAATGTGGTGTTGGGCCCGGACTACAACGCCGCCCATCGCAATCACTTCCATCTGGATGTGGGGCCGTGGTGGATCTGTCGCTGAAGCGGGTAGGGGTCAGGCGGCGATGCGCAGGTTCTGCAGGACCAGCGGGCGCGCCCAGCCGATATCGAAATCAAACTGGCGGTTCTGCTCGATGATTTCCTGAGGCGGGAACGGCTCGGCCGGTTTGTCCAGCAGGTCCATTTCAAACTCGGCTATGGGCAGGTGCAGCGGCCGTGGCTCGGGCGCCGGGCCCGGCTCAGGCAGTGGCTGGCCGGCGTTGAGCACGATCGGGCGGACCCAACCGCTCTCGAAATCCTGCTGGCGCTGCTGGGCGGTGATTTCTTCCGGCGGGAAGGGCGGGAACGGTTTGTCCAGCAGGTCGGTCTCGAACTCGGCGATGGGCAGGAACAACGGTTCCGGCGGACGGACTTCGGTGTCTTTCACGTCGCACTGGCGCTGGCTGACGATCTGCATCAACAGGTCACTGCCGGCGCTGGGTTCGACCGCGGGGTCAAGTTCCGCCAGCGGCTGGTCGCCAACAGCCTTCGCTCCATCACCCTGTTGCTCGGCCAATGCCCGGGCAAAGAAATCCTGCCACAGATGGCTGACGCCGCTCAGTGCCTGGGAATTGCGCAAGCCGTAATCGCCATAGGGCGAGATAAAGCCTACTGGGATGGATTGAATGTCTGACATTTCTCTCGGTCGACGCTCAGCTCTGGCAAAATGCCTGATAGTTCTTTTATCGGCAGTTTTTGCCGATCATTAATTTTTTGAGCGTGTTTTAACGATGAGTGAGCAACCAGCGGCCTGCCGCATCAGAGTCGAGGCCTTGGCCGAGGCGTTCGCCGACCCGGCACGGCAGTGGGCCGAGCGCCTGGGCTTGCCGTTGCAGGACGCAGATGCCGAGTTTGCCCTGCAGTTCGGCGAGCAGGGGTTGCAGTTGCAGCAACTGGGGCCGGACGCTCCGGGGCCGGTGCGGGTCGACTTTGTCGAGGGTGGTGCGGCCCATCGCAGGCTGTATGGCGGCGGCAGTGGGCAGATGATCGCCAAGGCGGTCGGCGTCGCCCAGGGCGTGCGCCCCAGGGTGCTGGATGCCACCGCCGGGCTGGGCAAGGATGCATTCGTGCTGGCCAGCCTGGGCTGCCAGATGAGCCTGATCGAGCGCCAGCCGCTGATCGGTGCCCTGCTGGAAGATGGCCTGTTGCGGGCTGCCGCGGATTTTGAAGTGGCGCCGATCGTCGCGCGCATGCAGTTGCTCAAGGGCAACTCCATCGAGTTGATGCGCAATTGGCAGGGCGAGCCGCCCCAGGTGATCTACCTCGACCCGATGTTCCCCCACCGCGAGAAAACCGCGCTGGTGAAAAAAGAAATGCGCCTGTTCCGGCCCTTGGTTGGCGACGATCCCGATGCCCCAGCGCTGCTTGAGGCGGCCCTGGCCTTGGCCAGCCACCGGGTGGTGGTCAAGCGGCCGCGCAAGGCGCCCTGCATCGAGGGGCCCAAGCCCAGCCACGCGCTGGACGGCAAGTCCAGCCGCTACGACATCTATCCGAAAAAAGCGCTCAAGGCCTGATGGCCGCCGCGTCGGTCCTTGCAGGTCATGCCTGCAGGGGCCGACCTGCCAGGGCGTTATTTCTCAGGCCGGTTCAGGCCGATAAGCCCGCATAAACAATTCCACCACTTCCAGCAGGTGAGCTTCTGCTGCGTCGCCGATCAGGACGTCGCCGCAGCCGAACAACAAACGGAAGTTGGCGCCGCCCTTGACCAGGCAAAAGAAGTGTTCGGCGGCATTGTGCGGTTTTTCAATGTGCAGGGTGCCGAGCTGATGGACCTTGCTCAGCAGGCGCTCCATGCCTTTGAGTACGCGTTCGGGCCCGGCTTCGAAGAAGATCAGCGACAGCTTCGGGTCCTGGCTGCCCAGGGCCATGATCAGCCGATGCAGGTTCACCGAGTCTTCACTGTTGATCAGCACGTTGAAACCGCGCGCGATATTGAGCAGCACCTGCTTGATCGGCACGCCGTCCGGCAGCTCGAACATCAAGTTCGGCAATTGGGTCTCGCACTTGGCTACCACGGCGGCAGAGAACAGGGTTTCCTTGTCGGTGAAGTGGCTGTAAACCGTGAGTTTTGACACGCCGGCTTCGGCGGCTACCGCATCCATGCTGGTGTTTGCATATCCGTTGCTCAAAAACAGTTTTTTAGCTGCTTCGAGAATGGCCTGGCGTTTTGCCAGGTCCTTGGGGCGGCCGGGGCCGGTGGATACGGAATTATTGTCTGACATTCTTCGCTTTTAATACTGGACTGGTGAGTTTGCTATTAATAACATACCGGCCAGTATAATTATTCCAAGCGCCATTAGCGAAAGGTCCGCCACCATGTTCCGCTATGCCCTGCCCATCGCCCTGCCAGTCAGTCTGGCTTTTTTATTGTCTGCCTGCGGGCATGAAGAACCGGTGCAGACCACCGTGCGCCCGGCCATGGTGGTTCAGCCAGAGCCATCGGCGCGCGGCATGGACAGCTATCCCGGTGAGGTGCGGGCACGCTACGAGCCGGATCTCGCGTTCCGCATCCCGGGTAAAGTCAGCCGACGACTGGTCGACGAGGGTGAGCGGGTCAAGGCCAACCAGCCCCTGGCGGAGCTCGATCCCCAGGACGTGCGCCTGCAACTGGAGGCCAGTCGCGCGCAGGTCGCGGCGGCCCAGGCCAACCTGAGCCTGGTGCGGGCCGAGCGTGATCGCTACAAGACCTTGCTCGAGCGGCAGATGGTCAGTCGTTCGCAATACGACAACGCCGAAAACCTCTACCGTTCCGGCGAAGCACGCCTCCAGCAGATCAAGGCCGAGTTCGACGTCGCCAATAACCAGGCTGGCTACGCAGTATTGCGTGCACCCCAGGATGGCGTGGTGGCCAAGCGTGCGGTGGAAGTCGGGCAAGTGGTGGCGGCCGGGCAAACCGTGTTCACCCTGGCCACCGATGGCGAGCGTGAGGTACTGATCAGCTTTCCCGAGCAGAGCTTCGGGCGTTTCAAGATCGAGCAGCCGGTCTCGGTCGAGCTCTGGACCCAGCCGGGCCAGCGTTTTGCCGGGCGGATCCGTGAGTTGTCGCCGGCGGCCGACCCCAAGTCGCGGACTTTCGCCGCGCGTATCGCCTTCAGCACCGGCAAGGTTCCTGCCGAGCTGGGGCAGAGCGCCCGGGTGTTTATCCAGAGCGCCGATGTGGTGCCGCTGTCCGTACCGCTGTCGGCGCTGACGGCGGAAAACGGCGCAACCTATGTCTGGCGCGTGGACGCCAACAATACCTTGCAGAAAACCCCGGTCCGGGTCGGTGCGTTCGGTGAAAACAGCGTGCCGGTGCTCGAAGGCCTGAATGCCAGCGACTGGGTGGTGGCTGCCGGGGTCCATGTGCTCCATGAGGGCCAGCAAGTTCGCCCGGTGGATCGCTCCAACCGCGTGGTCAATCTGGCGGCCAAGGAGTAATTCCCGATGGGTTTCAACCTTTCTGCATGGGCGTTGCGCAATCGCCAGATCGTCCTGTTCCTGATGCTGTTGCTGGCCACGGTCGGCGCCTTGTCCTACACCAAGTTGGGGCAGAGCGAAGACCCACCCTTTACCTTCAAGGCCATGGTCATCCAGACCAGTTGGCCGGGGGCCACCGCCGAGGAAGTCTCGCGCCAGGTCACCGAGCGTATTGAAAAGAAACTGATGGAAACCGGCGAGTACGACCGGATCATCTCTTTCTCGCGTCCTGGCGAATCCCAGGTGCGTTTCGTTGCCCGGGACTCGATGCACTCGGCAGAGATCCCCGACCTCTGGTATCAGGTGCGCAAGAAGGTCAGCGATATCCGCCAGAACCTGCCACCGGGTGTGCAGGGGCCTTTTTTCAACGATGAGTTCGGCACCACCTTCGGCAACATCTATGCCCTGACCGGCGACGGTTTTGACTACGCGGTGCTCAAGGATTACGCCGACCGCGTGCAGATCCAACTGCAACGGGTCAAGGACGTGGGCAAGGTCGACCTGTTGGGTTTACAGGACGAGAAAATCTGGATCGAGCTGTCGAACGTCAAGCTGGCCACCCTCGGCCTGCCCCTGGCTGCGGTGCAACAGGCGTTGCAGGAGCAGAACGCGGTATCTACCGCTGGCTTCTTCGAGACCTCCAGCGAGCGCCTGCAACTGCGTGTTTCCGGTAATTTCCAGAGCGTCGAGCAGATCCGGAACTTCCCGATTCGCGTCGACAATCGCACCTTCCGCATCGCCGATGTGGCGGATGTGCACCGTGGTTTCAGCGACCCGCCATCGCCCCGCATGCGCTTTATGGGCGAAGACGCCATAGGCCTGGCCGTGGCGATGAAGGACGGTGGCGACATCCTGGTCCTGGGCAAGGCGCTGGAGGTCGAGTTTGCGCGGATCCAGAAGCATCTGCCGGCCGGCATGGAGCTGCGCAAGGTGTCTGACCAGCCGGCGGCGGTGAAAACCGGGGTCGGCGAGTTTGTCCAGGTGCTGGTCGAGGCCCTGGCGATCGTGTTGCTGGTGAGCTTCTTCTCCCTTGGCGTGCGCACCGGCATGGTGGTGGCACTGGCGATTCCCCTGGTGTTGGCGATGACGTTTGCCACCATGTATTACCTGGGCATCGGCTTGCACAAGATTTCCCTGGGGGCGCTGGTCCTGGCCCTGGGCCTGTTGGTGGACGACGCGATCATTGCCGTGGAAATGATGGCGATCAAGATGGAGCAGGGCTACGACCGGATCAAGGCCGCCAGCTTCGCCTGGACCAGCACCGCGTTCCCGATGCTCACCGGGACCCTGATTACCGCTGCCGGCTTCCTGCCGATTGCCACCGCGCAGTCCGGCACCGGCGAGTACACCCGCTCGATTTTCCAGGTGGTGACCATTGCCCTGATCGCCTCGTGGATTGCCGCGGTGGTGTTCGTGCCGTACCTGGGTGAAAAACTGCTGCCGGACCTGGCGAAGATTCATGCCGCCAAGCACGGCACCGGCGACGGCCAGCCGGACCCGTACGGCACGCCGTTCTATCAGCGGGTACGGGGTCTGGTGGGCTGGTGCGTGCGGCGGCGCAAGACCGTGATCACCCTGACCGTGGTGCTGTTCGTGGCCTCGGTGGTGCTGTTCCGCTTCGTACCGCAGCAGTTCTTCCCGGCTTCGGGCCGCCTGGAATTGATGGTCGACCTGAAGCTGGCCGAAGGCGCCTCCCTGAGCAACACCGCCGAGCAAGTCAAGCGCCTGGAAGCGATGCTCAAGGACCACGCGGGGATCGATAACTACGTGGCCTATATCGGCACCGGTTCACCGCGTTTCTATCTGCCCCTGGATCAGCAACTGCCGGCGGCAAGCTTTGCCCAGTTCGTGGTGCTGGCCAAGACCATCGAGGAACGTGAAGCCCTGCGCAGTTGGCTGATCGCAACCCTCAATGAACAGTTCCCGGCCTTGCGCTCGCGGGTCACGCGCCTGGAAAACGGCCCGCCCGTGGGTTACCCGGTGCAGTTCCGGCTGTCGGGGGAGAACATCGCCGAGGTGCGCGCCCTGGCGCGCAAGGTGGCGGCCAAGGTCCGCGAGAACCCGCATGTGGTCAACGTTCACCTGGACTGGGAAGAACCGAGCAAGGTGGTGTACCTCAACGTCGACCAGGACCGGGCGCGGGCCCTGGGGGTGAGCACCGCGAACCTGTCGAAGTTCCTGCAAAGCTCGCTGTCGGGCTCCAGCGTCAGCCAGTACCGCGAGGACAACGAGTTGATCGAGATCCTGCTGCGCGGCACCGTGCATGAGCGCACCGAACTGTCGTTGCTGCCGAGCCTCTCGGTGCCCACCGACAACGGCAAAAGCGTGTCGTTGTCGCAGATCGCTACCCTGGAGTATGGCTTCGAAGAGGGCATTATCTGGCGCTACAACCGCCTGCCGAACGTCACGGTCCGTGCCGATATCTATGGCCAGGAACAACCGGTGACCCTGGTGAAGCAGATTCTGCCGACCCTGGAGCAGATCCGTGCCGAGCTGCCTGACGGCTACCTGCTGGACGTGGGCGGCACCGTCGAAGACTCGACCCGTGGCCAGAACTCGGTGAAGGCCGGTGTGCCGCTGTTTATCGTGGTGGTGCTGACCTTGCTGATGCTGCAACTGCGCAGCTTCTCGCGCACGGTCATGGTGTTCCTCACCGCGCCCCTGGGGCTGATCGGCGTGACCCTGTTCCTGATTGTGTTCCGCCAGCCCTTCGGCTTTGTGGCGATGCTCGGCACCATCGCCCTGTCCGGGATGATCATGCGCAACTCGGTGATTCTGGTGGATCAGATCGAGCAGGACATCAGCGCCGGCCTCAAACCCTGGGATGCGATTATCGAAGCCACGGTACGGCGTTTCCGCCCAATCGTGCTGACCGCGCTGGCGGCGGTGCTGGCGATGATCCCGCTGTCACGCAGCGTGTTCTTCGGACCGATGGCGGTGGCGATCATGGGGGGCTTGATTGTGGCGACGGCGTTGACCCTGCTGTTCCTGCCGGCGTTGTATGCGGCGTGGTTCAGGATCAAGAAGACTTAGCAGCCAGCGCCCGGGAGTTGCTCCCGGGCGCTGGTGGGGTGCGGGGTTTTACAGGGTGCCGAAGACTTTCTTGGCCAGGCTGGTGGCAGCGGCTGCCGGGTTCTGGCGAATGGTTTCTTCCTGCTTGCCAATCATTTCGAACAGGCCGTCGAGGGCTTTTTCGGTGACGTAGCTTTCGATATTGGCGCTCTTGGCATCCACCACGCCAAGGGTCGCGGCCTGGCCGGCGAACGAGTTGTACTGCTTGGCCAGACCCACCTGATCGGTGGCTTGCTTGACGATGGGCAGGAACTTGGCGCGAATCTGCTCGCGGCTCGACTTGTTCAGGTATTGGGTCGCGGAATCATTGCCACCGCTGAGGATGCCCTTGGCATCGGCCACGGTCATTTTCTTCACGGCATCCACCAGCAGCGCCTGGGCTTGCGGCACAGCGGCCTCGGCGGCTTTGTTCATGCTGGTTTCCAACTGGTCGACCTGATCGCCCATGCCGAACTGCTTCATCTTTTTCGCGACTTTGCCCAGGTTGCCCGGCAGCTCGATGCGCACCTCGGGGTTGTTGCTGAAACCACCCGGGGTACCCAGTTGCTTGACGGCGATTTGCGCGCCTTGGGTCAGGGCGTCCTTGAGGCCGCCGCTGGCGTCACTCTGGGACAGGTCGCTGAGCGACAGGGCCAGGGCGCTGGCGGACAGCAGCAGGCCTGCACACAGGCCGGTGAAGCGAAGGGAGGAGCGGAGCATGGCGGCTTCCTTGTTCAAGGGGGATTAACGGACGGCGTCGACGCGGATTTTCAACGGCTGAGGATCCTGGCCGTCGAGGTTGACTGCGTGATGTTCGGTGCTGATAAAGATGAGCTGGCCATCGACCTCGATCCGCGCACTCACCGAGTAGCGGTGGCCGGGCTTGACCTGGGCCGGGTCGTAGCTGAGGTGGAAGGGCAGCGGAACCTGGCCCTTGACCGGGCCTTTCTGCTCGGCCAGGACCACCGCCGGCGCATCGGCCAGGGACACGTCCTGCAGGCTGACACTCAGGGTCGCCGCCGGTGGCAGGGCGATGCGTTGCAGGTAGAACACTTCTCCTGCAAGGTCGGCCTTGGCCGCGGGGTGAAGGGTCTGACAGGCGCCAAGCAAAGTGCTGACGGCCAGCAGGCAGATTTTTTTCATGGTGGATCTCCGTCTAAGGCGCCAGCGACAACCTGGCGCCAGTAAGAATCTAGTCGGTTTGTACGGGGGCTGCGAGCTGCTCGGCGGCGTCTTCGCTGGCGTCCTCGCTGCGGTGCAACGCGACCTGGCGGATCGACAGGCGGATGTCCGCCGGCAATACGCGCTTGGCCGCACCTTCGGCCAACTCGCCGAGGGCCGGGTGATAACTCAGCTTGCCGGCTTCGTCGCGGCGCAGCACGCCGACGTCGAGCAGGGTCTGGATAAAGTGGCGGAACAGGCTCTTGTCGAAGAACTCCGGGGCATTCAAGCCATGCAGGATCGACAGGCGCTGGGCCATGACCGTGCACAGGTCTTCCAGTTCCTCGGCGCTGATGCTGTTCTGGCCGCTGTTGAGCAGCAGCGAGATGGCCATGTAGAAGCGTTGCAGGGTCTGGGCGATGCTTTTGGAGAGCAGGGTCAGCAGCACAAAATGCCGTGAGCTGGGGGCCGGGCGCAGGTAAACCTCGCCTTCAAAGCGCAGCAGGCCTTGTTCGACGAACGCTTCCAGCCACTGATCGACCACCGCGTCCAACTCCTCCAGCGACCAGCGAATGAACAGCTCTGCCTGCAGGTAGGGGTAGAGCGCGCGGGTGTAACGCAGGATCTGCTCGCGGCTCATGCGCGACGAGCTCTGGAAGAAACTCGCCAGCAGCGCCGGCAAGGCAAAGATATGCAGCACGTTGTTGCGGTAATAGGTCATCAGGACGGCGTTCTGCTCATCCAGATACAGGATCTTGCCCAGGGCATCGCTCTGCTCGGACAGCAGGTCCATGTCTTTGACGTGCTTGATCAGTGCCTGACCATCACCCTCGGGCAGGGTGGTGTGGGCCGAATAGGGCACGCGTCGCAGCAGCGCCAGGTACAGGTCGAGGACCCGAGCCATGGCGCGATCGTCCAGGGCCAGGCGACTGGTGGAAAGCAGGGCCAGGGCCACCAGGTTGACCGGGTTGATCGCCGCCGCTTCGTTCAGGTGCTGGGCCACACGCTCGCCCAGGCGGTTGGTGGTCTCATTGAGCCAGGCCGGGCGGAACTGCGGGCCCAGCTCCTGGGCGCGCCAGTCCGGTTGCTCCTGATCGAGGAATTCGGCCAGCTTGATCGGCTCGCCGAAGTTCACCGCGACCTGGCCGAAGCGCTGCTTGAGTGCGCCGATGACTTTGAAGATGTCGAAGATCGACTCTTTCTTCTTGCTCGCGCCGCGCAGCTCACCCAGGTAGGTGCGGCCCTCCAGCACGCGCTCGTAGCCGATGTACACCGGTACGAAGACGATCGGCATGCGCGAGTTGCGCAGGAAGCTGCGCAGGGTGATCGCCAGCATCCCGGTCTTGGGTTGCAGCATGCGCCCGGTGCGCGAGCGCCCGCCCTCGACGAAGTACTCCACCGGGAAGCCTTTGGTGAACAGGGTGTGCAGGTATTCGTTGAACACCGAGGTGTACAGCGGGTTGCCCTTGAAGGTGCGACGCATGAAAAACGCGCCGCCGCGCCGCAGCAGGCTGCCGATCACCGGCATGTTGAGGTTGATCCCGGCGGCGATGTGCGGCGGGGTCAGGCCGTTGCGGAACAGTAGGTAGGACAGCAGCAGGTAGTCGATATGGCTGCGGTGGCAGGGCACATAGATCACCTCGTGCCCCTGGGCGACCTTTTGCACGCCTTCGATGTTGTTGACCTTGATCCCGTCGTAGATCTTGTTCCAGAACCAGCTCAGCACCACTTCCAGGAAACGGATCGCGGTGTAGGTGTAGTCCGAGGCGATCTCGTTGCCATAGCGCAGGGCTTGGGCCTTGGCTTTTTCCGGGGTGATCTTCTCGCGCTCGGCTTCGTCGAGGATTGCCTGCTTGACCAGGGGCTGGTTCAGCAGGCCCTTGACCAGGTTGCGCCGGTGGGAGATGTCCGGGCCGATAACGGCGGCCTTGAGGTTGCGAAAGTGCACCCGCAGGATGCGCTGGGCCATGCGCACGGTGCGTTCGTGGCCCTTGTTGTGTTCGATCAGCTCGCGCAGGTGGATCGGTGCCGAGAACTGCACCCGGGTCTTGCGCCCCAGGATCATGATGCTCAACAGCCGGCGCAGGCGCCCGGTGACGGCCCAGCTGTCGGCGAACAGCAACTTCCAGGGGCTGGATTCGCTGTCTGGCGACTGGCCCCAGAACACGCTGACTGGAATGATCTGGGCGTCTTCGGCGGCGTTCTGGGTCAGGGCGCTGACCAGTCGGGTCAGGGTCGGTGGCGCGCCGCGTTTGTCCTGGCGGCCGAGCCAGTCGGGCTCCGGGGTCAGGTAGAAAAAGGCCGCGGGTTCCATCAGGTTGCCCACCGAGACCGGCAGCACCGGGCGCGGCAGGCCGGCCTTGGTGCATTCGGCGTCGACCACTGCCAGGTCGGTCAGCGATGGGTTTTGCAGGACGTAGAACACCGGCCGGCTGCGGTCGAGGTTAAGGGTGAAGGACGACTGGTTGATCGTCTCCGAGCGAACCCAGAGGTACAACAGTCGGCGCAAGGTGCCAAACACAAGACGACGGATCGGAGAGCGGGTCATACGGCTTCTGCGTAAGTGAGTGAAAACCGAGCAGTTGCTCGGGTTCGACAGTGTGCCGTATTCGCCGAAGTTCGGCAAAAAAGCCACCCGTTAATATTGAGTTGAGAGTTTTTCTGCCTGTCATATACTCGGCCGGCTGTCCGCCGGGCTCGTCAACCCGGCATATGGATTACCCAATGCTGACGAAAGTTCTCAAGACACGCGTTCAAGGTTCTGTTTTCCAGAGCCAATCCCATAATAAAAAGATGGAGTACCGATTCATGTCTACTCGCGAGACCGGCAATGTGAAGTGGTTCAACGACGCCAAGGGCTATGGCTTTATCCAGCGTGAGGGTGGTGCGGACGTGTTTGTGCACTACCGCGCGATCCGTGGCGAAGGCCATCGCTCGCTGCTCGAAGGCCAGCAAGTGGAATACGCGGTGGTGGAAGGGCAGAAAGGCTTGCAGGCCGAAGACGTGGTCGGCCTGTAATCCGGTCGCTGGCCAGGCTCATCCTCCAGCGCTTCGAAAGGCCCCATGCCGCGCATGGGGCCTTCGCAATCAGGCAGTACGCCAGGTAATTTCTTCTTCGCCATCGGCGCTGATGCGCATCCAGCGATCAGCCGACTCCTCACCTTCTTCCTCGACCCAGCTGCCGGGCGCGCAACGCACTTCAACGTTCAGCGCGGCAAAGGCGGCGCGGGCGCAGGCGATGTCGTCTTCCCACGGCGTCTGGTCGCTTTCCAGGTACAGGCTGTTCCACTTGCCCACGGCCTTGGGCAGCCAGGTGACCGGGACATTGCCGGCCTTGCACTTGTAGGTCTGGCCTTTCTGAACCCAGTCGGTGCACGGGCCCAGGGCGGTGCCGAGCCAGGCGGCAATCGCCTTGTAGTCGACGTCGGCGTCTTTCAGGTAAATCTCGATATCGGGTTGGCGCATGGATGTCCTCACTGCGGGTCTGAAAAATCCATTCGCGGATTTATTCGGCCTCGGGCAGATGCTCAAGGCCTTGGGTTAAAGGGTTATTGCAGCACGAAATAATCGTAGCGCATCGACACGCTGACCTTGAGCGGCTCGGCCTGCTCGATGACCTGGGCCCGGCGTTCGGCGCTGGCGCGCCAGCCATGAGGGGTCATGGCCAGCAGGTTGGCACGGTCCTGGGGCTGGTCCAGGTTCAAGGTGAACTCCAGGGTTTCGCTGTGTTGCAGGCTCATGTCCTCGGGAACCAGGGCCAGGTGCTTGTCATCGGTGTACTCGCGCACTTCGTCGTACAGGCGTTCGCGCAGCTCCATCAGGTGGCCGCTGGTGGGGCCGACTTTCATCAGGCCGCCACCGGGGCTGAGCAGGCGTTTGGCTTCTTCCCAGTCCAGGGGGCTGAACACGCTGGCCAGAAACTGGCAGCTGGCGTCAGCCAGGGGAATGCGCGCCATGCTGGCGATCAACCAGGTCAGGTGCGGGTTGCGTCGACAGGCGCGCTTGACCGCCTCGCGGGAGATATCCAGGGCATAACCATCGGCCTCGGGCAGGGCCTCGGCGATTTGCGCGGTGTAGTAACCCTCGCCACAACCGATATCGACCCAGCGCTGGGGGGCGCGCTCGGCGGCCAGTTCCGCCAGGCGCCGGGCCACGGGGGCGTAATGTCCGGCGTTGAGGAAATCGCGGCGAGCTTCAACCATGGCCTGGTTGTCACCCGGGTCACGGCTGTTCTTGTGCTGCACCGGCAGCAGGTTGAGGTAACCCTGGCGCGCGCGGTCGAAACGGTGGCCGACCGGGCATGCCACGCCATTCTCGACGTTGCCCAGCGGTGCGCTGCAAATGGGACAGGCGAGCATCAGGCGAGCAACTTGATCAGGGTCTGGTAGTAGATTTCGGTCAGCACGTCGAGGTCGCTGGCCAGGATCCGCTCGTTGACCTGGTGGATGGTGGCATTCACCGGGCCCAACTCGACCACTTGGGTGCCCATGGTCGCGATAAAGCGACCGTCGGAAGTCCCGCCACTGGTGGACGCCTTGGTTTCGCGGCCGGTGATCTGCTTGATGCTCGCCGATACGGCGTCGAGCAGCGCGCCCGGCTCGGTGAGGAACGGCAGGCCCGACAGCGCCCATTCGACGTGCCAGTCCAGGCCATGTTTGTCGAGGATGGCGGCGACCCGTTGTTGCAGGGCCTCGACCGTCGACTCGGTGGAGAAACGGAAGTTGAACACCGCCACCAGGTCACCGGGGATCACGTTGGTCGCGCCGGTGCCGGAATTGAGGTTGGAGATCTGGAAGCTGGTCGGCGGGAAGAAGCTGTTGCCGTTGTCCCAGTGCTCGGCGGCCAGTTCGGCCAGGGCCGGGGCGGCGAGGTGGATCGGGTTCTTGGCCAGATGCGGGTAGGCCACGTGGCCCTGCACGCCGCGCACGGTGAGCGTGGCGCCGAGGGAGCCGCGCCGGCCGTTCTTGACCACATCACCGACCAGGCTGGTGCTCGACGGCTCGCCGACGATGCACCAGTCCAGGCGCTCCTTGCGCGCGGCCAGGCGTTCGACCACAGCCTTGGTGCCGTGATGGGCCGGGCCTTCTTCGTCGCTGGTGATCAAGAACGCCACAGAGCCCTTGTGGTCCGGGTAGTCGCCGACGAAACGCTCGGCGGCTACCAGCATCGCCGCCAGGCTGCCTTTCATGTCGGCCGCGCCACGCCCGCAGAGCATGCCGTGTTCGTCGATCAGCGCCTGGAACGGGTCGTTCTGCCAGGCCTGGACCGGGCCGGTGGGCACCACGTCGGTGTGACCGGCAAAGCACAGGACCGGGCCGGGATGCTTGCCATGGGTGGCCCAGAAGTTATCCACATCCTCGATGCGCATCGGCTCGAGCGCAAAACCGGCATCACCCAGGCGCTGCATCATCAGCTTCTGGCAGTCGGCATCGATCGGGGTCACCGACGGACGACGGATCAGGTCACAGGCGAGTTGCAGGGTCGGCGAAAGCTCGGCGGGGGCCGTCATGGGAAAACTCCGGTGCAAGGCGTTATGTAGGGGCCGGTTGGCCGGCGGTGGCGGTTTATCAGGGACACCGCGTGGTGTTGATCGCTGGCAAGCCAGCTCCTACAGGTAATGGGGGGCGCGCAAAATGGCGGATATCTTAAAGCAAAACGGCGGCCAGAGGCCGCCGTTTAGTCGTTGCTGCGGATTTAGACCGCCGGTGCCGCCTCTGTTTCCACCGCCGGTTTAGGCAGCGAAGACAGGAACGCCATGATCAGCGCGGCCAGATACGGCAGCGACTGCACCAGCAGCATGGTCACCCAGAAGCGCATGTCGTTGCTCGGCAGGCCCTGCACCAGGAAGATCCCCAGCGCCGCGCCCCACAGCAGGAGCATGATGAATACCTCTTCCCGAGCTTCCGAGATCGCCACCCAGAAGCCGTGGTTGTCGGCATTCTTCGGGGTGCGGAAGAACGGAATGCTGCTGGTGAAGAAGCCGTACAGCACCGCCTTGGCGATGGTGTGGGACAACGCCAGGCCCGCCAGGGCCGCGCAGAACGCATCCTTGAGGTTGACCCCTACCGCGCGACGGTAGAGGAAAATGATCTTGCCGACCTTGAACACGAACAACGCCAAAGGCGGGATCGCGAAGATCAGCAGCGGCGGATCGACCCGTTGCGGCACGATGATCATCGCCGCCGACCACAGCAGGGCGCCGACGGTGAAGAAGATGTTCATGCCGTCCGCCACCCACGGCAACCAGCCCGCGAGGAAGTGGTAGCGCTGGCCACGGGTCAGCTCGGTGTCCTTGCCGCGCAACAGGCTCGCGGTGTGCCGCTTGATGATCTGAATCGCCCCATAGGCCCAGCGGAAACGCTGTTTCTTGAAGTCGATAAAGGTATCGGGCATCAGGCCCTTGCCGTAGCTGGTGTGGTAATACGCGGCCGACAGGCCTTTTTCGAACACCCGCAGGCCCAGTTCGGCGTCTTCGCAGATGCACCAGTCGGCCCAGCCCAGCTCTTCGAGCACCGAGCGCCGGGTCATGGTCATGGTGCCGTGCTGGATGATCGCGTCACGGTCGTTGCGGGTGACCATGCCGATATGGAAGAAGCCCTTGTACTCGGCGTAGCAGAGCTTCTTGAAGGTGCTTTCGTTCTGGTCGCGATAATCCTGTGGCGACTGCACCACGGCGATTTTCGGGTCGGCGAAGTGCGGCACCATGTGCTTGAGCCAGTTCGGATCGACGCAGTAGTCGGAGTCGATCACCGCAATCACTTCGGCGTCCTTGGCGGTGTGCGGGATCAGGTAGTTCAGCGCACCGCCCTTGAAACCGGCCAGGGGCGCGACGTGGAAGAACTTGAAGCGCGGGCCCAGGGTCTCGCAGTAGGCTTGCACCGGCTCCCAGACCGCGGGGTCCTTGGTGTTGTTGTCGATGATCAGAACTTCGTAGTCCGGATAGTCGAGGGCGGCCAGGGCGTCGAGGGTCTGTTTGACCATCTCCGGCGGCTCGTTGTAGCAGGGCACGTGGATCGAGACCTTCGGCCGGTAGTCGGAATCGCCCACCACTGGCAGGAATTCACGTCGCCGCTTGTGGGTCCAGACCGCTTCGGCCAGTTCATGGGCCTCGGTCAGCAGCACGATAAACACCCCGAGGGCACCGAGGGCGAGCAGGAAGCCCACCGTCAGGCTGAACCAGGTGCTGTATTGCTGGCTGTAGTCGTAGCCGATCCACACCAGCACCGAACCGCAGAGGAAGGCGATAAAGGTCAGGAAGGTCCGACCGCGCTGGCGCAGGGCCGAGCCGTCGATCATCAGCAGGGTCAGGGACAGCAGCGCCAGCACCACCGAGCCGATGGCCAGCACGCGCCATTGCGGAATGGCCACCACCGGGCCTTCAAAGTTGAATTTCTGCTGGCGCGCAGCGTTGAACACGCCCCAGTAGGCGCCCACCGAACCTTCGTCGCTGGCCTTCCACGGCTGGTCGAAGGCTTCGATCACGAAATAGTTGTAACCCTGGCGGTTGAGCTTGTTGACCAGGGTGCGCAGGTAGATCGCCTGATCCGCCGGGCTGGCATCAGCACCGCCACGCATGCGGCCGTTGCTCGGCCAGCCGACTTCGGACAGCAGCAGCGGCTTTTTCGGGAACATTTTTTTCAGGTCGCGGGCACGGTCGAGCACGAACTGGCCGGCCTGATCCACCGGCACGAATTCCCAGTAGGGCAGGACGTGAGCGGCAATCAGGTCGACGTGCTTGGCCAGGCTCGGGTTCTCTTCCCATACGTGCCATTGCTCGGAGGTGGTCACCGGGACCTTCACAGCCGCGCGGACCCGATCCAGGATCACGCTCAGTTCTTCGGCGGTGATTTCCTTGCGGAAGATCGCCTCGTTACCCACCACCACCCGCACTACGCTGCGCGAGCTGTTGGCCAGTTCGATGGCGCGGGTGATTTCCCGTTCGTTGCGCTCCTGGTCCGGGCTGATCCAGATCCCGAGGGTCACGCGCAGGCCGAACTCTTCAGCCAGCTTGGGGATGTCCTGCAGGGTGCCGTCGACCGAGTAGGTACGGATGTTGTCGGTCAGCTTGCTCATGATTTCCAGGTCGCGACGCATTTCGTCGTCGGACGGGAACTGGTCTTTCTGTGGGAACTGGCCTTGCTGGAAAGGCGAGTAGGAAAAACCGGAGATCTGTTCAGGCCAGTTGGGGGCCGTGACCGGGCGATTGATCAGCGCCCAGAAACCGGTGAAGAGCGCAGCAATTGCCAGCACCACCACCAGATTGAGTCCAAATTTACGCGATGACATAGCTATTTCGGGTTCCAAAAGGTGTGGAACGAGGGAAGGGTTGGCAGGCGCCAAACGGTGGGCATCCTACACCGGCCCTCAATTGAGCGTACAGCGCACAAAGAAAAGCCAGACCTTGGGCACTGTATTTGCTCTTAAGTTCTTAACTTGTAGCTGGCAACTTAAAACTTGTCGCTGCGAAGCCCTATAATGCGCGCCGGTTTTTCAGGTAATGGTCATGAGCACAGAAGATCCACGGTTTGCTGGCGTCGCCCGTTTATATGGCATCGAGGGCCTGGCACGCTTGCGCGCGGCCCATGTGGCGATCGTCGGGGTGGGCGGGGTCGGCTCCTGGGCGGCCGAGGCCATTGCCCGTTGCGGGGTGGGCGAAATTTCGCTGTTTGACCTGGACGACGTCTGCGTCAGCAACAGCAACCGCCAGTTGCATGCCCTGGACAGCACCGTGGGCAAACCCAAGGTCGAGGTCATGGCCGAGCGTTTGCGCGGGATCAACCCGGACTGCAACGTGCACCCGGTGGCGGATTTCGTCACCCGCGAGACCATGGCCGAGTACATCACCCCCAACATTGACTGCGTGATCGACTGCATCGACAGCGTGAACGCCAAGGCGGCGCTGATTGCTTGGTGCAAACGCCGCAAGATCCAGATCATCACCACCGGTGGCGCGGGCGGGCAGATCGACCCGACGCTGATCCAGGTCTGCGACTTGAACCGCACCTTCAATGACCCGCTGGCCTCCAAAGTGCGCTCCACCTTACGTCGGGACTACGGTTTTTCACGCACCGTGACCCGCCACTACAGCGTGCCCTGCGTGTTCTCCACCGAGCAGCTGCGCTATCCGAAGCCCGATGGCAGCATCTGCCTGCAGAAGAGCTTTGTCGGCGATGGGGTCAAGCTCGACTGCGCCGGTGGTTTCGGTGCAGTGATGATGGTCACCGCCACTTTCGGCATGGTCGCCGCCACCAAGGCTGTGGATAAGCTCGTTGCCGGCGTACGCCGCCCCGCAGAGCGCGTCAAACCCGCGTAACCCCGTAGCCGCCGCCAGGCTGCGCTGGCCTTCAATACCGCAACAAGTTGACCGCCCACAGGCACAGCCCCAGCCCACAGGCCATACCGGCCAGCGCAGCCTGCGGCAGCGGCTACAGGGCCAGTTCGCGCATGCGTTGCAGCACGGCGTTGAGGCCGTTGCTGCGGGAGGGGGAGAGCTGGCGCGACAGGCCCAGTTGGTTGAACCAGTCGGGCAGGTCCACCTCTTGCAGCTCCTGGGTCGACAAGCCATTGACCCGCGCCAGCAACAACGCGACCAACCCGCGAATCAGGCGTGCGTCGCTGCTGGCGGCAAACTGCCAATGCCCTGCATGCACCGCGCCCAGCAACCAGACCTGGCTTTCACAGCCATGCACCCGGTTGGCCTCGACCTTGTCGGCGTCGTCCAGGGCCGGCAGGCGATCACCCCATTGCATCAGCAGGCGCGCGCGCTGCTCCCAGCCGGTGGCCTGTTGAAAGGTCTGCAACGCCAGCAGCGCCTCGTCCGGCAGGCTCATCGCAACATCTCCAGCGCCTGGTCCAGGGCTTCGAAGAAGCGCTCCAGATCGGCGGAATCGTTATACAGCGCCAGCGACACCCGGATCGCCCCCGCGAGGCCGAAGCTTTTGAGCAGGGGCATGGCGCAGTGATGCCCGGCGCGTACGGCGATGCCCTGTTCGGTGAGCAAGTGCGCCAGGTCGGCGTTATGCACGCCGTCGACCACAAAACTGGCCAGCGCCAAGTGCGGTGCGCCCAGCAGGCGGATGCCTTTGCGCGCCTGCAGGCCGTGCAGCAGGTAGTCGTGCAGCGCGGCTTCATGGGCGGCGACCGCGTCCTGGTCGAGGCCGGCCAGGTAGTCCAGGGTCGCGCCCAGGCCGATCACGCTGGCGATGGGCGGTGTCCCCGCCTCATAACCCAGGGGCGCAGGGCGGAAGGTCGCGTGCTGGTACTCAGCGTCCTGCACCATTTCGCCACCGAACTGCCAGTGACGCAGGCCTTGCAGCGCCTCGTTGCGCCCGTACAGCACCCCAAGGCCGTCCGGCCCATAGAGCTTATGGCTGGAAAATACATAAAAGTCGCAGCCCAGTGCCTGCACGTCATGCCGACCATGGACCACGCCCTGGGCGCCATCGATCACGGTCAGCGCCTGCCGCGCCTTGGCCATGGCCAGCAATTGCGGCAGCGGCTGCCAGGCGCCGAGCACGTTCGACAGTTGGCTGACGGCCAGCAAACGGGTGCGCGGGCCGATCAACTGCGCGGCGGCCTCGAGATCGATCAGGCCGGCAGTGTCCAGGGGCAAGACCACCAGCTCCAGGCCGCGGCGTTGCGCCAGTTGCTGCCACGGCAGCAGGTTCGCGTGGTGCTCCAGGGCGCTGATGACCAGCTCGTCGCCCGGGTTGAATTGGTGTTCCAGGCCGTAGGCCAGGAGGTTCAACGCAGAGGTCGCGCCGTGGGTGAAGACGATCTGCCCGCTGTCACCGGCATTGAGCCATTGCGCCACTTTGCTGCGGCTGTCCTCGAACGCCTGGGTCGCATGGGCGCCGGGCAGGTGCTGCGCGCGATGCACATTGGCTGCGCCATTGGCGTAGTAATGGGTCAGGGCGTCAATCAGGGCTTGGGGCTTTTGCGTGGTGGCGGCGTTGTCCAGGTAGGTCTGGTCTTGCCGTTGCAGGGCGGCGATGGCCGGAAAGTCGGCGCGCCAGGGGGAGGGCACAAGCATGGTGGTCGGGACTCGTATAAGCAGGCCGGGCGCTGATGATACGCGCCCGGACGCTGCTGGTGCGAGTTGCTGCTTAGTCTCTGTACGACAACTGCCTGCGCTTCGATCATGCGGCGTTAAAAACAGGCGCGCCTGATCTTTGCTCGGCGAGTTTTGGTACAGATCCTAGTTGTGAGCGTGCAGCGCTTCGTTCAGTTCGATGGCCGACTTGTGGGTTTTGCACTCCACGGCGCCGGTCTGCGAATTGCGACGGAACAACAGGTCCGGCTGGCCAGCCAGCTCGCGAGCCTTGAGCACCTTGACCAGTGCGTTGTTTTCATCGAGCAGCGCAACCTTGGTCCCGGCGGTGATGTACAGGCCCGATTCCACGGTGTTGCGGTCGCCCAACGGGATACCGATACCGGCGTTGGCGCCGATCAGGCAGCCTTCGCCGACCTTGATCACGATGTTGCCGCCGCCCGACAGGGTGCCCATGGTCGAGCAACCGCCGCCCAGGTCCGAGCCCTTGCCGACGAATACGCCAGCCGAAACACGGCCTTCGATCATGCCCGGGCCTTCGGTGCCGGCGTTGAAGTTGACGAAACCTTCGTGCATCACGGTGGTGCCTTCGCCCACGTAGGCGCCCAGGCGGATACGCGCGCTGTCAGCGATACGCACGCCTGCCGGCACCACGTAGTCGGTCATTTTCGGGAACTTGTCCACCGAGAACACTTCCAGCAGGTCGCCACGCAGGCGGGCTTCCAGTTGACGCTCGGCCAGCTCGCTGATGTCGATCGCGCCCTGGCTGGTCCAGGCCACGTTCGGCAGCTGCGGGAACACGCCCGCCAGGCTCAGGCCGTGGGGCTTGACCAGGCGATGGGACAGCAGGTGCAGCTTGAGGTAGGCCTCGGGAGTGGAGGTCAGCGCGGCGTCTTCGGCCAGCAGGGTGGCGACCAGCGGCTTGTGGCTTTCGGCCAGGCGGGTCAGCAGGGCAGCCTGGGCGGCATCGACATTTTTCAGTGCGTCGGCCAGTTGCGAGGCCTGGGCCACGGTGAAGGTGATGGCCTGGTTGCCTTCGGTGTAACCCAGTACCGGGGCGATGGCCGCGATGATTTCGGCAGATGGGTTGAGCAGTGGCTGCGCGTAGAACACTTCCAGCCAGGCACCTTGGCGGTTCTGAGTGCCGACGCCGAAGCCCAGGCTGAACAGGGAATTGGACATGTTGTTACCTCTACAAAAAATGAATGGGCAGGCCTACTTGAGGGCCGCCGAATAAATATCTGGCTTGAAGCCAATCAGGGTTCGGTCACCGAGATCGAGCACCGGGCGCTTGATCATCGAGGGTTGTGCGAGCATCAGTTCGATAGCTTTCGCCTGGTCGAGATCGGCTTTGCGTTCGTCTTCGAGTTTGCGAAAGGTCGTGCCTGCACGGTTCAACACCACCTGCCAGCCGTGCTCATTGCACCACTGGGTCAAGTGTTCGCGGTCGATGCCGGCGGTTTTGTAATCGTGAAAGTCATAGCTGACAGCGTGTTCATCGAGCCAGGTGCGCGCCTTTTTCATGGTGTCGCAGGCTTTGATGCCGAAAAGGTGCAACGTTTTGCTTGAAACGGTCAAGGAATTGCCCCCTTTGCAGGTGCCGAAAATTAAAGGTCACGGATTATGCCATGGCCGCGCGACTTCGGCGTCGCCCAGCGGCCGGCTTTGTCGCAATGTATTGCGCGAATGGGGTGATTGCGACCTTTGTGCAGCGGTCGGGATCAGTCTAAGCGGCTAATATGGCACTTCTACGGGTGACTGTTGCCGTAGCTGCATGCGCTTTTGCCTGGTTTAGATGGAGAATTTTCGCTTTATGCAAACCGCCTACACCGTACTCATTCTGCTGATGTTGGTGAGTGTTTCACGACTGGTCGGGCGGATGATTCCGGTGCCGCTGCCCCTGGTACAGATTGCCGCCGGTGCCTTGCTGGCCTGGCCGACCCTTGGACTGCATGTGGCGCTGGACCCGGAGCTATTCCTCTTTCTGTTCCTGCCGCCGCTGCTGTTCTCCGATGGCTGGCGCATGCCCAAGCGCGAGTTCTGGCAGTTGCGCGGGCCTATCCTGACCCTGGCGGTGGGCCTGGTGCTGTTTACCGTGGTCGGCGCTGGCTACTTTATTCACTGGCTGCTGCCGACCATTCCGTTGCCGGTCGCTTTCGCACTGGCGGCGGTGCTCTCGCCAACCGACGCCGTGGCGGTCTCGGCGATCGCCCAGAACCGCTTGCCTCGGCCCTTGATGCACATGCTGCAGGGCGAGGCGCTGATGAACGATGCCTCGGGCCTGGTGACGTTCAAGTTCGCCTTGGCGGCGGCGGTCACCGGGGTGTTTTCCCTGACCAATGCCAGCCTGACCTTTGTCCTGGTGGCGCTCGGCGGCCTGGCCATAGGCGTGGCCCTGAGCTGGCTGGTCGGGCGCCTGCGGGCGTGGATGATCGCCCGGGGCTGGGATGATCCGGCCACCCACGTGGTGTTCATGTTGCTGCTGCCATTCGCCGCTTATGTATTGGCCGAGCGCCTGGGCGCATCGGGGATCCTGTCGGCGGTGGCGGCGGGGATGATGCAGAGCTGGCTCGACCTGCTGCCGCGTCAGACCAGTACCCGGCTGCTCAACCGCAGCGTCTGGTCATTGCTCGAGTTCGCCTTCAACGGCTTGATCTTCCTGCTGCTGGGCTTGCAGTTGCCGGACATCATCAAGGCCGTGGCCAGCCACGAAACCTCGCTCTGGCCGACCTTGTTCTACCGTTGCCTGGACGTGCTGGCGATCTTCCTGGTGTTGCTGGTGCTGCGTTTTGTCTGGGTGCAAAGCATCTGGCGCCTGTCGGGCTGGCTGCGCCGTTGGCGCGGCAAGGGTGAATTGACCCTGGTGCCGACCGCCCGTTCCTGCTGGCTGTTGACGGTGGGTGGGGTGCGCGGTGCGGTGACCCTGGCGGGCGTGATGTCGGTGCCCCTGATGCTGGGGGCCGAGGAGGCGTTCCCCGAGCGCGATCTGCTGATCTTCATTGCCGCCGGCGTGATTCTGTTGTCATTGGTGGCGGCCTGCATCGCCCTGCCATTGCTGTTGCGCGGTATCCAGCAGAGCCCGGATGACAAGCGGCGTGGCGAGGTGCGTGATGCCTGGCGCAAGACGGCCGAGGCGGCGATTCATGCCCTGGAGGCCGAGGAATTGGTGGAAACCAGCGATGAGCCGGACGCGGCCCAGGCCGCCCTGGCCACCGAACTCAAGGCGCGCCTGATGTCGGAATACCGCCATCAACTGGAGGTCTTCAACGATTCCGCCGAGGCTCAGGCCCTGGCCTTCCAGATGGACCAACTGGAGCGGCGCCTGCGTCTGAAAGCCCTGCGCGCGCAACGCCTGGAACTGTACCGGCTCAGCCGGCATCACCAGATTGGCGACGATGTATTGCGCGAAGTGCTGGGCGAACTGGATTTGAGCGAAGCGAATCTGGGTCCAGTCAAGTGATCGGCTGATGCCAACTGGCGCCTGCGGGGGATAAGTGCAGGTGCCAGTCGGGCGAGGTGTCAGCCGCGGCGACGCAGCACGAAGTCGCGAATCCGCTCGGCGGCTTCCACGCATTCGGCCAATGGCGCCACCAGGGCCATGCGCACGCGCCCGGCGCCCGGGTTGGTGCCGTCCACTTCTCGCGACAGGTACGAGCCCGGAACCACGGTCACGTGTTCTTCGGCGAACAGGTCGCGGCAGAAGGCTGCGTCGTCACCGGCCACGCTCGGCCACAGGTAGAAGCTGCCGTCGGGGCGCTGCACGTCGAGCACCGGCGCGAGGATTTCCAGCACGGCATCGAACTTCTCGCGATACAGCGCGCGGTTGGCCCGCACATGCACTTCATCGTTCCAGGCCGCGACGCTGGCCAGTTGGGTTTGAACCGGCATGGCGCAACCGTGGTAGGTGCGATACAGCAAAAAGCCCTTGAGGATCTCGGCATCGCCGGCGACGAAACCGGAGCGCAGGCCCGGCAGGTTGGAGCGTTTGGACAGGCTGTGGAACACCACACACCGCTTGAAGTCCTTGCGGCCCAGTTCGACGCAGGCGCTGAGCAGGCCCGGCGGCGGGGTCTGTTCGTCGAAGTAGAGCTCGCTGTAGCACTCGTCGGCGGCGATCACGAAGTCGTGCTCATCGGCCAGGGCGATCAGTTTCTTCAGGGTGTCCAGCGGGATCAGGGCCCCGGTCGGGTTGCCCGGCGAGCACAGGAACAGGATCTGGCAGCGCTGCCAGATGTCGGCCGAAACCGCGTCGAAATCCGGGTTGAAGCCATTTTCGTCGAGGCACGGCAGGTAATGGGGCTTGGCGCCGGCGAGAAAGGCTGCGCCTTCATAAATCTGATAGAACGGGTTCGGGCTGACCACCAGCGCATCGTCGCCACGGTTGACCACGGTCTGGGTGAAGGCGAACAGCGCTTCGCGGGTGCCGTTGACCGGCAGCACGTTGCGCGCTGGATTCAGCCAGCCGCCGGGCACGCCAAAGCGTCGCTCGCACCAGCCGGCGATGGCTTCACGCAGGGCGGGGATGCCGAGGGTGGTCGGGTAGACCGCCATCTGGTCCAGGTTGTTGGCCAGGGCTTCGGCGACAAAGCTTGGCGAGCGGTGCTTCGGCTCGCCGATGGACAGCGCGATCGGCCGCTTGTCGGCATTGGGTGTCACGCTGCCGAGCAGGGCGCGCAGTTTCTCGAACGGGTAGGGCTGCAACTGGTTTAGAGCGTTGTTCATCGGTGCGGTATCTCACTCAATGCGGCGGGTCGTGGCGCGCGGTTAGATGCTCAGGCGCGACAATTCAATATTCGGTTCCTGGCTGACACTCAACTGCTCGACGATGGCGTCCTGCAGGCGGCTGCACAGTTGCGGGTCGGACAATTGCTGGTTGTGCGCGTCGGTAATGAAGAAAACGTCTTCCACGCGCTCGCCCAGGGTGGCGATCTTGGCGTTTTGCAGCGACAGATCGAACTCGAGGAAAATCTTGCCGATCCGTGCCAGCAGGCCGGGGCGGTCGGGGGCGCTCAGTTCGAGCACGGTCACCGGACGCTGGGCGTCGTTGTGAATGGTCACCTGGGGCGCAAAGGCAAAGTGCTTGAGCTGGCGCGGAACCCGGCGCTGGATGATGGTCGGGTAGTCATCCGGGTTGCGTAGGGCGTCGGTCAGGCCGTCGCGGATCTGTTTGATGCGTTGCGGGTTATCGCCGATCGAGCCGCCGTCGTTGTCGAGCACGATGTAGGTGTCGAGGGTGAACTGGCTGCTGGAGGTGATGATTCGGGCGTCGTGAATGTTCAGGTTGAGCTGATCCATCGCGGCCACGGTCACGGCGAAGAAGTCGTGTTGGTCGGGGGCGTAGATGAAAATCTGGGTGCCACCCTCGAATTCGCGCTGGGTGGTTTCCTTGATCAGCACCAGCGGGCCGCCGTCGGCGGGTTGCTGCAGGATGGCATCGCTGTGCCAGGCCACGTCGCCAGCGGTGTGGCGCAGGAAGTAGTCATCCCCCAGTTGCGACCAAAGCTGCTCGACGTCGTCCGGATCGGTGCCGCTGCGCACCAGGATGTCCAGGGCGGCGCTCTGGGTCTGGCGGATCTGCTCTTCGCGATCCACCGGGTTTTCCAGGCCGCGGCGCAGGGCGCGCTTGGTCTCGGTGTACAGCTGGCGCAACAGGCTGGCACGCCACGAGTTCCACAGGGTCGGGTTGGTGGCGTTGATGTCGGCGACGGTCAAGACGTACAGGTAGTCGAGGTGCGTCTGGTCGACCACGGTCTGGGCAAAGTCGTGGATCACTTGCGGGTCGGACAAATCCTTGCGCTGGGCGGTGGTCGACATCACCAAGTGGTTCTGCACCAGCCACACGATCAGGCGGCTGTCCCACACCGGCAACTGGTGACGTTGGCAAAAGGCTTCGGCATCCACTGCGCCGATTTCCGAGTGATCGCCATGCCGGCCCTTGCCGATGTCGTGGTACAGGCCGGCGAGGTAGATCAGCTCGGGCTTGGGCAGCTTGCCCATGAGCTTGCTGGCCAGCGGAAATTTTTCCGAGACCTGGGTGTACTGCAGTTTGCGCAGGTGCTTGATCAGATTCAGGGTGTGGGCATCGACGGTATAAATGTGGAACAGGTCGTGCTGCATCTGCCCGACGATAAAGCCGAACTCCGGCAGGTAGCGCCCGAGAATGCCGTAGCGGTTCATCCGCCGCAGGTTGCGATGGATGCCGAATTCGCATTTGAATAGTTCGATAAACAGGCTGGTGTTGCGGATGTCGTTGCGGAACTCGTCGTCGATCAGGTGCCGATGTTCGCGCAAAAGGCGAATGGTGTCGGCCCGTACGCCCTTGATTTCCGGGTGCTGGGCCATCAGCACGAAGATTTCCAGCATGGCGAACGGCGTGCGGCGGAACACGTTGTCGTTGATCGCCTCGATGTACCCGTCGTGCAGCTGGAAACGCGAGTTGATCGGCTGCGGCGGTGCTTCGTCTTCGGGGGCGAGGATCACCTCCTCGAAGTGCTGGATGATCAGGTCACTGAGCTGGGCGATGCTCATCACCACCCGGTAGTACTGCTGCATGAAGCTTTCGATGGCTTGCTTGGCGTCATCGCCTTCGAACCCCAGCAGCTTGGCAATCGAGCGCTGGTGATCGAACAGCAAGCGGTCTTCCGAGCGTCCAGCCAGCATGTGCAGGGCGTAGCGCACCTTCCACAGGAATTCCTGGGACGACGCCAGCAGCGCGTTTTCGCTCTCCACCAGGAACCCTTCACCCGCCAGGGCCCGCAGGTTCAGCGTGCCGTACTGGCGGCGGGCGACCCAGAGAATGGTCTGGATATCGCGCAGGCCGCCGGGGGAGCCTTTGACGTTGGGTTCCAGGTTGTATTCGGTGTCGTTGTACTTGTGATGCCGGGCCTTTTGCTCGGCACGCTTGGCCAGGAAGAAATCCTTGCTCGGCCACATGTGTTCGGTGCTGGTGACTTCCAGCATGCGCTGGCGCAGGTGTTCGGGGCCGGCGATGGTGCGGCTTTCCATCAGGTTGGTGATCACCGTGAGGTCGGCCCGCGCCTCCTGGGCGCATTCGTCCACCGAACGTACGCTTTGCCCGACTTCCAGGCCGATGTCCCAGAGCAGGGTCAGGAAACGCTCGATGGAGTCGCGGAAAATCTCATGATCGGCGCTGTCGAGCAGAATCAGCAGGTCGATGTCGGAGTAGGGGTGCAACTCACCCCGGCCGTAGCCGCCGACCGCCACCAGGGCGATGTCGGCGTCTTCGCTCCAACTGAACTGGTCCCAGGCCTTTTGCAGGATGTTATCGACGAACCAGGCGCGGTCCTCGATGAGCCGGCGGATATCCCGTCCGTTGCGAAAGCGTGTGTCGAGCACTTCCCGTGCCTGACGGATGGCTTTCTTGAAGGCCGCGATGGGGCTTGCCTTCAGGGCCAGTTCAGCCTGGAACTGGCCGCGGTCGAACAACTCGGGATCCACCTGCGGCATCGATTGGCTTTCCTTTCTTTCTATAAGGGCAACAACCCGGCGTAGGGAATCAGGCCGAAACGCGGGGAATGGTGTCGTCGCTGCGCAAGGTGAAGATCTCGTAGCCGGTCTCGGTCACCAGCAGGGTGTGTTCCCACTGCGCGGACAGCTTGCGGTCCTTGGTGATGGCGGTCCAGCCGTCGCCCAGGACCTTGGTGTCGGCTTTGCCCTGGTTGATCATCGGCTCGATGGTGAAGGTCATGCCGGCCTTGAGTTCCATGCCGGTGCCCGCGCGGCCGTAGTGCAGGATCTGCGGCTCTTCGTGGAATACCTTGCCAATGCCGTGGCCGCAGAATTCGCGAACCACCGAGAAGCCGTTCTTTTCCGCGTGTTTCTGGATCACTTCGCCGATATCGCCCAGGCGGCAGCCTGGCTTGACCAGCTCGATGGCCTTGTACATGCATTCCTGGGTGATCTGCGACAGGCGTTCGGCCCAGACCGGCACTTTGCCGACGTGGAACATGCGGCTGGTGTCGCCGTGGTAGCCATCCTTGATCACGGTGACGTCGATGTTCAGGGTGTCGCCGTCTTTGAGCGGCTTCTCGTTCGGGATGCCGTGGCAGACCACGTGATTGATCGAGGTGCAGATCGACTTGGGAAAGCCCTTGTAGTTCAGCGGCGCAGGAATTGCCTGCTGCACGTTGACGATGTAGTCGTGGCAGATGCGGTCCAGCTCTTCGGTGGTGATACCGGGTTTGACATGCTCGGCAATCATTTCCAGCACGTCGGCGGCCAGTTTGCCAGCGACACGCATTTTGGCGATGTCCTCGGGGGTTTTGAGGGTGACGGTCATACAGGCTCTCTCGACGCTCGGTGGCGCTATAAACACGGAATGGCTTGAAAACGGCAGCATTGAAGGCAAAGCCTGGGTGGGCTCGCGACGTTTTCAAAAGCCGCAAAGGTGCGATTCTAACAGACGGCCAAGGCAAATCTGACCCTCTGACGCCGCTTCTCTCTATAGAATGGAGCATTCTGGCCCGATTCCAAGGGCCTGGTAAAAAAGCCCCACAGCGCAATGCACAATCCTGGTTCCGTTTTTACCCTTCCTGTGGTATAAAATGCGCCGCTTTCCGGGGATACCCTGAAAAGCTTAAATCCACACACGTGTCGACACGATGACCTGGGTGCCGGAAGCTTTCATGCTGCTGGTTGGTCATTGGGATACGTGGAGGCCAAACCCGACTTATTAAGGAACTATCATGTCCCAAGTCAACATGCGCGATATGCTGAAGGCCGGTGTGCACTTCGGTCACCAAACCCGTTACTGGAACCCGAAAATGGGTAAGTACATTTTCGGCGCGCGTAACAAGATTCACATCATCAACCTTGAAAAAACCCTGCCAATGTTCAACGAAGCTCTGACTTTCGTAGAGCGCCTGGCCCAGGGCAAAAACAAGATTCTGTTCGTCGGCACCAAGCGTTCCGCTGGCAAGATCGTTGCTGAAGAAGCAGCACGTTGCGGTTCGCCGTACGTCGATCACCGCTGGTTGGGCGGCATGCTGACCAACTTCAAAACCATCCGTGCTTCCATCAAGCGTCTGCGTGACCTTGAAGTGCAAGCCGAAGACGGCACCTTCGCCAAGCTGACCAAGAAAGAGGCGCTGATGCGCACTCGCGATCTGGAAAAGCTGGATCGTAGCCTGGGTGGTATCAAGGACATGGGCGGTCTGCCAGACGCACTGTTCGTTATCGACGTTGATCACGAGCGCATCGCGATCACCGAAGCCAACAAGCTGGGCATCCCGGTCATCGGCGTAGTCGATACCAACAGCAGCCCGGAAGGCGTTGACTACATCATCCCAGGCAACGATGACGCAATCCGCGCTATCCAGCTGTACATGGGTGCGATGGCTGACGCTGTTATCAAGGGTCGCAACCACGTTGCTGGCGGCACCGAGCAGTTCGTCGAAGAAGCTCCGGTAGCTGCAGCTGAGTAATTGACGCCTTGGCGTTGACTCAGTAAGCAAAAAGGGGGCTTGGCCCCCTTTTTGCCAACTCGGAAATCATTTGTTGTGTGCGTATTTGCTGTTTTGTAACGCGATGCGGCTATCAAGTGTATTCGAGGCAGAGCTCAAGATTTGATCGCCCGTTCGGTCGGGTGGAATGGTTGAAAACCTATCCAAGAGGAATTTGAAAATGGCAGAGATTACTGCAGCGTTGGTTAAAGAACTGCGTGAGCGTACTGGCGAAGGCATGATGGACTGCAAAAAGGCCTTGACCAAGGCTGGCGGCGACATCGAGAAAGCCATTGATGACATGCGTGCTTCGGGCGCGATCAAAGCAGCCAAGAAAGCAGGCAACGTAGCTGCTGAAGGCGCGATCGCCATCAAAGAAGACGGCAAAGCTGCCGTGATCATCGAAGTCAACTCGCAAACCGACTTCCTGGCTCTGCAAGAAGACTTCAAAAACTTCGTTGCTGCCAGCGTTGAAAAAGCGTTCGCTGACAAGCTGACCGACGTTGCTCCGTTGATCGCTGCTCAAGAGCCGGCTCGTGAAGCGCTGGTTGGCAAAGTAGGCGAGAACGTCAACATCCGTCGTCTGGCTCGCGTTGAAGCTGACGTGCTGGGTTCGTACCTGCACGGCAACAAGATCGGCGTTGTGGTTGCCCTCAAAGGCGGCAACGTTGAACTGGCTAAAGACATCGCCATGCACGTAGCAGCCAGCAACCCTGAGTTCCTGCTGCCTTCGCAAGTTTCCGCTGAAGCCATCGAACGCGAAAAAGCCGTGTTCCTGAGCCTCAACGAAGACAAGATGAAGGGCAAGCCTGCTGAAATCGTCGAGAAGATGATTGCTGGCCGTATCAGCAAGTTCCTGGCTGAAGCCAGCCTGGTTGAGCAGCCTTTCGTCAAGAATCCAGAAGTGACCATCGGTACTCTGGCCAAGCAAGGCGGCGCTGAAATCGTTTCCTTCACTCGCTTCCAGGTAGGCGAAGGCATCGAGAAGCCGGTCGACAACTTCGCTGAAGAAGTTGCTGCCCAGCTGGCTGCCAGCAAGCAATAAGACAGTTTTCAACTGTCGCCCTGAAGAGGCTGCCCGCTCACGCGCGCAGCCTCTTTTCAAATGGGGAGGCCAATTTTAGTTGGCTGCCTCCGGAACTGGCTTACAAAGCCGTGTTCTGATGGCGCTGTGACAGCGTCAAGCTAGAGTAAGCGCAGGCTGCAAACAGCTTGCAGAGAATTTTTAAAATACGCCGCAGGAGAGATTCGCAATGGCTCAGCAGGGCAGTGGTTATCAAGCTCGCTATAAACGCATTCTACTCAAGCTTAGCGGCGAGGCCCTGATGGGCTCGGAAGAGTTCGGGATCGACCCCAAAGTCCTGGATCGCATGGCGCTGGAGGTTGGCCAACTGGTCGGCATCGGCGTTCAGGTCGGTCTGGTGATTGGCGGCGGCAACCTGTTCCGTGGCGCAGCGCTGAGTGCAGCGGGCATGGATCGTGTCACGGGCGACCACATGGGCATGCTGGCCACTGTGATGAACGCCCTGGCCATGCGTGATGCGCTGGAACGTGCGAATATCTCGGCCATCGTCATGTCGGCTATTTCCATGGTGGGTGTGACCGATCACTATGATCGCCGCAAAGCCATGCGCCACCTGAACTCCAAGGAAGTGGTGATTTTCGCTGCCGGTACCGGCAACCCGTTCTTTACCACCGACTCCGCTGCGTGCCTGCGCGCGATCGAGATCGATGCCGACGTAGTGCTCAAGGCAACCAAGGTCGATGGTGTTTACACTGCAGATCCGTTCAAAGACCCGCATGCCGAGAAGTTCGATCATCTGACTTACGATGAAGTGCTGGATCGCAAGCTGGGTGTCATGGACCTGACAGCCATCTGCCTGTGCCGCGACCACAAAATGCCGTTGCGTGTATTTAACATGAACAAGCCCGGCGCCCTGCTCAATATTGTGCATGGTGGCGCCGAAGGAACCCTGATCGAGGAAGGCCAACAATGATCAACGAGATCAAGAAAGACGCTCAAGAGCGCATGAAAAAATCCCTGGAGTCCCTGGCCCATGCATTTGGTCAGATCCGTACCGGCAAGGCGCACCCGAGCATCCTGGGTAGCGTGATGGTGCCTTACTACGGTTCGGACACCCCGCTGAGCCAAGTGGCCAACGTCACTGTAAAAGACTCCCGCACCCTGCAAGTCGTGGCTTTCGAGCGCAACATGCTGGCGGCTGTCGACAAGGCGATCCAGAGCGCCGGCCTGAACCTCAATCCGACCAACCTGGGCGAATTGCTGTTGATTTCCATGCCTGCCCTGACCGAAGAAACCCGTAAGGTTTTCGCCAAGCAGGCGCGTGACGCAGCGGAAGACGCGCGGATTGCCGTGCGCAATATCCGTCGCGATGCGCTGAGCCAGTTGAAAGACCTGGTCAAGGAAAAGGAAATCAGCGAAGACGAAGAGCGTCGTGCCGCTGATGACGTGCAGAAGCTGACCGACAAGGCGGTGGCTGATATCGAAACCGCCACCAAGCAGAAAGAAGCGGATTTGATGGCCGTATAAGGGTCAGACGTTTTCATGGAAAAGACCAAGCAGTCCGTATCGTTTTCGGTGCCGCGACATGTCGCGATCATCATGGACGGTAATAATCGCTGGGCTAAAAAACGCTTTATGCCCGGTGTCGCCGGGCATAAAGCGGGTGTCGACGCTGTTCGTGCAGTGATAGAGGTGTGCGCCGAGGCCAAGGTCGAAGTGCTCACCCTGTTCGCCTTTTCCAGCGAGAACTGGCAGCGTCCGGCGGACGAGGTCAGTGCCTTGATGGATCTGTTCTTCAAGGCGCTGCGTCGCGAGGCCAAGCGTCTCAATGAGAACAACATCAGCCTGCGGATCATCGGTGACCGTTCGCGCTTCCACCCGGAACTGCAGGCGGCGATGCGCGAGGCTGAGGCCATCACGGCGGGCAGCAATCGCTTCATCCTGCAGATCGCCGCCAATTACGGCGGTCAGTGGGACATTGCCCAGGCCGCCCAGCGCCTTGCGCGCGAAGTGCAGGCCGGTCATCTGCGGCCGGAGGACATCACTCCGGAGTTGTTGCAGACCTGCCTGGCGACCGGCGACCTGCCGTTGCCCGACCTGTGCATCCGTACCGGCGGTGAACACCGCATCAGTAACTTCCTGCTGTGGCAGCTGGCTTACGCCGAGCTGTACTTCTCCGACCTGTTCTGGCCGGACTTCAAACACGATGCCATGCGTACTGCGCTGGCCGATTACGCTTCTCGCCAGCGGCGCTTCGGTAAAACGAGCGAGCAGGTCGAGGCTGGAGCCCGGGTTTAATGCTTAAACAACGAATCATTACTGCGCTGATCCTGCTGCCGATCGCCTTGTGCGGGTTCTTCCTGCTCCAGGGGGCCGGTTTCGCCCTGTTTATCGGGCTGGTAGTGACGCTTGGGGCGTGGGAATGGGCGCGTCTGGCCGGGTTCGATGGCCAGGCGGCACGCGTGGTATATGCCGCGGTGGTCGCGGTGCTGCTGTTTCTCATGTACCTGGTGCCCGGCATCGCGCCCTGGGTGCTGGGTGCTGCGGTGCTCTGGTGGGCGGCAGCGACCTTCCTGGTGCTGACCTATCCGCGCACCAGCGAACATTGGGCGGGCGCTGCCGCCAAGCTGGTGATCGGCCTGTTGATCCTGTTGCCGGCCTGGCAAGGCCTGGTGTTCATCAAGCAGCTGCCGTTGGGCAACTGGTTGATCATGGCGGTGATGGTTCTGGTCTGGGGGGCTGATATCGGCGCCTACTTTTCCGGCAAGGCGTTCGGCAAGCGCAAGCTGGCGCCGCAGGTCAGTCCGGGCAAGAGCTGGGAAGGCGTGTATGGCGGCCTGGCACTGAGCCTGGTGATCACCGCGGTGGTGGGCCTGGTTCGCGATTGGTCTGTCGCTCAGATACTGCTGGGCCTGCTGGGTGCAGCGCTGGTGGTGTTTATCTCGGTGGTCGGCGACCTGACCGAGAGCATGTTCAAGCGTCAGTCCGGGATCAAGGACAGCAGTAACCTGTTGCCCGGTCACGGCGGTGTGTTGGATCGCATCGACAGCCTGACGGCTGCTATTCCGGTGTTTGCGGTGCTGTTGTGGATGGCTGGATTGTGAGTCGTCCTCAGCAGATTACGGTTCTCGGCGCCACAGGTTCTATCGGCCTCAGTACCCTGGATGTGATTGCCCGGCATCCGCAGCGTTACCAGGTGTTTGCCTTGAGCGGCTTCAGTCGCATGGCGGAGTTGTTGGCGCTGTGCGTGCGCCATGCGCCGCGCTTTGCCGTGGTGCCTGAGGCCGCAGCAGCCGGCAGCCTGCAGGATGACCTGCGCGCTGCCGGGCTGCAGACCCGGGTCCTGGTGGGTGAAGAAGGTTTGTGTCAGGTGGCTGCCGACCCCGAGGTCGATGCGGTCATGGCGGCCATTGTCGGTGCGGCGGGTTTGCGCCCGACCCTGGCGGCGGTCGGGGCAGGGAAGAAGATTCTCCTGGCCAATAAAGAGGCGCTGGTGATGTCCGGCGCCTTGTTCATGCAGGCTGTGCGTAAAAGTGGCTCGGTACTGCTGCCGATCGACAGTGAGCACAATGCGATTTTTCAGTGCATGCCGACGGACTTTTCCCGCGGCTTGAGCAGTGTTGGTGTACGACGGATCCTGCTGACTGCTTCCGGTGGCCCATTCAGGCAGACGCCGTTGAATGAGTTGCGGGATGTTTCTCCGGAACAGGCCTGCGCCCATCCCAACTGGTCGATGGGGCGCAAGATATCGGTCGACTCCGCGAGCATGATGAATAAAGGCCTGGAGCTGATCGAGGCGTGCTGGCTGTTCGACGCCAAGCCTTCCCAGGTCGAAGTGGTGATCCATCCTCAGAGCGTGATTCACTCCCTGGTCGACTATGTGGACGGTTCGGTGCTGGCGCAGTTGGGCAATCCCGATATGCGCACGCCTATCGCCAATGCCCTGGCCTGGCCTGAGCGCATCGACTCCGGTGTTGCGCCCCTGGATCTGTTTGCCATTGCGCGCCTGGATTTCCAGGCTCCGGATGAACAGCGATTCCCCTGCTTGCGCTTGGCGCGTCAGGCGGCGGAGGCAGGCAATAGTGCTCCGGCCATGCTGAATGCGGCCAATGAAGTGGCAGTTTCCGCGTTTCTCGAACGGCGCATCCGTTACCCTGAGATCGCGAGTATCATCGCAGAAGTTTTAAGCCTCGAGCCGGTGGTTGCGGTCGACGAACTGGACGCTGTATTCGCGGCGGACGCCAAAGCCCGTGCCTTGGCTGAGCAATGGTTGAGTCGCAACGGGCGATAGGCGTTGTGACTGGCCAAGCGGTCGGCACCGGATAGGATTGCGGAGAAAGTAGATGAGCGCGCTCTATATGATTGTCGGCACCCTGGTTGCGTTGGGCGTGCTGGTTACCTTCCATGAATTCGGCCACTTCTGGGTGGCGCGCCGCTGTGGCGTCAAGGTTTTGCGTTTCTCCGTGGGCTTTGGTATGCCGCTGCTGCGCTGGCATGACCGCCGTGGCACTGAGTTTGTCATCGCCGCGATCCCGCTGGGCGGCTACGTGAAGATGCTTGATGAGCGCGAAGGCGAGGTGCCTGCCGACCAGCTCGATCAGTCTTTCAATCGCAAGTCTGTGCGCCAGCGTATCGCTATTGTTGCGGCGGGCCCGATTGCCAACTTCCTGCTGGCCCTGGTGTTCTTCTGGGTGTTGGCGATGCTCGGCAGCCAGCAGGTACGACCGGTCATCGGCGCGGTGGAGGCGGGCAGTATTGCTGCCAAGGCCGGCTTGCATGTCGGCGAGGAAATCGTCGCCATCGACGGCGAGCCGACATCGGGTTGGGCTGCGGTCAACCTGCAGTTGGTGCGACGTCTGGGCGAGAGTGGCTCGTTGCTGTTTTCGGTGCGCGAGCAGGGTGCGACGGTCGACTCGCCGCGCCAGCTGGTGCTGGACAAGTGGCTCAAGGGTGCAGATGAGCCGGACCCGATCCACTCCCTGGGGATTCGACCTTGGCGACCTGCGTTGCCTCCGGTTTTGGCTGAACTCGATCCGAAAGGGCCGGCCCTGGCGGCCGGGTTGAAGACCGGCGATCGCCTGCTGGCGCTGGATGGTCAGGCGCTGGGCGATTGGCAGCAGGTCGTCGATTGGGTGCGTGTACGTCCTGATACCAAAATTGTGCTGCAAGTCGAGCGTGATGGTGCTCAAATCGACGTCCCTGTGACCTTGGCAAGCCGTGGCGAAGCCAAGGCGGCTACCGGTTATCTGGGAGCTGGAGTGAAAGCGGTCGATTGGCCGCCGGAGATGATTCGCGAGGTCAGCTACGGTCCGTTGGCGGCTATTGGCGAAGGTGCCCGACGCACCTGGACCATGAGTGTATTGACCCTCGATTCACTGAAGAAAATGTTGTTCGGCGAGCTCTCGGTAAAAAACTTGAGTGGACCGATAACCATTGCTAAAGTGGCGGGCGCTTCTGCCCAGTCGGGTGTCGCTGATTTCCTGAATTTCCTTGCTTATCTGAGTATTAGCCTGGGGGTTCTGAATTTGCTGCCCATTCCTGTACTGGATGGGGGGCATTTGTTGTTCTATCTGATCGAGTGGGTGCGTGGTCGCCCCTTGTCGGATCGGGTGCAGGGTTGGGGGATACAGATCGGTATCAGCTTGGTGGTCGGGGTGATGTTACTTGCCCTGGTCAACGATTTGGGTCGACTGTAACGCTTCGCTGAATTGCGAATCTGCCGCATTTTGCGGCAGTTTGTTTATTGCCAGTTGGAATAAGAAAGGACTTCATGAAACGTCTGCTGCTAACTGCGGTTCTCACCGTATTGATGATCGCCGAAGTTCACGCCGAGTCCTTCACTATCTCCGATATCCGCGTCAACGGCCTCCAGCGGGTCTCCGCGGGTAGCGTCTTTGGTGCCTTGCCGTTGAACGTCGGCGAGCAGGCGGATGATCGTCGCCTGGTGGAATCCACTCGTGCGCTGTTCAAAACCGGTTTCTTTCAAGACATCCAGCTGGGCCGCGATGGCAACGTCCTGGTCATTACGGTAGTCGAACGTCCGTCTGTTGCCAGTATCGAGATCGAAGGCAACAAGGCGATTTCGACTGAAGACCTGATGAAAGGCCTGAAGCAGTCCGGTCTGGCCGAAGGTGAAATCTTCCAGCGTGCGACCCTCGAAGGCGTACGTAACGAGCTGCAGCGCCAGTACGTCGCTCAGGGTCGCTACTCGGCCACCGTCGACACCGAAGTGGTGCCGCAGCCGCGTAACCGCGTCGGCCTCAAGGTCAACATCAACGAAGGCACGGTTGCTGCGATCCAGCACATCAACGTCGTGGGCAACACTGTATTCCCTGACGAAGACCTGATCGGCCTGTTCGAACTCAAGACCACCAACTGGTTGTCGTTCTTCAAGAACGACGACAAGTACGCCCGTGAAAAACTCTCCGGTGACCTGGAGCGTCTGCGTTCCTACTATCTGGATCGCGGCTATATCAATATGGATATCGCTTCGACCCAGGTGTCCATCACCCCGGACAAAAAGCACGTCTACATCACGGTCAACGTGAACGAAGGCGAAAAGTACAGCGTTCGCGACGTCAAGCTCAGTGGCGACTTGAAAGTGCCTGAAGACCAGGTCAAGTCCCTGTTGCTGGTGGAAAAAGGCCAGGTGTTCTCGCGCAAGCTGATGACCACTACTTCCGAACTGATCACACGCCGTCTGGGTAACGAGGGCTACACCTTCGCCAACGTCAACGGCGTGCCTCAGCCGCACGATGAAGACCACACGGTCGACATCACCTTTGTCGTGGATCCAGGCAAGCGTGCCTACGTCAACCGCATCAACTTCCGTGGCAACACCAAGTCCGAAGACGAAGTGCTGCGTCGTGAAATGCGTCAGATGGAAGGTGGCTGGGCTTCGACCTACCTCATCGATCAATCCAAGACCCGTCTTGAGCGCCTGGGCTTCTTCAAGGAAGTCAACGTCGAAACCCCGGCAGTTCCGGGTGTCGATGACCAGGTCGACGTCAACTATGCAGTTGAAGAGCAAGCGTCCGGTTCGATCACCGCCAGCGTCGGTTTCGCCCAGAGTGCGGGCCTGATCCTGGGTGGTTCCATCACTCAGAACAACTTCCTGGGTACGGGTAACAAGGTCAGCATCGGTTTGACCCGCAGTGAATACCAGAGCCGCTATAACTTCGGTTATGTCGACCCCTACTGGACCGCTGATGGCGTGAGCCTGGGTTACAACGCTTTCTATCGCACCACTGACTACAAAGACCTTGATGTCGATGTTGCCAGCTACGCCGTAGACAGCTTGGGTGCAGGTGTCAGCGTCGGTTACCCGATCAGCGAGACCTCGCGTCTGACCTTCGGCCTGACCGCGCAACAAGACAAGATCAAGACTGGCCTGTACACCGTCGACGAAATCTTCGACTTCGTGAACAAGCAGGGCGACAGCTACCTGAACTTCAAGGCTTCGGCCGGCTGGTCCGAGTCGACCTTGAACAAAGGTGTTCTGGCAACCCGTGGCCACTCTCAGAGCCTGGTTCTGGAAACCACCACGCCTGGCAGTGACCTGTCGTTCTTCAAGCTCGACTACCGTGGCCAGTTGTTCCAGCCTCTGAGCGAAAACTACACCATGCGCCTGCACACCGAGCTGGGTTATGGCGATGGTTTTGGCGACACCAAGGGCTTGCCGTTCTACGAGAACTACTATGCTGGTGGCTTCAACTCGGTTCGCGGCTTCAAGGACAGCACCCTGGGTCCGCGCAGTACGCCGAGTCGTGGTGTAGGTGTGACAGGTAACGCCGGTACAGCGGCCGACCCGGATCAGGATCCACTGCCATTCGGCGGTAACGTTCTGATCCAGGGTGGTGCCGAGATCCTGTTCCCGCTGCCGTTCGTCAAAGATCAGCGCTCCCTGCGTACCTCGGTATTCTGGGATGTGGGTAACGTGTTCAGTTCCAAGTGCGATTCGACTTCCAACACCATCGCCGCTTCGAACGTTAAAACGGAATGTAACGACATCAGTCTCAGCAATCTGGCCAGTTCCGTGGGTGTCGGTGTGACATGGGTCACCGCCCTGGGACCATTGAGCTTCGCCCTGGCGATGCCGATCAAGAAACCGGATGACGCTGAAACCCAGGTGTTCCAATTCTCCCTCGGTCAGACTTTCTAAGAGTCTGATCCAAGATAATGACAATGGATTTTGTAGGAGTGCATCGTGCGTAAGTTGACTCAATTGGTTCTCCTGGCCACCGTTCTGGTCGCGACCCCGGTCTTTGCAGACATGAAGATCGCGGTACTGAACTATCAGATGGCTCTGCTGGAGTCGGACGCTGCGAAGAAGTACGCAGTGGATGCCGAGAAGAAGTTCGGTCCTCAGTTGACCAAGCTCAAGACTCTGGAAAGCAGTGCCAAGGGCATTCAGGATCGTCTGGTTGCCGGTGGCGACAAGATGCAGCAGGGCGAGCGTGAGCGCCTGGAGCTTGAATTCAAGCAAAAGGCCCGTGACTTCCAGTTCCAGTCCAAGGAGCTGAACGAAGCCAAGGCTGTTGCCGACCGCGAAATGCTCAAGCAACTCAAGCCCAAGCTCGACAGCGCAGTGGAAGAAGTGATCAAGAAGGGCGGTTTCGACCTGGTCTTCGAGCGTGGCGCAGTCATTGATGTCAAACCTCAGTACGACATCACTCGCCAGGTTATCGAGCGCATGAATCAGCTGAAGTAACCCATGACCGCGATTATTAAGCTCGGCCGATTGGCCGAGTTCCTCGGCGCCACCTTGCGTGGCGACCAGGAGAAAGAAATCACTGGGCTAGCCACCTTGCAGGAGGCTGGCCCAGCTCAGTTGAGCTTTTTGGCAAATCCGCAGTACCGCAAGTACCTGGCTGATAGCCAGGCGGGTGCTGTGCTGCTTAAAGCGGCTGATGCCGAGAGTTATGCCGGTGATGCGTTGGTGGTGCCTGATCCTTATCTGGCCTATGCGCGAATTTCCCATCTGTTCGACCCCAAGCCCAAGGCTGTGGCTGGCGTTCATCCCTCAGCGGTGATTGCCGATGACGCCGTGGTCGATCCGTCGGCCAGTATCGGGCCGTTTGCGGTGGTTGAAAGCGGCGCGTCGATTGGCGCCGGGGTGACGGTTGGTGCGCATTGCTTTGTGGGGGCTCGCAGCGTGGTTGGCGAAGGCGGCTGGCTTGCGCCAAGGGTCACGCTGTATCACGACGTGCGGATCGGCAAGCGAGTGGTCATTCAGTCCGGTGCGGTACTGGGTGGCGAAGGGTTTGGATTCGCCAATGAGAAGGGCGTCTGGCAGAAGATTGCCCAGATTGGCGGGGTCACCATTGGCGACGATGTGGAGATTGGCGTCAATACCGCCATCGACCGTGGCGCCTTGGCCGATACCGTCATTGGCAATGGTGTGAAACTGGACAACCAGATTCAGATCGCCCACAACGTGCAAGTCGGTGATCACACCGCCATGGCCGCCTGTGTGGGGATTTCCGGCAGCACCAAGATTGGCAAGCACTGCATGCTTGCAGGTGGCGTCGGGTTGGTCGGCCATATCGAGATTTGTGACAACGTTTTCCTGACCGGGATGACCATGGTGACCCACTCGATTACCGAGGCTGGCTCCTACTCCTCCGGTACTGCCATGCAACCTGCTGCCGAGTGGCGCAAAAGCGCGGCCCGTATCCGTCAGCTCGATGACATCGCGCGACGCCTGCGGCATCTGGAAAAGCGCGTTGGGGACGTGACCCCTGACGGTAATGCTTCATCAGATGGCTGAAACCATTTCCATATCAAGTGTGCACAGCCGCTAGACTGCCTCCTTGATTTGCTAGAGGAGCACGCATTAGTCGCGCGCTCCCAATCTTTACTACAGGCTTCCCCACGAAATGATGGACATCAACGAAATTCGCGAATACCTGCCTCACCGTTACCCGTTCCTGCTGGTGGACCGGGTGGTGGACTTGGATGTTGAGGGCAAGCGCATTCGTGCCTACAAGAATGTCAGCATCAACGAGCCTTTCTTCAATGGTCACTTTCCCGCGCATCCAATCATGCCGGGCGTGCTGATCATCGAGGCGATGGCTCAAGCTGCCGGCATCCTTGGTTTCAAGATGCTGGACGTGAAGCCGGCCGATGGCACCCTTTACTACTTCGTTGGTTCCGACAAGCTGCGCTTCCGCCAGCCGGTGCTGCCGGGTGATCAACTGATCCTTGAAGCCAAGTTCCTCAGCTGCAAGCGTCAGATCTGGAAGTTCGAGTGCCAGGCTTCGGTCGATGGCAAGCCAGTCTGCTCCGCTGAAATCATCTGTGCGGAACGCAAGCTATGAGTTTGATTGACCCTCGCGCAATCATCGATCCGACGGCCGTTCTGGCCGACGACGTCGAGGTCGGCCCCTGGTCGATCGTCGGCGCTGGTGTGGAAATCGGCGAGGGTACAGTGATTGGCCCCCATGTGATTCTCAAGGGGCCAACCCGGATCGGCAAACATAACCGCATCTACCAGTTTTCCTCGGTAGGTGAGGACACGCCCGATCTCAAGTACAAAGGCGAAGAAACCCGCCTGGTGATCGGCGATCACAACGTCATCCGTGAGGGCGTGACCATTCACCGCGGTACGGTCCAGGATCGCTCCGAAACCACCTTGGGCGATCACAATCTGGTCATGGCCTATGCCCACATCGGCCATGACAGTGTGATCGGCAACCACTGCATCCTGGTCAACAACACCGCGTTGGCCGGGCATGTGCACGTGGATGACTGGGCAATCCTCTCCGGTTTCACCCTGGTTCACCAGTATTGCCACATTGGCGCCCATAGCTTTTCCGGCATGGGCACTGCCATCGGCAAGGATGTACCCGCGTTCGTCACGGTATTCGGCAACCCCGCAGAAGCCCGCAGCATGAACTTTGAAGGCATGCGCCGCCGTGGTTTCAGCGAAGACGCGATCCACGCCCTGCGCCGCGCCTATAAAGTGGTGTACCGCCAGGGGCTGACCGTTGACCAGGCCCTGGCCGAGTTGGCCGAGCCTTCTGTGCAATTCCCCGAAGTCGCGATCTTCCGTGACTCGATCCAGTCTTCGACCCGTGGCATCACTCGTTAATCATGAGCAATCTGCGTATTGCGCTGGTGGCTGGCGAGGCCTCCGGCGATATTCTCGGCGCCGGTTTGATGCGCGCACTCAAGGCCCGGCATCCTGCGGTTGAATTTATCGGTGTCGGCGGCCCGTTGATGCAGGCCGAGGGCCTGGTTTCGTACTTCCCCATGGAGCGCCTGGCGGTCATGGGGTTGGTGGAAGTGCTGGGGCGGCTGCGTGAGTTGTTGGCACGGCGCAAGAAGCTGATCCAGACCCTCATCGCCGAAAAACCTGACGTGTTTATCGGTATCGACGCACCTGATTTCACCCTGAATATCGAACTCAAGCTGCGACAGGCGGGGATCAAGACGGTGCACTATGTCAGCCCGTCCGTCTGGGCCTGGCGGCAGAAGCGTGTGCTGAAGATTCGCGAAGGTTGCGATCTGATGCTGACGCTGTTCCCGTTCGAGGCAAAATTCTACGAAGAGAAGGGTGTCCCGGTGCGGTTTGTCGGTCACTCCCTGGCCGATGCGATTCCGCTGGAAGCTGATCGTGCTGCGGCTCGTGCTGAACTGGGTTTGTCCGATGGCCCGCTGGTGGCATTGATGCCAGGCAGTCGTGGCGGTGAAGTCGGGCGCCTGGGTGCGCTGTTTCTCGATACTGCGCAACGTCTGCGAGCCATGCGCCCCGGCGTGCGCTTTGTCATGCCCTGTGCCAGCCCCGAGCGCCGTAGCCAGTTGGAGCAGATGCTGGCCGGTCGTGACTTGCCGTTGACCTTGCTTGACGGCCAGTCCCACCGGGCCTTGGCGGCTTGCGATGCGGTATTGATTGCCTCCGGCACCGCGACCTTGGAAGCGCTGCTGTACAAGCGGCCGATGGTGGTCGCCTATCGCCTGGCGCCGCTGACGTTCTGGATTCTCAAACGCATGGTTAAAAGCCCCTACATCTCCCTGCCCAACTTGCTGGCCCAGCGTTTGCTGGTGCCCGAGTTGCTGCAGGATGAGGCGACGCCCGAAGCCCTGGCGCGGACGTTGTCGCCGCTCATCGAGGGGGGCGAGGAGCAGACTCGCGGCTTCGACGAAATCCATCGGACGTTGCGTCGGGACGCCTCGAACCAGGCGGCTGATGCAGTCCTGAACCTGATCGGCAAAGCGCAATGAGTAACCTGAAGATGCAGATGGGCCTGGACTTTACCCTGGTAGCCGCCACTGAAGAGCTGGTGTGCGGCGTCGATGAAGTCGGACGCGGTCCGTTGTGCGGTGCGGTGGTCACGGCGGCGGTCATTCTGGATCCGAACCAGCCGATCCTTGGTCTCAACGATTCGAAGAAACTCACCGAAGCCCGGCGAGAAAAACTCTACGACGAGATCTGCGAGAAAGCCCTGAGCTGGTGCATTGCCCGCGCTGAAGTCGAGGAAATCGACGAACTGAATATCCTGCACGCGACCATGCTCGCCATGCAGCGCGCGGTGGAAGGGCTGAGCATTACTCCGAAGCTGGCGATGATCGACGGTAATCGTTGCCCGAGGTTGGCCATGCCCGCGGAGGCGGTGGTCAAGGGTGATAGCAAGGTGCCGGCAATCGCCGCAGCGTCGATTCTGGCCAAGGTCAGTCGCGACCGTGAAATGGCGGCGTTCGAGCTGATCTATCCGGGTTACGGCATCGGCGGCCACAAGGGTTATCCGACGCCTGTGCACCTCGAAGCGCTGGCCCGCCTGGGGCCGACGCCGATTCACCGGCGTTCGTTCGCGCCGGTCCGCCAAGCCTATGAAGCACGTGAGAGCTTGAGCGAGACACAGTCCTGAGGCTGATGTTTTAGCCGAGGCCCGGTACAATCCGGGCCTTGTTGTTTTTGTGCTTACTTACAGGATCACTATGCCGGCTTCATTCGTTCACCTGCGCCTGCACACTGAATACTCACTGGTCGACGGTCTGGTGCGGATCAAGCCGCTGGTCAAGACGCTGGCCGGCATGGGCATGCCCGCCGTGGCGGTCACCGACCAAAACAACATGTGTTCCCTGGTCAAATTCTATAAAGCCTCCATGGGCGCGGGTATCAAGCCGATCTGCGGCGCCGACCTGTGGCTGTCGAACAAGGATCCGGACAACCCACTGAGCCGGATCAGCCTGCTGGCAATGAACGCCGTCGGCTATCGCAACCTGACCGAGCTGATCTCCCGCGGTTTTATCGATGGGCAGCGTAATGGCCAGGTGATTATCGAGCGGGAATGGGTGGCCGAGGCCGCGGACGGCTTGATCATGCTGTCGGCCGCCAAGGAAGGTGAGATCGGCATCGCCTTGATCAGTGGTGACCTGGCGGAAGCCGAGAACCTCGCTCGCGATTGGATGGCGGTGTTCCCGGATCGCTTCTATCTGGAAGTCCAGCGCACCAATCGTCCGAATGACGAAGAACAGTTGCACGCAGCCGTGGCCCTGGCCGACAAGCTCGGTGCACCGTTGGTGGCGACCAACGATGTGCGTTTCATCAAGCAGGAAGACTTCGAAGCTCACGAAACCCGTGTTTGCATCGGTGAGGGCCGCGCCCTCGACGATCCGCGGCGTTCGAAGAACTACAGCGACCAGCAATACCTGAAAAGCGCCGATGAGATGGCCGAACTGTTCAGTGACTTGCCTGAGGCGCTGGAGAACTCGGTCGAAATTGCCAAGCGCTGCAATATCGAGGTCAAGCTGGGCACTCACTTCCTGCCCAACTTCCCGATTCCCGATGGCATGACCATCGATGAGTATTTCCGCAAGGTCTCGTTCGACGGCCTGGAAGAGCGGTTGTCGGTGCTGCTGCCCAAAGACACGACCGAAGACTACGAAGCCCGGCGCCAGGTGTACGTCGATCGCTTGAATTTCGAGCTGGATATCATCATCCAGATGGGCTTCCCCGGTTACTTCCTGATCGTTATGGACTTTATCCAGTGGGCCAAGAGCAACGGTGTCCCGGTAGGTCCGGGCCGTGGATCGGGTGCCGGGTCCCTGGTGGCCTACGTGCAGAAGATCACCGACCTCGATCCGCTGGAATATGACCTGCTGTTCGAACGTTTCCTCAACCCGGAACGGGTCTCCATGCCCGACTTCGACGTCGACTTCTGCATGGACGGTCGCGACCGGGTGATCGACTACGTGGCTGAGAAGTACGGCCGCAACGCGGTCAGCCAGATCATCACCTTCGGTTCCATGGCCGCCAAGGCTGTGGTGCGGGACGTGGCCCGGGTCCAGGGCAAGTCCTACGGCCTGGCGGATCGCCTGTCGAAGATGATCCCGTTCGAAGTCGGCATGACCCTGGAAAAAGCCTACGAACAGGAAGAGATCCTGCGCGACTTCATCAAGGTCGATGAGGAAGCGGCGGAAATCTGGGAGATGGCGCGCAAGCTTGAAGGCGTGGTGCGCAACGTCGGCAAGCACGCCGGTGGCGTGGTTATCGCGCCAACCAAGCTGACCGACTTTTCGCCGATCTATTGCGACGAAGAAGGCGATGGCCTGGTTACCCAGTTCGACAAGGATGACGTCGAGGCCGCGGGCCTGGTGAAGTTCGACTTCCTCGGTCTGCGGACCCTGACCATCATCGATTGGGCCCTCAAGACCATCAATCGCGAGCGGGCCAAGGTCGACGAAGAGCCGCTGGATATCGCCTTTATCCCGCTCGACGACAAGCCGACCTACAGCCTGCTGCAAAAGGCTGAAACCACGGCGGTGTTCCAGCTTGAGTCGCGAGGCATGAAGGAGCTGATCAAAAAGCTCAAGCCCGACTGTCTGGAAGACTTGATCGCACTGGTGGCCCTGTTCCGTCCGGGCCCTTTGCAATCGGGCATGGTGGATGACTTTATCAACCGTAAGCACGGTCGCGCCGAACTGGCCTACCCGCACTCCGATTACCAGTACGAAGGCCTCAAGCCGGTACTGGCACCGACTTACGGCATCATCCTGTATCAGGAACAGGTGATGCAGATCGCCCAGGTCATGGCCGGTTACACCCTCGGTGGTGCGGACATGCTGCGCCGGGCGATGGGTAAGAAAAAACCCGAGGAAATGGCCAAGCAGCGTGGCGGTTTCATTGAGGGTTGCGCCACCAATAATATCGACCCGGACCTGGCGGGTAACATTTTCGACCTGGTGGAGAAATTCGCCGGTTACGGCTTCAACAAATCCCACTCCGCGGCCTATGGCCTGGTGTCGTACCAGACCGCCTGGCTCAAGGCTCACTACCCGGCGCCGTTCATGGCTGCGGTGCTCTCGGCGGATATGCACAACACCGACAAGGTCGTGACCTTGATCGAGGAAGTGCGGATCATGAAGCTGCGCCTCGATGCGCCAGACGTGAACACCTCGGAGTTCAAGTTCACGGTGAACGACGAAGGTCGGATCATTTATGGCCTGGGGGCGATCAAGGGGGTTGGCGAAGGGCCGGTAGAGGCCATTACCGAGGCGCGCCAGGCCGGGCCGTTCAAGGACCTGTTTGATTTCTGCGCCCGCGTGGACCTCAAGCGTATCAACAAGCGCACCCTTGACGGTTTGATCCGCAGTGGCGCCCTGGACCGACTGGGCCCATATTTCCACGATGAGCCCAAGGCCTATCAGGCCAACATCGACCAGAACCGGGCGGTGTTGCTGACCGCCATGGAAGAAGCGATCAAGGCGGCCGAACAGACGGCCCGGACCCACGACAGCGGCCACGCCGACCTGTTTGGCGGCCTGTTCGTGGAAGAAGACGCCGATGTCTACGCCAATCACCGCAAGGCCAAGGAGCTGACCCTCAAGGAGCGCCTCAAAGGCGAGAAAGACACCCTGGGGCTGTACCTGACCGGTCACCCGATCGACGAGTATGAAGGTGAAATCCGCCGTTTTGCCCGCCAGCGCATCATCGATCTGAAGCCTGCGCGGGATACCCAGACCGTGGCGGGGATGATTATTGCCCTGCGGGTCATGAAGAACAAAAAGGGCGACAAGATGGGCTTCATTACCCTGGACGACCGTTCGGGGCGGATTGAGGCTTCACTGTTTGCCGAGGCCTTCCATTCGGCGCAGTCCCTGCTGCAGACCGACGCGATGGTGGTGGTCGAGGGCGAGGTCAGCAACGATGACTTCTCCGGCGGCCTGCGCCTGCGGGTCAAGCGCGTGATGAGCATGGAGGATGCGCGGACCAACCTGGCGGAAAGCCTGCGGCTCAAGGTTCATACCGAGGCCCTCAAGGGTGATCAGCTACGCTGGTTGGGCGAGTTGCTCAAGCGTTATCGCGGTGCCTGCCCGGTGACCATGGAATATGCCCGGGATGATTCCAAGGCCTTGCTGCAGTTCGGCGAAGGCTGGCGAATCGACCCGGCGGATGCATTGATTCAAGCCCTGCGTGACCAGTTCGGGCGAGACAACGTCTTCCTCCAATACCGTTGATGGTCAGCGGGCATTCCTTGCGTTATCGGGTTTGCCCTGACCTCGACCCGGATTTTAATCTCGACCTGAACGCGCCTGTCCCTTAAGGTAATGCGCGAATAGACAACCGGCCGACCCAAGCTCTCTTGGATGTCGACCCAAGACGGACGCCTATGAACCCGAATTTTCTAGATTTCGAACAGCCGATCGCCGACCTGCAAGCCAAGATCGAAGAGTTGCGCTTGGTCGGTAATGACAATTCGCTGAATATCGGCGATGAGATCTCCCGCCTGCAGGATAAAAGCAGCACGCTCACCGAGGACATCTTCGGCAAGCTGACCAGCTGGCAGATCGCTCGTCTGGCGCGTCACCCGCGTCGTCCGTACACCCTGGACTACATCGACCACATCTTCACCGAGTTCGACGAGCTGCATGGCGACCGTCACTTCTCGGACGATGCTGCCATTGTCGGCGGGGTTGCCCGTCTGGATGACCAGCCAGTGATGATCATTGGTCACCAGAAAGGCCGCGAAGTCCGCGAAAAGGTTCGTCGCAACTTCGGCATGCCGCGTCCGGAAGGCTACCGCAAGGCTTGCCGCCTGATGGAAATGGCCGAACGCTTCAAGATGCCGATCCTGACCTTTATCGACACGCCGGGCGCCTACCCGGGTATCGACGCTGAAGAGCGCAACCAGAGCGAAGCCATTGCCTGGAACCTGCGTGTCATGGCCCGCCTGAAGACCCCGATCATCGCCACGGTCATCGGCGAAGGTGGTTCTGGTGGCGCATTGGCGATCGGCGTTTGCGATCAGTTGAACATGCTGCAGTACTCGACTTATGCGGTAATTTCCCCTGAAGGTTGCGCGTCCATCCTCTGGAAAACCGCCGAGAAAGCCCCGGATGCCGCCGAAGCCATGGGTATCACTGCCGAGCGTCTCAAAGGCCTGGGCATTGTGGACAAGGTGATCGGCGAGCCTCTGGGGGGCGCACACCGTGACCCAGCAGCCGCTGCTGCCTCGATCCGTGCCGAGCTGACTTCGCAGTTGGCGATGCTCAAGGGCATGGACACCGAAACCTTGCTCAAGCGTCGTTATGACCGCCTGATGAGCTACGGTCTCTGATACGCCGTCGCTCCTTCTTGTAGGAGCGAGCTTGCCTGCGATCCGGACGCGGCGGTGGATCCCTTCACCGCTCCAGCGTCTGCAGCAGGCAAGCCCGGCTCCCACAGGTCCTGTCCGTTGATGAATCACCTATCTGCCCAATTGCTGCATCGCCTGGCTCCTTGGCGTGACGCCTGCGCCTGGCGTATTGCCTATTCCGGCGGTCTGGACTCCACCGTCCTCCTGCACCTGCTTGCCGATCTGGCGCAACAACACCCACTTCCACCTTTGACTGCCCTGCATATCCACCACGGTCTACAGGCTGCGGCCGATGCCTGGCCGGCTCATTGTCAGTCCGTGTGCGACGCGCTGGGGGTGCCCTTGCAGGTCATGCGCGTGCAGGTGCAAGTGGGCGCCAGCCTCGAGCGTGCGGCCCGTGATGCGCGTTACGGCGCCTTTGAGCGCGCAACAGCTGGTAACGAGTTGCTGCTGACTGGGCAGCATCGTGACGATCAGGCGGAAACCCTGTTGTTTCGGCTGTTGCGCGGCGCGGGGGCAAGAGGGCTGGCAGCGATGCCTGAATCCCGCCCTTTGGGCCTGGGACATTTGCTGCGGCCGTTGCTGGATGTATCGCGGGCCGAACTGCTGCGTTATGCCGATGAGCGTGGATTGAGCTGGATCGAGGATCCCTCCAATCTCGATCAGCAGTTTTCACGCAATTACCTGCGCCACGCGGTGCTTCCCCAGCTCACTGCTCGCTGGCCTCGGGCACTGGCCAGCATGGCGCGCAGCGCGGCGCATTTGAGTGAGGCTCAAGGGCTGCTCGATGAGCTGGCGCAGATGGATCTTGCTGCGGCCGACACTGCCAGCGACTTCAGTTGGTTGCGCCTGCCGTCACTGGAGTTGGCTCCCCTGCAAGCGCTTTCTCCCGCTCGCCAGCGCAACGCCTTGAGCCACTGGCTGAGCCTTCGCAGCCGTTTGCCGGATAGCGAGCACTGGGTGGGTTGGGAGACGCTACGCGATGCGGCGCAAGATGGGCGTCCGATCTGGCGCCTGGCGGACGGCGAACTGCATCGAGCCTGCGGGCGGTTGTGGTGGTTGGCGGGCGCCTGGTTGCGCCCGATGCCTGATGCGCCATCCTGGGTGGACGTTTCCCGACCGCTGGTGCTACCGGATAACGGGCAGTTGCATATCACCGGCCAGGGGCCCCAGGGGCCGTTGCAGGTGGCTTATCGTCAAGGTGGCGAAGTCATGCATTTACCGGGTCGAGGCCATCGCGACCTGAAGCGCTTGCTCAATGAAAGTGGCCTGCCGGCCTTTGCCCGTGGCAGATTGCCGCTGCTGTATCAGGGCGAGCAGTTGTTGGCGGTGGCAAACCTGCCAGGTCTTGTCGCAAACGCCCATGGTTGTTGGCAATTGCATTGGCAGCCGCCGACGAGCGATCAAGGTTTGAGCTGAAAGGCCCTTTCCGGTAGACTACGCTCCCTTCTTGATACAACTTCTGTGGATTCGCCTGAATTGCAGAAGTTGCCGATTACCAAGCAGTCTTTGCTGGGCGATTCCAAAAAATGTGTAGCGAGCAACGTACCGGTGTTTTTGCATCCGGTCTGTCACAACGCGGCGGTTTTTTCGAAAGATGCACTGTGATTAATGCAGGTGATCGGGGGCTTCGGCCTTCCTTCGCTTTCCCCGGCGGCTCGGACCGCTTTAACGCAGACTTCTAGGGTTTTTCATGACGCGCTACATATTCGTCACGGGCGGTGTTGTTTCTTCATTGGGGAAAGGCATTGCCTCGGCTTCATTGGCGGCCATCCTGGAGGCGCGGGGACTTAAGGTCACCATGCTGAAGCTGGACCCGTACATCAACGTCGACCCGGGCACCATGAGCCCGTTCCAGCACGGTGAAGTGTTCGTCACCCACGACGGCGCCGAGACTGACCTGGACCTGGGCCACTACGAGCGGTTCATCCGCACGACCATGACCCAGAACAACAACTTCACCACCGGCCGTGTCTATGAGCACGTGCTGCGCAAAGAGCGCCGTGGTGATTACCTGGGCGCGACCATTCAGGTGATCCCGCACATCACCGACGAGATCAAGCGCCGGATCATCAAGGGCGCGGGCGATGCCGACGTGGCCATGGTTGAAATCGGTGGCACCGTGGGTGACATCGAGTCCCAACCGTTCCTCGAAGCCATCCGCCAGTTGCGTTTCGAAGTCGGCGCCAAGCGCGCGATGCTGATGCACCTGACCCTGGTGCCATACATCGCCACCGCCGGCGAAACCAAAACCAAGCCGACCCAGCATTCTGTCAAGGAACTGCGTTCCATTGGCCTGCAGCCGGACGTACTGGTATGCCGCTCCGATCACCCGATCGACATCTCGTCGCGTCGCAAGATCGCCCAGTTCACCAACGTTGAAGAGCGTGCGGTGATTGCACTGGAAGATGCGGACACCATCTACAAGATTCCGGGCATCCTGCACTCCCAGGGCCTGGATGATTTCGTCGTCGAGCGTTTCGGCCTGCAATGCGGCAGCGCTGACTTGTCCGAGTGGGAAGCCGTGGTTGACGCCAAGCTGAACCCGGAACACGAAGTCACCATCGCCATGGTCGGCAAGTACATGGAGCTGCTGGACGCCTACAAGTCGCTGATCGAAGCCATGAGTCATGCCGGCATCAGCAACCGGACCAAGGTCAACCTGCGCTACATCGATTCCGAAGACATCGAAAACCAGGGCACCGCGCTGCTCGAAGGTGTCGATGCCATCCTCGTACCTGGCGGCTTCGGTCTGCGTGGCGTGGAAGGCAAGATCACCGCCGTGCAATACGCTCGTGAAAACAAGGTGCCGTACCTCGGCATCTGCCTGGGCATGCAAGTGGCCGTTATCGAGTTCGCACGTAACGTGCTGGGCTGGAAAGACGCCAACTCCACCGAGTTCGATCGCGCCAGCGGTCACCCGGTCGTGGGCCTGATCACCGAGTGGGAAGATGCCACCGGTGCTGTCGAAACCCGCACCGAGGCTTCCGATCTGGGCGGCACCATGCGCCTGGGTGCCCAGGATTGCCTGCTGGAGCCGGGTTCCCTGGTTCACGATTGCTACGCCAAGGACGTGATCGTCGAGCGTCACCGTCATCGCTACGAAGTGAACAACAACCTGCTGCCGCAAATCATGGAAGCCGGCCTGAAAATCTCCGGTCGTTCCGGTGATGGCGCGCTGGTTGAAGTGGTTGAAGCACCGGATCATCCATGGTTCGTCGCTTGCCAATTCCACCCTGAGTTCACCTCGACACCGCGCGACGGTCACCCGTTGTTCAGCGGTTTCGTCAAGGCGGCCTTGGCTCAACACCAGAAGAAGGCATAAACCCTGATGGCCCAGAAGATCATCCGTGTAGGCGATATCGAGATTGCCAACGACAAGCCCATGGTGCTTTTCGGTGGCATGAACGTGCTGGAAAGCCGCGATATGGCGATGCAGGTCTGCGAAGAGTACGTCAAGGTGACCCAGAAGCTTGGGATCCCTTACGTGTTCAAGGCCAGCTTCGACAAGGCCAACCGTTCCTCCGTGACCTCTTACCGTGGCCCCGGCCTGGAAGAGGGCATGCGGATCTTCCAGGACATCAAGCAAGCCTTCGGCGTGCCGATCATCACCGACGTCCACGAGCCTGACCAGGCGGCGATCGTCGCTGAAGTCTGCGACATCATCCAGTTGCCGGCCTTCCTGTCGCGCCAGACCGACCTGGTGGTCGCGATGGCCAAGACCGGTGCGGTGATCAACATCAAGAAAGCCCAGTTCCTTGCGCCCCAGGAAATGAAACACATCCTGAGCAAGTGCGAAGAAGCGGGTAACGATCAGTTGATCCTCTGCGAGCGCGGTTCCAGCTTCGGCTACAACAACCTGGTCGTCGACATGCTCGGCTTCGGCATCATGAAGCAGTTCGAATACCCGGTGTTCTTCGACGTGACCCATGCCCTGCAGATGCCGGGCGGCCGTGCCGATTCGGCGGGTGGTCGTCGGGCCCAGGTCACCGACCTGGCCAAGGCCGGTATCAGCCAGTCCCTGGCAGGCCTGTTCCTGGAAGCCCACCCGGACCCGGACAACGCCAAGTGTGACGGTCCTTGCGCCCTGCGCCTGGACAAGCTCGAGCCGTTCCTGGCTCAGCTCAAGGCGCTGGACGAACTGGTGAAGAGTTTTCCGACGGTAGAAACCGCCTAAAACCGATTTCTCCGGTAAAGTACCGCACGATTATTTCTCAGGCCCTCGGGCCTGAGCCTTATCGTCTGCAAGCCTGCCCGCTGCCCATCACTTGCCGACGGTAAAGAGATTTCCTACAGCTGCGTCGTTTTCGTCAACTTTGGAGTGTTTACAACAATGGCAAAAATCGTCGACATCAAAGGTCGTGAAGTTCTCGACTCCCGTGGCAATCCCACCGTCGAAGCGGACGTGCTTCTCGATAACGGCATCATCGGTAGCGCCTGCGCGCCGTCCGGTGCTTCCACCGGCTCGCGTGAAGCGCTCGAGCTGCGTGATGGCGACAAGAGCCGTTACCTGGGCAAAGGCGTGCTCAAGGCTGTAGCCAACATCAACGGTCCGATCCGCGACCTGCTGCTGGGCAAAGACCCAAGCGACCAGAAAGCGCTGGATCACGCGATGATCAAGCTCGACGGCACTGAAAACAAAGCCACCCTGGGCGCCAACGCGATCCTCGCTGTATCCCTGGCTGCGGCCAAGGCTGCTGCACAGGACCAGGACCTGCCGCTGTACGCCCACATCGCCAACCTCAATGGCACCCCAGGCGTGTACTCGATGCCGGTTCCAATGATGAACATCATCAACGGCGGCGAGCATGCCGATAACAACGTCGATATCCAGGAATTCATGGTGCAGCCGGTTGGCGCCAAGTCTTTCTCGGAAGGCCTGCGCATGGGCACCGAGATTTTCCATCACCTCAAGGCTGTGCTGAAGGCCCGTGGCCTGAGCACTGCAGTAGGTGACGAAGGTGGTTTCGCGCCGAACCTGGCATCCAACGAAGACGCTTTGAAAGTGATCTCCGAAGCCGTGGCCAACGCCGGTTACACCCTGGGCACTGACGTGACCCTGGCTCTGGACTGCGCGGCCAGCGAATTCTATGAAGACGGCAAGTACAACCTGTCCGGTGAAGGCCACGTATTCACTTCCGAAGGTTTTGCCGACTACCTCAAAGGCCTGACCGAGCGCTACCCGATCATCTCCATCGAAGACGGCCTGGACGAGTCCGACTGGGCCGGCTGGAAAGTCCTCACCGACAAGATCGGCGAGAAAATCCAACTGGTAGGCGACGACCTGTTCGTGACCAACACCAAGATCCTGAAAGAAGGCATCGACAAGAAGATCGCCAACTCGATCCTGATCAAGTTCAACCAGATCGGCACCCTGACCGAAACCCTGGAAGCCATCCAGATGGCCAAGGCCGCCGGTTACACCGCCGTCATCTCGCACCGCTCCGGTGAAACCGAAGATTCGACCATTGCCGACCTGGCCGTGGGCACTGCGGCTGGCCAGATCAAGACCGGTTCGCTGTGCCGTTCCGACCGAGTTTCCAAGTACAACCAATTGCTGCGCATCGAAGAGCAATTGAATGGCAAAGCCAAGTACAACGGTCGCAGCGAGTTTCGCGGCTAAGCGGTAGATGGTAAAAAGACACCGGATTGTGTCGGAAAAATCGCTATAGCGGCTTTTTTGCCTCTAATCTGATGCCTTATGAGCACAAGCCTGGTTCTTCCAGGCTTCGTGCTATCAGTAGGTTCGAAGTTGTAGGCATGGCTGTCTTTTTTCACTGGATACCCGATATTCGATGCGCAGTCCCAATTGGTTGTTCCTCGTCTTGCTCTTGCTGCTGGCTGGCCTGCAGTACCGCCTGTGGGTGGGGAATGGCAGTTTGGCGCAGGTAGCTGACCTGACTCAGCAGATTGCCGATCAGCACGCCGAAAACGAGCGTTTGCTGGAGCGTAATCGCGTACTCGATGCGGAAGTCATGGAGTTGAAAAAGGGCATGGAGACCGTTGAAGAACGGGCTCGCCATGAGTTGGGCATGGTCAAAGAGGGCGAAACCCTCTACCAGTTGGCCCAATGATCGAGCGTTTGCCGGCCTTCTGGGCCGTGATTCCTGCCGCGGGCGTTGGTGCCCGTATGGCCGCGGACCGTCCCAAGCAGTATTTGCAGTTGGGCGGACGCACTATTCTTGAACACAGCCTCGGCTGTTTCCTCGACCATCCTTGCCTCAAGGGGCTGGTGGTCAGTCTCGCTGTCGACGATCCCTTCTGGCCGACCCTGGCCTGTGCCCATGACTCGCGGATTCAGCGCGTGGACGGTGGGCAGGAGCGCTCCGGTTCGGTCCTCAATGCCTTGTTGCACCTGCATGCCCAGGGCGCGGCGGATGAGGACTGGGTGCTGGTGCACGACGCGGCTCGGCCCAACCTGACCCGCGATGACCTGGACAAGCTGCTCGCTGAATTGGCGGACGACCCCGTGGGTGGCTTGCTTGCCGTGCCGGCTCGGGACACCTTGAAGCGCGTCGACAAGCACGGCCGTGTGGTGGAAACCGTCGATCGCAGCCTGATCTGGCAGGCCTACACGCCACAGATGTTTCGCCTGGGCGCCTTGCATCGGGCATTGGCTGACAGCCTGGTGGCGGATGTGCTGATCACCGACGAAGCCTCGGCAGTGGAATGGTCGGGCCAGGCGCCACGCCTGATCGAAGGGCGTTCGGACAACATCAAAGTCACCCGCCCCGAAGACCTCGAATGGCTGCGCCAGCGCTGGGCCAACCGCCGCTGATTGCGTAGCAGCGAACCACCTAGGTACACGTAAGGGCCAGCGCAGCCTGCGGCAGCGGCTACATACGTCGCCCCCGTAGCCGCTGCCGAGCCCGCGAGGCTGCGCTGGCCCTGATCAACACCGGCTCTCTCCCAGATTCAGCCCAACGCCCAATAGGCCCCGCGTCAGCCGCTACAAGTCTTGGTACTCGGGGCGTTGGACCAGGCCTTGCTTGAGGTAATCCACCAGCTTGCGCACCTTGGGCGACAAATGCCGCTGTTGTGGATACAGCGCCCAGACGGCAGTATTTGGCGGTTGGTGGGCCTCCAGCAGGGAGATCAACGTACCGCTGCGCAGGTGTTCGAGCACGTAGTAGTCCGGCAACTGACACAACCCAACCCCTTGCAACGCCGCGTCCAGTACTGCCTGCCCACTGTTGCAGCGCCAATTGCCCTGCACCCGCTGGGAAAACTCCCGCCCGTTCTGTTCCAGTTGCCAGATATCCGAGCTGCCGATCAGGCAATTGTGTCGGCTCAACTCCGACAGGCTATGGGGGCGCCCGTAGCGCTCCAGATACGATGGCGAGGCGCACAGGTACATGCGCCGCGGCGCCAGGCGCGTGGCCACAAGGCGTGAATCCTGGAGCCGCCCCAGGCGAATCGCCAGGTCCAGTCCCTCATGCACCAGGTCCAGTGGGCGGTTGCTGAGCTCGATGTCCACCCGCAGTTGCGGATAGAGGCCCATAAAGCGGGTCACCAGCGGCACGATAAAGCGCTCGCCATAAGCCACGGCGCAGGTCATGCGCAGCATGCCTTTGGGCTCGCTGGTCAAATCACCCACGGCGCGCAACGCTTCCTCGCGGCCGTCCTGCAGGCGCTGGCAATGTTGAAGAAACGTCTGACCTGCCTCGGTCAAGGTGACGCGGCGGGTACTGCGGTAGAGCAGGCGAGTTTGCAGGCGCTCCTCGAGGCGGGCAATTTGCCGGCTGATATGGGAGGAGGACACCCCCAGGCGCTCGGCTGCTGCAGTGAACTGGCTGTATTCGGCCACTGCGACAAACTCGTCGATGCCCTCCCAGCGGTTTTCACTCATGTCGATTATCCCTGTACAGCAATAATGTTTTGCTTTTGCTTGGATTATTAATCGTTCAGCGGTGTTTTACACTGCGCGTCTCGTTTTTATTCATTGGAGACCCCTAGGATGATCAAGTCGCGCGCTGCCGTTGCCTTCGAGGCCAAGAAGCCTCTCGAAATCGTCGAAGTCGATGTGGCCATGCCCAAGGCCGGTGAAGTCTTGCTGCGGGTGGTCGCTTCCGGTGTGTGCCATACCGATGCCTACACCCTGTCCGGCGCCGATCCGGAAGGTATCTTCCCGTCGATTCTGGGGCACGAAGGCGGGGCCGTGGTTGAAGCCATCGGTGAAGGCGTGACCTCGGTTGCAGTCGGCGACCACGTCATCCCGCTGTACACCCCGGAATGCGGCAAGTGCAAATTCTGCCTGTCGGGCAAGACCAACCTCTGTCAGGCAATTCGCGCCACCCAGGGCAAAGGCCTGATGCCGGACGGCACCACGCGCTTTTCCTACAAGGGTCAGCCGATCTTCCATTACATGGGCACCTCGACCTTCTCCGAATACACCGTGCTGCCGGAAATCTCTGTCGCCAAGATCCCGAAAGAAGCACCACTGGAAAAAGTCTGCCTGCTGGGCTGCGGTGTCACCACCGGTATCGGCGCGGTGATCAACACCGCCAAGGTCAAGCCCGGCGATACCGTGGCCATCTTCGGCCTGGGCGGTATCGGCCTGTCGGCCGTGATCGGTGCGGTCAAGGCCAAGGCGGCGCGGATCATTGCCATTGACATCAACCCGGCCAAGTTTGAAATCGCCAAGCAACTGGGCGCTACCGACTGCGTCAACCCGAAAGACTTCGATCGTCCTATCCAGGAGGTCATTGTCGACATGACCGATGGCGGCGTGGATTTCTCCTTCGAATGCATCGGCAACGTGCAGTTGATGCGTGCGGCGCTGGAATGCTGCCACAAGGGGTGGGGCGAGTCGGTGATCATCGGCGTTGCCGGTGCCGGCCAGGAAATTTCCACCCGTCCATTCCAGCTGGTCACCGGGCGCGTCTGGCGCGGTTCGGCCTTTGGTGGCGTGCGCGGTCGTTCCGAGCTGCCAAGCTACGTAGAAATGGCCCAGAGCGGCGAGATCCCGTTGGACACCTTCATCACCCACACCATGGGTCTTGAAGACATCAACAAGGCTTTCGACCTGATGCATGAAGGTAAAAGCATTCGTACCGTCATTCATTTCTGAGGAGCAGCGGGGAGTTGCAGGCTGTCAGCGGCAAGTGGTTCCAGCAGTCTTGCCACTTGAAGCTGATGGCCTGCAATTGCCTCTGGAGGCCCTATGAGCTTGGAAAATATTTCGTGTCAAAAGAGCTTTGGCGGCTGGCATAAGCGCTACAAGCACCACTCCCAGGTCTTGGGCTGCGACATGGTGTTTGCCGTATACCTGCCGCCACAGGCGGAGGCGGGGAGCAAGCTGCCGGTGCTGTACTGGTTATCCGGGCTGACCTGCACGGATGAAAACTTTATGCACAAGGCCGGCGCGATGCGCATGGCCGCAGAACTTGGGCTGATCATCGTTGCCCCGGACACCAGCCCCCGTGGCCCCGGCGTGCCGGCGGATCCCGACGGTGCCTGGGATTTCGGCCTGGGTGCCGGGTTCTACCTCAATGCAACCCAGGAGCCCTGGGCACAGCACTACCGGATGCACGACTACGTGGTGCAGGAGCTGCCGGCATTGGTCGAGGCGCATTTCCCGGCCTCGCACAAGCGCGGTATCAGTGGGCACTCCATGGGCGGGCACGGGGCCTTGGTCTGCGCCTTGCGCAATCCCGGGCGCTATCTGTCGGTGTCGGCCCTTGCGCCGATCAGTAACCCGATGGATTGCCCATGGGGCCAGAAGGCCTTCTCCCGTTACCTGGGCGAAGAGCGTTCGCGCTGGCGTGAGTGGGATGCCAGCGTGCTGATCGCCGAAGCCAGCGAGAAGCTGCCGCTGCTGGTGGATCAAGGCGATCGGGATGACTTCCTGGCGACCCAGCTCAAGCCGGAAGCCTTGCAGCAGGCGGCAAAGGCCGCGGGTCATCCGCTGACCCTGCGTTTGCAACCGGGCTACGACCACAGCTATTTCTTCATCGCCAGTTTCATCGACGACCACCTGCAGCATCACGCGCGTGCTCTTAGCGCCTAATGTCCGACAAAGCAGGTAGAATCACGCCCTGACTAAATCGGGGCGTTTTTTTATGCGTATTGGCCACGGCTATGATGTGCACCGTTTTGCTGAAGGCGACTTCATTACTCTGGGCGGCGTGCGAATTGCACACAGCTTCGGGCTGCTCGCCCATTCCGACGGTGACGTGGTACTCCACGCCTTGAGCGATGCCTTGCTCGGTGCTGCGGCGCTGGGCGATATCGGCAAGCATTTTCCGGACACCGACCCGCAATTCAAGGGCGCCGACAGCCGTGTGCTGCTGCGTCACGTGGTCGCACTGATCCACGGCAAAGGCTGGAAAGTCGGCAATGTCGACAACACCATCGTGGCCCAGGCGCCGAAGATGGCACCCCATATCGAAGCGATGCGCGCGCTGATTGCCGCGGATCTGCAAGTTGAACTGGATCAAGTGAACGTGAAAGCTACCACCACCGAAAAACTCGGCTTTGTCGGTCGCGAAGAAGGCATCGCGGTGCACAGCGTCGCCTTGTTGCTGCGCGCATGACGGAACAGGAATTGCTGGGCCCGCGGGCCTATGGCCAGGCTTTGGGCCGAGCGGTGCTGAAAGCCAGCGCCGAGGATTTCCAGGTCGACGAAGTGCTGGATATTCCGCTGACGGGTGAAGGCGAGCATCTGTGGTTGTGGGTGGAAAAGCGTGGCCTGAACACCGAAGAGGCGGCCCGGCGGATTGCCAAGGCGGCGGGTGTGCCTTTGCGCACCGTCAGCTATGCCGGCCTCAAGGATCGCCAGGCGCTGACCCGGCAGTGGTTTAGCGTGCAATTGCCCGGCAAGGCCGACCCCGATCTTGCCGCGGCGGAAAACGACACCCTGAAGATCCTCAAGACCGCCCGCCACAAACGCAAGCTGCAACGCGGTGCCCATGCCGCCAATGGCTTTACCCTGCGTCTGACCCAGCTCAAGGCCGACCAGGCCGCTATCGACGAGCGCCTGAAACTGATCGCGCAACAGGGCATTCCCAATTACTTCGGTGCCCAGCGCTTCGGCCATGACGGCGGCAACCTGGTGGACGCCCGCGGCTGGGCGGCACGCAAGGCGTTGCCGGAGCAACGTAATGTGCGCTCGCGTCTGCTTTCGACGGCCCGCAGTTATGTGTTCAACCAGGTGCTGGCGGCGCGAGTGGCCGATGGCAGCTGGCAGCGTGCCCAGGTCGGCGATTTGCTGGCGTTCACCGACAGCCGCAGTTTTTTCCCGGCCGGTGAGGCGGAATGCAGCGATCCAAGGCTGGCGATTCTTGACCTGCACCCGACCGGGCCGCAGTGGGGGGAGGGCGAATCGCCCGCCGCCGGTCTGACCCATGCCCTGGAGCAGCAAGTCGCTACCCGCGAGGCTGACCTGTGCGATTGGTTGATAAAAGCCGGAATGAGCCACGAACGTCGCATCCTGCGGCTGCCCATTGGCGGGTTGACGTGGCATTATCCCGAGCCTGACATTCTGCAATTGGAATTCGTCCTGCCGGCTGGATGCTTCGCCACCGTATTGGTGCGCGAACTGGTCGATCTGGTGCCGGTAGGGCAGACGGACAGCTCATGCGTATTCTGATTTCTAACGACGATGGGGTAACAGCACCCGGTCTCGCCGCGCTTCATGCTGCGCTGGCGGATTATGCCGAATGCGTGGTTATCGCCCCGGATCAAGACAAAAGCGGCGCCAGCAGCTCGCTGACGCTCGACCGTCCGCTGCATCCGCATACCCTGAGCAACGGCTTTATCGGTATCAACGGTACGCCGACCGATTGCGTGCACCTTGGCCTCAATGGCCTGCTTGAGCGCGAGCCGGACATGGTGGTTTCCGGGATCAACCTGGGGGCGAACCTGGGAGATGACGTGCTGTATTCCGGCACTGTCGCGGCTGCACTCGAGGGGCGTTTCCTTGCGCTTCCGGCCTTTGCCTTTTCGCTGGCATCGCGCCAGGTCGAGAACCTGCCCACTGCCGCCTATTTCGCGCGCAAGCTGGTGGAGGCCCATGGCTCGCTGGATCTGCCGCCGCGTACAGTGCTGAACGTGAATATTCCCAACTTGCCACTCGATCATATTCGCGGCATTCAGCTGACTCGCCTGGGCCATCGTGCACGTGCGGCGGCGCCGATGAAGGTGGTTGATCCGCGCGGCAAGGCCGGCTACTGGATTGCCGCCGCCGGCGACGCCGAAGACGGCGGCCCGGGCACGGACTTCCATGCCGTCATGCAGGGTTACGTGTCCATCACTCCGTTGCAGCTCGATCGCACCTTCAGCGATGCATTCAACAGCCTCGATGGCTGGCTGGAGGGGCTGCGCTGATGGCTCGTGAGCAAGACGATTTGCTGCGTCGCGGTATCGGAATGACTTCCCAACGCACCCGCGAGCGGCTGATTCAGCGCCTGTACGACGAAGGCCTGTCCAACGCCCAGGTACTGGAAGTCATCCGGCGGACACCACGCCATCTGTTCGTCGATGAAGCATTGGCGCACCGAGCCTACGAAGACACCGCACTGCCGATCGGCCACAACCAGACCATTTCCCAGCCCTACATGGTGGCGCGCATGAGCGAGCTGCTGCTGGCTGCCGGGCCCCTGGACAAGGTGATGGAGATTGGTACGGGGTCGGGGTATCAGACGGCAGTACTTTCGCAATTGGTCGAGCGCGTGTTTTCCGTCGAGCGCATCAAGGTGCTGCAGGATCGGGCCAAGGAGCGCCTGGTCGAGTTGAACCTGCGCAATGTGGTATTCCGTTGGGGCGATGGATGGGAAGGCTGGCCGGCGCTGGCGCCCTACAACGGCATCATCGTGACCGCTGTCGCCACCGACGTGCCCCAGGCGTTACTGGATCAACTGGCTCCTGGCGGGCGTCTGGTGATCCCGGTCGGCGCCGGCGAAGTCCAGCAACTGATGCTGATTGTCCGTGAAGAGCAGGGCTTTTCACGGCATGTGCTGGGGGCCGTGCGGTTTGTGCCGTTGCTCAATGGCCCGCTGGCCTGAGCATTTGTTTACGCGGGGTGAATTCTGTTTGATCGGCTGTGTCTTACAGCCGGACGAATCAAGAAACCCGCCATGTGCCCCCGCAAGCCTGGTGGTGCGTCCAATGATTTGGTCAAGCCCACGGTAAAGCGCGAGCGGCCAGTTATACTGGCGACACTTGATGCCCGAATCGGGCAGCTTTCATATTCCACCACCACAAAGGGAGCGGCGGGTGAGTCTCACGGTCATTGCGCAGCGTATGGGTACCACAAGCTTTCAGCGACTGATGATCGGCTTTGTCTTGAGTTCCTTGTTGGTCGGCTGTTCCAGTACCAAATCCAGCAGCGTCGGCGTGGTTGACCGCAACAATGCGGCCCCACAGCGCCCGACCGTGACCACTGGGCAATATGCCGTCAGGCGTGGCGATACCTTGTTCTCGATCGCCTTTCGTTACGGTTGGGACTACAAGGCACTGGCGGCGCGCAACAACATTCCCGAGCCCTACACCATTCACCCTGGGCAGACGATCCGTTTTGACGGCCGTACAGGTTCGGCGCCAACGACAGTTGTCACTAGTTCACAATCAACCGCCTCTTCTTCGAGTAAAACTACGGTCACGCGGCGCCCTGTCGGCGCCTCGCCAACGATTGCGAGCAAGCCGGCGCCGGCGCCATTACCGCCTGCAGGCCCCGCCCCGACTGGCTGGGGCTGGCCTTCGAACGGTATTTTGATTGGTAAATTCTCTTCAAACGGTAGTTTGAATAAAGGCATTGATATCGCCGGGGATTTGGGACAGCCTGTTTTAGCTGCGTCTGATGGGACGGTGGTTTACGCCGGGAGTGGCTTAAGGGGCTACGGCGAATTAGTCATCATCAAACACAGCGATACCTACGTCAGTGCCTACGGTCATAACCGCAGGTTGTTGGTTCGGGAGGGGCAGCAGGTCAAAGTCGGACAGACAATTGCCGAAATGGGGTCAACTGGTACAGACCGGGTGAAACTGCACTTTGAGATTCGCCGACAAGGGAAACCTGTAGATCCGCTGCAATTCTTGCCACGTCGTTGATCGGTTACCAGCCTGTTCCGTCACGTAGAGGGAACAGGCTCCAGCGTTGCCAAGGATAAAGGCGCCGCTTGAGCTTGAGGTCGAACTCACCAAAGGACTATAACAATGGCTCTCAGTAAAGAAGTGCCGGAGTTTGACATCGACGATGAGGTGCTCCTTATGGAGACCGGCATCGCTATGGATTCGATGTCGAATAATGAAGGGGCTGCACCGCCTTCCGTTCGCGCCAAATCCAAACACTCCGCAACGCTTAAGCAACACAAGTACATTGATTACACGCGAGCGCTCGACGCGACGCAGCTGTACCTCAATGAGATCGGCTTTTCCCCGTTGCTCTCCCCGGAAGAAGAAGTCCACTTTGCGCGACTGTCGCAGAGCGGTGACCCGGCCGGGCGCAAGCGCATGATTGAAAGCAACTTGCGACTTGTGGTGAAAATCGCCCGACGTTATGTCAACCGCGGCCTTTCACTGTTGGACCTGATCGAAGAGGGCAACCTCGGGCTGATCCGGGCGGTGGAAAAATTCGATCCGGAGCGTGGTTTTCGCTTCTCGACCTACGCGACCTGGTGGATTCGTCAGACCATCGAACGCGCGATCATGAATCAGACCCGCACCATTCGGTTGCCGATTCATGTGGTCAAAGAACTCAACGTCTACCTGCGGGCCGCACGTGAGCTGACTCAAAAGCTCGACCATGAACCTTCCCCCGAAGAGATCGCGAACCTGCTGGAAAAACCAGTGGGAGAGGTCAAGCGCATGCTGGGCTTGAACGAGCGGGTTTCTTCGGTTGATGTCTCGCTGGGTCCGGATTCGGATAAAACCTTGCTGGACACCCTCACCGACGACCGTCCAACTGACCCTTGCGAGCTGCTGCAGGATGACGACCTGTCCCAGAGCATCGATCAATGGCTGTCCGAGTTAACCGACAAGCAGCGTGAAGTCGTCATCAGGCGCTTCGGCTTGCGCGGTCATGAAAGCAGCACCCTTGAAGACGTAGGGCTCGAAATCGGTCTTACTCGGGAACGAGTCAGACAGATTCAGGTAGAAGGTCTGAAACGCCTGCGGGAAATCCTTGAGAAGAACGGCCTTTCCAGCGAGTCATTGTTCCAATAACAGCGCTGGCCGCCGCAGTCGATAAAAAGCCCCGACCTGTTCGGGGCTTTTTTATGGGCTATGGAATGTTTTTAGCAAAGGAGATGCACTGCCAAATGGGAGTAGTTAGAAATCGCGTGTAAGCCAAAGCCTACTCTTTCGTAAGTGTTTGGGCTCTAACGGCTTGGAAGTTGCCCTTTTATGTGTGGGTATTTTTCTAAGTAATTGATATATATGGATTTATTTTTATGCGGCGGTTGAGTAAAGGCACTTCTTACAGGGTCGGCAGCAGTTGCTACCCGGCTGAAAGTCTTTAATATCAGCCCTGTGTCGACGGATAGACACTGCCATCAAGGAAGATGGTCAGGGACATCGCAGGAAGCGATTCATCAGGACGATGAAAAGGACTACAGGGAATAGGGAAAAATGTGGGCGGGTCATACCGCCCCTTTTTTTCGCCTGTAAAAAAGTGACAGTAGAAAAGCTCTTTCCCTGAAAAGCAAAAAAGGCCCGCAAGGGGCCTTTTCGGGAACGCGGCGGTAATCAGCGTTCGAGGTCTTTGATCTTGCCTTTGACGCCATCCCACTCTTCGGCATCCGGCAACGATTCTTTCTTCTCAGTGATGTTGGGCCAGATCTCGGCCAGTTCAACGTTCAGCTGAATGAATTCCTGCATCTCGTCCGGGACTTCGTCTTCGGAGAAAATGGCTACAGCTGGGCATTCAGGCTCGCACAGCGCGCAATCAATGCACTCATCCGGGTGAATCACCAGGAAGTTCGGGCCTTCGTAAAAGCAGTCCACCGGACAGACTTCTACGCAGTCGGTGTACTTGCACTTGATGCAGTTGTCGGTGACGACGAAGGTCATTTCTAATTCTCTCCTCAGGCGGCGGCAGCGGAGCCCCTTCATGACGGGGTCGCCAGGTTTGGGAGCGATAGTCTGCGGACCAGGCTTAAAAGTCCGCAGCATCCCAAACCGCGCGAGATTCTAACAGCTTGAAGGCGTCTGCGTTAGATGCGTGTCTTCAATGTATAGAGCATTTCCAATGCCCTACGTGGCGTCATGTCGTCCAGATCGAGCTTGGCCAGGTCTTCAAGCACCGGATGAGGCAAGCTGGCGAACATGTCGCTTTGCTGTGGAACCGACGTTTTTTCCGAAGCCGGGCGTGCGACTTCATGGGGCAGGCTGGTGGTTTCCAGACGGCTCAGGTGCTCGCGGGCACGCAGGATCACCTCGCTCGGGACCCCGGCCAGCTGGGCCACGGCCAGGCCGTAGCTCTGGCTGGCCGGCCCTGGCAGCACGTGGTGCAGGAAGACGATACGTTCGTTGTGCTCGGTGGCATTGAGGTGCACGTTGGCCACCAGCGGCTGGTTTTCCGGCAGCACCGTCAGCTCGAAGTAATGGGTGGCGAACAGTGTGTAGGCGCGCAGGTGGGCGAGACGTTCTGCCGCAGCCCAGGCCAGGGAAAGACCGTCAAAGGTACTGGTGCCGCGGCCCACTTCGTCCATCAGCACCAGGCTGCGTTCGGTGGCGTTGTGCAGGATGTTCGCGGTTTCGCTCATTTCCACCATGAAGGTCGAGCGGCCGCCCGCCAGATCGTCGCTGGAACCGATCCGGGTGAAGATCCGGTCCACCAGTGACAGCTCGCAACTGGCGGCGGGTACGAAGCTGCCGATATGGGCCAGCAGCACAATCAAGGCGGTCTGACGCATGTAGGTGGATTTACCGCCCATGTTCGGACCGGTGATCACCAGCATGCGGGTGTTGTCATCTAGGCTCAGGTCATTGGCCACGAACGGCGTGCTCAGCACCTGCTCGACCACCGGGTGGCGCCCCTGGCTGATGCGCATGCAGGGCTCGCTGACAAAACGCGGGCAATTCAGGTCAAGGTTCAGCGCACGCTCTGCCAGGTTGCTCAGCACGTCCAGCTCGGCCAGGGCCGCGGCGGTGTCCTGCAAGGGCGGCAGGTGGCTGATCATGGTCTCCAGCAGGGCCTCGTAGAGCATTTTCTCGCGGGCCAGGGCCCGGCTCTTGGCGGACAAGGCCTTGTCTTCGAATTCCTTGAGCTCTGGGGTGATAAAGCGCTCGGCGCCCTTGAGGGTCTGGCGTCGGATGTAGTCCGCCGGAGCCTGTTCGGCCTGTTTGCTTGGCAGCTCGATAAAGTAGCCATGAATGCGGTTGTAGCCGACCTTCAGGTTGGCCAGGCCGGTGCGGGCTTTTTCCCGGGCCTCGAGATCGATCAGGAACTGCCCGGCGTTCTCGCTCAAGGATTGCAGTTCATCGAGCTCGACGTCGTAGCCGGTCTTCAGTACGCCACCGTCGCGGATGACCGCCGGTGGATTGTCGATGATGGCTTTTTCCAGCAGCGCCGCGAGCTCCGGGTAGGTGCTGGTGGTCTGTGCCAGTTGAGTGAGGTGCGGGCCTTCCAGTTCGGCCATCGCCACTTGCAATTCGGGCAGCGCCGCCAATGCGTCACGCAGGCGTGCCAGGTCGCGCGGACGGGCATTGCGCAGGCCGATACGGGCGAGGATCCGCTCGATATCGCCGATCTCTTTCAGCTGCGGTTGCAGCTTCTCGAAGTGATAGCCATCCAGCAGGCAGGTAATCGAGGTCTGCCGCGCCTGTAGGACCTTGAGGTCACGCAGCGGACGGTTCAACCAGCGAGTCAGCAGGCGGCTGCCCATGGCGGTCTGGCAACGGTCGACCACCGATTGCAGGGTGTTGTCGCGGCCACCGGCCAGGTTGGTGTCCAGCTCCAGGTTGCGCCGGCTCGCACCGTCCAGCACCACGGTGTCGTCCAGGCGCTCGTGCCGCAGGCTGCGCAGATGGGGCAGGGCGGTGCGCTGGGTTTCCTTGGCGTAACTGAGCAGGCAACCGGCGGCGCCGATGGCCAGGGTCAGGTTCTCGCAGCCAAAGCCCTTGAGGTCCTGGGTCGAAAACTGCTGGCACAGGCTCTTGTGGGCCGAGTCACGCTCGAAGTCCCAAGGTGCGCGACGCCGCACACCACGACGCTTCTCTGCCGGCAAACCCTGTGGCCAGTCATCCGGGATCATAAGCTCGACCGGGTTGACCCGCTCCAGTTCGGCTAACAGGTTTTCCCAGCCTTTGATCTCCAGCACGGTGAAGTTGCCGCTGGTAATGTCCAGGACCGCCAGGCCAAACAGACGCTCGTCACCCAGCACCGCGGCGATCAGGTTGTCGCGGCGTTCATCGAGCAACGCCTCGTCACTGACCGTGCCCGGGGTGATGATGCGCACCACCTGGCGGTCCACTGGACCTTTGCTGGTGGCCGGGTCGCCCACTTGTTCGCAGATCACCACCGACTCGCCGAGCTTGACCAGCTTCGCCAGGTAACCTTCCGCCGCATGGTAAGGAATGCCACACATCGGAATCGCCTGGCCCGCCGACTGCCCGCGTGCTGTCAGGGTGATGTCGAGCAGCTTGGCGGCCTTCTTGGCGTCTTCGTAGAATATTTCGTAGAAGTCGCCCATGCGATAGAACATCAACTGATCAGGGTGCTGGTTCTTGAGGCGCCAGTACTGCTGCATCATCGGTGTGTGGGAGGACAAGTCTGAGAGTGCTTTATTCATCGGGTAGGTAGGCAAATTCGTTGAAAGTGGTGGGGCAAGGGCGGGGCATCGGCCCGGCGTTTCCGCGATGGGCGCAAGGTTACCATGGGCGGTCGGCCCTTCGCAGGCGTGAGGCCGTAGGTTGTTTCTGAAAAGAATGCATAAAATATGCAAATCAGCATTTGTCATCGGCGAAAAGAACGAGCAATATGCGCGTTATGCAAAAACGCAATGTTTCTACCGTCTTAAGAGAACTGCTCGATCGCAACGGAATCTCCCCTACGGAGCTTCACCGTCGAACCGGCGTGCCTCAATCCACACTCTCGCGGATCCTCAGCGGCAAGATCGTTGATCCGTCGGACAAGCACATCTCGCGCATCGCCGAGTACTTCCAGGTCAGTACTGATCAACTGCGCGGGCGCGCTGAGATTGCCCCAGGCCGCGCGGCGATTGGCGACGAGATACATTCCGAACTCAAGGACATAAGTCTGTGGGACGACGATACGCCTGTCGATGACGACGAGGTCTCGGTCCCCTTTCTTCGAGAGGTTGAATTGGCTGCAGGATCAGGAAGATTCGTCATCGAGGAAAGCGAGCGCGCCAGCCTGCGTTTTGGCAAGCGCAGCCTGCGCCATAACGGTGTGCAGTTTGACCAGGCCAAGTGCGTCACAGTGCGCGGCAACAGCATGCTGCCGGTGCTGCGCGACGGCGCCACCGTGGGCGTCAATGCCGGCAAGTGCGGTATCGGCGACATCGTCGATGGCGACCTCTACGCGATTAACCATAATGGCCAGTTGCGGGTGAAGCAGCTGTATCGCCTGCCTACCGGCATTCGCCTGCGCAGCTTCAATCGCGACGAGCATCCGGATGAGGACTACAGCTTCCAGGAAATCCAGGAAGAGCAGATCACCATCCTCGGCCACGTCTTCTGGTGGGGCATGTACGCCCGCTAACCGAACCACCGTCAGATAAAACCCGCCACCGAGCGGGTTTTTTTTCGCCTGCAGAAAAGCCGTGAGCCTTGTGCAATAAGGGTTTCATGCATGCGCGCATTTATTGCGCATAAATAAATGCATTTATGCATTGACTGTATATGCATACATGCATATTCTTTGTCTCAAGCCGCTCAACAACGGCGAGCAACACCGCTCTTTAGTGGCAAAGCAAAGGCAGCGATGAACCGGCCTCAACGGTTCAGAGGGTTGGCAACTGACCCGGGTGTGCAGCGTAAAGCACCAGAAGCAGTTATCCGGCGGACAGGGTCGCGGTCGGAGGAACAATTTAAATGGATCCGTACCGCGCCAGTAGCGCCGAAAGATCAGAAGGACCGCATTACTGAAAAGCCTGGGCAACCGGGCTTTTTGGAATGCCTGCCTAACTGTATGCCCCTTGGCGATACAGGCTCACAGCAGCACCCGCATTATTTTTCCGGCCAATGAATTGGCTTTTCCCGCACTGGAGGCAAGACATGACAAACGAGCAACAAGCGTTGCTGGACATGCCGATCTGGCTGGTCATCGTCCTCGCCCTGGTGGGTGGCGTGTCCGGCGAGATGTGGCGCGCTGACAAGGAGGGCGCTCGCGGCTGGCTGCTGGTGCGACGACTGGCCCTGCGCTCCGGCGCCTGCGTGGTCTGCGGCGTCTCGGCGATCATGCTGCTGTACGGGGTCGGCGTGTCGATCTGGACCGCCTGCGCACTCGGCTGCCTGACCGCCATGGCCGGCGCCGATGTCGCCATCGGCCTTTATGAACGTTGGGCGGCCAAGCGGATTGGGGTGTGCGAGGTGCCACCGCGGGACTCTCACTCTGATCAGCCTTGATTCCCTGATCAGCATTGGCCCTCAAACAAGGTCTGCCGACCATGGACCCACAGGCGTGGCAGCGTCGACCTTCTTCTGGAACACGACAATGAACGAACTGACCCAGCTACAAGACGCCATCATGGCCACGATCAAGTTGGCGATGCCGCAGCTGCATACGGTCGAGGCCTTGCCCAAGGTGCTTGAGGACGCCACTGAGCCGGCGCTCTACCTTGCAATTACCGGCCTGGACCAGGGCACCGACCCGGGCGACGGCCGCAGTTGTATGCAGGCCACTCTCGAGACGCGGGTGCGAGTGGATGCCAATCTTGTGCAGGCGCCTTTGCAGGCGGCCATTCTGGCGGCTCAGTTGATCGAGCTTCTGCGTTGCCAGCAGTGGGACCTCGATTTTGTCGAAGGCGCAACGGCAGTCTCGGCAAAACCTGCGGATATAGTCTCGGAGCCGGCTTACAGAGCCGAGTGGATTGTGCGCTGGCAGCAGCTTATCTACCTTGGCCAGGAGCAATGGCCATGGCCGAATCAGCCATCAGGCACGCTGGTACTGGGCTTCAGTCCCGATACCGGCCCAGGTCACGAGGCTGACTATCAGTCACCGGAGCACATGGCGTGAGTTACGTATCTGCAACCCACGACCGCATGATTGCCGGCTTGATTCTCCCGTGCAGCGTGATCGGTGTGGACCTGGCTGCCGGCCTGGTGCGAGTTTGCGATGGTGCCGGCTGGACCAGTGCCTGGGTGCGCTGGCATAGCCAGGCCGCCGGCAAGGCCCGTCACTGGCGGGCGCCGAGCCTGGGTGAGCAGGGCGTCCTGATCAGCCCCAGCGGCGAGCCGGCGCAGGGCACGTTTGTACCGGGCCTGTACGGTGATGCCGGTGCTCAACCAGACAACCGCGATCATGTCGAAGTCTGGCGTTTCGATGATGGCGGCTCGCTGGTCTACGACTGGCAGGCCAAGCGCTACAGCATCAGCCTGCCCAGCGGCACGGTGGCAATCCAGGTCGGCGCCAGTTCGGCGTTGGTCACGGACAGCGCCATTACGGGCACGGCTGACAGCATCACATTGACCGGGGCAATCACCCTCAATGGCGATGTGCAAATCAACGGCGCCAGCCTGAAGCACAACGGCGTGAATGTCGGTTCGACCCATGTCCACGTGGGCGTGATGCCCGGCCCTGGATCAACCGCAACGCCTCAGTGACGCTTTGCCGATCAACGTCGGCCAGCCTACCCATGGCCTAGATAAACCTGATCAATCCGCCGAGTGCGGATTTTTTGTACCCGGAGAAAAGCATGGCAATTCCGAAAAAAAAGCTCGACCGCTCGGCCGTTACTGGCGCTGCGGTATTTCGCGACACTCTCTACACCTCCCGCATTCTGATCCTGGCGGATGGCCGCGAGTTGGCGGTGGTCCAGGGAACGGTATCGGTGCCGGCGGGCGACAGCCTTGCCCGGGACTATCTGCAGCAGCATCCGGACTTTCAGCCGCAGGAGTAACACGATGATCGGAATGGATCGCCGTACTGGCCAGCCGCTGTCCGGCATCGAGCATTTGCGGCAGTCCATCGAGGACATCCTGACCACCCCTTTGGGCAGCCGGCGGATGCGACCTGAATACGGCAGCAACCTGCGCCGTTACGTCGACCTGCCGGTAACCGGCGGCTGGAAAAGCGCGGTGCAGGCCGAGGTGGCACGGGCGCTGTTGCGTTGGGAGCCACGGCTGAAGCTGGAGCGGGTGCGAGTGGTAGCGGTGGTGGAGGGCCAGGTCAGTTTCCAACTGACGGGCCAGTACCTGGGCAACAACGCGGTTTTGGAGGTGACGGCATGAGCATGCTGGATTTGTCGGCGCTGCCGGCGCCCCAGGTGCTGGAAGCCCTGGATTTTGAAGCGCTGTATCAGGACAAGCTGGCGACCTTTCGCCGCTACATGGGCGACAACTGGACGGCCAACCTGGAAAGCGACCCCGTCACCAAACACCTGGAGCTGTCCGCTTACGGCGACATGCTGTTGCGAGCCCGGGTCAACGATGCGGCCAAGGCGCTGCTGCTGGCCCATGCCAAGGGCACGGATCTGGATCAGCTGGCTGCCAACGTCAATCTGCAACGCCTGGTGATCCAGGCCGGCGACCCGCAAGCGGTGCCGCCGGTGGAGGAGATCAAGGAAGCCGATGACGCACTGCGCGAACGTGCCCAACTGGCCTACGAAGGGCTGACCACCGCTGGGCCGCGTAACAGCTACATCCTGCATGCCCGTAATGCGTCGGCCCTGGTGGCCGATGCCGAGGCCGAAAGCCCGTCACCGGCCTGTGTCACGGTTACGGTGCTGGGCCTTGAGGGCGACGGCGCCGCGGCGCCTGAGCTGCTGGCGACGGTTGCCGCGGCCCTCAATGATGAGGACGTGCGCCCCCTGGGAGATCGGGTCACGGTGAACAGTGCCCAGGTCCTGCCGTATCGCATCGACGCGGTGCTGCACATGAAAGGCCCCGGGCCTGAAAGTGATGCGGCCCTGGCCGAGGCCGAGCGCAGGCTGGCCGCCTGGGTCAACCCACGCCGGCGACTGGGTATCGAGGTGGCGCGTTCTGCCATCGATGCCCAGCTGCATGTGGCCGGCGTGGCCCGGGTCGACCTGCGCGGTTGGCAGGACATCGCTCCGAGCAAGGCCCAGGCTGCGTATTGCACTGGCTACAGCGTCACCTTGGGGAGCTGATATGACCAGCCTGCTGCCAAGCAATAGCACCCTTTTGGAGCGCGCCCTCGAGGCGACCAACACCGGCGACACCGCCACCATGTTGCGCACCCTGTACAACCCCTCGACCTGTCCGGTGCACCTGCTGCCCCAACTGGCCTGGGCCTGGTCGGTGGACCGCTGGGACCCGCGCTGGAGCGAAACGGTCAAGCGCAACGCCATTCGCGCTTCGCTCTTCATCCATGCCCGCAAGGGCACCATCGGTGCGCTGCGCCGGGTCGTGGAGCCCCTGGGTTACCTGATCGAAGTGGTCGAATGGTGGCAGATGGTCCCCCGGGGTGAGCCCGCCACCTTTGCCCTGAAAGTCGGGGTGCTGGATACCGGTATCACCGAGGAGATGTACCAGGAGCTGACCCGGCTGATCGACGACGCCAGGCCCGTGAGCCGGCACATGACCGGGCTGGCCATCAGCCTGGAAACCTCCGGGGTGATCGGCTACGGCGCCTATGTGGACCAGGGCGAAGTGCTCGACGTTTACCCCCCGGCACCCCGTGATATTGATGTGACCGGTCGATACGGCCAGGTCATGTGCATTGATGAAACAGACACCCTGGATGTGTACTCATGATCGATTCCAACAGTCAGTTCTTCGCCATCCTCACAGCAGTGGGCGAGGCGAAACAGGCCAACGCCACCGCCCTGGGCACGCCCTGGACCTTCAAGGAGATGGCAGTAGGGGATGCCAACGGCAGCGACCCCATCCCCAGCAAGACCCAGACCAAGCTGATCAACGAATGGCGCCGCGCACCGGTGAATCAGGTACGTACTGATCCGGCGAATCCCAATGTCATTATCACCGAGCAGGTAATCCCGCCCGATGTCGGTGGACGCTGGATCCGTGAAATCGGCCTGTTCGATGCCGACGGCGACCTGGTGGCGGTGGCCAACTGCGCGCCAAGCTTCAAGCCTCTGCTGGCCCAGGGCACTGGCAAGACCCAGGTCATCCGCATGAACTTCATCGTGGCCAATACCGCGCAGGTCGTGCTTAAGATCGATCCGGCGGTGGTCCTGGCGACCCGTGAGTACGTCGACAATGCAGTGATCGAAGCCCTGGCCAAGATGGACTTCAAGCACTCAGCGCTGGTGGCTACCACGGCCAACATCGCGTTGAGCGGGATCCTGACCATCGACGAGGTGCTGCTGCCGGCCGATGCCCGGGTGCTGGTGAAGAACCAGACCCAGGCCAAGGACAACGGCCTGTACGTGGTGTCGGCGACCGGCGTCTGGAAACGGGCGCAGGATGCCGACAGCAGCCTGGAAGTGACCCCGGGTCTGTTTGTCAGCATCGAGAAGGGCACGGTCAATGGCGACAGTGTTTGGCAGTTGGTTACGGATGGGCCGATCACCCTGGGCAGCACGGCGCTGGACTTTGAAATGGCCGTGGGCCGGAGCGGCGTCAGCGCGGGTTCGTATGCCAATGTCACGGTCGACAAGAACGGCCGGGTAATCGCGGGTACCAACCCGACCACCCTGGCCGGTCATGGCATCACCGACACCTATACCAAGGCTGAGATCGAATCCATCGTGGCGCAGGCGTCGTCGTTGCCGGTGGGCTCGATGGTGGCGTTTCCCAAGGGCGCGATTCCGCCGGGCTTCCTTGAAGTTGATGGCAGCGTGAAGAGCGTTGCTGCCTTCCCTGACCTGGCGGCGTACCTCGGGACCACCTTCAACAAGGGCGATGAAGGCGCGGGCAGCTTCCGACTGCCAGACTCTCGGGGTGAGTTCTTTCGGGGCTGGGACCATGGGCGTGGGGTGGATGCCGGGCGCGCAATTGGCTCTATGCAGCTCGATAGTCTGCAAGGCTTCCGCCTGGAGACGCTGCGAACTAAGGCTGGCACATCCTGGGGTAACGATGATGGCGGCGCTGGTGATCCAGCGTACGGCCCGCCGTTGGGCTCAGTCGCTCCGGGCACAAGACCACGTAACTTAACGGGCGCTTTCGTCAGTGACGGCGTGAACGGCGTGCCTCGTGTTGGATCGGAAACCCGCCCGCGCAACTTGGCGGTCATGTGGTGCATCAAGGCTTGGAACACACCCGTCAATCAGGGAAACATCGACGTTGCGGCGCTGGCCCCGCTTGCTGCTCAGGCGACAGAGGCAAATCAAGGTACGGCGAAAATCGCAACTGACGTGCAGATCAACGCTGGCACGAATGACGCGACAATCGTCACTCCAAAAAAACAGCGCCTTGGTTTTTCATGCATGTTCGGTACTGACGGCTATGTTGCGCTCCCGACTTGGCTAGGCGGATTTATCTTGCAGTGGGGTCGATTCTCGATCAACGGCAACTCCGCCACTGTGCTTTTTCCGACTGCATTCCCATCTCGCGCTGTTTTTATTTCTGCGCAACGTGTCACGGACGGCACGGGGGCGTATGCGTTGACGCTCAGTCAAAACATTCCGCATACCAATTCGAGCGCCACTTTCCGGCATTCAGGCGGAACAATTACAGAAACCGATTTCTGGTGGGCATGGGGGTACTGATGGGACATTTCTACTCGGCAACAGCGCACAGCTTTTACACGTCTGCTGTAAACGGCAAGAGCATGCCGTCGGACGCGGTTGAGATTACGCGTGAGGCCCTAGTGTCGCTTCTTGCCGCTCAACGTGAGTTAAAAGTCATCGTGCCGGACGAGCGAGGATTTCCGATTGCTGTCGATCCTGGCCCGCCTTCTCATGAACAATTGATAGAAGCGGAACGAGCCTGGCGCGATGGTGAGCTTGCATCAGCTGTCTGGCTGCGCGAGCGTCACCGCGACCAACTGGAGATCGAGGTGGAAACCACGCTTACGGCGGAACAGTTCAAAGAGCTGTTGGTGTGCATGCAGGCCCTGCGCGACTGGCCGCAATCCCCGGACTTTCCACAGGCCGAACACCGCCCAGTGGCCCCATCCTGGATCGCCGAACAAACCCAATAAACGCCCCGCACCGCCGGGGCGTTTTCTTTCCCGCTTCCCCTTAACCCAACATCCCTTACAGCCCCCTTTACCCGGGGCTTTTTCATGTCTGGAGTTTATCCATGAGTGGTTTTTTCCACGGCGTTACTGTCACCAACGTCGATACCGGCGCACGCACCATCTCGCTGCCGACGTCCTCGATCATCGGCCTGGTGGACACCTTCACCGAAGCCCCGGCCTTCACGGCCAAGGCTAACGACCTGCTGCTGATCACCAACGAGCGCGAGGCCATCGCGGCCTGGGGCCCGGATGCGGCCATCACCAAGGCCTGCCAGGCCATCTATCAGCGCGCCAAGGCGGTGATCGTTGCCTGCGGCGTGGCCAAGGTGGCTGAGGCGGCGGAGCAGACTTCGGCGATCATCGGTGGGGTGCTGGCCGACGGTAAGCGCACCGGTTTGCAGGCGCTGCTGGATGGCAAGAGCCGTTTCAATGCCCAGCCGCGTTTGCTGGTCACCCCCAAACACAGTTCGACCCAGGCGGTCGGCACCGCGCTGGTCGCCCTGGCCGACAAGCTGCGTGGCCTGGCGATCATCGACGGCCCGAACAGCACCGACGAAGCGGCCATGGAGTACGCCAAGAATTTTGGCGCCAAGCGCGCCTACATGGTCGATCCGGGTGTTCAGTACTGGGACAACGGCGCCAGCGCCACGGTCGACGCGCCGGCCTCGGCCTGGGTCGCCGGCCTGTTTGCCTGGACCGACAACGAATACGGCTTCTGGGCTTCGCCATCGAACAAGGAGTTTGTCGGCATCACCGGCACCTCGCGCTCCATCGAGTTCCTGGACGGCGATGAAACCTGCCGCGCCAACCTGCTGAACAACGCCAACATCACCACCGTCATCCGCGACGACGGCTTCCGTCTGTGGGGTAACCGCACGCTGTCGAGCGATCCGAAGTGGGCGTTTGTCACTCGGGTGCGGACCATGGACATCGTCATGGACGCCATCCTCTTCGGCCACAAGTGGGCGGTCGACCGCTCGATCACGGCGACCTATGTCAAGGACGTCACCGAGGGCCTGCAGGCGTTTATGCGTGATCTGAAAAACCAGGGCGCGATCATCAATTTCGAGGTCTACGCCGACACCGAGCTCAACACGGCCAGCCAGCTGGAGCAGGGCAAGGTGTACTGGAACATCCGTTTCACCGACGTACCGCCCGCCGAAAACCCGAACTTCCGAGTCGAGGTCACCAACCAGTGGTTGACCGAAGTCCTCGATCAAGCCGCTTAAGGAGCAGCAGCAATGGCAATGATTCCCGAAACCCTGGCGAACATGAACCTGTTCGTCGATGGCATCAGCTTTCAAGGCGACGTGCCGAGCCTGACCCTGCCCAAGTTGACCCTCAAGACCGAGGAGCATCGTGTCGGCGGCATGGATGTGCCGGTGGAGCTGGACATGGGCATGGAAAAACAGGAAGCCGGCTTCACCACCACCGGGGTGCGCCGTGAGTCGCTGAAGCTGTTCGGCCTGGCGGACGGCACCGGTTTCAGCGGTGTGTTCCGTGGTGCCTTCAAGGGCCTCAAGGGCAAGGTCACCCCGGTGATCGTGACCCTGCGTGGCCTGCTCAAGGAAGTCGACATGGGCGATTGGAAGTCCGGCGACAAGGCCGAGATCAAGCACAACGTGGCGCTGACCTACTACAAGCTCGAAGTCGACGGTCGCCTGATCTACGAAATCGATGCCTTGGGCATGAAGCGCGTGATCAATGGCGTCGACCAACTGGCCGCGCAACGTTCGGCCCTGGGCCTGTAAGGAAACCACCAGCATGTCTCAAGCAAGCAACAAGACCCCGGTGTGGATGACCCTGAGCGCGGAAAACGTCGTGATCAGCCTTAGCAAACCGGTGGAGATGAACGGGGTGGTCTGCGACAAGGTCACCTTGCGCGCTCCAACCGTGCGCGATGTGCGTGCGGCCAATGCCGGGGCTGCCGGCGATGATGAACAGCGCGAGCTGATGCTGTTTGCCAGCCTCGCGCAAATCAGCGCCAAGGACCTGGAGGGCATGGCGCTCAAGGATTACCAGCGCCTGCAGGCCGGCTATTTTCGCCTGGTGCAAGACGACGAGCTTTGATCCGAAGGTGATGAAAATGGCAGCGAAGCGGCTCGCCAGCGAGCTGCATTTCGCCGCCGAGGAAATCATGACCATGAGGTTTTCCGACATGGTCTGGTGGCTCACGGATTGAGCCCGTCACCCAAGGAGCAGGAGAGGCAGATGGCGAGCAAACTGGAATCAGGGCTGGTGGTGATTGGTACGGCCCTCAGTTCGACGTGGGACGCCGCCTTCAAGACGGTGGAAGACCGGATCAAGAAGCTGGAGGCACAGGGCAACAAGGCCGGGGTGCTGGAAAAGGCCATCGGCCAGACCCTGCGTCTGCAGGATGAATGGAAAAAGGCCCATGACACCGGCGCCGCTTCCGCCGCCGGACTGTTGCGCCGGTTGGAAGAGAGCCGTGATGGCCTGCGCCAGCAGGGTGTTCAGGTCCACAAACTGCGCCAGGAGTACCAGGCGCTGGGTAATGTGGCTCGGGGCTCGGCTTTGCAGGCCCGAGGGCTGCAGCAGATCGGCCAGGGCAAGGCCGACTTCAAGGCGGCTTATGGCTTGGCCAAGGACGGGGTCGGCAAGCTGGCCATCCCGGTCAAGGTCAGTGCCGACTATCAGGCACTGATCCGTGATATCGCGATCAAGGCCGGTGTGGCCAATCAGCCTCAGGAAGCGCAGTTGAGCCGCACCGTCATTCAGACGTCACGGGACACGGGGATGGCCCGCAACGAGGTGGCCGCTCTGGTGGGGCAGATGGCTGCCAGCGGTATGTCGCTGGACAAGGCCCAGGGCTATGCCGCGCTGGCGGCCAAGTTTGCGGTGGGCCAGGGCGCAGGTGTCGAAGATACTGCGAAGCTGATGCGAGCTCTGGAGCTGCAAGCCGGGATCAGCGATCCCAAGGTCATGGAGCAGGCCCTGGAGGCCATCGCCCAGCAGGGGCAGGCGGGCAATTTCGAAGCCGCCGACATGGCGCGCTTGCTGCCGACCCTGCTCAAGAGCGCGAAGGGGGAGGGGCTCACCGGTATGGATGCGGTGAGTCAACTGGGCTCGATGCTGCAGGTGCAGATGAACACCGCCGCAAGTCCCGATGAGGCCGCCGGCCAGTTGCAGAACTGGATAGGGAAAATCGGCTCCAGTGAGGCGGTCAAAGCCTACGAAGACGCCGGTATTGATTACCAGGCTTCGCTGAACACTGGTATCCAGAAGGGCATGTCGAGCCTGGAGGCGAGCTTTGCTTTGGCCATGCGCTACGTCAGGGCCATCGACCCGGCCAAGGCGGCGAAGATGGCCGAGGCCCAGGCGCAGATCAGCAAGGAAACGGACCCGGCGAAGGCCAAGGCCATGCTCGAGGCACTGGAAGAGTCTCTGCGCACCGGCGACCTGTTCACCGATATGCAGATCAAGGCGGCCTTGCTGGCTCAGACCCAGGGCCGGCAGCAGTACGAGCAAGTGAAGAAGGATTCGTTGAGTGCTTCGGGCGTTCTTGATAGGAACCTGGCCGAGCGTCGGCAAGCCTCCAAGCAGCTTTGGGCTGAAACCGCGCAGGCGGTCGACGATGGCATGCGTGCCGTGGGAGAGGCCCTGCGCCCGGCCACTGATCTGGTGGCCAAGGGCCTGACCCTGGTAGTCGGCAAGCTGACTCAATTGGCGGAGACGACTCCGTCCTTGGTGTTGGGAGTGACCGCCCTGGGCGCCGCCTATGTCGCGGTGAAAAAGCTGATGGCCGTCTACAGCATGGGCAAGGGCCTGCTGAATGTTTTCCGAGGCGGGCTGAAGATTGATCCCAAGTTTGTACAGCGGGTATTTGTCACCAACGCACTGGGAATGGGGGCGGGCGATTACGACCTCGACGGCGGCCGGGAAAAGAAGGGCAACAAGGGTCGAAAGCGCCCAGGTGGCGCGAAGGCCAAGCCCGGCAGGTTCAGTAGGGTTTTCCAGACACTGAAAGGTGCATTCAGTCCAGCTCGTATAGGCAGCGTTGCCAATGGTGCGCTGGGCATGGGGCGCACGGCGCTGAACTGGGTAGGGTCAACGTTCAGGAAGATAAAACCACCCAAGCTGGGTGGCTCATTCTTTTCGGTGCTAGATGCCGGTATTCAGGTGGCAGATACCTACCAGAACGCCAAGACCCGCGACGAGAAGGCTGAAGGTTATGGCGGCGCGGCGGGTGGGTTAGCAGGCGCTTTGGTCGGGGCCAAAATGGGGGCTGCTGCCGGGGCTGCCATTGGCTCTGTCATACCAGGACTAGGCACCGCCTTTGGCGGCGCTGCAGGTGTCGTCATTGGCGGTGCTCTGGGTTACTGGGGCGGCGACGCCCTGGGCTCCTATGCAGGCAAGGCGATGTTCGGCTCCGACGACTCGCTCAAGAGAATGCCCGCAGCCGGTCCGCTGATGATGCGCAACGCCGGGCAGAACATCCCGCCGGTCATGGGCGACATCGCCAAATCCTTCCAGAAAGGCCAGACACCCCCGCTGATGGGTCAAGCGGCGCGCTCGATGGCCAGTCCATCGTCGTCTAGCGCGGCGCTGGCCACGATCACTGCGCCGGATTCATTCAAACCCCAGGTCCCCCCGGTCATCGAGCAGCAGTTCAGCTTCGCGCCCTACCTGTCGATCTCGGTCCAGGGCGATGTGCGCGACCCTGCGCAACTGGCTCGGGAGCTGGAACCGCACCTGCGCTGGCAGTTCGACGAGTTCAGCCGCCAGGCTGCCGCTCGCCAGCTGTTCGACGCGGCACACGTTTAAGGAGACCCCATGGCTTACATGGAACAGCTGCAATCGGGACTTGGTTCCCTGGTGGCGGCAGCGGAGGCGGGGCGGCGCAGTGCGGATGAGATGCTGGGGCCCATGAACGGTGCCATCAGCGATATCACTGGCGCCGCCCTGGAGTTGGAGAACCTGCCCTTTGTCGGGCCGGCCCTGGGCGCCAAGTTGCAGCGCACGATGCGCGGTATCAGCGCCGCGCAGTCGGTCGTCGGTGAAGTGGCGGCCAAGTACAGCCAGGCGGTGACGGTGGTGGGGCAGGTGCAGCAGCGTCTTGGCGCCTTGCAGGAACAGGTGGCCAAGGCCGGCGCGGCGATCAACCGCATCGGCGGGCAGATCAGCCCCGCCCTGGGCAATATTTTCCCGACGGCCGCGTTTGACGAACAGGCCACACCGGCGGCCGAAGCGGTGAAGCCCTTCCCCCACCTGTTGATCCTGCAACCGCTGGGGGCCGGTGGGCAGCCTTACTACTTCAATGTCGACACCGCGGCCTTTGAGGAGCTGCGCCGACAGACCGGGTTCCGCTGGGCCGGTCAGGAGCGCCTGAGCCGCAGTGTCGCCCAGCAGGCGGTGGGCCAGGGTGAAGAGCGCATTTCCCTCAAGGGCGCGATCTTTCCGGGGTTCAAGGGGGGCCTCGGGCAGTTGCAAACCTTGCGCAGTATCGGCCGACGCTTGCAGCCGCTGGGCCTGACCACGGGCTACGGTGAAGTGCTGGGCACCTGGTGCCTGACCAGCATCGAGGAAGATCAGAGCCACCTGCTGGCCGGTGGTATCCCCCGCAAACAAGGTTTTTCATTGGAGTTCGTAAGCTATGGCGACGACCTGCAGAACGTCTGACGGGGACCTGCTCGATACCCTGTGTCAGCAGTACTACGGCCACCTCAACGGCAGTGTCGAGGCCGTGCTGGATGCCAACCAGGGGCTGGCCGACGAACCCCAGCCGTTTCGCGCCGGGGTCTTGATCCGGCTGCCGCAACTGCCGGTTCGGGCCGAGGCCATGGTCCAGCTATGGGACTGACCCTCAACCCCTTCAACAAGCCCCGTCGAGTACGGGGTTTGCGCTTTCTGGAGTACGGATCATGACGCCAAGGTTCCGCGTTGTTGCCGATGGCCGGGACATCACCGCGCAGATCAACGACCGCTTGCTGAGCCTGCGCACCACGGACAAGCCCGGCATGGAGTCGGACGAATTCGAGCTGCGCATCGATGACCGCGCCGGCGCCGTGGCGCTGCCCCGGCGAGGGGCGAGCATTGAAGTGTTCCTCGGTTACGCCGGCCAGGAACTGACCCGCCTGGGGCGCTACACCGTGGATGAGGTGGTGGTGAACGGACCGCCCGACACCCTCGAGATTCGCGGCAAGGCCAGTGACATGCGCGGCAGCGGCAAGACCACGCGCAGTGGCAGTTGGGAGAACGTCTCGCTGCAACTGATTGTGCGTGACCTGGCGGCGCGCAACGGATGGATACCGATCTGCCCGCTCGCCATCAAGGTGCCGCGCATCGATCAACTCAATGAGTCCGATTTCAACTTCATCACCCGCCTGGCCAGGCAATACGACTGCACCGCCAAGGTGGCCGAAGGCAAGCTCCTGGTACTGCCCCGGCAAGCCGGGCAAAGCGCCAGCGGCAAGGCTCTGGGCGTCGTCACCCTTACCCGTGGTGATGTCAGCCGCTATCAGTTCCGCCTGAGTGATGGCAGTACCCACAAGGCGGTGCAGACCCGGCATCAGGACAAAAAGAGTGGAACGCTCAAAGTCATCGACCTGGGTAATGAGCATGCAGCGCCAGGCGTGCCGACGGTGAATACCGATCGGCATCTGTATCCGAACAAACAGGCCGCCGAGCAGGCTGCCAAAGCGCGTTTGGCGGCCTTCAACCGCAGCACCGCCAGTTTGCGCCTGGATATGCCCGGGCGTACCGATCTGTTTGCCGAGCGAATCATCAGTGCCCAGGGCTTCAAGGTCGGACTCGATGGCGACTACCTGGTGGATTCGGTCGAGCAGTTGTTCACCCAATCTGGCTGGAGTACCACGGTTGAGTGCAATGGCGGCAAGCAAGGCAAGGCCAAGGCTGCGGGCAAGAAAAAGCCAGCAGCCCGGCCACTTAAGGTGGTGCAGCTTTAAGTCATTGCGCCCAACTTTGGCGTGCTTGGGCTGGACTGAGTTTTATCTGCGGTTGGATCGCTATTGGGATCCATGAGCACTAATAGTCAGTGATGAAGCGTTAGGGGCGATTGGTTGATCGCTCGTTGTAAGGAGTTGCGGCAGTTTTTCTGCGCAAGCCGCTTTGAAAATGAGCACGTAAGCTCGCAAAAACACTATCGGAGATAGTATGAAAAAGATTAAAGCTGTATTGCTCTTGAGTCTGTTTTCGTTGATGGGTACATCCCTGAATACCTGGGCGGATGCCATGTCTTGGAACTTGGCGCGGGATGTTGTCTTTATTAAGAGTAATCCTGCACCAAACTCGCCCTGGGCATTTATGCAGAACGCGTCGGGGACGAATAATCCTGAAAATTATACGTTGCTACCTTTCTTCAAGGCGGATGACTGTAATGGAAACCCTGTTACATGCTGGCAGGATCCGGCTTCAAGGGCTCATGTGTCAGTCCATTTCAAGCCTTATACGTTTACAGGAAACGGCACCTTTTCTCTCACGCCGGGGAGCGTTGCTTTTCACCCTGGCGAGAATAGCCAGACCATCATCCGCTGGAGCAGCCCAATCGTTGGGGAGGTTAATGTTTTGGGGCGTGTCAACCATGTCCATGACACCTGTGGTGATGGTGTCGCCTGGTCACTGAATGTGGATGGCACCGTTATTCAATCCGGCAGTTTGGCCAGAGGTAAAGGCACTGTCTTTTCGGCAACTAAAGTGCCCGTCACCAAATCGTCCACCCTCTATTTTGTCCTTGATAAGAAAGCTAATTTTTCATGCGATACCAGCACTATCGATATGTTGATCACCAATTAATCGACACAACGATTCGGTTCGCCCGAATACAGTTCATACCAAGTGAGTGAGAACAAAATAAAGCCCAGCGGAGTGGCAACTAAGGGGCGATAACCTCGACCCCAGCCTGCAAGGATGCGGGCCTCCGATGATTCGGACTCTTCTTTAAGCCCGCCCCCAGCGGGCTTTTTATTGCCCGGTGACCCCATGAAAATCACCCCCATCTCCACCCAGCTCCGCACTCACTGCCCCAACCTCACCAACCGCATCGCTGTCGGCATCGACCTGCCTTCCCAGGAGACCGATCCCTCGCTGCAGCTCCCTGCGGCCTATATCGCGCCCCTGACCGATGTGGCGAGTCGCAGTGCGGCGCAGAACGCTAACCGCCAAACCATCCGCGACCGCTTCGAAGTGCTCCTGGTGCTTGACGCAACCGACGCGACAAAAGCGCTGGATCTGATGCACGACCTGCGCGCCGAAGTCTGGCGGGCCCTGGTCGGTTTCAAACCTGGCCTCGACTACAACCCCATCGAATACGACGGCGGCGAGTTGGTGTCGCTCAGTGCCACCCGCTTGCTCTACCGCCTGCGCTTTTTCGCCGAGTTCCAGCTGGGTCGCAACCTGCCCAGCCAGCCGGCGGAAACCTGGCATGAACGTGAACTCGACGGCTTGCCGTCTTTTACCGGGGTCACGGTGCGGGTCGATGCCATCGATCCGGCCGACCCCAATCTGCAACGTCCGGGGCCCGACGGGCGTCTGGAGCTGACTTTTTCAGGAGACGTAACCCCATGACTAAACGCATCACTGTGCTGCCGGCCGCTGGCCGCGCGGTGCCGGACCCGGAAGCGGGCGATCTGTTGCCTGTCACCGGCCGCGAAGTACCGGACAACGCCTGGTGGCGTCGACGTCTGGCCGATGGCGATATCACCAGCAAAGCCGTGAAAGCGGCGAAATCACAAGGAGCCAAATAATGGCGATCGGTTTCAGTAATATCCCTGCGGACATTCGTGTACCGCTGTTCTACGCCGAGATGGACAATTCGGCAGCCAATAGTGCTTCGTCGTCCATGCGCCGCCTGATCGTGGCCCAGGTCAACGACAACGCCACCAGCACCGAAGTCGGCAGCCTGGTGTTGGTATCCAGTGTGGCCCTGGCGAAAAGCATCGGCGGCACTGGCTCGATGCTCGCCGCCATGTACGAAACCTGGCGCAAGACCGACCCGGTCGGCGAGATCTGGTGCCTGCCGCTGCACAGCACCGAGGGCAGCATGGCCAAGGCCGAGCTGAAGCTCACCGGCGCGGCGACCCAGAGCGGCTTGCTCAATCTGTATGTCGGCGGTGTGCGGGTGCAGGCCTCGATCGTCACCGGCGCCACAGCCACTCAGGCCGCCGCGGCGCTGGCGCTGAAGATCAACGCCGCGGTCGATCTGCCGGTCACAGCGGCTGCCGTTGATGGCACCGTCACCCTGAGCGCGAAGTGGACCGGCGACACGGGCAATGACATCAGCCTGCAACTCAATCGCCTGGGCAAGAGCAATGGCGAGGAAACCCCGGCCGGCCTGTCGCTGACCCTGGGCAAGATGGCCGGCGGCACCGGTGTGCCGGATCAGGTCGCGGCATTGGCGGCGTTGGGCGACGAGCCTTTCGAATTTATCTGCATGCCCTGGACCGACACCTCGACCCTCAACGCCTGGCAAGCGGTCATGGATGACAGCACCGGTCGCTGGTCCTGGGCCAAGCAACTGTTCGGCCATGTCTACAGCGCCAAGCGCGGCACCGTCGGCACGCTGGTAGCAGCGGGCCAGGCGCGTAATGACCAGCACATGACCATCCAGGCCCTGGAAGCCGGTGTGCCGCAACCGGTGTGGGTGCAAGCCGCCGCCCTGGCTGCGCGGACCTCGGTGTTTATCTCTGCCGACGCCAGCCGTCCGACTCAAAGTGGCAGCCTGCCGGGTGTCGATCCGGCACCGGCCAGCGAGCGTTTCACCCTGACCGAGCGTCAGTCGCTGCTCAACTACGGCATCGCCACCGCCTATTACGAAGGCGGTTACGTGCGGATCCAGCGTTCGATCACCACCTACCAGAAAAACGCCTACGGCCAGGCCGACAACTCCTACCTGGACAGCGAAACCATGCACCAGTCGGCGTTTATCGTGCGTCGCCTGCAAAGCGTGATCACCAGCAAATACGGGCGACACAAGCTGGCTTCCGATGGCACCCGCTTTGGCGCCGGACAACCGATCGTGACCCCGAGCACCATCCGCGGCGAATTGATTGCCCAGTACGCCAAGCTGGAAATGGAAGGCCACGTGGAGAACGCCGAGCTGTTCGCCGAGCACCTGATCGTCGAGCGCGACGTGCAGGACCCGAGCCGGGTCAACGTGCTGTTCCCGCCGGACTACATCAATGGCCTGCGGGTGTTCGCGCTGCTCAACCAGTTCCGCCTGCAGTACGACGCGGCGGCCTGAATCGGGCCTGTTGCATAGCGTTTTTTCAGCCCGCCTCGAGCGGGCTTATTTTTTCGGAGAAATATCATGGGTCAACTGATTGCAGGCACCTGCTACGTCAAAGTGGACGGCGCGCAACTGACCATCAACGGCGGCTGCGAAGCACCGCTGATGGCCGTCAAGCGGGAAACCGTGGTCCCGGGTTTCTACAAGGAAACCGACCTCACCCCGTCGTTCAAAGTCACCGCGCTGCACACCCCGGACTTCCCGCTCAAGCAGCTGATTGCCGGTTCCGACATGACCGTCACCTGCGAGTTCGCCAACGGCAAGGTCTACGTGCTGGCCGGTGCCTACCTGGTGGACGAACCGGTGGCCAAGGGCGATGACGCCACCATCGAGCTGAGCTTCGAAGGGCAGAAGGGGACCTGGCAATGAGCAGCCTGGTAAAGCTGCAAGTGCCGATCGAAGCTCACGGCGAGCCGTTGCTGGAACTGACCCTGCGCCGGCCGACGGTGCAGGAAGTGCGCACGATCAAGGCGCTGCCGTACAAGATCGACAAGGGCGAGGAAGTCAGCCTGGACATGGACGTCGCGGCCAAATACATCGCGGTCTGCGCCGGCATTCCGCCGTCCTCGGTCAACCAACTGGACCTGGCCGACCTCAATGCCTTGAGCTGGGCGGTGGCGAGTTTTTTCATGAGTGCGGCATCGCAGCCATCGCCGACCTGATCGCTGTCGCCTATGACCTGGCCTGGTTCTGGAAGGTAGACCCCGAACAGATGCTGGCCAGGCCACTGGATGTGCTCCGGGAATCCCTGGAGCACGCGCAACGGATCAATGCGATGCAGCAGGTGCAGTGATGGCAGACACACAAACCGTAGAAAAGAAATCGGTGCTGCTCAGCGGCATCGATGAGCTGTCCCCCAAACTCGCTTCTCTTCAGGGCAAGGTCGACACGTTCAAGAAGAACCTTGAGCAGACGGGGCTGGGCAAGCTGGATATCAGCGGTCTGTTCAAGGGCGGCAGCCTGATGACGCCGTTCGTGGATGGGATCAAGGCCTGCGATGCATTCAAGGGCAAGTTGGCCGAGGTCGGCGATTCGGCCAGCGGTACCGATATGCCGGGCGCTGCGCAAAACATGAATGTGTTCAGCCAGTCGATGGGCAAGGTTTCAGCCGCCATCGATGCGGCATTGTTGCCGGCCGTAGGTGCACTGGTGGTGGGCCTGGAGCCCATGCTTAACAGCGTGGGCAGCCTGCTCAACGACAACCCGGCGCTGGTTGAAGGGTTGGCTGCTGGCGCCATTGCTTTCTCGGCGATGCAGACGGCGGTCACCGGGGCGACTCAGGTGTTTGGCCTGATGAGCACAGTGCTCAGTGCCTCCCCGGTGATGTTGATCGCCATGGGCATCGCCCTGGCCGCCGGTTTGATCGTGGCCAACTGGACTCCGATTTCAGGCTTTTTTGTCAGCCTCTGGGAGGGCGTCAAAAGCGCCGCGGCGACGGCGATGGATGTGCTGAGCACAATGTTCAGCTGGACTCCGCTGGGCATGGTGATTAACAACTGGGGCTCGATCACGGCGTTTTTTTCCAGTCTGTGGGACGGGATCAAAGCGCTGGCGGGCTCGGTTGTCGATTTCCTGAAGGCGGTGTTTTCCTGGTCGCCGTTGGGGTTGGTCATGGATAACTGGAGCGGGCTGACCGGCTTGTTTTCGGCGATCTGGGATCTGCTCAAGGCGTTGACAGTGCCGGTCATGGGGTTTCTCAAGGGCCTGTTCGATTGGTCGCCGATGGGCATGATCATTAACAACTGGGGGGCGATCACCGGGTTTTTTGCCTCGATCTGGGTAGCGTTGCAACCGGCTGCCCAAGTGATCAAGACCTTCTTCGGTCTGTTGTTCGATTTTTCTCCGCTGGGGATGATCATCAACAACTGGGGGGCTATTGGCGGTTTCTTCAGTTCGATCTGGGCGGGCCTGCAATCGGCGGCTCAAGTCATCAAGGACTTCTTCGGCCTGTTGTTCGATTTTTCTCCTCTGGGGATGGTCATCAACAACTGGGGCGCCATCGGCGATTACTTCAGTTCGATCTGGGCTGCGTTGCAACCGCCGGCCGAGGCCGTCAAGGCGTTCTTCGGCACGCTGTTCGACTGGTCGCCCCTGGGGATGGTGATCAATAACTGGGAGCCGATCACCGAGTGGTTCGTGGGGTTGTGGCAACGACTCCAGGACGTGATCGCACCGATCAAAGAGCTGTTTGAGGGCGGGTTCGCCGGGGTGATCGCCAATGTCACCGGCAAGGTTGAAGGCCTCACCGAGGCACAAAGAACCATCAATGCCGCGGGCAGCGGGCTGGCTTCAATGCAGGGCGGCGCGCTGACGCAAAACTCCAGTGCGCTGATCCAGCAAACCGCCGCCAATAACCGTACTCAACTCGAAGGCGGCTTGATGGTGAGCTTCGCCAACGCCCCTGCCGGCCTACGCGTCGACCAAGCCCAAACCAACCAGCCAGGCCTGACCGTGGCCTCCACCGTCGGCTATCGCTCGCTTTCCCTGGGAGGTTCCAATGTCTGATTCCTGGCGTGATCGTTTATTGCCGGCGTCGTTTCGTGGCGTGGCGTTTTGGGTGGATCAGGCTAAAACCCCGGTCGGCCAAAAGGGCCAGCTGCACGAATACCCACAACGCGACCAGCCGTTTTTCGAGGGCTTGGGGCAGCAGGCGAAGATCCATGACCTGACGGCGTTTATCGTCGGCGCCGATTGCCTGGAGCAGCGCGACAAACTGCTCAAGGCCCTGGAAGAGGGCGCCGGTGAGCTGGTGCACCCGTGGCTGGGGAGGATGCAGGTCAAGGTCGGCGAGTGCGAGATGACCCAGACCCGCCAGGACGGCGGACTGGTGACCTTCAGCCTGAAGTTTTACCCGGATCAGCCGCTGCGCTTTCCCTCGGCAGCGGTCAACACCCAGCAGCAGTTGCTGGTGGCCTCCGACAGCCTGCTGGGTTCGGCGGTGAGCCGTTTTGAAGAAGCGGTCAGCCTGATCAAGGCGGTGCGGATAGGGGTCAAGGAGCTGCGCGACAGCCTCAAGGACGTCTATCAAGTGATCGAGCATGAGTTCAAACAAGTGCTCGACACCTACCGTGACCTCAGCCTGCTAGTGCGTTCGATCAAGGAACTGCCGCGTGAAGTCAGCGCCGAGTTCGAAGGCCTGCTGGGGGATATCCGCGAGCTCAAGGATTTCGCCCGGGAGGGCTATCGCGGAATTCTGGCTAATGCGTCGCAGCAGGTCGAGGCGGCGAAGCAGATCGATACGCCCAAACTCACCACTGGCAAGGACACCACGGCAGCAGCCCAGGCCATGGCCAACCTGGTGCAGGACGCACTGCTGGTGAAGCTGGGCTACAAGGTGGCGCAGATGCCGGTGGCGACGCCGGTGGTCAAGCTCAACTCCACGCCGGCCGTCGGGCAGCAGGCGGTACAACCGGTGCAGCGTCTTGAGGTGCCGGTGGCCGACGATGTGCTGACCCTGCGCGATGCCCTAAATGAGGTGATCTGGGGCGCGGCGCTGAAGGCCGATGCCCGGCACTACGAAGTGCTCAACGCACTGCGCCAGCAGTTGTTCGGCCACCTGACCGCGGTGGCGTCCTCCGGGGTGCGCCTGATTACCTTGTCGCCCACGCAGAGCCAACCGGCGCTGGTCCTGGCCTATCAGCGTTTTGCCGATGCGACGCGGGTCGGCGAAGTGATCCAGCGCAATGGCGCGGCGCACCCCGGGTTCCTGCCGGCCAAAGACCTTAAAGTCGCCCGGGAGTAAGCCATGACCGAACTGCAGAATACCGTGACCCTGACCGTTGACGGCCTGGATTACAGCGGCTGGAAAAACGTGGAAATCGTTGCCGATCTGGAGCGTCAGTTTCGCACCTTCAGCATGAACATCACCTGGCAGTGGCCGGGGCAGGACCAGCAGGTGCGGATCAAGCCCGGCGCGCGCTGCCAGGTGCGTATCGGCTGGGACTTGGTGCTCACCGGGCACGTGTACAAGGCGCCCGTCAGTTACGACGGCAAGCAAATCAGCCTGAGTATCCAAGGCAGTTCGCTGACCCAGGACCTAGTGGATTGCGCTGCCATCAATCGCCCCAGCCAATGGCGCGAGCAGGACCTGCTGAACATTGTTCGCGCCCTGGCCCAGCCTTATGGGGTGACCGTGCGCAGCGAAATCCCCACCACCAGCAAGTTGCACACCCACAGCATCGTCCCGGGGGAAACGGTGTTCGCTTCCATCGACCGCTTGCTGACCCTGTACCGGGTGTTCTCCACCGACGATGTCGAGGGCGCGTTGCTGTTGGCGGCACCGGGCAGCGGCGGGCGCGCCAGTGATGTGCTGGAGCTGGGCAAGAACATCCTGTCGGCGAATGCAGCGATGGATTTCTCCGCGGTGTTTTCCGAGTACCGGGTGATCGGCCAGCACAAGGGCAGCGACCAGAAAAGCGGCAGCGCGGTCAGTGAAGTGTCCGGTGTGGCGAGCGATGCGCAGACCACCCGCAAGCGGGTCACGGTGATCAGCGAGGCGGCGCAACTGACCCCGGAGCTGGCCCAGCAACGGGCCGACTGGGAAAGCGCCACCCGCCAGGGCAAGGCGCTGACCACCACCTACAGCGTGCAAGGTTGGCGTCAGGCCAATGGCGACCTGTGGCGTCACAACTGCCTGGTACGGGTGATCGACAAGGTGCTGGGCTTCGATCAGGAGATGCTGATCTCCAAGGTCACTTACTCGCTGTCCGAGCGCGGCTCCATCACCACCCTGCAAGTGGCGCCGCCCCCTACCTTCGACGCCAACCCGGTGCCGACCAAACGCTGACTCCGGGCCCGATTGAGCGCTATAGACGCCGCTTGCCGGCATTGGCGCTCCATCGGTTCTGCTCAGCATCCATGGCCAGCCCATCGGCTTCTCACCCGCGGCGACCTGCTGCAAAGGATTCCACCATGAGCCTACTGACACGCCTGTTGGCGCGCGGCACCGTCGTGCTCGCCAACTCGGCCAATAAACTGCAATCGCTGCAAATGCGCCTGACCGCCGGTGAGGTGAGCGATGACATGGAGCATTTCGAACCCTACGGCTTTACCAGCAACCCCCTGGCCGGGGCTGAAGGCATCGCCACCTTTCTCGGCGGCGACCGTTCCCATGCCGTGGTGCTGGTGGTCGCCGATCGTCGCTACCGGCTCAAGGCCCTGGCCGAGGGCGAGGTGGCGATCTACACCGACGAGGGCGACAAGATCCACTTCAAGCGCGGGCGGATCATCGACATCGACACCGCGACCCTGAACATCCGCGCCAGCAGTGCGGTGAACATCGATACGCCGACCCTGACCCAGAGCGGCCAGATCGTCTCCCAGGGCGACCAGATCGCAGGCGGCATCAGCCAGATCCAGCACGTGCATTCTGGTGTGCAGCCGGGCCCGGGGCAGACCGGCATGCCGGTGGGGGGCTGAGTATGTTGACCTCTCTGAACCTGAAAGCCGCGCTGACCCGGTCGGTGCTGATCAGCCTGTTTACCTGGCGCCGCGCCGCCGATGACGACGCCCTCGATGACGACGAGCGTTTCGGCTGGTGGGGCGACAGCTTTCCCAGTGTCGCCGACGACCGTATCGGCTCGCGCCTGTGGTTGCTACGGCGGGTCAAGCTGACCCGGCAGACCCAGCTCGACGCTGAATTCTATGCCCGCGAAGCCCTGCAATGGCTGATCGACGACGGCCATTGCAGCGCCATCGACATCATCAGCGAACGCCTCGACGCCCAGCGCCTGAACCTGCGCACGGTGCTGACCCTGGCCGATGGCGAGCGCCTGGACATCAACCCCACTCACAGTTGGCAGGTGACCTATGCCGTTTGAAACGCCTTCGCTGCCGGTGCTGATCAAGCGCACCCAAAGCGACCTGGCCAGCGATGCGCTGCGCCAGTCCGATGCGCAAGTGCTGGCCCGCACCCTCAGCGGCGCCGCCTTTGGCCTGTATGGCTACCTGGATTGGATCGCCGAGCAGATCCTGCCGGACAAGGCCGATGAGTCGACCCTGGAACGCATCGCCGCGCTGCGCCTGAACCAGCCGCGCAAAGCGGCCCAGGCCGGCAGTGGCAGTGTCAGCTTCAGTGCGGTGGCCGGTGCCGTGCTGGATGTCGATACCCTGCTGCAAAGCAGTGACGGCCGCAGTTACAAAGTGACCGCGGCGCGCACCACCAGCGCCGGCCTGAACAGCACCAGCATCCAGGCCGTGGACGCCGGCACCCTTGGTAATGCCGAAGAGGGCCTGAGCCTGATTCCGGTGCAGCCGATCCAGGGCATCGGCAACAGCTTCACGGTGCTGGCGCCGGGCGTCAGTGGCGGCGTGGCCGAGGAAAGCCTTGAGTCGCTGCGGGCTCGGGTGATTCGGTCGTACCGCATCATTCCCCATGGCGGCGCTGCTGACGACTACGAGACCTGGGCCCTGGAATGCGCCGGGATCACCCGTGCCTGGTGCCGCCGCAACTACCTGGGCCCGGGCACCGTCGGCCTGTTTGTGATGCGCGACGACGACCTGCAACCCATCCCCAATGCCGAGCAACTGGCGCAGGTTCAGGCCTACATCGAACCGCTGCGCCCGGTGACCGCCGAGCTCTATGTGCTGGCGCCGGTGATGCAACCCGTGACCTACAGGCTACGCCTGACCCCCGACACCAGCGCCGTGCGCGCCGCCGTCGAGGCTGAATTGCGCGACCTGCACAGCCGCGAAGCCGGGCTTGGCGAAAGCCTGCTGCTGACCCACATCAGCGAGGCCATCAGCAGTGCCACCGGCGAGCGCGATCACCGGTTGCTGGCGCCCACCCAGGATGTGCCCGCGGCCAACAACCAACTGTTGGTGTTCGGAGGTTGTGTATGGCTGGAATAAGAAGCGCCGCGCAATACCAGGGCCAACTGCGCAGCCTGCTGCCCAGCGGCCCGGCCTGGGACCCGGAGCGCCTGCCGGAATTGCAGCAGGTGCTGCAAGGCGTGGCCCAGGAACTGGCGCGCATCGACGCCCGCGCCGTCGACCTGCAAAACGAAATGGACCCGGCGAGCGTCAGCGAACTGGTGCCGGATTGGGAAAAGGTCATGAACCTGCCCGACCCCTGCCTGGGCCTGACCCCGCTGTTCGACGACCGCCGCCTGGCGGTGCGCCGCCGCTTGTTGGCCGTCGGCAGCCAGCGCGCCAGCTATTTCGTCGAAATCGCCCGCAGCCAGGGCTACCCCAACGCCAGCGTCACTGAACTGCGCACCCCGCGCATGGGGCGCTCGCGTTTTGGCGACGCGCACTTCGGCACCTGGCAGGCGCATTTCATGTGGACCCTCAACACCGGCGGCCGACTGCTGCTGGGCCGGCGCTTCGGCGCCAGCTACTGGGGAGAACGTTTTGGCACCAACCCGGGCAGCGCCCTGGAATGCCTGATTCATCGCAGTGCACCGGCGCATACGCAGGTGTACATCAACTATGACTAGAGATTAGAAAACGAGTGGATTTTCCAAAAAGTGTACCCAGCGTAGGGCTGGTGAATGGCAAGTTTGTTGATGAAAACCCGGTCACCGGCCAGGTCGGTTCGCTGATTTCCTCCGAGTGGGGCAATGCCGTGACCGACGAGTTGCTGAACGTGATTCGCGCAGGGGGTGAGCAACCCTCCGAGGCGGATCACGACCAACTGCTGGCCGCGATCAAAACCATCGTCAAAGACTCCATCCCACCAGAAAAAATCAGAACCACGCTGGCGCAATACGGGATCACCGACGCCTACACCAAGTCGGTGACCTACACCAAGGCCGAGATCGAGGCCTTGCTCAAGAACATGTCGGCCTTGCCGGTCGGCGCCATGGTGCCGTTCCCCAAGGGCAGCGTGCCGCCGGGGTTTCTTGAAGTGGATGGCAGTGTACAAAGCATTGCGGCGTTGCCGGATCTGGCGGCGTATCTGGGCACGACGTTCAACACGGGGGGCGAAGGGGCGGGTAATTTCCGTTTGCCGGAGTCGCGTGGGGAGTTTTTGCGGGGGTGGGATCATGGGCGGGGGGTGGATGTTGGTCGGTCGATTGCTAGCACCCAGACCGGACAAATTGAGAGTCATGATCACCTTACTTATGCGAGTGATCGGTATTCCTCACCTGCTTCCTTAGGTACTAGTGGGGCTGTAGCGCCCCACGCCGTGGGCGGAATTGCAGGTGTCCGAACCGGTTTTACTGGTGGTTCGGAAACCCGTCCGCGAAACATTGCGGTTATGTGGTGCATCAAAGCCTGGAACGCGCCGATCAATCAGGGAAATATTGATATCGCCACGCTGGCGGCAGAGGTGCAAAGGCTCAAGAACCTCTCGGGTGCCCCCTACAAAGGGCTCTGCGTTTCTGCTAGCGGAACCAACGCGCTGATCTCGGTCAAGGCCCGCAGTTTGATCGTGGGCAGCGGCGGTGCCGCTCAGGCCTTGAACGGCGTGGATTTGAGTATCAATCTTCAGACCAATGGACTGGATGGCCTGGATACAGGCGCGCTGGCAACGTCCAGTTGCTACAGCACCTGGGTTGTCACCAACGGCACCCGAGTCGCGGGGATTGCAGCGCTGATGCCGCTTATCTCGTGCTCCACCACGGCGGGTTCAGCGATTGTCACCGGTATTTCCAGTACTGCGTCGATGCGCCCGGGCATGCCGTTTGGCGGGGTGAATTTTGCGCCGGGGGCTTTTATCAAGTCCGTGGATTCGGCGGGGCAGATTACGGCCAGCATGCCTGCGACCGCGACCAGTGCGAGCACTACGCTGCGTTTTGTGTATGAGCCGGTCTTGCCTGCTGATTATGTGGCTGTGCGGGTGAATGCATTTTTTACCGATGCATCTGCAAACAAGTTCCCGTTGTCCTTCGTGCAGTTGGGAAAGAATTTCCGTTACAAAGTCGCCATCGGCTCCAACCTGGCGGCCCTTCCGATGATGGCGTCCGGAGCAATGGGGACGGGCACCAGCCTGGTCCCGGTCAGTATTATTCCGTTTGTTTCGGTCACTGCCATTGGCATTGCGCTTCAATTGCTTGGGGCCACCAACAGCAACTCATCTGCCGCACCCAGTGCAAATTATTCGGGCGGCTACAGCGGGCCAAACTGTCCGCCACTCAATAGCATTGGTTCAACAAGCACCCAGCACAACACCCAGGGGCAGTTCTTGCTGGAAGAGTCCAAGGTCTATTACTTCGGCGCGGGAACCGCAGGACTTATGTGTTATGGCTGGGAGGATGATGTATGAGTTTTGCCGTTCGAAATGATGGCACTGTCGGATGGCGTGCCGTGGATAACATCAGTGAATTGATGACCAATGAAATCTTCACTGATAAGCAGCCGTTGAATGTATCCGTAGCGCAATTTTCTGTTGAAGAACTTAGCGCACAAATCAAGGCGCAGCGGGACCAATTATTGGCTATTGCAGGCAACCGCATGGGGCCCTTGCAAGATGCAGTCGACACCGAAAATGCGACTGAGGAAGAAGTAGAAAGCTTGCTCAGGTGGAAATGTTACCGGATTGCGCTTAACCGAATCGAGAAGCAGGAGAAGTTTCCAGTGGATGTGGAGTGGCCAATGTCCCCAGACCAGCTCAAGTAACTTTATCGATTTGACTTAAGCCTGCCATCTTTTTCTTCCGCATCGTTGTTAAGTTCCAAGTATGCCGGTGTCGATTTGATACTGGTTATAACTCTTATCCCAATCGTTGAAAGCTCGGTAATTGAAGCCTCCCGTCGCGCTACACATAGCGGAGTGAATCCTGTCAGTTAGCAATGTACGGACGTCAGTCGCCGAGTAAAACGCTGCAACCCGAATTATCTGATTTATGGCACTGCGTCGAACTTTGATCGGCGCATATCAATGATAACCAAAGGACAGACGAATGGATTACCCGAAGAGTGTGCCCAGCGTAGGGCTGGTGAATGGCAAGTTTGTCGACGAGAACCCGATCACGGGCCAGGTCGGATCATTGATTTCCTCCGAGTGGGGCAACGCGGTGACCGATGAGTTGCTGAACGTGATTCGTGCCGGCGGCGATGAGCCGGTCGAGGCCGAGCATGACCAGCTATTGGCGGCGATCAAGGCGATCGTCAAAGACTCCATTCCACCGGAAAAGATCAGGACGACATTGGCGGCGTACGGGATTACCGATGCTTACACCAAGTCGGTGACCTACACCAAAGCAGAGATCGAGGCACTGCTGAAGAACATGTCGGCGCTGCCGGTGGGAGCCATGGTGCCTTTTCCCAAAGGGACGGTGCCGGCGGGGTTCCTGGAGGTGGATGGCAGTGTGCAGAGCATTGCGGCATTGCCGGATCTGGCGGCGTATTTGGGGACTACGTTCAATACCGGTGGCGAAGGGGCGGGCAACTTCCGGTTGCCGGAGTCGCGCGGGGAGTTTTTGCGTGGTTGGGATCATGGGCGTGGAGTAGATCTTGGCCGGGCTATTGGCAGTTGGCAGGCGGATGCATTTCAGGGGCACTACCACGCTAGCGCAGCCGATACAGCTAGACCATATTCGACTGGCGGAACCACAGGTGACTACCTCGCTCGTTTTGGAACGGGAAATCCAACAACAAACGGAGTACGAGAAGCAATTAATAACGGCGTCGATGGTTCGCCGCGAACCGCTTCAGAAACCCGTCCACGCAACCTAGCGGTCATGTGGTGCATCAAGGCCTGGAACGCCCCTATCAATCAGGGCCAGGTCGATGTAGCGGCGCTAGTGTTGGAGATGCAGAAGCTTCGAGCATTGTCCGGTTTTGGCGTCCATAAAGGATTGGTAGTTTCCGCTACTGGCACCAATGCGATTATCTCCGTCAAGGCTACAGGCCTTATTGTCGGAAGTGGCGCCACCGCGCAGGCCTTGAATGGCGTAGATGTGAACATCAACCTTCAAACACAGGGGTTGAATGGTCTTGATGTTGGCTCACTGGCGGCTTCAAGTTGGTATAGCTCATGGGTTGTGACCAATGGCGCTCAAGTGGCAGGTATTGCTGCGCTGATGCCGGTTATTCAGGGTACTACTACTGCTGGTTCTTCAGTGGTTACGGGCATTGCCAGCACTGCTTCCATGCGCGCAGGGATGCGCCTTGGTGGTGCAAGCTTTCCGCCAGGTGTGTTTATAAAATCGGTGGATTCTGCAAGCCAGATTACTGTCAGTACGATTGCGAACGCTACAGCTGCGAACACGGTTCTGCGTTTTGTATATGAGCCTGTTCTGCCGGCGGGTTATGTTGCGATGCGTGTGGGCTCCTTCTTTACCGATGCGACGGTTAACAAGTTTCCATTGTCGTTCGTTCAAGCAGGAAAGTCTGTTCAGTACAAGCTTGCTGCTTCGAGTAATCTACTGACTTATCCCGTTATTGCGTCAGGTAGCACGTCGTTTATTGCTACTCCTGCTGCCGTGGGCGCTTTTGTGCCACCCACAGCTTTCAGCATTGGTGTGTCGATTCGCTCAGCTGTTCCATCCTTGGCAATTGGAGTAGGGCCTTCTCCGGCTTTAGACCAAAACAATTGCTTTGCTTTTATGAGTCAAGCGGCTCAGACCTATTTTAATGCGCTCATTCCCAGCAGATTTTTGCTTGAAAGCGCCAATATTTACTTTATATCGAACACGGCAGATTGCGTCGTTAAGGTGCATGGCTGGGAGGAAAGTCTATGAGCTATGCAGTACGAAATGATGGTCAAGGTTGGCGCGCTGTTTCTGGTGTCGAGGATATTAGTGCTGACGAGTGGTATACACCGCAGACACCACCTGACCCCGTCGCACTCCCTCTTTCCGCTGACGAGCTTGATAGGCTAGCAAGGGAAGCTCGCGACCGGCTACTGGCCGTTGCCGCAAATAAGATGGGGCCGTTACAAGATGCGGTCGAAGAGGGTGAGGACGTGCCGGATGAAGTGGCTCTTCTAAAACTCTGGAAACAATACCGTATCGCCCTCAACCGGATCGATAAACAGGATGGCTTTCCCCTGGTGATTGATTGGCCGGTCCCACCCGACGAAACTCCAAACCTCTAAGCGACCCGTACTGACGGGGCGTTTTTTACGAGACTCGAACCTCACTCATGCCAATCACCGAACAACAACTGCAACAAATCCTCCCCAACGCCCGCCGCCAAGCGGGCGTTTTTGTTTCTCCACTTAACACCGCCATGGCCCGTCGGCAGATCGATACGCCGAAGCGCCAGGCGGCCTTTCTTGCGCAGATCGGTCATGAATCCGGGCAGCTGCAATACGTGCGTGAACTGGGCAGCGATCAATACCTGAGCAAATACGACACCGGTACTCTCGCGGCGCGGCTGGGTAATACCCCCGAAGCCGATGGCGATGGCCAGCGTTTTCGTGGGCGCGGACTGATCCAGGTCACCGGGCGCAGCAACTATCGTCGTTGCAGCCTGGCGCTGTTCGGTGATGAGCGCCTGCTGGAGTTGCCGCAACTGCTGGAGCAGCCGCAATGGGCCGCCGAGTCGGCGGCCTGGTTCTGGGAACAGGGCGGGCTCAATGCCCTGGCCGATCGCGACGAGTTCAACAGCATTACCCGCCGCATCAATGGCGGCTTGAATGGGCTGCAGGATCGCTTGCAGCTCTGGGCTCGAGCGAGGGCGGTGTTATGCCAGCCCTCGGTCTGAACTTCGCGACTTATCGGGTGCTAGGTGTTGTCGTGCTGTTGGCCGTGGTGGCCGGCGGCTCGGCGGCGCTGGCCTGGCGTATTCAGGGCTGGCGTTACGCCGGGCAATTGGCAGAACAGGCTCGATTGCACAGTGAAACCCTGGACCAATTGGCCCTGTCGGCTGCTACGCAACAGCGCGCCGAGCAGGATAAACGCTTGGTGCTGGAGCAACAGCTGCAGGCCAGCGAGCAAGTTCATTACCGAGCATTAACCGATGCACAACGTGATCAAGGTCGCTTGCGCGATCGCCTTGCCACTGCTGATTTGCGCTTGTCAGTCCTACTCGACGCCGACGATCCACGCGCCGGCTGCGCAGTGCCTGCCTCCGCCACCAGCGGCGGCCTGGTTCATGCAGGCTCACGAGCCCGACTTGACCCGGCGCATGCTCAACGAATTATCGCCATCACCGACGCCGGAGACCGCGGACTGATTGCCCTGCAGGCATGCCAGGCGTATGTCAGGGCGATCCTTCACTGACATTTTGATCCAGACTGTGTCTTGCAAGCGCAACCTGCTGGTGTACGGTAAGTCACTTGCCCGCCCCATCAGGAGAAGCCTCCGTGAAAGAAATCACCCAACTCGCCGCTGAACTTGGCAGGCGTCTGCAGGTGCTCAATGCCCATGTCACGACGGCCGAGTCCTGCACCGGCGGCGGAATTGCCGAAGCCATCACTCGCATTCCCGGTAGCTCGGCCTGGTTCGAGGCCGGGTATGTCACCTATTCCAATCGGCAGAAAACCCAGCAGTTGGAAGTGCCTGCCGAGCTTTTCGCTTCGGTGGGCGCGGTCAGTCGCGAGGTGGTCGAGGCCATGGTGCGCGGCGCCCAGGATAAAAGCCTGGCCCATTTTGCCGTGGCGGTGAGTGGGGTGGCCGGGCCGGACGGGGGCTCGCCACAGAAGCCGGTGGGCACCGTCTGGCTCGCCTGGGGCGCGGGAGAGACGCTGGTCAGTGAGCTGCGGCACTTCGCCGGTAACCGGGATGAGGTCCGCCGACAAACGGTGAAGGCCGCGCTAGAGGGGCTGCTGCAACATGCCGCGGCAGAAATCTCAAATCAGGGGTAGGCGATCCTCAAGCGCTGTGGAATAATACTGGCTACTTATACAGGTGTTGGCCGTCAGGCCTTATTGATTACGTGAGGACTTTAATGGACGACAACAAGAAGAAAGCCTTGGCTGCGGCCCTGGGTCAGATCGAACGTCAATTCGGCAAGGGTGCCGTAATGCGTATGGGCGATCAGGACCGTCAGGCGATCCCGGCTATTTCCACTGGCTCTCTGGGTCTGGACATCGCGCTCGGCATTGGCGGTCTGCCAAAAGGCCGTATCGTTGAAATCTACGGTCCGGAATCTTCCGGTAAAACTACGCTGACGCTGTCGGTGATCGCCCAGGCTCAAAAAGCCGGCGCCACCTGCGCATTCGTCGACGCCGAGCACGCCCTGGACCCTGAGTACGCCGGCAAGCTGGGTGTCAACGTCGACGACCTGCTGGTATCCCAGCCGGATACCGGCGAGCAGGCTCTGGAAATCACCGACATGCTGGTGCGCTCCAACGCTGTTGACGTGATCATCGTCGACTCCGTAGCCGCTCTGGTACCAAAGGCTGAAATCGAAGGCGAAATGGGTGACATGCACGTGGGCCTGCAAGCCCGTCTGATGTCCCAGGCGCTGCGTAAAATCACCGGTAACATCAAGAACGCCAACTGCCTGGTTATCTTCATCAACCAGATCCGTATGAAAATCGGCGTGATGTTCGGCAGCCCGGAAACCACCACCGGTGGTAACGCGCTGAAGTTCTATGCCTCGGTTCGTCTGGATATCCGTCGCACCGGCGCGGTTAAAGAGGGTGATGAAGTCGTTGGTAGCGAAACCCGCGTCAAAGTCGTGAAGAACAAGGTGGCTTCGCCGTTCCGTCAGGCCGAGTTCCAGATTCTCTACGGCAAGGGCATCTACCTCAACGGCGAGATGATCGATCTTGGCGTGCTGCATGGCTTCGTTGAGAAGTCCGGCGCCTGGTATGCCTACAACGGCAACAAGATCGGCCAGGGCAAGGCCAACTCGGCCAAGTTCCTGCAGGACAATCCGGATATCGCGGCAGCCCTCGAGAAGCAGATTCGCGACAAGCTGCTGACCCCGGCTCCAGATGTCAAAGCTTCGCCAGCCAAAGAAAGCGTTGCTGACCTGGCTGATGCTGATAGCTGATTGAGCCAATGACCGCCGTACTCGATACCCTCGTCGCGGTGCGGCGAACTGCAATGGACCTGCTCGCGCGACGCGAGCATGGTCGAGTCGAGCTGACGCGTAAACTGCGTCAGCGCGGCGCCTCTCCCGAAATGATCGAAGAAGCACTTGACCGTCTGACCGAGGATGGCCTGCTCTCCGAAGCTCGTTACCTCGAAAGTTTTGTCTCCTACCGTGCTCGTTCTGGTTACGGCCCTTTGCGTATCCGCGAAGAGCTGAGTCAGCGTGGCTTGCAGCGCGGCGATATCGAACTGGCCTTGCGTGAGTCGGGTATCGACTGGCAAGAACAGTTGCAGGATGTCTGGCGCCGCAAGTTTTCCGGCCATTTACCGATCGATGCCCGTGAGCGCGCCAAGCAGGGGCGCTTTTTGAGTTATCGGGGGTATTCGATGGAGTTGATCAACCGCTTGTTCAGCGGTCGATCAGATGACTGACAGTGTGGCCCTGCCCTGAAAGGTTCGGGCCACCACGTGCTGATCAAGTGACCTTGATCGGCTCCCTGACTCGATGTTGCGTCTTGGCCTGAGTATTGGCCCAGTTTTCCGGCAGGTTGATAAAGTCGATCAGTTCTCGCAGGCGACCGTTGTTGCGAGCATTGAAGGTGAATGCCAAGCGCGCCAGGTGGCTGAACTGGGGTTCGTCGTGCTCTTCGCCGCTGTAGGCATGCTGATGAAAGTGATCACTCAGGCACAAATCGGCAAAGGTGGCCTGCATCTGCTCCAGTGCCTCATCGCTGAGTTTGTGGTTCATGCGGATTACAAACTGATGCTTCAGCCAGCGGCTGGAGTGGAAGTTGGCGTAGAACTGGTTGATTTCTGCCACTGCCTCCTCGGTGCTGTGCACCAGGCGCATCAGCTTCATGTCGGTGGGCAGGATGTAATGATTGGCTTCCAGTTGCTGCTGGAGAAAGTCCAGCGCGCCTTGCCAGAAACTGCCTCCGGGAACATCCAGCAGTACCACTGGCACCAGCGGGCTTTTGCCGGTCTGGATCAAGGTCAGGACTTCCAGGGCTTCATCCAGGGTGCCAAAACCGCCAGGGCATAGCACCAGTGCATCGGCTTCCTTGACGAAGAACAACTTGCGCGTGAAGAAGAAGTGGAACGACAACAGGTTGTGGGTGCCGCCGACCGTTGAGTTGGCGTGCTGCTCGAAGGGCAGGGTGATATTGAACCCCAGGCTGTGATCAAGGCCCGCACCTTCATGGGCTGCCGCCATGATGCCGCCGCCGGCGCCGGTGATTACCATCAGGTCGGAGCGGGCGAGGGCGGCCCCCAGTTCCCGGGCCATGCCATAGAGCGGGTGTTCGATCGGCGTGCGTGCCGATCCGAATACCGTGACTTTGCGTCGCCCCTTGAACTGTTCCAGCACGCGGAATGCATGCTCGAGTTCGCGCAGGGCCTGCAAGGTGATTTTGGCGTTCCAGCGGTTCAGGTCATCCTGGGCCATGCGTAGCACGGTCAGGATCATGTCGCGATAAAGAGGGATATTCGGGCTGTTGGGGGCAATCAGGTTGAGTTGCTCTTCGACCTTGCTAGTGAGGTCGATACCCTTGTTTTGAAAATGACGGCTGAGTAGGTCACTCGGTTCATAAGGCATTAAAAACTTCTCCTTCTGCACAGAACCTTCGGCACGGGCGAGGTATTCACCAGCGCCACGACACGGCATGTGTCGCTATTCGCCCAGATTTTTGCCTGAGCCTTCTGACTGGTCGTGGCCGTCACTGAGTGGCCTGACGAGCAGTCATGAATACCGATTCTGCTTTTCCTTGTTTGAGACAACAGTTGCACGGCAAGACGTGATCGGGCTCCTCCAACTGCCCGGGACAGTTAACGGCAGTACGCTCTGAATGACTCGATCATGTGCCCACAAAGTCTTGCCTGGCAACAGGATATTGGCGTTTGCCAGGTGATGCAGCGACAGATCAATGTGAGCCGCCAACCCGCTATGAGCAGATAAGCACCCTATCGCGCAAACAAGACATGCAGGTGTCAGCGTCAGAGGGGGATCGCAGAGAGGGATAGGAGAGCTCGGTCGTCGTCAGCTTGAGGGCCGATGCCATCGAGCATCAAGGGCATCGACGGCGGCGCTTGCTGGATGGAAGCGCCGTGTACGTCAGATGCAGGCTTGCCGGTCGAGCTGCGGATCGATGATCGGCAGCTGCGCCAGTCAGTGGGTAATTACTTTTTCTTGGCGGGGGTGGCTGCGGGGCAGTCGGATTCCTGGAAGCGCGCCGAGGCCACTGGGCGGTTGGTGCGGTTCTCGGTGAATTCGTAACGCATGATCGCGCCCCTGGCCATCAACTTGCGGTAGTTCGGGTTACGGCAAACGCTGGCGCCCAATTGCAGATACACCGCTTTGGGGTTCTCACGCATTTTTGCCGCGTGGTCGGCTTGCACGCTGAGGTGGTTGATCAGCTCTTTACCTTCAACCGTGTAGCCTTGGTCCAGGATGTTCTCGTTAACTTCCCGGGGGGTACCGACATTGCTTTCTTCAGCCACTTTCTGCAGCGTTTTGTTCAGTTCGAAGTCTTGCAACGACGCAGCCTGGGCACTGAAGGGCAGGGCCAGCAGCAGGGCAACGGTGGGGACGATAAAGCGCAACATGAAACTCTCCTGGTGCAGTGACTGATGCTTCGACCAGCCGCTGGGCTGTGCGTTCAGTGGCGCGAATTATAGGGGAGTGCTGGGAAGGCGGTACAGGTTTGCGCAGATAGCTCTGATAAACTTGCGCGACTTTTACCCTGCCGAGTGCTTTTCGTGTCGATTCTTCTGCTTTGCCGGGGCTGCTTGCGATGAGCCACGCTGTTTCCCGTTTGCGCGCCCAGCGCCTGGCCCGTGCCGTCAAACCCTTCGTTGCACGAGGTTCGCGGGCCGAACGCTGCCCCGGCTGCCGGGTTATTCCCTCCCATTGCATGTGTGCCTGGCGGCCCAAGGTCTCGGCCAGATCGGCCATGTGCCTGGTGATGCATGATGTGGAGCCGCTCAAACCCAGCAATACCGGCTGGCTGATCGCTGACGTGATCGATGAGACCAGCGCATTCCCCTGGTCGCGGACCGAAGTCGATCCCGAGTTGCTGGCGCTGATTGCCGATCCGCAATGGCAGCCGTACATCGTTTTTCCGGGGGAGTTCGTGGCGCCGGAGCGGGTGGTGAGCGAAGTTCGCCTGGAAGAAGGCAAGCGCCCACTGTTTATTCTGCTGGACGCGACCTGGAGCGAAGCGCGCAAGATGTTTCGCAAGAGCCCGTACCTGGAACACTTGCCAGTGCTCAGCCTGGAGCCCGAGCAACTGTCGCGCTATAAGCTGCGACGCTCCAAGCGCGACGACCACTTTTGCACTGCGGAGGTGGCCGCGTTATGCCTGGAACTGGCCCAGGACCCGCTTGCCAGTGAGGTGCTAGACGCCTATCTGGACGTGTTCAGCACTCATTATCTGGCAGCCAAGTATCAATTGGTCATCGACCCCGATGATGAGGTCCATAACCGGCTCAAGCCCTTTCTGCCGTCTGCGCCCTAAGCCGTTGCGGCTTTCTGGGCCAGAGTTGCGCCACCAGCATGCCGCTGAGCATCAGCGCACAGCCTATATAGCCGCGCATCTGCAGGGACTCATCCAGCAGCCAGGCGCCGGCAATGGCGGCGAACACCGCTTCCAGCGACAGAATGATCGCCGCATGGGAGGCGATCGCGTCCTTTTGCGCGATCACCTGCAAGGTGTAGCCGATCCCCACGGCAATCACCCCGCCATACACGATGGCCGGGCCGGCAGCGATGATCGCGGTCCATTCAATGGGCTCAAGGCACAGGGCTAGGATCAGGCTGACCACCGAACAGGTGGTGAATTGCAGAAAGGCCAGGCGAATCGGGTCGTGACGGCTGGCGAAGATGCCGACCAGCACCACGTGCCCACCCCAGACAAAGGCGCCAATCAACTGCAGCCAGTCCCCGGAGGCCACCGTGAAGCCCTCGTTGACGCTCAGCAGAAACATCCCCACCACCGCCAGCACTGCGCCGAGCCAGGTACCCAACCCGGTCTTATGCCCGATCAGCAGCCCCAGAAGTGGCACTACAATGACGTAGAGCCCGGTGATGAAGCCGGCATTGGTGACGCTGGTGAACATCAGTCCGACTTGTTGCAGGTTGATGCCCAGAGCCAGGGCCAGGCCCATCAGGCTGCCTCCGAGCAAAAGCCCCCGGGTCAGCAGTGGCTCAGCCTTGGGTTCACCGCGCTGGCGGCGCAGCACCAATGGCAGCAGGCACAGCGAGCCGAGGGCAAAACGCAGGCCGGAATAAAGGAAAGGACCGATGTGGTCCATGCCCGTGGTTTGGGCGACAAAGGCTGAGCCCCAGATAATGGCGGTGACCAGCATCAGGACATCGGCACGCAAGGCTCGGCTTCGCATGATGGCTCTCTTATTAGTTAGCCGGCTACGATGCCGCAAAGCTTGGAACTTGACCACCCCGGCTTCGCTGGGCATGCTTGGCGCCGATTAGGGCGCGACCGAAGTTTGAAACGCCGCTTTCCCGGGCTCTTGGCGTTGATCGTGCTGTTTTCAGATGGCGCATTCTGGCGCGCATCTGTGTTGTTTTGGTGAGGACCGAATGCATCGGTTCAGCCATAAAAAACAGGATCATTTGAAAAATGGCCACATACGAAATCCTGATAGCTGATGACCATCCACTGTTTCGTGGTGCACTGCATCAGGCGCTGACCCTGGGCCTTGGCCCTGATGTGCGGCTGGTGGAGGTGGCGAGTATCGCCGAGCTGGAATCGCGCTTGAGCGAGAAGGCCGACTGGGACTTGGTGCTGCTGGACCTGAACATGCCCGGTGCCTACGGTTTTTCCGGGCTGGTGCTGTTGCGCGGTCAGTACCCGCAAATCCCGGTGGTGATGGTTTCGGCCCAGGAAGAAGCCTCGGTCATGGTGCGTTCCCGTGAGTTCGGTGCCAGCGGTTTCATCCCCAAATCCAGCCCACTGGAAGTCATCCAGAAAGCAGTGCGCAGCGTGCTCGACGGTGACGTCTGGTGGCCGCCGCAGGCGTTTGAACAGGTCAGCGTTTCTGCCGAAGCCAAGGCCGCCAGCGAGGGCCTGGCCAGTCTTACGCCGCAGCAGTTTCGGGTGTTGACCATGGTCTGCGAAGGGTTGCTGAACAAGCAGATCGCCTACGAACTGAGCGTATCGGAGGCGACGATCAAGGCCCACGTCACGGCCATTTTCCGTAAGCTCGGGGTGCGTACCCGGACCCAGGCCGCCTTGCTCCTGCAACAACTTGAGTCAATTTCCAGCCACTGATGGTCGGTTTGTTCACGCTTTTTTGACTCTTGTTGAACTAGTTTTCCCACTTCTTTTTTTGCTCAGTTGCCTACCTTATGTCGCCTTTCAAGGGTCAAACCGGTCTTAAACGCATCCTCAACGCCTCCGGCTACTCCTTCGATGGTTTGCGTGCCGCCTTCACTGGCGAAGCCGCATTCCGTCAACTGGTGCTGCTCAACGTCATTTTGATTCCGGTGAGCTTCTTGCTGTCCGTCAGCCGGGTCGAGCGCGCGTTGCTGATTGCGGTCTGTCTGCTGGCGCTGATTGTCGAACTGCTCAATTCGGCAGTGGAAGCGGCGATCGACCGGATTTCCCTGGATCGCCACCCCCTGTCAAAAAATGCCAAGGACATGGGCAGCGCCGCGCAGTTCGTGGCACTGAGCATGATTGCCGCCGTATGGGCGGTGATCCTGATCTAGGGAATGCTCGGCAGCACGATCTCGTCGCTGCGTTGCACGCCAGCTGTGAATGCGCGGCACAGCTCCAGGAACTCGCGCATGGCCGAGGTCTGGTACTTCTGCTTATGCCAGATGAAGTAGAACTGCCGGGCCAGGTCCAGGTCCGGGGTTTCCACCGGCACCAGGCTGCCACGGCGGAAGGCATCGCGCAGGGCCAGCCGAGAGATGCAGCCAATCCCCAAACCAGACTCCACCGCGCGCTTGATGGCCTCGGTGTGCTCCAGTTCCAGGCGGATATTCAGCGCGCTACGGTGATGGCGCATTGCTTGGTCGAAGGTCAGGCGCGTACCTGAACCCTGTTCCCGCAGGATCCAGGCCTCTTGGGTCAACTCCTCCATGGTGGCGTGCCCGCGTTTGGCCAGGGGGTGCTGCGGGGCGCAGAACACCACCAGCTCATCTTCGACCCAGGTCTGGACTTCGATATCAGGATGACTGCAGTCACCTTCAATTAGACCCAGATCAATTTCGTAGTGGGCGACCTGTTGCACGATATGCGCAGTGTTCTGTACATGCAGCTTCACCTGGCTTTCCGGATGGACCTGCATGAAGCTGCCGATCAGCAAGGTGGCCAGGTAGTTGCCGATGGTCAGGGTGGCGCCCACCGACAGCGAGCCGAAGCCGGATTTGCCGTTGAGCAGGTCCTCGATTTCCTTGGCCTGGTCCAGCAGCGCCACCGCTTGCGGCAACAGCTGTTTGCCCAGGGCGTTGAGGCTCAGGCGCTTGCCGGCGCGGTCGAACAATTGGCAACTCGATTGCCGTTCGAGCTCACTGATCGAGGTACTCGCGGCGGATTGGGAAAGGGCCAGCAACCCGGCAGCGCGAGACACGCTCTCTTGCTGGGCAACGGCGACGAATACTTGAAGTTGACGGAGAGTAAATCGCATATCGATATAACCGATAACCCTTATCTTAATAATCCATTTAACAGATATTGTCGCCGCCATTAGAATGCTATGCAATTGTGCTCAGCTCATTGTGCACTGAGCTTGCGCAGACAACTTTCCAGGAGTTCCCCGTACATGAGCAACATGAACCACGAACGTGTCCTCAGTGTTCACCACTGGAACGACACGCTGTTCAGCTTCAAGTGCACCCGCGATCCGGGCCTGCGCTTCGAGAACGGTCAGTTCGTGATGATCGGCCTGCAACAACCCAACGGCCGCCCGCTTATGCGCGCTTACTCGATTGCCAGCCCTAACTGGGAAGAGCATCTCGAGTTCTTCAGCATCAAGGTTCCTGATGGTCCGCTGACTTCCCAGCTGCAGCACTTGAAGGAAGGCGACGAGATCATCATCAGCAAAAAACCGACCGGCACCCTGGTGCTGGACGATTTGAAGCCTGGTAAACACCTGTACCTGCTCAGCACCGGTACTGGCCTGGCGCCCTTCATGAGCGTGATCCAGGATCCGGAAACCTACGAGCGTTTCGAAAAAGTGATCCTGTGCCACGGCGTGCGCTACGTCAACGAAGTCGCCTACCGCGAATTCATCACCGAGCACCTGCCGCAGAACGAGTTCTTCGGCGAGGCGCTGCGTGACAAGTTGATCTACTACCCAACCGTGACCCGCGAGCCGTTCGAAAACGAAGGCCGCCTGACCGACCTGATGCGTAGCGGCAAACTGTTCAGCGACATCGGCCTGCCGCCGATCAACCCGCAGGACGACCGCGCCATGCTGTGCGGCAGCCCGAGCATGCTTGACGAGACCAGCGAAGTGCTCAACAGCTTCGGCCTCAAGGTTTCGCCGCGTATGCGCGAGCCGGGGGATTACCTGATCGAGCGCGCCTTCGTCGAGAAGTAAGCGCCTCGTTCCACTAAAAAGCCCGCGTTGCCTGATAAGGCAGCGCGGGCTTTTTTGTTTCTGCGGTTCAGGCGGCGGGGACCACTTCCAGCACTCGAATCAGGCCCGGCTCCGGATAATGCCAGCGCACGTCCAGGTCCCAGAATTGCGCGCCGTACTGGCGCTCCGGCGTGGGTGCCTGATAAGCCGGACGCGGATCCTGGGCCAGGCACTGCTCGATCAGCTCGACCAAGGGCTCTTGCAGGCGCTGAGCGTGCGTATGAGCCTGTTGCAGCGCTTCGTCGGCCCAGTGCACCGGGATCAGTTGCGGTGCGGTGCTGGCGATGCTGTTGTGGGCGCTGTCGATGATGTCGGCGTACGGCACGTAGGGCTTGATGTCGAGGATCGGCGTGCCGTCCAGCAGATCGATGCCGGAGATCCACAGGCGGCCGGCTTCAACCTTGTCCAGCTTGACCACCGACTGGCCGATGCCGTTGGGGCGGTGGGTGGCGCGGGTGGCGAACACCCCCATGGATTTATTGCCGCCCAGGCGCGGCGGGCGCACCTTGAGCCGCGGCTTGTCCTCCAGCGCCTGATGGAACACAAACAGCAGCCACACGTGGCTCACCTGCTCCAGGCCCTGGACCGCGTCGCCTTGATCGAATGGCGCCACCAGCTCCAGCACGCCGCGCGCGGCCGGAGCCAGTTGTGGCTGGCGCGGGATGGCGAATTTTTCCTTGAAGCAGGAACGCACGAAGCCGATGGGGGAAACGCTGTAGGTCATGGTCAGGGGTCGAGGCCGGGTGAGGCGCGCATGATAGCGCACCCGGCGGCCAGCGCCCGCGAACGCCGCTCGTTCAGAGGCTGAAGCCGCCATCCAGCGGGATGATGTTTCCGGTCATGTAGGCCCCGGCGGTACTCGCCAGGCTGATGGCCAGCGCGGCCATTTCCTCTTCGCGGCCCCAGCGCCCCATGGGGATCAGCGCGGTGTCGTCCGCCAGTGCCTGCTCATCGTTGCCGATGTGCTGGGTCATCTTGCTCGGAAAGCGCCCCGGAGCGATCACATTGACGTTGATGTGCTGGCTGACCAGCTCGCGGGCCAGAATCCGCGACAACTGGTGCAGGGCAGCCTTGCTCGGGCCGTAGGCGTACGCCTGTTCGCCAAAGGAAGCAATGCCCGCCACCGAGCCGATATTGATGATCCGCGCCGGGTTCTGCGCCGAGCCGGCTTTGCGCAGCAGCGGCAGACATTGCTGGATGCAGGTGAAGACCGAGGTCACGTTGAGCTGCATGACCTTCTCCCAGCCCTTGACCGGGTAGCTTTCCAGCGGTGCGCCCCAGGTGGTGCCGGCGTTGTTCACCAGGATGTCCAGTTGGGCGACCTCCTGCTCCAGCTGCGCGACCAATTGCTGCACGCCTTCTTCGGTGGCCAGGTTGGCAGCCAGCCCGCGGCATTGCCCCAGGGCGCCGAGTTCTTCGGCGGTCTGCCGGCAGGCCTCGGCATCGCGCGCGCACACGTAAACGCTGGCGCCGGCCTCGACAAAGGCCTTGGCGATCATTTTGCCGATACCACGGGTGCCGCCGGTCACCAGGGCGGTGCGGCCTTGCAGGGAGAAGTAGGGATGCATGGCGAGTCCTGAGGGCTTGGAGTAAGGGGTTACCCTAGTCGTCAGGCGGGTGCAGCGGAGCCACTATTTTTACAGGGAATACGGCGTCATGCGCGGAGGCGGTGACCGTAGTCAGCCGCCTCCGAGGTGCTCAGGGACGGACGCGCAGGGTCAGGCCCTTGAGGAAATTGCGCAGCAACTGGTCGCCGCACGGACGGTAGTTGGTGTGGCCGAACTTGCGGAACAGCGCGCTCAACTCAGGCTTGGACACCGGGAACTCGGCGGCCTTGAGGATGGCGTGCATGTCGTCTTCCTTGAGTTCGAAGGCCACCCGCAGTTTTTTCAGGATGATGTTGTTGGTCACCGGGACTTCGATCGGCTGCGGCGGACGGCTTTCGTCCTTGCCACGCTTGAAAATCACCAGGCCGTCGAGGAAGTGCGCCATGACTTCATCCGGGCAACGGACGAAGCCTTCTTCGTCTTCCTCTTTCTTGTCGAGGTAGGTCACCAGGTCGGCCAGGGCCACGTCCATGCCGCCGAGTTTGATGATCTCGATGACTTTCTTGTCGCTGATGTCGAGCATGTAGCGCACGCTGCGCAGTACGTCGTTATGAATCATGGTGTGCAATCCTGATATTCAGCAGTGGGCGCCGCATAAGCTGCGGCGCCGAAATGTAAGGCGGCGGCAGAGGTCTTAGAACTTCTCTTTGCCGGACAGGTAGCGCCATTGCCCCAGGGGCACTTTGCCGATGGACACGCCGCCGATGCGGATCCGACGGATGGCGACGACCTTCAGGCCGACGGCCTGGCAGAACAGGGCGATCACGCCCGGTTGCGGGTTTTTCATGGCAAAGCGCAGGCGGTTTTCGTTTTGCCAACTGGCCTTGACCGGCGGCAGCTCCTTGCCCTTGTAGGTCAGACCGTGATTCAGGCGGTTCAAGCCATGAGCCACCATGTCGCCTTCAACCTCGACCACGTATTCCTGCTCGATCTTGCTGGCGTCGGCGGTGAGCTTGCGCAAAATCTTCCAGTCCTGGGTGAACACCAGCAGGCCGCTGGCGTTGGCCTGCAAGTCGCTGCTGGCGGTCAGGCGCAGGAAGTGCCCCTTGAGCGGGCGCTTGCCGTAGCGATGCTCCTCGCTCAGGGTGTCGGCGCTGATGCTGGCCATGGCGCTGTCTGCATCCATGCCCACCGGCACGTTCAGCAGAATCGTCACCGGCTCCGGCGCGGTGGCCTTGGCCTCCGGGTCGAGCTCGACCTTCTGGTTCTCGACCTTGAACTGCGGCTCGTCGATCACCTCGCCATCCACCGTGACCCAGCCGCCCTCGATGAACAGCTCAGCCTCCCGGCGGGAACAGCCGACGAGTTCGATGAGGCGTTTGGAGAGACGAATCGGGTCAGTCATGACAGGGGCCGCAGTAAAAGGGGGTGGGCATTGTACCTGCCCGGCGCCGGTTAATCCCGGGTCCATTTGCCGGTTGTGGCTTTTAGCCGCGTCCGGCTTGCAGGTGCGGCTGTTTCAAGCGCATGTGCAGCAGCGGATAAGGCTGGCCCATGCCGTCGTGTTCCGTGCGGCCGATGACTTCGAAGCCTTGCTTGAAATAGAACCCCAGGGCCTGCGGATTCTGTTCGTTGACGTCCAGCTGGCAGGCATTCAGGTGCTCGACGGCGTACTTGAGCAACTGCCGGCCCAGGCCTTGGCCGCGATGGTCCGGGTCGATAAACAGCATCTCGATCTTGCCCGCGGCCACCCCGGCAAACCCGGTGATCTGCAGGCGATGGTCGCGGGTGCAGATCAACATCACCGCATCCAGGTAGCGGGTCAGCACCAGATTTTTCAGCAGTTCGATGTAGCTGTCCGGCAAGAAGTCGTGGGTGGCGCGTACCGACGCCTCCCAGACCCGGGTCAGTTCCGCGTAGTCGCTGTTTTTCGGGGTGTGGATGATCGCGTGCTGGCGCATGCCGCCGGGTCCTGTGTTGTGCCTGGCCGCCTTGATGGAGGCCGTCTGTTGAGCAAACGATAGACCTAAAAAAGCCCCGCATCTCGGGAAGAGAGCAGGGCTTTTCGATTTTTTTACCCGTTACAGGGTTTCGGCCCACAGGTCGTATTCGTCTGCATCGGTAACCCGGCACCAGACTTTGTCGCCCGGCTTGAGATCGCCTGCGCCATCGATAAAGACGTTGCCGTCGATTTCCGGAGCGTCGAAGAAGCAGCGGCCGACCGCGCCATTCTCATCGACTTCATCGATCAGCACTTCGATTTCCTTGCCGATGCGCTGTTGCAGACGCGCCGAACTGATTTCCTGCTGGTGCGCCATAAAGCGATCCCAGCGGTCCTGCTTGACGTCATCGGGCACCACGTCCAGGTCCAGGTCATTGGCCGGCGCGCCTTCCACCGGCGAGTACTGGAAGCAGCCGACGCGGTCGAGCTGGGCTTCGGTCAGCCAGTTCAGCAGGTACTGGAAGTCTTCTTCGGTTTCACCCGGGAAGCCGACGATAAAGGTCGAGCGGATGATCAGCTCGGGACAGATCTGGCGCCAGTTCTTGATCCGCGCCAGGGTCTTGTCTTCGAAGGCCGGGCGTTTCATGGCCTTGAGGACTTTCGGGCTGGCGTGCTGGAACGGGATGTCCAGGTACGGCAGGATCTTGCCGGCGGCCATCAGCGGGATCAGCTCGTCCACATGCGGGTACGGGTACACGTAGTGCAGGCGGACCCAGACGCCGAGGCTGCTCAGGGCTTCGCAGAGCTCGGTCATGCGGGTTTTCACCGGCGCGCCGTTCCAGAACCCGGTGCGGTATTTGACGTCGACGCCATAGGCGCTGGTGTCCTGGGAGATCACCAGCAGCTCTTTCACGCCGGACTTGACCAGGCGCTGGGCCTCGTCGAGCACATCACCCACCGGGCGGCTGACCAGCTTGCCGCGCATCGACGGGATGATGCAGAAACTGCAGCTGTGGTTGCAGCCTTCGGAAATCTTCAGGTAGGCGTAGTGGCGCGGGGTCAGCTTGATGCCTTGGGGCGGCACCAGGTCGATCAGCGGGTTGTGGTCCTGGCGCGGTGGCACCACGTCGTGCACGGCGTTGACCACCTGCTCGTACTGTTGCGGGCCGGTGACGGCCAGTACGCTGGGGTGCACGTTGCGGATAGTGCCTTCTTCCACACCCATGCAGCCGGTGACGATGACCTTGCCGTTTTCCTTGATGGCTTCGCCGATCACTTCCAGGGATTCAGCCTTGGCCGAGTCGATAAAGCCGCAGGTGTTGACGACCACGACGTCAGCGTCCTGGTAGGTGGACACCACGTCATAGCCTTCCATGCGCAGTTGGGTAAGGATGCGCTCGGAGTCGACCAGGGCTTTCGGGCAGCCCAAGGAAACGAAGCCGACTTTCGGGTTGGCCGGCGTGGAGGGGGTGGACATGTCTAACCTCGGTATGGTGTCGAATCACTTGGGGGGCAAGTGCGACGGTTGGGCGCTGGCTGCGCCTCTGATCAAAAAGTGCGCAATTCTAGCGATGCTGAAAGCACTTGACCAGCTTTATGCAGGGAAATACGACGAGTGCTGCGCTATGCTTCGCGCCGTTGCTTGCTAGTGAAATGACGCAGTCAACCGTTCGTCTGTAACAACAGGTAAAACAGCGCATGCTGCGCAGGTTTTAAGGCTTGGCGTGTTCTTGTTGCCAGGCTTTTCATATCAAGCCCCGGTCTGGGTAGTAGGAGTGGTGGTAGATGGGTCAGGCAAGTAGTCAGGCGGTGGGCGGCGAGCATTCTGCGGCCAAGCCTCTGGGGATGCTGGTAGCCGCAGTCGGGGTGGTGTATGGCGATATCGGTACCAGCCCGCTCTATACCCTTAAAGAGGTGTTTTCCGGCGGCTATGGGGTCCAGGTCAACCATGATGGGGTGTTGGGGATCCTGGCGCTGATCTTCTGGTCGCTGATCTGGGTCGTGTCATTCAAATACATGATGTTCGTGCTGCGGGCCGACAACCAGGGTGAAGGCGGGATCATGGCCCTGACCGCCCTGGCGCGGCGCGCGGCGGCGGGGCACCCGAAGCTGCGCAGCCTGTTGGTGGTGTGCGGGCTGATCGGTGCGGCGCTGTTCTACGGCGACAGCATGATTACCCCAGCTATCTCCGTGCTCTCGGCGGTCGAGGGCCTGGGGCTGGCGTTCGACGGCATCGACCACTGGGTGGTGCCGCTGTCGCTGGTGGTGCTGGTGGCGCTGTTTTTGATTCAGAGCCATGGCACTGCGCGCATCGGCATCCTGTTCGGGCCGATCATGGTCACCTGGTTTGTGGTGCTCGGCGCCCTGGGGGTGTACGGCATCCTGCAGCACCCGGAAGTCCTGAACGCGATGAACCCGGTGTGGGGCGTGCGCTTCTTTATCGTGCACCCGGGCATCGGCGTCGCCATCCTCGGCGCGGTGGTCCTGGCCCTGACCGGTGCTGAAGCGCTGTATGCCGACATGGGCCACTTCGGCCGCAAGCCGATTGCCCGTGCCTGGTTCATCCTGGTGCTACCGGCGCTGGTGCTGAACTACTTCGGCCAGGGCGCCTTGCTGCTGGGCGATCCGGAAGCCGCGCGCAACCCGTTCTACCTGCTGGCACCGAGCTGGGCGCTGATTCCCCTGGTCGGCCTGTCGACCCTGGCCACGGTGATTGCCTCGCAGGCGGTGATTTCCGGCGCCTTCTCCCTGACTCGCCAGGCGATCCAGCTCGGCTACATCCCGCGCATGCACATTCAACACACTTCCAGTGCCGAACAAGGTCAGATCTACATTGGCGCGGTGAACTGGTCGCTGATGGTCGGCGTGATCCTGCTGGTGCTGGGCTTCGAGTCCTCCGGAGCCCTGGCCTCGGCCTACGGCGTCGCGGTGACCGGGACCATGCTCATGACCACGGTGCTGGTGTCGGCGGTGATGCTGCTGCTGTGGAAATGGCCACCGATCCTGGCGGTGCCGGTGTCCATTGGTTTCCTGCTGGTGGACGGCCTGTATTTCGCCGCTAACGTGCCGAAAATCGTCCAGGGCGGTGCCTTCCCGGTGATCGCCGGGATCGTGCTGTTCGTGCTGATGACCACCTGGAAGCGCGGCAAGCAATTGCTGGTGGATCGCCTCGACGAAGGTGGCCTGCCGCTGCCGATCTTTATCAGCAGTATCCGCGTGCAGCCGCCGCACCGGGTCCAGGGCACGGCGGTGTTTCTCACTGCGCGTCCGGACGCGGTGCCCCACGCCTTGTTGCACAACCTGCTGCATAACCAGGTGCTGCACGAGCAAGTGGTGCTGCTGACGGTGGTGTATGAGGATATTCCCCGGGTGCCGGCGCAGCGGCGGTTTGAGGTCGACTCCTACGGCGAGGGCTTCTTCCGGGTGATCCTGCACTTTGGCTTTACCGACGAGCCGGACGTTCCGGAAGCCCTGAAGCTGTGCCATCTGGACGACCTGGACTTCAGCCCGATGCGTACCACCTACTTCCTCAGCCGCGAGACGGTGATTGCCTCCAAGCTGGTGGGCATGGCCCGTTGGCGCGAGGCGCTGTTCGCCTTCATGCTGAAAAACGCCAACGGCAACCTGCGGTTCTTCAACCTGCCGGTGAACCGGGTGATCGAGCTGGGGACCCAGGTCGAGATGTAAGCGCCCCGCAAAAAAGCCCCCGTTGCCTGCCGGCAGCGGGGGCTTTTTGGTTTCTGGGGGATCAATGGCGGGCGACTTCGAGGCTCAGCCCTTGCAGCACATCGTCAATCACCGCCTTGCCCAAGGCGGTCAGGTAATGGGCGGCCCAGGCGTGGCGGTCGCTGTCTCTGCTGTAGACGGCGTCCTCGGCGAAGGCCTTGGCCAGGGACAGCAGGTCGGAGGCTTGGGCCAGGGCTTCGCCGATGGGGACGCCGGGGCTGACCTGGAATAGGGGATGGTCTGAGCAGTAGATGAAATGGGTTAAGCCGACAGTTTTCAGGTTTGATAGCTGAGGCGGGTTTGCTTTGTTCATGGTCCAACTCCTGAATTTGAGGAGCTACCACGTTCGTTTCCAAGCGAATGGGTGGCAGCTGTGCGCAGGTTGGAAAACCGGGAACCAGGAAACCGGCAGACCTCGAAGGTCTCCCGCGCACAGCCGCCATAACTGATGGACTGCAGGCGTTAATTCGTCTGCAATCACAACGGGGGTGCTAGTTGCCCAGATTCTTCGGGTTTCCAAGCCCGGTCACTGAATAGTCAGCGACACCCGGAGCCTAGCCCGTCGAAGCGCAGGCCAACAAGGCAGCAAAGTGCCCAAAACGCACCCCCTACGCAATTCTCGGAGTTTGCCTACGAGGTCATCGGGAGTCATCCGGTATTGCGCAGCCAAACGGTACGGCATGTTGCCGCCGACCCTCGGTTCCCGGCTGCAGCACGCGTAAAAAAGCCCCCGCAACCCTTAGGCGGCGGAGGCTGTTTGCGTAGCGTCAGGATCACTCCTCGGCTTTGCTTTGGCGCTTCTCGATGGCATCCACCAGGCGCTTGGCCAGGGCCGGGTAGTTCTCGTCGAAGTGGTGGCCGCCGGGCAGCTTCATCGCTTCACCCACGGCAGTCTTGTCGGTGCAGCCGCTTTCGTCGACTTCTTCGGCACCGTAGATGCACACCACTTTGGCGGCGGGCAGCTTGGCCATTTCCGGGCCGGTGGCGGCTTCCTTGCCGGCGTTGCCGAGCCAGCCGTCGACTTCGATCTCGAAGCTGCCGGTGCGGGCGAAGGCCAGCAGGATAATGGCATCCACTCGCTGCTGCTCGGCTTCCGGCAGGCGGTTGTAGATGGCCGGCAAGACGTCGGCACCGAACGAGTAACCGGTCAGCACAAAGCGCTTGGTGCCCCATTTCTGCCGGTAGTGCTGCATCAGCTCAGTGAGGTCGGTGGCGCTTTGTTCCGGAGTCTTGTGCTGCCAGTAGTAGCGCAGGGTGTCGATGCCCACGACCGGGAAGCCGATCTTGGCCATTTCCCCGGCCACATCGCGGTCTAGATCGCGCCAGCCGCCGTCACCGGAGAGGAACAGGGTCACGGTGTCCTTGGCCTGGCCGGCCGGGACTTCCACCACCGGAATATTCAGGCCGCCGTTTTCCGAGCCCACCAGCAGTTTGCGCAGTTCGTTGTTCAGCACCTGGGGCAGGTGGATGTCGTAGTCGCTGATGCTGGTGGTGGCGTTCGGCGTGTCGCGTACGAAACCGGCACTTTCGTCGTCCGGGTTGTCGTTCCAGGCCACCAGCCAATGGCCGTGGGCCAGGGTTTTCGGCAGTGGGTGGCTGCAGCCGGGCTCGTTGATGGTGAAGCCCACCGACACGGCCTGGGCCTTGTCATTGTTCTGGGTCGCTACCCAGCGCCAGGCCAGTGCGGCGCCCGGGCCGATGCCGCTGACCAGGGTCGCTGGGCCGTTGAGTTGGCCGAGGGCGTTTTGCAGGGCTTGTTCCTGGGCCTTGCAGTCGTCCTTGGGCACGATCACTTGCACGATCTGCGCGGCACCGCCCCGGCTCAGGGCCAGCAGCTGGTTGTCGCTGAGGGTTGCGTCGGCCAGGACCGCCACAGCCACCTGGGCCTTGGGCGTGGTGCCGGGGATGACGCGGGTCATGGTCGAGCCATCGGCCTGGCTCAGGTGTTCCAGGGCCGGCTCGGGGGCTGGACGATTCCAGAACCAGTAACCACCGCCCGCCATCAGGGCCAGCACCACCAGGGTGGCCAGTACATACCGCCAAGAGCGTTGAATCATTAGCGTTTCACCAATCCAGTCAAGCCGCCCGCGATCAGGGCGGCGGTATCGGCCAGGGCAACCAGCGGATCGAGTCCGGCGGGCACGGCCATGTAACGGGGTTCCCAGTCAGGCTGGAATTTGTCTTTGAAGCGGCGCAAGCCCTGGAAGTTATACAGTTGCTCGCCGCGGCGGAACACCATCGAACCCAGGCGTTGGGTCAGCGGTGCGCCGCGACGCGGTTGCAGGCCTGACAACGGCACCATCCCCAGGCTGAAACGGGCGTAGCCATGGTTTTTATAATGCTGGATCAAGCCGACCATCATGAATTCCATGGTCAGCTTGGGCGCGTCGGGGTGGGCGCGCATCAGGTCGAGGCTGGCCAAGTCATGGCCGTAGGTCTCGAGCAGGTTGGCAAAGGCCACCGGGCGCCCTTCGAAGCGGATGATGGCGATGCGAAAGTGCTTGAGGTACTCATCGCTGAAACGGCCGAGGGAGAAGCCTTTCTCGCGCACGTTCTTGCCGGTCAGCCAGGCGTCGGAGATGACTTTCAGCTCGTCCATCGGCGCAAGACCGGGTTCGTGGATCTCCAGCGACAGGCCGTCGCGGGTGCCTCGGTTCCAGGTGTAGCGCAGGTCCTTCATCTCTTTGCCCTTGGCTTCGAGATCAAAGCGCTTGAGATCGACCCGGGCTTCTTCACCGAGCTTGATCGCGGTCAGGCCGATGTCCATGTAGTACGGCAGGTTCTCCGCACGCACCTGGTAGAACACCGGGCGCGCATGGTGGATGTCGCACAGGTCACGGAACTGCCAGATCATCTCGGCCCGTTGCTGGGTCGGCCCGATCGGGTCGTACAGCGCCACCAGGCTGCGCCCGCGACGGGCGTACATCAGGAACGCGTCGTCGTTGGGGTGGAACAGCAGCGCCTTGTCACCGGTCAGGGCCAGGCCACCATCGGGCTGGGAGGAGGCCATAAGGATCTTGGCGGCTTTTTCCAGCTCTTCGGGGGTGGGCAGGTGGATCACCGGGCGCGCGGTGCGCAGCAGCCAGGTCAGCGAGACCACCACCAGCAACACGGCGGCACCCAGCAGGGAGCGCAGGCCACGTGGGGCATCGGCGTCCAGGGTGAACTGCCACCAGAGCTGATGGCTGTAGGGCACGTCCTGATAGGCGAACAGCAGCAGCCAGATCGAGGCCCCCAAGACGCAGACGCTGGCCACCAGGTACAGCGGCGAGAACGGCAGCTCGGTGAGACGGCTCGGGCGATAGAACGAACGCCGGAACACCGCCAGCAGGCTGGCGGTCAGGGTCATCAGGCAGGCTTCTTCCCAGTCAAAGCCCTTGAGCAGCGAGAGCAGGGCGCCCACCAGCAGCAAAATGGTGGTCAGCATCCAGGCCGCCGACAGGCGCCGGCGCAGGCCCTGGGCCAATAGCAGGCAGAGCACGCCGATCAGGCTCGCGCCAAAGTGCGAGGCATCCACCAGGCGATGGGGGATCAGAAAACCGATGTGTTGCAGGCGGGTGTCGATCTCCGGCGTGGCCCCGGAAAACAGCAGCACCACCCCGGACAGGAATACCAGCACCGCCAGGATCGGCGCGGCCAGGCCAGAGGCGACCCGCAGCGATTGGCGAGACTGAAACAGCCGTTGCGCCTCATTGATCAGCAGCAGAATGCACGCCACCAGCATCGGCAGCACCACATAGATCAGCCGGTACAGCAGCAGGGCGGCGGCCAGGGGCGCGGCACCCAATTGATCGGCGAAGGCGGCCAGCAGAATCGCCTCGAACACCCCGACACCGCCGGGCACATGGCTGAGTACACCGGCGGCCAGGGCCAGCAGGTACACCAGCAGGAACGCGCCAAAGGGCGGAGCCTCGGGCAACAGCAGGTACAGCACGGTGGCGGCAGCGGCGACGTCGAATGCGGTGATCAGCAATTGCAGCAGGGTCAGGCGTCGGCCCGGCAGGCGCAGGGTGCGACGCCCGGCCTTGACCAGCAGGTTGTCGCGCAGCGGTTGTTCCGGCAGGCGCCGACGGTAGATGCCGATGGTCAGCACGGCAGCCAGCAACAGGACCGCCAGGGCGATCCCGCCCAACAGGCTTTCCGGCAGGCGCAGGGCCGCGGAGGCCGCCGGCAGGTTGCTCAGGGTGGCCAATGCGGCCAGCGGCGGCAGCGCGCAGCCCAGGGACAGGCTGGCGAACAGGGTCATATGGGCCACATCGGAGGCGCCCACGCCATGCCGGGCATAGAGTCGGTAGCGCACCGAACCGCCGGACAGCAGTGACAGCCCGATGGCATTGCCAATGGCAAAGGCGGTGAAGCCGCCCAGGGCCAGGGTCCGCGCCGGCAAGTCGACGCCGGCATAACGGCTGGCGGACCATTCATACCCCAGGAGGATGATGAAGCCGACAATGGTTGCGCCCAAGGCGCCCAGCAGCGCCGGTTTCGGCACTTCCAGAATCGAGTCATGCAGGGCGTAGAGGTCGAGCTCGCTCAGCAGGTGGCGACAGGCGATCAGGGCAATGGCGAACAGCAGCAGGGTCACGGCCAGGCCGATGGGCTGGCGGTATTTGCTCAATAGGTCCAGCCAGCGCAAACGAGTGACTGTGATCGGTTGGGTCGCTGTAACGGTATCGGTGTCTTGTGAATCAGACGAGTTGGCGCGCATCAATCACCTCTTGGATTGTGCGCGACAGGATGGAGGTATCCAGCCAAGTTACCAATCCCTGTAGAAAAAATAATTTCAAATATTAACGCGTCTTGCCATGGTCGACGACTGTGCACCCTTGCGTGTCAAAAGGGTGTCGTTTGCGACTGAGCATAGTCTGCATAAGAAGAGTCGGGGGCGCCGGCTGACGCATCGCCATACATTGCCAGATCATTGTTGCGAAAGAACTTTTTCGACGGATACAAAAAAGGCCACTCTTTCGAGCAGCCTTTTTTGATGTTTGGTTGCGGGAGCCGGATTTGAACCGACGACCTTCGGGTTATGAGCCCGACGAGCTACCAGACTGCTCCATCCCGCGTCTGTGTGGCGGCATTCTACAGACGAACGCTTGAGTGTCAACCGTTAATGCAGAAACGGGTCAAATAAGCGTTGAACGGTTATCAGTGCGGGTAAGTCATGGTCCTGCAAGGGGTTTTGCTTTTGCTTCGGACTGGCTGAGCCGGGAAGGGGTAAAACCTGCGGACACAAAAAAGGCCACTCTTTCGAGTAGCCTTTTTTGATGTTTGGTTGCGGGAGCCGGATTTGAACCGACGACCTTCGGGTTATGAGCCCGACGAGCTACCAGACTGCTCCATCCCGCGTCTGTGTGTCGGCATTCTACAGAGGAATGCTGGGCTGTCAAATGCTAATTCAAGAAAACCTCTTCTCCTTCAATCGCTTAGCGCCTCTGGTGGGGCCTTGGAAGGGGCTGCGAGGCCTGTCGCACGGGGCTTTCAGCTCTATTGAAGGGGGGCGAACGATTGAAGAAATAAATTCATCGCGGATTTTTCCTACATTCATATCAGAGGAATCAAAGCACTGGTGCTATATACAGGTGTCAGTGAGATACTGCCGGCCCGGTTTATTGTTACCTCTGTCCGTGAACTCTGCCTTTATATGACGCAGCGCAAAATCATCCATATCGACTGTGATTGCTTCTACGCCGCCATCGAAATGCGCGATGACCCGACGCTTGCCAGCAAGCCGCTGGCGGTGGGTGGCTCGGCGGAGCGGCGCGGGGTGATTGCCACCTGCAATTACGAAGCGCGGGCCTATGGCGTGCGTTCGGCAATGTCTTCGCGGCACGCGCTGACCCTGTGCCCGGACCTGACCATCGTCAAGCCGCGGATGGACGCCTACCGCGAGGCGTCGAAGGAAATCCAGGCGATCTTTCGCGACTACACCGACCTGATCGAGCCGCTGTCGCTGGATGAGGCCTACCTCGATGTTTCCGACAGCCAGAGCTTCGCCGGCAGTGCCACGCGCATCGCCCAGGATATTCGGCGCCGGGTGTCCAATCAGTTGCATATCACAGTGTCGGCCGGGGTCGCGCCGAACAAGTTCCTGGCCAAGATCGCCAGTGACTGGAAGAAGCCCAACGGCTTGTTTGTGATCACCCCGGACCTGGTGGAGGATTTTGTCTCGGCGCTGCCGGTCAACAAGTTGCATGGCGTGGGCAAGGTCACCGCCGACAAGCTGGGCCGGCTCGGTATTGTCAACTGTGAGGAGTTGCGCGACTGGACCAAGCTGGCGCTGGTGCGCGAGTTCGGCAGTTTTGGCGAGCGGCTGTGGGGCTTGGCGCGGGGCATCGATGAGCGCCCGGTGCAGAACGACAGCCGCCGGCAATCGATCAGCGTCGAAAATACGTACGACGTCGATCTACCGGATCTGGAAGCCTGCCTGGACAAGCTGCCCGAGCTGATGGCGACCCTGGCCGGGCGCATCGAACGTATCGACAGCAGCTATCGACCGGGCAAGCCGTTCGTCAAAGTGAAATTCCACGACTTCACCCAAACCACGCTGGAGCAGGCGGGGGCCGGCAGGGATCTGGAAAGTTATCAGCAGTTGCTGACCCAGGCGTTCAAGCGCGGCGGCAAGCCGGTGCGCTTGCTGGGGATTGGCGTGCGATTGCAGGATTTGCGCGGCGGGCATGAACAGTTGGAGTTGTTCAATCGCTGAGGTGGCAAGCCGATCACCGGTAAGCCGGCGATCGGTTGCGCAGGGGGTCAGTTGGCGCCAGGGTCGGCGACCAGACGGCCGGCGTTCTTGGTCAGCGACTTGAGAAATTCGCTTTGCAGTTCCGGGTCGTTGCGGGTCAGTTCGATCAGGCTCTGTTCCAGCTCGCTGGCTTCTTCTTCCAGGCCCAGTTCCGACAGACGCTTGACCCGGTGTACCCACTGGCTCACTTCGTCGTCTTCCAGGTCGTCGTAGATCAGCGTGTGCGCTTCGAGCAATTTGTTGCGCAGGTTGCCGCTGATGGCCAGCGAGGAGTCGGTGTGCACGTCATCCTGGGCATCTTCGACACGGATCAGCAGCTTGCCGACGTGGTTCAGGTCCTGTTCGGAGAACGGGCTGTCCAGCAGGTTCAGGCGCAACACGCCGTTGCGGTCGGTGCTCAGCTCGTGGGTCAGCTTGCCGGCCGTGACCTGCACCGGGCGCTCGCTCCAGGGCAGGCTCGAATACTCCACGCGCTTGTCGCGCTGGACTTCATCGATGCCCGCCAGGTTCTGCTGCGCGCGACCGTGGGACTGCACGTTCATGAACGGGTTGAGCCCGGCTACGCCGTAGCTGATCCAGTCCTTGGTGACGCTGTCCGGCAGGTTGCCCAGGGCGAAGACGTTGACCACATTGGCGCCGACGCCGGCGACGACCGCCACCAGGCCTGCCGGGATCTCATAGAGTTCGCGCCAGGGCTGGTAGGGCGTATAGCGATCATAGCGGCGGGTGACCTCGAATTCGGTGACTTCGAAGGTCTTTTGCTCGTGGATACGAACCCGGCGTTGCGGCAGCTCAAGCACCTTAGGCTCACCGACATCGATCTGCAGGCTGTGATCGAGCAATTTACGCTCGACCCGCTCCTCGTGCTCGCTGCGTTGTGACATCTGATTGGCACAGCCGCTGAGCAACAGGGTGCCGCACAGGGCGGCACCACCGAGGCTTAAGGTGTTTCGCTTGAACATGACTTCTCTTGATCTGGTTTCAGCGACGGATACGGGCTTGGAGGAAGGACAGTACGTCAGCCACCGGCAACGCTTGTGCCTCGGCTTCGGTGCGGCTCTTGTATTCCAGGTTGCCTTCGGCGAGGCCGCGGTCACTGACCACGATCCGGTGCGGAATGCCGATCAGCTCCATGTCCGCGAACTTGATGCCCGGGCTGGTTTTCTTGTCGCGGTCGTCCAGCAGCACTTCAAAGCCGGCAGCGGTCAGTTCCGCGTACAGCTTGTCAGTGGCTTCGCGCACCTGTTCGGTTTCGTAGCGCAGTGGCACCAGGGCGATCTGGAACGGGGCCAGGCCGTCGCTCCAGATGATGCCGTTGGCGTCGTTGTTCTGCTCGATGGCAGCGGCTACCACGCGGGATACGCCAATGCCGTAGCAGCCCATTTCCAGGGTCACCGGCTTGCCGTTATCGCCCAGCACTTCGCACTTCATCGCCTTGCTGTACTTGTTGCCCAGCTGGAAGATGTGCCCGACTTCGATGCCGCGCTTGATTTCCAGAGTGCCCTTGCCATCCGGGCTCGGATCGCCGGCCACCACGTTGCGCAGGTCGGCAACGGTCGGAACTGGCAGGTCGCGTTCCCAGTTGACGCCGAAGTAGTGCTTGTCGTCGATGTTGGCGCCGATGCCGAAGTCGCTCATCAGCTCGACCGAACGGTCGATGATGATCGGCAGAGGCAGGTTCAGCGGGCCCAGGGAACCGGCGCCGGCGCCGATGGCGTCACGCAGTTCGGCATCCGAGGCCATGACCAGCGGGCTGGCCACGCCTGGCTGCTGGGCGGCTTTGATTTCGTTGAGTTCGTGGTCGCCACGGATCACCAGGGCGATCAGCTTGCCTTCTTCTTCGGCGTGCACGATCAGGGTCTTGATGGTCTTTTCAATCGGCAGATTGAATTTATCCACCAGGGCCGCAATGGTCTTGGTCTCCGGGGTGTCTACCAGGCGCAGCTCTTCGCTTGGTGCAGGGCGGGACGTTTCCCGTGGCACAGCTTCGGCTTTCTCGATGTTCGCCGCGTAGTCGGAACCGTTGCTGAAGACGATGTCGTCTTCGCCGGATTCGGCCAGTACGTGGAACTCGTGGGAGCCGGCGCCACCGATGGAGCCGTTGTCGGCTTCAACCGGGCGGAATTTCAGGCCCAGGCGGGTGAAGACGTTGCAGTAGGCCTGGTGCATGCGGTCATAGGTGACTTGCAGCGATGCCTGGTCGGCGTGGAAGGAGTACGCGTCCTTCATGATGAATTCGCGGCCGCGCATCAAGCCGAAGCGTGGGCGGATTTCATCGCGGAATTTGGTCTGGATCTGGTACAGGTTGATCGGCAGCTGCTTATAGCTGCTCAACTCGTTGCGCATCAGATCGGTGATCACTTCTTCGTGGGTCGGGCCGGCGCAGAAGTCGCGGCCGTGACGATCCTTGAAGCGCAGCAACTCGGGGCCGTACTCTTCCCAGCGCCCGGATTCCTGCCACAGCTCAGCCGGCTGAGTGCTCGGCATCAACACTTCAAGCGAGCCGGCGGCGTTCATTTCTTCACGAACGACGGCTTCGACCTTGCGCATCACTCGCAAGCCCATCGGCAGCCAGGTGTACAGGCCCGAGGCGAGTTTGCGGATCATGCCGGCGCGCAGCATCAGCTGGTGGCTGATGACGACCGCGTCGGAAGGCGTTTCTTTCTGTGTGGCGAGCAAAAATTGACTGGTGCGCATGGTTGGCCGTTGTCGGTTGCTGATGACGAGAAATGACGGAGCATTGTACGGGCGAGATCCGCTGGCGTACAGGCGTGTGGCCGGGCCGGGCGGGGGAGGCTGGCCAAAGCCCGCAACCCCCGGGGTTTGCTATGAATTTTCGCTGGCGGCGGCAGGCGTCGTGATGGGTTCCGGTGTGGCAGTCGGCCCGGAGCGGCGACTTTCCTGGAACCAGTGCAGGGCGATCAGGATCAAGGTCGGCACGCCGAGCAGGGCGGTGATCAGGAAAAAGTCGTGGTAACCGAACTTTTCCACCATGACCCCGGAGTAGCCGCCGATCAGGCGCGGCAACAGCAACATAATCGAGCTGAGCAGGGCGTACTGGGTGGCGGAGAACTTGAGGTTGGTCAGGCTCGACAGGTAGGCGACGAACGCCGAGGTGGCCATGCCTGAGCTGAAGTTGTCCAGGGAAATGGTCACCACCAGCATCTGCAGGTTGGCGCCCATGTCGGCCAGCATCAGGAACAGCAGGTTGGTGCCGGCCGAGGCGACGCCGCCGATGAACAGAATCGGCAAAATGCCGAAGCGCACGATCAGCAGACCGCCCATGCCGGCGCCGACCAGGGTCATGATCAGCCCGAAAATCTTGCTCACGCTGGCGATCTGGTCCTTAGTAAAGCCCTGGTCGATGTAGAACACGTTGGCCATTACGCCCATCACGGTGTCGGACATGCGGTAGGTGGCGATCAGGCCCAGCAGCAGGAAGGCCTGCCAGCGGTAGCGCAGGATAAAGTCGTTGACCGGTGTCAGTACCGGCGCCAGGCCACGGCGGCCCATGGTGGACAGGCACAGGGTGGTCAGGGTGATGTAGAGAATCGCCCGCAGGAAGGCGCGGTCGTCCAGCAGCAGGTCAAGCGGGCTGGCACCACCGAACAGCACGCTGGCGAAGTCGGTGTTGTACAGCTGGGTGAACATGGCCGGTACCGAGACCAGCAGCACGATCAGCACGAAGACCGACATCAGTTGGTGAACAAAGCTGTAGCGCCCGGCCGACAACTGAGTGCGCAGCGGCACCGGCGGCTCGCGCATGAAGAGTGTGGTCAGCAAGGCCGGCACCATCAGCAAGCCAAACAGGACGTAGGTGCCGGTCCAGGCCGAGTGCTTGTAGTTGAAGCCGGTGGAGCCGAAACCTTCGGCGAAGAATAGCGCGCCGGCGGTCGCCAGTAGCGCGGCAATTCGATAGCCGGACATGTAGCTGGCAGCCAGGGCGGCCTGGCGGCTGTCATCGGCGATTTCCAGGCGATAGGCGTCGACAGCGATGTCCTGGGTGGCCGAGGCGAAGGCCACGACCACGGCAATGGCGATCAACCAGGACAAATGTTTTTGCGGGTCGCAGAAGCCCATGCCGATCAGGCCGAGAATCACCAGGGTCTGGGACAGCACCAGCCAGGAGCGGCGGCGGCCCAGTTTGCCCAGCAGTGGCAGGCGCCATTGGTCGAGCAGGGGTGACCACACCCACTTGAAGGCATAGGCCAGGCCAATCAGGCTGGCATAGCCGATGGTCTCGCGGGCCACACCGGCCTCACGCAGCCAGACGGAAAGGGTCGAAAACACCAGCATGTATGGCAAGCCGGCGGCGAAACCAAGCAGCAACAGCACGAGCGTCGAGGGGCTGGCATAGGCGGCGAGCGCGGCGCGCCAGGTTTTACGGGGCATGGGCTGGAGTCTGCCTCAGATTGCGGAAACAAAGCGCGCACTCTAACCGCTGTGCTCTACCGGGCGCCAGCCATGGCACCGAATATCCACCCGATTGTTCAGGATAACGACACCTTCATCGCGCAGGCGCGCACGCTGTTCATCTCCCGAGGGGCTGCCCGCAGGCAAACTGATACGTCCGCCGGCGGCCAGGACCCGGTGCCAGGGCAGGCGGGTGTCGGCCGGCAATTGGCTGAGGGTGCGTCCTACCCAGCGCGCCGCTCGCCCCAAGCCGGCCATGTCCGCCAGTTGGCCGTAGCTCACAACCTTGCCGGATGGCACCTGGGCCAGGGTCAGGTAGAGTGCCGTGCGTCGGATTTGCGCGGGGCTTTCAGCGGCGTCGCTCGGTTCGGTCACGTTTGTGGTTCCTGATCTGCCTGTCGGTCGTTGGTCGGGGCAGTCATTTAATAGGGAGTGAGAATTGAACTCACTATAAATGCCTGGGTCAGTCCTAGCTAAGGCCTGATCCAACGGGATAATGCCGCTTTTTTTCGCAAACTCGAGCCCTGTATTTGCTTATGTTGCCAAGAACCCTGCTGTGCCTCGCTGTCTTCAGCGCCTCCACGCCCTTGTTGGCCGACACCGTCTGGTTGAAAAACGGTGACCGGTTAAGCGGCAAGATCAAGGTGTTCGACGGCGGAAAGCTGTTGATCCAGACCGACTACGCCGGGGCGATCCCGATCGACTGGAAACAGGTCAAAACCCTGGAAAGCGATCAGGAGCTGCTGGTCAAGCAAGACGCCTACACCGGCGAGAAGGCCAAATCGCTGAAGCCTGCCGATGATGGCAAGGTGGTTTTGGCCAATGGTGAGGCGCCGCGCACGGTCGAGCTGGCCAGTATCCAGCAGATCATGAAGCCCAAGCCGGTGGTCGAGGATCTGATCTGGAAAGGGCACGTCGACGTAGCCCTGGATTATCAGCGCGCGGAGAAGGATACAGACGACTACGACGTCGACTTCAAGACCTCGGCCCGTCACGGCAAATGGCGGCACACCGCCGAAGGCGAGTACAACCGCGAGTTCCAGGATGACGTGGTGACCACGGACAACTGGCGAGCCGAGTACGCGTTGGATCGCTTTATCACTGATCAGTGGTTCTGGCAGGGGCGGCTGACCTACAAGCGCGACAAGGTTGAAGACCTGTCTCGTCAGCGGGTGGTGGGTACCGGCCCGGGCTACCAGTTCTGGGATGACGAGTTGGGTGCGTTCTCCCTGGGCTCGCTGCTCAACCGTACCGATTACGAATATTCCGATGGCGGCAAGGACAACTTCTATTCCCTGGCCATGAAGTGGGACTACAACCGCTTCCTGATCGGCAAGCGAGTCGAATTCTTCACCACGGGCGAGGTGGGCAGGCCGTTGTCGGGCGTGGCGGATTACGCGTTGGATGCCGAGATGGGCTTGCGGTACAAGGTTACCGACTGGGCTTCCCTCAATCTCAAGGCCGAGAAAGACGTGATCAGTGGCACCGAAGACAGCGACCTGAGCAAGACTCGCTACACCGCAGGCTTTGGCGTCACCTGGTAGTTGGCTGATTCAAGGCGGGCCTGAGGGCTCGGTCCGTCTTGAGATGCAGCGCTGCAAACAAAACAGACGGGCACAAAAAAGCCCCGCTTTTGAGGGCGGGGCTTTTTACTGGATCAGTACAAGTTAGATAACTTGAACTTCTTCAGCTTGCATGCCTTTCTGACCGCGGGTAGCGATGAAAGAAACCTGTTGGCCTTCTTTCAGGCTTTTGAAGCCGTCGGATTGGATTGCTTTGAAGTGTACGAACAGGTCGTCACCGGATTGTGGAGTGATGAAGCCGAAGCCTTTTTCATCGTTGAACCACTTAACGGTACCGGTTTGGCGATTAGACATGGTGTATCTCCTTGGACAAAGTTAACTGCGACTCAGGAAAAGCCCTGGCCGAGACTGAGTGCAAAGAGCAGGAAAAATTCTTGGAGATGGTTGGATCGAAATTCAACATCGTGTAGAGATTCTCAGTGACACAAGCAGCACAGTGGCGCCACCTTAACCCTTTTTCCGGAACGTGCCAATGGTCTTTGCGAAGGTTTCTCTGTTTTCGTGACTGACGGTGTCTGGCAACCCCGGGAAGCCCCAGGGATTGCGGGGATTAGCGAGAAAAACGCCCCAGTCTTTGAACCCGGCGACCTGCCCCGGTAAGATGCCGGACAGAATTTTTCCACCTCGCTATTTCAGGACACCCGCCATGAGCATCAAATCGGACAAGTGGATTCGCCGCATGGCGCAAGAACACGGGATGATCGAACCCTTCGTCGAGCGCCAGATGCGTGGCGAAGGCGCCGACCGGGTGATTTCCTTCGGTGTCTCGAGCTACGGCTACGACGTGCGTTGCGCTGATGAATTCAAGGTATTCACCAACATCAATTCGGCCACCGTGGACCCGAAGAACTTCGACGAAAAGAGCTTCGTCGATATCAAAAGCGACGTCTGCATCATCCCGCCGAACTCCTTCGCCCTGGCGCGCACCGTCGAATACTTCCGTATTCCGCGCAATGTGCTGACCATCTGCCTCGGCAAGAGCACCTACGCGCGCTGCGGGATCATCGTCAACGTGACCCCGCTGGAGCCCGAGTGGGAAGGTCACGTGACCCTGGAGTTCTCCAACACCACCACGCTGCCGGCGAAGATTTATGCCAATGAAGGCGTGGCACAGATGTTGTTCCTGGAATCAGATGAAGAATGCGAAGTGTCCTATAAGGACCGTGGCGGCAAGTACCAGGGCCAGCGTGGCGTGACTCTGCCGCGTACCTGAGTCATTGATCTGACGAACTGTGGGAATTCCTGAGCCGGCAGGCACTCTATGATTGTACTGCCCCGGTTCGCGCAAGGCGGGCCGCGCTTAGCTCAGGAGTGTCCTATGAAGATCGATCCGCGAATAAGCGCCGAATTGGCGAGGCTTGAACCCAATCAGGTCGGTGTACTGGCCTGGTCCCTCCTGGCCCATCCGGCCAGCATGGCAGGCGGCATCCCTGGCCAGCCTGATCCCGATACCCCGCAACCCAACCAGCCTACCGAGCCCGGCGAACCGACCCTGCCGGACGAACCGCCTCCCGTCCCCGTGGCCTGAGGCCGGTCGATGGCCAGTCAGGCGCTGCGCTGGACGCTCAACTGACTGGCCAGACCCGTTGCTCACCCACCACATAGATCCGGCTGTCCGGCATTGGCGCTATTCGATAGCCGCCGGTAAAGGCGCCGAACGCCGGCAGCAGGCTGACTTCATGTCCCAGTTGAAAGCACGGCAGGCGCAGGCTTTGCCGGCCCTTGCCCTGCAAGCGGTACACCGGGTGCACGTGGCCGGCCAGTACGTGCTGGCCGGAGTGTGGGACGGGGTCGTGGCACAGCGCGAAGGGCCCGAGGCTGAGCGGTTCATCGACCACCTCGATATCCAGGTCGGCCGGCGGATCGCCGGACCGCTGGTCGTGGTTGCCGCGGATCAAGGTTACTTGCAGTGCCTGATGCCGCTGACGCCAAGCGCGCAAGGGTGCCAGGGTGGCCTCGACCTGGGAGCCCGGGCCATGCAGGAAGTCGCCGAGAAAGATCAGCCGCTCACAGTCCAGTTTGGCCAGTAACCCTTCAAGCACCAGCAGGTTGCTCGCGGTGGTGCCCCGGGGTACCGGCTGGCCCAGGCTGCGATAGGCGGCGGCCTTACCGAAATGCGCATCGGCAATCAGCAGGCAACGCCGGGCTGGCCAGTAGATGGCTTTTTCCGCCAGCAACCATAGGGTTTCGCCCGCCAGGGTGACCGGGCAGTGCGCGCTCATGATCGGCCTGCGCGGTCAGCCGAGGTTTCCAGGTCGCTGACCATCCGCGCGATACGGTCGGCGAGTTTTTCCGAACTCATGCTTTCCCTGAAACGCTCCACCAGCAACGGAAATGCCAGGGGCGTTGCGCGTTTGATGGCATGCAGGTCGAGCCGCAACTGGCTGATATGGGCCAGGGTCTGCTCCAGGCGCTGCACATCCAGTTCTTCGCGCAGCACTTCCTCGGCAGCCTGGGCCAGCAGCAGGTTGCCGGCGTCGTATTGTTTGAACACTTCAAAGAACAGGCTGCTGGACGCCTGCACCTGGCGCGTGCTTTTCGGCGCGCCGGGGTAGCCGGCGAACACCAGGCCGGCGATACGCGCCACTTCGCGAAAGCGCCGTTGGGCGAGCTCCCCGGCATTGAGGCTGGCCAGCACATCGGGCAGCAGTTGCTCACGGCTTAACAGCTCGCCGTTGAATGAGTGGTGCCAGTCGATGGGCGTGGCGCTGAGCAGTTCCAGGCCGTAGTCGTTGACCGCAATGGAAAAGGTGATGGCCTGGCGCTGGCTGATACGCCATGCCAGCAGGCTGGCCAGGCCCAGGTGCACCTGGCGGCCGGCGAAGGGGTAAAGAAACAGATGCCAGCCTTCGCGGGATTTCAGGGTTTCCGCCAGCAGTGTCTGCGGCGTCGGCAGGCTCGACCAGCGTTGCTGGAGCTCCAGCAGGGGCTGCACCCGCTGCATTTCCGGGCCGCGATACTGGCCTTGGGCAGCTTCGCCAAAACGCTGGATCATCGCAGCTGCCAGCTCCCCGGAAAGTGGCATGCGTCCGCCGTTCCAGCGCGGTACGGCGGCCTTTTTCGCGGTGCTGCGACGTACATAGGCAGTCATGTTTTCCACCCGCACCAGTTCCAGCAGGCGGCCGGCGAACAAAAAACCATCTCCCGGACGCAGGCGGGCGATAAAACCTTCCTCGACATTACCCAGGGTCTTGCCGCCACCGCCCTTGCTCCAGAACTTCAATTGCAGGCTGGCGTCGCTGACGATGGTGCCGATGCTCATGCGATGGCGGCGGGCCAGGCGCGCATCCGGCACGCGCCAGATGCCCTGTTCGTCCGGCTCCACCCGGCGGTAGTCGGGATAGGCGGTCAGGGACAGCCCGCCGTGGCGCACAAAGGCCAGGGCCCAGGCCCATTCGGCGTCGCTGAGGTCGCGGTAGGCCCAGGTGCTGCGTACTTCCTGCAGCAGTTGCGCCGGCTCGAAACCGCCGCCCAACGCCATGCTCACCAAGTGCTGCACCAACACGTCCAGGGGCTTGTGCGGCGAGGTGCGCGGTTCGAGGCGGCGCTGGGCCACGGCGTCCTGTGCGGCGGCGGCTTCGATCAGTTCCAGGCTGTGGGTCGGCACCAGGGTCACCCGCGAGGCGCGCCCCGGCGCATGGCCCGAGCGGCCGGCGCGTTGTATCAGGCGCGCCACGCCTTTGGCCGAACCGATCTGCAGCACCCGCTCCACCGGCAGGAAATCCACCCCCAGGTCCAGGCTCGAGGTGCAGACCACCGCCTTGAGTTGCCCATCCTTGAGCGCGCGCTCCACCCAATCACGAGTTTCCCGGGCCAGGGAGCTGTGGTGCAGGGCGATCAGGCCGGCCCAATCCGGACGTGCTTCGAGCAGCGCCTGATACCAGACCTCGGCCTGGGCGCGGGTGTTGGTGAACACCAGGCAACTGGGGCTGCCGTCAATTTCTGCCACCACTTGGGGCAGCAGGCGCAGCCCCATGTGCCCGGCCCAGGGGAAGCGCTCGATGACCGCCGGCAATAGGGTGTCGACCTGCAATGGCTTGCGGTTGTCGCCTTGCACGCTGAGGGCCGGCCCCTGGGGGATCAGTACCTGTTCGGCATAAGCCTGGTTGCCCAGGGTGGCGGAAACGCCCCAGACGATCAGTTCCGGGTGCCATTGGCGCAGGCGGGCCAGGGCCAGTTGCAACTGCACGCCACGCTTGTTGCCAAGCAATTCGTGCCATTCATCCACCACCACCATGCGCAAGGTCGCCAGCGCGGTTTCGGCATCGGCGCGGGCCAGCAGCAGGGTCAGGCTTTCCGGAGTGGTGATCAGCGCCGTGGGCAGGCGCCGGCCCTGGCGTGCGCGTTCGCTGGCGCTGGTATCTCCGGTGCGCAGGCCGACACTCCAGGCAATGCCCAGAGAGGGCAGCGGCGCCTGCAGCGCACGGGCGCTGTCGGCGGCCAGGGCGCGCATCGGGGTGATCCAGAGCACGGTCAGCGGGGGCGCCACGGGCTTGCGCCGGCGTGGAGTATCGCTGGTACCGGGTGCGGTCGAGCTGGCGTAGCGATTGAGCGCGGCGAACCACAGGGCGTAGGTTTTACCGGCGCCGGTGTTGGCGTGCAGCACCCCCGACTGGCCACGCTTGACCGCCGCCCACAGCGCCTTTTGAAAGGTGAAGGGTTTCCAGCCTTGGGTGTTGAACCACTGGTGTGCGTAGTCGCAGGTCTTGGCCATGCAGGGGCGTGCGCTCTGAACTTCCTGATTCAGAGACCGCGGGAGCGGGCGACTAGTTTAATCGCGTTGGCCGCGGCGCCGCTCAAGGCGGCGCCCCCGGTTACTTGAGGTTGCCGCTGAGGAACTGCTGCAAGCGCTCGCTTTTCGGATTGCCCAGCACGTCTTCCGGGGTGCCTTCTTCTTCCACCAGGCCCTTGTGCAGAAACAGCACCTGGCTCGAAACCTTGCGCGCAAAGCTCATTTCGTGGGTGACCATGATCATGGTCCGGCCTTCTTCGGCCAGGCCCTGGATCACTTTCAGCACTTCGCCCACCAGCTCCGGGTCCAGGGCCGAGGTCGGTTCGTCGAACAGCATCACCTCCGGTTCCATGGCCAGGGCGCGGGCGATGGCCACCCGCTGTTGTTGGCCGCCCGAGAGAAACGCCGGGTACTGATCGGCCACCCGCGCCGGCAGCCCGACCTTGTCCAGGTAGCGCCGGGCGCGGTCTTCGGCGTCCTTTTTACTCACCCCCAGCACCCGGCGCGGGGCCATGGTGATGTTTTCCAGCACGGTCATGTGGCTCCACAGGTTGAAGTGCTGGAACACCATGGCCAGCCGGGTACGGATCCGTTGCAACTCGTCATCGTCGGCCACGCGCATGCCGTGGCGGTCGCTGACCATGCGGATCGGCTGGCCGTCCAGGCTCATGGCGCCGTCGTCGGGGGTCTCCAGAAAGTTGATGCAGCGCAGGAAGGTACTTTTGCCCGAGCCGCTGGCACCGATCAGGCTGATCACGTCGCCGGTCCTGGCCTTGAGCGAAACGCCTTTGAGCACTTCGTTGTCGCCGTAGCACTTGTGCAGGCCTTCGATGGTTAGTTTGTACATGGAGCGAACATCCTCAAGGCGAAAGTAGGTAGCCGCTGCGATAGGCTTCGCGGCCGGCGACATGGGCGATGACCATGCCGGCGGTGGCCATGCGCCGCAGCGAACGGGCATACAGCAGCCCGGCGTGGCGACAATGAATCGGGGTCACCCGGTCGTGGATCGGGTCGATGACTTGCGCCACCAGTTGCCCGGCTTCCAGGTACTCCCCCGGCAAGGCGGTGAACACCAGCAGGCCGCCGACCGGGGTCGTCACCGGCTCAACGCCCGCCAGGGGCGTGGCCGGGTAGGGCAGCTCGGGCAAGGGCGGCGCCTCGCCGGCAATGGCGCCGTGGTGTGTCAGGTAATCCAGCAGGGCCTGGCAGTCGAGGCTGGCCAGGCCGTGGTTGACGTCGCCCTGGCCGCGCAGTTCCAGGGTCACGGAAAAGCTGCCCTGGGGGATCGCGAAACGTTCGCCGAAGCGCTGCTGCAACTGCCACCAGAGCAGGGTGAAGCATTCGTCGAACGACTGTCCGCCAGAGTCGGTGGCCAGCAGGCTGGCCTCGGCGCCGATGTAGCGCGCCAGGGGCTCGACCTGCTCCCAGGCTTCGGGGGTGGTGTAGAGGTGGGCCACGGCTTCGAAGTCGCAGTGCAGGTCGAGCACCATATCGGCGTCGCAGGCCAGGCGTTGCAGGGTCAGGCGCTGGGATTGCAGTTGGGTGGTCGCGCTGTGCAGGTCCAGGGCCTGGCGCAGGCTGGCGCGGATCAGTTCCAGGTTGAGTTGCGGGTCGTCACCCAACTGGCCTTCGAGGGCGTTGCCCACCTGTTCGCCAAGGTCGACGAACCAGCGGTTGAAGTTCTGCCCGCTTTCCAGCTCGTAGCGCCCCAGGGGCACGTCCATCAGCACCTGCTCCAGGCCCACCGGGTTGGCCACCGGCACCAGGACGATTTCACTGAGCAGTTGGCCGGCGGCTTCGAGCTCCGCCAGGCGCAGTTTCAGGTGCCAGGCCACCAGCATGCCGGGCATTTCATCGGCGTGCAGGGACGCCTGGATATAGATTTTGCCGGCGGCGTGCTGCGGCCCGAAGTGGAAGCTGTGGATCTGCCGCGCAGTACCGGGCAGCGGGGCGAGCAAGTCGTGGATCTGGTGGCGCATGTGCAAGTCCTAGTGGGTCGGCCCGAGGAAGGCCAGCCAGCGACGTTCGGCCAGGCGGAACAGGCCGACCAGGGCGAAGGTCACGCAGAGGTAGATCACCGCGGCAATCCCGAACGACTGGAAGGTCAGGAAGGTGGCCGAGTTGGCATCGCGCGCGACTTTCAACACATCCGGGATGGTCGCGGTGAAGGCCACGGTGGTGGAGTGCAGCATCAGGATCACTTCATTGCTGTAGTAGGGCAGCGAGCGGCGCAGGGCCGAGGGCATGATCACGTAGGCATACAGCTTCCAGCCGCTGAGGCCATAGGCCTTGGCCGCCTCGACTTCGCCATGGGCCATGCTGCGGATCGCCCCGGCGAAGATCTCCGTGGTGTAGGCGCAGGTGTTGAGGGCGAAGGCGAGGATGGTGCAGTTCATGGCATCGCGAAAGAACGCGTCCAGCACCGGCTGCGCGCGGATCGCGGCAATGCTGTAGATCCCGGTGTAGCAGATCAGCAGCTGGATATAGAGCGGGGTGCCGCGAAACAGGTAGGTGTAGAACTGCACCGGCCAGCGGATGTAACGCTTGGGCGAGACCCGGGCGATGGACAGCGGGATCGACACCAGAAAGCCGATGCAGATCGAGGCACTGAGCAGCCACATGGTCATGGCCAGCCCGGTGATGTTGTAGCCGTCGCTGTAGAGGAACGGCCGCCAGTATTCCTGCAGGAGCTCGATCATCGTACGGCCTCCCGGGAACCGGCGGCGTAGCGGCGTTCGAGCCAGCGCAGGACGACGTTCGAGGCGCTGGTGATCAACAGGTAGATCAGCGCCGCGATGACCAGGAAGTAGAACAGCTGGTAGGTACTCTTGCCCGCATCCTGGGCAGCCTTGACCAGGTCGGCCAGGCCGATGATCGAGACCAGGGCGGTGGCCTTGAGCATCACCATCCAGTTATTGCCGATGCCCGGCAGGGCGAAACGCATCATTTGCGGAAACACCACGAAGCGAAAGCGCTGGCCGCGCTTGAGGCCATAGGCGGTGGCGGCTTCGACCTGGCCCCGGGGCACGGCGAGGATCGCGCCGCGGAAGGTTTCGGTGAAGTAGGCGCCATAGATAAAGCCCAGGGTGATGACCCCGGCGCTGAATGGGTTGATTTCGATGTATTCCCATTCCATCAAGTCGGTGAAGGAGGTCAGCCAGGTTTGCAGGCTGTAGAAAATCAGCAGCATCAGCACCAGGTCCGGCACCCCGCGAATCAGCGTGGTGTAGAGCTGGGCCGGGACCCGCAGCAGGGCCAGGCTGGAAAGTTTGGCGCTGGCGCCGATCAGGCCGAGCAGTACGGCGACCAACAGCGACAACACGGACAGCTTGATCGTCATCCAGGTGCCTTCCAGCAGCAGGGGGCCGAAACCCTTCAGGCTGAAGGCGGAAAGCCCTAGGGTTTGCAAGAGTTCTTCGAACATAAATCAGGGACCTGTGGCGATAAAAAAGCGCCCATCGAAGATGGGCGCCAGAGCATTACTTACCGCTGTAGAGATTCAGGTCGCCGAAGTGCTTTTTCTGGATGGTGGCGTAGGTGCCATCATCGTGTAACGCTTTGATACCTTTATCGAGGAGGGCCTTGAGGTCTTTGTTACCTTTCGAGATGCCGACGGCGGTCTTGGCTGGCAGCAATGGGCTGTCCACCGGCTTGCTGACTTCGTAATCCGCGCCTTGTGGCGACTTGAGGAAGCCCAGTTCGGCTTGCAGCATGTCCTGGATCGACGCATCGAGACGCCCGGAGATCAGGTCGGCGTAGACCTGGTCCTGGTTCTGGTAGGCCTGGGTCTTGACCCCAGCCTTGTCCAGCACGGCTTTGGCGTAGGCTTCCTGTATGGTGCCCTGCTCGTAGCCAACGGTCTTGCCCTTGAGGGACGCGAGGTCTTCGCTCAGGCCTGCGCCTTTTTTGAACACGAAGGAGGTCGGGCCGGAGAACAGTTCATTGGAGAAATCGATGACCTTTTCACGGGCCGGAGTGACGGTCATGGAAGAGATCACACCGTCGAATTTGTTGGCTTTGAGGCCAGGGATCATGCCGTCGAAGTCACTTTCTACCCATTTGCACTTGACCTTGAGCTCGGCGCAGATCGCATTCCCCAGATCGATATCGAAGCCCACCAGGCTGCCGTCGGCGGCTTTGGATTCAAAAGGTGCATAGGAGGGGTCGACGCCAAAACGCAGTTCCTTGTATTCCTTGGCCAGCGCGGAACCGGCGGCCATGCAGAGAGCCAGTGCAGAAAGGGTCAGCAATGCTTTTTTCATTATTCAATCCCTAAAAACCAATATGAGCGCTTGTGGCGCATGGGTACTGTTACTGGAATGCAGCAGACTCAATGAAAGTAGCAATTTCCGAACCAGAGTCCCGAACAAGTGTTTTAAAAGGTGGCACGAGTGTTTGGTCGGTGCGACCCATGCGCCGAAACAGGGCGCGCGCCAGGCGCCGCATCAATAAGGTGCAAGGCGGGCTGACAGGGGTTCAGCCCAATAGATCCTGGAGGGTGGCGAGGCTGTCGGCGTCCTCGACGCGCTTGTCCTGGCGCCAGCGCAGCATGCGCGGGAAGCGCACGGCAATTCCGCTTTTATGCCGCTTGGACAGGGCGATGCCCTCGAATCCCAGCTCGAACACCAGGCTTGGGGTAACACTGCTCACCGGGCCGAACTTCTCGACTGTGGTCTTGCGCACGATGCTGTCGACTTTGCGCATCTCTTCATCGGTCAGCCCGGAATAAGCCTTGGCGAACGGCACCAGGTTGCGCTCGCTGGCGCCGGGCGGGCCATCCCACACGGCAAAGGTGTAATCGCTGTAGAGACTGGCGCGCCGGCCATGGCCGCGCTGGGCATAAATCAGCACCGCATCGACGCTGAACGGCTCGACCTTCCACTTCCACCACACGCCCATGTCCTTGGTCCGGCCAACCCCATAGAGCGCGTCGCGGGCCTTGAGCATCATGCCTTCGACCCCCAGGCTGCGGGATGCTTCGCGCTGGCGCGCCAGGTCGAACCAGTCTCGGCCCTGCAAAACCTCGGAGGACAACAGCAGTGGGCTGGCGCACTCCTTGATCACCTGCTCGAGTTGGCTGCGGCGCTGCGCCTGGGGCTGGTTGCGCCAGTCCTGGCCCTGCCATTCCAGCAGGTCGTAGGCCAGTAGCACTACCGGGGCGTCGGCGAGGACCTTCTTGCTCACATTGCGTCGACCAATGCGCTGTTGCAGCAGGGCAAAGGGCTGCACTGACGGGGCCGGCACCGCGCCGGGCGCGGCGTCATCCGGCGCGGGTGCTTTCCAGACCAGGATCTCGCCGTCGATGACTGTGCCATCCGGCAGGTGCTGGCCCAGAACCAGCAGTTCGGGAAAACGTTCGGTGACCAGCTCTTCGCCCCGGGACCAGATCCACAGCCGGCCCTCGCGCTTGACCAGTTGCGCGCGGATGCCGTCCCACTTCCATTCCACTTGCCAGTTGCTGACCGGGCCCAGCAGGGCTTCGAAGTTTTCCACCGGCTGGGCCAGGGCGTGGGCCAGGAAAAACGGGTAAGGCTGGCCACCGCGTTGTGCGTGCTCATCGGCCGACTCGGGGGCGATCAGCTTGAGGTAGCTGGCGGCGTCGGGGCGGTGCGACAAATCGGTGTAGCCCACCAGGCGCTGCGCCACCCGTTTGCTGTCGAGCCCGGCCATGGCCGCCAGGGCTCGGGTCACCAGCAGTTTGGAGACGCCGACGCGGAAGCTGCCGGTGATCAACTTGATGCACAGCATCAGGCTTTGCCGGTCCAGTTGCGCCCAGAGTCGGGGCAGTTGGGCGGCCAGGGTCTCTGCCGGTGCGCCACGCAGGGGCAGGAGTTTGTCCTCGATCCACAGGGCCAGGCCTTCGTTCGAGCCCTGGGGAGATTCGGGCAGCACCAGGGAGATGGTTTCCGCGAGGTCGCCGACGGCCTGGTAGCTCTCTTCGAACAGCCAGGGCTCAAGCCCGGACAGGGCCACGGCCAGCTCGCGCAGGGTGCGGGTGGGTACCAGTTGCCGGGGCCGGCCGCCGGACAGAAAGTACACCGCCCAGGCCGCATCTTCTGGCGCCGCCTGGGCGAAGTAGGCCTGCATGGCGGCCAGTTTGGCGTTGCTCGAGGTGGTGGCGTCCAGGTCGGCATAGAGGCTGGCAAAGGCTTTCATGGCGCGCCCTCGGTAGCGGGTTCCGGGCTGGCGTTGTCGTCTTCGTCATCGCCGTATTCGGTGCTGAAGCCCTGGGCGTCCAGGCCCTGTTCGCACAGGTAACGCACCAGCACCGCGACCGAGCCGTGGGTCACCAGCACCCGTTGGGCGCCGGTCTGTTGGATGGCCCAGAGCAGCCCGGGCCAGTCGGCATGGTCAGACAGCACGAAACCGCGATCGACGCCGCGCCGCCGGCGGGTGCCACGCAAGCGCATCCAGCCGCTGGCAAAGGCATCGCTGTAATCGCCAAAGCGGCGCATCCAGCTGCTGCCGCCGGCCGAGGGCGGCGCCAGTACCAGTGCCTGGCGCATCAACGGGTCGTTCTTGTCGACATCGCCGGCGTACAGCGTCGGTGGCAGGTGGATGCCACCTGCGCGATACACCTGGTTCAGTGGTTCCACCGCGCCGTGGACCAGGATCGGCCCGAGGCTGGCATCGATGCCGTGGAGAATGCGCTGGGCTTTGCCGAACGAATAACAGAACAACACGCTGGCTTTGCCCGCGCCGATGTTGCCCTGCCACCACTGATTGATCTCGGCAAAGATCTCGGCCTGTGGCTGCCAGCGATAAATCGGCAGGCCAAAGGTCGACTCGGTAATAAAGGTATGGCACCGCACCGGCTCGAACGGCGCGCAGGTGCCATCGGGCTCGACCTTGTAGTCACCGGAGGCGACCCAGACTTCACCTTGGTATTCCAGGCGCACCTGGGCCGAGCCCAGCACATGCCCGGCGGGGTGAAAACTCAAGGTCACGCCGTGATGCAGCAGGCGTTCGCCGTACTCGAGGGTTTGCAGGTTGATGGCCGGGCCCAGGCGCGAGCGCAGAATGCCTTCACCCGGGGTTGCCGCCAGGTAATGCTGATTGCCGCCGCGGGCATGGTCGCCATGGGCGTGGGTAATCACGGCGCGCTCGACCGGGCGCCAGGGGTCGATATAGAAATCCCCGGCCGTGCAGTACAAACCTTCAGGGCGCGCAATCACAAGGTCCATGGAAAGTGCCAGGAGCAGTGGGCTTGCTAAGTAGGAGGCGGGCGGCGCGGGAGAAGTTCGATCGGGTGTGGGGTGAAGGCGCGGCTCAAGGCCGGACGCCCGCCCGGCGCTGGAGTGCCGGACGGGCGGGGCGGCTTACTTGCCGGGGACCAGGGTCAGGCGGGTCTTGCCGTAGCTGCGCTCGAAGTTCTGCGGTTGCAGCGGCAGGCTCAGGTACTGGCCCTTGAGCCACGGGTCGATGGCGTTGGCGTAGTTCGGGCTGGCCGGGTTGCCGGACTGGCCACTGCTATTGACGCCCATCAGCGGCTCGCTCTGGCCGAAGTCGACGATAAAGCGCAGTGCGGGCGTGTCGGTGACCGCGAAGTCCTGGCCCCAGCGGTAGGCGCCGCCGTTCAGGGTGCTGTGGTCGCCGCCCATTTGCAGCGGGCCACGGATGGTTTGGCCACTGCTGTTGGTCCAGCTGTAGCTGTGCAACTTGCCCCACTGCCAGGCCTTGCGGTCGGCGCCGAGCTGGGTTTCGCCGGCGCTGATGGCGGCGGCCAGGCTGCGGGCGAGGATCGCCGGTTTGTCTTCCTTTTGCGCGGTGCGCGAGTCATCCCAGAACGGGCTGTCTTCTTCGCCGAGCAGGTGCGCGGCCTGGGCCGAGTAGGACAATGTGCCGTTGGCGACAAAGGCTTTCCAGGTGGCGCTGGTGGATGGGCCGAGCTTGTCGAGGAAGATCTGTTTGGCGCTTTCCTGGAGGAATAGCTCGTAGATCGCCGCATCCGCCGAGCCGGCGCTGAGCTTGCCATCAAACGCCAGCAAGCGGCTGTAGGCCTCGCGCGCTTTGCTGCGGTCGGCTTCAGGCAGGGCGTCGATGGCTTTTTTCAGCGGCTGGGACATGCCCGGCGCTTCGAACATTTTCTTCAGCTTGGCGGCAAAGGTGGTGCCCTGGTCGTATTGCAGGGCGATCAGGCTGCGGCTGTCCTGCTTGCCACTCGAGGCCAGTTGCGCCATGCGCTCGCCGCGCTCCGGGGCGTGCCAGGAGTTGGACAGCTGCATGCCGTAGCCCTGGGTGATGATTCGCTGGTTGGCGGTGCCGAGCCAGCCCTGGGCCGGGTCCTGATCGTAGGGGTGGAGCATCGGATCGGCGTAACCGTCCCAGTCGTAGCGCCCGTCCCAGCCTGGCGAAGGCAGCAGGCCCTGGCCTTCACGGCGGTTGGGGAAGCGCCCGGTCACTTGCCAGCCGATATTGCTGGCATCGGCGAACACCATGTTCAGCGCGATGGCACGGATCTCGCGGCTGGCATCCGAGGCCTTTTCGACGTTTTGCGCCCGGGACAGGTCGAAGAACGCGTCCAGGCTCTTGTCGTCCTTGAGGTCCGGCATTTGCAGGGCCAAACCGTAGCCGCTGCCGAGGGCTGTGCCCTGGCCGCTGTTGAGCAGAGGCCCGTGGCGGGTTTCGTACACGGCTTCGCGAATCGGCCGTTGGCCTTTGACGAAAAAGGTCTCGTTACGCACGCCGGCCGGCTGCCACTTGCCGCCCGCCAGGTAGTACAGGGCGTTGCCCTGGAACTTGAGTTTTTCCAGGAACAGGTCCTGGTTGTCGCCGTTGACTGCGCTCAGGCTCCAGGCCACCTTGCCGTTGAAGCCCTGGATAATCGCCGGCAGGCCGGCAATCGAAGCGCCGGCAGCCTGGTACTTCGGCGCGCGAATCTGCACGTAGTTCCAGGCCTGCATGTGGCTGTCGGCGGCCAGCAGGCTGCGGCCACTGCGGCTGCGCTGCGGGGCGATGGCCAGGTTGCTGGCGCTGGTGATGCCCAGCGGGTTGAGCGCACTCAGGCGCTCGGCGGCCCCGCTGACTTGCGCCAGGCCCGGCACATTGAGGGCGATGCCCTTGAGTTTTTCTGCCTCGGCAAAGGGCAGCGGCTCGTCCGGGTAGCTTGGGGTCAGCCAGGCCAGCTTGTCGGCGCCGACTTTCTGCGCCAGTACCAGGGCGTTGATTTCTTCCTGCAGGTTGGCCGACTGGCCGAAATTCAGCAGGCAAAAGATCAGCGCCGAGTCTTCGGGTTTCCAATACTCAGGCTTGTAGCCGGTGGCCGCCAGGTCCGGCGGCAGCTTGTCGCGGTAGCGGAACAGGTAGGCGTTGACGCCGCGGGCATAGACCTCGAAGAAGCGTTTGATGCGCGGCGAGGAGGCCTTGTACAGCTCGTCGGCGCTCTTTTTCAGGTTGACGCTGCGCATCAGGCGGTCGACGTCCAGCACCTCGGCACCGGACATTTCTGCCAGGCGGCCCTGAGCCAGCAGGCGCAGGGTCACCATCTGATTGATGCGGTCGCTGGCGTGCACGTACCCCAGGGTGAACAGCGCATCGTGGAAGCTGTTGCTCTCGATCAGCGGCATGCCCATGGCATTGCGCCGCACCGAAACGTTCTGCGCCAGGCCCTTGAGCGGCTGCACGCCGGAGGAGGGGGGCACGGTGTCCTGGGTGTTCCATGACTGGCAACCGGCCAGGCTGAGAACGCCGGCCACTGCCGCGGCAACGCCGAACCGGGGAAGAAAATGTGTGAGGGCTGGCGAGGCCATGGCAAAGCTCCTGCGGGGGTAGCGTCAATAAAGGCGCTACGTTAGTGAGCAGGCGAGTGCCGCGCAAGCCGGGGCAGCGGGTATTTGTGCTTTGCCGGGCAAATAGCGATCGAAGGCAGGCCGCGTCCGGGTTCAGCGGGACGCGGCCTGCCGGCGATGGGTCAATTGCGCCGGGGTATCAGCTCGGGTTGACCCGCTGCACGATGGCATAGGCGCGTTCGGTGGCAGGTCGCGCCTGGATGCGGTTGAACCAGCGCTGCACATGGGGGAAGTCTTGCAGATGCTGGCTCTGCTTCTTGTAGGAAACGATCCAGGGAAAGATCGCCATGTCGGCAATGCTGTACTCGCTGCCGGCTACGAAGTCGCGGTCGGCCAGGCGCCGGTCCAGCACCCCATACAGGCGCGCGGTTTCGTCGATGTAGCGCTTGATCGCGTAGGGGACTTTCTCCGGGGCGGCGAGGCTGAAGTGATGGTTCTGGCCCGCCATTGGCCCCAGCCCGCCCATTTGCCAGAACAGCCACTGCAGGGCCTCCTGGCGTCCGCGCAGGTCCTTGGGCAGGAACTGTCCGGTCTTTTCTGCGAGGTACAAAAGAATCGCCCCGGACTCGAACAGCGACAGCGGCGCGCCGCCATCCTCGGGCTGGTGATCGACAATCGCCGGGATCCGGTTGTTGGGGGCGATCTTGAGAAAGTCCGGCTTGAACTGTTCGCCCTGGCCGATATTCACCGGGTGAACCTCATAGGGCAGGCCGGCTTCTTCGAGGAACAGTGAAATCTTGTGGCCGTTGGGGGTGGTCCAGTAATACAGGTCGATCATGGAGCTCTCCAGCTGGGACGGGTCTTCAAATAGGGACAGCAAACAATGGCATTAGGTCGTCCTGTTTGCGCGCGTCGGCTTGCCTGTCATGGGAGGTGATGCTGAAGTGCGCAGAATTCAATGGCCCAACCCGGAGAAAATCAGCATGGAACTCGATGCCAACGCAGCGCTGATTCTGATCGACCAGCAACAGGGAATCCTTCAGCCCAGGCTCGGCCCGCGCAACAATCCCGAGGCCGAGGAGCGCATGGCCGAGCTTCTGGCCAGGTGGCGCCAGGCCGCGCGCCCGGTGATCCACGTGCAGCATCTGTCCCGTTCGCCGGATTCGGTGTTCTGGCCCGAGCAATCGGGGGTGGAGTTCCAGCCGCAGTTTGTGCCGGGGGCCGGCGAGGAGTTGATTCAGAAGCAGGTGCCGGATGCATTCTCTGGCACCGGGCTGGAAGGGCTATTGCGCAAGGCAGGGATCGGGCAATTGGTCATCGTCGGCGTGGCCACCCACAACTCAGTGGAGGCGACGGCGCGTACCGCGGGCAATCTGGGGTTTGCGACCTGGGTGGTCGAGGACGCCTGCTACACCTTCGACAAGGTCGACTTCTTTGGTCGGCTGCGTTCGGCGCATGAGGTGCACGGGATGTCCCTGGGCAACCTGCACGGCGAATATGCCACCGTGATCAATAGCGCCGAGCTTCTATAAAAGCCGGATAGCCGTGACAACACGGTGCAGGTCGCACCGGGTTGTCATGGCCGCGCATGAGGATCAGTGCATCAAGCGCCGTGGCACTTCTTGAACTTCTTGCTGCTGCCGCACGGGCATGGGTCGTTGCGACCGACATCTTTCAGGGTATTGCGCACCGGTTCCTGGGGCGCATGGTTGCAATGCGGACCGTGTACATGGCCATGGTCGTGATCATGGGCGTGGTGATCATGATCGTGATCGTGGTTGCAGTCAGGGCCATGGACATGGGGTTGCTGGGTCATCGGTGTCACTCCGGAATAAAATCGCCGGGAATTATCTCGCCATTGCGCTTCAGGTGCACGTCATAGCCGATGAATAATCCGGTTTCCAACTCGCCTTCCAGGCGATAGGGGGTGGGTTGCCGCGGGTTGCGCAGCAATTTCACCACGTCGCGCACCTGGGGCCAGAGGTTGGTGCGCACCGCCACCTTGAAATAACCGCTGCTTTTGGGGCCCACGGTAAACCAGTGTTCGTGCTCGCCTTCGGCCAGCAGCAGGCGGTCGAGGTGGATCCGGTACGACAGGTGGCGCACCGTGAGGTCGGAGTCGTTGGGGTTGTCGACGCGAAACAGCAGGCGAAAGCGCTGCTCCAGCATATTGGCGCGAATCACTTCGACCTTCACCAGGTGCACCTGGGGATCGACGGTGTCATCGACGAACCAGGACGCGCACCCCGAGAGGCCTAGCACCCAAAGCAGGCTGATTGTCCTTAATACGCGCAGCTCAGAAACCATGCCATTACTCCGTTTGAACTCCCAGTCTAGCAACCGTGGGCGCGTGGTAAGGGTTGGGTCACGGCCAGGGGCTCAAGGGGTGAGGTAGCTGGCGCAGCATTTCTTGTACTTCTGCCCGCTGGCGCAGGGGCAGGCGTCGTTGCGGCCGGCCTTGAACCCGACTGTCGGGTCGATGAAGTACCAGTGGCCGTTGTTCTGCACGAACGAAGAGCGCTCGCGGTGGCTGTGCTCGCCGTTGCTGTCATGCCAGCGCGCGGTGAAGGTGACGAAGGCGTGTTCGGGCTGGCCGCCGAAGACTTCGGAGCTTTCCACCTCCAGCCCGAGCCAGGTGCTTTGAGCACTCCAGTCGCTGATGGCCTGGCGGTCCAGGCCGGCCTGCTGCACCGGCAGGGTGGTGGCCACAATGTAGTCCACCAGGCCCAGAACATAGGCGCTGTAGCGCGAACGCATCAGCGCTTCGGCGCAGGGGGCCGGATGGCCAGCGTGGTAATGGCCGCAGCAGGCATCCAGCAGGGTGCCGCTACCACAAGGACAAATCGACATACTCATTGCGTTACCACCAATACTTTCCGAAGTTTTCCGGGTTGGCCCAGAACCGTGAGTTGAGCCAGTCCGGCACTTGCTTGTATTCAAGCAGATCGTAGGTAAACAGGGTCAGCACCTGCTCTTCACGCTGGAAGCGTTCGCTGGCCTGCAATGCCAGGGAGAAGAAATCCGTCTCCTGCCAGCCGCAGGCCGCCAGGTCGGCCAGCACCGCGATGCGGCTGGCGTTGAGGTTGCGGATCCCGCCGAGCAGGTTCAGCCCATCGCGCTTGGGCAGGTGTTCCAGGCAATCGACCACCACCGCCAGGTCGAAACGGCGTGCCGCCAGTTCCGCCGGCAAGGGGCCGGGCGCGGTTTGGGCAACCTGGCAGTCGGGGTGCGCCAGCTTGAAGGCGGCGAGGGCCGGGAAGTCGCTGGCGCCGATCAGCAGCAGGTGTTGTGGGGCATAGCGGTCCAGCAGCGCCGCCAGGGCTTGCTGGGGCGTGCGCGAAGAAATACCAGCAGTCATCGAAGATCCTCAATCAGAACTGCAGAGACTAGCGCGCCCGAACGCCCGGGCCTAGAGCGCTTGTCTCGAAATAGCCGAAGCCCCCAACAAATACAGGACCCAAACCGCCATGGCCTATTGCTGGCGCAGATTAAAAGCGCGGTCTTTACTCCCTGAATCGGCTCCGGGCCGATCCCCTACGGAGAACACCTTGATGAGCATAGTTCGCACAGCACTACCCTTGGTTCTGCTAACCAGTGTGTTGACTGGTTGCGCAGGTTTGCAGAAAACCGACTGGCCGACCTGTGCCGCCGTCGGGGGCGTCACCGGTGCGGCGCTCGGTGCGACCGAAAGCGCGTCCTGGGCCGGCGGTGGCGCCTTGGTGGTAGGCGGCCTGGCCGGTGCCTATTGCTGGGTCCACGGCGATGGCGACGAAGACGGCGACGGTGTGCCGGACAGCCGCGACAAGTGCCCGCACACGCCCAAAGGCGTGCCGGTCGATGCCAATGGCTGCCCACCGGTTCCGGTGGCGGTGGTCGAAGAGGTCGTAGTGGTCAAGGAAGAAACCATCGTCATCCGCGATGTGCACTTCGAGTTCGACTCGGCCAGGCTGACCGGCGCCGATAAAACCAAGCTCGACACCATCGCCACACGCCTGAAACAGGAAGCCGCGTCGGCGCAACTGCGCGTGACCGGGCACACCGACAGTGTCGGCAGTGATGCCTATAACCAGCGGCTTTCGGATAAACGTGCGCATTCGGTGACCGATTACCTGATCAACGCCGGCGTGCCACGCAGCAGCTTCGTCTCGGTGTCCGGTGCCGGTGAAAGCCAGCCAGTGGCCGACAACAAAACCGCTGAGGGGCGCGCCCTGAACCGGCGGACGGAAATCAAGATCAACCGCTGATCCTTCTATATAAGCAGCCTTGCCCCGGGGTGGCCGTGATTGCGGCTATCCAGGGGCCTCCCCTGTTTGTTGCCCCCCGCAGCGCTTTGCCGCTGGTCCTTGAACCTCTATGTCGAAGATTTTTTCCCAGGCGCTGGCTAATTCCCGGGATTAGTCGTTACTGTGCGCGCAAAGAAAAATTCACATAGGGGGAGCGTATGAAGGTCTTTTGGGGGCTGGGGAAAATCTTGACCCTGGTGTTCTGGCTGGTGGTGCTGATCAACCTGGCCAAGCCGTTGATCAATCCGCTGCATTTATTGGTCAATCTGGCGGGCAGCCTGCTGTTGCTCACCCATTTGCTGGAGCTGGTGCTGTTCAACGGCAGCCTCAAAGGTCGCAGCAACCCTTGGCGGGATCGCCTGCAGATCCTGTTGGTGGGGATTTTTCACCTGCAAGGCATCCCCCATTCGCCCCGCCTGGAGGCTGATCATGCGTAAATTCTGCCTGCTGGCGCTGCTGTGCAGCCCCCTGGCCGTGGCCCAAGTGGTGACGGTGGAAACCAACTCCCTGATGCGCTTGCCCAACACCACCAGCACCCTGCAACTGGAGCGCCTGGAGGTGTCCGACTACGGCACCTTGTTGATCCCGTCCAATGTCACCGAGCTTCAGGTCGGTGAACTGCACCTGGGCCGTGAGGCTCGGATCGCCATTGTCCCCGCCGAACAGGCACTGCAACTGAAGGTGCGGCGTGCCGAACTGGAACCGGGCAGCCAGATCACCTCGCGCGGTGCCCCGGGCACTTATCAAAAACCGGCCAAGGCCGGGCGCAATCTTGCGTTGCGCATCGAATCGCTGAATGGCCCGGAGTTGTCGGTGGATGCCCGTGGCGGTGCCGGGGCTCCGGGTTTTGTCGGCCTGGATGGGGCCAATGGCCAGGAACCGGGCTGCACCTGGGGCCAGGCCGGGCGCGGTGCCGATGGCGACAACGGCGGCGATGGCCGCCCGGGCGCGCCGGGGGCACAGGTTCGGGTGGAACTGCCGCGTGACTATCCGGCCGAGCAGATCAAGGTCGTGGTCGATGGCGGCGCCGGCGGTCTGGCGGGGCCTGCGGGCAAGCCGGGCACAGGTGGCAAGTCCAAGGGCTGCTACGTCTATCGTACCGACGGTGGCAAGAGTGGCCGCCCGGGGGCTGAAGGCCAGCCGGGGCCCGCAGGGCCAGCAGGTTCGGTGACGCTCCAGCGGTTGTAAGACAGACGGGCGCCTGCCAGGGCGTTAAGGCGGGCCGGTACGTTTCCTTACACGTGCCGGCCCGTTTTCGTACCGGCCCTAGAACATCGGCCGTGCCGCAGCCAAGGCCACCAGCACCAGGCCGATAATCAGGTTGCAGCCTACCAGTCGGCGGATCTTGCCCAGGGCCGCAGCGCCTGCCGGCCAGTCCTCGGCCACCACCGCGTTACGCAGCTCCGGCAACTGCAACGACTGGATGCGGATAAACAGCGCGGTCATTACCAGGTACAGGCCGATCATCACCTGCACATAACGCGGCGCGGTCTCGAAGCCGTTGAAGCGCAGTTGGATCAGGCCGACGCCGCTGATCGGCAAAACCGCCACCGCGACCCAGACCCAGACAAAAAAACGCTGAAACACTTCTACCCAGAGCTTCAGGCGCGTCGGGCCTTCAAGTGCCGCCCCAGCCGCCGGACGCAACACCATCCAGGCGAAAAACATGCCGCCGACCCAGACCAGGGCGGCCAGGACATGCAGGGTGTAAGCAAGGGCAAAGGCTGTCATTCGGGTACTCCGTTCTGCGCGGGATGAATTAGCGGGTTATGATAGCGGCCGATCCGAACCACTGAAAATTTATCCAGCGTTTTTCGCGCCCAAAGACCATGATCAGCAACGAACTCAAAACCACGATCCAGGGCGCTTACTCGCGTTTTCTCGAAGCCAAGAGCCTCAAGCCGCGTTACGGCCAGCGCCTGATGATCGCCGAAGTGGCCAAGGTCCTTGGCGACATCGATACCGATGAAGAAGGTCGGCGCAGTGGCGACCCGGCCGTAGTGGCCGTGGAAGCCGGCACCGGTACCGGGAAAACCGTGGCCTACAGCCTGGCCGCCATCCCCACCGCCAAGGCCGCCGGCAAGCGCCTGGTGATCGCCACCGCGACCGTCGCCCTGCAGGAGCAGATCGTCTACAAAGACCTGCCCGACCTGATGCGCAACAGCGGGCTGAATTTCACCTTCTCCCTGGCCAAGGGCCGCGGGCGCTATATGTGCCTGTCCAAGCTCGACATGCTGCTGCAGGAAGGCCACGCGCAAACCGCCACTGCCCAGCTGTTCGAGGAAGAAGGCTTCAAGATCGAAGTCGATGAAGCCAGCCAGAAGCTGTTCACCAGCATGATCGAGAAACTCGCCGGCAATAAATGGGACGGCGACCGCGACAGCTGGCCCACCGCCCTCGAAGATTCCGACTGGGCACGCCTGACCACCGACCACAGCCAGTGCACCAATCGCCATTGCCCGAACTTCGGCCAGTGCGCCTTCTACAAGGCCCGCGAAGGCATGGGCAAGGTCGACGTGATTGTCACCAACCACGACATGGTCCTGGCCGACCTGGCCCTGGGCGGCGGTGCCGTGCTGCCTGACCCGCGGGACACGCTGTATGTGTTCGACGAAGGCCACCACCTGCCGGACAAGGCCATCGGCCACTTCGCCCACTACACCCGCTTGCGTTCCACCGCCGATTGGCTGGAGCAGACTGCCAAGAACCTGACCAAGCTGCTGGCCCAGCATCCGCTGCCGGGCGACCTCGGCAAGCTGATCGAGCAGGTGCCGGAGCTGGCGCGGGAGATCAAGACCCAGCAGCAGTTCATGTTCACCGCCTGCGAACAACTGGCGGACTTCAAGACCGGCGAAGACATGGAGGGCCGCGAGCGGCCGCGCCATCGGTTTGTCGGCGGGGTCATTCCCGAGCACATGCGCGAGATGGGCATTGAGCTGAAGAAGGGCTTTTCACGCCTGACCGACCTGTTCACCCGCCTCACCGACCTGCTCAAGGAAGGCATGGATGGCGAGGTCAATATCGGCATCGCCAGCAACCAGGCCGAAGAATGGTACCCACTGTTCGGCAGCCTGCTGTCCCGGGCCCAGGGCAACTGGGAGCTATGGACCGCCTTCACCACCGAAGACCCGGAAGACAACCCGCCCATGGCCCGTTGGCTGACCCTGGCTGAAAGTGGCTCGTTGTTCGATATCGAAGTCAACGCCAGCCCGATCCTGGCTGCGGAAATGCTCCGACGTAACCTGTGGAACGTGGCCTATGGCGCCTTGGTGACTTCGGCCACCCTGACGGCCCTCGGCACGTTCGATCGGTTCCGCATGCGCGCCGGCCTGCCGAAAAAAGCCGTGACCGCCGTGGTCCCCAGCCCCTTCCATCACGCCGATGCCGGTGTGCTGCGGGTTCCGGACCTCAAGGCCGACCCGCGGGACGCGCCGGCCCATACCGCGGCCATCATCCGCGACCTGCCGGAACTGGTGGAAGGCTCGCGCGGCACCCTGGTGCTGTTCTCCTCGCGCAAGCAGATGCAGGACGTGTTCGACGGCCTGGACCGCGACTGGCGCAAGCAAGTGTTCATTCAGGGCAACCTGTCGAAGCAGGAAACCCTGAACAAGCACAAGGCGCGGGTCGATGGTGGTGACTCCAGCGTCCTGTTCGGCCTGGCCAGTTTCGCCGAAGGCGTGGACTTGCCCGGGGCCTACTGCGAGCACGTGGTGATCGCCAAGATCCCGTTCTCGGTGCCGGATGATCCGGTCGAGGCTGCGCTGGCGGAGTGGATCGAGGCCCGGGGCGGCAATCCGTTCATGGAAATCTCCGTGCCCGATGCCTCGCTCAAGCTGGTCCAGGCCTGCGGTCGCCTGCTGCGTACCGAGCAGGACCGCGGCACCATCACCCTGTTGGACCGGCGTCTGGTCACCCAGCGCTACGGCAAGGCTATCCTCAATGCCTTGCCGCCGTTCCGGCGGGAAATTTCTTGAGCGCGGTCTGCAGATTGGCTTCCCGCGCTGTCTATTTCATGTCACCGATTCAACACAGGCCGTTTATCGGTCATTAGGGAGAACCTGGTTCATATGATTCGCCGTTCGTTGCCCGCCGTATTGGCTCTGATGTTCGCCGCGCCGCTGCTTGCTGCGCCTGCCGGACAGCAGACGCTGTTCAACTTTGTCCGGCCCGCGGCTGTGGTCCAGGTGACGACACAGGATGCCGGCCTGCCGCAATCCAATGCAGAGCAAACGGCCGAAGGTGAAGTGCTGCGGCGGGTCACCTTCAACCCGGCGGCGCAGCCGAGCCTGCGCTTGAGCCCGCAAAGTGGTGCCTGGGACTGGTCGCAATCGGGAATGATGAGCCTGCGCATCCAGAGCGCCATGAACTGGGCCCTGACCCTCTACGTGAAAATCCAGAGCAATGACGGCAAGACCCTGGTCAGCCGCATCGATCTGCCGGCCGGGCCGGCGCAAACCCTGTTGGTACCGCTGGTGGCCAGCTCGCCGTTGAGCCAGGGCATGAAGGCCGGGCCGCCGATGCCGACGACCGTGGACGGGCAGCGCATTCTGCTGGCCAGCAGCCAAGGCGAGCTGGATCGCAGTCAGGTGGTGTCGGTCACCCTGTCGATGGAACAACCCAAGGCCGCCCAGAGCATTCTGCTTGAGCGCTTCGGCGTGCAGGACGGCGAGGGCGTGGTCAAGGCGGTCTACGGTTCGCTGGTGGATGGCTACGGCCAGTCGACCCGCGCCCGCTGGCCGGAAAAAATCAGCAGCGACGATCAGTTGAAGACCGCGGCGAGGAAGGAACAGCAGCAGCTCAAGACCTGGCTGGCCGAGCGCGAACGCAGTGCCCTGGACAAGTTCGGCGGCTGGGACAAGGGCGCACCCTTCAAGGCCAGCGGTTTTTTCCGCACCGAGAAGCGTGACGGGCGCTGGTACCTGGTCACCCCCGAAGGCCATCCGTTTTACTCCCTGGGGGTCAATGCAGTCACTGCCGAGAACAGCCAGACCTATATAGCCGGCCGCGAATGGATGTTCCCGGCCCTGCCCAAGCCCGGTGAGCCTCTGGCCGGTTTTTACGGCGAGGGCGATAACCGTGGCGGCAACGGCGCCGACCAGGGCCGTGCTTATAACAGTGGCCGCTGGTACGACTTTTACGCGGCCAACTTGCAGCGCACCTACGGCGTGCCTTGCGCAGCCGGCAGCGAAACCCAGCCCGGGATAGCCGACGCGGCCAAGGCCGATGCCCGGCAGGCGCAACAGACAGCCGCCCCTGCCACTGCGACGACCGCGCCGTGCGCCCCTGAGGCCCTAGACACCAAACGCTGGGTCAGTCACACCCAGGACCGCTTGCAGGCCTGGGGCTTCAACACCGTCGGCAACTGGAGCGCCTCGGCGCTTGAAGACAAAGCGCGGGTGCCTTACACCCTGCCGCTGTCGATCGTCGGCGACTACGCCAGCATCAGCACCGGCAGCGACTGGTGGGGCGGCATGCCCGACCCGTTTGACCCGCGTTTTGCCATGGCCACCGAGCGTGCGGTAGCCATCGCTGCCCGCGACCATCGGGATGACCCTTGGTTGATCGGCTACTTTGCCGACAACGAACTGGCCTGGGCCGGTCCCGGTGATGGCCCCAAAGCCCGCTACGCCCTGGCCTACGGCACCTTGCGCATGACCACCGACGTGCCGGCCAAACGGGCGTTTCTCAAGCAGTTGCGCGACAAATACCGTAACCAGGCCGGCCTGTCGAAGGCCTGGGGCATTGATCTGCCTGCCTGGGAGCTGATGGAAGACCCGGGTTTCGAGCCGCCGCTGCCGAACCCCGAGCACCCGGAAATCGAAGCCGACTTCAAATACTTCCAGAAAGTGTTTGCCGATACCTACTTCAAGACCATCTCCGATTCGCTGAAGTGGCATGCGCCGAACCACTTGCTGCTGGGCGGTCGTTTCGCCATCAGCACCCCGGAGGCCGTGACCTCCTGTGCCCAGTACTGCGACGTGTTGAGCTTCAACATGTACACCCTCAAGCCCCAGGACGGTTATGACTTCGCCCAACTGCGCAGCCTGGACAAGCCGGTACTGATCACCGAATTCAACTTCGGCTCCCGTGACCGTGGCCCGTTCTGGGGTGGCGTGACCGAATTGGCCCGTGAAGAAGATCGCGCGCCGGCCTATGCCAATTTCCTCAAGCAGGCGATCAGCGAGCCGTCAATTGTCGGTGTGCACTGGTTTCAGTACCTCGACCAGCCGGTGACCGGTCGCCTGCTGGATGGCGAGAATGGCCACTTCGGCCTGGTGGGCATCACCGACCTGCCGTTCCAGGGGTTCGTCGACAGCGTGCGCAAGAGCAACCTGCTGACCGTCGATCAACTAGGCGCCGAGGTCGAAAAGGCCAAGGCTGAAGCCGACAAGGCTGCCGCTGCCGAAAGCCATGGTGGCGACGGTGGCAAAAAGGCTCATGACAGCAAGGACGGCGGCGCCGGCCGCGCAGGCGGGCATTCCGGCAACGGTCATTGATCACGAGGGGCAGCTTGCAGGCTGCCCCTTTCGTATCCGCTGGGGCACCGGGCAAAACCCTCGGGCGTCCCAGGTTTGCGCGAATTTCATCACCGGCTGGCATCTGTTCCCAAAACCGCCTGGGGCTGAAACAATGCGTGCCACTTTGTAGAGCATGGGTTTGGGGGGAGTCACGGGTGCAGATTCAAGGTCATTACGAGCTTAAATTCGAGGCCGTGCGTGAAGCCTTCGCGGCCCTCTTTGAAGATTCCCAGGAGCGCGGCGCGGCGCTGTGCATTCAGGTCGGCGGTGAAACCGTGATCGACCTCTGGGCCGGTACTGCCGACAAAGACGGCGCCGAGGCCTGGCACAGCGACACCATTGCCAACCTGTTCTCCTGCACCAAGACCTTTACTGCAGTGACCGCGCTGCAACTGGTGGCCGAAGGCAAGCTCAAGCTGGACGCGCCGGTGGCGCAGTACTGGCCGGAATTCGCCGCCGCCGGCAAACAAGCCATCACCCTGCGTCAGTTGCTGTGCCATCAGGCCGGCCTTCCGGCGCTGCGCGAGATGCTCGCGCCAGAGGCGCTGTACGAATGGCAGACCATGGTCGACGCCCTGGCCGCGGAGCAACCCTGGTGGACGCCGGGTGAAGGCCATGGGTATGCCGCTATCACTTACGGCTGGCTGGTCGGCGAATTGCTGCGCCGAGCCGATGGCCGGGGGCCGGGGGAGTCGATCGTGGCTCGCGTGGCCAAGCCATTGGGCCTGGATTTTCACGTCGGCCTGGCGGATTCGGAGTTCTACCGGGTGGCGCATATTGCCCGGGGCAAGGGCAATGTCGGTGATGCCGCCGCCCAGCGCCTGCTGCAAGTGACCATGCGCGAGCCCACTGCCATGACCACCCGGGCGTTTACCAATCCGCCGTCTATCATGACCAGCACCAACAAACCTGAGTGGCGACGCATGCAGCAGCCGGCGGCCAATGGGCATGGCAATGCCCGCAGCCTGGCCGGTTTCTACAGTGGCCTGCTTGATGGCAGCCTGCTGGAAGCGGACATGCTCGACGAGTTGACCCGTGAGCACAGCATTGGCATGGACAAGACTCTGCTGACCCAGACCCGTTTCGGCCTGGGCTGCATGCTGGACCAACCGGATGTGCCGAACGCGACTTTTGGCCTGGGTGCCCGGGCCTTTGGTCATCCGGGGGCGGGTGGTTCCACCGGTTTTGCTGACCCGGAGCATGATGTGGCCTTCGGTTTTGTGACAAATACCCTGGGGCCTTATGTATTGATGGATCCGCGGGCGCAGAAGCTAGCGAGGGTTTTGTCGGATTGTCTGTAAAAAGGTTGCTGTTAAGAACTTTTTTGCTTAAACATGCTGGAATAGCTGCAAGGTGGAACCTTGTGGCTTTTATAATTTCCAAGCGTCTGTTTACGGGTCGCTCAGACCGTAATTATTTATCTCATTTTGTGGATATCCCATGTCGTCGAACAAGTCTTTAGCCCTGGCCATTTGCCTCACAGTTACCGGTTGTGCTCAAACGCCGCAAAATGACGCAGAAGGTGGCCATTGGTGGTCGTTCGGTTCCGATAAGGCGACCAACAACAGCGCCGCAGAGCCTGCACAAAAAGCCCCCGTGGCTGCAGCCCCGGCTCCAGCTCCAGCGGCAAAGCCTGCAGCAGCAGCCCCAGCCGGCAAGGCCACCGCCGCCGCCAAGCCTGCAGCCCCCGCCGTCAAAGCCGCCGCCGCGCCAGCCCCAGCTGCCAAGCCCGCCGCGATTGCCGCTGTCGAGCCTGCACCGGCCGCCGCCGCTGCTCCAGCAGCCAAGAGCGAAAGCAGCAGCTGGTGGTGGCCGTTTTCCTCCAAGGACGACGCTGGCGACAAGCCGGTAGCCGAAGCCAAGAAAGCTGAACCGGCACCGGCTCCAAGCGTTGCCAAGGCTGACACCGGCAAGAACTGGTGGTGGCCATTTGGCCCGAGCGAGCCAAAGCCGCTGAGCAAGGTCGATGTCACTGATATCCCGATGCCTGATCCGAAAATCACCCAAGCCTGGCTGGATGACTACGAGCCTCGCCTGCGTGAAGCGATCAAGGACAGCAAGCTGCAACTGGAACGCCGCGAAAACGTACTGGTGGTCACCGCTCTGGTCGACGGTTCGTTCAACCCGGACCGTCCAGCCATGCTGCTGCCGGTGACCCTGGGTCCATTCACCCGCGTCGCCAAGGCTGTTGAAGGCGACTCCAAGACTGCGGTCCTGGTGCTGGGTCACGCCGATACTGTTGGTGCGACTGCCCTGAACCAGAAAATCAGCCGTGACCGTGCGCAATCGGTAGCAGCGATCTTCAGCCTCAGCGGCCTGAAACAAGACCGTCTGATGCTGCGCGGCATGGGTTCGGTCATGCCACGTGCAGCCAATGACAGCCCGCAGGGCCGTGCCTTGAACCGCCGCGTGGAAATCATGCTGACCCAGCGCAGCACCATGCTCGGCCTGCTGAGCAAGTACAACCAGCCAACCCCTTCGGAAACTGAAATGGTAGCTGTGCAGGACGTGAAGCCAGCTGTGCCGGCCATTGCCTCGAAAAAAGCCGCACCTGCCAAAAAAGCCGCTCCTGCGAAAAAGGCCGCCACTCCTGCGAAGAAGCCAGCGACCAAGAAAGAACCAGCGAAGAAGGTGGCCCCGGCCAAGGCAGCCGTTCCGGCAAAAGCGCCGGCGACCACCGCACAGAACTGATTCTTTAGCGAAAGGAAGCTGCCATGACCCAGGCCCTGGCTGATATGCGCCGCGACTACACGCGTGATGGACTGACCGAAGCCCAGGCTCCGGCCGAGCCCTTCGCCTTGTTTCACCAGTGGTTCGCAGACGCGGTGAAAACCGAACAGCCACCGGTGGAGGCCAATGCCATGACGCTGGCGACCGTCGACTCCGATGGCCGCCCGCATTGCCGCATCCTGTTGCTCAAGGGTTTGGATGAGCAGGGTTTTACCTTCTTCACCAACTACCAGAGCGCCAAGGGTGAGCAGCTTGCGGCTCATCCCTTTGCGGCCATGACCTTCTTCTGGCCGACCCTCGAGCGTCAGGTGCGCATCGAGGGCCGGGTGGTCAAGGTCAGCCCGCAGGAGTCCGACGATTATTACCAGGTACGTCCGCTGGGCAGCCGCCTGGGGGCCTGGGCATCGCCCCAGAGTCGGGTGATAGATGGGCGCGGCGAGCTGGAGCAATTGCTCAAGGCGACCGAGGCGCGCTTCAGTGACAGTCAGCCCGATTGTCCGGAGCATTGGGGCGGTTACCGCCTGCTGCCCGAGCGTATCGAGTTCTGGCAAGGTCGCCCAAGCCGTCTGCACGATCGCCTGAACTATCGTGTACAGGGCGCTGACTGGGTGCGTGAACGCCTGGCGCCTTAAGGTTTCAGGTCAGGCGCCGGGATAACCGGTCGCGGCGGCTGCCAGCCACTGCGGCAGGTCCCGGCGTTTTACTTTCTGCTGATGGGCATTAGCCAGTTGTTGCAGCATGAAGGCTTTTTTCTGCTCATCCGCACCTGCCAGGGAAAGCGCCAGGTCTCGGTCCATCCAGCGTTTGATCCGCACATACAACCACCAGTGGAAGTACAAGCCGGCGGCGGTGGTGGCAATGATGATGAAGTAATCCATGAGAAGTCCTGTACCTGGGGTGCGCGTAAATGTTGCCTGAGCTTTTTTGAGCGTTTTGGCAGTCTGCGTAGTCTGTACTGAGACTGAATGAAAGCAATTTTATCCGGGCGATGCCGTGACAGGTATCAAGCTGCGGAGTTTAATGACGATCTGTCCTTTGGAGTTGATCCTATGCGTAAGTCTGTTCTGCTAGTTGCTTCCTTCACCACGATGGCGATGTTGCTCGGTGGCTGTGCCTCGAACCTGACCGGTGACTCTTACTCCCGTGATGAAGCGCGTCGTGTGCAGACCGTTCGCATGGGCACCATTGAATCCCTGCGTCCGGTGAAAATCGAAGGCACCAAGACCCCAATCGGCGGCGCTGCTGGCGCCGTGATCGGTGGTGTCGGCGGCAGCGCCATCGGTGGCGGTCGCGGCAGCATCGTCACTGCGGTGATCGGCGCAGTCGCCGGTGGTCTGCTGGGCTCGGCCACCGAGGAAGGCCTGACCCGCACCCAGGGCGTGGAAATCACCGTACGTGAAGACGACGGCAGCATGCGTGCCTATGTGCAGCAGGTGCAGGAAAACGAAGTGTTCCGCGTCGGTGATCGCGTGCGCATCATGACGGTCGATGGCACCAGCCGCGTTACTCGTTGATCGCATCCTGCAAAACAAAACCCCGGTCAGTTGCCTGACCGGGGTTTTTTGTTTTCAGCCTGGGCCAACCCTGGCTCAGGAGGGCAGGGCGTTGCTCTTGCGGCTGGCGGCGGCAGTCACCGCGTAGCCGATCAGGGCGGCGAAGAGCGAGCCGGTGAGGATGCCCATGCGGTCCATGCCGGCGTATTCACTGCTGCCCGGAACAAAGGCCAGGGAGCCGACGAACAGGCTCATGGTGAAGCCGATCCCGCACAGGATCGCCACGCCAAACACTTGTCCCCAGTTGGCGCCACTGGGCAGCGCGGCCAGGCCGCTCTTGACCGCCAGCCAGGTCAGGCCGAATACCCCGACAGTCTTGCCGAGCAGCAGGCCGACGGCGATGCCCATGGGCACGAAGTGGGTGAAGCTCTCGGCGGTGACCCCGGTCAGGGACAGCCCGGCATTGGCGAAGGCGAACAGCGGCAGGATGCCGTAGGCCACCCAAGGGTGCAGGGCGTGTTCCAGGTTGCGCAACGGCGACGGTTCGGCATTGCGAGTGCGCAGCGGGATGCACAGGGCCAGGGTCACGCCGGCCAGGGTGGCATGCACGCCGCTCTTGAGGACGCAGACCCAGAGGATCAGGCCAATGATCATATAGGGCCCGAGCTTGACCACCCCCAGCCGGTTCATGGCTACCAGCGCCGCCACACAGGCTGCCGCCAGCATCAGCGACAGAGTCGACAGCGCCCCGGAGTAGAACACCGCGATGATAATGATCGCGCCCAGGTCGTCGATGATCGCCAGGGTCATCAGGAACAGCTTCAGCGATACCGGCACCCGCTTGCCGAGCAGGGCCAGGACCCCGAGGGCGAAGGCAATGTCGGTGGCAGTCGGGATCGCCCAGCCGTTCAGCGCCGGCGGGTTGTCCTTGTTGAGGAACCAGTAGATCAGCGCCGGCACCAGCATGCCGCCGATCGCCGCGGCGCCCGGGAGCACGATCTGCGACGGCTTGGACAGATGGCCTTCGAGGACTTCGCGCTTGACCTCAAGCCCGATCAGCAGAAAAAACAGCGCCATCAGGCCATCGTTGATCCACAGCAGCAGGGGTTTGGCGATTTTCAGGGCGCCGATCTGGGCCACCACGGGGGTGTCCAGCAAGCCGTTGTACAGCCAGGACAGCGGTGAATTATTGATGATCAGGGCCAGAACTGCGGCGGCAATCAATAACAGACCGCTGGCAGCTTCCAACTGAAAGAAACGAGTGAAAGTACTACGCAGAGGCAAGGTCGCTCTCCATAAAAACGCTAAAGGTGGCACACCCTAACCCGTACCGTTAGTTGTTAAAACAAAAGTTATATTCTTTTTTGTTATAAGCAGAGGAAAAGCGCGCTGCTGAAAATACGGCCTGTCAGTTGTGTATCCAATTGCTTCATAGCTGTACCTGTGAGGCGCGCGGGATTTTTCCTACCATGGCGCCCAATAGCCCCTTGAACATAGTCCATCGCCGCCGTCGTGCAGCCTGTTTCAAGGGGGCCGGGTTCCCACTCCGGGCCACTATCCTCCTCTTGCGCCGCCGTGGCGTTCGATCCAGCGAGAACCGACCATGAGCGACAACCGACAATGGGCCCGCGAGGCCATCCGCATTATCGAAGCCGACTTCCAGCGCAGCGCCGATACCCACCTCATCCCCCTGCCGTTGCCTGGCCTGCCCGGGATCGAACTGTATTTCAAGGATGAGTCCAGCCACCCCACCGGCAGCCTCAAGCATCGCCTGGCGCGCTCGCTGTTCCTTTATGCGCTGTGTAATGGCTGGCTCAAGCCTGGCGCGCCGGTGATCGAGGCCTCCAGCGGCTCGACGGCGATTTCCGAAGCTTATTTCGCACGCCTGCTGGGCTTGCCGTTCATTGCGGTGATGCCGGCCAGCACCTCCCAGGAGAAGATCGCGCAGATCGCCTTTTACGGCGGCAAGAGCCATCTGGTGCAGGACCCGACGCAGATCTACGCCGAGTCCGAGCGTCTGGCCCGGGAAAGCGGCGGGCACTTCATGGACCAGTTCACCTACGCCGAGCGGGCCACCGACTGGCGCGCCAACAACAACATCGCCGAGTCGATTTTCCAGCAACTGCGCTGCGAACGTTACCCGGAGCCAAGCTGGCTGATCTCCAGCCCGGGCACCGGCGGCACTACCGCGACCCTGGGGCGTTATGTGCGTTATCGCCAGCATTGCACCCGGGTCCTGTGCGCCGATGCCGAGCGTTCGGTGTTTTTCGATTACTACCAGAGCGGCGATGCCAGCCTGCGCCTGGAGTGCGGTTCGCGGATCGAAGGCATCGGTCGGCCACGGGTAGAAGCTTCGTTCCTGCCCAAGGTGATCGATGCGATGGTCAAGGTGCCGGATGCGCTGTCGCTCGCGGCCATGCATTACCTGGCCCAGCGCCTGGGGCGGCGGGTAGGGGGCTCAAGTGGCACCAACCTGATTGGCGCCCTGATCGCCGCGCAGCAGATGAAGGAGGCGGGAGAGTCGGGTTCGATCGTGGCGATTCTGTGCGACGGCGGCGAGCGCTATGCAACCACCTATTACGATCAGCCGTGGCTGGCCGCCCAGGGGTATGAGTTGAGTGGTTTGATCGACGCGGTAGCCGCCAGCGTGGAGCAGGGCGTTGCGCTACCGGCCAGCGTATTGCGCGCCGGCATCTGATCGACCCGGCGCCACGGTCCTGGGTCAGGACCGTGGCGAGGGCAATGCAGGCTTGTGACTTAAGCTTCGAGCCCAAGCATGTTGCGTGCTACGGCTTCGGCGATGCGAATCCCGTCGACGCCCGCCGAGAGGATGCCGCCTGCGTAACCGGCGCCTTCCCCGGCCGGGTACAGGCCTTTGACGTTCAGGCTTTGCATGGCTTCGTTGCGGGTGATACGCAGCGGCGATGAGGTGCGGGTCTCGATCCCGGTCAACACCGCGTCGTGCAGCGAGTAACCCTTGATCTGGCGGTCGAAGGCCGGCAGCGCTTCACGAATGGCTTCGATGGCAAAGTCCGGCAGGGCCAGGGCCAGGTCGCCCAGGGCCACACCGGGCTTGTAGGACGGCTCGACGCTGCCCAGGGCGGTGGAAGGTTTGCCGGCGATAAAGTCGCCCACCAGCTGCGCCGGTGCTTCGTAGTTGTTGCCGCCGAGTTCGAAGGCCAGGGATTCCAGGCGCTCCTGCAATTCGATGCCGGCCAGCGGGCCACCCGGGTAGTCCACTTCCGGGGTGATGCCGACCACGATCCCGGAGTTGGCGTTGCGCTCGTTGCGCGAGTACTGGCTCATGCCGTTGGTCACGACCCGGTTCGGCTCGGAGGTTGCGGCAACCACGGTGCCGCCGGGGCACATGCAGAAGCTGTAGACCGTGCGGCCGTTCTTGGCATGGTGCACCAGCTTGTAATCGGCGGCGCCGAGTTTCGGGTGCCCGGCGTATTTGCCCAGGCGTGCGCTGTCGATCAGCGACTGGGGGTGTTCGATCCGGAAGCCTACCGAGAACGGCTTGGCTTCCATGAACACGCCACGGTCGTGGAGCATGCGGAAGGTGTCGCGGGCACTGTGGCCCAGGGCCAGGATCACGTGCTCGGAGTGCAGCTGTTCGCCGCTGTTGAGCTCGACACCGGTCAATTGCCCGTCTTCGATCAGTACGTCGGTCACCCGTTGCCCGAAGCGCACTTCACCACCCAGGGCGATGATCTGCTGGCGAATGTTCTCCACCACGCCGGTCAGGCGGAAGGTGCCGATGTGCGGCTTGCTGACGTAGAGGATCTCTTCCGGCGCGCCGGCCTTGACGAACTCGTGCAGGACCTTGCGGCCCTGGTGTTTCGGATCCTTGATCTGGCTGTAGAGCTTGCCGTCGGAGAAGGTCCCGGCACCGCCTTCACCGAACTGCACGTTGGACTCGGGGTTGAGCACGCTTTTGCGCCACAGGCCCCAGGTGTCCTTGGTGCGCTCGCGCACTTCCTTGCCACGTTCGAGGATGATCGGCTTGAAGCCCATCTGCGCCAGCAGCAGGCCGGCGAAGATGCCGCACGGGCCGAACCCGACCACGATCGGGCGTTGGCTCAAATCGGCCGGGGCCTGGCCCACCACCTTGTAGCTGACATCCGGCGCCAGGTTGACGTTACGGTCATCGGCGAACTTGCCCAGCACCTTGGCCTCGTCGCGCACCTGGGCGTCGATGGTGTAGATGAAGCAGAGTTCGGAGGACTTCTTGCGCGCATCGTAGCTGCGCTTGAACAGGGTGAAGTCGAGCAGGTCATCGCTGGCGACGCCCAGGCGCTGCGCGATGGCAGGCCGCAGGTCTTCTTCAGGATGGTCGATCGGCAACTTGAGTTCAGTGATTCGTAACATGACGGGATCCGATTCGCGGGACGCACAAATGCGTCAGGGCGGTTTTACAAACCGGCGATTATAAGCCGCAAAGCCCGGATCCCGTGAGGTTAAAACGGTCGCCCGTCGAATCAGTCGTTGCGCGAACCGCCGAAATAGGCGCAACCGCGCTGCACTTCACCGTTGATCCGCAGCTCGGCCGTCAGGTGCTGGACGCTGCCGGTCTGGCTGTCGACGCAACGCTGGGGCGCAACCCAGAGCTCGACGTGCTGGTTATTGGCTTCGCTGGTGAGGTTGAAGCGGCCGTCACCCAATTGCTCTTCCAGGTAGGGCAGGGCCAGGGCCGGCTGGCCGGCGCGTTCGAGCATCATGCCCTTGGCGCTGACGTCCAGGTTCCAGGCCGGGGTCTTGCCACTGGCACGCAGGATCAGGCGCTGGAAGTTGGGGTCGTTGCAGGCATTGCCCGAGCGTTCGACGCGGTATAGCTGGCGCAGCTCCACCTGGCCATCGCCGCTGGCCTTGTTCGAGGAGAAGCTGCCGCGCAGATCGGCGAACAGCTTGCCCTGTTGGTCGGCCAGGGTCGCGGCTTCCTGCAGTACGCTGGTGCCGCCGCTGTCCTTGACCACATAGCGGCGCTGTTCGTTGCACGGTTTGAACAGCAGTTGCCCGTCGGCGGCGGTGAGTTCGCCTTGCATCCGGGTCAGGCCCGCCATGGACGGGGCCTGGGGTTGGCCATTGAGCATCGGCAGCATCTGGCAGCCAGCAAACAGAGGGAGCAGGGCGATACAAAGCAGTGAACGGGCGGCGCGCATTATCGGGTCTCCAGACAAGTGCCGCCACGTTACGCAGGCTGGCCGCGCATCACAACCCCGCTCCGGCAATGCCTAGCCGACCTGGTAGACCTGGCCGGTTTGCAGACCTTCAACACTCTTGGCGTAAGCCAGGGCGACTTCGGCGGCATTCACTGGCTTGAAGCCTCGGAAGTACGGGGCATAGCTGCCCATCGCTTCCTGGACCACGGTGGGGCTGATGGCGTTGATTCGCAGGCCGCGGGGCAATTCGAGAGCGGCAGAGCGTACGAAACCATCGATGGCGCCGTTGACCAGGGCCGCCGAGGCGCCGGTGCGGATCGGGTCGCGGTTGAGGATGCCCGAGGTCAGGGTGAAGGACGCACCGTCATTGGCGAACTCACGGCCGATCAGCAGCAGGTTGACCTGGCCCATCAGTTTGTTCTCCAGGCCCAGGGTGAAGTCGTCGGCGCTCATGTCCCCCAGGGGGGCGAAGGTCACTCTGCCGGTGGCGCTGATCAGGGCGTCGAATTTTCCGGTTTGTTCGAACAGGCGGCGGATCGAGGCGCTGTCGCTGATGTCCACCTGCAACTCGCCACTGGTGCGACCGATGCGGATCACTTCATGACGTTGCGAGAGCTCATGGTCAACGGCCGAGCCAATGGTGCCGTGGGCGCCAATCAAGAGAATTTTCATGTTGAGGTTCCTGAGGGTGGGTGAACGAAGTTGCAGTCTAAGGTGGTTTTTTCTGTTGATTAACGCGCTAATAGGCAATCTTTGGTTTTCAAATGGAAACAATCCATGAGCGAGATGGATGACTTGGCGGCGTTTGCCGTTTTGATCGAAGCCGGCAGCTTTACCCTGGCCGCCCAGCAGTTGGGCTGCAGCAAGGGGCAACTGTCCAAGCGCATCAGTCAGCTGGAGGCCAAATTCGCCGTGGTGCTGTTGCAGCGCACCACCCGTAAGCTGAGCCTGACCGCCGCCGGCGCTGCCTTGCTGCCTCAGGCCCAGGCGCTGGTGGTGCAGGTGGAACGCGCGCGCCAAGCCCTGGCGCGGCTCAAGGACGACATGGCCGGGCCGGTGCGGATCACGGTGCCGGTGTCGTTGGGGGAGACGTTTTTCGATGGCCTGCTGCTGGAGTTTTCCCGGCGCTACCCCCAGGTGCAGATCGAGCTGGAGCTCAATAACCTCTACCGCGACCTGTCACGGGACGGTTTCGACCTGGCGATCCGCTCCGAGGTGGCCAATGACCAGCGCCTGGTGGCCAGGCCGCTGCTGGCCTGGCGTGAGCTGACCTGCGCCAGCCCGGCCTACCTCGAGGAGCACGGCGAGCCCCTGGCGCCCCGGGACCTGGCCGAGCATCGCTGCCTGCTCAACAGCCACTATAGCGGCCGCGAGGAGTGGCTTTATCACCAACAGCACGAGCTGTTGCGGGTGCGTGTTTCCGGGCCGTTTGCCAGCAATCACTACAACCTGTTGAAGAAGGCCGCACTGGCGGGCGCCGGCGTTGCGCGACTACCGTCCTACCTGTTGCAGGCCGAACTGGCCGACGGCCGCCTGCGCTGGCTGCTGCGCGATTACCAGACCCGGAGCATGCCGATGTACCTGGTGCACCCCTACCAGGGCGGCCTGCCCAAGCGCACCCAGGTCCTGGCCGATTACCTGATCGGCTGGTTCAAGCGCAGCGGCGAAGCCCTCGACCGCCTGTAGCCGCTGCCGCAGGCCCGGGCCGTGTTCGGACGCTGGGAGTGGGCAGCGGAGCCATAAAAAAACGGCCCCGAAGGGCCGTTTTTGGTTGACGCATGCGGCTAGCCGCCCAGGTACGCTTCGCGCACTTTGGGGTCGGTCAGCAGGTCTTCACCGGAGCCTTGCATCACCACCCGGCCGTTTTCCAGCACGTAGGCGCGGTCGGCGATTTTCAGCGCCTGGTTGGCGTTTTGCTCCACCAGGAACACCGTCACCCCATCACGTCGCAGCTGTTCGATGATGTCGAAAATCTGCTGGATGATGATCGGTGCCAGGCCCAGCGACGGCTCGTCGAGCAGCAGCAGCTTGGGCTTGCTCATCAGCGCACGGCCGATGGCGAGCATTTGCTGTTCACCGCCGGACATGGTGCCGCCGCGCTGGGTGAAGCGTTCCTTGAGCCGGGGGAACAGGTGCAGCACCTTGTCCATCTGCTCCTGGTAGTCGCCCTTTTCGGTGAAGAAACCACCCATGGCGAGGTTTTCTTCCACGGTCAGGCGCGCGAACACCCGACGACCTTCCGGCACCACGGCAATGCTCTTGCGCATGATCTGCGCCGACGTCTGCCCCACCAGTTCCTCACCCATGTAACGGATGCTGCCGCTGTGGGCCTGGGGCGAACCGCAGAGGGTCATCAGCAGGGTGGATTTACCCGCGCCGTTGGCCCCGATCAGGGTCACGATTTCGCCCTGGCGGATCTCCACGTTGACGCTGTGCAGGGCCTGGATCTTGCCGTAGAAGGTGGAAACGTTTTCGAATTGCAGCATTTACGCTTCCCCCAGGTAGGCTTTGATCACTTCAGGATTGTCGCGGATCTGCTCCGGCGTGCCGTCGGCCAGGGGCGTGCCCTGGTTGATCACAACGATGTGGTCGGAAATGCTCATGACCAGTTTCATGTCGTGTTCGATCAGCAGCACGGTGACGTTGTGCTCTTCACGCAACATGCTGATCAGCGCCTTGAGGTCCTCGGTTTCCTTGGGGTTGAGGCCGGCGGCAGGTTCGTCGAGCATCAGGATCCGCGGCCGGGTCATCATGCAGCGAGCGATTTCCAGGCGCCGTTGCTGACCGTAGGCCAGGGTCCCGGCGGTACGGTTGGCAAACTCCGTGAGGTTGACCTTGTCCAGCCAGTACTCGGCGAACTCCATGGCATCGCGCTCGCTCTTGCGAAATGCCGGGGTCTTGAACAACCCCGCCAGGAAGTTGGTGTTCAGGTGCCGATGCTGGGCGATCAACAGGTTCTCGACCGCGGTCATGTCCTTGAACAGACGCACGTTCTGGAAGGTGCGCACCACGCCTTTACGGGCGATCTCATGGCCTGGCAGGCCTTCGATGGCCTGGCCGTCAAGCTGGATGCTGCCACCGCTGGGCTTGTAGAAACCGGTCAGGCAGTTGAAGACCGTGGTCTTGCCGGCACCGTTGGGGCCGATCAGGGCCACGACCTGTTTTTCCTTGACGGTCAGGGCCACGCCGTTGACCGCGAGCAGGCCGCCGAAGCGCATGCTCAAGTTTTCGACTTTAAGGATCTCGCGGCTCATTTTCGCAACTCCATGTGTGGGCGTTGCATCGGCAGCAGACCTTGTGGACGCCAGATCATCATCAGCACCATCAAGGCGCCAAACATCAACATGCGGTATTCACTGAACTCGCGCATCATTTCCGGCAGCAGGATCATCACCACGGCAGCGAGGATCACCCCCAGCTGCGAGCCCATGCCACCCAGGACCACGATGGCGAGAATGATCGCCGACTCGATGAAGGTGAAGGACTCGGGCGTGACCAGGCCCTGACGCGCAGCAAAGAAGCTGCCGGCGAAACCGGCGAAGCTGGCGCCCAGGGTAAAGGCCGAGAGTTTGATCACGGTCGGGTTCAGACCCAGGGCACGGCAGGCGATTTCATCTTCACGCAGCGCTTCCCAGGCACGCCCGATCGGCATGCGCAGCAGGCGGTTGATGACGAACAAGGCCGCCAATGCCAGCAACAGCGCAACCAGGTAGAGGAAGATCACTTTGTTGATCGAGTTGTATTGCAGGCCGAAATACTCGTGGAAGGTCTGCATGCCTTCAGCGGCTTTACGTTCGAACGTCAGGCCGAAGAACGTGGGTTTCTCGATGTTGCTGATGCCATTCGGGCCGCCGGTGAGGTCGGTCATGTTGCGCAGCAACAGACGGATGATTTCACCAAAGCCCAGGGTCACGATCGCCAGGTAGTCGCCACGCAGCCGCAGTACCGGGAAACCCAGCAGGAAGCCGAAGGTGGCGGCCATCATCCCGGCGATGGGCAGGCAGATCCAGAAGCTCAGGCCGAAGTAGTGCGACAGCAGCGCGTAGCTGTAGGCGCCCACGGCGTAGAAACCGACATAACCCAGGTCCAGCAGGCCGGCGAGCCCGACCACGATGTTCAGGCCCAGGCCCAGCATCACGTAGATCAGGATCAGGGTGGCGATATCCACCGCGCCCCGCGAGCCGAAGAACGGCCACACCAGGGCCCCGACGATCAGCGCGAGAATGATCCAGCGCTGGGTCGTTGGCAGGGTCAGGAAGTTGCTGGCCTTGGCCGGGATCAACGGCATGCTTGGCGAGGATTTCCAGGCCGCGCTGATCTGGTGGTTGAACAGCACCCGCAGGAACATCAGCACCGAGCAGATCGCAATGATTGCCAGGGTGGTGTTGCTGGTGTTGTGGACTTCCAGGTTGATGCCGACGATGGTCAGTTTCAGGCCGAGTACCGGGTAGGCGACGGCCCAGACCAACAGGGCGCTGAACAGCGCCGATTTAAGATTCCTAGTCATACTTTCTCAACCTCCGGACGGCCCAGAATGCCGGTCGGCCGGAACAACAGCACCAGAACCAACAAGCCGAAAGCCACGACGTCCTTGTACTGGTCACCGAATATATCGGCGCCAAAGGCTTCAGCCACCCCCAGCACCAGCCCGCCGAGCATGGCTCCCGGGATGCTGCCGATACCGCCCAGAACCGCTGCGGTGAAGGCCTTGAGACCGACCAGGAAGCCGGCGTTCGGGTTGATCACGCCGTATTGCATGCTCAGCAACACCGCAGCCACAGCCGCCAGTGCCGCACCGATGACAAAGGTCAGGGCGATGATGTTGTTGGTATTGATACCCAGCAGGTTGGCCATCTTGATGTCTTCGGCACAGGCACGGCAGGCGCGACCCAGGCGAGAACGGGAGATGAACAGCGTGAGGCCGAGCATGGCCACCAGGGTCACCACGAACACCACGATCTGCATGTAGGAGATCAGCACTTCATGTGCGCCGCCTGGCCCGATGGAGATGTTGCCCGGGATCAGGTTGGGGATGGATTTGTCCTTGGAGTCCTGCGCCAGCAGAACCGTGTTCTGCAGGAAGATCGACATGCCGATGGCCGAGATCAGCGGGATCAGGCGGTTACTGCCACGCAAGGGGCGGTAGGCGATCCGTTCGATACTGTAGCCGTAGGCACTGGTGACGACGATGCTCGCGATAAAGGCTGCGGTCATCAACAACGGGACACTGTCGAGTCCCATCATGGCCAGCCCGGCGATGGCGATGAACGCCACGTAGGAGCCGATCATGTATACCTCGCCGTGGGCGAAGTTGATCATTCCAATGATGCCGTAAACCATCGTATAGCCGATGGCGATCAGGGCATACGTGCTGCCAACGGTCAGACCGTTAACCAGCTGTTGGAAAAAGTGATAGATGTCAGGCATTACAACGCTCCTAAAAACCTGATACGCATTTCACTGGTGGAGTCATTTTCCCGCTTGGACCCCGTAGATCTGCATCCACTTCGGGTGCAAGTTTTGCCAGCGAACCGCTGATGACGGTTTTGAGATTTTCAGGTGGGGAGGCCCCGGATCACGGAAGCACGGCCCATTACATTCGTAAAACAAAGCCCACGGCACGCCGTGGGCTTTATTGGACGCTCAGTAGGACAGGGCCTTATTGAGGCGAGACTTCGGTTTTAGGTTTGCCGAAGTGCCACTCGTAGACCACGAATTTGAAGTCTTTCAAGTCACCCTTGGCGTCGAAGCTCAGATCGCCAGTTGGGGTTTTGAACGTGCCGGCGTGGATGGCTTCAGCCACCTTGGCGGCATCTTCGCTCTTGGCGGCAGTGATACCACCGGCGATGACTTCAACAGCGGAGTAGGCAGGGAACACGAACGGGCCGCTTGGGTCTTCTTTCTTGGCCTTGAAGGCATCTGCCAGGGCGACGTTGGCCGGATCCTGGTCGAAGGATTTCGGCAGGGTCACCAGCAGGCCTTCGGAAGCGTCCTTGGCGATCTGGGAAATGGAGTCGTTACCCACGCCTTCCGGACCCATGAACTTGGCTTTCAGGCCTTTTTCCTGGGCTTGACGCAGGATCAGGCCCAGCTCTGGGTGGTAGCCGCCGTAGTAGACGAAGTCGACATTGGCTTGCTTGAGCTTGGCGATCATCGAGGAGAAGTCTTTGTCGCCGGCGTTGATGCCTTCGAACACGGCAACCTTGGTGCCTTTTTTCTCCAGGGTCTGCTTCACGGCGGTGGCGATGCCTTCACCGTATTGCTGTTTGTCGTGCAGCACGGCGACGATTTTCGGCTTCACGTGGTCGGCGATGTAGTTACCGGCGGCAGGGCCCTGGGCGCTGTCGAGGCCGATGGTGCGGAACACCATTTTGTAACCACGGGCGGTGATGTCCGGGCTGGTGGCAGCCGGGGTGATCATGATCACGCCTTCGTCTTCGTAGATGTCGGAAGCGGGTTGAGTGGAGCTGGAGCAGAGGTGACCGACCACGAACTTGACGCCGTCGTTGACGACTTTGTTGGCCACGGCCACGGCTTGTTTCGGATCGCAGGCATCGTCGTATTCAACGGCTTCGAGTTTCTTGCCGTTGACGCCGCCCTTGGCGTTGATTTGCTCGATGGCCATTTTGGCGCCACTGAACTGCATGTCGCCGTACTGGGCTACAGGGCCGGTTTTAGGGCCGGCAATGCCGATCTTGATGGTGTCAGCTGCGAACGAATGGCTGGCAACCCCGGCCAGGACCATAGCGGCAAACAGTTTGGAAATCTGCTTAGTAGCCTTATTCATAGTGCTCCACTCTTACTGTTGTAATTTTTATAGTTCTGGCGGCCAGAGACGCAGAACCGGGTCAGATAGATCTTTGTTATCCCCGGAAATGCCCCTGGCAACTGTACCGGTACAGTGTAGAGCGCCGGTTGTTCGCTTGAAAAGCTGGCTGCTGGGGGCAAAACCATAGGGTGTCGCTTTATTGAAAGAAAAAGACAGAATTGCGGCGGGATTTTCGCTGTAGTGCGGCCTTGTTGGAGGGCAATCCTTGGCGTTTCTGGAGTTCTCTATCGTTGACGCGTTGGCATCTGGGTTTTTCTGCCAGATCACCGACGTTATGATTGCGCCGATTTCTTTTCTGGACAGTCCCATGACTCAAGAACCTAGCACCCTCTATGCCAAGCTGCTTGGTGAAACCGCATCTATTACCTGGAAGGAGCTGGAACCGTTCTTCGCCAAGGGTGCCCTATTGTGGGTCGACCCCGGGCTGGATCTGATCGAAGCGGCGCAGGCCATGGCCGAGAACCAGGCCGAGAAAGTGGCTGCCTGGCTGGCCGAAGAGAAGGTTGCCAAAGTGTCTGCGACGCGGGCGCTGGATCTGGTGGAACGAGATCCGCAGCTGTGGGCGGTGGTGGTATCGCCGTGGATTATGGTCCAGGAAAGGGCGTCTGCCTGATGCTGCGCACCTTCATGGTGCGCATTTTTCCCGACAGAAAGTGTGTAGCGGAGTAACCGCGATCCGGGTGATGGCATCTTGCCGTGAAGAAAGGCCCCACCGCTTTTTCAGCCTGGATGACGTTCACGGAAGGGGAACAGTTTCAAGCCCAGCCGACGGGCTGCTTAATTGTTTCGGATTGTGAGTTGGCAGGGCGCGCGGCCACTAAAAGTGCCATCAACGCCAGGCCTTGGTCTTGCAGGGAGAGGGGGGGAACGACGCAATGGCCGCTGACACCGACTCCCCCAGGCAATGGCGGGAGCCGGCGTACCACGGCGGCTATCAGTGGTCGGTCTTGCCGGTGTGGTTGTTGAGGGAGATGACCTTGGTCTTGCCGATGCGGTGACGGTAGATCTCGCGCAGGTACTTGATGGCTTTTTTCACGCAATCGCGGGACAGGCGGATGTCATTGATCGAGACGAACTTGTCTTTGTCGTTGATCAGCTCGCGGTATTTCTTCTCGTACATCGGTTTGATCGCGTACCAGTTGGTATCGAGGATCTTCGCCGGGTTCTCGAACTCGTTCAGCAGGTCGTCGATCAGGCTTTCATCGAAGTGCTCGCTGACGATGAAGTCGAGGATCGAGTTGTCCAGGGTCTCGTCGAAACGGTACGGGTTACGCGCGAAGCAACGCTTGATAAAGGCCACGATCAGCGTCAGGAAGTCGTCCGACAGGCACGGGCTCTTGGCAATCAGGGTGGTCAGCGACAGGTTGGCCGAAGCTCCGATCACCAGTGCATAGCGCTTGAGGGTGGTGTTGGGGAACAGGCTGTTGAGATGGGTCTTGAGTCGATTCAGATCCATATACGACAGCTTGTAGTCTTTGGGCAGCGAGACGATGGAGACCACCGACGAGCAGTTCTTGAAGAAGTGCAGGTCGTGCAGTGCCGCTGCGTCGTAGCCCGAAGCCTTGTATTGCTCCAGGGCTGCGCGATAGCGCTTGGACTCGATCGGCAGCAGGCTGATGCCCTCGATGGCCTGGGTCACCTTGTTGAAGTGCGGCAAATCGATCGAGCGGAAGAACAGGTCGTCGATGTTCAGGCGCTGCGGCTCTTTCTCGAACACCTTGAACTTGTCCCCCGACGGCGCTGGCTGCTCGGGCACCACGGATTCGGCGTAGGCAATCGCCACCGGGCCGGCCAGGCTCATGAACAGGTCGTTGGCATCCAGGCGGATGGTTTCGCCAATGTCGATGCCGGCGCGGCGGAAGTAGTTCTGGTCGTAGTCGGTGGTCACCGCCTGCGCCGTGAGGATGTTGAAGATCTGCTGGGAGATGTACTGGTTGGCGTGCTTCTCCATGGCGTTGACATCGATGTTCTGGATGTTGCCGTCATCGCTTTCTTCGGCGTAACGCATGATGTCGTTGGAGATCAGCATCATCGCGTTCCATGGACGGATCCGGCCCATGACGCTGGCTTCGCTGCTGTCTTCGTTGTCGAAGTTGTAGGAGAAGTCCCACTCTTCCGACAGGTATTTGCACAGCAGGCGGCCGGCGTTGATATGCAGCGCCTCGGACATTTCGCTGCGGTGGTCGGAGATATTCGGCAGCACGCAGATGCCGCTGGTGAAGATCGGCTCGAAGACGAAGGAATGGCCGCTTTTGCTGTCGTGCTCATCCACCGGCTTGGTGTCGAACGTCTTGTTCATGTACGAGTACTGCTGGGCCAGGCCGAACTCCGACGCCATGCCCGAACCGGTACCGCCGCCGGCGCTGAAGATCGAGAAATACAGGCGCGACTGGTTGGCCTTGATCCCGCAGGAATCGATCAGGTACGAGTGGATCATTTTCCAGTCGGGGCTGGAGAAGCGCTGGGTGTCCTTGTTGAGGATGATCTTGGCCAGGTACTGACCCAGGATCGGCGCGTTACCGGCACCGCCGGCATGGACTTCCGAGAGGTCCATGATCTTCATCTTGCTGTAGTCGCGGATAAAGCCGCTTTTTTCGCCCTTGCGCGAGAAGCGGATGCGCCCGGCGATGTCCTTGTCCAGGTCGCCGAGCATCACCAGCGGTTCCACCAGGAACACCGGCTTGCTGGCCTTGTTCTGGCCCAGGCGCAGGTTGTTGCGAATCCATTGGCCCGGGCTGTAGCCCTTGGCTTCGTAGGATTTGTCTTCGTTATTGAATTCGTTGAGGTAGAACTTGCGCGCGTTGTACACCAGTTCCGCGACATCCAGGGCAATGTTCGAGCCGCAGCGGCCGAGGCCGATCAGGCACACCGACGGGAATTCCTGGTCGCGGCGGATCTCGTTGTCGCCTTCCAGGTGCGGTGGGCGCGGGAACACGCTGTCGCGCAGGCCGTCGAGGTTGTCGAGGATGCGGTCGGTGTTGGTCTCCGTGAAATACAGGTACTGCTGGGTGGCCAGCGGGCGGGAGCTGGACAATGGCTTCGAAATCGAGGGGCTTGGAATCGGAGAGGCCAGCGTCAGCTCGGATACTGCGTCGGCAGAGTTGTTTTTAGAAGTCATTGTGCGCCATGTGCCTGAACTGGTCGGCTCGTCGACAAAATATCATCGAGCCATCACGGAGTGGGTTTCGCGACTTTTACAGTGCGATATTGGCCCCCGCGTCAGGGGACGTGCCTATGGACGCAGGGGGGAATCCTTTCCTTCGTCCAGATAAATCGGCCAATATCCGGCGATCTTTAATCAAAAGGAGGCAAGATGATGGCAGCGTTACCCTCACTCGGATTTGCCGGTATCGGCCTGATGGGGCTGCCCATGTGCCGGCGCCTCTTGGCTGCGGGGTATCCGCTGACCGTGTGGAACCGCAATCCGCAGAAGTGCGCGCCACTGGTAGCCGCCGGGGCGCGACAAGTCGCCACACCGGCCCAGTTGTGCGAGGCCAGTGACCTGGTGCTGTTATGCCTGGCCAATACCCAGGTGGTGCGCGAGGTGGTCTTCGGTGACCAGGGCATCGCCCAGGGTGCCCGGGCCGGACAGTTGCTGGTGGACTTCTCCAGCCTAGAGCCCACTGCCACCCGTGAAATGGCCGCCCAGTTGGCCGAGGCGACCGGCATGGGCTGGGTCGATGCGCCGGTTTCCGGCGGCACGGCGGGTGCCGAAAGCGGCAGCCTGGCGATCATGGCAGGCGGTGCGGTGGCGGATATCGAGCGGATTCGCCCGCTGCTGCTCAACCTCGGGCAGCGGGTGACCCACATGGGGCCGGTAGGCGCCGGCCAGGTGACCAAGGCCTGCAATCAGATGATTGTTGCCTGCAATGCCCTGGTGATTGCCGAAGTGGTGGCCCTGGCCGAGCGTTCCGGGGTCGATGCCAGCCTGATTGCCGAGGCCCTGGCCGGAGGTTTTGCCGACTCGCGGCCGCTGCAGATCCTCGCCCCGCAAATGGCTGAAAGCCGTTTCGAACCGGTGAAGTGGCATGTGCGGACCTTGCTCAAGGACCTGGACGGGGCGGTGAAGTTTTCCCGCGAGCAGGGGTCGGCCACGCCCATCAGCGGCTTGGCAGCACAGTTGATGCGCCTGCATGGGGCCCAGGGCTATCTGGAAAAAGACCCGGCGACCCTGATCCATCTCTATCGCCAGTCGGGGAGTGAAGACGCGTAGCGGCCCAGGCCGGCTGGTGCTCTTGGAGTTCGCTGAGCAATGCCGGCAGCAGCTCCAGGGACACCGGTCGGCTGAGCAGATACCCCTGGATGAAGTCGCAGCCGTAATGGCTGAGGAACGCGGACTGCTGCACGGTTTCGACGCCTTCGGTGACCACCTGCAAATGCAGGGTGTGGGCCATGATGATAATGGCCTGGACGATCTCCATGTCCTGGGTCGAATGGGGAATGTCCTGGATGAACGAGCGGTCGATCTTCAAGGTGTTGAGGGGCAGGCGCTTGAGATAGGCCAGGGATGAATAGCCGGTACCGAAGTCGTCGATCGACAGCGATACGCCCAGGGCCCGGATCTGCTGGAGCAGCGTCAGGGTATTGGCAATGTTGCCCATCAGGGCGTTCTCCGTGACCTCCAGCTCCAGGCACTGGGCCGGAAGGCCGGCGTGGTGCAGGGCCATCTTGATCTCGTCGGTCAGCTCGTCGCGCATCAGGTTCAGCGCCGAGCAATTGACCGCCACCTTGAGCTCGTTGAAACCCTGGCGCCTGAGCATGGCCAGGTCCTCGCAGGCCCGGCGCAACACCCAATTGTCGAGTTCGGCGATCAGGCCGTTGGCCTCGGCAATGCTGATAAAGCGGTCCGGCGCCAGCAACCCATGTACCGGGTGCTGCCAGCGGATCAGCGCTTCGAGTTTGCTGACCCGGGCGTTCTTCAGGTCGTAGATCGGCTGGTAATACACGGTCAGCCCGGCTTCGCTGCGCAGGGCGTGGCGCAGCTCTTCTTCCAGTTGCAGCTCCAGGGTGGCGCGGGTCTTCAGGTTGGAGCTGAAAAAATGCAGGCTGTTGCGACCCGCGCCCTTGGACTGATACAGCGCCAGGTCGGCGTTTTTCAGCAGCTCTTCGCAGGTGCGGCCGTCGTCGGGGAACACGCTGATACCGATGCTGGTGGTCATGACCATGCGCCGGCCGGCGAGCTCGATGGGCAGCTTCATCTTTTGCATGATGCGCTGGGCCATATGCCGCGCTTCGTCGCGGTTATGCAGGCTGATCAGGATGCAGAACTCATCGCCACCAAAACGTGCGACCACATCCTCGTGGCTGCGGGTGGAACCCTTGATATGCCCGGCCAGCACCTTGAGCAACTCGTCGCCGGCGTCATGGCCGAGGCTGTCGTTGATGCGCTTGAAGTGGTCGATATCCAGAAACATCACCGCCAGCATGCCGCCGCATGCGGTTTTTTCGATGAGTTTTTCAGCGAACAGCTGATTGAAGCCACGACGGTTGATCAGGCTGGTCAGGGCGTCGTAGTGGGCCACCTGCTGCAGGGAAACACGGGCCTGATCGAGCTGGCTGAGCAGGGCGTTGACCCGCCGCAGGTCGCGCTCCTTGTGTTGCAGTTTTTTGTCGGCCAGGGCGGCGCTGATGCAGCTGCCGATCAGCAGCAGGATGATCACCGCAATGGTCAGCCCCAGCTGCATATGGTTGTTGTCCTGAGGGGCGAGTTGCGGCGCGCCGAGGGGCAGGGCCAGGGTCATGGACCACATGCCGAGAAAATGCATGCTGACGATCCCGGCGCCGAGCACCAGGCTGCTGGCGTACTTGAGCAATTGATGGAACATGCCGCTGCCTTCGCGCAACAAACTGGACAGCAGCAAGGCGGCGAAGCTGCAGGTGATGGCGACGATCACCGCCAGGGCGAAGCGGGTCGGGTCATAGATGGCCACGGCGCTGGAGCGCATGGCGGCCATGCCCACGTAATGCATGGCGCAGATGCCAAGGCCGATCCAGATCGAGGCACTGATGTAGCGCCCCAACCGCAGTTCGGGTTGGCTCAGGGTATTCATCGCCAGCCAGGAGGCGACCAGGGCTGTCAGCAGCGAGAGCACGGTAATCGGCAGGTCGTAGCTGACCTCGATCGGCGGCTGGAAGGCCAGCATGCCGATAAAATGCATGGCCCAGATCCCCCCCGCCAGGCAGGCGGCACCTATCCAGCGCCACAGCCGCTGGGCCGCGGGGTTATCCACGTGGCCCACGCGCTCGGCCATGTCCAGCGTGGCGAAGCTGGCCGCACAGGCGACCAGATAAGCCAGCAGCACCAGAAAGGGGTTATGGCTGCAGTCGAGCAATACCTGACCACCTTCCGGAAGCTCGGTAAAAAAATGCGCCCCAAGCCATCCCATAGCATGCCCCATCACGGAATTTGCTCGCCCTGGCGGATCCCGGCGCCGACGAATGCCTTGAGTATAGAGCTCGCCCGTAGCCTGCAAGCGGTGATGGCAAACTGGTTCTAATGATTTGGTTATGGGCCCGATAGCGTTTGGCGCTAAGCGCTCTGTTCGAAATACAGCTCGTCGAAACGCGGCTCAAGGGGGGGCAGGCCGAACGCGGCACGCGCGGCATCGCAATCGGGGTTGGCCAGGCCGTCGGTCCAGGAGGCCTCGAACTCGCGGCAGGTGCTGGAGCGCTCATGGTAAATCGAGCAACTGACCTGGCTGCCCACTTCACCGACCAACCCCACGCAGCGCGTGGGTTTGCAGTCAGTGCCAAGCATGGCCACCCGGCTGGGGCTGATGGACGCCACCAGGTCGTCGGGCACCGAGCCCCCGGCCGAGGCGCATTCTCCCCAGAAAAAAGACACGCGAAAGTGTGAACAGCAGGCACCGCAACTCAGACACGGACTGGCTTCGGACATGGGCGTCATCAATAGAAAAGGGGGAAGAGAGGGGGGAGGCAAGGACGCCATTCTAGGCTTCGCATTGGCCTTGGGAAGGGGGGGCGAGAACTATATTTTCTGCCTATAAAGGTGGCACTTTGATTGCGGATTTTCGGGCTTGGTCCAAGGGGCGCGGCCTTCAGCCCGGGGCAAGATGCCATGGCCTGATATCAGGATGGCGAATGATCACAGACAGGTGCGGCAGGGCTGACTAGATTGCAGTTTCCAGGCTCGCTTGCGTCTGGCCGAATAACAATAAAGAGACCGAACCATGCACAACTCGACCCAAGCGGCGAATGCCTGGCGCATTCTATTCCTGTTGTTTCTGGCGAACCTGTTCAACTTTTTCGATCGCACCATCCCGGCCATCATCATCGAGCCGATCCGCATGGAATGGCACCTCAGTGACTTCCAGCTGGGGATCATCGGCACCGCCTTTACCATCGTCTACGCCATTGCCGGCCTGCCCCTGGGGCGTATGGCCGATACCGGCTCGCGCAGCAAACTGATGGGCTGGGGCCTGGCGGTGTGGAGCGGGCTGACGGCGGTCAACGGGCTGGTGGGCAGTTTCTGGAGCTTTCTGATCGTGCGCATGGGGGTGGGCATTGGCGAGGCCAGTTATGCCCCGGCGGCCAACTCGCTGATCGGTGACCTGTTTCCCGCGCACCGTCGGGCCCGGGCCATGGGCATCTTCATGCTGGGCCTGCCCCTGGGGCTGCTGCTGGCGTTCTTCACCATCGGCGCGATGGTCAAGGCCTTCGACAGCTGGCGCGCGCCGTTCTTTATCGCCGCCGTGCCGGGCCTGCTGCTGGCGGTATTCATGTTCTTCATCAAGGAGCCGGCACGAGGCGCCGCCGAGACGGTAAAGATTTCCCAGGAGCCGGTGGACCGGCCGATCCGCCGGGTACTGGCGATCCCGACCTTTCTCTGGCTGGTGCTGGCCGGCCTGTGCTTCAACTTCGCCACCTATGCCTGCAACTCGTTCCTGGTGCCGATGCTCCAGCGTTATTTCCTGATGCCACTGCAGGAGGCCGCCGTGGCCACCGGGGTGATCGTCGGGGTGACCGGCCTGATCGGCCTGACCTTGGGCGGCTGGATCGCCGACAAGATTCACCAGCGCGTAGCCAATGGGCGCCTGCTGTTTGCCGCCTGCAGTCTGATCATCTCCACCCTGTGCACCGCCTGGGCGCTGCATGCCGGGCGGATTGAGATCGGCGTGTTTGTCGCGCTGTTCAGTGTCGGCTGGCTGTTTGCCTACAACTTCTACACCTGTGTCTATACGGCGATCCAGGACGTGGTCGAGCCACGGCTGCGGGCCACGGCGATGGCCCTGTTTTTTGCCGGTCTGTACCTGCTGGGCGGTGGCCTGGGGCCGGTGGTGGTGGGCGGGCTGTCCGACCATTTTGCCCACTCGGCGATGTACGCCGCCGGTGCCGAGCAAATGACCGAGGCCTTCAAGGCCGTCGGCTTGCATGACGCCATGTACCTGATTCCGGTTGCACTGTTTTTGACCATGCTGTTTCTGTTTCAGGCCTCGCGCAGTTTTGTGAAGGATGCGAAGCAGATGAAGGAGGGGTTGGTGGCGAGTGAAAGGCCGATCGTGGCAGCCGTGGTCTCGTGAGTCTCAATGGTCGGAATCGCCCAGTCATCGGTGGGCGTTTCGCGGGAAGGGCAGGGCTGTAGAGGCGCTCAGGCCGCACTATGCGTCAGTTGTTTCTGGCGGATATTTGGGAAATTTCTCATGTTGGTGGCTTTTTTGTATTGCTAGTGTCTGGACCCCGGCTTCATCGGGAAAGGTGTCCAGCTTCGGATGCGTTCGTCTGACTTAGGCAATAAGGAAGGTTTTCGTGAAAACGGTTTTCAAGGTCATTGCTCTCTCCACTATCATCGCTAGCGCCACTGGTTGCGTGAGCTACAACATGAGTCAACCTTCGGCGCCGATTGACAGCCAAGTCAAAGCCGACCTCAAGGCCGATGTTGCGGTCGGGGAGGCGATATCCGGCCAGTCTTCGGTCAATGTGCTTTTTGGTGTGTTCAAGTTCGGCGGGGATAGCCAATTTGCCGATGGTGTTTCCTACGGCGGCCAATCTTCGGGTGGTCTAGGTGGTCTGGGGCTTGATCCCGTTGCAGCCGTCAAATCGGCAGCGGCTTTCAAAGCAGTCAAAGCTTCCGGTGCCGACCTGATTGTTGCGCCTCGTTATGAAGTCACTGAAGAAGACTACTTCGTATTCAAGAAGGTCTCGGTGACGGTTAAAGGTAACAAAGGCAGCATCCGCAGCATTCGTTAAGCGATCAACCAAGGCCGCACACAAAGACTTCTATCTGGTGATGGTCGTGTGGCCCTGGTTTTCAGCTGTTGTCAGTGCCGCGAAGATAATCCTCCTCGCGGGGTGTTTCCAGGGCTGAATGCTGTTGCGCCTAGGCTGAAACTGGTTTGCCCGCCAGCGTCCTTGGCGACACAGGTTCAGCTCCCTACCGTTAATGAACCCTGTTAGCCCGCCTCCCCAGCGGGCTTTTTTATCCTTGGAAGTCGCCCGCAAAGGCAAAAAAAGGCCCGCATTGCGCGGGCCTTTTGTTTCAGCAGGGCAGGGCGGTGATCAACCGGCTACCAACACCCGAATCGCTTCCAGTCGCAGCGCCGCCTTGTCGAGCATGGCCAGGCCTTGCTCGCGTTGTTGGCGCAGGGCCACCAGTTCGCTGTCGCGCACGGTCGGGTTGACCGCTTGCAGGGCGGTCAGGCGCGCCAGTTCTTCGTCGGTGTCAGCTGCCAGGCGACGCTGGGCTTCGGCCACACGCTCGGCATGGCGCGGGGCGATTTTCTCTTCGCCGGCGTTGATCCGGGGCGTCAGCTGATCGCGCTGGGCCTGGATGAACTTGTTGGCGCTGGCCCGCGGCACGCTTTCCAGCTGCTCGTTGAGGGTCTCGAAGGCGACGCGTGCCGACAGGTCGTTGCCATTGGCGTCCAGCAGGCAGCGCAGGGCGGCCGGTGGCAGGTAGCGGCCCAGTTGCAGGGAGCGCGGGGCGACCACTTCGCTGACATACAACAGCTCAAGCAGCACGGTGCCAGGTTTGAGCGCCTTGTTCTTGATCAGCGCTACTGCGGTATTGCCCATGGAGCCGGACAGCACCAGGTCCATGCCGCCCTGCACCATTGGGTGTTCCCAGGTGATGAACTGCATGTCTTCGCGAGACAGCGCCTGGTTGCGGTCGTAGGTGATGGTCACGCCTTCGTCGTCGCCCAGGGGGAAGCTGGCGTCGAGCATTTTCTCGCTAGGCTTGAGGATCAGGGCGTTTTCCGAATGGTCTTCGCTGTCGATGCCAAAGGCGTCGAACAGCGTCTCCATGTAGATCGGCAGGGCGAATTGATCGTCCTGTTCGAGGATCGCCTCCACCAGCGCATCACCTTCGCCGGCACCGCCGGAGTTGAGCTCCAGCAGGCGGTCGCGGCCGGTGTGCAGCTCCTGTTCCAGACGCTCGCGCTCGGCACGGGCTTCGTCGATCAGGGCTTGCCACTCGCCGTCATCGGCGTTTTCCAGCAGCGGCAGCAGGCGTGGGCCGAACTGATGCTGCAAGGCGTTGCCGGTCGGGCAGGTGTTGAGGAAGGCGTTCAGCGCTTCGTGGTACCACTGGAACAGGCGCTCTTGCGGGCTGGTTTCCAGGTACGGCACGTGGACTTCGATGACGTGCTTCTGACCGATCCGGTCCAGACGGCCGATGCGTTGCTCCAGCAAGTCCGGGTGCGAAGGCAGGTCGAACAGCACCAGGTGGTGGGCGAACTGGAAGTTGCGACCTTCACTGCCGATTTCCGAGCAGATCAGCACCTGGGCACCGAATTCTTCATCGGCGAAGTACGCGGCGGCGCGGTCGCGCTCAAGGATGTTCATGCCTTCGTGGAATACCGTGGCCGGGGTGCCGGAGCGCACGCGCAGGGCGTCTTCCAGATCCATGGCGGTTTCGGCGTGGGCACAGATCACCAGGACCTTGGTGCGCTTGAGCATCTTCAGCTGGTCGATCAGCCACTCGACCCGTGGGTCGAAGCGCCACCAGCGTTGTTCTTCGTCGGTGTCCGGCTGGGCCTGGAAGCTGACTTCCGGGTACAGCTCGGCGTGCTCGCCCAGGGGCAGTTCGAGGTATTCGTCCGGGCACGGCAGCGGGTAAGGGTGCAGTTTGCGCTCGGGGAAACCTTGCACGGCGGCGCGGGTGTTGCGGAACAGCACGCGACCGGTGCCGTGGCGGTCGAGCAGCTCACGCACCAGGCGCGCGCTGGCTTCGGTGTCGCCATCGTTGACCGCAGTCAGCAGGGCTTCGCCTTCATTACCCAGGAAACCCTGGATGGTCTTGTGCGCTTTTGGCGACAGGCGACCCTGATCCAGCAGCTCCTGCACGGCTTCGGCCACCGGGCGATAGTTCTCGCTCTCGGCGCGGAATGCCTTGAGGTCGTGGAAACGATTGGGGTCAAGCAGGCGCAGCCGGGCGAAGTGGCTGTCCTGGCCCAGTTGTTCCGGGGTCGCGGTCAACAGCAGGACGCCGGGAATGGTTTCGGCCAGTTGCTCGACCAGCGAATACTCAGGGCTGGCCTGGTCTTCGTGCCACACCAGGTGGTGGGCTTCGTCGACCACCATCAGGTCCCAGCCGGCGGCGAACAGCGCGTCCTGGGCCTTTTCGTCGTCCACCAGCCATTCCAGGGCCACCAGTGCGAGCTGGGTGTCTTCGAAGGGGTTGCTGGCATCGCTTTCGATAAAGCGTTCTTCGTCGAACAGCGCGACCTGCAGGTTGAAGCGGCGGCGCATTTCCACCAGCCATTGGTGCTGCAGGTTTTCCGGCACCAGGATCAACACCCGGTTGGCGCGGCCCGACAGCAGTTGGCGATGGATCACCAGGCCGGCTTCGATGGTCTTGCCCAGGCCCACTTCGTCGGCCAGCAATACGCGCGGGGCGATGCGGTCGGCGACTTCACGGGCAATGTGCAACTGGTGGGCGATTGGCTGGGCGCGTACGCCGCCCAGGCCCCACAGCGAAGACTGCAACTGGCGGCTGGTGTGCTCCAGGGTGTGATAACGCAGGGAGAACCAGGCCAGGGGGTCGATCTGGCCGGCGAACAGCCGGTCGCTGGCCAAGCGGAACTGGATGAAGTTCGAGAGCTGGGTTTCCGGCAGGGTGACCTGCTCGTTCTGCCCATTGAGGCCGTGGTAGACCAGCAGGCCGTCGACGTCGTCGACTTCTTGCACGGTCATTTTCCAGCCTTCGAAGTGGGTGATGCTGTCACCCGGCGAAAACCTCACGCGAGTGAGGGGCGCATTCCGTAGCGCATACTGGCGAGTGTCGCCAGTGGCCGGATAGAGCACGGTGAGCAAGCGACCGTCCTGTGCCAGAACGGTGCCTAAACCTAGCTCAGCTTCGCTGTCACTAATCCAGCGTTGCCCCGGTTGATACTGCTGCGCCATGCTGCCTGACTCCCGCCTTGAAAAAGCCGACTATCTTAACGGAACGAGGCCCCGAGACCAAAGAACTCTGATCAAAACAGCCTGGATAAAAGGTAGCGCATCGCATTATTTGTCGGGCTCTGGGGCACCATTGGCTGACGACTGGGTCACAAGTTTGCGACAGATGGCTCAAGTCGTCGTTGCCGCAGCCGACAGCCTGCCGACAGGAGACCAATAATATGCTGCCACCGATGCTCCCCTTGAGTGCCGTGCCCATCACTTCACAGCAGGACCCGATCCGGCCACGCCCGGACATCCCGCCAGTGGTGCCTGTGCAACAGAGTTCCAACGAAAGCACGATCGACCTGAAAAAGCGCGACACCGAGCAGTCGGCGCTGCTGTTGCGCGAAGAGCAGCAACGCCAGCAGGAACGCCAAAAGCGCCAGCGCGAAGCCGAGGACGATCCCGAGGAGCACCTGGCGATCCCCGGTGATGAACTCAACGCCGACAACACGGTGCCCGTGGTACCGCTGATGGAAGATGCGCCGCGCCAGGGGCTGTGGGTCGACGTCGAAGTCTGAGGCACTGCCACTCCGGCAAGTCCCTCATGGCTGGTCAAGCGTTGCCGGGCGCCGCATTATTGGCGCATTCGCCTCAGCCGCAGCTCTCATCCAGGATGAGCACGCGGCGGGCATTGACCCTTACTAGACGCAAGCCGACGCCATGAGCCAAGACGACAAACTGATCGATCTCAACACCGAACGTGCCAAGCGGGTGCATGACCTCAATGACAAGCGCCTGAATGAAGTGCGCCAGGCATTCGAGCAGGCGATGCCGTTGGGCAAAGCCAAGAAAAAACCGAAAAACAAACCGAAAAAGCGCTGAACAGGCGGTTTTCTGTTGATGTGGATCAGTTATTCCCCCTCCCTGTCGCCCTGTCTTGGGCGACATTGACCCCGGTCAATTTATCCCCCCGCCTCTTTGGTTAACTTAGCCCCATCGCAACAGGGCAAGAGCAGGAGGCCAGTCATGTTTTTCGATAATGTGGTGATCGCCGGAGTGCTGACTGTCGGCCTCATGGTTCTGTTTTTCGCAGGGTTTGGATTCTTCATCTGGAAAGACGCGAACAAGCGTAAAAAACCATAGATCAACGTCGATCTTTCCAGTTATACGAGCACGCAAGGCATTTTGGGCAACTTCGGTTGCCCTTTTTTTTGCCTTGAAAAAACCAGATGCGCCGCTGGCGGCTGGACATAAAAAAAGGTGCGACCCGCAGGGCGCACCTTTTTTTTGTTCGGCCTGAGCTATCAGGAACCGAGGGCCTTCGATGCCAGCCAGAACAGACCGGCCGACAAGCCGACCGTTGCCGGCAGGGTCAGGACCCAGGCCATCAGGATGGTCTTCACGGTACCGCCCTGCAGTCCGCTCTTGTTGGCGACCATGGTCCCGGCCACACCCGAGGACAGCACGTGGGTGGTCGACACCGGCAGGCTGAAGATGTTGGCCAGGCCGATCATGCTGGCCGTGGTGATCTGCGCCGACATGCCCTGGGCGTAGGTCATGCCCTGCTTGCCGATTTTTTCGCCGATGGTCAGTACCACGCGCTTCCAGCCGACCATAGTGCCCAGGCCCAGGGCCAGTGCAACGGCGAGAATCACCCAGAACGGGGCGTACTCGGTGGTGGCGGTCAGGTCTTTACGCAGCTTGTCGAGGTCGGATTTTTCACGGGCATCAAGCCCTGGCAACTTGCCGACTTTCTTCGCGGTGTCGTCCAGGCACAGCAGGTAACGGCGAACTTCGATGCGGTGCTCGGAACTCAGCGAGTGGTAGTCGGAGACGCCCTTGAGCGTGCCGAGGAGGGCGTTGATGGTCGGTTCGGTCTGTTGCGGATTGCAACGGAATTTACCCGGGAGGTCATCTTTAACGCTTTTACCCAGGGCCAGGAACTCACCCAGGGTCTCGTTGTTGCGCTGATAGAACTGATTGAGGTGCAAGGTGGCATCGCGGGTGCGCTCGATCTGGTAAGTGGTGCTGCCCAGGTCGAGTACGAACTGCGCAGGCACGATACCGATCAGCACCAGCATGATCAGGCCGATGCCTTTCTGACCGTCGTTGGAGCCGTGCACGAAGCTGACCGCCATGGCGGAGATCACCAGCACCAGGCGATTCCAGAACGGTGGGTGCTTCTTGTCGTCCAGCTTGCGGCGTTGGTCCGGGGTCTTGTGCATCTTCGACAGCGGGCGCCACCACTTCAAGCCGACCAGCACCAGGCCAGCCACCAGGAAACCGGCCATCGGCGAGAACACCAGCGAGGCGCCGATATCGATCGCTTTCTGCCAGTTGACCCCATCCGCCAGCGGAATGTCGTTGATCAGGGCGTTGGCCAGGCCGACCCCCAGGATCGAGCCGATCAGGGTGTGGGAGCTGGAGGCCGGGATACCGAAGTACCAGGTGCCCAGGTTCCAGGTGATGGCGGCGGCCAGCAGCGAGAACACCATCGCCAGCCCGTGGCCGGTGTTGACGTTGATCAGCAGCTCGACCGGCAGCAAATGGACGATGGCATACGCCACGCCAACACCGCCGAGCAGCACTCCGAGGAAGTTGAACACCCCGGAAAAGAACACTGCCAGATGAGGAGGCATGGCTTTGGTGTAGATAACAGTGGCAACCGCGTTAGCGGTGTCATGAAAGCCGTTGATGAACTCGAAGGCGAGGACAAAGGCCAGGGCGAGCAACAGGCTCACAAGAACCCAAGCATCCAGTCCGCTGAATAAATCGATCATGAAGGTTTTCTGACCCGGTCATAAGGGGGCGCGATTATGCCAGAAAACCCTGGTAATCAATGCACAAGGTGCTCATCGGTAACATTCTTCAATGAAAAAACTGACCCAGGGCAGCTTTTCCTCGGGTTGCCGGAAGGTCGGGCAAGTCATTGATTTTGCAGGGTGCAGTCCCGGGAGAGGGCGCGGGGCGGGGACAGTCGATCATTCAAACGACTGTATGAAATTTACTCTTCAGGGCTGGCCGCGGCCAAATGCCTCGCTCCGGTCGATGGAGGCAATAGGTCGCCCGAGGGTAACGAGCGCCGGTGGCCAGCCCTGTCGTCCGCGGTAATCGGGTCGAACAGGTGGCCAGCCTTGAAGAGTTCAGGCAACAGTCGTCAAGGATGATCGGCCTTGAGTTCTTGTTCCATCTTTTGCAGTTCTTGAGTGAAGGCCTGGTCAAGAATGCTGGCGCGTTTACGCCATGGTTTGCGTTCCGGTTCAGGCTGAGCGGCGTAGGTGGTGACTTCCCCGCCGTAAACTTCCTTGTAACGTTGTTCCTGGCGCTCAAGTTCCGCGCGCAGTTCGTCTTTCGTCACAGTGTTACCTAATTAAGTGGGATAAAAATCGGTGATACGCATTGCCCGGTGCATGACTCATCAACTCACGGGTACTCGGATCCATTGCAGCACCGAGGTTGCCATTGGAGTTCGCCAAGTCATGTCCTTGTTGCACGCGGCCACGCCACCGATTCAAGAACAACTGTCGTAGCAACAGTCTTCATTTACTTCCTGCAAGCGCTTTTACCGGGTCAATGACGGAGGGTAGACACTTGCGACAGGAAACAGCATGCAATGATGCGTTGCCTGGGTGATGGAGTGATCAAAGCAAAGAATGCTGTGAACCTCACCGTTTTACATTATAGCGAGGGTCATGAACAACTCTATCGTCGATAAGTTAAAAAGCGTCATTACATATGAGGCTTTTATTACACGAAAGTTTTAATCACTAATGCCTTCTGTTGCCAGGCAGTACAGGCTGTGGGGTCTTCAGGTTAGATGGGGCAAGTTATCGGGTAAATCAAGGGGGCGGCAATGTTGCAGTGCGGGGAAGATAACGTCGCCCTGTGGATTTTTTATGACGCCCGGCGCAAATGGCGGTTTTTGATGCTGAACCTCATCTGATTGCGATTATCGGCCGATGGTTCGATAATCGCCCAATGTTGGCTGTACCGGCTTGTGCATTTTCTCCAATACGGCTTGTAATAAGGCCGAACTTCGACGCAGAGAGCATGAAATGAACGATCAATTGCGCAATTCCTTCGCCTCGGTGGCGCCTCCGATTGTTGCCTCTCCGGCGAAGAGGATTCAGGCGTTGACCGGTGATCCGGATTTCATGACCTCTCTGGCCCGTGGCCTGGCCGTGGTCCAGGCATTTCAAGAGCGCAAGCGCCACCTGACCATCGCCCAGATCAGCCACCGCACCGAGATCCCCCGGGCGGCAGTGCGTCGCTGCCTGCATACCCTGATCAAGCTCGGCTACGCCACCACCGACGGGCGGACCTATTCGCTGCTGCCCAAGGTGCTGACCCTGGGACACGCCTATCTGTCGTCGACGCCGCTGGCGGTGTCTGCCCAGCCTTACCTGGACCGCATGAGCGAGCAGCTTCACGAAGCCTGCAACATGGCGACCCTGGAGGGAGATGACATTTTATATATCGCCCGTTCAGCCACCACCCAGCGCCTGATTTCGGTGGACCTCTCCGTCGGTGGACGGCTGCCGGCCTACTGCACGTCCATGGGCCGCATCCTGCTGGCGGCACTGGACGACGCTTCCCTGCGTGAATACCTCGAGCACGCCGACCTGCAAGCCAAGACCAGCCGTACCCTGCACACCGCAGAGGCCTTGCTCGAATGCCTGCAGCAGGTTCGCCAGCAGGGTTGGTGCATTGTCGACCAGGAACTGGAACAGGGCCTGCGCTCTATCGCGGTGCCGGTCTATGACGCTTCGGGCCAGGTGCTGGCGGCGCTGAACGTCAGCACCCACGCCGGCCGGGTCAGCCGTACCGAGCTGGAGCAGCGTTTTCTGCCGGGTCTGCTCAGTGCCAGCCGAGACCTGAGCGCCCAGCTGTTTTCCTAACCTGTTCGATAAACGCACAACTACGCATTTGGCGAATTGACGCTCTTTCCCTTGCCTTATTAATGTCGCGGCAGCGTCATCGGCCGCCGCCCCTGTTTCAGCGGGCGGCCGTACGGCGACCCCATAATAAAGAAGAGGTCCAATCCCATGAGCATGCTCCCCCTGCGCCTTCATCGAAGCTGCCTTCGACCCCTGGCCGCCTGATCCCGGAATTCTCTCCTTTGCAATGACCTGACCAACCCTCGGCGAGCTTCGGCGCGCCTGCGTTTTACCCTGGAATAAAAATAATGAACCAACCCCTGTCAGCTTCTGGCAACTGCCTCGATGTGCAGTCCTTTATCAATGCCCAGCCCTTGTCGCGTTATCAGTGGCGAGTGGTGATCCTGTGCTTCCTGATTGTCTTCCTCGACGGCCTGGACACCGCAGCCATGGGCTTTATCGCCCCGGCACTGTCCCAGGATTGGGGCATCGACCGCGCCAGCCTCGGGCCGGTGATGAGTGCGGCGCTGATCGGCATGGTCTTCGGTGCCCTGGGTTCGGGCCCGCTGGCCGATCGTTTCGGGCGCAAGGTGGTGTTGGTGGGGGCGGTGCTGCTGTTCGGCGCCTTCAGCCTGGCCTCGGCCTACAGCACTAACGTCGATCAACTGTTGGTACTGCGCTTCCTCACCGGCCTGGGGCTGGGTGCGGGCATGCCGAATGCCACCACGCTGCTGTCCGAATACACCCCGGAGCGCCACAAGTCGCTGCTGGTGACCAGCATGTTCTGCGGCTTCAACCTGGGCATGGCCGGTGGTGGTTTCATTTCCGCCAAATTGATCCCGGCGTTTGGCTGGCACAGCCTGTTGCTGATCGGCGGGATCCTGCCGCTGATTCTGGCGCTGGTGCTGCTGGTCTGGTTGCCGGAGTCGGCGCGTTACCTGGTGGTGCGCAATCGAGGAACCGACAAGGTGCGCAAAGCCCTGGCGCCCATTGAGCCGACCATTGTCGGCCAGGCCGCGAGCTTCAGCGTGCCGGAACAAAAGACGGTCAAGGCGCGCAATGTGTTTGCGGTGATTTTCTCCGGCACCTACAGCGTCGGCACCTTGCTGCTGTGGCTGACCTATTTTATGGGGCTGGTGATCGTCTACCTGCTCACCAGCTGGCTGCCGACCCTGATGCGTGACAGTGGCGCGAGCATGGAGCAGGCGGCGTTTATCGGCGCGCTGTTCCAGTTCGGCGGAGTGCTGAGCGCAGTGGCGGTGGGCTGGGCCATGGACCGGTTCAATCCGCACAAGGTCATCGGCACCTTTTACCTGCTGGCTGGGGTCTTTGCCTACGCGGTGGGGCAGAGCCTGGGCAATATCACCCTGCTCGCAACCCTGGTGCTGATCGCGGGTATGTGCGTCAACGGCGCGCAATCGGCCATGCCGTCCTTGGCTGCGCGGTTCTATCCGACCCAGGGGCGGGCCACGGGCGTGTCGTGGATGCTCGGGATCGGGCGCTTCGGTGCGATTCTCGGGGCCTGGATGGGCGCTACTTTGCTGGGGCTCGGCTGGAACTTCGAGCAGGTGCTGACTGCGCTGGTGATTCCGGCGGGCCTGGCGGCGACGGCGGTGGTGATCAAGGGCATGGTGAGCCACGCGGATGCGACTTGAGAACGGTTGGTTTTGAGGTAAAGGGAGAGGGCATGGGGATCGATAGCTCGACAACAATATGTTCGATAAACGAACACTCAGTCGATTATCGGATTGTTTGGGCCATGCCCCCGGCTTAATCTTCAGGGCACGCAGGCAGCGCTTGTCGCGCCTTTTTCGTCCAGTCGCTCAATAACAATCGGGAGCCCCCCAATGGCTGAAATCCTTTCGCTGCACGACGCGGTGAAGCAGTTCGTCAACGACGGCGATACCGTCGCGCTCGAAGGCTTCACCCACCTGATTCCTACGGCCGCAGGTCATGAAATCATCCGCCAAGGCAAGAAAGACCTGACCCTGGTTCGGATGACCCCTGACCTGGTCTACGACCAGTTGATCGGTGCCGGTTGCGCTCGCAAGCTGATTTTCTCCTGGGGCGGCAACCCCGGTGTCGGTTCTTTGCACCGCCTGCGTGACGCCGTGGAAAAACAATGGCCGCATGCCCTGGAAATCGAAGAGCACAGCCACGCCGACCTGGCCAACGCCTACGTGGCGGGTGCCTCGGGCCTGCCGTTCGCGGTGCTGCGTGCTTATGCCGGTTCCGACCTGCCCAAGGTCAACCCGCTGATCAAGAGCGTGACCTGCCCATTCACCGGCGAAGTGCTGGCGGCGGTGCCGTCGGTACGCCCGGACATCACCGTGATCCACGCGCAAAAGGCCGACCGTAAAGGCAACGTGCTGCTGTGGGGCATCCTCGGGGTGCAAAAAGAGGCGGCACTGGCGGCCAAGCGCTGCATCGTCACCGTCGAGGAGATCGTCGACGACCTCAACGCCCCGATGAACGCCTGTGTCCTGCCGACCTGGGCCCTGAGCGCGGTCTGCCACGTACCTGGCGGTGCGCATCCGTCCTACGCCCACGGTTACACCGAGCGTGACAATATTTTCTACCAGGCCTGGGATCCGATCGCCCGCGACCGTGAAACCTTCACCGCGTGGATCAACGAATACATCCACGGCAGCGCCGATTTCAGTGAATTCCAGGCCAAGCTGGCCCGCGCTTCGGAGGCCAAATAATGACTTACTCCACCAATGAAATGATGACCGTTGCCGCCGCCCGCCGCCTGAAGAACGGTTCGGTGTGTTTCGTCGGCATCGGCTTGCCGTCCAAGGCCGCCAACCTGGCGCGCCTGACGTCGTCGCCGGACGTGGTGCTGATCTACGAATCGGGCCCGATTGGTGCCAAGCCCAGCGTATTGCCGCTGTCGATCGGTGACGGCGAACTGGCCGAAACCGCCGACACCGTGGTGCCGACCGGCGAAATCTTCCGCTACTGGCTGCAGGGCGGGCGCATCGACGTCGGCTTCCTCGGCGCGGCCCAGGTCGACCGCTTCGGCAACATCAACACCACGGTGGTCGGTGACTATCACCACCCCAAAGTGCGCTTGCCCGGTGCCGGTGGTGCCCCGGAAATCGCCGGTTCGGCGAAAAGCGTATTGATCATCCTCAAGCAGTCGTCGCGCTCGTTCGTCGACAAGCTCGATTTCATCACCTCGGTGGGCCATGGCGAAGGCGGCGACTCCCGCAAACGCCTGGGCTTGCCGGGTGCCGGTCCGGTGGGGATCATCACCGACCTGTGCATCATGGAGCCGGAAGCCGGCAGCCATGAATTCGTGGTCACTGCGCTGCACCCGGGCGTGACCCGTGAGCAGGTGGTTGCCGCCACCGGCTGGGCGATTCGCTTTGCCGACACTGTCGAGCAGACCGCCGAGCCGACTGCAGTCGAACTGGCCGCACTGCGCGATTTGGAAGCACGTACCGCCGCGGCCCATGGCCAGGCACCGGGAGAAGCCTGATGCGCGAAGTCTTTATCTGTGATGCGATCCGGACCCCGATCGGCCGTTTCGGCGGTGGCCTGTCGGCCGTGCGTGCCGACGACCTGGCAGCCGTGCCGATCAAGGCGCTGATGGAACGCAACCCATCGGTGGACTGGAGCGCAGTGGACGAGGTGTTCCTCGGCTGCGCCAACCAGGCCGGCGAAGATAACCGCAACGTGGCACGCATGGCGCTGCTCCTGGCCGGCCTGCCGGAAAGCATCCCCGGGGTTACCCTCAACCGCCTGTGCGCGTCGGGGATGGACGCCATCGGCACCGCCTTCCGCGCGATTGCCAGCGGCGAGATGGAGCTGGCGATTGCCGGTGGGGTCGAGTCGATGTCCCGTGCGCCCTTTGTCATGGGCAAGGCCGACAGCGCGTTTTCGCGCAACATGAAGCTGGAAGACACCACCATCGGCTGGCGCTTTATCAACCCGTTGATGAAGGCCCAGTACGGCGTGGATGCCATGCCACAAACCGCCGACAACGTGGCGGACGATTACCAGGTATCCCGCGCCGACCAGGACGCCTTTGCCCTGCGCAGCCAGCAACGCACGGCGGCGGCCCAGGCGGCCGGGTTCTTTGCCGAGGAAATCGTGCCGGTGCGTATTGCCCATAAAAAGGGCGAAAGCGTGGTCGAGCAGGATGAGCACCCGCGTGCCGATACCTCCCTGGAAACCCTGGCCAAGCTCAAGCCGGTCAACGGCCCGGACAAGACCGTCACCGCCGGCAATGCCTCGGGCGTCAACGACGGTGCCGCGGCGCTGATCCTGGCGTCGGCCGAAGCGGTGAAAAAACACGGCCTCACGGCCCGTGCCCGGGTGTTGGGCATGGCCAGCGCCGGTGTCGAACCACGGGTCATGGGCATCGGCCCGGTGCCTGCGGTGCGCAAACTGATCGAGCGCCTGGGCGTGGCAGTCAGCGATTTCGACGTGATCGAACTCAACGAAGCCTTTGCCAGCCAGGGCCTGGCGGTCCTGCGTGAGCTGGGCCTGGCGGACGATGCGCCGCAGGTCAACCCGAACGGTGGCGCTATCGCCCTGGGTCATCCGCTGGGCATGAGCGGTGCACGTCTGGTGCTGACGGCGTTGCATCAACTGGAAAAAACCGGCGGTAAAAAAGGCCTGGCGACCATGTGTGTGGGTGTCGGCCAAGGGCTGGCGCTGGCCATCGAACGCGTCTGACGCCCGCTCCAGGAGCCTGTTCACGATCTGGCGAGCGCCCCTCAGGCATGTTCAACGCCGCCTGAGTCCAGCGCAGCCGATCGTGACCAGGGTCTAATAAGAAAAGAGGATTGACCATGATTGACAAGCCCGGTTACCGGCGCCCGCAAGCGGGTACTCAGCCTGATTATCTGCACCCGGCCTACAAGTCGACCAACACCCGCTCGCCCTCCAAGCCGCTGGTGTTCCTGCCCCATTCGCTGTCGGAAATCACCGGCCCGAGCATCGGTGCCGATTCGCTGCACGAAGGCGATAACGACCTGACCGCACAACACGCCGGCGAGCCCCAGGGCGAGCGCATCATCATCCACGGCCGGGTCCTGGACGAGAACGGTCTGCCGGTGCCGGGCATTTTGGTGGAGATCTGGCAGGCCAACGCCGCCGGCCGCTACAACCATGACCGCGACCTGCACGATGCCCCCCTGGACCCGAACTTCACCGGCACCGGGCGCACCGTGACCGATGCCGACGGCTGGTATCAGTTCCAGACCATCAAGCCCGGTGCCTATCCGTGGGGTAACCACGAAAACGCCTGGCGCCCGGCCCATATCCACTTCTCGTTGTTCGGCCCCAGCGTGCTGACGCGCCTGGTGACCCAGATGTATTTCCCGGGCGACCCGCTGCTGGCTTACGACCCGATCTACAACTGCGTGCCGGACACCTGTGCCAAGGAACGCCTGATCGCCAGTTTCGACCTGGACAAGACCATTCCTTCCTATGCCCTCGGTTACCGTTGGGACATCGTCTTGCGCGGCCGCGATGCCACGCCGATGGAGAAATAAGATGACGCTGACCGCGACCACCTCACACACCGTCGGCCCCTACTACCACATCGGCCTGACCTGGCTGAACCGCGAAGACCTGACCCAGGCCGAGACCCTTGGCCAGCGCGTGGCGATCACCGGGCAGGTGGTGGACGGCAATGGCGATTTCGTCAACGACGCGATGCTGGAGATCTGGCAGGCCAATGCCGCAGGCAAGTACGACCACCCTGAAGACGACCAGGCCAAGGCCCTGGACCCGAGCTTCCAGGGTTTTGGCCGGGTGCCGGTGGACGCCGAAGGGCGCTTCCGCTTCACCACCATCAAGCCGGGCACGGTGCCGGGCCTGAAGGGCGCGACCCAGGCGCCGCACCTGGTGGTGCTGGTGTTTGCCCGTGGCCTGGTCAAGCACTTGCTGACGCGCATTTACTTCGACGGCGAACCGGCCAACGCCGCCGACCCGTTGCTGGCCTGCGTGCCGGCCGAGCGCCGTAGCACCTTGCTGGCCAAGGCCGATGCCGACGGCACGTATCAGTGGAACGTGATCCTGCAAGGCACTGAGGCCGAGACGGTGTTTTTCGATTACTGACCGGCGACGCCGGTGCCGGTGTCTGCGGCGGCCCTTCGGGGTTGCCGCAAGCAGCGGCGGCAGACAGGGGAACGGGACTGTTGCCAAGTGTGTCTAGACTCACACTGTCCCCAAAGAGTGAAAACCCATGACAAGCACAACCAGTCACTACACCGGTGAAGAGCGCAGCAAGAGGATCTTCGCGATCGTCGGCGCGTCTTCGGGCAATCTGGTCGAATGGTTCGACTTCTATGTCTATGCCTTTTGTGCGATCTATTTCGCCCCGGCATTTTTCCCCTCCGACGATCCCACGGTGCAGTTGCTCAACACCGCCGGCGTATTTGCCGCCGGGTTTCTGATGCGTCCCATCGGCGGCTGGCTGTTCGGCCGGGTAGCCGACAAGCACGGGCGCAAGAATTCGATGATGATCTCGGTGCTGATGATGTGCGCCGGCTCCCTGGTCATCGCCTTCCTCCCGACCTACGCCACGATTGGCGCCTGGGCCCCGGCGTTGCTGCTAGTTGCGCGGCTGTTCCAGGGTTTGTCGGTGGGCGGCGAGTACGGCACCACTGCCACGTACATGAGTGAAGTGGCGCTCAAGGGCCAGCGCGGCTTCTTCGCCTCTTTCCAGTACGTGACCCTGATCGGCGGGCAATTGCTGGCGGTACTGGTGGTGGTGATCCTGCAGCAGTTCCTCGATGAGCAGGAGCTCAAGGCCTGGGGCTGGAGAGTACCCTTCGTGATTGGTGCGATTGCCGCAGTGATCTCGCTGTTGCTGCGCCGCACGTTGAAAGAAACCACCAGCAAGGAAATGCGTGAAGACAAGGACGCGGGCAGTATTGTCGCGCTGTTCAAGAATCACGGCGCCGCCTTTATCACCGTGTTGGGCTACACCGCCGGCGGCTCGCTGATTTTCTACACCTTCACCACTTATATGCAGAAGTACCTGGTGAACACCGCCGGGATGCACGCCAAGACCGCCAGCTACATCATGACCGGTGCGCTATTTCTCTATATGTGCATGCAGCCGTTGTTCGGCATGCTGGCCGACAAGATCGGCCGCCGGAACTCGATGCTCTGGTTCGGGGCCCTGGGGACCTTGTTCACGGTGCCGATCCTGATGACCCTGAAAACCGTTTCCAGCCCGTTCCTGGCTTTTATCCTGATCACCCTGGCCCTGGCGATCGTGAGTTTCTACACCTCCATCAGCGGTCTGGTGAAAGCCGAGATGTTCCCACCTCAGGTGCGGGCCCTTGGGGTTGGCCTGGCTTATGCGGTGGCGAATGCGATTTTCGGCGGTTCGGCGGAGTATGTCGCCTTGGGCCTGAAGACCCTGGGCATGGAAAACACCTTTTACTGGTACGTCACGGTCATGATGGCGGTGGCGTTCCTGTTCAGTCTGCGCCTGCCCAAGCAGGCGGCGTATCTGCACCACGATCTTTGACCTGTCCGCGCGCGCCCATCACGGGCGCGTGCCTCCAAGGGATTGTTTATGAGTACACCGGCGAGCAACCAATTGTTCGATGCTTATTTCACTGCTCGCAGCATGCGTGAAGTGTTTTGTGATCAGGGCCGGGTCCAGGCCATGCTGGATTTCGAAGCGGCCCTGGCCCGAGCCGAGGCCCGCGTCGGGCAGATTCCGCAGAGTGCGGTGGCGCCGATCGAGGCGGCCTGTCGCGCCGAGCTCTATGATTTCGCGGCCCTCGGCGAAGCCATTGCCACGGCCGGCAACTCGGCGATTCCATTGGTCAGGGCACTGGGCAAGCAGATTGCCCAACGCGATGCCGAGGCCGAGCGCTATGTGCACCTGGGGGCGACCAGCCAGGACGTGATGGACAGCGGGCTGGTGCTGCAACTGCGCCAGGCCCTGGGCTTGATCGAAGCCGACCTGGGGCGCCTGGGGCACATCCTTGCGGCCCAGGCCACCCGCTATGCCGGCACGCCGCTGGCCGGGCGGACCTGGTTGCAGCATGCGACCCCGGTCACCCTGGGCATGAAAATCGCCGGCTGGCTGGGGGCGGTCAGCCGCAGCCGGCAACGCCTGCAGGAGTTGAAGCCGCGGCTGCTGGTGCTGCAGTTCGGCGGCGCCTCCGGGACCCTGGCGGCCCTCGGCGAGCAGGCATTGCCGATTGCCCAGGCATTGGCCGGCGAGCTGCACCTGGGCCTGCCGGAACAACCCTGGCACACCCAGCGCGACCGTCTGGTGGAGTTCGCCGCTGCGCTTGGCCTGATCGCCGGCAGCCTGGGCAAGCTGGGACGGGATATCAGCCTGTTGATGCAGACCGAAGCGGCGGAAGTGTTCGAGCCCTCGGCGCCGGGCAAGGGCGGATCATCGACCATGCCCCACAAGCGTAATCCGGTGGGCGCGGCGGTTTTGATCAGTACCGCGACCCGGGTTCCCGGGCTGCTGGCGACCATGTTCAGCGCCATGCCCCAGGAGCACGAACGCAGCCTGGGCCTGTGGCATGCCGAGTGGGAAACCCTGCCGGAGATCTGCTGCCTGGTTTCCGGTGCCCTGCAACAAGCCTTGCTGGTGGCCGAGGGCCTGGAGGTCGACGCCGAGCGCATGGCCAGCAACCTCGACCTGACCCGCGGCCTGGTATTGGCCGAAGCCGTGAGCATCGCCCTGGCCCAGCGCCTGGGACGCGAGACGGCCCATCATCTATTGGAACAATGCTGCAAGCGGGCGGTGGCCGAAGGGCGCCACCTGCGTGCGGTACTGGGCGATGAACCCCAGGTCGGTGCCGAGCTTTCGGCCGCTGAACTGGATCGCCTGCTCGATCCGGCCCATTACCTCGGCCAGGCCCAGACCTGGGTCGAACGCGCGGTGGCCGAACACTTTGCCTTGAACGCCTGAAGGAGACTGCTGTGGCATTCGTAAAACTCGCCGATGGCGAACTGCACTACCAGCTTGATGGTCCGGAACACGCTCCGGTACTGGTGCTGTCCAACTCGTTGGGCACCAGCCTGCGCATGTGGGATATCCAGATCCCGGCCTTTACCCAACACTTCCGTGTGCTGCGCATGGATACCCGAGGCCACGGCAAGTCGCTGGTCACCCCGGGGCCCTACACCATTGAACAGTTGGGCCATGACGTGCTGGCGCTGCTGGATGCCTTGCACATCGAACGCGCGTACTTCTGCGGCCTGTCCATGGGCGGCCTGATCGGCCAGTGGCTGGGCATCAATGCCGGCGAGCGCCTGCACAAGCTGGTGGTGTGCAACACCTCGGCGAAGATTGGCGAGCCGTCGATCTGGAACCCGCGCATCGAAACCGTACTGCGTGACGGCGAGGCAGCCATGGTGGCGTTGCGCGATGCTTCGATCGCCCGCTGGTTCACCGCGGACTTCGCCGAAGCTCACCCTGACCAGGCCAAGTTGATCACCGACATGCTGGCGGCGACTTCGCCCGAGGGCTATGCAGCCAACTGCGCGGCTGTGCGTGATGCAGACTTCCGTGACCAGGTGTCGGCGATCAAGGTTCCGACCCTGGTGATTTCCGGTACCGAAGATGCGGTCACGCCGCCGTCGGGCGGGCATTACATTCAGGAACATGTGCTGGGCGCCGAGTACGCCGAGTTCTACGCCGCGCACTTGTCCAACGTGCAGGCTGGCGCCGCATTCAGCGACCGGGTCGTGGAATTCCTGCTGGCCGACAAGAGCATTTGAGGAGTCGCTTGTGGACGAGAAACAACGTTATGACGAGGGGATGCAGGTGCGCCGCGCGGTGCTGGGTGATGCCCACGTCGATCGCAGCCTGAATGCCCTGACCGAGTTCAACTCGGAGTTCCAGGAGATGATCACCCGCCACGCCTGGGGTGATATCTGGACCCGTCCGGGCCTGCCGCGGCATACCCGCAGCCTGATCACCATTTCCATGCTGATCGGCATGAACCGCAATGAAGAGCTCAAGCTGCACCTGCGTGCCGCCGCCAACAACGGGGTGACCCGTGGCGAGATCAAGGAAGTGATCATGCAGAGCGCGATCTACTGCGGCATTCCTGCGGCCAATGCGACCTTCCATCTCGCCGAGTCGGTGTGGGATGAATTGGGTGTCGAGTCCCGCGAGGCCTGAACCCCGCACGCCGATAAAAAAGGCCAGCACCGGTAAACCGGGCTGGCCTTTTTCATGGGTGGTTTTGCCGGAGCAAGTCCTGGCGAAACGACTTACAGCAGGCTGATCGGGTAGCTGACGATCACGCGGTTCTCGTCGAACTCGTTGTTGCTGTAGTCGCGACGCATGCTGGAATTGCGCCATTTGAAGTTGAGGTTCTTCAGGGTGCCGCTCTGCACGGTATAGGCCAGTTCCGACTCGCGGCCCCATTCCTTGCCATCGGTGATGGTGCCGGTGTGCACGTTGTCACCGCTGATGTAGCGGTTCATCAGGGTCAGGCCCGGTACGCCGACGGCGGCGAAGTTGTAGTCGTGGCGCAGTTGCCAGGATTTTTCCTTGGCGTTGTCGTAGCTGGAGTTGTAGCTGTCGTTGGCCAGGGTGCCGCCGCTGGTGCCGTTGACCCGCATCCAGGCGTTGTCCCCGGTGAGTTTTTGCAGGCCGACATAAAAGGTGCTGCCGCCGTACTTGGCCGAGAACAGGCCGGACCAGGTCTTGTTATCCAGGTCGCCGGCGCGGGCACTGCCGTCTTCCTTGCCGTAGAAGAAACCGAGGTTGGCGCCCAGGGTCCAGTCGCCCACGGGTTGGGTATGAACCAGGTTGATGAACTGTTGGCTGTAGATGTCCTTGAGTTCGGCGTTCCACAGGCCGATCTGGGTGCGCTTGTCGTTGAAGCTGTATTCGCCACCCTGGAAGTTGAAACGGTCGGAGGTGAACGCGGCTTTGCCGGTCATCGACATGTCGCTCATGCTGCTGTCGTCTCGTGGGCTGTTGGCGCGGAACTGGCCGCCGTAGAGGGTCAGGCCGTCGATTTCCTTGGACGTGATCTGCCCGCCACGGAAGGTCTGTGGCAGCGAGCGGCCGTCATCGGAACGCAGGATCGGCAGCACCGGCATCCATTCCCCCACCTTGACCTCGGTCTGCGACAAGCGCGCCTTGAACGCCACCCCCAGGCGCCCGAAGTTGTCGGCCGGGCGCCCGTCACGGTCCAGAGGCAGCAACTGGGTGCCGCCGGTGCCTTTGCCGCCGTCGAGCTTCAGCGAGTACAGGCCCAGCACGTCCATGCCGAAACCCACGGTGCCTTGGGTGAACCCGGACTTGGCATCGAGGATGAAACTCTGGGTCCACTCTTCGGCCTTGCCCTGGGCCCTGGTCGGGTTGGTGAAGTTGCGGTTGATGTAGAAGTTGCGCAGGTTCAGGTTGACCTTGGCATCTTCGAGAAAACCGGACTCTTCGGCCATCGCCGGCAGGGCGGCAGCGGCCAGCGCCACGCCGAGCAGGCCAGGCAGGAGGAAAGGAGAAGTGGGGGTCGTTGGCTTCATGTTGTCGGTCTCTCTAATTGTTAGGGCGCAGCACGGCACTGCCGCTACGTCAGTCGCAGAGCCAGGTGGAAAGTGGGCGTGGTGAAACGGCTGCAAATCAGCCGGAGAGGGCAGGGCGAGGGGTCATGGTGCAGAGCCTGTTGTTATTGGTTTTTATCGCTGCGGGGAATGGTGCGGTGCCAGATAGGGCGATTCAATCGGGCATGAGCGGGTTTTGGGCGATAAACGAACACAAGTGACAGGCTGAGCACAGGCCAAAAAAAACCCACCGTGAGGTGGGTTTTTTCACAGCCGGGAGGTGCTTAGAACAGGCGCAGCTTCGGTGCCTGTTCGGCCACCGGTTCGTTCTTCGCGGTCTGCTCGTTCCAGCCGCCACCCAGGGCCTTGTACAGATTGACCTCGCTGGTCAGCTGCGAAAGGCGGTCACTGATCAGCGCCTGTTGCGCGCTGAACAACGAACGCTGGGCGTCGAGGAAGGTCAGGTTGCTGTCGACCCCGATGCGGTAGCGGCGCTCGGCCAGACGGTAGTAGTCCTGGTTGGCGGTGACGAAATCACGCTGGGCCTGCAACTGCTGGTTGTAGGTCTGACGTGCCGCCAGGCCATCGGAGACTTCCTGGAAGGCGGTCTGGATGGATTTCTCGTACTGCGCAACCGTGATGTCTTTCTGGATCTTCGAGTAGTCCAGGCTGGCGCGCAGGCTACCGGCGTTGAAGATCGGCAGATTGATCTGCGGCTGGAACAGCCAGGTCCCCGAACCACCTTTGAACAGGCCGGACAGGTCCGGGCTCAAGGTGCCGGCATTGGCGGTCAGGCTGATGCTCGGGAAGAACGCCGCGCGGGCGGCGCCGATATTGGCATTGGCCGCCTTGAGCTTGTGTTCGGCTTCAAGGATGTCCGGACGCCGTTGCAACAGCTCCGAAGGCAGGCCCGCTGGCATTTCGCTCAACAGGTCGGCCGCCAGGGGCTGTGCGCCAGGCAGGTTGGCTGGAAGGCCGGTGCCCAGCAGCAGGGTCAGGCTGTTTTCGTCCTGGGCCACTTGGCGCGTGTAGCGCGCCAGTTGCACCCGGGCGTTCTCGACCGAGGTCCGCGACTGGCTCAGGTCCAGCGCCGAGGCAACCCCGACTTCGTTGCTGCGCGAGGTGAGCCGGTAGCTCTCCTCGAAAGCGCCCAGGGTGTCCTGGGTCAGCTTCAGCAGTTCCTTGTCGGCCTGCCAGGTCAGGTAGGCGTTGGCCACGCTGGCCACCAGGCTGATCTGGGTGCTGCGCCGGGCTTCTTCGCTGGAGAAATAGGTCTGCAGGGCCTGCTCGCTCAAACTGCGAACGCGGCCGAACAGGTCCAGCTCATAGGCGCTGATACCCAGGGTGGCCGAGTACTGGCTGGTGATGCCCGACTCGCCGGTTTGCGACATGCGCGCCGGGGTCCGCTGGCGGCTGCCGCTGCCATTGGCCGATACCGCGGGGAACAGGTCCGCGCGCTGGATCTGGTACTGCGCGGCATAGGCGTCGATGTTCAGCGCCGCCACCCGAAGGTCGCGGTTGTTGACCAGCGCGGTCTGGATCAGCTGTTGCAGCGCCGGGTCATGGAAGAACTGCCGCCAGCCCTGTTCGGCGGCCGCCTGGTTGGCGGCCTCCGTTGGCGAATAGGCGGGGCCTTGCGGGTATTGCGCGGCCACCGGTGCTTGCGGCTGCTGATAATCGGGTATCAGCGAGCAGCCACTTAGCACGGCGGCGGTGATTGCCAGGGAGAGTAGCGACTTGCTCATTGGCCAGCCTCTTTAGGAGTTTCAGATGTTTCTGCCGAGTCCGCGTTTTTCTTGCGACCCATGCCAGACACTGTGACGAAGAACAAAGGCACCCAGAATATCGCCAGAATCGTCGCGGTGAGCATACCGCCAATCACCCCGGTACCGATGGCGTGCTGGCTGCCCGAGCCCGCGCCGGTGGAGATGGCCAGGGGGACCACACCCAGCACGAAGGCCAGCGAGGTCATGATGATCGGTCGCAGACGCATGCGGCAGGCTTCGATCGCCGCGTCCGTCAGGCTGCGACCCTGCTCATGCAGTTCCTTGGCGAACTCGACGATCAGAATGGCGTTTTTCGCCGCCAGACCGATGGTCACCAACAGCCCCACCTGGAAGTACACGTCGTTGGACAGACCCCGCAGGCTGGTGGCCATCAGTGCACCGATGATCCCCAGGGGTACCACGAGCATGACCGCGATCGGAATCGACCAGCTTTCATACAGCGCCGCCAGGCACAGGAACACCATCAGCAGCGACAGGGCATACAGCGCCGGTGCCTGGGAACCCGACAGGCGTTCCTCATAGGACAGGCCGGTCCAGGAAATACCCACGCCCGCCGGCAGCTTCGCGGCAATGGCTTCGACTTCGGCCATGGCTTCACCGGTACTGTATCCAGGCGCCGGAGCCCCCAGGACTTCCATCGCCTCGACACCGTTGTAGCGCGCCAGCTTCGGCGAACCGTAGACCCACTCACCCTTGGCGAACGAGGAGAACGGCACCATGGTCCCGGCACTGTTGCGCACGTACCATTTCTTCAGGTCTTCCGGGCTCATGCGAGCGCCGGGCTGACCCTGGATGTACACCTTCTTCACTCGACCACGGTCGATGAAGTCGTTGACATAGCTACTGCCCAGGCCGATCGACAGGGTGTTGTTGATATCAGAGATGGTCACGCCCAAGGCACTGGCGCGTTCATCGTCGATGGTCAACTGGTACTGCGGCTCATCGCTCAAGCCGTTCGGACGCACCTGGCTCAGGATCTTGCTCTGCGCGGCCATGCCGAGGAACTGGTTGCGTGCTGCCATCAGTTTCTCGTGCCCGATACCGGCGCGGTCCTGCAGGAACACGTCGAAACCGGTGGCGTTACCCAACTCCAGTACGGCTGGCGGAGCGAATGCAAACACCATCGCGTCGCGGAAGCTGAAGAAGTGCTGCTGGGCACGGGCCGCGAGGTTGAACACGCTGTTTTCCGAAGAGCGCTCGCCCCACGGCTTGAGCATGATGAACGCCATACCCGAACTCTGGCCGCGACCGGCGAAGTTGAACCCGTTCACGGTGAATACCGAGGCTACGGTGTCCTTCTCCTTGTCCAGCAGATAGGCGCGCATTTCATCGACCACCACCTGGGTCCGCTCGGCACTGGAGCCGGCTGGCGTCTGCACCTGGGCGAAGAGTACGCCCTGGTCTTCTTCCGGCAGGAACGCCGATGGAATACGGGTGAACAGCCAGATCATGCCGAGCACGATCAGCACGTATGCCAACAGGTACGGCACCTTGTGACGCAGCATATTGCCCACGCCGCGCTCGTAGCTTTTGACGCTGCGGTCGAAGGTGCGGTTGAACCAGCCGAAGAAACCGCGTTTCTCGGTGGCGTGCTCGCCTTGTGGGTGAGCCTTGAGCATGGTGGCGCACAGGGCCGGGGTGAAGATCAGGGCAACCAGTACCGACAGGGCCATGGCCGAAACCACGGTGATCGAGAACTGCTTGTAGATCACCCCGGTGGAACCACTGAAGAACGCCATTGGCAGCAGTACCGCGGACAGCACGAGGGCGATACCCACCAGTGCGCCCTGGATCTGGCCCATGGACTTTTTCGTGGCCTCCTTGGGCGATAGCCCTTCCTCCTGCATCACCCGCTCGACGTTTTCCACCACGACGATGGCATCGTCCACCAGCAAACCGATGGCCAGCACCATGCCGAACATGGTCAGGGTGTTGATGCTGAAGCCGGCTGCCGCAAGGATCCCGAAGGTCCCGAGCAACACCACCGGAACGGTCATGGTGGTGATGACGGTGGCGCGGAAGTTCTGCAGGAACAGGAACATCACCAGGAACACCAACACGATGGCTTCGACCAGGGTGTGAACCACACCGCTGATGGACTCCGTCACCACCGGGGTGGTGTCGTACGGGAATACCACTTTCATCCCGGACGGGAAGAAGGGTTCCAGGTCGCTGATGGTCTTGCGCAGCGCCTTGGCGGTATCCAGGGCGTTGGCGCCGTTGGCCAGTTTGACCGCCAGGCCGGAAGCCGGCTTGCCATTGAACTGGGCGCTGACTGCGTAGTTTTCACCACCCAGCGCAACGTCGGCGACATCACCCAGGCGAACCTGTGAGCCGTCCTTGTTGACCTTCAACAGGATCGCCTTGAACTGCTCGGCAGTCTGCAGGCGGGTCTTGCCGATGATCGTGGCGTTCAGTTGCTGGCCAGGCAGCGCCGGCAAACCACCGATCTGGCCGGACGACACCTGGACGTTCTGCGCCGCAACGGCGGTTTTCACGTCCACGGGGGTCAGGCTGTAGTTGTTGAGCTTGGCCGGGTCGAGCCAGATACGCATGGCGTACTGTGCACCGAACACCTGGAAGTCGCCGACACCTGCGGTCCGCGACACCGGGTCCTGCATGTTGGACACGATGTAGTTGGACAGGTCGTCCTTGGACATGCTGCCGTCTTCGGAAACCACACCGATAACCAGCAGGAAGTTCTTCACTGCCTTGGTTACCCGGATGCCCTGTTGCTGCACTTCTTGTGGCAGCAACGGGGTGGCCAGGTTCAGTTTGTTCTGGACCTGGACCTGAGCGGTATCGGAGTTGGTGCCTTGTTCGAAGGTCGCGGTGATGGTCATGCTGCCGTCGGAGTTACTTTCCGAGGACACATAACGCAGGTTATCGATACCGTTGAGCTGCTGCTCGATGACCTGAACCACGGTGTCCTGCACGGTTTGTGCAGAAGCGCCTGGGTAGGTCACGGAGATAGCGATCGCCGGTGGCGCGATGCTTGGATACTGGTTTATCGGCAACTTGAGGATCGATAGAGCCCCGACCAGCATGATCACCAGGGCAATTACCCAGGCGAAAATCGGACGGTCGATGAAAAATTTCGACATGGTTTACTCCCCTTTGCCGCCTGCAGCTTTGTCTGTTGCCTGTGCAGGGGCCGGGTTGGTCGCCGGAACATTGGTCGCTTCGGTCGCCTTGACTTCAATGCCTGGCTTGACGAACTGCAGGCCTTCGGTAATCAGTCGATCGCCGGCTTTCAAGCCGTCTTCCACCAGCCATTGGCTGCCGACGGTGCGACTGGCCTTGAGCTGACGCAGTTCGACCTTGTTGTCCGGGCCGACCACCAGGGCGGTTGGCGTGCCTTTGAGGTCACGGGTCACGCCTTGTTGCGGGGCAAGAATGGCCGCAGCGTTGATCCCGGCCTGCAATTGCGCGTGCACGAACATGCCTGGCAACAGGGTGTGATTAGGGTTGGGGAACACGGCGCGCAGGGTCACGGAGCCGGTGGTTTCGTCGACCGAGACTTCGGAAAACTCAAGTTTGCCGTCCTGTTGGTACTGGCTGCCGTCTTCCAGGGTCAGCTTGACCTTGGCCGAGTTGTCGCCGGCCTTTTGCAGGCGACCGCTTTCCAGCTCGCGGCGCAGTTCCAGCAGCTCCACGGAGGACTGGGTGACGTCGACGTAGATCGGATCGAGCTGCTGGATCACGGCCATGGCGTCGGCCTGGCCATTGCTGACCAGCGCGCCTTCGGTGACCGAGGAGCGACCGACACGGCCGGTCAGTGGCGCAAGCACCTTGGTGTAGCGCAGGTTGATCTGCGCGCTTTGCAGCGTGGCTTCCGATTGCAGGCGGTTGGCTACGGCAGTGTCGTATTCCTGGCGGCTTACGGCCTGTTCGTCGACCAGTTGCTTGTAGCGGTCGGAGATCGACTTGGTCGATTGCAGGTTGGCCTGAGCGCTTTTCAGCGTCGCCTCATAGACCGACGGGTCGATCTGGTACAGCTGCTGGCCTTCTTTGACATCCCCGCCTTCTTTGAACAGACGCTTGAGGATGATGCCGTTGACCTGCGGTCGCACTTCGGCGATGCGGTAGGCGGTGGTCCGCCCCGGGAGTTCCGAAGTCAGGGTGAAGGGTTGGGTTTTCAGGGTGACTACGCCGACCTGAGGGGCCTGTTGGGGAGGGGCCGCCTCTTCCTTTTTACATCCGCTGAGCAGCGATGCCAGGGCGACGGCAGTGACCAGAGCGGTAACAGCTGGCTTGAATTGCATGAAAATCCTCGGGTCAGGCGCGCAAGACGCGCACTCGAAAGGTGGAAGGGTCAAAAAAGTGCGCTGAGTGGATAAGTAGCTTGCTATGGAATATACTTACATTCATGGTTGTTTGTAAACAGCGGGTCGCGTACCCGGTTTAATACAAAACATGAGTTGGCGGACGATAAACACATAACAATCGCCGTCCGTAATTAAGCTCGGATTAAGGCCTCGTGCGCCCCGAGCCATCCTGATTGAGGTTTTGCTGCCATGGCCCGTCGTACCAAAGAGGAAGCTCAAGAAACGCGCAAGCAAATACTTGAGGCAGCAGAAAAGGCTTTCTATGAACGCGGAGTCGCCCGTACGACATTGGCGGACATTGCCACCTTGGCAGGGGTGACTCGTGGCGCGATCTACTGGCATTTCAGCAATAAGGCGGATCTGGTGCAGGCCATGCTGGATACCTTGCGCGAGCCGCTGGAAGAACTGGCCAGGGCCAGTGAAAGCGAGGAAGAGCTCGACCCGCTGGGCTGCATGCGCAAGCTGCTGATTCATCTGTTCCATCAGGTCGCTCTGGATCCAAAGACTCGGCGAATCAACGAAATTCTGTTTCATAAGTGCGAGTTCACCGATGAAATGTGCGACCTGCGCCATCAGCGCCGGGCTGCCAGTATTGACTGCAACGTGCGTATCGAATTGACGTTGCGCAATGCAGTGAACCGTGGACAGCTGCCGTCGAATCTCGACACTGCCCGCGCTGCCATCAGCATGCACGCCTATATCGACGGCATCCTTTATCAGTGGCTTCTGGCCCCGGACAGCTTCGAGCTTGATAAGCAGGCTGAGCGCTGGACCGACATCGGGCTGGATATGCTGCGTCTGAGCCCCAGCTTGCGCACTTAAGACAAAATGCGTAATTGCCACCGCTTGTGTCAACAGTTAAGGCGAGCATAGATCATTCTGGTGCTCGCCTTATTTCGATGGGGTGCTTTTATATACGCACCGGCCCTTTCTTTATAGATAGCGGGCTACGTATTTTGTAGGGATTTTGTGTCGGGTGTGTGAACGAGTGTGAACCCTCATTGTTCAAGGGCACCGAGCAGCCGATCAAATGGATAGCCCTGATCTGCATGCTGCCAGCCTCGATAGGCAACCCAGGATCCTGTTGAACAGGTAATGAAAAAGCCCCGGCCTCACGAGTCGGGGCTTTGTTTTTAGCGCTGTGCTTACAAGGTCGGGTAGTCGATGTAGCCGACCGGGCCTTTACCGTAGAAGGTTTCCGGATGCGGCTCGTTCAACGGTGCATCGGCTTTCAGGCGGGCGGGAAGGTCCGGGTTGGCGATAAATGGCACACCGAAGGCCACGGCATCGGCCTTGCCGGCAGCCAGCCAAGCGTTGGCGCTGTCTTTGGTGAAACGTTCGTTGGCGATGTACGGGCCACCGAATGCGGCTTTCAATTGTGGGCCGAGGCTGTCGGCGCCTTCTTTTTCCCGCGAGCAGATAAAGGCAATGCCGCGCTTGCCCAGCTCACGGGCGACGTAGGTGAAGGTTTCGCTGAGGTTGTCATCACCCATGTCGTGAGAGTCGGCACGGGGTGCGAGGTGCACGCCAACCCGGCCCGGGCCCCAGACTTCGATGACCGCATCAGTCACTTCCAGCAGCAGGCGCGCACGGTTTTCCAGGGAACCGCCGTAATGGTCGGTACGCTGGTTGGTGCTGCTTTGCAGGAATTGGTCGAGCAGGTAGCCGTTGGCGCCGTGGACTTCCACACCGTCGAAACCGGCGGCCTTGGCGTTTTCCGCACCCACGCGGTAGGCGTCGACGATGTCGGCGATTTCAGCGATTTCCAGGGCGCGCGGAGTCGGGTAGTCGGCCAGCGGACGCACCAGGCTGACGTGACCTTTAGCCTGAATGGCGCTCGGTGCCACTGGCGCCTCGCCGTTCAGGTAGGACGGGTGGGAAATGCGCCCGACATGCCACAGTTGCAGGAAGATTTTGCCGCCCGCGCCGTGGACCGCCTTGGTCACGTTGCTCCAGCCGCGAACCTGGTCGTTGGACCAGATGCCCGGGGTGTCCGGGTAGCCGACGCCCATGGGTGTCACGGATGTGGCTTCGCTGAGGATCAGGCCCGCGGAAGCACGTTGTACGTAGTACTCGGCCATCAGCGCGTTGGGCACTCGGCCTTCATCGGCGCGGCAGCGGGTCAAGGGCGCCATGATGATGCGGTTGGCCAGTTCGAGGTCGCCGAGTTTGATCGGGTCAAAAATAGTTGTCATGAAATACACCCTTCTTAAATAAACGTATCAGTTGGTCGCTGGGGCCAGATCGGCATTGCCGCCCTGGCGAAAAGTAATCAGGGTCACCAGCAGCGCCAGTACCGCCAGGGCTGCTGCGGCCAGAGGAACGCTGGTCAGGCCGAAACCATGGGCGATCACGCTGCCGCCGACCCAGGCGCCGAGGGCGTTGCCGATGTTGAAGGCGCCGATATTGAGGGTCGACACCAGGTTTGGCGCGGCCTTGCCGAAGGTCACCACGTTGATTTGCAGTGCCGGTACGGCGGCGAACGAGGCGGTGGCCCAGAGGAACAGGGTGATCTCGGTCGGGATCAGCGCGACGCTGGTCCAGCTCAGGACGGTGGAGACCACGGCCATGCTGATAAACACGCCGATCAGGGTGGCCGCCAGGCGTTTATCCGCCAGCTTGCCGCCAATGATGTTGCCCACGGTCAGGCCCAGGCCTATCAGCAGCAGGGTCCAGGTCACGCCCTTGGGCGACACCCCGGTGACGTCGCCCAGCAGCGGCGCGACATAGGTGAAGAGGGTGAACATGGACGCGGCGAACAGCGCGGTCATGCTCAGTGACAACCAGATCCCGGCGCCCTTGAGGGCGGCCAGTTCCGAGCGCATGTCGAGTTTTTCCTCGTCGCGCTTGGCCGGCAGAAAGCGGATCAGGCCGATCAGGGCAACGACACCGATCACGGTCACGGCCCAGAACGTCGAGCGCCAGCCGGCTTCCTGGCCCAGTGCCGTGCCCAGTGGAACACCGAGGACGTTGGCCAGGGTCAGGCCGGTGAACATCAGGGCCACGGCCGATGCGCGCTTGTTGGCGGGCACCAGGCCGGCGGCAACCACCGAACCGATACCAAAGAAGGCGCCGTGGCAGAGGGCGGTGACCACTCGGGCGAACATCAGCACGTTGTAGTCACTGGCCAGCGCACACAGCAGGTTGCCGACAATGAAAATGCCCATCAGGGCTACCAGGGCAGCCTTGCGCGGCAGCTTGGCGGTGGCCAGTGCCATGAAGGGCGCACCGATGGCCACGCCCAAGGCGTAACCGGTCACCAGCCAGCCGGCGCCCGGGATCGACACACCGAGGTCGTTCGCCACATCGGGCAGCAAACCCATGATGACGAACTCGGTGGTGCCGATGGCGAAGGCGCTCAGGGCCAGGATAAGTAGCGAGAGGGGCATTGTGGGTCCTTGTCAGATCAGAGCTCTTGGCTCATTTGTTTGAGGAACAGCTGAATGTTTTCCTCATTGCGTTTGAAGAAATGCCATTGGCCGACTTTGCGGCTGCTGATCAGTCCAGCTCGTTGCAAGGTGGCGAGGTGGGCAGAGACGGTCGACTGCGACAGGCCGCAGCGTTGATCGATCTGCCCGGCGCATACGCCGTGTTCATTGCTGTGGCTCTGATCAGGGAATTCGACAGTCGGGTCTTTGAGCCAGTGAAGAATTTCTCGCCGTACTGGGTGCGCCAGGGCTTTTATTATTTCGTCGAGATCGATAGGCATGGCAGTGCTCGGTTTGGGTAAAACGTTATATCGCGATGAAGCGAACTTTAAATCGGTATTTCGCGATATACCAATATGATTTTGGTCTTAAATCATTCTTTATCGGTATATCGGGTTATAACGATGCGTGTCGCGCGGTGCTAAGCTGCGCCCATGAATTATCTCGCACATCTGCACCTCGGCGGCCAGCGCCCCGGTCAATTGCTCGGCAGTCTGTACGGCGACTTCGTCAAAGGTCGGCTGCAAGGCCAGTTCAACCCGGAGATCGAAGCCGCGATTGCGTTGCATCGCAGCATCGATACTTACACCGACAGCCACCCACTGGTGGGCGCTGCGCTGTCGCGTTTTTCCCTGACCCGCAGGCGCTATGCCGGCATTGTCATCGACGTCTTTTTCGATCACTGCCTGGCGCGCGACTGGGCTCTGTACGCCACGCAGCCGCTGGCGCTGTTCACCTCGGACGTGTACCGGGTGTTGGCCAGTGAACCGCAACTGCCGGGACGCCTGGCGCAGATCGCGCCGCATATGGCGGCCCATGACTGGCTGGGTTCCTATCGGGAGTTCGAGGTGCTGGAGCAAGTGCTGCGAGGGATTTCGCGTCGCTTGTCACGCCCGGAGGAGCTGGCGCAGGCGATGGGCGAACTGGAGCGGCTGTATCAGCCATTGAGCGAGGATTTTCGGCAGTTCTACCCGCAGTTGCAGCTGTTTGCCCAAGAACGCCTCAGGGAAACCGGCTGACCTGCCGGCTTCCCAGGAAGCGTCCTGTGACGAAGGCGCTTGCTGGCGATGCACTGGGTTGGCGCGCTAAAAACCAATTCCTCAGGCCGCCACCCATTCCTCGCCGCGCCCAACCTCAACGCCCTTGGGCACCTCGCCAAACAGCGCCTTCTGCACCGCCTGCTGCGCCTGGAAGGCCAGCGCCGCGCGTTCCTGGCCGCGACAGGCAATGGGTTTGAGCAGGTGGATTTCGACCTGGCCCTGGTCGTTGGCAAACAGGCGCATCAGGTGCGAGAGCAGATCGTCATCGCCGATAAACGGTGCCAGAGAGTCAATTTGCCCGTCACGCAGGTAACGAATGGCCACCGGCTGCAGCGCCACGTCGGCGTCGATGGCACTGGCCAGCAAACGCCCGTGAAAGGTGCGCAGGCCACGGCCATCGGTGGTGGTGCCTTCAGGGAACATCAACAGCGGATGTTGCTGCTGCAGGTGCCGGGTCATCTGCTTGCGGATCAACTGGCTGTCGCCCGCGCCACGGCGGATAAACAGGCTGCCGGCCTTGGCCGCGAGCCAGCCCGCCACCGGCCAGGTCCGCACTTCGGCCTTGGACAGGAATGACAACGGGTTCAGCGCGCCAAGCAACGGGATATCAGTCCAGGACACGTGGTTGCTGACCCACAGCATCGGCTGCCGCGGCACCTCGCCATGTACCGTGATTTCAAAGGGCAGGGCGTTGCTCAGGCGGGCCATGAAGAAGCGCGACCAGCGCTGGCGCCGCACCATGGAATTGGCCACGCCCAGGCGTTCGAACAGGCCAAACACGGTGGCCATGCTCAAGCCCAGCGCGACCACCAGCAGCACCCGGGCAATCCGCCCGTAGACCCGTAGCCGGCTCATTACACGGCCGCCTTGAAGTGCCGGGCGTAGCGGGGGCACAACTCGTCGCGCTTGAGCAGGATAAACACGTCGGCGACCTGGAAGTCTTCATCCCAGCACGGCTCGCCGCAGATCTTCGCGCCCAGGCGCATGTAGGCCTTGAGCAGCGGCGGCATTTCAGCGATCACGTTGGACGGGATATCGAGGCTCGGCAGCGGTTTTTTCGGTTCGGCACGCAGGTGTTCGGTGCACAGGTAGCGCTCGCGCAGGCGTTGCATGATGGCGTGGGCCTGCACGCCGCCGTCCTGCATCGGGATGCTGGCGCAGCCCATCAGGTAGCTGTAGCCGCCCTGGTTGAGCACTTCGGCCAACTCGCCCCAGAGCACGGCAATGGTGCCGCCGTTGCGGTAGGCCGGGTCGACACAGGTGCGACCGATTTCCAGGATCGGGCCCTTTAGATGCACCAGCCCGTGCAGGCTGAATTCCTCTTCGCTGTAAAAGCGCCCCAGGCTGCTGGCGGCCTGGTGGTCGAGCAGGCGAGTGGTGGCGACCAGGCGCCCGGTGTTCAGGTCACGCACACCGATATGGCTGCAGTGGACGTCATAGTCATCCATGTCCAGACCCAATTCCGCGCCCTTGAGCTTGGCGTTGAACTCGCCGCTGAAGACGGTGAAGCGCAGCGCCTGGGCTTCTTGCAGGGCGTGGGCGCCGACCAGACGTTCGGCTTGCAGGCGGCGTTCACTGCCGGTGTCGCTGATGCGGGCGATCTGAGTCATTGTGAATCTCCGTGCGGGCCGCTGACCCGCCTTGGGTTGCAGCCGATCGACTTTGTTGTGCAAAGTCAGGCTATGTAGCCCCGGTGTCATCGCCATTAAGCTTTGGTGATGCTTATATGACAGCCCAGAAGGAGCCCCCCCATGCCTTGGCCAGACCTGCTCAACTGCCGCGAACGACTGCCGGCCAACCCGGACCTGGCGGAGGGTTACGCCGCGCTGCTGGAGCACCTGGGCCCGGTCACCCCGTTCGACCTGGCGCTGCGCGGCGGGCGCTTGATGAGCAGCCCGGGGCTGGCGTTTCTGGTGGGTTACCAAGCCGCGTTGCGTGTGCTCTGGCCCAGTGCGCCGCCGAGCCTGGGCGCCTTGTGCGCCACCGAGCAGCGCAGCCTGCGCGCGGCGGACATGCAGACCCGGCTGGCGGATCTGCGCCTGAGCGGGCGCAAGGATTTCGTCACCGCAGGCGATGCCGCCGACTGGCTGCTGATTGCCGCGCGTAGCGAAGCACCCGGCGAAGATCCGCGCCTGAGCCTGGCGGTGGTCTACGCCGGCGAGCCTGGGGTCAGCGTGGAAAAGCTCCCACCCCTGCCGCTGATGCCCGACATCAGCCACGGTCGCCTGCACCTCGAACACGCGCTCTGCGAACGGCTGGCCGGCGATGGCTGGGATGCCTACGTCAAACCCTTTCGCAGCCTGGAGGACATTTATGTCCTCAGCGCCCTGGGCGCCTGGCTGTATGGCGTCGGCCAGGACAGCCAATGGCCGCAGGCTCTGCAATTGCAACTCCTGGCCCTGCTCGCCGGGTGTGCCGAAGCCAGCCGGCAAAATCCCTCGGCCAGCAGCACACATATTCTGCTGGGCGGGTTGTTCGCTCAGTTCGATGGGCTCAAGGCGCAGATCCAGCAGGCCTTTGCCGAAGGCCCCCAGGAGTGGGCACAGTGGTGGTCCCGCGACCAATCCGTGCTTGAGATCGCCGGCGGCGCCCGGGCCAAACGCCTGGCCAAGGCCTTGGCCGGCTTGGCGCCGCTGTCGGCTTGAGGCGCTGCTGAAACTGTCATCTGCCGGGGCTAGGCTGTGCAGGTTTCCGGCCCCGGGTTTTCTGCAATGTTCAAAGGCTCGACCCTGTTGCTCACCTTGCTCTTGCTGGTCACTGTGCCGGTGCGCGCCGAACACTGGCCCGGCGAGCAATGGAGCCAGGGTCCGGCAGCCAGTGGCACGGCACTCGATGCGCTGGAGGCCTATGCCTTCGTGCCGCGGGATGACACGACCCGTGCCGGTATTCGCACCGACGCCCTGCTGGTGATCCGCGATGGCCAGCTCATCTACGAACGTTACGCCGGGCCGACCACCGCCAACACCCCGCACCTGACCTGGTCCATCAGCAAGAGCCTGCTCGCGGTGATGCTGGGCGTGGCTTATGGCCAAGGGCGCTTTCAGCTGGAGGACAAGGCCGCGAGCTTCTATCCCGCCCTGCAACAACACCCGCAGATCAGCATGGCCGACCTGCTGCATTGGGCCTCGGGCCTGGATTGGCAGGAGGACTATGAATACGCTCCACTCAACTCCTCGGTGGTGGCCATGCTCTACACCCGCGGCCATCAGGATATGGCGGCCTTCGCCGCAGGCCATGCCGCCTTCAGCGCGCCAGGGCAGGCTTTCCGTTATTCCAGCGGCGACAGCAACCTGCTGTCTGCGGCCTTGCAGAACATGCTCGGCGCGCCCGCCTATGCCGATTACCCCTGGACCGCGTTGTTCGACCCCCTGGGAATCAGGCAGGCGGTGTGGGAAACCGATGCTGCCGGGACGTTCGTCGGCTCCTCCTATGCCTACCTGCGCGCCCGCGACCTGGCGCGCATCGGCCTGTTGATGCAGCGCGACGGGCGTTGGGGCGAGCGCCAGTTGCTGCCCAAGGCCTGGGTCGAATTCTGTCGCACGCCCTTCAGCGGCTACCAGGCCCACCAGGACGAGGCGGTGCCGGGCGCCCACTGGTGGCTCAACCGCGCCGTGCAAGGCGCCGCGCCACCCTGGCCCGATGCGCCGAGCGACACCTTTGCCGCCCTGGGGCACTGGGGCCAGGCGCTGTACATAGTGCCCAGTGAAAACCTGGTCATCGTGCGCTACGCCGACGATCGCGATGGCAGCTACCGGCACAACGAACTGCTGAAGCGGGCCCTGCTGGCATTCGGACGGCAGGGGCGCCCATGAGCCGTTCATGGGTTCGGCGCCGACCTGTTTCCAGCCTGCTGCTGTTGCTGCTGGCGGCGCTGCTGGCCTGGGTCTGGCATGAACGGCTGGCGCTGCGGGCATTCCCGGACATCCTCGGCGCCTACAGCGCCAAGGAGTACTGCTCCTGTCGTTATGTGATGCAGAACCCGGCCGATTATTGCCTGGGTTACGTGCGGCAATACTTGCCCCTGAGCCAATTTGTCGATGAGCCGGAGCACCGCCGGGTCACGGCCAGTGGCCTGGGACGCAGCCACAGCGCGGCCTGGATCGGCGAGCGCGAGGGATGCCGGCTGGCTCCCTGAACCACCCCACCCAAGCCTGTTCCACCCAGTGGAACCACATTTGATTGTCCTCTGATCCGGCTCGCGGTTATCTGACGCAGAGCCGTGATCACGCCTTGCTACGCCGTGAAGCGCTCCGAAAAAGAACGGGAACACACCCGACCCAAGGAGACCCAGCATGACCCGACACCCGCACATCCTGGCCTGGCTCAATGACGTCGCCAGTGAGTTGCACGCCATTCGCCAGGATATTCACGCCCACCCTGAACTGGGCTTTGAAGAGCAGCGCACCGCCGCGCTGGTGGCGCGCTTCCTGGAAGAGTGGGGGTTCGAGGTTCACACCGGCGTTGGCCATACCGGCGTGGTCGGCGTGCTGCGCAATGGCAATGGCCCCGGTCGGCTGGGCCTGCGGGCCGACATGGACGCCTTGCCGATCATCGAAAACACCGGGCTCGGCTACAGCAGCCAGCACCAGGGTTGCATGCATGCCTGTGGCCATGACGGGCACACGGCGATGTTGCTCGGTGCTGCACGTTACCTGGCAGCTACCCGCCGTTTCGACGGCACCCTGACCCTGATTTTCCAGCCGGCCGAAGAAGGCCAGGGCGGGGCCGAGGCCATGCTGGCCGATGGTTTGCTGGAGCGTTTCCCCTGTGATGCGCTGTTCGGCCTGCACAACATGCCAGGGCTGCCGTCCGGGCACCTGGGTTTTCGCACGGGGCCGATGATGGCGTCCCAGGACCTGCTTACCGTGACCATTGAAGGCGTTGGCGGCCACGGCTCCATGCCGCACCTGGCGGTGGACCCGTTGGTGGCGGCGGCGAGCATGGTCATGGCGTTGCAGACGGTGGTGGCACGCAATATCGATGCCCAGGAGGCGGCCGTGGTGACCGTAGGGGCATTGCAGGCCGGTGAAGCCGCCAACGTCATCCCGCAACAGGCGCTGCTGCGCCTGAGCCTGCGCGCGCTGAATGCTCCGGTGCGCGAGCTGATGCTCGAACGGGTCAGGGCCATCATCCGCAGCCAGGCACAGAGTTATGGCTGCACCGCCAGCATCGACCACCGGCCGGCGTATCCGGTGCTGGTCAACAGCCCGGCGGAAACCGAGTTCGCCCGCCAGGTCGGTGTGGCGTTGCTGGGGGAGCAGGCGGTCGATGGCAATACGCCGAAACTGATGGGCAGCGAAGACTTCGCCTGGATGCTGCAACGCTGCCCCGGCAGCTACCTGTTTATCGGCAACGGCCTGGCGCGGCCGATGGTCCACAACCCTGGCTATGACTTCAACGACGACATCCTGCTCACGGGCGCTGCCTACTGGGGTGCGTTGGCCGAGAGCTGGCTCAAGCCGGCCTGAGCTTTTCCTTTCTTCTGCCGCTGAACCGGGTGCCTGCCAGTGCCCGGCACTTCCCGATTGGGTTGCATGACCCACGAGCATTGAAGGAACGTCCCGATGAGCACTTCGACAGTCAGCGTTTCCCGTACCCGGCAGGTGGTTGCCGCCGTGATCGGCAACGCCCTGGAATGGTACGACTTTATCGTTTACGGCTTTCTGGCCAGCATCATCGCCCGCCAGTTTTTCCCCGCCGAAGATGAGTACGCCTCGCTGCTGATGGCCCTGGCGACCTTCGGTGTCGGCTTCTTCATGCGCCCGGTGGGCGGCATCCTCCTGGGCATCTATTCGGATCGCAAGGGGCGCAAGGCGGCGATGCAACTGATCATCCTGTTGATGACCGTGTCCATTGCCCTGATCGCCTTTGCGCCCAACTACGCCGCCATCGGCATGGGGGCGCCGCTGTTGATCGTGGTCGCGCGCATGCTCCAGGGGTTTGCCACCGGCGGCGAATATGCCAGCGCCACGGCGTTTCTGGTGGAGAGTGCGCCGGCGCATCGCAAGGGCCTGTACGGTTCATGGCAACTGGTGGGGCAATGCCTCGCGGTGTTCGGTGGCGCGGCGATGGTGGCGCTGGTGACCCGTTTGTTCTCGCCCGAGGTACTCGACCTCTGGGGCTGGCGCCTGCCGTTCCTGATCGGCCTGCTGATCGGCCCGGTGGGTTTGTGGATCCGCAAGCACATGGACGAGCCGCAAGCCTTTATCGAGGCGCGCAGGCAAGTGCGCGGCAAAGGGCCGACCCTGATGCAGGTAGTGCGTGATCATCGGCGCAGCATCCTGGTATCCATGGGCTTGTGCTGTGGCTCGACCGTGTCCTTCTATGTGGTGCTGGTCAACATGCCGACCTTTGCCCACAAGAACCTCGGCTTGCCGCTGGACCAGGTGCTGCTGGTGCAGATGCTGGCGGTGGCGCTGATGACCGTGGTGATTCCGCTGTCCGGTGCCCTGTCGGACCGCCTTGGTCGGCGCCCGGTATTGCTGGCCTTCAGCCTGGCGTTTTTTGTCATGGTGTATCCGTTGTATGTGTGGGTGGCCGCGGCGCCGTCGATCGAGCGCTTGCTGGTGATGCAGGTGCTGCTGTGCACCGCGATTGGCGGGTTTTTCGGACCGGCGCCGACCGCCCTAGCCGAGCAGTTTCCGGTGGAGGTGCGGTCCACGGGCGTATCGGTGGCCTATAACGTGGCGGTCATGGTCTTTGGCGGGTTTGCGCCGTTGATCGTGACCTGGCTCAGCAAGGTCCTGGGCACGCCGGTGGCGCCGGCTTTCTATGTGCTGTTCGCCTGCCTGCTGACCTTGTTGGGCACCTATTGCCTGCAGGAAACCCCCAGGGTAAAGAAACCCGGCGTAATGACCTATGGAGTCGAACCTTGATCAAGACCACAGAGCACCCTGGACCCTGGCACAACCCGATCGTCGAGCTGGACGCCCTGGCGCTGTCGCAGGCGATTCATGCCCGGCAGGTTTCCTGTCGCGAGGTGATGCTGGCCTATCTGGCACAGATCGAACGCTTCAACCCGCAGGTCAATGCCCTGGTGTCCTTGCGTGAGCCGCAGGTGCTGCTGGCTGAAGCCGATCAGCGCGATCGGCAGTTGGCTCGGGGCCAATCCCTGGGCTGGATGCACGGCATGCCCCAGGCGATCAAGGACCTGGCGGCGACCGCTGGGCTGCGCACCAGCCTGGGTTCGCCGCTGTTCGCCGAGCAGATTCCTGCCCATGACGCCATCAGTGTCGAACGGGTACGGGCGAGCGGGGCGCTGTTGGTGGGCAAGAGCAACGTGCCGGAATTCGGTTTGGGTTCGCACACCTACAACCCGCTGTTCGGCACCACCGGCAACGCCTACGACCCGACACTCAGTGCCGGCGGCAGCAGCGGCGGGGCGGCGGTGGCCCTGGCCATGCGCATGCTGCCGGTGGCCGATGGCAGCGACATGATGGGTTCGCTGCGCAACCCGGCGGCCTTCAATAATGTCTTCGGCCTGCGCCCGTCCCACGGTCGGGTCCCCCACGGCCCGGCGCCGGAGCTGTTCGTGCAGCAACTGTCCACCGAGGGACCGATGGCGCGCAGTGTGTCTGATCTCGCCCGCTTGCTCGGTACCCAGGCCGGGTTCGACCCACGGGTACCGCTGTCGCTCAAGGAAGACGCCAGTGTGTTCAGTCAGCCGTTGACTCGTGATTTCGACGGCGTGCGCCTGGGTTGGCTGGGTGACTACCAGGGGTATCTGGCCATGGACGATGGCGTCCTGGGTCTGTGTGAAACGGCCTTGGCGGATTTTGCCGAGCTGGGGTGCGAGGTCGAGGCCTGCCAGCCGGCTTTTTCCATGGCGCAGCTTTGGCAGTGCTGGCTGGTGCATCGCCATTGGTTGGTCCAGGGTTCGATCGGGGCGTTGTATGCCGACCCGGCGAAGCGCGAGCGGCTCAAGCCTGAGGCGCAATGGGAGATCGAAGGTGCCATGGCCTTGAGCGGGGCTGAGGTTTACCAGGCCTCGCAGACCCGCAGTGACTGGTACCGGGCCTTGAGCCATTTGTTCGAGCGTTACGATTTTCTATTGCTGCCCTCGGCCCAAGTGTTCCCTTTCGATGCATGCCAGCCATGGCCGAGCGTCGTCGGGGGGCAGTCCATGGACACTTACCACCGTTGGATGGAGGTGGTGATCGGCCCGACCCTGGCCGGCTTGCCGAGCATCAGCGTGCCGGTGGGCTTCAATTCGACCGGGTTGCCCATGGGCATGCAGATCATTGGCCCGGCCCAGGCTGATCGTGCGGTGCTGCAACTGGCGTTCGCCCATGAACAACTGACCCGCTGGGTCCAGCGTCGCCGGCCTGGCAATCTGCTGTAACCGCAGCGCACGGCCCACGCCGCTCGGTGGGCCCGCATCTTGCTGCATCAATGGCTTACCTATCAGGTTCCAGGGAGGTCCGAACATGGCCAGCAAGGTAGAAAGCGGTAGCGTACGTTCGGTCGAGCGCGCCTTGGCGATCCTCGAACTGCTGGGGCTGCATCAGGCCCTGGGGCTTGAAGAGCTGCACTACCTGACCGGGTTGCCCAAGGCCACCGCTTCGCGCATGTTGTTGACCTTGCAGGAGCAAGGCTGGATCTATCGTGGGCTCAGCGACCGGCGTTACCGACTGAGCGCCAAGCGCCTGTTTGGTGACAGCCAGCTGCGTTTCAAGCGGCACATGGTGGAGCAGGCCGCGCCCTGGTTGCAGGAGCTGAGCGAGCGCACCGGCCTGGTGACTGACCTGTCGTGTTTTGACGGCGAGCGGCTGGAGGTCATGGAAAGCTCGATTCCGACGGTGTTGCGCAAGCGCTACCCGAACAACTGTCAGATCGTCGGGCATTATTCGAGCCTGTTTCATTCGGCCATGGGCAAGGCCTGCCTGGCCGCACTGGAGCCGCAGCAAGTCGAACGCCTTGCTGCCCGCGAGCAAGTGCCCCTGGAAGATCAGTACCAGGCCTGCGAGCAGTCGCAGCACCAGGGGTTTGGCCAGCGTACCGAAGGTTATTGGGAGTACCCGGTGCGCCTGCCATTCCTGATTCGCGCGGTGGCGCTTCCGATTTGGGCCGAAGGTCGGCTGGTGGGCAGTATGGCCCTGCATTGGCCGATGGATCAGGCACCGGTGGAGCGGGTGTTGAGCTTGCACATGGCCAGCCTCGCGGCCACCGTTGACGATGTGCAACGGGTATTGGCCTGAGCGCCGGTAAGTGTGTGCCCTGGAGGGCTGCCGGTCTGTTCGAAAAGAAGCCGCTTGGGTCTGCGTTTGCGCATCAATGCTCGCTGCCAGGGCACGGGAAGCATTCTGCTGTTTGCAAGGCCATTCAAGCAGGCTAAGGTTCGGCTCAGGTTTATCTGCCCATGAGTGTTTATGTTCAACCCGTCCTTCCCCAAAGCCCTGGCCTTGCTGCTAATGGCGTGCGCGGCCGTGCCGGCCCATGCCGACTGGTACCTGGATAACGAGTCTTCCCGCCTGTCGTTCGTCAGCACCAAGAACTCCAGTATTGCCGAGGTGCAGCGCTTTCTCGTGCTGCACGGCAAGGTCGATGAACAGGGCAAGGCCCAGTTGCAGGTCGAGCTGGAGTCGGTCAACAGCGCCATCCCGCTGCGCGACGAGCGCGTGCGCAAAGAGCTGTTCGAGATCAAGGCCTACCCCGAAGCGGCGATCAGCGCCCAGCTCAATCTGCAACCGATCAAGGACCTGGCGCCCGGGGCGCAGATCGAGCTGCTGCTGCCGGTGACCGTCGACTTGCATGGCCAGCAGCACACCTACAACGCCGAGTTGCTGGCGACGCGCCTGGATGATCGGCGGTTTCAGGTGGTGACCCTGGAGCCGCTGGTGCTCGATGCCGAAGACTTCAAGCTGGCGCCGGGCGTCGAAACCTTGCGCAAGGCCGCGGGCTTGTCGGCCATCAGTTTGTCGGTACCGGTGGGTGCGGTACTGATCTTCACGGCGCGCTGACATGGTCGGCGCGGTGTTTCCCTGGCGTGAAGGCAACCGTTTCGAGTTGCTGATCGACGGCCCGCGTTTCTTTCCGCGGATGCTGGCGGCCATCGATCGTGCCACCGAGCAGGTCGAGCTGGAGCTGTACCTGGTGGAAGCGGGGGCCTGCGCCGAAGCCATGGTCCAGGCCCTGGTGCACGCCGCCGAACGTGGGGTACGGGTGCGCTGCCTGTTCGATGACTACGGCAGCCTGGCCTTTACCCTGCGCTTGCGTCAGCGCCTGACCGGGGCCGGGGTTGAGTTGCGTTTCTACAATCGCCTGAGCTGGCGCCGGGGTGGTCGCAACCTGTATCGCGATCACCGCAAGCTGCTGCTGGTCGACCAGTCCCTGGCAGTGGTGGGCGGCACCGGGGTCACCGATGAGTTCTGGGACCCGGAGGCCGACCACAGCGAGTGGCATGAAGTCATGGTCGAGATCGTCGGCCCGTTGGTGCTCGACTGGCAGATCCTGTTCGATCGACAGTGGCTCGCCAACCCCCACCGCACGGCCTGGAAACCCGCCGCGAACTTCGGTTTGCAGCGCTTGCCGAAAGTCCCGGCGCAGGGCGAGGGCATGGGCCGGGTGGCCTACGCCGATGCCCGTCAGCATCGGGATATTTTGCATTCGTTGATTCGTGCCCTGAACAGCGGCCAGCGGCGGATCTGGCTGGCGACTCCGTATTTCCTGCCGACCTGGTCGGTGCGCCGTTCGTTGCGGCGGGCGGCGGCGCGGGGGGTCGATGTGCGGCTGCTGCTCACCGGGCCACGGACTGATCACCCTTCGGTGCGCTACGCCGGGCATCGCTACTACCCGAGGTTGCTCAAGGCGGGGGTGAAGATTTTCGAGTATCAGCCGTGTTTCCTGCACCTGAAGATGGTGCTGGTGGATGACTGGGTGAGCATTGGTTCCTGCAACTTCGACCACTGGAACCTGCGCTTCAACCTGGAAGCCAACCTCGAGGCTCTGGACCCGCCACTGACCGGGGCGGTGACCGCGAGTTTCGAGGCCGACTTTGCCCAGAGCCAGGAAGTCAGCCTCGAAGCCTGGAAGCAGCGACCGCTATGGCGCCGTATCAAGCAACGCATCTGGGGCTGGGTCGACCGGCTGGTGGTCAATATGCTCAATCGTCGGAGTTGAGCACGTTGCCTGCGAATAACACGGTGCCCACTCCGGATTATCGCGGCGCCCTTTCGGGCCAGCGTCCGAACGCGGCCCGAGCCTGGCGGCAGCGGCTACAGAGTCAGAGCAGTTCGAAGCTCTGTTGTTTGACGTCCTGTGAGTCCAGGCCGATCTGCACGTTGAAGTCACCCGGTTCGGCCGCGTACTTGAGTTGGGCGTTGTAGAACTTCAGGTCGTCCTCGGTGATGGTGAAGTGAATGGCTTTCTCTTCACCGGCCTTGAGCATGATTTTCTGGAAGTTCTTCAGTTCCTTGATCGGCCGGATCATCGATCCCGCCACGTCCTGGATATACAGCTGCACCACGGTCTCACCGTCGCGCTTGCCGTTGTTTTTCACCGTCACGCTGGCGTCGAGCTTGCCGCTCTTGTTCAGGGTGGTGGAGGACAAGGCCATGTCCGACAGGCTGAAGCTGGTGTAGCTCAGGCCATAGCCGAACGGGAACAGCGGCCCGGTGGTGTCATCGAAATACTGCGAGGTGTAGTTGCCCGGCTTGCCTGGGGTAAACGGCCGGCCGATGGTCAGGTGGTTGTAGTAGGTCGGGATCTGTCCGACCGAGCGCGGGAAGGTGATCGGCAGCTTGCCCGACGGGTTGTAGTCGCCGAATAGCACGTCGGCAATCGCATTGCCGCCTTCGGTGCCGCTGAACCAGGTTTCCAGGATCGCGTCGGCCTGTTCGTTTTCATCCAGCAACGACAGCGGACGGCCGTTCATCAGCACCAGCACCAGGGGTTTGCCGGTGGCCTTGAGGGCCTTGATCAGCTCACGCTGGCTGGCCGGAATGTGCAGGTCGGTGCGGCTCGACGATTCGTGGGACATGCCCCGCGACTCGCCCACGGCGGCTACGACCACGTCCGAGGCCTGGGCGGCTTTCACCGCTTCGTCGATCATCTGTTGCGCCGAGCGTGGATCGTCCACCACTTCCGGTGCGTCGAAGTTGAGGAAGTTGAGGTAGTCGACCACCTTCTTGTCGGCGGTGATGTTCGAGCCGCGAGCGTAGGTCAGGGTCGCCTTGTCGCCCAGGGCGCGGCTCATGCCGTCGAACAGGGTCACCGATTGTGCCGGCACGCCAGCGGCGGCCCAGCTGCCCATCATGTCGATCGGCGCCTTGGCCAGCGGGCCGACCAGGGCGATTTTTGCGGTCTTGGCCAGGGGCAGGGTTTCGTTGCGGTTCTTCAGCAGCACCAGGCTGCGGCGAGCCACATCACGGGCTTCGCTGCGGTGCAGGCGGCTTTCGGCATTGGTGTCGGCCGGGTCATCCTCGGCCTTGCCGATGCGCAGGTACGGGTCCTTGAACAGGCCCATGTCGTACTTGGCACCGAGTACCTCGCGCACCGCGTTGTCGATATCGCTCTGGGCGATTTCCCCGGACTTGAGCAGCCCCGGCAGTTCCTTGCCATACAGCGAGTCATTCATGCTCATGTCGATGCCGGCCTTGATCGCCAGCTTCGCGGCTTCACGTCCGTCCTTGGCCACGCCGTGGCGGATCAGTTCGATGATCGCGCCGTGGTCGCTGACCGCCAGGCCCTTGAAGCCCCATTCCTTGCGCAACAGGTCCTGCATCAGCCACATGTTGGAAGTGGCCGGCACGCCGTTGATCGAGTTCAGCGCGACCATCACCCCACCGGCCCCCGCGTCGATCGCGGCACGGTACGGCGGCAGGTAGTCCTGGTACATCTTGACCGGGCTCATGTCGACGATGTTGTAGTCGCGCCCACCTTCCACCGCGCCGTACAGGGCGAAGTGCTTGACGCTGGCCATGATGCTGTCGGCGGCGTTCGGGCTCACGCCCTGGTAGGCCTTGACCATCACCTTGGCAATGCGCGAGACCAGGTAGGTGTCTTCGCCGAAGCCTTCGGAAGTCCGGCCCCAGCGCGGGTCGCGGGAGATATCGACCATCGGTGCGAAGGTGATGTCCAGGCTGTCGGCGCTGGCTTCCTGGGCGGCAATGCGCCCGGACAGGCCAATGGCCTCCATGTCCCAGCTCGAGGCCAGGGCCAGGCTGATGGGGAAGATGGTCCGGTGGCCGTGGATCACGTCATAGGCGAAGAACATCGGGATCTTCAGCCGGCTGCGCATGGCTGCGTCCTGCATCGGCCGGTTTTCCGGGCGGGTGATGGAGTTGAACGTGCCGCCGATGCGGCCGGCGGCGATTTCCTTGCGGATCAGCTCGCGGGGCATTTCCGGGCCGATGCTGATCAGGCGCAACTGGCCGATCTTTTCGTCGAGGGTCATTTGCTGCAGCAGGTTGGCGACAAAGGCGTCCTTGTCTTGCAAGGCCGCGCCCTGGGCCGGCTGGTTTTGCACGGTGGCCACCGAGGTCGCGGCCAATACGGGGTGACTGGCCAGGCTGATCAACAGGCCCAGCAAACACAGCTTCTTCATGAATATTGTTCTCAAGGGCTAAAGCCGACACCGGTGAGACGGGTCGAACAGCCGAAATTTAGGGAGCGCCTATTGTTGTTCGGATAAATACCGCACACTTCTGAACTCTTTTTTGCGCTGGGCATCTTTTAGCCCATCAGCCCGATGCATTCCAGTGGCGCAGGCAGTTTTTGCCCACAGGATGTGTGAAACCGGGCAAAAGCTTCATCTCAATCAGGTTGTGCAAGGAGCCCCACCCATGAACATCACCCAACGCCTGCGTTCGACCTGGCCCGTCGCCGTCTTGTTGCTGCTCTCCAGCCTGCTCAGTGGCTGCGGCATCAACAACATTCCGACCCTCGACGAGCAGGTAAAAGCCGACTGGGGCCAGGTGCAGAACCAGTACCAGCGTCGCGCCGACCTGATTCCCAACCTGGTGGAGACCGTCAAGGGTTACGCCAAGCACGAGGAAGACACCCTGACCGCGGTGATCGAGGCGCGATCCAAGGCGACCTCGATCCAGGTCGATGCCTCGACCCTGGACAACCCGGAAAAACTCAAGCAATTCCAGCAGGCCCAGGATCAGTTGAGCGGTGCACTCAGCCGGCTGATGGTGGTCTCCGAGCGCTACCCGGATCTCAAGGCCAACCAGAACTTCCTGGCCCTGCAATCCCAGCTCGAAGGCACGGAAAACCGCATTGCCGTGGCCCGTCGCGACTTCATCCTGGCGGTGCAGAAGTACAACACCGAGATCCGTACATTCCCCGGCCGCCTGTGGCACAGCATGATGTACAGCGACCTGCCGATTCGTGAAACCTTCGAGGCCACCAGCCCCGACGCCGACAAAGCACCGCAAGTCAAATTCTGATGGGCCGCTTGCCGCGCGTGCTGCACGGTGTGCTGCTGGCGCTGGCGCTGCTGACCAGTGGGGCAATCGCTGCCGAACCTGAGGCCCCGGCCAAAAAACCGGGGCTGTATTTGCGCAAGGCCGCTCCTGAACCGGTGCCCGAGCCGGCGCCACGGGATGAAACGCCTGCGCCCCTGGAAAGCCTGTTTCCCGAGTTGAGCGGGCGGGTGGTGGATGGCGCAGGCATGCTCGGCTCCACCAGCATCCGCTACCTGACGCCGTTGCTCGCGGCCCATGAACAGCGCACCGGCGACCAAGTGGTGGTGGTCACCCTCGACAGCCTGCGCGGCAATAGCATTGAAGCGTTCGGCGTGCAACTGGGGCGGCATTGGGGCCTTGGCCAGCGGGGCCTGAACAATGGCGTGCTGCTGATCGTCGCCCGCGCCGAGCGCAAGATGCGCATCGAGGTGGGCTACGGGCTTGAGGGCCTGCTGACCGATGCCCTGGCTTCGCAGATTATTGCCGGCATGGGTCAGGACTTTGCCCGGGGCGAGTTCGCCCAGGGGATCATCAACGGGACCCAGGCTATTCTGGACACCTTGGGTCGGCCAGCGATGGCAAGGGTCGAAACCTACCAGGAGCAGCTCAAGAGCGAGCGCCGCGAGGATTTTTTCCTGTTTGGCTTGCTGGCGGTGGTCCTCGGGTTGCTGTTTCTGTTGTTGCGTCAGGTGGTGGATATCGAGTTTGTCCGGGGCAAGTATCAACCGGGCGTCTCCAGGCGTTCTTCGAACAGCAGCAGCCGTGACAGCGCTTCTGCCAGTACGGGCAGCTATGAGGGCTCAAGCGGTTCGGCAGGTTCCAGCGACAGCGGCGACAGCCTGCGCTCCGGCGGCGGCAGTTTTGGCGGTGGCGGAGCGTCCGGCAGTTGGTAACGGCGATCACGAAAGGACGAGGTGCTGATGCGAGCAATTAAAGTGAGCCTGGTGCTGTTGCTCTGGGTGCTGGCGGTGACGGCCCGGGCCGAGCTGAAGTTCCCGGAGTTGAGCGGTCGGGTGGTGGACGACGCGCAACTGATCGAGCCGGCGGTTCGAGCGTTCCTGACCCAGGAGCTGCAAGCCCACGAACAGGCCACCCGCGAGCAGTTGGTGGTGGTGACTGTGCCCAACCTGCAGGGCGCCCGGATCGAGGACTTTGGCTACTTGCTGGGGCGCCATTGGGGCATCGGCCAGAAGGACAAGAACAACGGCGCGCTGCTGATCGTGGCCCGCGACGAACGCAAGCTGCGCATCGAGGTGGGCTACGGCCTGGAGGACCGGCTGACGGACGCGCAGGCCTCGGTGATCATCAACCAGGTGATCACGCCCGCGTTCAAGGCCGGCGACTTCAGCAAAGGCATCAAGGACGGTGTAGCCGCCATGTTGCTGGTGCTGGGCGGCACGCCGCTGGAGCAGGCGAGCACGGCCTATGACTCGGGCTCCGATGACGGCGTCAGTGACAAGGATTTTGTCGAGCGGCACTCGTTCTTTTTCATCTTCCTGGTGATGCTGTTTATCCTCGCGCTGATGGTTTTGCAGTTCCTCGGGATCTTGCCCAGCGGCGGTGGCCGAGGAGGTTCCAGCGGCGGCTCAAGCAGCGGCGGGTTCAGCGGCGGTTCGGGTGGCGGCTCAAGCGGCGGCGGTTTCAGTGGCGGGGGCGGCAGCTTTGGCGGCGGTGGCGCGTCGGGCGGTTGGTAACCAACAATAATCAGCGAGTATTGGACGACATGGCATTACTGAGTGAATACGAACAACGGCAGGTCGCCGAGGCGATTGCCCGGGTCGAGCAGCAGACCGACGCCGAGCTGGTGACCGTGCTCGCCGCCCGCGCTGATGATTACGCCTATATTCCGCTGCTCTGGGCCAGCCTGTTGGCGCTGATCGTGCCCGGGGTCATCCACCTGTTCGGCTGGATGGGCACCTACACCTTGCTGCTGACGCAATGGGCGACCTTTATTGTGCTGTGCCTGGTGTTTCGCATTCCCAAGGTCACCACCCGCCTGATCCCGCGCTCGGTCCGCCACTGGCGCGCGTCGAACCTGGCCCGCCGGCAATTTCTCGAGCAGAACCTGCACCACACCGTGGGCAGCACCGGGGTGCTGATTTTCGTCTGCGAGGCTGAGCGCTACGTGGAGATCCTGGTGGATGAAGGAATCTCCCGGCGCCTGCCTGACCAGACCTGGGCGCCGCTGGTGGCAGCCTTCACTCAGCAGGTGAAGCAGGGCCAGACCTTGCAAGGCTTTATCAACTGCATCGACGCTTGCGGCGAATTGCTCAAGGTCCACGTGCCGGTGACCCAGGTGCGTAATGAGCTGCCCAATCGCCTGGTGGTGCTGGGTTGAATCGGTTGTCGGTGGTTTATGGTTCGAAAGTAGTAGGCGGGGGCTGTTTGCAGTAAGCATTGATTAAACGGCAATAGTTCCTGCCAGGCGGGCTATTGCCGGTTGCCAGGCTGATAAAAGTGCAATGCTTTTCAGGCCGGTGTAATGCCGTTAATTACGACTAAAGTAGTAAAAATAGTAGTCCCCGAGTTCAGGCACTTCTTCCCACATTTGAATACCACCATCCGGCATGGCCTGGATTAAAACCTATATCTGCCGACTTTTTTCTGTGTTGTAACAAGCAGGAAACACATCTTTTCTTATTCGATAATTGAATATAAAAGTAAAAAATAATATTAGAGCGGAATAAGTGTAGTCGTTATCCTGTGCTCCGCAGGGCGTCGTTGAGCGGTTGCCGCCGCTGGATCCCTCCATTGCGCGGCGGCCTTTCCTGGTTGTCGCTACTCGAACCCGAGTTGTCCGTATCGGTTAAAGATAGGGAGGGAGCAGCCGGGAATTAATCATCGAGTTCGGAGTGGGTGTCTTGCAGATCGGTCTTCTTATTATTGAAGTTGCCCAGGGCGGCGCAACTTCGCAGTGAGTGTGCCGAGGTCGATTAGTCACGTGTTTGTATCGGGTAGCTGCCGGGGAACTTAGTGTTTCTTCAATGGCGGCCAGGTGGCTGTGTGCTTGCTGTTTGCGGTCTGTGACGGTTTTTTAACTTAAGGGTTTGGGGGATTAATGAATATTCGTAAAAAAGCCGTATCGAGCCTGGCGCTCCTGACGCTGGCGTTGGCCGGGGCGAGCATGGCCCATGCAGCGCAGCCGAGCGTGCGCATCGGCTATCAATTGCCATTGACCGGCAACACCGCCCAATACGGGCAGGACTTCAAGGCCGCCGCTGAAATCGCCCTCAAGGAGTTCAACGCGTCGGGTCGGATCCCGGTGCCAGTTGAAATCGTGTTCGAAGACTCGCGGTCCGATGCCAAGGAGGCCGTGTCGATTGCCCGCAAGTTCGCCGACGACCCGAGCATTGTCGGGGTCCTGGGGGATTTCACCTCGACGGTGTCGATGGCCTCGGCGCAGGTGTACAAGCGTGCCGGTCTGTCGCAACTGTCCCAGACCGCTTCCCATCCCGACTACACGAAAATCTCCAAGTGGCAATTTCGCAACATCACCAACCAGGATCAGGAGGGGCCGTTCAACGCCGACTGGATCGCGTCCCAGGGTTTCAAGAAGGTCGCGGTGATTGGCGAGCAGACCGACTGGGGTCAGTCAGCAGTGCAGGCATTTGAGAAAAAGGCCAAGGAAAACGGGATCGAGGTGGTCTTTTCCGAGTACTTCAACCGTGGCATTCCCGATTTTCGTTCGCTGATCACCAAGGTCGACCGGGTGCACCCCGACGCCATCTACGGCGCCATTTTCTACGAGGACGCGGCGCAGTTTCTCAAGCAACTGCACCAACTGGGGGTCAAGGCCCCGGTGTTCTCCAGTTCGGCGGCCTACAACGAGCAACTGATCAAGCTGGCGGGTAAAGACGCCGATGGCTTGCGCCTGACCTCGACCTTCCTGCCAACCGTGGACGCGGAAAACGTGCGCCACTTCGTGACCGCGTGGAAGGCCGTGCGCAACGGCGAGGAGCCCGGACAATTCCCGGCCCAGGCCTACGACGCCACCAACATCATGCTAGCCGCCGTGGCGCGGACCTACCCTGACGCCACGCGCGACAAGGTGCGCCAAGCGCTGGCAGAGACCAAGGACTTTCCCGGGGTCACCGGTTCCACCACCTTTGATGCTGACCGCGAGCCGCACAAGTCCCTGGTCAAGGTTGAAGTCGTGAACGGCAAATTCGAGCCCTCGGCGCACTGATCGGTCGCCGGCATTCTTGCATTCAACTGTGTGGAAACACCCAGGAGCCGGCGCAGGTGTCTGCGTCGGCGATAAAGCCGTACCTGTTCGAGGCGTTTCCCGTGATCGATTCCTACTATTTCCAGCAACTGGTGATCGGCCTGTCGCAAGGCATGACCTACGCGCTGGTCGCTATTGGCTTCACCCTGATCTTTGGTGTGCTGAACGCGGTGAACTTCGCTCATTCCGAGGTCTACACCATTGGCGCCGTGGCCGGGCTGTTCGTCATCGGTGCCTACGCCCCGCCCCTGGCCGGCGTGGTGCTGTTGGTGGCCGCGGTGGGCGCGGCGCTCGGGTTCGGCCTGGAGCGGCTGGCGTTCAAGCCGTTCCGGCGTTTTTCCGACGAGGCCTCGCTGAAGTCCAGGGCCATGCGCGAGTCGACGCTGATGTCGTCCCTGGCGCTGTCGATCATCGTGCGCGAGGGCCTGGAGCTGGTCATGGGCTCGCAGATGCAGCCCGTCCCCTTCAACTACATGCTCAATACGCCGATTGTCCTGGGCAGCATCACCATCGTCAGTGGCGATGTGGTGATCTTCGCGGTATCGGCCAGCATGTTGATCGGCTTGCAACTGCTGCTGAAAAAGACCCGGATCGGCCTGTCGATCCGCGCGGTGTCCAATAACCCCCTGGGTGCCAAATACAGTGGGATCAATGTCGACCGCACCATCGTCTCGACCTTTGTCCTGGGTTCGTTGATGGGCGCGGTGGCCGGATTGCTGGTGGGGCTCTATTACGGTTCGGTGTTTCCTTCGATGGGTTTTGCCCCGGGCATCAAGGCATTCGTGGCGATGGTCATGGGCGGCCTGGTGTCGATCCCCGGCGCGGTGATCTGCGCGTTGATTCTCGGCGTTTCAGAAAGTATGGCCACCACCTTCATGCCCTCGGCGTGGGCGGACATGGTGCCGTACCTGTTCCTGATCCTGACCCTGATTTTCTTTCCCCGGGGCCTGTTCGGCGGAGGGCGCGAACGTGTCTGAGCGCTTTGTTCCCGCCGCCGTGATCGCCGCGCTGGTGGTGCTGGTATTCGTTGCCGTGCCCCTGGCTCTGCACGCTCACGGTGGCGGCTATTACTACCAGCTCGCCAGCCTGGCGTTGATCTTCATCCTGCTGGCCTCGTCCCTGCACCTGGTGTCGGGAGTGACCGGGCTGCTGCACCTTGGGCAAGCGGCGTTCTACGGGGTCGGCGCCTACCTGGCGGCGCTGGCCGGTGTGGCCTACCACGTGCCGTTCTGGTTGGCGCTGCCCCTGGCGGGCCTGGGCTCGGCGTTGATCGCCCTGCTGGTGGCGCTGCCCACCATGCGCCTGGTCAGTATCTATTTTGCGGTGGCGACCCTGGCCATCGGGCAGATGATCAACATCATCCTGATGAACTGGGTCCCGGTCACCGGCGGCCCGAACGGGGTCACGCTGTTTGCCCCCATGGACCTGTTTGGCTGGGAGATCACCGACAACACCGGCATCTATTACGTGGTGGCGGTGACGGTTTCGCTGTCGGTGTGGGCCATCTACCGCCTCAGTTACTCCTATTACGGCAACGCGCTGCGTGCCCTGCGCGAAGACGATCAATGCGCGGCGGCCATGGGCATCGATGCGGTGCGGCTCAAGACCCAGGTGTTCACGGTGGCGGCGTTCTTTGCCGGGATTGCCGGCGCGCTCTGGGCCTACACCACGGGCTATATCTCGCCAAACGATTTCAAATTCTCGGAAACCATCCTGATCCTGGCCATGGTGGTGGTGGGCGGCCTGGGTAGCCTGCCGGGGGCAATCATCGGCGCGCTGCTGCTGGTCCTGCTGCCGGAAGCGCTGCGCGGCTTTGGCGACTTGCGCAACATCATTGTCGGCAGCGTCATGTTCCTCTCCATCCTGTTCCTGCCCAAGGGCCTGTGCGGTGAAGTGCCGGCGATCAGCCTGGCGCGCGGACTGTTGGGCGGCGCCTGGAAAACCGATGCGGGCAAAAAGGTGGGCTGGAAATAATGCTCCTTGAATTCAACGGACTGACTCGCCGATTCGGCGGGCTTACCGCTATCGATAACGTCTCGGGGCATGTGGCCAAGGGCGAGTTGCTGGGGCTGATCGGCCCCAACGGGGCCGGCAAGACCACCCTGTTCAACCTGATCACCGGGTTCGTCCCGGTCAGTGCCGGCACGGTGCATTTCGCTGGCCGCGATGTGACCGGCAAGCCACCCCATGTGGTCGCTCGGCTCGGTTTGTCGCGCACGTTCCAGAACCTGCGGATCTTCCCCAACATGACCGTGTTCGACAATGTCTCGGTCGGCGCCACAGGGATGATCGGCCAGGGCCTGGTCGAAACCATTTTCGGCCGCGGCGAGCGTCGCCGACGGATCTCGGAGCAGAGCTGGCAGGCGTTGGAGTCGGTGGGGTTGCAGCACCTGGCGAACCAGCTGGCGGCCAATCTCTCCTACGGCCAGCGCAAGTACCTGGAAATTGCCCGGGCCCTGGCGATGCAGCCTGAGCTGTTGATCCTGGATGAGCCGGCAGCCGGGCTCAACGACACCGAAACCGCCGAGCTTGCGGCCTGTATCCAGCGCCTGCACGGCAGCGGGCTCAGCGTGATGCTGGTGGAGCACGACATGAACCTGGTGATGTCGATCTGTCAGCGGATTCTGGTGCTCGCCTCCGGCAGAAAGATCGCCGATGGACCGCCGGCGGCCATCCGCTGCGACGCGGCGGTCCTGGAATCCTATCTGGGGACTGATTGGGAATGAACATCCTCGACATCCAGGGCTTGAAGATCAACCTGGGCACCCACGACATTCTGCACGGCATCAGCCTGGCCGTGCCCGAGCGCAGCATCATTGCCGTACTCGGGGCCAACGGGGCGGGCAAGACCACACTGATGCGCGCGATTTCCGGGATCTACCAGGCCAGCGTCGGCAAGATCCTGTTCGATGGGCAGGACATCAACCGCCTGCCCAGCCACAAACGGGTGCAGCAGGGGATTCTGCAGACGCCGGAAGGGCGGCAGATTTTCTCCAACATGACCGTGCGCGAAAACCTGCTGGTGGGCGGTGGGCCTTATGGCATGCGTGAGGCTGAATCGGTGCTGGATCTGTTTCCGGTGATCGGCGAGCGCTTTCACCAACTGGCCGGCTCGTTGTCCGGCGGCGAGCAGCAGATGCTGTGCATCGGCCGGGCATTGATGCGCCGGCCGCGGATTCTGCTGATGGACGAGCCCTCATTGGGGCTGGCACCTAAAGTGGTGGGGGAGATTTTTCGGTTGATCCAGCACATCCGCTCCACCGGCCTCACCGTGTTGCTGGTGGAACAGAATGCCAAGGCCGCGTTGCGGGTCGCCGACTATGCGGCGGTACTGGACGGCGGCCATATCACGCTTGAAGGACCGGCCGCGCAGATTGCCGCCGATCCACGCATTGTCGACGCTTACCTCGGAGGTCATTACCACCCATGACGCACACAACGTCCAACGCCCTGGCCACGAGCCGCCTGCGTGAAGAACTGGCCTATCTGAAATTGCCCAGTGCGGCCTGGACGGCCGCGGGCAAGGGCCCTGACGGACTCGACCTGCCCGATGTCGCGATTATCGGCGCGGGCATGTTTGGCATTGCCGCCGCCGTGGCCCTGATCCTCAAGGGCGTGCACAACATCCGCCTGTTCGACAGCCAGCCGCCTGGCCGCAGCGGGCCCTGGACCACCTATGCGCGGATGCCGACCCTGCGCTCGCCCAAAGACCTGCCGGGGCTGAGTTTCGGGATCCGTGCGCTGACCTTCCGCGCCTGGTACGAAGCGACCTACAGCGCCGAGGCCTGGGAGGCGCTGTACAAGATTCCCAATGCGGTGTGGCAGGACTACCTCGAATGGATCGCCGAGGCCTTTGACCTGCCGATCGAACACAACGCGGTGATCCGACGTTTTTCGGTGGGGCCGCAGACCGTCACCCTGCAGCACGAAGACGGGCGCAGCCTGATTGCCCGGCGCCTGGTGATCGCCACCGGGCGCTCGGGGACGGGGGGCGCGAGCCTGCCTGGATTTATCGATCCGGGGTTGTTTCCAACCCGCGCGGCCCACAGCTGCGACCCGATCGACTTTGCCGCCCTGGCCGGGCGTCGCGTGGCGGTGATCGGTGCCGGTTCCTCGGCCTGGGACAACGCCGCGACAGCGCTGGAGCACGGCGCGGCGCAGGTCACCCTGTATGCCCGGCGCAGTTATTTGCCGCAGATCAACAAGGCCCGGGGCTATATTTATCCGGGCTTTATCGAGGGCTGGCACGGGCTGGCCGCGCAGGAGAAGTGGGCGGTCTCGGCCTACCTCGACGACACGCCGCCGCCACCGCCCCATGAGACCGTGCTGCGAACCCTGGCGGCTGGGGGCGAGCGCTTTACCCTTAATTTCGACTCGCGGTTCGAGGCCGTGTCCGAGGTGGCCGGGCAGGTGCAACTGACCTTGGCCGAGCGCACCGATCACGCGGACTTCCTGATTGCCGGGACCGGCTTTCGCGTCGACCTGGCCCGTGAACCGCTGTTTGACCAGGTGGCCGGGCGCGTGGCCCTGTGGCGCGATCGCTTTGAACCGACTGCCGGTTCCGAACGGCCGCACCTGGGCCTGTTTCCGTGGTTGGGGGCGGGGTTTGAACTGCAAGAGCGCGGACTGGCCGACGGTGCTTCCGAACTGAACCGGGTGCACCTGCTCAACCACGCCGCGAGCCTGAGCTTTGGTTCGATTGCCTCGGATATCCCGGCGATTTCCGCCGCCGCCGAACGCCTTGCCCTGCACATTGTGGCCCAGCTTTTTCATGAGGGTTTCAGTGCGTATCAGCAACGGCTGGTGGATTGGGACAATGAGTGGGAGCTGGAACCCACCCCTTATTTTCACCCCGCATCAGGCGCTCAAAAGGCGCTTTAAGCCTCAGGTTGCCAGGCGCCGGGCGATTCCTTGTCGCCCGTTGCGCCGAGCGTTCGGCAACCGATAACCAGCGGGGGCGCGGCTCGATTGCCTGCCCTGATCGCGCCCCGGCTCGCGGAAAAAACACCGCTGGGTCAATAACTCCGTGCCCCGACGGGCCATCCCCCCTAAAATACCCGCCACTTTTGAATCACCGCGCGTATCGCCCGAGGCACCGTCCCCCATGTCTGTCACTGCAACCTCCACCCGTCCGGCGCCGGATCACCATGCCCAGTTTCTGGCCTTGCTGGACACCAGCCTGGCGCAGAACGCCTTTATCAAACTGGTGCTGGCCAAGTACGTGGGCGACGAAGCGGATTTGCAGCGCATCATCATCAAGCAACTGACGGTCAAGGAGCAGCCGTGCCTGTCCTTCGTCTACCGCTACAAGACCCGGGACATCACCAAGAACTTCTCCCTGGAGGAGGGCGCGGCGTTAATTGGCGAGTGGCTGCCGGCCTCGTTCAAGAACGCGCACCTGCTGACCCTGACCGATGAAGTGCAGCTGGAATACAGCAAAAAGGGCAAGAGTTCGCTGTTCAAGGGCAAGCCCCAGCAGCAGCGTGAAGTGCCGTCGGCCGAGCACAACCGCGAGAAGAATCGCTTTCTCGACCTCAACCGGCCGTTTCTCGCTGATCTTGGGGTGACCAACAAGCAGCACGAGCTGATCCCGGCGATGTCGCGCAAGTGGAAGCAGATCAACAAGTTCATCGAAGTCTTCAGCCACGCCCTGGCCACGTCGCCGATCAATCTCGCGCAGCCGGTGCGTGTGGCGGACTTCGGTTCCGGCAAGGGCTACCTGACCTTTGCCATCCACGATTACCTGCGCAATACCTTGCAGGCCCAGGGTGAAGTCACCGGGGTCGAGCTGCGTGAGGACATGGTCACCCTGTGCAACACCGCCGCCGCGCGCCTGGAGCATCCGGGGCTGGTGTTCAAGTGTGGCGACGTGCGCAGTGTGGCCCCCAGCGAGCTGGACGTGATGATTGCCCTGCATGCCTGCGATATCGCCACCGACTACGCGATCCACACCGGGATCCGCTCCGGCGCGGCGATCATCATGTGCTCGCCGTGCTGCCACAAACAGATCCGCCTGCAGATCCAGAGCCCGGCGCTGCTCAAACCGATGCTGCAATACGGCCTGCACCTGGGCCAGCAGGCAGAAATGGTCACCGACAGCCTGCGCGCACTGTTCCTCGAGGCCTGTGGTTATGAAACCAAAGTCTTCGAATTCATCTCCCTGGAACACACCAACAAAAACAAAATGATCCTCGCCGTCAAACGCGCCGAACCCGCAGACCCGGCCCAGTTGCTGTTGAAAATCGAAGAGCTCAAAGCCTTCTACCACATCAGCGAACACTGCCTGGAAACCCTGCTCAAGGCGGATGGGTACCTGTAACCCAACGCGGCGTCTATGTTGGCCAGCGCAACCTGGCGGCAGCAGCTACAGGATGGTGTGGGGTTACAGGGCCCGGGCCGGCGCGGGTTGCGCCGGGCGTACGCTGGTCTTGCGCCCGAGCATCACGGTCAGAATCACGCCCACTGCGAACACCCAGGTGATCGGTTCGATGTGCTCGCCAAAAAACAGCGCGGAAAAGGCGATGGTGAAAAAGATCTGCAACAGCTGGATCTGACTGACCCGGGCAATGCCGCCCATGGCCAACCCGGCGTACCAGGCGAAGAAACCAAAGAACTGCGAAAACAGCGATACATAGCCAAAGGCCCACCAGGTGCGGCTGGAAATCGCCCCTTGATGCTGCATCGCGAGGTACCACACCGGGCCAATCAGCAGGGGCGTTGACAGCACCAGGGCCCAGCAGATCACCTGCCAGCCACCCATCTCCTTGGCCAGGCGGCCGCCCTCGGCATAACCCAGGCCGCCGACGGCAATCGCCCCCAGCATCAACACATCGCCGGCCTGAATGCTCCCGGCGCCGCTGATCAACGCATACCCCAGCACCAGCGCGCTGCCCAGGGCGGCGCAGGCCCAGAAGGCTTTCGACGGCCGCTCATGGGACAGCCACGCCGCATACAGCGCCACGCACAACGGTTGCAAGCCATTGACCAGTGCGCCGTGGGACGCGGGCAGGGTCTGCATGGCCCAGGCCGACAACACCGGAAAACCCAGAATCACCCCGAGGATCACCAAACTCAGGCCTTTGATCTGACGCCAGGTCGGCCACTTCTCCCGCCGCCACAGCAACAGCAACGCCGCCGGAATCGCCGCGACCAGCGCCCGCCCCAGGCCATTGAGCAGCGGGTGGATCTCCAGCACCACGATGCGGGTAAAGGGCAGGGTCAGGCTGAAAATGATGACACCCAGCAAGCCGAGGGCCATGCCGGTGTTTTCGCGGGAAGACATAAGGGCAACCAGATCAAGAGGAGGGCAGGGCGTATCTAGCCATAAAGCCGCCAAGCGGCGCTGTTACAGCTGGGCACAGACTTGGAGGTACAGTTGGTGGGGCAGCGGCAAGCTACAAGCTTGAAGCTTGCCGCTGCTCGTGTAGTACCCGCGTATTACCTGGGCCGGCAGATTAGGACTACCTTGAATACTCTTTCTGCCCACGTGTTTCTGTAAAAGGAGTCATCCCATGGCCGCTAAAAAGATCCTGATTCTGGTCGGCGATTACGTCGAAGACTACGAAGTGATGGTGCCGTTTCAGGCGCTACTGATGGTGGGGCATACCGTGCATGCCGTGTGTCCGGACAAAAACGCCGGCCAGACCGTACGCACCGCGATCCATGATTTCGAGGGCGACCAGACCTATAGCGAGAAGCCGGGTCACCTGTTTGCCTTGAACTTCGATTTTGCCAAGGTGCAGGCTGCCGATTACGACGCGCTGCTGATTCCTGGCGGACGGGCTCCGGAATACCTGCGGCTGAATGAAAAAGTCCTGCAACTGGTCAGGGAATTCGACCAGGCGGGCAAGCCCATCGCCGCGGTGTGCCATGGCGCGCAACTGCTGGCGGCAGCTGGTGTGCTTGAAGGCCGCGAATGCAGTGCGTACCCGGCCTGCGCCCCGGAAGTGCGACTGGCGGGCGGTACGTACATCGATATTCCCGTGACCGAGGGCCACGTTCAGGGCAATCTGGTCACCGCCCCGGCCTGGCCGGCGCACCCAAGCTGGTTGGCGGGCTTCCTCGGCCTGCTGGGCACCCGAATCACCCTGTAACGGAGGGCCCTGCGCATGTGCGAGCTGTACGTCAAAGCCGATCCGATTCTCTACGAATCCCGTTCACGCTCGCTGCGCATCTGCGGTGTGGTCACCACGTTGCGCCTGGAAAACCAGTTCTGGGACATCCTCAGCGAAATCGCCGGGGAGGACGGCATGACCACCAACCAACTGATCGCTAAGCTGTATGAAGAGGTCATGGACTACCGCGGTGAAGTGGTGAACTTTGCCTCCTTCCTGCGCGTCAGCTGCACCCGCTACCTCAGCCAGCGCCGCAGCGCCACGCCGGAACTCAGCGTGGTTCGGCGCAACGCCCTGTAACACCTGGCGCAGCTTCCCCTAGTGTCGGCCCTGTAGCCGCTGCCGTGGAACGAGGCTGCGCTGACCATTTCGCAACACAGGCGATTTGCCTGAAAGTGCACGGCACCTATCAGGGCCAGCGCAGCCTCGCGAACTCGGCAGCGGCTACAAGGCGGCGTCAATCGCGGGTACGGGCACCGTCGAGCAATGCTTCCACCACCGCCCGGGCCATTTCCACCGAGTGCACCATGGACCAGATCAGCCCGCGCTCGATGCCGCTGGCACGTTCGGTGATTTCATCGGACACCTCTTCGGCGCATTTCAGCAGCAGCGCGACGTGCATCAGCGCGTCTTCGGCATTGACCCCGGGTTGCACGGCGAACAGCGCATGACCTTGGGCATCGCGCAGGCCAAAGGGGCGAGGTCGGGTGTTTTTCAGGGATTGGAGCAGGTGGGTGTTGGCGCGATCCAAGTCTGGGTCACGGCGTTGCTGGTGGGGTGGATCGGGGACGAGCTTTTTCATGTGTGTGACTCACTCAGTAGTTGTCCGACTGCCAAGCTCACTTCCACATGAGGGGTGGCAGCTGTGCGTGGGTGTGGAAGACCGGGACTGAGTAACCCGGCACACCCGAAGGTGTCCCGCGCACAACTGCCATAAAGCGCCGTCGATGAAAATGCATCGACGCTTGCTCAAGAGCACTCATGCTTACTCAATCCCGAACTTCCACATCCGGGCCGCTGTTTTTGCAGCGACGCACGGAGACTGCCGGATCGGTATGAGCTGTACAAGGTGCTCAAAGGCGTTTTGGATTCTCTAGGAAATACCCTACAAAACAAAGCGAAACCTCTTCACGGCTCAGCGGTATATGGCCCTGGCACCTATGGCAGGAAGCTTCCCCTCACTGTCAACGCACTCTCTCTCCGCCCCAAGTGAGTTTCAGACTCTCCTTATATTCCCGCACTCGACCTCAGCCCTAGATTCCCTCAGCCATGGAAGGTCCTGCACACCTGCATAGGCTCAGATCTCTAAAACCCAAGGACTCAGTGACAGGGAGTTACTGATGGTCAGCCGATGTCGGTTCTCCCTCTCGATCCCACCAGCCTGCCACTGTCCGAGTAGCGGCCCGGCCCCAGGAGTGCTCTAGATGCTTGTCAGCTTCCCCTTCCTGCGCAGCGCCGATCTTCAAGAGACAGATACGATCGACGATGGCACCTTCAATCTG
>NZ_JCBCUS010000004.1:0-574995 GCF_059862355.1 Pseudomonas sp. MF09150 | reverse complement strand
TTCTTGACGACCATAGAGCATTGGAACCACCTGATCCCATCCCGAACTCAGCAGTGAAACGATGCATCGCCGATGGTAGTGTGGGGTTTCCCCATGTGAGAGTAGGTCATCGTCAAGATTAAATTCCAGAACCCCTGATTGCTAACGCAATCAGGGGTTTTGTTTTTGCGCGCAGGAAAGTGCTGGCTGTTCGGGGACGACCTTGCAGGCACCTCATTCGGCTCCCGCTTGCCGCTATCCACTTGAAGCTGCCGCTGTGCCCGCCACAAATTTGCACAGTTATTTTCAGGCCAGGACACTAGAATAGCGGCTACCCCTTTTAGAGCCAGAGTCCCTTATGCCAGATCCGGTTGACGCCTCCGGGTTGTCAGATTTACCGCTGGACGACCTGGTGGCCTGCCACGAGTGTGATCTCTTGATGCGCAAGCCTGAGCTCGCTCACGGTGAAAAAGCCCTGTGCCCGCGCTGTGGCTACGAGCTTTATGCCCATCGTCATAATGTCGTAGAGCGCAGCCTGGCATTGGTGATTGCCGCCTTGTTGTTGTACGTCCCTGCGAACTTTTTACCCATCATGCAGCTCAATCTACTCGGGCAGACATCCGAAGATACGGTCTGGAGTGGTGTGCTGGGTTTGTTCAATACCGGCATGCAAGGTGTGGCCGTCGTGGTGTTCCTGTGCAGCATGGGGATTCCGCTGCTCAAGCTGCTGTGCCAACTGCTGGTATTGCTGAGCATCCGCTGGAATATCGGCCGCAGTTACGGTTTGTTGCTTTACCGCATTTATCACCATCTGCGCGACTGGGGCATGTTGGAGGTTTATTTGATGGGCGTGCTGGTCGCGATCGTCAAATTGGCCGACTTGGCCGCCATCTCGGTGGGCCTGGGCCTGGTGTGTTTTGTCAGTTTGTTATTGGTCCAGGTCTGGTTGGAAGTGGTCATGTCGCCGCATCAGATCTGGGAGGCGTTGTCAGGAGAGGATCTTCATGCGGGCGATTGAGGCGGGCATTCTGATCTGTACCGAATGCCATGAATTGAACAAGCAGGAACCCGATACCGACGAGCAGGTCTGTACCCGTTGCGGGGCGCTGGTTCATTCGCGTCGCCCGAATAGCATCATGCGGACCTGGGCGTTGCTGATCACCGCAGCGATCCTCTATATCCCGGCCAACCTGCTGCCGATCATGACGGTCAGCACCCTGGGGCAGGGCGAAGGGGACACCATCATGTCGGGTGTCATCACCCTGGTTCAGCACGGGATGTTCCCTATCGCTGCCGTGGTGTTTATCGCCAGTATTCTGGTGCCCACTTTCAAGTTGGTGGGGATCGCCCTGTTGCTGTTCTCGGTGCAGCGCCATCAGCCGTTATCGGCACGCCAGCGCATCATCATGTACCGCTTTATCGAATTCATTGGCCGCTGGTCGATGTTGGATATTTTTGTGATCGCCATCCTGGTAGCGGTGGTGAATTTTGGTCGGCTGGCCAGCATCGAGGCCAATCTCGGTGCGGTCGCATTTGCCAGTGTGGTGATTTTGACAATGCTCGCCGCAGTAACTTTTGATCCCCGCCTGATCTGGGATAACACGGAGTCGGACGACGACCATGAGTGATTTGCCTAAAGCTAAAACCCGTCCTGCCTCAAACTGGTCGGCCATCTGGGTCTTGCCCCTGATTGCGTTGATCATCGGTGGCTGGTTGGGCTGGCGTGCCTACAGCCAGACCGGCATCGAGGTTCAGGTCCGCTTTGAAAGCGGCGAGGGCATCCAGGCGAACAAGACCGAAGTGGTCTACAAAGGCATGCCGGTGGGCAAGGTCAAGACCCTGGCCCTGGACGACGAGGGCAACTCCAAAGGGGTGATCGCCACCGTTGAGATGAACAAGGATGTCGAGCAGTACCTCAAGACCGGCACCCGCTTCTGGCTGGTCAAACCCAGCGTGACCCTGGCCGGGATCACCGGCCTGGAAACCCTGGTCTCCGGTAACTACATCGCGGTCAGCCCTGGTGAAGGCGAGCCTTCGCGCAAGTTCAAGGCGCTGGCCCAGGAGCCTCCGCTATCGGACCTCAAGCCCGGGCTGCACCTGACCATCAAGGCCGAGCGGCTGGGCTCGCTGAACCGTGGCAGCCCGGTGTTCTACAAACAGATCCAGGTCGGCCAGGTCAAAAGCTACCTGCTGTCGGAAGACCAGAACACGGTCGAGATCAAAGTCTTTATCGAGCCGACCTACGCCAACCTGGTGCGCAAACACACGCGTTTCTGGAATGCCAGCGGCATCAGCATCGACGCCAACCTGTCCGGGGTGAAACTGCGCAGTGAATCCCTGGCCAGCATCGTCGCCGGCGGTATTGCGTTTGCCACGCCGGAGAACCGCAAGGACAGCCCGCCCACCGACCCAAGCCTGCCGTTCCGTCTGTATGAGGATTTCGACGCGGCCCAGGCCGGGATTCGGGTCAAGGTCAAACTGTCCGACTTCGAAGGCCTGCAAGCCGGTCGCACGCCGGTGATGTACAAAGGCATCCAGGTCGGCAGCTTGAAAACCTTGAAGGTCGACCCTGACCTGTCCAGCGCCACCGCAGAGTTGACCCTGGACCCTCTGGCAGAGGACTACCTGGTCCAGGGCACGCAGTTCTGGATCGTCAAACCGTCGATTTCCCTGGCTGGCATCACCGGGCTCGAGGCGCTGGTGAAAGGCAACTACATCGCCATCCGACCTGGGGACAAGGGCGCTGCGCCGCAACGGGAGTTCGAGGCCCGAGCCAAGGCGCCGCCGCTGGACCTGCGCTCCCCCGGCCTGCACATGGTGCTGTTCACCGATAACCTGGGCTCGCTGGATGTCGGCAGTCCGATTCTCTACAAACAGGTCAAGGTCGGTTCGGTACAGAGTTACCAGTTCTCGCGCACCCGCAAGCAGTTGGTGATCGGGGTGCACATCGAGAAGGAATACGAAAACCTGGTCAACGGTTCGACCCGCTTCTGGAACGTCAGCGGCATCACCCTGACCGGTGGATTGACCGGCGGCATCCAGGTCAAGAGCGAATCCCTGCAGAGCCTGATGGCGGGCGGCATCGCCTTTGATACGCCACGGCCTAACGTGGCCCTGAAGAAACGTATCCCGCGCTTCCGCCTGTTTGCCAATCAGGAAGAGGCGGCGCAAAAGGGTACCCTGATCAGCATCAAGGTTGACCGCGCCGATGGCCTGCGCTCCGGAACTCCGATTCGTTTCAAAGGCCTGGATGTGGGCAAGATCGAAGAGGTCGACCTGAGTGCCGACTTGCAGTCGGTGGTGCTCAAGGCACGTATCACCGAGGTGCCGGAGCGCATCGCCCGAGTTGGCAGCCAGTTCTGGGTGGTCAAGCCCGAGTTGGGCCTGATCAAGACCGCCAACCTGGAAACCCTGGTTACCGGTCAATACATCGAAGTCCAACCTGCCGCGAAGAGCCTTGGGGCGCAGACCAGCTTTATCGCCCTGGCCCAACCACCGGAAACCGCTGCGCCCGAAGACGGCCTGAGCCTGGTGCTCAGCGCTGCGCGCCGCGGTTCATTGAAGGTCGGGGTGCCGGTGACTTATCGCGAAGTGGCGGTGGGCAAGGTCACCGGTTACGAGTTGGGCAAAACCGCCGATCGAGTGCTGATTCGGGTGCTGATCGAACCCAAGTACGCACCGCTGATTCGTGGCGGCACGCGCTTCTGGAACACCAGCGGCTTTGGCCTGGACTTCGGCTTGTTCAAGGGCGCGACGGTGCGTACCGAGTCCCTGGAAACCCTGATCCAGGGCGGTATCGCCTTCGCCACGCCAGACGGCGAGCGCATGGGTAATCCGGCCCGGCCTGAGCAGACCTTCCCGTTGTTCGATAAATTCGAAGACGAATGGCTGACCTGGGCGCCGAAGATCCCTCTCGGTAAATAAGCTCAGCGGGTCCCCATAAAAAAGGCCGCGATCTGTGAAGATCGCGGCCTTTTTGTTGCGGCGGGCCTGATTTAAATCGGGTCCAGCTCCGCTTCCGGTTCTGCTGCGACGTTCAAGGTCGCCTTGACCTGATCGTGACGGCGGATGAACTTCCAGTCCGCCTCGTCGATGTAGATACCGTTCGGGCCGCTGCCGCCTTCGAGGTCGATGGCGACATGGGCCGATACCTGGGGTTTGACGCTGGCCAGGATCGGCACGAAGCCCAGTTGCAGGCTGGTTTCCAGCAGTGCGGCCTGGTTCTTCTCGTCGATGTCGGCGGCCTCATCGAGGTAGTACGGCAAGCGCACGCGTCCGGCCTGGTCGCGATCCATCAAGTGCAGCAACAAGTACATGTTGGTCAGCGCCTTGATGGTCATGGTGGTGCCGTTGGACGCTGCGCCGTCGATGTCGGTGTGGATCACCGGTTGGCCATTGACCTTGGTGATCTCGAACGCCAGTTCGAACAGGTCCTTGAGGCCCAACTGGTTATGGTTGGCCGCCACCAGGCGCGCCAGGTACTCCTTGGCCTCTTCGTTCTTGTTGTCCTGCTCGGCACTCTGGCTCAGGTCGAACACCGACAGGGTTTCGCCTTCTTCATACTGACCGGCACTGTGGATGATCTGATCGATGTGCTTCAGCGCTTCCTTGTTCGGCGCAAGGACGATGCGGAAGCTCTGCAGGTTGGATACCTGACGTTTGTTGATCTCGCGGTTGAACAGCGCCAACTGGTGTTCGAGGCTGTCGTAGTCGCTGCGAATATTGCGCAGGGTCCGGGCGATGTCGGTGACCGCCGCGCGACGTGCCTTGCCCAGGGTCAGGGCTTCGTCGGTGCGGTGGGCATAGGCGTTGATCAACAGTTGCAGGCGGCGCTCGACATCGTCTTCGCTGTCGAACTTGGCCACGCCCTTGAGGCGGACCTGGGCGTAAAGCGCCTCGATCTGTCCGTCGACCCGCTGCAAGCCCTGCCAGCTGTCCTGATAGTCGTTGAGCAGGGGCAGCAGGTTGTCCATCGAGTCATCGATCGGGTCCATGCACGGCGTGCCAAACGGCAGATCGGCAGGCAACAGCTGGCGGCGGCGCAGAGCGTCGTCGAGGGTGCGTTGCTTGGCTTCCATATCGGCAATTTGCCGTCCAACCAATTGCAGCTTGGCCGACAGTTGCTGGACGCGCTCGGTGAAGGCGTCGCTGGAGCGCTTGAGTTCGTCCTGGGCGGCTTCCATCTGCGCCAGCTGTTCGAGTTTCTCGCCCTCCTCGGCACTCAGGGTTTGTGCGCGGCGGAAGTCTTCCAGGGCTTTTTGCGCGTCCAGCACCTGCTGGTACAGCGCTTCGGTCTGGGTCTTGCTCGCGGCGCGGTCAGCGGCCACGGCTTGCTGGGTCTTGAGTTGCTTGAGTTCTTTTTCCAGGCGCTCCTTCTGGTCGCGCAGGGCGGCGCGGTCGGCCAGGGCCTGCAGCGCAGGCGGTTCGATGTGCGACAGGTCGATGCTCAGCCCCGGCACTTCGAAACGCTCGCCCTTGAAGGCGTCGAGGATCAGCTCCATGGATTTGACCCACTCGCCGTTCTCGTCCAGCGCAATGCCGTGCTCGCCCAGGGGCAGGCTGAACAGGGCGCTGTTGAACAGGCGCATCAGGCGTTCGACGTCCTGCTGCGAAAACTCTTCGCGCAGTCGGGCATAGCTGTTGTTGTCGGCGTGATCGAGTTGCTGCTTGACCGACTTCAGGCGTTTTTCCAGGTCCCGCAGGCGCTCTTCCAGGTCCTCGGCAGAGAACTGCCGGGATTGGGCCAGGGCGCCGGCCAGTTCATCGTGGGCATCCTTGGCCGCCAGCAGTTGCTGCTCCAGGACTTTCACGTCATCGACCAGGGCAAAGCGATGCTTGAGCACCGACAACTCGCCGAGCCAGCGTTGGATGCCGCTGATTTCCCGCTCCAGGCGCATCAGTTCCTGGGTGCCGCCGCGCTGATCGTTTTGCAGGGCGTCCTGTTCGTGGCGGTAGTGCTCGGCCTGGACCGTCAGTTCTTCCTTGCGGGCACTGGCGTAGTCGGACCAGGTGCCGAGCAGCGAATCCAGCAGCGGCGAAATACGGTGCAGCTTGCCGCGCAGCAGGTCGCGCTGCTTCACGCCGTTGGCCAGGGCTTCCACCAGCGGGCCGGCAGACACCAGGCAGTTGTAGTCCTGCTCCATGCGGCGCACGTCGCGGAAGGCTTCTTCGCAGGCGGCGATGTAGTCGACGCTGCCGGAACGCAGGCTGTGCTCGAAGGCATCGAGGAACAGCTGCTTGAGCTTGGCCGCGGTGATTTCGCGCATGTGCAGCAGGTTGATAAAGAGCGCGCGGAAGGTCTTCAGGCTCTGCTCGCTGGTGGAGCGCAGCGGAATCAGGGTCAGGTCCAGCGGGATCGAGGTGTGACCGCCGACCAGCAGGCGCCGCAGTTCATCAGGCTTGAGCTCATAGGCCTTGAGGCCCTGGCGCTCAAGATTGGTGAACAGTTCTTTCTGGCGCAGGCAGGTGTCGTCTTTCTGGTAATGGGCCAGGTCCAGCTGCCCCGCATAGGCGAAGAACTGGTGACCGAAACCACCGCCCGGGCCACGCCCGACCACGCCGATCACGTGGGGGCCATGGGGCAGGGACACTTCCACCAGGATGTAGCTGGTGTCCGAGGCGAAGTAGAAGCGCCGCGATTGTTCCAGGCTGTACTTGCCGAAACTCATGTCCGACATGCGCGCCAGAATCGGGAACTGCAGGGCGTTGATCGAGGCGGATTTACCCAGGTTGTTCGCCCCGTAGACCGACAGCGGCTCTTCCAGCGGGAACAGGCCCAGGCTGTAGCCGGCGGTGTTCAATAGGGCAAAGCGGCGGATGCCGTAGCGTTCCTTGCTCATGCGTCGAGCTCCTGTTCTTCGGCAATGGCCCGGGCCAGTGCGTCCTCTTCACTGTCTTCACCTTCGACAAATTCGCTGAGGTCCAGCGGATCGTCGGTCTCCAGCAGTTTTTCGTCGCTGTCGTGGTCGATCAGCACCGGCGTCGGCAACGGCAGCACGCTGTGCAGGCTGGCGGCCAGGTCGCGGTCCTGCTGAACCGAGAGGCAGACATCGAGGAAGCGGTGCATCGGCGGCAGGAAGCGGTAGATGCCCGGCTCCTCGCTGGCAAAGCCCAGTTGGGTCATGCGGCGCATGATTTTTTCTTCGAGTTCGTCCTGGGTCTGGACTTCGGCCTGGATAAACAGGTCGCGGTACTTTTCCAGCAACGAAGGCAGTTCATCGCGGCCCAGGCTGCCGCCGTCGAGCACGGCGATCGGGTCGCGGCCCTGGTCGGCCAGGTGTTCCACGAGGATGAAGGTGAACAGCGCCAGGCGCTGGGCGGTCTTGTTCACCTGGGCGGCGGCCAGGTCCGGGACGAAGTAATAGAAGCCGCGGGTGTCGCACACCAGCTCAAAGCCCAGGGCCTTGAACAGCGTGCGGTACTGGTCCTGGAAGTTCGACAGTTGGGCGTACAGCTCCGGGTCGCGGCGGCTGACGTGATAGCCCTTGAACAGCTCGCGAAAAATCGGCGCCAGCTGGGACAGTTCGGAAAGATCAAGATGCATGAGGAGTGCTCGCAGAATTCTCAGGCTGGTCATCGCGTGCCGAGAGCAGGGCGAAGGAGCGCAGGCTGACCTGGTGCTCATGGGTGTGGTAGTCGCGGCGTTCGAGACGCTCGCGCTTGAAGCGTTTTTCCCGGGATAAACGGGAGAACCAGTACAGCAACTCGTCGGTCGCGCCGTCCGGCTCCTGTTCCAGCAGCCAGTGCATCAGGTCCGGCATGGGCAGGGCATCTTCGCAGCGTTCGAGCATTTCCTTGACCGTGCGTGGTGCTCGCGGCGCTTCGCCCTTGTGGCTCTTGTGGGCCTTGGGGAAGCGCGCAGGCTTGGGCTCGAAGCGGGCCAGGGCATACACATAGGCCTCGACCTGGCCGGAACTGCCGAGGAAGGTGCTTTGCGGCCGGGTGAACATGGGCATGGCGGCTTGCGGAACGGCGTCGATGCCTTTGCGCCGGATCGCCGACAGGGCCAGGGCCGCGCCACGGGTTACGGCGTTGTGCCGGCGCGCTTCTTCACGCAATGGCAGCAGCAGCTCGCGGGCGTGGCGCAGGGTCAGCTGGGCGCTGGTCTGCATTTCGAGGATCCGCGCGTGGGTGCGCAGCAGCATGTCGTCGTCCACCAGGTGGCCCAGGCGCTGCTGTTCGGTGAGCATGCGCAGCAGGACGTTCTCGACCTTGCGCACCCCTTGTTCGAAGGCACCGTCGGCGTTCACCAGCTGGATCATCGGTTCGACGTATTCGTCCCAGGTCGCCAGTACCTCGGCATAGCGCTGGCGCAGGGGGATCTGCCGGTCGCTGGTCTTGGCCCGCTCGGCGACGGCCACCAGGGCCTGTTCGTCGTTGGCGAGTTTTTTCAATACATCGCGTACGCGCATGTCCAGCAGGCGCAATTGGCGCGCCAGGTCATTGCTGTCGCGGATATCAAACGCGTCCTGGATATAACCCGCCAGACGCTCCAGGTGGCGCAGGTAGGCTTCGATCTCCAGGCACAGGCCCAGGCGGTGTTCGCGCCGCAGGTAGGCCAGGAAGTCGTGGATCTGCGCGTTGAGCTCGAAACGGTTGGGGCTTTTCGCCACCGGAACCAGGATGTCGAGGCGGATCCACACGTCCAGCAGGCTGGTGATGTCCTGGGGCGTGCTGTCCAGTTGCTGGGCGGCCAGTTGGCTGCGCAGTTCGGCGAGGCTCAGGGTGCCTTGGTCGAAGTGCTCGCACAGTGGCTCCAGAAGTGCCCAGTGTTCGGCGAGGGCGCGCAAGACGCGCTTGGGTTCGATCATCGGAATGGCCGGCTGGTTGGCAATGAAAAGCAGCGATTGTACTGCATCAGGCGGTCGACGATTCACCCCCGGTCTTTTGATGAGACGGACTGTCGGTTTTCAAACCGATCAACAGCGGGCGATCTTCGTCGAAGGGCGGTAGAATCCCCCACCTCAGTTATCCACAAGTGGCCGACCTTTGCTTATCGAGTCCCGTCGTCGCGCTTATTTGACCGCCATGCAGGTGGTCAACTGGCTGCCGCGCACCGAATTGCCCTTTGCCGCGCCTTCGCGTCCCGAGTTGCTGGAGCTGCCAGAACCGCCGGTCGAGGTGCCTGCGCCTGCCGTCGTGGCCAAGGCGCCGACAGAGCAGCCGGTCGCCAAGCCTGCGGAACGGGCAAAAATCGAAGTGCCGCGCCCTGGCAGTAGCGCGCGCCCGGCCAGCAAGCCGGTGGAAGAGGCGGCACCGACACCGGTCGTGCCCAAGGCTGCGCCGGTGCCACCGCCGCGTTTTGCCCTGCAATTGCTGCGTGCCGGGCGTTGCCTGCTGCTGGTCGAACTGCCGACAGGCGAAGCGTTCCAGAGCCGCGATCCGGCCTACCTGCTGCTCAAAGACATGCTGCGTGCCGCCGGTTTGCCCGACAGCCCGCAGATCGTCGCCGAGCCGGTGCGCTGGCCGATGCTCACGCGCGGCAACCTCGACCAGGGCCCCGATGCGGCCCGGGATTTCGTCCAGGCCTTTGTTTCGGTGCGGGTCGAGGAAGAACCCTGCGTCTGCCTGTGGCTGATCGGCTTGCCGGCGGTGCGTTTTGCCGGAGAGGCCAACGCCGAATCCTACAACCGCGAACTCCAGGTCGAAGGCCTGGGTTCGGCCTGGGCCTTGCCTGGGCTGGAACTATTAATGGAAGAGCCACAGCGTAAGGCTGACGTCTGGCAAGCCATGCGTCGGCTGATGGCGCGCTGGAAGAGTACTGATGAGTAAGAACACAGATGAGTGATGCCGTGAACTTCCGCCTCGCCACCGAAGCGGACCTGGATGCCATCCTGAAGATCGAGTACGCGGCGTTCAGCCACCCCTGGACCCGCGGCATTTTCATGGATGCGTTCAAGTCCTATGAAGTGTGGCTGATGTTCGAAGGCAGCCAGCAGGTCGGGCACGGAGTGATCCAGGTGATCATCGACGAGGCGCATCTGCTCAACATCACCGTCAAGCCGGAAAGCCAGGGCCGCGGCCTGGGCTTGCGCCTGCTCGAAGAATTGATGAAACGGGCCTACGAGAAGGAGGCGCGCGAGTGCTTCCTGGAAGTGCGCTCCAGCAATCAGACCGCTTATCGGTTGTACGAGCGTTATGGTTTCAACGAAGTGGGACGGCGTCGGGATTACTACCCGGCGGTGGGCGGGCGCGAAGATGCGCTGGTGATGGCCTGCACGTTGGTCGACTGACCGGCCCGGTTTCGCTGTAGACGGCGGTGGAGCGAATCCACCGCCGCCGATTTTAGTGCCGGTCGCAGGCCCTTTCGGGTCAGCGGTTACCGTCCAGCGGTTTGCGGCGCGCCAGTTCGGCTTCATCCAGGCCATTGCCGCCACCGATATCGTCTTCATCGACAATACTCAGGTCCCAGTCGGCCTGTTCGCCGTCGCCGGTTTCATTGGCCGAACGGGCACCATCCTCGTGGATCAGGGTCTCAGGGCTGAGGTCGTCGTCGGTGGGCTCGTGGTCGGCGGTCGAGGCCCCGGTCAGGCCGGCTTCGCGGACACGCTCGGCGGGCAGGCGGTGCTCCAGTTCCGCCTCGGGGATGGTGTCGCCGATCTTGGCACTGGGCTCTTCGTCGTCGAAATGCAGCTCCTCCATCGAGCCCATGCGGTCTTCGTTGTCATCGATGGGCTCGGGCTGCGGCGCACCGTAAGGACGTCGTGATTCGGTCATGGCTATATCCTCATACTGTTGGGGCTTAAGGGGTGGACCTGCGCCGCCGCTCAAGATTCCACTGCGAGGGATAGCCGGTATCTACGCAACACACGTGACCTCGACAGGCGGTCGTCTGTCATACCAGCGCATCATTCTTGAGGCTTCACAGCATGAACGAACTACAAGATCTGATTGATAACAACGAGCGTTGGGCCGAGGCGATCAAGCAGGAAGACCCGGACTTCTTCTCCAAGCTGGCGCGCCAGCAGACCCCGGAGTACCTGTGGATCGGTTGTTCCGACGCCCGGGTGCCGGCCAACGAGATCGTCGGCATGTTGCCTGGCGACCTGTTCGTGCACCGCAACGTGGCGAACGTGGTGCTGCACACCGACCTCAATTGCCTGTCGGTGATCCAGTACGCGGTGGATGTACTCAAGGTCAAACACATCCTGGTCACCGGCCATTACGGCTGCGGCGGCGTGCGTGCCTCGATGCAGGATCGTCAGTTGGGCCTGATCGACGGCTGGCTGCGTTCGATCCGCGACCTGTATTACGAGCACCGCGAAGCCCTGGGGCAGTTGCCGACCGAGGAAGAGCAGGTTGACCGCCTGTGCGAACTGAACGTGATCCAGCAGGTGGCCAATGTCGGCCATACCAGCATCGTGCAGAACGCCTGGCATCGTGGGCAGAGCCTGTCGATTCACGGTTGCATCTACGGCATCAAGGACGGTCGCTGGAAGAGCCTGAACGCAACCATCAGCGGCTTCGAGCAACTGCCGCCGCAATACCGCCTGCGTCCGGTCGGCGCCATCTGACCCGAAACCGCGTAGCCGCTGCCGAAGGCTGCGCTGGCCCTTGCACACGCCGCATTCTCATCTGAAGAAATGCGGTGTCTGGGATGGCCAGCGCAGCCTGCGGCAGCGGCTACAGGTTTTGGGTTACAGGTGTGGCACTTCGGTGCTCGGCGCGGGCGCCGGGGCTTTGAGCTGTTGCAGCTGGGTCTTGATGGGCGCGGTTGCGCATTTGGCCTGGGCCTGTGGCGGGGTCAGGTCGCGGACCGAGGTGTAGAACAGCTCGCAGGTCTTGGCCTTGTCGGTCACCTGCCAGGTCTGGGTGCAGCGCTGCAATTGCGCGCTCGGGTCGCTGCCCGGCGTGCTGCCCATGCCCGCCTGCCAGCACGCGGCGCTCAAATCCTGCCCCATCACCTTCAAGCCTGCGGCATCGGCCTTGGCCTGATCGTTGTCGTAGTTGGCCGGGTCCGCCGCGTACCAGATGTAGCTGGGGTGGTTGGAGCCCAGCACCGGCACGTTCACCCCCGGGTTGGGGCTGATCTGCCCCAGGCCCAGTACCCCGACGCTGGCGCCGTATTGCTGCTTGATCCAGTTCCGCACCGGTGCGCCGAAGGCCACCATGGGCAAGGCCTTGCCGTCGGCGCTCTGGCTGACCTGCTTGACCATGCTGGTCTGGTAGTCCTTGAAGTAGTCATAGACGCCTTCCAGGTCCTTGCCGGCGCTGGAGGGCGCAGCGATGGGCGCGATGTCGACAATGGTCTGATAGCCCGGTGTCTGCTCGGCGGCGATGCCATTGGCGGTCAGCAGGGTCGCCCAGCGGTCGGTGGTGGCTGATTCCAGGTAATCCTGAGCACGGGTCAGGGAATAGTCCGGCGGGAAGTGCAGCAACTCGACGCTTTTGCGCTGTTCCAGGGCGATGCCCAGGGGCAGGAACAGGTACCAGCTGTAGGCCCACTTACCGTCAGCATTGAGCTGGCTGGCGCCCTTGTAGGCCAGGTCGCCGGCATCCAGCAGGGCCGTCAACGGTTTGCCGTAGCCTTGGGGCACGCCGCTGATGGTTGCGTGCAACTGCTGTTGATCGCCACTGACCTTGACCCGGGCGGTGCTGTAGCCGTCGCGTTGCACGCTTTGGGTCAGGTAATGCTCGACTGTCTGTTCCAGGGTCCAGTTGCGGAAGCAGATCACGTTGCAATTATTGGGATAGGCGAAGAGTTGGGTCACGCGCTGGGGGCTGCCCAGGGGCACCTCCACATCAGCGGCCAGGGCCGGTGCGCCCTGGATCAGGGCGGCGAGGCCCAGGGACAGTCCGGTGAGTTTATTCATGCTTGGCTCCTTGTCGGCGAGAACCCCGCTTGTGCGGGGTGAATATCCACAGGGGAACACTAGCGGGTGAACGGGAGCCGGGTAGGAATAACTTCATCAGCGGCGCCGATTGCGCGGCGCCGGTGAGGGTCAGCGCTTGAATTGCAGGGCGTTGCTCAAGTCGCCCAGGGGCTTTTGCCCGCGCGCGACCATGGCGGCGTCACGTTGCTTGATGCCGTCCAGGGGCTCCAACTGGAACACCCGGGTGATCAGGCGCAGGATCGAGGCAGTGTCGTAAATGGTGTGGTCCACCGTGCCTTTGCGGGCAAAGGGCGACACCACCAGGGCCGGGATCCGCGTTCCCGGGCCCCAACGGTCGCCCTTGGGCGGCGCCACGTGGTCCCACCAGCCGCCGTTTTCGTCGACCGTGACCACCACCACCATGTTTGACCACTGCGGGCTTTCGCGCAGCACCTTGAGCACCCGGTCGATATGTCGGTCGCCGGAGGCCACGTCGGCGTAACCGGCGTGCATATTGAGGTTGCCCTGGGGCTTGTAGAAGCTCACGGCCGGCAGCTTTCCGGCTTCGGCGTCGGCCAGGAACCTGTTGCTCCCCGATTCATCGCCCAGGCCGCCGTCGCGCAGGCGCCTGTTGCGCTCTTCGGGGTTTTCCGGCCCCTGGCGCTTGAAGTAGTTGAAGGGTTGATGGTGGTACTGGAAGTTGGGAATCTTCGGCAGGCCGGTCGAGTCCTTGAACTGGTCCAGGGTTGCTTGCCAGGCACCGCCGTACCAGGCCCAGTCGACGTTCTTTTTCGACAGCTTGTCGCCGATGTGTTCGTGGGTCTGGGGCACCAGCACGCTGGGCAGGTCGGCCTTGGCGTAGTCCGGGCGCTCGGGGTCGCGGATCCAGGTCGGCCAGTAGGGCGGGGCCATGGTGTTGACCGCGTAGCCATCCGGGGTCAGGGCGCTGGGGCCGAACTGCGGCGGGCCGGTCATGGCACTGGCCGGGGATTTTTCCAGGGGCTTGAGCCGGGTGTCTTGCGGGTTGTCGCTTTTCAGGGTGGCGATCTGCGACTTGGCCACCGAATTGGCCGCGTCCGGGTAGACGGGCACGGCGGCGCTGATCAGGTACTGGTGGTTGAGGAACGAGCCACCGAAAGCCCCCTGGAAGAAGTTGTCACACAGCACGAATTCCCGCGCCACATCCCACAGCCGCAGGGAATAGCGGCTTTGCGGGTAATGGCCCATGGTCAGGGCGCCGGAGTCGGCCCAGGCGACAAAGCCGTCATTTTTGCCATCGTTGATCTGCATCTGGTTCTGATAGAACACGTGCCACAGGTCGCGGGTCACCAGGCCCAGGGGCAGGTCCTCGCCACTCGGGCCCTTGAGGGCGAACGGAGCGTTGGGCAGGTCCTGCTGGAACTGGGTTTCGATCGGGTAGGTCACCCCATCGAGGTGTTGCGGGCCGACCTGCAGGATGCCGCCCCAGATCGGCGGCAAGGTCTGCAGCAGGCTGCCGTCGCGGTCGCGCTGCTGGTAATCGCCCGGCTTCAGGGAGGACAACGGCTGCTCCAGCCCGGGGAAGTCGGCGAACAGGTTATTGAAGCTGCGGTTTTCGGCGTAGATCACCACCACGTTCTTCACCTGCTCGCGCAGGGCCTGGTCCAGCTCGGCCGGCGAGAGTGGGTGCTCCTGGGGTTTACCCGGTTCACCGGGCCCGCCGCAGGCGCTCAAGGTGGCGCCTACCCCCAGAACGGCAACGCCGCCAAGAAAGCGGCGGCGGCTGGTGTCAGTCAACTGTTCGGGCGCCGCGGGTTGCGCGTCGTCATGGTCTTTTTCGTCACTCATGCCAGTTCCCTGCAGGTCTTTTAGTCAATTGGTTACAAAATATTTCGGTCGAACGGTAGCAACCCAATATGACGGAAAGACTACAAAGCGGATCTAGGATGAAGCTGTAGTTGGCGGGGAAAAGTCCGAAATAACTGTAAGCCAAATGCTGCGGTCGCCCAGCCAAGCACAGGACGGTAAGCGGGGCCCGTCCTGGGGTGGATGTTCGGCGAGCCGGCTGCGACGGCGCCTCTGCCGTCGTCGCCCGCTCGCCAAGCGGTCAGGGCAATACCGGTGGCGTATAGGCCAGGGTGGTGCCCAAGGCCCAGAGCAGCACCAGGACCAACGGCGCGTGCACCAGCAATTGCACAAAGGAAAAGCCGATCAGGTCCCGGGCCTTGAGCCCGAGCACGCCCAATAGCGGCAGCATATAGAAGGGGTTGATCAGGTTCGGCAGCGCTTCGGCGGCGTTGTAGATTTGCACTGCCCAGCCCAGGTGGTATTGCAGGTCATTGGCCACCTGCATCACATAAGGCGCCTCGATGATCCACTTGCCACCGCCCGAGGGAATAAAGAACCCCAGCACCGCCGAGTACACGCCCATCAGCAGCGCGTACGTATCGTGGGAGGCGATCTGCACGAAAAAGGTCGAGATATGGTGGGCCAGCGTCTGGCCGTCGACACCCTTGACCACCGTCATCAAGGCCGCAATCGAACCGTACAGCGGGAACTGGATCAGCACCCCGGTGGTGGTCGGCACCGCGCGCGCCACGGCATCGAGGAAGCTGCGCGGGCGCCAGTGCAGCAGGGCGCCGAGCATCAGGAACAGAAAGTTGTAGGTATTGAGCCCGGAAATCGCGGTGATCGCCGGTTTGGTCGAGAACTCATGGAACAGCCAGCCACCCGCCAGGACCACCAGGGCAATGGTCAGCAGCGGGCTGTATTCCAGCCATTCCCCGGGGCGGGTGCGCGGTTGCGGTGCCGGCATGCTGAAGCTGGGGTCGACGCCGCAGGCCTGGGCATCACGGGCCGAATTCGGGCCGGGAGCGGTGGCGTAGGCGATGACCAGCGAAACCACGATCAATGCCAGCAGCAACACGCCGGACTGCCAGAGAAAGATGGTCTGGGTGAAGGGAATCACCCCGGTGATCGACAGGATCGACGGCGGCAGGCTGCCCGGGTTGGCCTGCAATTGCGCGGCCGACGACGACAGCCCCAGGGCCCAGACGGCACCCAGCCCCAGGTAGGCGGCGGCACCGGCGGCGCGGTAATCCATGCGCAGGTCGGTGCGCCGGGCCAGGGCTCGTACCAGCAAGCCGCCGAATACCAGGGACAGGCCCCAGTTGAGCAAGGAGGCGACCATTGAGATCAGCGCTACCCAGGCCACGGCCGAACGGCCGTTTTTCGGGATGCGCGCCAGTTTGTCGATCAGTTTCACCGCCGGTGGCGAACTGGCGACCACATAGCCGCCGATCACCACAAAGGCCATCTGCATGGTGAACGGGATCAGGCTCCAGAACCCGTCGCCAAACGCCATGGCGGCGTCGGTGGGCTTGGCGCCCATGGCCAGGGTGGCGAGGGCGACGATGATCACCGCCAGCGCGGCGAACACCCAGGAGTCGGGGAACCAGCGTTCGGCCCAGCTTGAACAGCGCAGGGCAAAGCGGGCGGAGCGGCTGTCTTCGATGTCTGCGGACACGGAAATACCTCAAGTGTTTTTATGTTTAATCAGGAGGTCGGGCGCCAGGGCAGGAGGCGTCCGATAACTGTGCAAGAATGCGGCAATTGGGAACCACTGCAAAGGATTGAAGGACATGTCATTTCCCGCTGAAGAACGTCAGGCCCTGCTCAAGGTCAAGGGTGTCGGAGCCACCGTGGTTTCGCGCCTGGAACAATTGGGCTTCACCTCCCTGGCGCAGTTGGCGGCGGCCGATGCCCTGGAGATCGTCACCCAGGCCGCGTCGCTGGTGGGCTCCAGTTGCTGGAAAAACAGCCCCCAGGCCCGCGCGGCGATCCAGGCCGCCATCGCCATGGCCAGGGACGCCTGAGCCGGTGAGCCGCGAAACCCCCTTCGCCTATCAGGCGGTGTACCGCTACCTGGTTGAGTGGATCGACAATGCCAGCGAGGCCGAGCAGCGCCTGCCCTCGCTGCGGGCCCTGGCGCTGCGGCTGAAGGTCTCGATCTCGACCATCAAGCATGCCTACGCCTTGCTTGAAGACCAGGGGCGCATCCAGTCCCGGCCCAAACAGGGCTATTTCCGGGTGCCGCTGGCGCCGTCGCAACTGCCGGTGGATGGGCCGAGCTTGATCGACAGTGTCTATGCCCAGGCGCGCCAGCCCGGCATGTTGGCGCTGTGCAGCGATGCGCCGGCCATATTGCTGTCCCTGGAAAATCCGCTACTGATGACCGAGCGCGAGCTGACCCGACAATACCCGCGCTCCCAGGCGCCACCGTTCCAGCCCTTTGGCGAACCCGAACTGCGCAGCGTCCTGGCCGAGCGCTATACCCGCTCTACCACGGACTATTGGCAGGCCGAACAGGTGTACCTGGGACCGGACCTGCGCAGCCTGCTGGAGCTGGCGCTGCATGCCCTGGAGCTGACGGGCAGCGTGGCGCTGGTGGAGTCGCCCTGTTCCTGGGCGATGCTGCGCCAACTGCGCGCCGCCAATATCCGGGTCATCGAACTGCCCCTCGACCGCACCGGGCGTTTCGATCAACAGCAGCTGCAAGACCTCCTGCAACGTGAGCCGGTGCGCCTGGTGGTGCTGTCATCGACCTTCAGCGTGCCCCACGGCAGCCTGATGCCGGCGGCCGACAAACAGCGGCTGTGCCGCTGGCTGGACGAGCGGGGCATCTGGCTGTTCGAGAACGACAGCTATGGCGAGTTTTGTTTCAGCCCGGCCCCTGCGCGCTTTCGTGACTACGCCAACCCCGAGCGGCTATTGGTGTTTGCCACGTGCGACAAGCAGATCGGCGCCGAGGCTCCGTTCAGCTACGTCCTGACCCGAGGCCATGGCCAGCGCCTGCATCGGCAGTTTCTAGAGCGTGCCTTTCGCCTGTCGCCGCTGCGTCAGCAGGCCCTGGCCCGGCTGTTCAGCTCCGGGCGGGTCGACCAGCATTTGCTGAAACTGCGGGTGCTGTTGCGCGAGCGCATGGGCCAGATGCAGTGTCTGCTTCAGGAGCACGCCGCCCAGCAATTGCGGGTACAGCCGGCGGCCGGTGGCGCGACGTTATGGGTCGAGGCCCTGCGCCCGGTGGAGATGTTGCAGGTGTACCAGCGCCTGTTGGCCCAGGGCCTGGTCATTTCCCCCGGGCCAATGTTCAGCCAACAAGGCCTGTGGCGGCATCACCTGCGCCTGAGCTACACCCTCGACTGGCGCCAGGATATCCCCGGCGCCATTCAGGCCCTGGCCCAGGCCATCGATCAGGAACCCTGTTCGACCCCATAGCAGTGCCGCGCTTCGGGAAACTGCCCATCGCGCACTTCGGCGGCAAAGCGCTCGCAGGCCTGGCTGATCAGCGCGGCGGCGTCGGCGTATTGCTTGACGAAGCGCGGCACCTGCTCGCCGCCCAGGCCCAGCAGGTCCTCGGTGACCAGCACCTGGCCGTCGCAGGCGGGGGAGGCGCCGATGCCGATGGTTGGCATGGCCGAGAACTCGCTGATGCGCCGGGCCACCGGTTCCGCCACCCCTTCCAGCAGCAGGCTGAAAGCGCCCGCGGCGAGGTGGGCACGGGCGTCTTCTTCGATCGCCCGGGCCGTGGCTTCACTCATGCCCTGAGCCTTGAACCCGCCCATGGCGTTGACGTACTGCGGCATCAGGCCGATGTGGGCCATCACCGGAATGCCCCGTTGCACCAGAAACTCCACGGTCGGCGCGAGGGCCTTGCCGCCTTCGAGCTTGATCGCGTCGCAGCCGGTGCGCGCCAGCACCTGGGCGCAGTTGCGGTAGGCCTGTTGCGGCGACTCTTGATAACTGCCAAACGGCATGTCGGCGATTACACAGGCCAGGCGGGTGCTGGCGACCACGGCGCGGCTGTGGGCGATGATTTCCTCAAGACTCATGTCCAGGGTCGAAGTGCGACCGTAGCCGACCATGGCCGTGGAGTCGCCGATCAGCACGAAGTCGACGAACGGGTCCATCAACCGGGCCATGTGGCTGGTGTAGGCGGTCAGGGAGACGATTTTCTGCCGGCCTTTCATCGCCACCAGTTGCGGTACGGTCAGGCGGCGGGTGCGGGTATGGATGCTCATGGCGGCTTTCCTGTTCTGCTGCGGTTTGGAAAGTTGCCGATTATTGCTGCTGCTCAAGGGGATTCAATGCACAGAAACTGGCTAAAAATAGACCCAGTTACGGGTTCGGGTTGTTCCGGGCTGTTTTTGCGTAGACCATTGGCGCCTTGGTTTCTGTCCCCCCTACAGAGTGACTGCTATGCCTTTGCCTCCAGAGACGCGACCGGCGCCGTTTTCCCGGTCCGACTATAAAACCCTGGGCCTCGCGGCCCTGGGTGGCGCGCTGGAAATCTACGATTTCATTATTTTCGTGTTCTTCGCCCTGACCCTGAGCCAGTTGTTCTTCCCGCCGGAAATGCCTGAGTGGCTGCGTCTGCTGCAAAGCTTCGGGATCTTTGTCACCGGCTACCTGGCGCGGCCGCTGGGCGGGATCCTGATGGCGCACTTCGCCGATCGGCTGGGGCGCAAGAAGGTCTTCAGTCTGAGCATCCTGATGATGGCCCTGCCGTGCCTGCTGATCGGCATCATGCCGACCTACGCACAGATCGGTTATTTCGCGCCGCTGCTGTTGTTGGTGCTGCGGGTGCTGCAAGGCGCCGCGGTGGGCGGCGAAGTGCCCAGTGCCTGGGTGTTTGTCGCCGAGCACGCGCCGCCTGGCCATCGCGGTTATGCCCTGGGCTTCTTGCAGGCCGGGTTGACCTTCGGTTACCTGATCGGCGCGCTGACCGCGACCCTGCTCGCCCAACTGTTCACCCCGGCCGAGATTCTCGATCAGGCCTGGCGCTATCCGTTCCTCCTGGGCGGGCTCTTCGGGGTGATCGGCGTCTGGTTGCGCCGCTGGCTGAGTGAAACCCCGGTGTTCATGGCCATGCAGGCACGCCGCGAAACCGACGCCGAGCTGCCGCTGCGCACCGTGTTGCGCGAGCATCGCCTGGCGATGTTGCCGGCCTTGATCCTGACCTGTGTCCTGACTTCGGCGGTGGTGGTGTTTGTGGTCATCACGCCGACCATGATGCAGAAAACCTTCGGCATGACCGCCAGCCATACCTTCGCCCTGAGCAGCCTGGGCATCGTGTTCCTGAATATCGGCTGCGTGCTGGCCGGGCTGATCGTCGACCGCATCGGTGCCTGGCGCACGGTGATGCTCTACAGCCTGTTGCTGCCCCTGGGCATTGGCCTGCTGTATGCCAGCCTGATCGGCGGCAGCCAGTGGGTCGGCCTGGCCTACGCGGTGGCCGGGCTCGGGTGCGGCGTGGTCGGCGCGGTGCCATCGGTGATGGTCAGCCTGTTTCCGGCGCGGATCCGCGTGTCGGGCATCTCCTTTACCTACAACATCGCCTACGCCCTTTGGGCCAGCACCACGCCGTTGCTGTTGATCGCGCTGATGCCCTGGAGCCCATGGGTGTGTGTGATCTATTGCGTGGTGATGGGCGCGGTGGGCGTGGTCAGCGCCGGGTATTTCGGTTCGCGCCTGCCCAGTGAGACACGCTCGGCACTGCCGTCCGGCTGCTGATCCTGGCGAAGCGGGACATCCCGGAATCGACGTATTTCGAGACTGGCCCGTGCTAGAGCCTTCGCCGAGGGCTTGCTGTTTTTACCTGCCACGGCGCTGCAAAATTGCCTTCAGTCCTGGGCGATTTACCCGCTAATCTCCCCGGAACCCGTGGCCTGCACGGGCTTTTCGGGGGCTGTCTTGAGTCGATCGACGCTGTGTTCCTTGAGAGACTTTTCCACGCTGGAGCCGCTGTTGCAGATGGCTCTGGTGTCGTTCGTGCTGGGCCTGGTGTTTGCCGGTATCGAACTGTGGACCCAGAGCGCACCGGACTACGACCTGGAGGGCGCCAGCGTCGAGACCTTCAGCGCTAGGGTGTTGGAGGTGGGGCCCGGACGGATCCTGCTTGAGGAAGCCGAAGGCGGTGAGGTGCTGGCACTGACGATTGCGCGCGGTATCAGCCAATTGAACGCGGACCCGGCGCGGTTCAAGGGCCAGACGCTGACCGTCAGCCATCTGCGCCACTACCTGCTCAGTTGCAGTCGCGAGGGCGAGGCCCTGTGTCGCGCGCGGTGTACCTCGGCCAGCAGTTGCCGGGACAGTCGCCGCGAATATGAATCGTCGTTGAGCATGCTGTACGGCGCATGGGCCGTCACCTTGGCCAGCCTGGGTGCGTATGCCTGGGGACGGCGCGGCCGCAGGCCCTTGCGGGTCGAGGGCGAATGACCGGGACGGGTCGCGACCTCAGCTGCAGCACTCCGGCAACCAGCGGTCCAGGTCCCGCGCCCGTTCACGGCTCAGGCGGCTGACGCAGGTATTGATCAGGGTGGTGTGGGCCGGCGTTCCCGGTTGCACTTCAAACGCCTCGACCACGCAACTGGTGTCCCGGTATTTGATCCAGGCCCGTTGGGCATTTTTCAGTTTGCCGAGGTAATCCTGCTCCAGCAGCGGGTGGCTCTGATACTGGTGTTGCAGGCGCCCGAGCAGCGCCTGATAGCTGGCGTTGAGGGCTGCATCGGCGCGATCCTTGTCGAGCTGCGCACAGCGCTCGACCTGAGCGCCGAGGGTGATCCGCGAACAATCGAGGTCATCTGCCAGGGCCGCCGATGCCACGCCGAGCAGTAGGGTAAACAGAGCGATGGAGAACCGTGAAAGCCGGAGCGGGTGCAGCATGGCATGCCCTTGCGCGGATAAAAGAGCCGGCATTCTACAGCGCCTGCCACCGCCAGGCAGGCGCCTGGCGCGCCACAGCATGCCGCGGTTTGCCTCTGCTACTGCAAGCCGTACCAGAACAGCAGGGTGCCGATCAGGCCGACCAGCGAAACAATGCTCTGCAACACCGACCAGACCCACAGCGTCTGCTTGAGTTGCAGGCCGAAATACTCGCGCACCATCCAGAACCCGGCATCGTTAACGTGGCAGAAGAACACCGAGCCGGCGCCAATCGCCAGGGCCACCAGCGAGCTTTGGGTGGCGGCCAGGCCAGCCATCATCGGCGCAAGAATCCCGGCGGTCGTGGTGGTGGCCACGGTAGCCGAGCCGGTGGCCTGGCGCAGTGCCACGGCAATCAGCCAGGCCAGGAGCAGGTACGGCATATGGGCGCCTTCGGCGACCTTGCTGATGGTCTGGCTGACGCCGGCGTCCAGCAGGGTCTGCTTGAGGCCGCCGCCGGCGCCGATGGTCAGCAGCAGCACGGCAATCGGCGCCAGGCTTTTGCGCAGGGTGCCGCCGACTTCCTCACGGGGCATGCCGTTGGCCCAGCCCAGGCAGATCACCGCTGCCATGACCGCAATGCCCAGGGCCACCAGGGGCTCACCGAGAAACTTCAGGCTCAGGGCAACCGAGCTTTCAGGGGGCATTGCCACCTTGGCCAGGGTACTGCCGAGCATCAGCAGCACCGGCAGCAGGATAATCAGCAGCGACACGCCGAAGCTCGGCTGGCGCGGGGCCTTGGGCGGGGCGCTGAACAGGGCGCCAAGCTCAGCCGGCTCCTCCACGTGCATGCGCCGGGACAGCCAGTTGCCATAGATCGGCCCGGCCAGGATCACCGCAGGAATGGCGATGCAAAACCCCAGCAACATGGTCAGGCCCAGGTCGGCGTGCAAGGCACTGACGGCAATCAGCGGGCCGGGGTGGGGCGGCATCAGCGCGTGCAGGGTGGTCATGCCGGCGAGGGCCGGGATGGCGATTTTCAACAGCGGCTGCCCCGAGCGGCGAGCCATGACGAAGATGATCGGCACCATCATCACCAGGCCCACTTCAAAGAACAGCGGCAGGCCGATGACCATCGCCACCAGGGCCATTACCCACGGCAGCGAGCGGCCCTTGCCCAGCCCGAGCAAGGTAGAGGCGATCCGGTCGGCGGCGCCGGACTCGGCCATCAGGGCGCCGAGCATCGAGCCCAGGGCAATGATGATCCCGGCTTCGCCCAGAATGGCCCCGGCCCCCTTGCTGAAGGCCTTGGCCACCTCTTCCGGCGGCAGGCCGGCGCCAACCCCGGCGATGAAGGTGCCGATCAGGATCGACAGAAAAGGCGGCAGCTTGGTCGCGCTGATCAACACGATGATGGTGGCGATTGCCAGCAGGCAGCAGAGAATCAGGCGGGTGTCATGGACCATCCAGGCAGCAGTCGATACATCCAAGGCGGGGGCTCCTTATCGGACCAGGTTTAATTGTTACGTTTTGTTTCGTAGATTTGAAGCATACCGGACGCGCCCCGACCCGATGGGTTTTGCCCAGTTTTGGTGCATTTGTTAGCCAGCTAACGATTCCGGCCATCACCCGGCAGCAAGCCGGATAACCGCAGGATGACGCCAGGATGAGGATTGCGTCAGACAGGCAGGTAGGCGCCGCGAATCGAACTATCATCAGGCCGTCGATTTCGCGGAATACGAGGTAACGCCATGGGGGCCGGGCACAGTCACGGACCAGTACGCGCAGGGCACGAGCGCTCGTTGTGGATGGCCCTGGGGCTGACCGCCAGCTTCATGCTGGCCGAGGTCATTGGTGCTTTTGTCACTGGCAGCCTGGCGCTGCTGTCGGATGCCGCGCACATGTTGACCGACACCCTGGCGCTGGCGATTTCCCTGGTGGCGATCCAGGTTGCCAAGCGCGCCGCCGACCGCAAGCGCACCTTCGGTTATGCACGCTTCGAGATTCTGGCGGCGGCCTTCAACGCCATCCTGCTGTTCGTGGTGGCGTTCTACATCCTGTTCGAGGCCTGGCAGCGGTTGCGGTCGCCGGCCGAGATCCAGTCCATCGGCATGCTGCTGATCGCGGTACTGGGGCTGGTGGTGAACCTGATTTCGATGCGCCTGCTGGCGTCTTCCAGCGAGCAGAGCCTGAACGTCAAAGGGGCGTATCTGGAGGTCTGGAGCGACATGCTCGGCTCCCTCGGGGTGATTGTCGCGGCCTTGGTGATCCTCTACACCGGCTGGGGCTGGGTCGACTCACTGGTAGCGGCTGGCATCGGTTTCTGGGTCTTGCCGCGCACCTGGACCCTGCTCAGGGAGAGCATGAACGTGCTGCTGCAGGGCGTGCCCGACGGCATCGATATCGATCAGGTGGAGCAGGGCATTCGCGCCGTGGGCGGGGTCAGTGACGTGCATGATCTGCACATCTGGGCCCTCACCAGCGGCAAGAACGTGCTCAGTGCGCACCTGGTGGTGGATCTCTCGCAGCGCACCGAACAACAGGTGCTGGCCGAAGTCACGGAGTGGGTGCAGGAGCGCTTTGCCATTTCCCACGTGACCATCCAGGTCGAGCAGAGCGGCTTTCATCAGCACGACCATGGGCCCGAGTAGGCGCCCGACAGTCGCTCACTCACGTTCCTCAAGCACGTACCCGACACCGCGCAGGGTGTGGATCAGCTTGCTGTCGAACGGGTCGTCGATCTTCGCCCGCAGGCGGCGGATCGACACCTCGACCACGTTGGTGTCGCAATCGAAATTCATGTCCCAGACAAACGAGATGATCTGCGTGCGCGACAGCACCACGCCGCTCTGGCGCATCAGCAGGTGCAGCAGGGCGAACTCCTTGGTGGTCAGGTCGATGCGCTGCTTGCCGCGAAAGGCCCGGTGGCGGCCCTGGTCCAGCTCCAGGTCGGCCACTCGCAACACATCCGGGACCGGTGGCTGTTCACTGCGGCGCATCAAGGTGCGGACCCGGGCCAGCAGTTCGGGGAACTCGAACGGCTTGACCAGGTAATCATCGGCGCCCAGGTCCAGGCCTTTGATCTTGTCGGCCAGGCGCCCCAGGGCGGTGAGCATCATGATCCGCGTGGGGCTGCTTTCGCGTATGCGTTGCAGCACGCCCCAGCCATCCAGCAGCGGCAGGTTGACGTCGAGAATCACCAGGTCATAGGCGTGCTGCAGGGTGAGGTGCAGACCGTCCGCGCCATTGCTGGCGCAGTCCACGACATAGCCGCTTTCGGACAGCCCTTGATGCAGGTAATCGGCAGTTTTGGGTTCGTCTTCGATAACCAGGATGCGCATGCGGAGTGAGATCTCGGAGTTGAAAGGCAGTTGCGACTCGAACACGTGATGCCGGCCTACCCCAGGTCGTTGTGGTTTTGGTGGGGGATCAAGCATCGGCCGCCGAGGTATTTCCGGATGCGAAATACACCGCAGGGAAGGCGTCGATCCGGCGCTGTTTGAGGGACCGGATACTAATACAGAACCTTGAGCCAGAGCCTTGGCTAACGGATTTGTAATCTTTGCGCCACCCTGTTGATAAGTACCCGACGCTACATTTGGCCGGCATTCAATACCCTCCCTTTTAATGATTGAGCGGGGCGCAGTGTTGACTCAGCAGGCCGGTGCGAATGCCTTGGATGATTGGCCGGTCTCTGCTGTTTCAACCGTTGCGGCAACACTGCTTGTGCACAGGCCTGAATCGGTTATGCCCATCACCATGAGAATTTCCCTGCGGCGCCTGGTGGCCCTGTCTGGCGCCCTGTTATTGGCCAGCGTGGCGCTTGAACAGGCCCGGGCCGCCGAGGCATTGAGCCTGGACCAGGCCCTGCAGACCGCCGTCGCCAACAACCCGGAGCTGGCCGCGGCGCGCTGGGACGTCGAGATTGCCCAGGGCGCTCGACAACAGGCCGGACTTATCCCCAACCCGGTGCTGGCGCTGGATGCCGAAGACACTCGCCGCGATTCGCGCACCACGGCCATCAAGCTCAGCCAGACCCTGGAACTGGGAGGCAAGCGCGGGGCACGGGTCGAAGTCGCCAGCCGTGGCCAGGACGCGGTGGACCTGGAGCTGGAACGGCGGCGCAATCTGCTGCGCGCTGAGGTGATCGAGGCTTTTTATGCAGCCTTGCGTGCCCAGGAGCGCAGCCAGTTGGCCGAACGTTCCCTGGCCCTGGCCGAGCGCGGCCTGAACGTGGCCCAGGGCCGGGTGACCGCGGGCAAGGCTTCGCCGGTGGAAGCGGCACGGGCGCAGGTGCAGCTGTCGCAGATGCGCCTGGAGTCCAACCGCGCGCACATGGATCAGGGCAACGCCTATCGGCGCCTGGCCACGGTCAGTGGTGCATCCACTGTAGGGTTCAGCGCGGTTCAGGCCCCATCCCAGTTGCTGCCGAGCGTGCCGGCCGCCACTGCGTTGCTGGCTCGGCTGGAGCAAACGGTCGAATTGCGCCTGGCCGAGATGGCGATCGTGCAGGGGGAAGCGGCCCTGGGCCTGGAAAAGTCCCAGCGCATTCCCGACCTGGATATCAGCCTGGGCAGCCAGTACGACGCCAGCGCTCGCGAGCGGGTCAACCTGGTGGGGCTGTCGATGCCGATTCCGTTGTTCAACCGCAACCAGGGCAATGTGCTGTCGGCCGCGCGCCGTGCCGACCAGGCCCGGGATCTGCGCAACGCCGCCGAGCTGCGCCTGCGCGGTGAAACCCGCGATGCCCTGGACCAGTGGGCCACGGCCGAGAACGAGGTGCAGTCGTTCAACCGGGTGATTCTGCCCGCCGCGCAAAACGCCGTGGACAGCGCCACCCGCGGCTTTCAGATGGGCAAGTTCAACTTCCTCGAAGTCCTCGATGCCCAGCGCACCCTGATCGAGGCCCGCCGCCAATACCTGATGGCGCTGGCGCAAACCACCGAGGCCTGGGTGCGCATCGAACGCATCTACGGCGACCTGACGCTGCTTGACCGCAGCCGCTGACAACCCATTGCCGCTGAGCGTGCGCAATCCCTGGCGCAATTCCTGGAGCAGCGCCGCCAGTCGTTTTCCATCACTGCAAACCTTAGGCGCCGCAGCGTTGTTCGCCGGCGGCACAGCGTTTTTTCAGGAGCACCCATGAACAACAAACGAAGCATTGCCATCGCCTTCGGCCTGGTCGCAGCGCTGGGCCTGGCCGGGCTGCTGTTGCAGCAACGGGCCGAGGGCCAGGCCCCAGCGGCCAATGTCGAACCCGCGCCTGAAGAGCATGCCGAGGAAGAGGGGCTGCTCGAACTCAGCGCGCAGCAGATTCAAGCCGCCGGCATCGAGCTGGCCGAGGCCCAGCCGCGCCGCCTCAGTACCTTGCTGGCGCTGCCGGGCGAGGTGCGCTTCGACGAGGACCGCACCTCGCACATGGTGCCGCGAGCTGCCGGCGTGGTGGAGTCGGTGCAGGTCAACCTGGGCCAGGCGGTCAAGCGCGGCGACCTGTTGGCAGTGATCGCCAGCCAGCAGATCTCCGATCAGCGCAGTGAGCTGGCCGCCGCCGAGCGCCGGGTGCAACTGGCCCGCACCACTTTCCAGCGCGAGCGCCAATTGTGGGTCGAGCAGATTGCCGCCGAGCAGGATTACCTGTTGGCCCGCCAGGCACTGCAAGAGGCCGAGATTGCCCAGGCCAATGCGCGGCAGAAGATGAACGCTCTGAGCGGCAGCGCCCAGTTGGTGGGCGGCAACCGCTATGAAATGCGCGCGCCGTTCGACGCCGTGGTGGTGGAAAAACACCTGAGCCTGGGGGAGGTGGTCAATGAGTCCAGCGCCGCTTTCACCCTGTCCGACCTGTCCCGGGTCTGGGTCACGTTTGGCGTGTTTCCCAAGGACCTGGACAAGGTTCGGGTCGGCCAGGCGGTGACCGTCAGTTCCAGTGAATTGGGGACCCAGGTGCAGGGCCAGGTGGCCTATGTCGGCAGCCTGCTCGGCGAGCAGAGCCGTACCGCCACGGTCCGGGTCAGCGTCGCCAACCCTCAGGACACTTGGCGCCCGGGCCTGTTTGTCGCGGTGCAGGTGGCCACCGACAGCTATGAGGCGGCGGTCACGGTGCCCCAGGCGGCGATTCAGACCGTGGAAGGGCAACCCTCGGTGTTCGTGCGGGTCGACCACGGCTTCATGGCTCAGGCGGTCGTGACCGGAGCCAGCCAGGACGGCGTGGTTGAAATCAAGCAGGGCCTGGCGGCCGGCGCCCAGGTGGCCAGCAACGGCAGCTTCACCCTCAAGTCCGAACTGGGCAAAGGCTCGGCCGAACACAGCCATTGAATGGCCCCTCATAGAGTGATTTCACATGTTTGAACGCATCATTCAATTCGCCATCGAGCAGCGCATCATCGTGTTGCTGGCGGTGCTGCTGATGGCCGGGGTGGGCATCGCCAGTTATCAGAAACTGCCGATCGACGCGGTGCCGGACATCACCAACGTGCAGGTGCAGATCAACTCGGCGGCGGCCGGGTTCTCACCGCTGGAAACCGAGCAGCGCATCACCTTTCCCATCGAGACCGCCATGGCCGGCCTGCCCGGGTTGCAACAGACCCGCTCGCTGTCGCGCTCGGGGTTGTCCCAGGTGACGGTGATCTTCAAGGACGGCACCGACCTGTTCTTCGCCCGGCAACTGGTCAACGAGCGCCTGCAGGTGGCGCGCGAGCAATTGCCGGCGGGCGTCGAGGCGCTGATGGGGCCGATCTCCACCGGGCTTGGGGAAATCTTCCTGTGGACCGTGGAGGCCAAGGAGGGCGCGCTCAAGGACGACGGGACAGCGTACACGCCGACCGACCTGCGGGTGATCCAGGACTGGATCATCAAACCGCAATTGCGCAACGTGCCGGGGGTGGCCGAGATCAACACCATCGGCGGCTTTGCCAAGGAATACCAGATCGCCCCCGACCCCAAGCGCCTGGCCGCCTACCGCCTGACCCTGAACGATCTGGTGACGGCACTGGAGCGCAATAACGCCAACGTCGGCGCCGGTTACATCGAGCGCAGCGGCGAACAGTTGCTGATTCGCGCCCCGGGCCAACTGGCCTCGATCGACGACATTGCCAACATCGTGATCAGCAGCAGCGACGGCACGCCGATCCGCGTGAGCAATGTGGCTCAGGTCCAGATCGGGCGCGAGTTGCGCACCGGTGCCGCCACCGAGAATGGGCGCGAGGTGGTGCTGGGCACGGTGTTTATGCTGATCGGCGAAAACAGCCGCAGCGTGTCCCTGGCCGTGGCGAAAAAACTTGAAGAGATCAATCGTTCGTTGCCCGCAGGGGTGGTGGCGGTCACCGTGTACGACCGCACCAACCTGGTGGAAAAAGCCATCGCCACGGTGAAGAAAAACCTCTTCGAAGGCGCGTTGCTGGTGATCGTGATTCTGTTCCTGTTCCTGGGCAATATTCGCGCGGCATTGATTACCGCGATGGTGATCCCGCTGGCGATGCTGTTCACCTTTACCGGGATGTTCAGCAACCGGGTCAGTGCCAACCTGATGAGCCTGGGGGCCCTGGATTTCGGGATTATCGTCGACGGAGCGGTGGTCATCGTCGAGAACTCCATTCGCCGTCTGGCCCATGCCCAGCGCCATCACGGCCGTATGCTCACCCGCTCCGAACGCCTGCATGAAGTGTTCGCCGCGGCCAAGGAGGCGCGGCGGGCGCTGATTTTCGGCCAGTTGATCATCATGGTGGTGTACCTGCCGATTTTCGCCCTGACCGGGGTCGCCGGAAAAATGTTCCACCCCATGGCTTTCACCGTGGTGATTGCGCTGCTGGGGGCGATGATTCTCTCGGTGACCTTCGTTCCGGCGGCCATTGCCCTGTTTGTCACCGGCAAGGTCAAGGAAGAAGAAAACCTGGTCATGCGCAGCGCGCGCCGGGCTTACGCACCGGTGCTCGATTGGGTCATGGGCCACCGCTCCCTGGCGTTTGCCCTGGCCTTGCTGACTCTGGTTGGGTCCGGGCTGGTGGCGAGCCGCATGGGCAGTGAGTTTATCCCCAGCCTCAGCGAAGGCGACTTCGCTCAGCAAGCCTTGCGCGTACCGGGCACCAGCCTCACGCAATCGGTGGAGATGCAGCAGCGCCTGGAGCAGACCCTGATGGCCCAGGTGCCGGAAATCGAGCGGGTGTTCGCCCGTACCGGCACGGCGGAAATCGCCTCCGACCCGATGCCACCGAACATCTCCGACAGTTACCTGATGCTCAAGCCCAAGGCGCAATGGCCGGACCCGGGCAAGTCGCGGGAAACCCTGATCGCGGATATCCAGCGTGCCAGCGCAATTGTGCCGGGCAGTGCCTATGAGCTGTCGCAACCGATTCAGCTGCGTTTCAACGAGCTGATTTCCGGGGTGCGCAGCGATGTCGCGGTCAAGGTCTTTGGCGATGACATGGCGGTGCTCAACAGCACTGCCGCCGAGATCGCCGAGACCTTGCAGAAGCTCGATGGCGCCTCGGAGGTCAAGGTCGAGCAGACCACCGGCCTGCCGGTGCTGACCATCAATATCGATCGCGACAAGGCTGCGCGTTTCGGCCTCAATGTCGGCGACGTGCAGGACACCATTGCCGTGGCCGTGGGCGGGCGCCAGGCCGGCACGCTGTACGAAGGCGATCGGCGCTTCGACATGGTGGTGCGCCTCTCGGATGCCTTGCGCACCGACATCGACGGGCTGTCGCGGCTGCTGATCCCGACCCCGGCCCGGGCGGGCAGTGATTCCGGGCAGATCGGCTTCGTCGCGCTGTCGGAGGTGGCCAGCCTGGACCTGGTGCTGGGCCCGAACCAGGTCAGCCGCGAAAATGGCAAGCGTCTGGTGATCGTCAGCGCTAACGTGCGTGGGCGTGATATCGGCTCCTTTGTCGACGAGGCCACGCTGCGGATTGCCGCAGAAGTGAAAGTCCCCGCCGGCTACTGGACCAGTTGGGGTGGGCAGTTCGAACAACTGCAGGAAGCCACCCAGCGCCTGCAAGTGGTGGTGCCGGTGGCGCTGCTGCTGGTGTTCGGCTTGCTGTTCATGATGTTCAACAACCTCAAGGACGGCCTGCTGGTGTTCACCGGCATTCCCTTTGCCCTTACGGGCGGGATCATGGCGCTGTGGTTGCGGGACATTCCGCTGTCGATCTCGGCCGGGGTGGGCTTTATTGCCTTGTCCGGCGTGGCGGTGCTCAACGGCCTGGTGATGATTGCGTTTATCCGCAACCTGCGTGAGCAGGGAAGGCCCCTGGCGCTGGCGATCAACGAAGGCGCACTGACCCGCCTGCGCCCGGTCCTGATGACCGCGCTGGTGGCGTCCCTGGGTTTCATCCCCATGGCCCTGGCCACCGGCACCGGCGCCGAAGTCCAGCGCCCCCTGGCCACCGTGGTCATTGGCGGCATCCTCTCCTCGACCATCCTCACCCTCCTGGTTCTGCCCGCCCTCTACCACTGGGCGCACCGCAAGGAAGAACAGCCAACCACATGACCGCAGCCGCTGTAGCCGCTGCCGAAGGCTCGGGCCGCGTTCGGACGCTGGCCCTCAAAAACGCTGTGGTTACACCTGGCACTCCACGGCGCTTATCCGGGGCAGTGTTAACAGCGATGGTGTTAGAGCCAGGCGGCATCCCATAGGGGGGATTCGCCGACCCGTCGTGCCAGCCCCGCACGCACGGGGTTGAAGGTGATGTAGCGGACGATGGTTTTAAGGTCTTCGTCCTGGCGTACGGCGCGTTTGTGGTAACCCTTTTGCCAGACGCGGCCGTGGCTGTGGGGTGTTGGATTAAGGCTCAAGCTGCTTCTGGATGTGAGCTGGCACATCACCACACCAAGCGAGCGCGCCTGCAACTCGAACAACCCATGAATGGGGTCGGGCATGATCACCCAGGCCAGGGAATGTGTAGGCCCGACTTGGTCCTGGCTGCGCAGTTGGTCGACCACCAGGTGCCCCAGGTGGACGTCGCGGAATATGGGGTTTCGCTGCTCTGTCATGGCCGTTACGGAATAGAGCTGGCCGATTTGTGCGTGGCGCCCCTTGAGCAGGTGATGCCCCTTGGTTCGGAAAAACACTCCCTTGCCCTCGAGAGCGGGTGCATGAACCTTCGCCCTAGTTCCGAGACCTCCGGTTAACAGAAGTAACCGATAAGCAGATATGTCCTGTCGTCGAGCCTGGCGGTAGCGACTACAGGAACCGGGGAAGATGAGGGCAAAAAAAAACGCCCCTGATGGGGCGTTAAAAATTCATCTCTTTCCAAAGGAGCATCCAAAAACGCTTCAGAGATGAATGTGCTCTGGGGAACCTGCGTCAGATTTTTTCGTCAGCCGCGGAGGGCTTCGGGGCGCTGGGTTCGGGTCTGTCTTCGCTGCCACTGGCGGCGACTTGCTGGTTGTTGTCGCCGTGGATCTGTTCCTGTCCGAGCAGGAAACTGTCCCGTGCCAGCTGGGAGCGTTCGCTGCCATCAGCGGCCAGTGCGGCGGTGGTGATCGTGGCCAGAAGGCCGATCAAAAACAGTTGGGCAGGCTGCATGCTATGACTCCTGTAAAGGGCCCTGCCGGCAGCGGGAAGGCTGCGGGCTTGAACCTGTTCTGGAGTATATGGAGCACAACCTAACGAGAAGGTGAGGCCGATATTACAGTTCTGAAAGGTGTGAGTCTGTGAAGAAGTTTTAACGTCGGGCAGGCACCGAACCTGCCCGGCGCAAGGCTTAGAGAATCGCCAGCGGGTACTCGACAATCAGGCGAAATTCCTCGAGGTCGGACTCAAAGCGGCTGGAGCGAATCGTCGCCTGGCGGATGCGCAGCGACAGGTCCTTGAGGCTGCCTTCCTGCACCACGTACTTGGCTTCGATATCGCGCTCCCAGCGGCGCTGGTCGGTCAGCGGGTCGCCCGCCGCATCGCGACGCATGTACACCGAATTGGCGTTGCTGTAGTCGGCGCCGGTGCCTTTGCCGTAGCGGGTCATGAACGACAGGCCGGGAATGCCGAAGGTCTGCATGTCGAGGTCGTAGCGCACCATCCACGAACGTTCCTTGGGCGAGTTGAAGTCGCTGTACTGGATCGAGTTGTCGAGGAAAATCGAGTCCGACTGGCGCAGGTAGTCGAAGTCGTCATCGCCATTGTTGCGCTGGTGGGACAGGGCCAGGGTATGGGCGCCATAGGTTGCGCCGACCTTGGCACTCCAGATGTTGTTGTCGAATTCGCCGAGCCGTTTTTTGCCCTCGTCGACCGCCTTGTAGTAGTTGAAACCGGCGAACAGCGCCAGGTTCTCGGTGAGGGGATAGTTCGCCGCGGTACCGAAGTAGTGCTGGTCCCAGGCGTCTTTCAGGCGGCTGCTGTAGAGGCTGAAACTGAGGTTGGGGTTGAGCTGGTAATCGCCGCCGAAATAACCGACCCACGGCGAATCGACCTTGCCCGCGTAGAAGGTCGCGAAGCCATCGCGCATGCCGCTGCTGTCGGGCTGGCTCATGGCGTGCAGTCGTCCGCCTTGCAGGGTCAGGCCCTCGAGGCTGGTGTTTTCAAAGGTGGCGCCGCGAAAGCTCTCGGGCAGCAGCCGCGAATCTCCGTAGTGCACCACCGGGGTTTTCGGGAACACGTCGCCCACCCTGACCACCGTGTCCAGCAGGCGCATTTTTGCCGCGCCACCGACCTTGGCGTAATCGTCAGCCGGGCGATTGTCGCTGTCGACCGGCAGCACACCGAACGAGCCGCCCCCGCCGCTGCGTCCGGCTCCCGAATCGAGCTTGAAGCCGTACATGGCAAATGCATCCAGGCCAAGACCTACCGTGCCCTGGGTAAAGCCGGATTCGAAACGGCCGATCAGCCCCTGGGCCCAGGCCTCGGAGTAACCGTTGCCGGTGGGGCTGGACTGGCCTTTGCGGTCATCGCGATTGAAGTAGAAGTTACGGGCCAGCACGTTGAGGCTGCTGCCTTCGATAAAGCCTTCGGGCTTGTCGTCGGCCGCATTGACCGACACCGGGCCAAGCCCCAGTGCCGCGCAGAAAACGGACAACGACAAGCGGGTTTGAGTACGCATGAATTTCGCTCCTGAAGGGTGGCAGCTATCAACTTTTTTATCGTCAGAGACGTTCTTATTGGTCTGCTCGCGGCCGCGCCAAAAGCCGCACGGGGAGCCAGCGCGGATAGTTGCAAACGGCAGATAACCCCGGAGTGACGGGTGGATTACAATTTTGCAAGAACGGCAGGCAGCACGGCCCGTGCGCTTGGCAGAACCGCGCTGTTTTCGGGGCCGGTGCTGGAGGGCGGAGCTGGATGACAGAAATGTAAGGAGGCCGAGATCACCCTGACAGGGTCGGCTGGATATCCTCGCCAGCGTCATCCAGACGAGGAAACAATCGTGAAAGCAATCCAGTCAGTGATCGCCGCGTGGGTATTGGGCCTGTCATCCGTGGCGTGGGCCGAGGGCGGCGGTGAGCGCACGTTCCAGCGCGCGATGGACGCAAACCAGCAAGCCATGGAGCGCTACGCCACACAGCAGGGCAAGTTGGTGCCGAAGGTCGAGCTCTATCGATATGGCATGAACCTGGATATTTCCCGGGTGGTCAGCATGACCCCGCCGCTCAAGTCCTGTGGCCTGGTGCCCTCGCGCATGACCTACGAGGATTCCGCCGGGCAACTGCGGACCATCGAATATCAAGTGCAGGGCCAGTGCCGCAACAACGGCAGCTAACCCCGCGCGCGGGCCTCAATCTTCGGTGGTTTCGTGGGGCGCCAGGGCCGGTTCGAGGGCGACGATCATGTCCACTTCCACCGATGCATTTTTCGGCAGCTGGTACACCCCCAGGGAGGTGCGGGTGTGCACCCCAGCCTCGGCGAACACTGAGTACAGCAGGTCGGACGCCGCGTCGGCGACTTCGCTCTGTTGGGTGAAGTCGGCGGCGCTCTGCACATAGACGTTGATGCGCAATACCTTCTTGATGCGCTGCAGGTCACCCAGGGTTTGCTGGAGAATGGCCAGCGCGCGCAGGGTGCAGATCCGTGCCGCGTGCCGTCCCTGCTCCAGGGAGACCTCGGCACCAACCCGGCCGACCACCATCACCGTGTTGTCGATGCGCGGAATCTGGCCACTGACGTACACCTCGTCGCCATGTTGCACGGTGGAGACATAGTTGCCGCCAATCCGCATCTCCCCTGCGAAACTGTGGCCGACCTGGGCTGCAGCCTGGTCGAAAAGCGCCTTGCGTGAATCATCCATTACTCAACTCCGTCGATCAGCGTGGATTGTGCCGGGCACGACTATAACCTCTGCCTGATACCAGGCAAGAGGCCTGTCCGGGCTCCAGAGTGTGGCCGGTTCGCCGCTTGAAAGTATTTTTGTCAGACAAATCTCTATAGCTCTTCAGAAAAAACTTTCAGCGCCGATGGTTAGGCTCAGAACTGCCACTTATTTCAGTCCATCGGTGCATCCCATGTTCAACAAACGCTTGAAGCAAGAGCTGTCGGCTCTTCGCGAAGAACTCTCGAGCCTGCAGCAAGTCAAGGAAAGCCTCGAAAGCGAGATGATGGTTCTCACCCTGGATGCCGATGGACGGATTCACTCGGTCAACCACAACTTCGCTCAGGAGATGCTCTACAAGAGTGGCGATCTGCTCGGCCGGGCCCTGGAAGACCTGGTGCCTGAGCATGTTCGAAGCGATGAGTTTCACAAACGCTTCAAGGTGTCGTTGACCCGTGGCGAACACTTCGCTGGCGCGGTGCGCCTGTTGCGCGGCAATGGCCAGGAAGCCTGGCTGCGCTCCATCTCGCAGCCGATTCGTGACGCGGCCGGGCGGATCAAGTATTTCGCGATTTACTGCAGCGACCTGACCCGCACCATCGAGGCCTCGCGCGAGCACGAAAACCTGATCGGCGCCCTGGTGCGCTCCACCGCGGTGATCGAGTTCGACCTCAATGGCCACGTGCTGACGGCCAACGAGCGCTTCCTCAAGGGCATGGGCTACACCCTGGCGCAGATCCAGGGCAAGCATCACCGCATGTTCTGTGAGCCGGAGGAGTACAACAGCGCCGCGTACCAGGCGTTCTGGAAGCGCTTGAACAATGGCGAGTTCGTTGCCGAGCGCTTCAAGCGGATCGACAGCCATGGTCGCGTGGTGTGGCTCGAGGCCTCCTACAACCCGGTGCTCGACGCCAACAACAAGCTGTACAAGGTGGTGAAGTTCGCCACCGTGATCACCGATCAGGTCAATCAGGAAATAGCCGTCGCCGAAGCCGCCAACATCGCCTACAGCACCTCGCTGCAAACCGACAATAGTGCCCAGCGTGGCACCACGGTGGTGACCGAGGCAGTGAACGTGATGCGCGACCTGGCCAAGCACATGCAGCAGGCCGGCGACGGGATCGAGGCACTGAATGAGCAGTCGCTGGTGATCGGCACCATCGTCAAGACCATCAGCGGGATTGCCGAGCAGACCAACCTGCTGGCGCTCAACGCAGCCATCGAAGCGGCGCGGGCCGGTGAGCAGGGGCGTGGCTTTGCGGTGGTGGCGGACGAGGTCCGGCAACTGGCGTCGCGCACCAGCAAGGCCACCGAAGAAATCGTTGCCGTGGTGCGTCAGAACCAGGACATGGCCCGCGATGCAGTAGCCTTGATGGCCGAAGGTCAAAGCCAGGCCGAACAAGGGCTGGCCCTGGCTGCCGAAGCCGGTACGGTGATTGTCGAGATTCAGGACGGCGCGCAAAAAGTCGTGAGCGCGGTCGGGCAGTTCGCCAACCAACTCTCCACCTAAGCCCGGGCCCAGGCCCCATCCAACCCGCGTACGGTCCTGCACCGACGCGGGTTTTTTATCGCCTGGGCCCGGGGGCTGGCCCAGGCCGATTACAGATCCCGCTACAATCGCGCTTTTGCCCAAGGAGCCAGCATGAGCCCATCCCAGCGTCGTCCGGTGCCGTTGTCCAAGGCCTATCGCCTGCTCAACCATGGCCCCACCGTACTGGTCAGTGCCGCCCACGACGGGCAGCGCAACATCATGGCCGCCGCCTGGGCCATGCCCCTGGATTTCGAGCCGCCGAAAGTCGCGGTGGTGCTCGACAAGTCCACCTGGACCCGCCAACTGCTGGAAGCCGCAGGCACCTTCGTGCTCAACGTGCCCTGCGCGGCCCAGGCCGATATCGTGCAGACCGTCGGCTCCACCTCGGGCCTGGAGCTGCAACAGGGCGGTGGCGATAAATTCCAGGCCTACGGGCTACAGACCTTTGCCGGTGAACAGGTCGAGGCGCCGCTGCTGGAAGGGTGCGTGGCCTGGCTCGAATGCCGGCTGTTGCCCGAGCCGCACAACCATCAGCAATACGACCTGTTCCTGGCCGAGGTGATTGCCGCCCAGGCTGACTCGCGGGTGTTCAGCGACGGCCGCTGGCACTTCGAAGGGCATGATGCGCTGCGCACCTTGCACCACGTGGCCGGTGGCCATTTCCTGACCATTGGCGCGCCGCTCGACGGCCAGTTGCTGAAGCCGTGAGCCCGCTCCAGGCCGTGATCAGGGCCTGAACTCGCGGCGCAGCAGCGACAGTTGCAGCAGGTCATGATGCCGGCCCGCCCAGTACCCCGCCTCGCGCAATCGGCCTTCCTGCTCGAACCCCAGGCGCTCCAGCAGTTGCAGGCTCGCCTGGTTCTGCGGGTGCACCAGGGCTTGCACGCGGTTCAACTGCATCTGTGCAAAGCCCCAGGCCAGGACAGTCCGCAAGGTTTCGCCCATGACCCCCCGGCCCCTGGCGTCGGGGGCCAGGGCGAAGGCCACAAAGCAGCTGCGGTACTCGCGGCTCCATTTGAACAAACCGCAGTCGCCGAGCAACTGACCGTCCTGCCGGCATTCGATGCCCCAGCGGGTGCCGGGCGTGGCTTGCTGGCGCCAGGTGGCGAAGGTCTCGATCAGCGCCTGGGCCTGGGCCAACTCGTTAAGCGGGTCGCTGCCCAGCCATTGCATCGCCTGGGCGTCGCCATACATTTCCAGCAGCCTTGGCGCGTCTTGCGGCGTCAGTTCGCGTAGCAGCAGGCGCGGGGTTTCGCGGGTGGGAAAGTTGTTCACGCAAGGTCCTTGTCGAGGGGGATTCACGCGAGATAGCCGCCCAGCCGGGTGATGGTGAACGCCACGTATTCGCCGATCAGTGCCGGGTCGCTGGAGCGCACCACATCTTCGACCTGCAGCACCGCACAGTCGACCACCACCGGGGCGACGCTGACGATCCGGCCGTAGGCCTGGTAACGCCAGCCATCGAGGTGCTCCAGGCCCTGGCGCTGCGGGTGCTCGGGGGAAAATATCTGCGCCCATGACTGGTTTTCGTCCAGCTCGGCCGAGAACTCGAAGTCGAAGCGGTCGCCGACCTGGGGCATGGTCTCGGCGCTGACGCTGAACTCATCCATGACGATAAAGCGCTGACCTTGCACCTCCAGGCACGCTTCCAGGTAAGGGCCATCGGTGGCAATCAGGGTGGCGCGGACCATTGAACTCTCCTTGGTTGAATAACAGTGCAGCGAGGTTTCAGCAGGCCGCGAGGCCCAGGGCCCGGGCAAAGGCCTGCAGCTTGGGCGCGCACTGGCGCGAGGGTGGATAGACCAGCGACAGGCTGCGGCTGCACCCGGAAAACCCTTCGAGGATCGGCACCAGGCGACCGTCGGCCAAGGCGTCGTCGACCGCAAAGCTCATGACCTGGGCAATGCCGAAGCCGCCCAGCACGCCTTCCACCAGGGCATCGCCGATGTCGAAGATCAAGCGACTGGGCACGCTGACCTCACGCAGCTTGCCGCCTTGCATGAACTGCCAATCCACCAGCCGCCCGCTGCGCAGGTTACGCACGCTCAGGCAGTTGTGCTGCTGCAATTGTTCCAGGGTCTGCGGGGTGCCGTGGCGCGCGAGGTAGTCCGGCGCGGCCACGGTGACCCAGTGCAGGGCCGGCAACGGGCGGGCGATCAGGCGTTGGTCCTGGATCTCGCCGGTGCGCAATACCGCATCGAACCCCTCGTCGATGATGTCCACCAGGCGGTCGGTCATCACCGCCTCGATGCACAGCTCGGGGTGACGCGCGGTGAGCTGGCCGATCAGCGGCATCACCACCTTGCGCCCGAACAGCGATGGGGTGCTGATTTTCAGCAGCCCGGTGGGCGAGTCGCGGCGGTCCAGCAGCAGGTGTTCGGTGTGGGCCAGTTCCGCCAGCAGCGGCGCGGCGCGCTCCACCAGCACCTGGCCATCGGGGGTCAGGCTTACGCTGCGGGTATTGCGCTGCAACAGGCGCACCCCCAGTTGCTGCTCAAGGCGCGAAATAGCCCGGGACAGCCCGGACTGGGTCAGCCCCAGGTCGCCGGCGGCACGGGTGAAACTGCGGGTTTCGGCGACCCGCACCAGCAGGCGAACGGCATTGAGATCCATGATTTAAGTCATTACTGAAAGCGTGTGCAGCGTATTTATCATTTAACGCGCATCAATGACACTGGCCGCCGCTTTTTCCACACAAGGATTTCCCCCATGCCCGCTTCTCCTGCGGCCAAGCCTTCGGGCTGGATGCTGTTGCTGCTGGCCACGGCGCAACTGATCATCGCCCTGGACGCCACCATCGTATTTATCGCCTTGCCGGAGATTGGCCAGGAGCTGGGGTTTTCCGCGCAGCAGTTGCAGTGGGTGGTCAGTGCCTACAGCGTGGCGTTTGGCGGCTTCCTGCTGCTGGGTGGGCGTGCATCGGACCTGCTGGGCAAGCGCCGTTTCTACATCATCGGCCAGGCGCTGTATGCCCTGGCGTCCCTGGCGGGCGGCCTGGGCGGCAGCGCGCTGTTGCTGGTGCTGGCGCGGGCGGTGCAGGGCGTGGGCGGGGCGATGCTGTTCCCGGCAACCCTGGCGCTGATCAACAGCCACTACGCCGAAGGCCCGGCGCGCAACCGGGCCTTTGCCGTGTGGAGCGCGGCGTCGGCTGCGGGGCTGGCCCTGGGGGCGCTGCTCGGCGGTGTACTCACGCAGTGGTGGGGCTGGGAAGCGGTATTTCTGGTCAACGTGCCCCTGGCGGGCGCCTGCGCCTTGCTGGCCCGGCGCTGGATCCCGGCCGATGGGCGACGCGCCCGTGGGCGGCAGTTCGATTTGCCCGGCGCGCTGAGCGTGACCCTGGGTGGCACCCTGCTGGTGTTCGCCATCGTCCAGGGGCCGGAGTGGGGCTGGACGGCGCCGGCCACCCTGGGCTGTCTCGGGCTGGCCCTGGCCTTGCTCGGGCTGTTCGCCTGGATCGAGCACCGGGGCCGCGATCCGCTGATGCCGTTGCGCCTGCTCAGGCACCGCTCGCTGTGCATGGCCATGGTCCAGACCGCGTTGTTCATGAGCAGTTTTGGCGTGCAGTACTACTTCCTGACCCTGTATTTCCAACAGGTCTATGGCTACAGCGTATTGAACAGCGGCCTGGCGTTCTTGCCCTCGACCCTGGTCTGCACCTTTGGCATCTGGCTGGCCGAGCGCTCGCTGCTGCGGTTCGGCCTGCGCAGTACGTTGGTCAGCGGGTTGCTGGCTGGCGCCCTGGGCATCGGCCTGGTGTACCTGGCGCTGCCCACGGGGGCTGGTTACTGGAGCCTGTTGCCCGGGGTGATCGTGCTGAGCATCGGCCAGGGCATGACCTGGACCGCAATGTGGGTCTCGGCCGGGCAGGGGATTGCCGCCGGCGAACAGGGCGTGGCGGCGGGCATGGCCTCCACCAGCCAGCAGATCGGCGGCGCCCTGGGCCTGGCGTTGCTGGTGTCCCTGGCCAACACCGTCAGCGTCGACGGCGGCCTGGCCTACGGCCTGCAACTGGCGGTGGGGGTCAGTGCGCTGCTGGCATTGTTGGGCGCGCTGCTGGCATTGAGTCCGCAGCCAGCGCCTGCGCCCGTGGGTGCAGCGCAAGGCAACTGAGCGCGGGGCTTAGATCCACACGTCATTGGCGGCGGTGCGTTCGCCGCCTTCATGGCCGGTATTGCGCACGCCCTTGGGTTCGATCAGCAGCAGTTTCACTTCGTGCTCGGCAAACGGCTTGTGCTTGAGGCCCTTGGGCACGACAAACATCTCCCCCGGGTTGACGAACACCTGGCCATCGGGAAAGTCGATCCGCAACTGGCCTTCGAGGACGATGAAGGTCTCGTCGGTGTCCAGGTGGTCGTGCCAGATGAAATCCCCCAGCAGCTTTACCAGCTTGAACTGGTAGTCGTTCATTTCGGCGATGACCTTGGCTTGCCAGTGTTCGCTGAACAGGCTGTGCTTCTGCGCGAAGTTCAGGCTTTGGTAGGGCAGGGTCGAGATTTGATTGGTGGTCGTGGTCATGGCGGGGTTCCGGGCAATTGATTCTTGAGCGCCCAGAGTAGCCAGCGGTCTTTTGCGCTTCTTGTACGATTGTGCGTGGCTCAGCGGCCGTGCATTTTCAGCCAGCGGGCCGGGGGCAGGCCGTAGGTCTTGCTGAACTGGCGGGTCATGTGGCTCTGGTCGGTGAAGCCGGCCATCAGCGCCGCGCTGACCAGCGACTGGCCCTGCATCAACAGGGCGCGCACCAGATCCAGGCGGCGCATGGTCAGGTAGCGGTAGGGGCTGGTGCCGAACAACAGGCGAAAGTCCCGCGACAGGCTCCAGCGATCGCGGCCGCTGTGCTCGGCCAGCTCGTCGAGGGTGACGCTGCGCTCGAGGGCACCGTGGATCAGTTCGCGGGCACGTTCCGCCGCCAGGTAATCGAAGCGCTGACGTTGCAGCGGCACGCCGGACACCGCATTCAGCGCCTGGGCCAGGTCGTACAGCGCGTCTTGCTGTTCCAGCGGGTCGAGGGGGCTGTGCATGCTGCGCAGCAAGGTGTCGGTGGCGGCGGCCAGCCGCGGGTCGCTGGACAGGCCGTCCTTGATGAAGGGCAGCGGCTGGCCGCCGAGGATCTGCTGGATCAGCGCCGGCTCGACATACAGCATCCGGTACTGAAAACCTTCCTGGGTCCCGGCTTCGCCGTCATGCAGCTCGTCGGGGTGCAGGACCATGGTGGCGCCTGGCAGGCTGTGCCGCCAACCGCCGCGATACTGAAAACTCTGGACACCGGCCAGGGTCCGGCCGATGGCGTAGGTGTCATGCCGATGAGGGTCGTAGCCATGGCCCGAAAAAAACGCCTCGATGCGCTCCAGCCCCTGGGCAGGGGGAGCGCGGTGAACCCAGTCGGTCGGGGGCGTTGGCTTGGCCATTGGAGCGGTCTTGGTAGCAGGGGCAAGGAACGCACGTTAACCCAAGGCGCCAGCGCTGTCAGCCGGCATACCGGTTGATCCACTGCCCCGGAGTGGAGTAGAACGTGCTCTCCCTTCTCCTGTCATGGCGGTTGGCTCATGCAGCTCCCACACCTGATCTACGCGGCTCCCTTGCTGTCGCTGGCGTTGCTCTGGACCGTTGCGGTCATCACCCCGGGGCCAAACTTCTTCACCACGGCGCAGCTTGCGGCCAGTTGCTCCAGGCGCCACGGCCTGTTCGCCGCCCTGGGCGTGGCCAGCGGCACCGTGCTCTGGGGCCTGGCGGGCGGTTTGGGGATCAAGTCGCTGTTCACCGCGGCGCCGGCTCTGTACCTGGCGTTCAAGATCGCTGGCGGCTGCTACCTGATCTACCTGGGGCTCAAGCAGTTTCGCCGTAAACCGGCCGTCGCGGTCGACGCCAATGGCCTGCCGCACGAGCCGACGCGCAGCCTGTTCTCGGCCTACCGCCTGGGCTTTTTGGGCAACATGACCAACCCCAAGTCGGCGCTGTTTGTCGCCACTATTTTTGCCACCTCGATGCCGGCGACACTGCCACCGCAGCTGCTGGCCCTGGCGGTGCTGACCATGGCGTCGCTGTCGTTCTGCTGGTATTGCAGCGTGGCGCTGTTTTTTGCCAGCAGCCGCGTGGCCGGGGCGTATGGCCGCTCACGCAAGTGGCTGGAACGTTTTGCCGGCAGTTGCTACATGCTGTTCGGCGCCCATTTGGTGACCAGCCGCTGAGGCAGCGAGTTGGCGTAATGGCAGGACCTTGATGTCAGGAGACAGAGCATGAGCTTCACCTTCCGCGCGGCAGAAGAACGGGATATTCCACGGGTTTGCAGCTTTGCCCAAACCGAGCAGGACCTGTTCTTTTTCTTCCCGGCCGCCCATTGGCCGCTGACCCACGAGCAGTTGCGCGAGTCCATCGCCAAGCGCAGTGATTCAACAGTGATCGAGCGCGATGGCCAGGTCGTGGGTTTCGCCAACTTCTACCTCTGGGAAGCGCAGGGCACCTGCACCATAGGAAACGTCATCGTCGACCCCGAGGCCCGCGGAACCGGTGTCGGTGCAGCGCTGATCCTGCACATGATTGAGATCGCCCGCAGTCGACACCAGGCCGCCGAGGTCACTCTGTCGTGCTTCAACAGCAACGTCGCCGGACTGCTGCTGTACCCGAAACTGGGCTTTGTGCCGTTCGCCATTGAAGCCCGCAAAAACAAGCTGGACGAGCGCGTCGCCTTGATCCACCTGCGTTACGCCTCGGCTTGAATCCGGTAACGGGCGCGGGTCAGCAGTGCCCCGCGCCCGGGTTGGAAAAACGCCCTTGAGGCACAGTGTTATCTATTCAGGAGGTACCGATGAGCGTGGCAACAGAAGCAACGGTTCACTTGTTTTCCTATGGCACCCTGCAAGACAAAGCCGTACAGATCGCCAACTTCGGCCGCGAGTTGAACGGCAGCGCCGACGCCATGCTGGGCTATGACCAGGCCTGGGTGGAAATCACCGACCCGCAAGTGCTGGCTGCCAGCGGCAAGACCCATCACCCGATCCTGCGTCCGGGCAGCGCGGCCAGTGCGCCGATCCCGGGCACCGTGTTTCAAATCACCCCGCAGGAGCTGGCCGCCGCGGACAGCTACGAAGTGGCGGACTACAAACGCGTCAGCGTGGCGTTGCAGTCCGGGATTCAAGCCTGGGTCTACGTCAGCGCGTAAGGCCCGGCAGTGGGTCTGCTAGGTGACCAGCAGGCCCACCGCCACCAATAGCCAGAGCACCACGCCGATCACGATAAAAACGTAGTTGATGGGCGTGAAGCGTGCGTTGCTCTGGCCTTGCGGGTCGCCGCCGGCGACATTCAGCCCGCGCTGGCCTTCGAAGGTCACCACGGCCTGCAGCGGAATCAGCGCCAGGTTGATGATGTCGAGCAGCGGCGCGCCGATGTTCTTTCTGACCATGGCATCGAGCACCTTGCTCGCAATCGCCAGCAATACAAACCAGGTCGCCAGTTCTGCATGCCGCCAAGGGTGGCTGCGCCCGTTTTGCTTGATCCAGGCATCGGCCTCGCGGTACAGGGCGTGGGTCCAGAAAATCGCAAAAAACGCCCGCGCCATGGGCCACATCGGCTGCTGGGTGGCCTGTTTGAACTGGCGCCAGTTCTGATAGGCCCAAAACAACTGGTACAGGCCAAACGTCAGTACGAACAGGGTCAGGAACTTGCCCCGTGACACCACGTAAAAAGCTTGTTGCTCCTGCACTGGGGTGTGCAGCAGCGGCGCCTGTGGCGGTGAATAAAGGTTATCGGACACGTTCACTCCCTGTGGTGATCTGGAAAATGTGCAACGTTAGCGCAGCCGTCGCGCGAAGCACAGGCGCTATTGCGACGGGTCACCCTCTGTTCGGTGGTGCGAAGTTGAACCTTGGGTATCAGGCTCGCTGGATCCATGAATACTGAAAGGCCTTGGCTTCCCCACGATGGTTTCGACGGCGGTAGCTGGCCAGGGCTTGGGTGGAGCAATAAGTGCACGATGGGCTGACGGCGACTTGCTCCGACGCGACGCCTTCGGCGTGCAGTTGCAGGAGGGCGTAGCGGTTCAGGTCAAACCACAGGCTGCCCGCCTGCGTCGGTGGTGGCGGTGCTATGGCTGGAGCCCGTTGCGGCTGGGGTTGAGCGTCGAACCAGGGCGGTTGTGTGCCTTGCCAAAGATGCCCCTGGGTCGCTTCCAGAGTGGCGATAAACCCGGGGCTCACTTCATAGCAGCACGGCTTGATCGCGGGGCCGATGGCAATCCTCAACTGCTGGCGTGAAACGCCCTCTGCTTCAAGGCGCTGTAACGTATGGCCGATGATGCCGCGCTGCAAACCCTGCCAGCCGCCATGAATGGCCGCCACCAGTGCGCCGTCGGCGGAGGCGACCAGGAGCGGCAGGCAGTCGGCGGTAATCACCGCAATGGGGCGCCGGCTGCGAGTGAAGACCGCGTCGGCCTCGATCACTCCGGCGGGCTGTCTCTCGTCGATTTCAATCACCGTGGCGGTGTGAGCCTGGGCGCAGAAGAACAACGACGCGGGTCGCGGGGCATCGACTGCGGCGAAGTCATGTTCGATGCCCGGCAGTTGGCTCAGGATGGCTGCGGGAAAACTCATGGCCGGTTGCTCTGTTCCATACAAAGAGGAGGCAGAGCATAGCGGGATCCAGCCTGTCGTGGCGGGAGCTGTCAGGCGATATCGATCACCACCTTGCCCACGGCCGTGCCTTGCTCGACGGCATCGTGGGCGGCGTGGGCCTCGGTTAGGGTATAGCGCCGGGCATCCAGCAGCGGTTTGAAATGGCCTTGCTCGACCATCTGCGCCGCCGCCTTGAGGATGTCACCGTGATGGGCGCGGCCGTTGCCGCTGAGCATGGGCAGCAGGACAAATACCCCGGACAGGGTCATGCAGCGCAGCGAACCCACTGCCAGCCCATGCTGGCCAAAGGCGGCGCAACTGGCGATATGGCCGTAGTGGGCGATGGCGGCAAACGAGTCATCCAGGCTGGCACCGCCGACGGTGTCGTAGATCACATCGAACCCGGCCCCTGCGGTGTGGGCCGTCACGTAATCGGCGACGCCCTGGGTGCGGTAGTCGATGGTGGTCGCGCCGTAGCCTTCGACAATGTGCTTTTTACCGGCCGACACGGTGGCGAACACCTCGGCCCCCAGGGAGCGGGCAATCTGCACCGCTGCATGGCCTACGCCACCGGCACCGCCATGCACCAGCACCTTGTGCCCGGCGCCGACCTTGGCCCGGTCCACCAGCCCTTCCCAGGCCGTGAGGAACACCAGGGGCATGGCCGCCGCTTCTCGCAGGCTGAGGGTGCTTGGCTTATGGGCCAGCAAGCGGGCGTCCACCGCGGCGTATTCGGCCAACGAGCCTTGCAGGCCACGAACACCGCCGGTGAGGCCATAGACTTCATCGCCGACAACGAATTGGCTGACGCCGGCCCCCACGGCTTCGACCACGCCCGCCAGGTCGGTGCCGATGATCGCCGGCAGTTCCGGCATGGCGTACGGCGCGTTGCCGGTGCGGATCTTGTAGTCGATCGGGTTGACCCCGCTGGCGACTACCCGCACCAGGACTTCGCCGGGACCGGCCTGGGGCAGCGGCACCTGGCTTTCGCTGAAGCGGCCGCTGGCGTAATCGTGCAGCACCAAGGCGCGCATGGTGGTGGGCAGGGACATGGTCAAACCTCGAATCAATGACGGGGCGGTGATCGCCGCCGTGGATGGGTAGAATTATTGGTCGCCGGTGCCTGACTGTAAATCAGGCACTTTTTAGTGCCCAAGACCTGCGGAAGTCACCATGAGCGATCTCACTTACGTTCCTGTAGCCGGTCCCCTGATCGTCGAAGAAACCTGCCCACCACGGCGCATTCATACGCTGCTGTCGACCAAGTGGACCTCGATGGTCCTGTACTGCCTGAGCTTCGGAGCCTCGCGCAGCAGCCAGTTGCAACGCAGCATGCCGGGCATCTCCCAGAAAATGCTGACCCAGACCTTGCGCGAGCTGGAGCGCGATGGCGCAGTGGCCCGTACCGTATTGCAGGACATGCCACCGCGGGTGGAGTACGCCCTCACGCCCCTGGGCTGGCGCTTTGTCGAGCCCTTGAGGGCCCTGTATTCGTGGGCTGACGAGAATGCCGATGCGCTGGATGAGTTGATGCATAACCGTGAGCGGATGGGGGCTGCACAGGCCATGTGAACGCGGGGGGATTACACCGGTTTGACCGGCTTGATCAGGCTTTGCGCGGGGATACCGAACAGCTGGTGCAGTTTCCAGATCATCGGCAGGGTCAGCGCGCGCTTGCCATTGAGCACTTCGTACACCCGGTTGGTACGGCCGATGGCGGGTACCAGGTCGGCCACCGACAATCCCGACTGTTCCATGCGGAACTTGATGGCCTCGATCGGGTTCGGCAGGTCGACTGGAAAGTGCTTGGCCTCATAGGCCTCGATCAGGGTCACCATCACGTCGAAGTAATCGCCTTCAGGGGTACCGGGGGTGGGCTCGTCATCAAAAAATGGCGACACATTTTTCAGCGCCGCGCGGTAGTCCTGGTCGGTGTGAATAGGGCGAATATTCATGCTTGCTCCATATCAATGCGGTCGGCGTCGATGGCGTCGTACTGCGCATGGGTGCCGACGAACTTTATGTAGAGGGCGCCGAAGCGGTAGGCCACGGCGACCACCAGCCGGTAGTCATTACCTTTGATGTTGAACACGACCCTGCGGCTTTTGAGAATGCTGGCGCTGCGGTACTGTTCCTTGATTTGCACAGGGGTGGACCAGTGGGCGGTTTTTGCCTCGTCAATCCAGGCCAGGAAGGCTTGTTCCGAATCGGGGTGCTTCTCCCAGAAGGCCTTCAAATGATTGATGGCGATAATTCTCATGGCGGGATCCTAGTCCCATCCCGGGACCTAAACAAGTCAATGGGGAGAGTAGGCGATGGACGGGCAGAGGGTTCTGCCCGTCTTGGGTCAGCGCCGTTCAGACGCCGCCGCTAGCGCAGCGTGCACATCATCCATCGCTGCCCTGGCCATCTCTCCCAAGTAATGTGCTGCCCAAGCATAGCGGTCGACCTGGGGTTCCAAGGCGGCTTCCAGAGAGAACTGTTTTGCCAGATGTAGCAGCGCCGAGGCATGCGCCAGGGCATCGGCTGCGGGCACATCGGCATTGACCCGAAACAGCGGGTGGGGGTGTTCGCCCCAGTCGGCAAAGGCGATATCGCCGAGGGTGGTGAGCGTAGGGGACGGAGCTGGGGTGTGGTTCATGGTGACGACTCCTTTCGTGTTGGGAACCTCCACCGCCTGCCGCCAAGCAGGTTAGGGTGGCGGATTGCACAAGGTTGGCGGACCGGCACGAAAGGAACCGGCACCCCCGAAGGGGTCCCTGCGCAATCCGCCATGACACAGAAAAGCGGGCACAAAAAAAGCGCCTGCAATCGTGTTATTGGCGCTGTTGCGCCTTTCGTGGGCGGGCCGCCAAGCCCGGTCGCTGATTGGGCAGCGACGGACGGAGAATAATGGCCCAGGGCCGCGCTGCAGCGGCGTAGCTGCGACATTCTGTGACGGTGCAGTTGGAAATGTTGTTTTTGGCAGGAAATGGTTTGAGAAGGCTCTGACACTTCAGTGATCGAACAAGCGAAAAGTACCCTGTGGCGAGGGAGCGTGCTCCCGATGGGGCCGCCGGTGGGCCGGTGCGAAGCAGTCCGCTTTTTAGGGCCGCTGCGCGGCCCCATCGGGAGCAAGCTCCCTCGCCACAGGTGTTGCGTGTTGATCGCTCATGACACATTTCTTTTTTGCCTGCGCCGCCCACTCAAGGCTAGGATGCGCGCCCTGTTGCGCATCTTGCCTTTGCGCTGCGCGATATCGGCTAATTCCAAGGGTGTTGAACCGCCCCTCCAGGCAAAAGGAGTTGCTTGTACGATGCGTCACGATATCCAGCTGCTGCTGGTTTTTTTCCTGATTGAAACCCTGACGTTGCTGCTGTTGCCGGTCTATAGCCCGTTCGATATTGCCTTGTTCAGTGGCCTTGGGGCCTTGCTGGCGGCGCTGATCACTGCTCGCCACAAAAGCCGCCGCCTGCGGGCGCCTGGCTGGCCGAGTGTGGTGGGGTGCGCCCTGGTTGCAGCCACGCTGTTTGCGGCTCTGTACAGCGCCAAGCTCTACCTGGACCTGGTGGTCAACGCCCGCAGTGGCGCGCGCTTCCCGGCACCGCAGTTGGACCTGGGCTGGACCTTCATCAAGGGCTGGAGCATCAGCCTGCTGACGGTGGGCGGCGCGCTGGCCTGGTTCGATCCGCAGGTCATGGGCGCCCCGGTGGCCGAGCCTGAAAGCAAACCCCGGGTGCCGCTGCATTTCGCCGGCGACGGCAGTTCACTGGCGTCCATCGGCGGTCGCCGCAGCGCCTGGTTCCCCGGCTTGGGACGGGTGTCCAGGCGCGATAAACACTTTGTCGCGCTGTTCTTTGTGCTGGCCGCGCTGATGGTGCTGGGCAATGTGCTGTGGGGCCTGGAGCGCACGGGCCTTGTACTCACCACCTGTATCGCCACCCTGGGCGCGGTGTGCCTCACTCGGCGGGTTTCTGCACCGCGCTGCGCCGATCAGCCCCTGTGGCCCTCGGTGTTGTTCTGCGCCCTGGCGGCGGCCTGCCTGTTTGCCGCACTGGTGATTGCGTGCCGGACCCTGGTGCTGGCTTTCTCCGACTTCCCCTGGACTTTTGTCGAGGTGATACAGCGCTCGCTGCTGCCGGAATTGGCCGAGGCCATGGGCGTGGTTTTTTTCACCGTGGCGACCCTGTTGGGTTTGCTGGATGCGCGGGTGTTGCGCGTCAGGGTTTTGGGGGCGCGCTGAGGGCCAGGTGTGTTTCGGCGCTATTGATGATGAAACGCTTTGCGTTCCTCCCGTGCGCCCGGCGTTGAGATCAATGCACGCCCCAACAGCTCGTGGCCGACTCGCTGTTCGCAGCACGTCCCAACCCCTTCAAACTGCGCTGATTTTAAATGCCTAGGAACGGTTGATAACCCGCGAGCACAGGTTCACCCTGGCCGCTCATTCATGGGAGTGCTGTGATCTGTACACCCACAGGTCCCGGTATTTTGGGGGCGTTTGCGCGGTGGCGCGGCGCTCCCGCACGGCAATGGAGTAGCCCGCACGATGCGTCTGGATATGAAACTGGTGGGCACCTTTGGTGCACTTGAGGCCTTGGCCATTCTGATGGTGGGTATAAGCAGCCTGTTCGAACTGGCGGTGTACACCGGGCTTGGAGCCCTGGCGGCGGCTTTTATTGTCCGTCGGCACAAGACGTCGAATGAATCGCGGGGGCGAATGGGGTCGCTGGTGTTTTGCGCTTCCTGGGGCGCCACGCTGTTCGCCTTGCTGTACTGCGCAAAACTGTACCTGACCCTGATGTTCGCCGGTGTCATGGGCTCGCCCTATGGCCTGTCGGCGCTGACTTTTGCCTGGATCTTCATCAAGTGCTGGGCGACGGCCTGGGTATCGATTGCCGTGGTGCTTGCGGTGTTCGATCTGGCCGTGCGTGATGCTTCGGCGATGAAAGGGCCTACTGCGCAGTAGGCCCCTTTCAGTTTCGGCTCAATCCCCCAACGCTTCACCCTCACGCCGTGGGTCGGCTCCGCCGGCCCATGAAGCTTTGCCCTGGGCGTCGCGCACGCGGACGATGGCCTGGGTGCCGCTGGTCATGTCGATCTCGTTCACTGCGTGCCCCTTGGCCTGCAACGCCTGTTTCAGGGCCGGTGTGAATTGGCCTTGCTCCAGTTCGGTGGGGCCGTTGCGGCTGCCGAAGTTGGGCAGGTTGATGGCGGCTTGCGGGTCGAGGTTCCAGTCGAGCATGCCAATCACCGACTTGGCCACGTACTCGATGATCTGCGAGCCACCGGGGGAGCCGACGGTGGCCAGCAGTTCACCGCTGGCGCGATCGAAGACCAGGGTCGGGGCCATGGACGAGCGCGGACGTTTGCCCGGCTGCACGCGGTTGGCCACCGGCTGGCCGTTTTCTTCGGGGATAAAGGAAAAGTCGGTCATCTGGTTGTTGAGCATGAAGCCCTGGACCATCAGGTGCGAACCGAAGGCGGCTTCCACGGTGGTGGTCATCGACACCGCGCCGCCCTGGTCATCCACCGCCACCACTTGCGAGGTGGAAATACGCATCGGAGAACGGTCCGGGGCGTACGCCACTTCAATCCCCTGCGGCTTGCCTGGCTGGGCCAGGCCCATGCTGCGCTCGCCGATCAGCGCCGCGCGTTGGGCCTGATAACCGGGGGCGACCAGGCCGGCCACCGGCACCGGCACGAAGTCGCTGTCCGCCACGTACAGGCCACGGTCGGCGTAGGCCAGGCGTTCGGCTTCGGCAATCAGATGCACCGCTTGCGGCGCCGGTTCGAGGCCGGCCGGCAGGTTGGTTTTCACCGGTTTGAGCGGCGCCAGGGCGTAGCGCGGGTCACGTGCCTCCAGCGCCTGCAAGGTGCCGAGGATCTGCGCCACGGCGATGCCACCGGACGACGGCGGCGGCATGCCACACACCTGCCAGCGTTTGTAGTCGCTGCACAGCGGCGCGCGCTCCTTGGCGCGGTAGCCTTGCAGATCGTCGAGCGACAGGCTGCCGGGGTTGGCGTGGCCCTGGACCTTGGCCACGATTTCCTCGGCGATCGGGCCCTGGTACAGGGCATTCGGACCTTCCTTGGCGATGCGTTTCAGCACCGCCGCCAGCCTTGGATTGTGCAACAGAGTGCCCACGGCCTTAGGGCTGCCGTCGCTGTTGAGGAAGTACCCGGCCATGTCCGGCGACTGCGCCAGATAAGGGTCGGCCACGATCATGCCGTGCAGACGCGGGGAGATCGGGAAGCCCTGTTCAGAAAGGCGGATAGCCGGCTCAAACAATTGGGCCCAGGGCAGACGGCCGTGTTGTTGATGGGCCAGTTCCAGGGCTCGCAAGACGCCCGGGGTGCCCACCGAACGTCCGCCAATCTGCGCCTTGGGAAAGGGCATGGGGCGACCGTCGGCTTGCAGGAACAGTTTTTCGCTGGCGCCGGCCGGTGCGGTTTCCCGGCCGTCGTAGGTGCGCACCGCCTTGCCGTCCCAGAGCACGATCATCGCGCCGCCGCCGATGCCCGAAGACTGCGGTTCCACCAGGGTCAGCACGGCTTGCATGGCAATTGCCGCGTCGATGGCCGAGCCGCCCTGGCGCAAGATCTCGCGCCCGGCGTGTGCTGCCAGCGGGTTGGCGGCGGCGGCCATGTGCTGGTCGGCATACCGGGTGTGCAGGTCGCTGCGGTAGCCCGAGGCGATTTCCGGGGCCGCGGGCAGGGCGGTGCTGGGAGGCGGGTTGTTGCAGGCACTGAGGGTGAGGGCGGCGGCTATCAGCGAGAGGGTGGTAAGCCGGCTATGACGCGGATGGAAGATCGAAAACACGCGTTGAACTCCGTTCACTGGGAAAATGATGTGTCGTCCGTGGCGGCAATGTACAGCAGTGGGCGGCCGGCTGTTCAGGCGGGGATGTCGGTTGCGGTGGGCTCTGCGCAGATCTCCCGGAGGCAGGCGCGCAGCCAGCGATGGGCCGGGTCGGCGTCCAGCCGTGGGTGCCAGAGCATGGACACGGTGATCGGCGCCAAAACCAGCGGCAGGGCAAAACTGTGCAGGCCCGTGCGCAGGGTGGCGGTATGCCGTTCAGGCACGGTGGCGATCAGGTCGTCGCCACGGGTCAGCGCCAGGGCACTGGCAAAGCCGCCGACGATGGCCACCTGCTGGCGCTGCAAGCCAAGGGTGTGCAGGGCGTGCTCGATCTGTTGCGGCCCTTTGTCCTGACCACGCCGCGAGACGCCGATATGCCGCCCAGCCGCATACAGCGCCGGGGTGATCGCCCCCCGGGTCAAGGGATGGTCCTGGCGCACAACGCCAATAAAACGGTCGCGGAACAAGGCCTGGGTCAGCAGTTCGGGCGCAGTGGTTTGACCCACCACGCCGGTCTCCAGGTCGACCGTGCCGTCGCGCAGGGGCGTGCTGTCCTTGTCGGGCTTGTGCACAAAGCGCAGTTGCACCCCGGGTGCCTCCTGGCTGATGCGGGCGATCAAGGTTGGGCCGAAGGTTTCGACAAAGCCGTCACTGGTGCGCAGGGTGAAGCTGCGCACCAGGCGCTTGAGGTCCAGCTGTTCGACGGGGCGCAACACGGCTTGTGCTTCTTGCAGCAGGCGGCTGACCTGCTCGCGCAATTCCAGGGCCCTCGGTGTGGCCACCAGCCCGCGCCCAGCCCGGACCAGCAGCGGATCGCCGGTGGTTTCACGCAGGCGCGCCAGGGCCCGGCTCATGGCCGACGGGCTCAGGTGCAGGCGTTGGGCAGCGCGCGTGACATTGCCTTCGGCGAGCAGGGCATCAAGGGTAAACAGCAGGTTGAGGTCGGGTTTTGACATGCAGCGACGTTAGCACAGGCGGGATCGAGGTATGGCGTCTGGTGCACACCTGAAGTGCAAATGCTGCGTCTTCCGCCTTGTCAGTGCGGGCCATACCCTGTTGCCAGCTGCATTGTGCGGCGCTCAAAAAGGGAGCACAGCGTGAAGCCGATCATTGCCCAACCGGAGCCTGCGCTGCGCGGGGTGCTCGCCAGCCTGTCACTGTCGATGCTGTTGTCCTCCCTCGGCACCAGCATTGCCAATGTCGGCCTGCCGGCCCTGGCCCAGGCGTTCGAGGCGTCTTTCCAGCAGGTGCAGTGGGTTGTCCTGGCGTACCTGCTGGCCATCACCACCTTGATCGTCAGCGTCGGCCGCCTTGGTGACCTGATGGGACGCCGGCGCCTGTTGCTGGCGGGCATTGCCCTGTTCACGCTGGCCTCCCTCGGGTGCGCCCTGGCGCCGAACCTGGGGTGGTTGCTCGGTGCGCGGGCGATCCAGGGCCTGGGGGCGGCGATCATGATGGCGCTGGCCATGGCCTTTGTGGGCGACAGCGTGCCCAAGGCGCAAACCGGCAGCGCCATGGGCCTGCTGGGGAGCATGTCGGCGATCGGCACAGCTCTGGGCCCGGCCCTGGGCGGCGTGCTGATTGCCTGGCTGGGATGGCGCGCGATCTTTGTGCTCAATCTGCCCCTGGGCCTGTTGGCCTTGGCCCTGGCCTACCGTTACCTGCCGGCCGATCGCCCACGCGCCGAGGCTGGGCCGGTCGGTTTTGACTACAGCGGTACCTTGCTGCTGGCCCTGGCACTCGCGGCTTATGCCCTGGCGACAACCCTCGGGCACGGCCGTTTCGATTGGCGCAATGCCGCGCTGCTGCTTACGGCGGCACTCGCCGGCGGGCTGTTTCTCTGGGGGCAGGGCCGGGTGGCGTCACCGTTGATTCGCCTGGCGTTGTTTCGCGAGCCATTGCTCGGCGCCAGCCTGCTCATGAATGGCCTGGTGTCGACGGTGATGATGGCGACGCTGGTGGTCGGGCCGTTTTATCTCAGCCGTGGGCTGGGGCTCGACCTGGCCGTGGTCGGTGCGGTGATGGCAATGGGGCCGGTGGTTTCAGCACTGAGCGGGGTGCCGGCGGGGCGCGTCGTCGACCAACTGGGGGCGCCCCGGGGTGTGGTGCTCGGGTTGTTCGGCATGCTCGCCGGGGCGGTTGCGCTGAGCGTGCTGGCACCGCTGTTCGGCGTCGTCGGGTATGTGGCCGGGCTGGTGATCCTGACCCCGGGTTATCAACTGTTCCAGGCGGCCAACAACACCGCGGTGATGCAGGACGTCCAGGCCGATCAGCGCGGCGCGATGTCCGGCTTGCTCAGCCTGTCGCGCAACCTCGGGCTGATCAGCGGTGCGTCCGTCATCGGTGCGGTGTTTGCGTTGGCGTCATCTGCCTCCGAGCTGAGTACGAGTGCGCCCGATGCCATGAGCCACGGCCTGCGGGTCAGCTTTGCCGTGGCCACGGGGTTACTGCTCATGGCCCTGGTTATTGCGCGCTGGTCGCAGCGCTCCCCAGGGGCCAGTCGTGCCGATTATGGGGGTTAGAAGTCGAGCTTTCCGCGCATCTCGGCGAAGGGAATCATCACGTGTTCGCGGTAGGCAGGGCGCTCCTGGAGGCGGGCGTACCAGGCCTCGACGTTGGGGATGACAGGGCGTTCGATCTCCAGCTCGAAGTAGCGATACAGGTTTGTGCCTGCCGGGATGTCCGCCAGGGAGAACTCGTTGCCGCCCAGGAACGGTTGCTGACTCAACACCTGGTCGAGCAACTGAAAATGCTCGGCGCAGCGCTGGACACTGGCCTTGAGCGCCACGCTGTCCTGCTGCTCCTGCGGGGTCCGAAACCCGCCCCAGAACACCCCGTTGATAAAGGTGGTTTGCAGGCTGCACTGGGCCCAGTCCATCCAGCGATCGGCCACTGAGCGCTGCTCCGGGTTGTCGCTCCAGAGTGCCGTTGCGCCGTAAGTGGCCGCCAGGTACCTGAGGATCGCGTGCGACTCCCAGACCACGGTCTCGCCGTCCTTGATCAGCGGGACCCGGCCGTGGGGGTTCATGGCCAGGAATTCCGGTGTTTCCTTGATCCCGAAGCTGCCGCCGGCGGGAATGTGTTCATGGGCCAGGCCCAGTTCACCGATCAGCCACATGACTTTCTGCACATTGAACGCGCTGCGGCGTCCCCATACTTGAAGCATTGCCAACTCTCCTTGAGCGCCCATTGATGTCGAACCGTCCTGGCAGCAGTGCCTGCCCAGGAACGCCAGCGATCTTGAACAGGGGGCGGTGACAGCGCAAGGCTTGAGCACAGACTGAGGTGGATCGGCGGGGTGCTGATACTCGCGCCTTGCAAATTGACATCCAAACAACAAGAATGAGAACAATTACCATTAGTGCATGATTCGCATGGCCGACTTTCGCGCTCCTCCCCAAGATCCTTTCCAGCTTCTGTATGCGCAGAATCATCAGTGGCTTGAACGCTGGCTGCGCCGGCGCCTGGATTGCCATGCCGATGCGCAAGACCTGACGCACGACACGTTTGTGCGCAGTTGGAAGTCCTCCAGGCTTGAACAGATAGAGGAGCCCCGGGCATTTTTGTGCGTGATCGCCAAGCGGGTGCTGTGCACGTTCTGGCGGCGCGGCGAGCTGGAGCGCAGCTACTTGCAGGCCTTGGCCAGCCTGCCGGGAGATTGCTCACCGTCCGAGGAGGAGTTGGCGCTGTTGCGTGAAGCCCTCGAGTCCATCGACGCCATGCTCGACGGTTTGCCGGCCCGGGTGCGCCACGCGTTTTTGCTCAACCGTCTGGAAGGCATGACCCATCAGCAGATTGCCTCTGAGCTGGGGGCATCGGTGGCCAGCATCGAGCGCTGGATAAAACGCGCGGTGACTCAGTGCTACCTGGTCCAGATGGGATCGAGCCCGGCATGAGCCGCTCCCATGCTGAACTGACGCCAGTCCTGAAAGCCGCCATCGACTGGATGGTGCTTCTGGATTCCGGCAGCGCCAAAGCCCGTGACCGAGCAGCGTTCGAAGGCTGGCTGGCGGCCGATGCCGGCCATCGTCTGGCCTGGGAATCCCTCAACGGCGCGCTGGCTCCGGCGTTCACGCCGGTGGTGCAGGCTGACCGCTCGCTGCCCGGCAGTGCGCGCGCCGCGACCCAGGCGTTGCGTTCTTCGGGTGTCTCCCTCGAACGCCGGCGCCTGTTGCGCAATGGCTCTGCGTTGGCGCTGCTCCTTGGCCTGGGCACTTCGATCACGCTCCAGCGGCGCATGCCGTTACAGGGGCTGGTGAGCGATATCTACAGCGGCACCGCCGAACGCAAGCAACTGACCCTGCCCGATGGCAGCGTGTTGCTGTTGAACGCACGGACTACGGTGGATCTGGACTTCAGCGCCACGGCGCGCCGTCTGCGCCTGCATCAGGGCGAGTTGCGGATCCAGGTGGCGGCCGACCCGCTGCGGCCATTGCAGGTCGTGACGGCCCAGGGCTCGGTGCAGGCGCTGGGTACGTGTTTCAGCGTGCGCCAACTGCAACAGGAAAGCCTGGTCGGCGTGCAGCAACACAGCGTTCGGGTGACCAATCTCGTCGGCCAGCAGGCGCTGGTAAACGAGGGTGGGGCGTTGCGTTTTTCCCACGACCGGCTGCTGGCCCTGCCGGGTAATCAGCACCAGACCGATGCCTGGGTCACCGGCCGGCTCGAGGTTGAAAATGAATCGCTAGGCTCGGTGATCGAGGCGCTGCGGCCCTATCGCTATGGCCTGCTGCGGATATCCGAGGCGGCGTCGCGTCTGCGGGTCTTCGGCGTGTTCAGCCTGGACGACAGTGACCGTGCCCTGCAATCGCTGGCGCAGGTGCTGCCAATCACGGTCAGCCAATACGGTCCGCTGACCCTGATCGACCTTGCGTGACCCCTGCAAAAAAATCTCGATGGGATGAGGGCTTTTTCCAACTGGCTGGACATATCAGCAAGTGCCCACTCATTTCAGCGAGGAACCCCTTGAACATGTGTCCGACATTCTTGCGTCCCGCCACCCTGGCCACGGCCATCGCCCTGGCGTGCACCGGCGCTGCCACGGCCCTGGCCAGCCAGGCGGCCACTGCTGCCGAGGCCATTGCCCACTACGACATCGCGCCCGGCCCGATGGAACAGACCCTGCGCCAGGTCGCCCGGCAAAGTGCTCGCAGTATCGTCGCCGACCCGGCCCTGGTGCGCGGCAAGAGCGGTGCCGCGGTGCGTGGTGATTTCAGCCCCGAAGCCGCGGTGCAGCAGGCGCTGCGGGGCAGCAGCCTGCAACTGCGAGTCACCGCCAATGGCACCCTGACTCTGGAGCCCGCAGTCAGCGGCGATACGCTGCAACTGGGGGCCACCAGCGTGGTTGGCCAGGCCTTGGGCGAGGTGACCGAGAACACCGGTTCCTACACCACGGGCAGCATGAGCAGCGCCACCAAGTTTCAGGCCTCGGCACGGGAAACGCCGCAGTCAGTGACCGTCGTCACTCGCCAGCGCATGGACGACCAGAATATGCAGAGCCTGGAGGACATCTCCACCAACACCCCCGGCCTGACCCTGCGCCGAACCGGTGGCGAGCGCCCGGAGTTCTACTCCCGCGGCAGCGCCGTCGAAAACATCATGATCGACGGCCTGCCCATCGCTTACGACAGCGACACCCTGGGCACCTCGACCCTGGCCATGTTCGACCGCGTGGAAGTGGTACGCGGCGCCTCGGGGTTGATGGTGGGCTCGGGCAACCCTTCCGGGACCTTGAACCTGGTGCGCAAGCGCCCGACTGTCGAGCCGCAGGTATCGATCACCGCCGGGGCCGGTTCCTGGGACAACTATCGGACCGAGATCGACGCCAGCAGCAAGCTCAACCAGGCCGGGACTGTCCGCGGTCGGGTGGTCGCGGCCTTCCAGGACAAAAACAGCTTCACGGACTCCTACAGCAGCAAGCGCCAGTTGCTGTACGGCATCAGCGAGTTCGACCTGTCCGAAGCCACCACCCTGACCCTGGGCGGCTACTACAACCGCGAGGACAATCCCGGTGCAGACTGGAATGGTTTGCCGACCCAGGTCGACGGCGGTTTCCTGCCCCTGAGCCGTTCCTCCCGACTGACGCCGACCTGGACCTACTGGGATAAAAAGAACCAGAGCCTGTTCGCCGAAGTCGAGCATCGCTTCGATAACGACTGGAAGCTGCGGGTCAACACCACGTGGCTCAAGAGCAACCTGGAAATGCTCGGAGGCAGTTTCTACCGTGACGCCACCGACACCCTGCATCTCAACGCCGGTCGCTACAGCTATGAGCACGCTCAGAAAAGCATCGATGGATATGCCCGCGGGCCCTTCAGCCTGTTCGGCGCAACCCATGAACTGGTGGTGGGTGCCAGCTATCGCCGCGAAGACACCCATGACGGGCCTGGCGGCGGCCCGGACGAGAACTTCAACTACCTCGTCGACCCGCTGAATTTTGACTACAAGGCGGTGCCCAAGCCGCAGATCGTCTACAACTGGTCGCGCAAGGGGCTGGTGGATCAGACCAGCACCTATGCGGCGCTGCGCTTCAATCTGCGCGATGACCTGAAGCTGATTCTCGGTTCGCGGCTGGACTGGTACGAGCACGATATAAAAACCGTGTCCGGCACCTATGCCTTTGGCGAACCCTACAAGGCGACCCGTGAGCTGACGCCCTATGCCGGGTTGATTTATGACCTCAACGACACCTATTCGGTGTACGCCAGCTGGACCCGGATCTTTCATCCGCAAGAGTACGAAGACTCATCGGGCGGGATTCTCGAGCCGGTCACCGGAACCAATCTTGAAACGGGCCTGAAGGCCGAGTACTTCGACGGCGCACTCAATGCCAGCGCGGCGATCTTCCAGCTCAATCAGGAAAACCTGGCCAAATCCCTCGCCTTCAGCCAGTGCCTGCAGGGCCAGGACGCCTGTTATGAGGCCAGTGGCGAAGTCCGCACCCGGGGTATCGAGTTCGAGCTGTCTGGTGCGGTGGCGCCGGGCTGGCAGGCCTCCGCCGGCTACACCTACGCGGCGGCCGAGTATGTGAAGGGCGTCGATCAGGCGCAGAAAGGCGATCGCTACGACAGCGACAGCCCCTACAACCTGTTCAAGCTGGCCACCAGTTACCAACTGTCTGGTGCATTGGACAGGTGGACCGTCGGGGGCGCCTTCAGGTCGCAAAGCCGGACCTACACCAGCTTCAACGTCAAGCAGGGTGGTTACAGCATCACCGACCTGATGACCAGCTACCGCCTGACCGACAACCTCAAAGTACAAGCGAACATGAACAACGTGTTCGATAAGCGCTATTACCAGAGCATCAGCAACTCGGCCGGGGCCAACCTGTTCGGTGACCCGCGCAACCTGATGTTGACTGTGAAGTGGTCGATGTAGCCAAACCCAGCGTCGATGCAGCGGGTTCACGATAATGGGCGGGCCCGCTCCGACTCGCGCAGCGTTGATCCCGGGCACCCGTCGACAACGGGCGTTGCCCGTCCGGCTGGTTGCCGGGAGGCTGCCAAGTGGTGATCGACGTGCTCTTGCTCAGCCTTGATAACGGCGTCGGTGCAGCGATTGGACCGTTTGCAGAAAGCGTTTCTCATCAGCCATGGGTGACTCTTTGGCGCTGAAGACGTTTTTGATTCGGGTGAGCTCGACCCGTGTTCGCTCTTTTTCAGCCTGGGCCAGTTCAGGGAATTCAAGCAGCAGCGCCTTGTTGCCCCGGGTGATGTGTTCCATCACCGCCAGCGCGATGTGCTCACGCACCAGCCCGGCCGAGACGTAATACATGGCCCAGGCTTGTTCGGGCGAGCAGTGACCGATTTGCTCTTCGATCTCCTTGTACGCTTTGTAATCGTCCGACTCCACGTTGCGCTGGCAATCGCCTCGGCACATGATTTTCTCCTTCCCTGGGACCTCGGTGACAACGCCGTTGTCATTCGGCTGCTCCCTGCCTGATTACGTGTGCTGCCTATAAACGCCGGCCACCGCGCGACAGCGGCGGATAGTCACTTAGTTGTGCCGAGTGTGGTACTCGGCCTGCCAATGACTAACTGCACCGCGCAGTCTTTTGATTTTTTATATAGCCCCTGGTCCCTCACGCCGTGTGAGGGAGCAGAGGCGCAATCAGTAATAACCAGGCCAGATCAAGTGCCGCTCTTGACCTTGGTCCATACGCGAGTGCGAATTCGCTCCAATTTCAATGGCAGCGGCTCAAGTGGAATAAGTGTGGCGATAGTATTCTTGTCTGGATAGATCCAGGGGTTGTCTCGCAACTTCTGCTCAACAAACTCAGAGGCGTCTTTATTGGCATTAGGGTACAGCGTGTGATTTGAAGTCTTGGCAATAACATTGGGGCGCAGCATGTAATTGATAAACGCCATGCCTTCCTTGGGGTGCGGAGCGTCTTTGAGCAGCACCAGGTTTTCCGACCAGACCAGTGCGCCTTCGCGAGGAAGGCTGTAGGCAATCTTGCGCCCCGTGTTGGACTTCTCATTGATGGCCTGCGCCGCAAGGGCACCATTGGCCCAGCCCACGACTGCGCAGATATTGCCATCCGCCAAGTCGGCATCGATTCTGGAAGAGTCGAAATAGAGAATGTAAGGACGGATTTTTAATAGCAGCGCCTGGGCTTTCTGATAATCCTCGGGATTTCTGCTGTTGCTCGGGAGCCCAAGGTAATTCAAGGCAATCGAAATGATCTCGCTGGGAGAGTCGAGCATGGCCACGCCACAGGACTTGAGTTTGCTGATGTTTTCTTCTTTGAAGATCAAGTCCCAGCTATTTACTGGGGCATTGTCGCCCAGTGCAGCCTTGACCTTATGTTCGTCATAACCAATACCGGTGGTGCCCCACAAGTAGGGCACCGCGTAGCGATTACCGGGATCATTGGCCGCGAGCAGGGCCAGGATATCTGGATCGATATGGGACAAATTGCTCAGTTGGCTGCGATCCAGTGGTTGAAGCACGCCCGCCTCGATCAGGCCCGGCAAGACATTGGAAGTGGCCACGACCACGTCATAGCCGGTGCGCCCCGCCATAACCTTGCTCTGCATCATCTCGGCGCTGTCAAAGGCATCCATATTGATTCTTGTGCCGGTCTCCCGCTCGAACTCCTTGGGGGTCTCCGGCGCCAGTAACCCGAACCAGTTGTACAGATGTACGGCGGGCTCTACCGCACTGACGGATGTGCTTATTCCGGCACTGAAAAGCGAGGCTAAAAAAATAGCTCGCAAATGCGACTTACTCATATGACTATCCCTGTCAACTCGATAGGCCCTCATGGCCATCGTAAGCTAGGGGCTGAATATACTCGGCATCGTCGAATAGTAAATACCTACAAATACTTACCTCTGACCCATGAATTCCTAACCCTAAAGGGGTAGACAATGTCACTCGACCTTCATGACCTGGTTTGGCACCGGTCGATTGGAAAGTTGATCATGCAACTGGACCGTCCGGAGTTCTGGAGCTCGCTTATTCGCGTATTGAATGAGTATGTGAAGATAGATAATTGGGTGGTATTGATTTTCAGCGATCAGCAAGTTCAGGTCATTAGCCTGCCTGAAGTGGCCGATGCCGAAGAGGTGGACGCCTTTACCCATCGCTATGTAAAAGGTCTTTATTTGCTGGACCCCTTTTATATTGCCAATCGTGAAGATCCGCAGAGTGGCTTCTTTCATATGCTCGATATTGCGCCGGAGCATTTTCTGGAGACCGAGTATTATCATCAGTACTTTGCGCAATACATTTCCGTCGATGAAGCGCAGTACAATGTTCAACTCGATGCGGATAGAACATTGTGTGTTTCATTTGGCAGTACCGTTCGATTCACCCAGGAGCAAATCGCGACACTTGAAATCATCAAGCCCTGGGTAATTGCATTGATGTATCAGCGCATGTCGTTTGAAAACAGCCTGGAAAAAAACATCACCGAGCCCCCTCTGTGGTCGGACACCATTGCTCAGTTGGGTGCGCAAATAACGGCGCGGGAAAAGGATGTACTCAAGTTGTTGCTGAGTGGCTTCTCCAGCAAGGAGATAGCCGGCAAGCTTTCCCTGTCCACGGAAACCATAAAGGTTCATCGGCGTAATATTTACGCCAAGTTCAATATCAAGTCGCAGTCCGAACTCTTCGCGCGTTTTTTCATGCCGAAGCAAGAGGGGCACACCCTCAGTTGAGACTGGCGCCTCCAAGGGCAGGCGTCGTTCGCACTGCGGCATGCGGTGGCGCAGAGAGAGGCGGCCGGAAACTACAGGACCGTCTTCAGCAGCCGAGGGCTTTTCTCCAGGCATAAAAAAACGGCCTACCTTGCGGTAAGCCGTTTTTAGTACTTGGTGGCTACACAGGGACTTGAACCCCGGACCCCAGCATTATGAATGCTATGCTCTAACCAACTGAGCTATGTAGCCAAGTGGCGCGCATTATTCGCGGAGAACGACATTGCGTCAAGCCTTTTTGTAAGAAATTTATCTACGCTATCAACCGTTTATCCAATTACCCCCGACTCAGCAGTGGCGAAGGGCAGCGCTGGAACCAGCGGCTGGCCTGTTCGTAGGCGTGTGCCAGTTGCAGCACGGCGAAGTCGGCCTGGTGCCGGCCGATGATTTGCAGGCCCATGGGCAGCCCGTCGGCATTGAAGCCGGCCTGCACATTGGCTACCGGGCAGCCGCTCAGGGTGCCGGGGATGACCACTTCCATCCAGCGATGATAGGTGTCCATGGCCACGCCCTGGATGCTGCGTGGCCAGGGGATGGTTTTGTCGAACGGGAACACCTGGGCGCTGGGCAGCAGCAGAAAGTCGAAGCGCTCGAACAGTTGGCTGATGGCGCGGTACCAGTGGCTGCGGCTGACCGAAGCGGCGTACACCTGACTGGCGCTGAGGCTGAGGCCGTTTTCCACCTCCCAGCAGGCTTCGGGTTTGAGCTGGGCGCGTTTCAGCGGATCGGCGTAGGCCGCGCCCAGGGAGCCGGCCACCAGCCAGTGGCGCAGGGTGCGCCAGCTGTCCCACAGCTGCTCCGGGGCGAAGTCGACCTGGGCCGCCTCGACGCTGCAGCCCACGGCCTCGAAGTCGGCGAAGGTGGCTTGGCACAGTTCGAGGATGCCTGGTTCCATCGGCAGGTAGCCGTTGAAGTCACCGAGCCAGCCCAGGCGCGTGCCCCGCAGGTCGCGCTCCAGGGGCTCGGCAAACGCGGCTCCGGATTCGGCGATGGACAGCGGCGCCCGGGCATCAAAGCCGGCCTGTACCGACAACAGCAGGGCGGCGTCACGCACGCTGCGGGCCATGGGGCCTTCATAGCCGAGCTGGTCGAAGAACAGATCGCTGCTGTCATCGAACGGCACCCGGCCCTGGGACGGGCGAAAGCCGAAAACATTGTTGAACGCCGCCGGGTTGCGCAGCGAGCCCATCATGTCGCTGCCGTCGGCCACCGGCACCAGGTGCATTGCCAGTGCGGCGGCGGCACCACCGCTGCTGCCGCCGGCCGTCTTGCTCGGGTCGTAGGCGCAACCGGTGGCGCCGAACAGCGCGTTGTAGCTTTGTGAGCCGAGGCCGAATTCCGGGGTGTTGCTCTTGCCGATGATGATCGCCCCGGCTGCCTTGATCCGCTCGACCATGATGCCGTCGCGCTGCGGCACAAAATCTTCATACAGCGGTGAGCCCAGGGTGGTGCGAATACCGTGGGTCAGCGACAGGTCCTTGATCGCGTGGGGCAGGCCGTGCATCCAGCCGTGGTATTCGCCGCGTGCCAGCTCTGCGTCACGCAGGTCAGCCTGGGCCAGCAGCGCCTGGGGCGGTTGCAGGCTGATCAGCGCATTCACCGCCGGGTTGAAGCGCTCGATATGGGCCAGGTAGGTCTGCATCACTTCGCGACAGGAAACCTGGCGCAGGCGGATGCGTTCGGCGAGTTCGTGGGCCTGCAGCAGGACCAGTTCGCTGATGGGGTTTGAAGTCATGGTGATGCTGCCTTGTAGACGACTTGAAGAAAGCGCCCCGCCGCAGCGGGGCGGTCGGGGGTCAACGCATCAGGTTGGTCCACAGGCGGTCGGCCAGGCGAATGGCGCCTTCGCCGCAGGTCTGGCTGAACACCACCTTGGTGCCCTCGGGAATATGCAGTTCGGGGGCATCCTTCAGGCCCGCGTCGAGGAAGGGTTCGACGCCCTTGATCGGGCTCTGGTGCTTGAGGAAGTTCTGAGTCATGGCCGCGTTCTCAGGCTGGCTGAGGAAGGCGATAAAGGCCCTGGCGTTCGCCGGGTTCTTGCTGCCCTTGGGGATGACCATGTTGTCGACCCAGGCCAGCACGCCTTCTTTCGGGTACAGGTACTTCAGGCTCGGTTTCATCTCCCGGGCGCGCATCGACGAGCCGCCCCAGAACATCGACATGTCGATTTCGCCGGCGGCCAGGTTTTCGCGGATGGAGCCGGCCTTGGAGCTGTAAGTCTTGACGAAGGGCTTCTGCGCCTTGAGCAGGGCCAGCACCTGTTGCAACTGCTTGGGGTCTTCGCTGCACAACGGAATGTTCAGGTACAGGCTGGCCATGTCGATCACATCGCTGACCGAATCGAACATGTTGATCCGCCCCTGCAACTCGGCCGGCGGCTCATACAGCACCTTGTAGCTGTCGGCCGGGCCCGCGTAGCGCTGGCTGTCGAGCACCACGCTGGTGGTGCCCCAGATAAACGGCATCGAGTAGGCGCCGTCCGGGTCCCAGGTCGGCCGTTGCAGGTTGTCGACCACGCTGGCGTAGTAGGGCTGCTTGATCGGGTCGAAGCGCTCCAGCAACTGCTCCTTGATCAGGATCGGCACGAACTGGTGCGAGGGAATCGCCACGTCGTAGCCGGTGCCGCCTTGCTTGAGCTTGGCCAGCAGCGTCTCGTTGGAATCGTAGGAATCCACCGTGACTTCAATGCCGCTCTGTTTCTGAAACTTGGCGAGGATCTCCGGCGAAAAGTAGCCGCTCCAACTCACCACGTTGAGTTTCTCCGCAGCCTGAACGCTGCCGACCATGGTCAGTGGCAGTGTCAGTAACAACGAGGCGCCGAGGCCTGTAATCAACTTGCTCATGCTATTTCCCCACAGTGCTTGGAAGGTTCAGGTTTTCTTTTTGCCCAGCAGATAAGAGAGGCTGACGAACAGCACCGAGACGCCGAGGATCAGGGTCGAAACGGCGTTGACGTCGGGGGTCACCCCCATGCGCAACAGGCCGAAGATAAAGATCGGCAGGGTGGTGGTGCCGGCCTGGGAGACCATCATCGAGATCACGAAGTTATCCAGCGAGACGATGAAGGCCAGCATCAGCCCGGAGAAAATCCCCGGCATCAGCAGCGGCAGGGTGACCTTGCGAAAGGTGCGCCAGGGGCCGGCATAGAGGTCGGCAGCGGCCTGTTCCAGAGACAGGTCCATGTCATTGAGCCGGGCGCGGATCGGCAGGTAGGCGAACGGGATGCAGAACACCGTATGGGCGATGATCAGGTTGCCGTAGCCCAGGGACAGGCCGATGGTGGAAAACAGCGCCAGGGTGGCGACGCCGACCACGATTTCCGGCAGCACCAACGGCAGCATGATGGCGCCCATGGACAGTTGCAGGCCCTTGAACCTGGCGCCGCGCGAGGTACCCAGCGCCGCGAGGGTGGCAATCGCGGTTGCGATGCTGCTGGCGCAGACGGCGATCAACAGGCTGTTGCCCGCTGCCTGGCGCAAGGCCTGGTTGGCGAAGGCGGCGCGGTACCAGTCGAGGCTGAAACCGCTCCATACCGTGGCCGACTGGTTGGCGTTGAAGGAGAACACCACCAGCACCACGATCGGCGCGTAGAGGTACAGGTAGAACAGGAAACTGAAGCCGCCAAAGCCGGGGAAGTCCTGCACGCCCAGGCCGTTTCGCTTGAATAGACGCAGCATCATGCACCCTCCCGGGCAACGCGCTGGCGCTGAGCGCGCAGGGCATACAGGGTCAGGACCAGCATCACCGCCGCCATCAGCACCAGCGACAACGCGGCACCGAACGGCCAGTTACGGGCGTCGCTGAACTGACGGAAGATCAGGTTGCCAAGCATCATCCGCGTACCGCCGCCCAACAGCTCCGGAGCAATCATCGCCCCCAGGCAGGGCACGAAGGTCAGGATTGCACCGGCGATAATTCCCGGCCTGGCAATCGGCAGCACCACCTTGCGCAAGGTGCGCAGGCGCCCGGCATACAGGTCCTGGGCAGCCTCCAGCAGGCGCGTGTCCATTTTTTCCAGGGTGGCGTAGATCGGCAGCACCACGAACGGGGCGTAGGTGTAGACCAGGCCCAGCAGCACCGCGCCGTCGGTGTAGAGCAGTTGCAGCGGCTGGTCGATCAGGCCCAGGCCGAGCAGGCTGTTGTTGATGACCCCGGTGTTACGCAGCAGCAGGATCCAGGCGTAGGTGCGGATCAGCAGGTTGGCCCAGAACGGCACCGTGATCAGGAAGATCAGCAGCCCGCGCCGCTGCACCGGCTGCATGGCCAGCCATACGGCCACTGGGAAGCCGATCAGCAGGGTGATCAGGGTCGTCAGCCCGGCAATGCCGATCGAGCGCAGGGCGATGACCAGGTAGGAATCGGTGAAGGCCAGGCTGTCGTCCAGTTGCCGCTCGAACAGCAGCGAAGTGTAGGCATCGCTGCTCAGGACCTTGTTGACCCCACCGTAGGGGTTGGCCTCCATCAGCGAGTAACCGATGACGATCAGGATCGGCACCAGCAGAAACAGACCGATGGCGAGCAGCGCCGGGCTGACCCCGAGAAAACTGTGCAAGGCCCGGCGACGTTCCAGGTTGTGAGTGATCGGTGAAGCGTGCATGGCGAACCCTCGTGCTCAATCCAGCAGGACGCTGGCGCTGCCGCGGTCGAAGTGCAGGCCGGCGTCACTGCCTACGGCAAAACGCTGGCTGTGGTCGACGCTGTTGGGGGTGCGCACGGTGAGGCGCGACCCGTCGCTGAGGCTGACCTGGTATTGCAGGTCGGTGCCGAGGTAGATCTGCGCCTCGATGCGGCACGGCAGTGTGCCCTGGCTGCCGGCCGGCACCAGGTGCAGGCGTTCCGGGCGTACCGACAGGGCGACCGTGGCGCCGACCTGGACCTCGCTGCAGGGCTGGGCCGGCAGCGGATGCCCGGCGGGGCCGGCGAACCAGGCCAGGCCGGCCTCGACCCGGGTCACGGTGCCCTGGATAAAGTTGGTTTCGCCGATAAAGTCGGCGACAAACCGGTTGCGCGGTTGTTCGTAGATGTCTTGCGGACGGCCCACTTGCTGCACTTCGCCTTCCGACAGCACGGCAATGCGGTCGGACATGGTCAGGGCTTCTTCCTGATCATGGGTGACGAAGATAAAGGTGATGCCGGTCTTGGCCTGGATCGCCTTGAGCTCTTCGCGCATGGCCTGGCGTAGCTTGAGGTCGAGTGCCGACAGGGGTTCGTCCAGCAGCAGGACTTTGGGATGCGGCGCCAGCGCCCGGGCCAGGGCCACTCGTTGCTGCTGGCCGCCGGAGAGCTGGTTGGGACGGCGCCCGGCGAAGCGTTCCATCTGCACCAGGGCCAGCATTTCGCGAACCCGCTCGGCGATCTGCGCCTTGCTCAAGACCTTGCCCATGGGCTGCGACTCAAGGCCGAAGGCCAGGTTCTCGGCGATGCTCATGTGCGGGAACAGGGCGTAGTGCTGGAACACAGTGTTGACTGGGCGCTTGAACGGCGGGCGGTCGGCGATGTTTTCGCCATAGAGCAGGATCTCGCCCTGGGTCGGAAACTCGAACCCGGCAATCATCCGCAGGAGGGTGGTTTTACCGCAGCCGGAAGGGCCGAGGAGGGTGAAGAACTCGTTGTCGCGAATGTCCAGGTCGATGTTTTTCAAGGCCACCGGGCCGCTGTGCGGATCACCGTAGACTTTGCGCACCGAGCGGATAGACACAGCCAGCGTTTGCAGCGAATGCGCAGCATTCATGCGTAACCTCCGATTCCCCCATCGCCTGCGAACGCCCGGAAAAGGGCGGTGGCGTCAGGCCATGGATTTTATTTTTCTGGGCAGGATCGAGATGTGTTTCAGGTCTTTTGCGAGCCGCTTTTCGGGCTCTTTAGGTGTTTTTTTTATTCTGCTGTTGCGCCGATTATCAGTGAGGGGTTGCGGGGGCGAAACTTCAATTTTAACATAGCAGCTGTTAAATAATTTAATAGCAGAGGGCGTGCCCGGCCATGGTTGAACAGCGTTTGCCACCGATGAATGCGGTGCGTGCCTTCGATGCGGCAGCGCGCCTTGGCAGCTATGTCGAGGCGTCCAAAGCCCTGCACGTGACCCAGCCTGCCATCGGCCGCCATGTGAAGCTGCTGGAGGAATGGCTGGGGGTGCAGCTGTTTGAACGTACCTCGCGCGGGGTGATCCTGACTGCCGCCGGGGAGACCTATCACCGCAAGGTTGCCCAGGCGCTGCAACTGATCATCGAAGCCGGCCAGGAGTTGCAGCCAGGGGATCGCGAGCGCTGGCTGCGGATCATGGTGGTGCCGGGGTTCGCCAAGCGCTGGCTGACTCCGAGGCTGGAAGCGTTGCGCCATGTGCGACCGGGATTAAAGTTCGCCATCGAGCCTAATTCGACCTTTACCGAGGTCGATGCCAAGCACTGTGACCTGGGGATCGCCTACGGCCTGGACGGGCAGTACCCCCAATCACGGGCGAGCCTGATTCGCCCTCGAGTGTTCCCGATCTGCACCCCGGGTTACCTGGCCAGCATCGAGCCGATCAGCAGCCCCACCGATTTGCTCAAGCACAACCTGATTCACTTCGATGACGGTGAGTGGTGGAACATGTGGTTCGCCGCCAATGGCCTGGACATCCACATCGGCTCCGACGTGCTCTACGTCAATAACGACCATGCCTTGTCCGTGGCGGAAAGCGGGCAGGGCATCGCCCTGGCCAATGAAGTGCTGGTGCGCGAAGAGCTCAAGGCCGGGACCCTGGTGCGGGCGCTGGAAGACCAGGTGCAGTTGGAGAGCTACCGCGTGCTGACGCCCAATGGGCAATGGTCGGCGGACGTGGCGTGGTTCACCCAGTGGTTGAAAACCGAGCTGGAGGCGGATTTTCCCGAGGCGCGGATAACGCAGGCGTAGCCGCTGCTTCAGGCCCTCAGAGCGCCGTAATTTACCTGGCACTGCACGGTGTCCTATCGGGCCAGCGCAGCCTCGCGGGCTCGGCAGCGGCTACGGGCTTATGTCAGTTGAAAGCGCCCGGTATTGGCACTCAACGCGCGGCTACCCTGGCTCAGGGTGTCGGCGGCGAGGTTGACGGCACGGGCGCCTTCCAGCAGGCGTACGGCGGCCTGATCCACCTGCTGGATATTGCCGCTGACTTCATCGGCGGTGCAGGCCTGTTCCTCCACGGCGGTGGCGATGTGCGCCAGGGTGTCGGTGACGCTTTGCACGGCCTGGGCAATTTCCTCCAGTCGTTCGCCCAGGCCGGTGACCGCGTGCGCATCGCTCTGGGCCTGGCCGCAGGCGGCTTGCATCAGGCTCACCGCTTCATTGACGGTGCTGCGCAGGCTGTCGACGGTGCCGGCAATCTGCGCGGTCGACGACTGGGTGCGTTGCGACAGGCTGCGTACTTCATCGGCGACCACCGCAAACCCACGGCCCTGCTCCCCGGCCCGGGCGGCTTCGATGGCGGCATTCAGGGCCAGCAGATTGGTCTGTTCGGCGACGCCGCGAATGGTGTCCACCACCAGCTGGATCTGTTGCCCTTGCTCGCTGACCCGGCCCAGGGCCGCGGCGGTTTCATTGAGCCGTTGATTGAGCTGCTGGATGCTCGCGGTGGTGCGCTGGCTGTCGCGACTGCTGTCGGCGGCAATGCGCTGGGTGTGCTGGGCGCTGCCGGAGGCCTGCTCGCAACTCTGGGCCACACCCTGGGACGTGGCGGCCAACTGGGTCGCGGCGGTGGCGATCTGGCTGATCTGCTGCTGTTGCGCTTCGACCTCGCCCAGGGCTCCGCTTGAGTGATCGTTAAGGCTGCGCACGGCATTGCTCAGTTGCAGGGTTTCATGGTCCACGCCCTGCAGGCTGCTGCGTAACTGCACCACCGCCACATTCAGCGCGGTACTGATGGCGGCCAGTTCGTCGCGCCCATGCACCGGCACTTGCAGGCACAGGTTGCCGTCACGCAGGGCCTCGGCCAGTTGGGTGATGCCGCTGGCGCTGCGGCGGATCGAGGCCTGCAGGCAGATAAACAGATACAGCGCCGCCAGCAGCAGCGCACCGAGCACCGTCGCCACCAGGAGGAACTGGCGCACCGCTGCGCCCTGATAGTGTTCCAGGCGTTGGTCCAGGGAATTCAGCGAGTCCTGACGCAGGCTCGCCAGATTGCCCAGCAGGCCGTCCAGGCTGCGTTCGAAATCTTCCGGCTTGAGGTTGATGCTGCCGCCGAACACCCCGTCGTCCAGCACCTTGAGCCCGGCGTCGAGCTGCTTGAGGCTGTCGTGATAGTGCCCGGCCCAGGCTTGCAGTTCGCTGGGCAGGCGCGCTTCGAGCAGGCCGGCGGTCTTCACCAACTGGTCGCGGGCATCGCCGATACGGCTGCGCAGGTCGCGCAATTGCAGGCGGCTTTGCAGGGTGAACTGCCCAGAAACCACCGACGCCTGGCCGACGCTGGCCAGGCGCCCGACCCGTTCGATCAGGTCCGGCGCATGCTGGGTGGAGATCTGCGTCAGCAGGTAGGTTTCCAGCCAGGGGGCGAGGGTCAGGCGATTGTCCATGACGATCTGCTCGCGCAGCGCCTGCAGCGCACTCAAGGCGGCGGTGAAGCGATCGTAGCCGTCCGGCCACCAACCAACGCTGCTCAGACTCTTGGAGTCCAGGCCATTGAGCGCCGCTTGCAAGGCCTGGAAGCGGGCCAGGGTGTCGCCAGCGGCACCGGCGGTCTGCAGGGCGGCGCCGAGTTCGACCATGGCCTGGTCCAGCGCCGGTTGCACGCCATCAAAGGCGGCCATGGCGGCCAGGGTTGCCGGGGTCGGTTGACGATTGGTTTCGGTGGCGCGCCAGCGGGCGGCGCGGTCGCGTTGCGCGGCCAGCAGGTTGTCCAGGTTGTTGAGGGCCAGCAGCTGATGCACCCCGGTGCGCTCGCCGGCGATCAGGCTGAGCTTGTCGCGGTAGTCCTGGCCAATCATCCACAGGCTGACCAGCAGCGGCAGGATAAACAGCAGAAACAGCAGCTGGAATTTGCGGGCGAAACCGAAACGCCCGAGCAGCCGAATGCCTGGTGAAAGAAAAAGATGCATCCCGACAACTCCCCCGGGCACTACGCACCATTGGCGTGCGGTCAGGGCGGTGTGGCCCGTGACCCGTGCCCTCGTAAAAGGCCTCGAAAAGCTCGCCAGTGCAGCCGTTATCAGGCCGGCGCTGTGGCGATACTTCCCATTTTCCGTCCCCTTTGTAAGGGCGGCGGGTTGGAAGCAATCCCGGAGCAAGATTCAGACCATGGCGTTACGCTATCAGTGGCAGATGGTCAGGATAGGTACTTAGCAAGCTAAGGGGATGGCGTTGCTGCACCTAAAAATGGCACATTGGCGCACCTGCAAATGTGCATCCATTCGCTGTACGGAAACTCTCATGGCTATCAGCAACGTTCAGTCCGCCGCGACTTCGGCCCCCGCGTCGGCGCAAAGCAGTCCCCTGGTCATGCGCATCATCGGCGCGGTAGCGCTGGCGCACCTGATCAACGACCTGATTCAGGCCGTGCTGCCGTCGATCTACCCGATGCTCAAGCAAAGCTACGGCCTGACCTTTACCCAGGTCGGCCTGATCACCTTGGCCTTCCAGTTGACGGCGTCGTTGCTGCAACCTTGGGTCGGTTACTACACCGACCGTCATCCCAAACCCTACTTGCTGCCGATGGGCATGATCTGCACCCTGATCGGCATCCTGATGATGTCCCAGGTCGGCAGCTTCCCGTTGATTCTGCTGGCGTCGGCGCTGATCGGCATTGGCTCTTCGACCTTTCACCCGGAAGCATCGCGAGTGGCGCGGCTGGCTTCGGGCGGGCGCTTTGGCCTGGCACAGTCGACCTTCCAAGTCGGTGGCAATGCCGGCACCGCCTTCGGCCCATTACTGGCGGCGGCCATCATCATTCCCTATGGCCAGGGCAATGTGGCCTGGTTCGGCCTGTTTGCGGTGTTTGCCCTGGTGGTGCTGTATGCCATCAGCCGCTGGTACGCCAACCACCTGCGGCTGTTCAAACTCAAGCAAGGCCAGGCGGCTACCCACGGCTTGTCCAAAGCCCGGGTGCTGAGCGCGCTGGTGGTGCTTGGGCTGCTGGTGTTCTCCAAGTATTTCTACATGTCCAGCTTCACCAGTTATTTCACCTTCTACCTGATCGAGAAGTTCGACCTGTCGGTGGCCAGTTCGCAGCTGCATCTGTTCCTGTTCCTCGGCGCAGTAGCGGCGGGGACCTTCTTCGGCGGGCCGATCGGCGACAGGATCGGGCGCAAGGCGGTGATCTGGTTCTCGATCCTCGGGGTGGCGCCGTTCACCTTGATCCTGCCCCACGTCGACCTGTTCTGGACCAGCGTCCTCAGCGTGGTGATCGGCTTTATCCTGGCCTCGGCATTTTCGGCCATCGTGGTCTACGCCCAGGAACTGGTGCCGGGCAACGTCGGCATGATCGCCGGGGTGTTCTTCGGCCTGATGTTCGGTTTCGGTGGCATCGGCGCTGCGCTGCTGGGCTATGTGGCAGACGCGCACGGCATCGAATATGTGTACCGGTTGTGCGCGTATCTGCCGCTGTTCGGCATCTTGGCGATCTTCCTGCCGCGTAGCAAAAAAGCCTGATCGACCTCGGGCTTGCCCGCGATCCGTCAGTTGCGTTGCTGATCGATCGCGGGTAACTCAACTCCCCCCTCTATCCAGCAATCGGCCCGCCAGTGCGGGCCGCAAGCGTTGCCGAGCGCTCTACGAGAAAGGTTTCAGGTTCTTTCTGTTTCTAAATGATATTCATTTGCATTACAATCGCGCCTTCCTCAGTGCACCGTAACAGTGCATTGAATCGACAAGGACCGTTTTTAATGCGACCTACCCCCTGCCTTTTCAACTCACTTTTCCTCACCGCCGGCGTCATGCTGGCCGCTCCGACGCTGCATGCCGAGGAGGTTGTCGAGAACAGCTCCCCGGCGGTTACCGAACTCGACACCTCATTTGTGACCGCCACCGGCGCGGCGACCGATATCCGGGACGCCCCTGCCAGTGTCAGTGTGATTTCTCGCGAAGAGATCGAGCGCCAACCGGTGTACGACCTCAACACCCTGCTGCGCCGCGTCCCCGGTGTGACCGGCGGCTTCGGCCCGGTGGGCGAGCAATCGAAGATCAAACTGCGCGGCCTGGATGACAAGTACACCTTGATCCTGGTGGACGGCAAACGCGTCGGCAGTTCGGCCGACACCAGTTACCGCCGCGACCTGGCGCGCCAGGACCTGAACTGGATCGCGCCGAGCATGATCGAGCGCATCGAGATCGTGCGTGGGCCGATGTCTTCGCTGTACGGTTCCGACGCCATGGGCGGGGTGATCAATATCATCACGCGCAAGGTATCCAAGACCTGGAGCGGCTCGGCCAGCACCAACATCACCGTGCCCAAGGATTCGGATCGCGGCCAGACCACCCAGAACAGCCTCAACCTGGCCGGCCCGTTGACCGACTCTCTGGGCCTGCGCCTGGGGGCCAACGTGACTCGCCGCGCTGCCGACGAGGTCGAGCCTCGGCGCGATGCCGCCGGCGACTACATGTATGGCGACGGTGCCGGGGGTTCCAAGGACCACAGCGTGAACGCCTTGCTCGACTGGAAAATCAACGACGAGCAGAGCCTGTCCCTGGAAGCGGTGCACGGTGTCGAGCGCTCATGGTCATCGAAAAAGACCTTCGGCGATTACGGCGAAACCATCGGCGAAGGCTTCGGTGCCGGGCGCCTGATCCGCGACAGTTATGTGCTGTCCCACACCGGTGACTGGAGTTTCGGCAGCACGAAACTGGATGCCTACTTGAACAAATTCAAGAACGACATCGAGTGGGGTAAAGCCAACTCCGAAGAAAAAATCGTTGAAGGCAGCCTCAATCTGCCGTTTGAGTGGCTGGTCAATCAGAGCCTGACCCTGGGCGGTCAATGGAAGCGCGAAGAACTGACCAACAGCAACACCCTCGGCACCGTACCGGTTGACTACCAGGGCAATCCAGTCAACGGCTCCAGCTTGAAGGCCGACTACTCGGCGGCGTTTATCGAGGATGAACTGTTCCTGCTCGACAACCTGTCCCTGACCTTGGGCAACCGCTTCGACCACAGCGACGAATACGGTAACCACAACAGCCCACGGGCCTATCTGGTCTATCACCCGCACCCCGACTGGACCGTGCGGGGCGGTATCTCCAAGGGCTTTCGCGCGCCCAGCCTGAAAGAGGGCAGTGCGGGCGCGGCGACGGAGTCCGGGGGCCGTGGCTGTGGCTCCCTGGTGGTCCTGGGGTACGGCTCCGGCAGTTGCTGGATGGCCGGCAACCCGAACCTGACGCCGGAGACCAGCACCAACAAGGAAGTCGGTGTGTCCTTCGATCACGGTGGCTGGGAAGCCGGCTTGACCTACTTCCACACCGACTTCACCGACAAGATCGAATACGCCGCACTGGGCGAGTACCAGGGACGCTGGTGGACCATGCTGGAAAACGTCGACAAGGCGCGTACCCGTGGCTGGGAAGGCACGACGCGGGTGCCATTGGGTGACTCCGTGGACTGGCGCACCAACGCCACCTACATGCTGGAGAGCCGAAACCTGTCCACCGGTGAAGACTTGATCAGCTCACCCAAGCTGTCGCTGTTCAGCGCCATCAACTGGCAGGTCAATGATCAGCTCAACACCGAACTGTCGGCGCAGCATGTCGGCAAGCAGCGGGGGATTGGTGATGATTTCACCCAGTCGTACACCACCTACGACCTGACGGCGAACCTGGCGCTGACCAAGTGGTTGAGCCTGAATGCCGGGGTGCAAAACCTGCTGGATGAAGATCCACGGGATGGGGCGACGAATTTCTATGTGCCCGGACGGGCGTTTTTTGCGGGGGCTACAACTTACTTCTGAGGCCGCAGTGCGTGCCGCGGTGGCATGACACGGGCCGTGCAACACCGGGCTATTGCGGCAAGTGCTTTGCCGCAATAGCCCGCAGGTGCTTAGACGTTAAAGCGGAAGTGCATCACGTCGCCGTCCTTGACCACGTATTCCTTACCTTCCAGGCGCCATTTACCGGCTTCCTTGGCACCGGCTTCACCCTTGAACTGGATGAAGTCGTTGTAGGCGATGACTTCGGCGCGGATAAAGCCTTTTTCGAAGTCGGTGTGGATCACGCCAGCGGCTTGTGGCGCGGTGGCGCCGACCTTGACGGTCCAGGCGCGGACTTCTTCGACACCGGCGGTGAAGTAGGTCTGCAGGTGCAGCATTTCGTAGCCGGCGCGGATCACGCGGTTCAGGCCAGGTTCTTCCAGGCCCAGGGCTTCGAGGAACATGTCTTTCTCTTCGCCGTCTTCGAGCTCGGCGATCTCGGCTTCGATCTTGTTGCAGACCGGCACCACCATGGCGCCTTCTTCTTCGGCAATGGCCAGGACGACGTCGAGCAGCGGGTTGTTCTCGAAACCGTCTTCAGCGACGTTGGCGATGTACATGACCGGCTTGGTGGTCAGCAGGTGGAAGCCACGAATCACCGCTTTCTCATCGGTGCTCATGTTCTTCATCAGGCTGCGCGCAGGCTTGCCTTCGGTGAAGTGTGCGATCAGCTGTTCCAGCAGGGCCTTCTGGACCACGGCGTCCTTGTCACCACCCTTGGCGTTGCGGGTGACTTTCTGCAGTTGCTTCTCGCAGCTGTCGAGGTCGGCGAAGATCAGTTCCAGGTCGATGATTTCGATGTCGCGCTTGGGGTCGACGCTGTTGGAGACGTGAATCACGTTCTCGTCTTCGAAGCAGCGGACCACGTGGGCGATGGCATCGGTTTCACGGATGTTGGCCAGGAACTTGTTGCCCAGGCCTTCACCTTTCGAGGCGCCGGCCACCAGGCCTGCGATGTCGACGAATTCCATGGTGGTCGGCAGGATGCGCTTTGGATTGACAATGGCTGCCAGGGCTTCCAGGCGCTTGTCCGGCATCGGCACGATGCCGGTGTTCGGCTCGATGGTGCAGAAGGGGAAGTTCTCGGCCGCGATCCCGGATTTGGTCAGGGCGTTGAACAGGGTGGACTTGCCGACGTTAGGTAGGCCGACGATGCCGCAATTGAATCCCATGGTGTTTCCCCTTGGATAAGAGTCAGGCCTTCTGGCTGTGCAGGTTTTTCATCGCGCGGTTCCATTCACCGGCGAGGATATCCGGCAGCACGCCGAGGGCAAAGTCGATGCTGGCATCGAGTTTTTCCTGTTCGGCGCGTGGCGCACGACCCAGGACGAAATTTGAAACCATACTGGCAACGCCCGGGTGGCCAATGCCAAGCCGCAGGCGGTGAAAGGTATTCTGATTGCCCAGCTGCGCGATGATGTCGCGCAACCCGTTGTGACCGCCATGGCCGCCGCCCTGCTTGAGCTTGGCGACGCCGGGTGGCAGGTCGAGTTCGTCGTGGGCCACCAGGATTTCTTCAGGCGTGATGCGGAAGAAACCGGCAAGTGCCGCCACGGCCTGGCCGCTGCGGTTCATGTAGGTGGTGGGAATCAACAGGCGAACATCCTGACCCTGATGCGAATAACGCCCGGTCAGGCCGAAATATTTGCGATCGGCCACAAGGTTGACCCCTTGTTTTTCGGCGATGCGCTCAACAAAAAGGGCCCCTGCGTTATGCCGGGTCTGTTCGTATTCAGCGCCTGGATTACCCAGGCCAACGATCAGTTTGATGGCAGTCACGATAGGGGCCCTTCCTTGGAGTGGTGGATAACATCGCAGCAACCGGGTGTTGCGGCGAAAGTGGACGACAAGTGCTCATTTACCATTATGTAAACTCCGCGTTACCGCCCGCTTTCTCGCTACGTTCCAGTCCGCGATGTTTCCTGGTCACTCCGGCGCTGCAGAGTAATTACTCTGCAGCGCCTTCTTCAGCTTCTGGAGCAACACGTGGAGCGTGAACGTTGGCAACAGCCTTGTCATCGCCGTGTGCCAGAGCAACAAACTCAACGCCTTTAGGGGCTTTGAGGTCAGACAGGTGAATGATCGCGCCGATTTCGGCGTTAGCCAGATCGACTTCGATGAATTCAGGCAGGTCTTTTGGCAGGCAGGTCACTTCGATTTCAGAAACAACGTGCGAAACTTCGCCGCCTTTCTTGATCGGAGCTTCTTCGCCAACAAAGTGTACAGGCACGATAGCGGTCAGTTTCTGGCCAGCTACAACGCGTACGAAGTCAGCGTGCATCACGTGGCCTTTGGCCGGGTGACGCTGCAGAGCTTTGATGATTACGTTTTGCTTGGTGCCGCCAACGTTCAGCTCGATGATGTGGCTGTAAGCCGCTTCGTTTTCGAGCAGTTTGGCAACTTCTTTAGCCAGCATGCTGATGGATTCAGGGGCTTTTTCGCCACCGTAAACTACAGCTGGAACCAGGCTTGCGAGACGACGCAGGCGGCGGCTCGCACCTTTCCCCAGGTCGGAACGCACTTCAGCATTCAGAGTAAAATCGTTCATGTTGTATCTCCAAAATAACCACATTCGCCCCAGCGTTTGCGACCAGCGCTAAAGGCGATATGGGCAAAAAAGCCCCGCCCCGACAGGAATGCCGGGGCGGGGCGCTTTTCGTCAGAACAATGTTCGAGAAGGGCAGGGCCCTTAGCGGAACATCGCGCTGATCGATTCTTCATTGCTGATGCGGCGAACCGCCTCGGCAACTACCGGCGCGATATCCAGTTGACGGATACGCGAGCAGGCTTGAGCAGCTGCGGACAACGGGATGGTGTTAGTCACCACCAGTTCGTCCAGCATGGAATTTTCGATGTTTTCGATCGCCCGACCCGACAGTACCGGGTGCGTGCAATAAGCGAAAACCTTGGCTGCGCCATGCTCTTTCAAGGCCTTGGCCGCGTGGCACAGAGTGCCGGCGGTATCGACCATGTCATCGACCAGAATACAGGTACGCCCTTCGACATCACCGATGATATGCATCACTTCAGAGTGATTGGCTTTCTCACGGCGTTTGTCGATGATCCCGAGATCCACGCCCAGGGATTTGGCAACAGCCCGTGCACGCACGACGCCACCAATGTCCGGGGACACGATCATCAGGTTTTCGAAGCGCTGATCTTCGATGTCATCCACCAAGACGGGGGAGCCGTAGATGTTATCTACCGGAATATCGAAGAAACCCTGGATTTGGTCAGCATGCAGATCAACCGTGAGAACACGATCGATGCCGACTACGGTAAGCATGTCAGCCACGACTTTCGCGCTGATAGCCACACGTGCGGAACGCGGACGGCGATCCTGACGGGCATAACCAAAGTAAGGAATAACAGCAGTGATACGAGTAGCCGAGGAGCGGCGGAAGGCATCAGCCATCACTACCAGTTCCATCAGGTTATCGTTGGTCGGAGCGCAAGTCGGCTGAATAATGAAGACATCTTTACCGCGGACGTTTTCATTGATCTCTGCAGTAATTTCGCCGTCGGAAAACTTGCCGACAGAAATGTCACCGAGAGGGATATGCAGCTGACGTACAACACGCCGAGCCAGATCGGGGTTAGCGTTCCCCGTAAAGACCATCATCTTGGACACGCGCAGTACCTGAAGGCTGAGGGTAACCTGGATGAGTATAGGAAAATGGCAGGGGCGGCTGGATTCGAACCAACGCATGGCAGGATCAAAACCTGCTGCCTTACCGCTTGGCGACGCCCCTGTATCTGTTGCATCGAGTGCCTGGCACTCGGTTCCTTTAGAGCAGATTTTGCAGCTTGCGATGCAACATCGAAACGTTGCTTCCTTTTGCTACAAACCCTGTAAGGGTCTCTGTAAGAAGGGCCGAGACTTTATCAGCTTCAGCTTTGCTTGGGAAGCCCCCAAACACACAACTTCCAGTTCCGGTGAGTTTTGCTTCGGTAAAATTACCTAACAAATTCAATGCGTTACGTACTTCTGGATAACGCCTTGCTACCACCGGCAAGCAGTCATTTCGACTGTTTCCCTTGGGAACGGGGCGCACTTTAATGGGCGCGGAGTTACGTGTCAACAGCGGATCTGAAAAAATTTCTGCTGTACTTACAGAGACTTGCGGTACAAGCACCAGATACCACGGTTCTTCGGGTTCTACAGGGGTCAGTTTTTCGCCGACGCCTTCGGCAAAAGCCGCATGGCCGCGCACGAATACCGGGACGTCGGCGCCCAGTGTCAGGCCCAGGCTGGCCAGGCGATCTTCATCCCAACCCAGCTGCCACAAGTGATTCAGTCCGAGCAAAGTGGTCGCCGCATTCGAGCTGCCGCCGCCGATACCGCCGCCCATCGGCAGGACCTTTTCGATCCAGATGTCGATCCCCAGCGGGCATGCCGATTGTTCCTGGAGTTTTTTTGCGGCTTTCACGATCAGGTTGCTGTCGTGGGGCACATCGGCGAACTCGGTGTGCAGGCGGATCACGCCGTCATCGCGCACGGCGAAAGTGATTTCATCGCCGTAGTCGAGGAACTGAAAAATGGTCTGCAGTTCGTGGTAGCCGTCTTCCCGGCGACCCAGAATGTGCAGCATCAGGTTGAGTTTGGCCGGGGAGGGCAGGGTCAGTCGCTGTGCGGTCATCTCACTGCCCCAGCTTGCGCGGTTGCCATTCCTTGATCACCAGTGTGACATCAAGGTCGCTGCCGTGCAGTTTGATCCGCTCGGGCAGCCAATAGCCGTTCTGTTGCGCGTAGCTCAGGTATTCCACCTGCCAGCCATCCTGCTCAAGGGTCGCCAGGCGGCTGTCGGCGTCAAGGCTCAGGCGACTTTTGCTGTCAGGCGCGGGCAATCCGCGGACCCACCATGACAGGTGGGACACCGGCAGCTTCCAGCCCAGTTGTTCTTCGAGCAGGGTTTCCGGGGTGGCAGCGTCATAGCGGCCCTGGTTGGCGACCTCCAGCGACACTTTGCCCGGACGCCCGGTAAGGCGTGCGGCGCCACGACCCAGTGGGCCGGACAGACGGATGTCGTAGTAGTCCTGGCGTTGCAGCCAGAACAACGTGCCGCTGCCCGAATCCTTTGGTGCGCGAATGCCGATCTTGCCGTTGATCTGCCAGCCGTCGAGGCCGGTCAGTTGCTGTTTGTGCTCGCGCCATTGCGCGGGGTTGCCATGGCCCTCTACCGATTCACGGGAGCCGAAGCTGGAGCAGCCGGCGAGCAAGGCGATAAAACTGAAAGCAATAACGTGGCGCAAAAACATAGTCTTAAAGAGTCTCTGATCCGGTCAGGCGCTTGATGGTGCTGCGCAGGAGAGGGCTGTCGGGTTGGTCCTTGAGGAACTTGCTCCAGATCTGCCGGGCTTCGCGCTGCTTGCCATTGGCCCACAGCACTTCGCCCAGGTGGGCAGCAACTTCCTGATCGGGGAAGCGTTCCAGAGCCTGGCGCAGCAGGCGCTCTGCTTCATCCAGGTTACCCAGGCGGAAGTTCACCCAGCCCAGGCTATCGAGTACGGCGGGGTCTTCAGGGTTCAATTGATGAGCCCGTTCGATCAGATCCTTGGCTTCGGCATAGCGCGTGGTGCGGTCCGACAGGGTGTAGCCCAGAGCATTGAGTGCCATGGCGTTGTCCGGCTCGCGCTTGAGGATCAGGCGCAGGTCTTTTTCCATCTGCGCCAGATCATTGCGTTTTTCCGCCTGCATGGCCCGGGTGTACAGCAGGTTCAAGTCGTCGGGGTACTGCAACAACGCCTGCTGGAGGACTTTCCAGGCGCGGTCGCCCTGATTGTTCGCCGACAGGGTCTCGGCTTCGATCAGGTACAGCTGGATTGCGTAGTCAGGCTGGGCATCGCGCGCGGCGCCCAGGCGTTTCTCGGCCTCATCGGTGCGGCCGTTGTTCATCAGGATATCGGCCTGGCGCAGTTGAGCCGGCAGGTAATCGTTGCCGGGGCCCACTTGCTCGTACTCGGCCAGTGCGCCTTGTGGGTCATTGAGCTCTTCGGCGATGCGGCCCAGGTTCAGGTGCGCCGAGTCGACATGGCTTTCGCGGGCGATCAGGTCTTCCAGGTAACCCTTGGCTTCCTGCCAGGCCTTGGCTTCGAGGCACACCAGGGCGAGGGAATAACGCAGCTCGTCGTCTTCCGGATATTGCTGCACCAGGCTGGAGAACTGCACTTTGGCGTCGTCCATGCGGTCCTGTTCGACCAGCATGCGTGCATAGGTCAGGCGCAGGCGCTTGTCGTCCGGGTATTGGCGAATGCTTTTTTCCAGCAGCGGCAGCGCTTCCTTGCCACGGTTGAGGCTTTGCAGCAGACGCGCACGCAGCAGCAGCGGCGCGACTTCACCGTCTTCCGGCGGGTTCTGCTCGAGCAAGGTCAGGGCGCCCTGACCATCGCCGTCCTGTTGCAGCAGCAAGGCTTTGCCGAAAATCAGCTGGCCGTTGTTCGGGTGCTTCTGCAGCAAGCGGTCGAAACTCTTCATCAGGCCGTTGCGCGTGTCCTGGTCGGTATCGGCAGCCGACAGCGCAAGAAAATCGAAATGGGTGTCGCCCTTGCCCTGCAGGACCTTCTCCATATAGACCATGGAGTCGTCATAGCGACCGCTGCGCGCCAACTGTATGGCGGCTGCGCGCTGTGCTTCGAGGTCGTCGGGAGCGTTTTTGGCCCAGATCAGCGAGGTATCGAGTGCTGCCTGGTCGGCGCCCAGGTATTCGGCAATGCGAAAGGCTCTTTCGGAGATGCCCGGGTCCTGAGTGTTGATGGCCTGGGTCACGTAGTTGTCCAGGGCAATGTCAAAACGATTGCGCTGGCCAGCCAGTTCCGCACTCAACAGGCTGAAGACCGTGTCTTCACTGAACGAGGCGTAAACCGTGGGCTTTTCAGGGGCGGGGGCATTGTCTTCAACCGGCGGCGTACCGTCCGACGAAACGGGTGCCAAGGCCTGGCAGCCGCTGAGGAAGACAAAAGCGAGGAGCAACGCGGAAGATCTATTCATATAGGAAGAGGACGACTAACCTGCGGTCGGATCATCATGACACAAGCCTTCGGTCAAACATAACCGAGACTCAATGGGACGCCAGAACAGAGGCCGTCTATTAGTGTATGCGCAAAAACGGCCTGCGCTGAGACCATGGGGCACGCTGGGCGCCCTTGGCGCTACGCGCAAACAGGCTCGGAATGCTCATTTAGGCCACTAAATTCCGTTTCCTCGTCTGCTTTCGCCGTGCCTGATCTTCGCTCGACGAGTTTTTGCTCAAAACTAGGACAATAGTCGGCAGTGGTTGTTCTGAATCTTTCGAAGTAGGACAATTGCCGGCTTCTCGACATCATCAGCGACCTTGAATGGCCTTCCTTGCACTCGGTATTAACCACAAGACTGCTTCAGTAGACGTCCGCGAGCGCGTGGCCTTTACCCCTGAGCAGTTGGTTGAGGCCTTGCAGCAGCTCTGCCGCCTCACCGACAGCCGCGAAGCTGCGATCCTCTCCACCTGCAATCGCAGTGAGCTTTATATAGAACAGGATCAGCTTTCGGCGGATATCGTGCTGCGCTGGCTGGCGCAATACCATCATTTGAACGTCGATGACCTGCGCGCCAGTGCTTATGTGCACGAAGATGATGCGGCAGTTCGTCACATGATGCGCGTGGCATCCGGGCTCGATTCCCTGGTGTTGGGCGAACCGCAGATTCTCGGGCAGATGAAGTCGGCCTACGCCGTGGCGCGTGAAGCCGGGACGATCGGCCCGCTGTTGGGCCGCCTGTTCCAGGCCACGTTCAGCGCTGCCAAGCAAGTGCGCACCGACACCGCCATCGGCGAAAACCCGGTTTCCGTGGCATTTGCCGCGGTCAGCCTGGCCAAACAGATTTTCAGCGACCTGCAACGCAGCCAGGCCCTGCTGATCGGCGCTGGCGAGACCATTACCCTGGTCGCCCGCCATCTGCATGACCTGGGAGTCAAGCGTATCGTGGTCGCCAACCGCACTCTGGAGCGGGCGAGCATTCTTGCTGAGCAGTTCGGCGCCCATGCGGTGCTGCTCTCGGATATTCCCCAGGAGTTGGTGCACAGCGACATCGTCATCAGTTCGACCGCCAGCCAGTTGCCGATTCTCGGCAAGGGCGCGGTGGAAAGTGCTCTGAAGCTGCGCAAGCACAAGCCGATTTTCATGGTGGATATCGCCGTCCCTCGGGATATCGAGCCGGAAGTCGGCGAGTTGGACGACGTTTACCTGTACACCGTCGACGATCTTCACGAAGTGGTCGCGGAAAACCTCAAGAGCCGTCAAGGCGCGGCCCAGGCGGCGGAAGAGCTGGTGAATATCGGCGCCGAGGACTTCATGGTGCGCCTGCGCGAGCTGGCGGCGGTGGATGTGCTCAAGGCCTATCGTCAACAAAGCGAGCGCCTGCGGGACGAAGAATTGCAAAAGGCCCTGCGCCTGCTGGCCAACGGCGGCAGTGCCGAAGATGTGCTGGCGCAACTGGCCCGTGGCCTGACCAACAAATTGCTGCATGCGCCCAGCGTTCAGTTGAAGAAACTGACCGCTGAAGGCCGCCTCGATGCGTTGGCCATGGCCCAAGAACTTTTTGCCCTCGGTGAGGGCTCGTCGGATAGCTCTTCGGATAAAAAACCGCAATGAAAGCGTCACTGCTCAATAAACTGGACATCCTCCAGGACCGTTTCGAGGAATTGACCGCCTTGCTCGGCGACGGCGAAGTCATTGCCGATCAGACCAAGTTCCGCGCGTATTCCAAGGAGTACGCCGAAGTCGAGCCGATCGTCAGCGCCTATAAGCAGGTGCTCAAGGTCCAGGCCGACCTCGAAGGTGCCCAGGCGCTGCTCAAGGACAATGATCCGGACATGCGCGAAATGGCCGTGGAAGAAGTCCGCGAAGCCAAGGAGCAACTGCTGGAGCTGGAAAGCACCCTGCAACGCATGCTGCTGCCCAAGGACCCCAACGACGGGCGCAACGTGTTCCTGGAGATCCGCGCTGGCACCGGTGGCGACGAAGCGGCGATTTTCTCCGGCGACCTGTTCCGCATGTATTCGCGCTACGCCGAACGGCGTGGCTGGCGGCTGGAGATCCTCTCGGAAAACGAGGGTGAGCACGGCGGCTATAAAGAAGTCATTGCCCGGGTCGAGGGCGACAACGTCTACGGCAAGCTCAAATTCGAATCTGGCGCGCACCGTGTGCAACGGGTGCCGGCCACCGAGTCCCAGGGCCGTATCCACACCTCGGCCTGCACCGTGGCGGTATTGCCGGAGCCGGACGAGCAGGAAGCGATCGAGATCAACCCTGCGGACCTGCGGGTCGATACCTACCGCTCTTCCGGTGCCGGTGGCCAGCACGTGAACAAGACCGACTCGGCGATCCGCATCACGCACTTGCCCTCGGGGATCGTGGTCGAGTGTCAGGAAGAGCGCTCGCAGCACAAGAACCGGGCGCGGGCCATGTCCTGGCTGTCGGCCAAGCTCAATGACCAGCAGACCAGCGCCGCCGCCAATGCCATTGCCAGCGAGCGCAAGCTGCTGGTGGGTTCGGGGGATCGTTCCGAGCGCATCCGTACCTACAACTTCCCCCAGGGCCGGGTGACCGATCACCGTGTCAACCTGACCCTGTATTGCCTCGACGACATTCTTGCCGGTGGCGTCGACGCGGTTATCGAGCCGTTGCTGGCCGAGTACCAGGCGGATCAACTTGCAGCATTGGGTGAGTAAATGACCATCATCGCCAGCCTGCTGCGCGCAGCTCAATTGCCTGATTCGCCGACGGCGCGTCTGGATGCCGAGTTGCTGCTCGCCGCCGCCCTGGGCAAGCCGCGCAGCTTCCTGCACACCTGGCCGGAGCGCATCGTGCCCAGCGAGGCCGCGTTGACCTTCGCCGACTATCTGCAGCGCCGTCGTTCAGGCGAGCCGGTGGCCTATATCCTCGGCCAGCAGGGTTTCTGGAAGCTCGACCTGGAAGTCGCGCCGCACACTCTGATCCCACGGCCCGACACCGAGCTGTTGGTGGAAGCCGCCCTGGAACTGCTGCCCGCCACACCGGCCAAGGTGCTCGACCTGGGCACCGGCAGCGGCGCGATTGCCCTGGCCCTGGCCAGCGAGCGCCCGGCGTGGAAGGTCACGGCGGTCGACCGAGTGCTGGAAGCCGTGGCCCTGGCCGAGCGCAACCGCCAGCGCTTGCAGTTGAACAACGTCTCGGTGCTCAGCAGCCACTGGTTCAGCGCCCTGCACGCGCAACGCTTTGACCTGATTATCAGCAACCCGCCCTACATCGCAGCGGCCGACCCACACCTGGCGGCCGGCGACGTGCGTTTCGAGCCGGAAAGTGCGCTGGTCGCAGGGCCGGATGGCCTGGATGACCTGCGCTTGATCATCGCCCAGGCCCCGCAGCACCTTGAAGCCGGCGGCTGGTTGATGCTCGAACACGGCTACGATCAGGCGGAGGCCGTGCGCGATTTGCTGCTCGGCCAGGGGTTTGATGAGGTGCACAGTCGAGTCGATCTGGGTGGCCATGAACGCATCAGCCTGGGGCGCCTGCCGTGCTGAATGACCAGGAGCTGTTGCGCTATAGCCGACAGATTCTGTTGCAGCATGTCGATATCGACGGCCAATTGCGCCTCAAACACAGCCGCGCCCTGATCGTCGGCCTCGGCGGCCTCGGAGCTCCGGTGGCCTTGTACCTGGCGGCGGCCGGGGTCGGTGAGTTGCATTTGGCCGACTTCGACAGCGTCGACCTGACCAACCTGCAACGTCAGATCATCCATGACACCGACAGCGTCGGCATGAGCAAGGTGGACTCGGCGATCCGCCGCCTCACCGCGCTCAACCCGCAGGTGCACCTGGTGCCGCACCGCACTGCGCTGGACGAGGACTCCCTGGCGGCGGCGGTGTCCGCCGTCGACCTGGTGCTCGATTGCAGCGACAACTTCGCCACCCGGGAGGCGGTCAACGCGGCCTGTGTCGCGGCCGGCAAACCCCTGGTCAGCGGCGCGGCGATTCGCCTTGAAGGCCAATTGTCGGTGTTCGATCCACGGTGCGCCGAAAGCCCGTGCTACCACTGTTTATACGGGCACGGCAGCGACGCCGAGCTGACCTGCAGCGAAGCCGGAGTGCTCGGGCCCCTGGTCGGCATGGTCGGCAGCCTGCAAGCGCTCGAAGCGTTGAAGGTGCTCGCCGGCTTCGGTGAACCCCTGGTAGGACGCCTGCTGTTGATCGATGCGCTGGGTTCACGTTTTCGTGAGTTGCGGGTCAAGCGTGACCCAGGATGCAGTGTCTGTGGGCCCACACATGGGTGAAGCGCCCATCGCGGTATTCGACTCCGGTATCGGCGGCTTGTCGGTGCTGGCGGAAATCCAGCAGCGCCTGCCTGGCGAGTCACTGTTGTACTTCGCCGACTGTGGGCACATTCCTTACGGCGAGAAAACCCCGGAATTTATCCGTCAGCGCTGTGGCGTGATGGCGCGCTTCTTTCGTGAGCAGGGGGCCAAGGCCCTGGTGCTGGCCTGCAACACCGCGACGGTGGCGGCGGTGGCCGAGTTGCGCCGCGATTACCCGCAGTGGCCGATCGTGGGCATGGAGCCCGCGGTCAAGCCCGCTGCCGCCGCGACCCGCAGTGGCGTGGTCGGGGTGCTGGCGACCACCGGCACCTTGAAGAGCGCCAAGTTCGCGGCCTTGCTCGACCGTTTTGCCACCGATATCAAGGTCATCACCCGGCCTTGCCCGGGCCTGGTGGAACTGATCGAGGCCGGTGACCTGCACAGCCCGGCGTTGCGCGAGCTGTTGCAGAGTTATGTCGACCCACTGCTGGCCGCAGGATGCGACACCATCATTCTGGGCTGCACCCATTACCCCTTTCTCAAGCCTCTGCTCAAGCCGATGCTGCCCGCCCACATCAGCCTGATCGACACCGGTGCCGCCGTGGCCCGGCAATTGGAGCGCCTGCTCGACGAGCAGCAATTGCGTGCTCAGGGCCCGGCGCGCGAAGCGCAGTTCTGGACCAGTGGCAATGTGCCGCACTTCAAGCATATTCTTCCGCTGTTGTGGCACAGTAGCGGCGTTGTACACCCTTTCGATTTGTAAAAAAAACGTGAAAAAAAGCGGAATAGCGCTGAACTTCTGATTCCGCGCGGATTTCTATAGCTTGTCTGTACGATCGTACAACAACATACAAAAACGTTTAAAAAGGATGTTCGTGATGAAGCGTCTGTTCTGTTTGGCCGCGCTTGCGGCCGCACTCTTGGGGCAAAGTTTTAGTGCACAGGCCGCTGGCGTCGAATTCGCCGTGGGCCAGACCAGCGACTCGACCCAGACTTACCGCCTGGGCATGCAGTTCGACTGGGACAAGAGCTGGTTGCAAAGCGATGTCGGTCGCCTGACCGGCTACTGGAGTGGGGCCTACACCTATTGGGATGGCGACAAGAAGTCGAGCAACCACAGCCTGTCGTTCTCGCCGGTGCTGGTGTATGAGTTCTCCGGTGAAAACGTCAAACCGTACGTTGAAGCGGGGATCGGGGTCGCGCTGTTCAACCACACCGAAGTCGAGAGCAACAAACTGGGGTCAGCCTTCCAGTTTGAAGACCGGATTGGTTTCGGCCTGCGCTTCGCCGGCGGGCACGAAGTGGGCATTCGTGCCACTCACTACTCCAACGCCGGTATCAGCAGCAACAACGACGGCGTGGAGAGTTACGCGCTGCACTACACCATGCCGTTGTAAGCCGCACGCCGCAGCCGTATTAACGGCTGCGGTCAGCGATACGCCGTGGCGATGCCACGGCGTTCGGTGAGGCAGTCGGCTTCGCCCATCTCGAACTCCCGGCAGATCAGCGGGCGCTTCTCGTAGATGGTGCACATCATGCTGTTGCGATCCAGCGCGGCGCACCAGCCGTCATCCAGGCGCAGCATGACTTCGCCCCCCCAGTCATCGGTATCGATAAACCGTTCAGGCACACCGGTGTCGGTGATCAGCATGACTTCCAGCTGGCAGCAGCACGCCGCGCAGGTGGAGCAGGTGACCGCAGGTTCAGCAATCTGGGTGTGGGGGATGGTGTTCATAGGCGCGCAGTGTAAGGCAGTGGGGCCGGGCTGTGAATGCACTGACGGACGCTTAGCCTGCGGATGTGCGCAGTTGCCCATTGGGCAGATGCCTGGCCATCAGTTGCAGCAAGGGAAAGACCACGGCCCAGAGCAACCCCAGGCCAATCAGCGTCGGCCACAACCCATACGGAAATTGCACCCCCGCCAGGCGCCCACCGGCGTAGTACGACAGCGGCCCGCTGAACGCGCCCAACAGGCTCGCCAGCCACCAGGGCCTGGCGCACCAGGCCAGGCAATGGCGCAAGGTGGTGCCCAGCAGGGCCCAGAGCAGCATCAGCCACAGCGGAATCAGCAACGTGACTTCCTTGAACTGAAACACCCCCAGCCAATGCAGGAAGCTGTCGATCGAGATCCCGAACAGCATCACGCTGAAGATCAGTCGACCCTCTTCGGCCCACTGGTTTATCCACAGCAAATGAACCATCAGCACGCCCAGCCCCAGCAGCAGCCAGGGGCCGTCACCGCCCATCACGCAGGCGAACCAGCCCAGCTGGAACAGCCCCGCATTGGCCAGGCGTTTACGCATTGAAGCGTCCCAGCAACGGCTCGGGGGCCGCCGCAGGCTTGGCCAGCAGCAACTGTGCGGTGCCGATGGTGCGTTCCAGGAAGCCACCTTCGCAGTAGCACAGGTAGAACTCCCACAGCCGCAGGAAGTACTGGTCGTAACCCAGTTCGACCAGGCGCCCATGGGCGCGGCGGAAGTTCTCGTGCCACAGGCGCAGGGTGCGCGCGTAATGCAGGCCGAAGTCCTCCATGTGCAGCAGATTCATGTCGGTGTCGCGGCTGACGATCTCCAGCATCTTCTGCACGCAGGGCAGGGCGCCGCCGGGGAAGATGTAGCGCTGGATGAAGTCGACGTTGTTTTTCGCCTGCTCATAACGCTGGTCGCGGATGGTGATGGCTTGCAGCAGCATCAGGCCGTTGCTCTTGAGCAGGTGTGCGCACTGCTTGAAGTAGGTCGGCAGGAAGTGGTGGCCGACGGCTTCGATCATCTCGATCGACACCAGCTTGTCGTACTGCCCGGTGAGGTCGCGGTAATCCTCCAGTAGCAGGGTCACCTGGTCTTGCAGGCCCAGTTGGTCGATGCGCTGGCGGGTAAAGGCGAACTGCTCCCTGGACAGGGTCGTGGTGGTGACCTTGCAGCCATAGTTCTGCGCGGCGTACAGCGCCATGCTGCCCCAGCCGGTGCCGATTTCCAGCAGGTGGTCGGATGGTTGCAGGGCAAGCTTCTGGCAGATGCGCTCCAGCTTGTTCAATTGCGCCTGCTCCAGGGTGTCTTCGCTGCTGCGAAACTGCGCCGCCGAATACATCATGGTCGGGTCGAGAAACTGTTCGAACAGCTCATTGCCCAGGTCGTAGTGGGCAGCGATGTTTTTCTGCGAGCCCTTGCGCGTATTGCGGTTGAGCCAGTGCAGGCCCTGGATCAACGGCCGGCCCAATTTGGCCAGTCCGCCCTCCAGGCCATCAAGTACCTCCAGGTTGCTGACAAACACCCGTACCACGGCGGTCAGGTCCGGGGTGCTCCAGTAGCCGTGGATAAAGGCTTCGCCGGCGCCGATCGAACCGTTGCTGGCGACCAGGCCCCAGACTGCCGCATCGAGAATATGAATCTCCCCCAGCAGCTTGGCTCCGGCACTGCCGAACACATGGCGTTCGCCGTCCTCGATCAGCACCAGTTGTCCGTGCTTGAGCTGTGCCAGCTGACGCAGCACGCCACGGCGCAGGAGATTGCCGGTCAGGCCATTGGTGCTCAACAGGCTGGCCTTGGCCGATACGCTAGAGGATTTCATGGCGGCGATCCTTGGGTTGTACAGCGGCGGTTTTATAGGTGCCATCGGCAGCCTGATGGGAAACAAGGGGAATGCGTTTGAGCAGCAGGCGCAGGGCTTGCCAGTAGATGGCCAGGCAGGTCTTGGCGGTCATCCACGGAAAGCGCCGCAGGTAGGCGTGCAAGCTGGAGCGGTCGAGAGCCTGGCGTTGCAGGTTGAGGGTGGCGTCAAACAGCTTGAACTCGCCCTGCCAGTCGGCCATGTGCACCCCCAGGCGCTCGCCGGGGGGGCTGAAGCTCATGCGGTATTCCAGGTCCCGGGGCATGAACGGCGAGACATGAAAGGCCTTGGCCACAGCGAAGTGCTGGTGCTCGGCGGTCGTCGCAGCCTGGGCCGGCAGCACGTAGTGATAGCGCTCGCGCCACGGGGTGTTGGTGACTTCACAGAGAATCGCCGCCAGTTGCCCGTCGCTTTCGAAACAGTAGAAAAAGCTCACCGGGTTGAACGCCAGGCCCCAACTGCGGACCTGGGTCAACAGGCACACCGCGCCGCCGGGTACATGGCCGATGGCGGCCGCCACCTGCTGGCGCACAGCATCGATCAGGGGCATGCCCTGGCTGGTGAAGGCCTTCAGGTAATCGCTTTCGCGCAGGGAAAACGGCGCAAAACGGCTGCTGCCAGCCAGGGGCGAGAGGCTGAACACCTGCTCTTGTTCATCCAGATCCAGGTACAGCAGGCCGATGCGATAGCGAAACGCGTGGCACTTGGGCGCAAAGCGTCGATGGCCGATCCAGCCGCTGTACAGGGCGCTGTTCACAATTGCTCCCCGAACGCCTGGGCCACGCGCAGGGCGCTGACCACGCCGTCTTCATGGAAGCCGTTGGCCCAATAGGCACCGCAGTAGAAGCTGTGTTGCGCGCCTTGCAACTCTTGCCAGCGACCCTGGGCGGCCACTGCGTCGAGGCTGTATTGCGGGTGAGCGTAGGTGTAGCGCGCCAGGACCTTGGAGGGGTCGATGGCGGCGCTCTGGTTGAGGCTGACGCAAAAGGTGGTCGAGCTTTGCAGGCCCTGGAGGATGTTCATGTCATAGGTGACAGCCGCCTGGGTGTCGCTGCTGCCGTCCAGGCGATAGTTCCAGCTGGCCCAGGCCAGCTTGCGTTGCGGCAACAACCGGGTGTCGGTGTGCAGCACCACGTCGTTGTCGGCATAGGGCAGGGCGCCGAGGATCTCCCGCTCGGCATCGCTGGGCGCGGCCAGCAGGCTCAGGGCCTGGTCGCTGTGGCAGGCGAACACCACTTTGTCGAAGCGTTCGCTGCCGGCGGCACCGTGGATCAGCACGCCGGACAGGTCGCGCTCGACCCGGCTGACCGGGCAGTTCAGGCGAATGCGCTCGCGAAACGTGGCACTCAGCGGTTCGATATAGCGGCTGGAGCCGCCTTCGATCACGCACCACTGCGGGCGATTGCTCACCGACAGCAGGCCGTGGTTCTTGAAGAAGCGCACAAAGAACTGCAACGGAAAGCCGTGCATCTCCACCAGAGACATCGACCAGATCGCCGCGCCCATGGGCACGATGTAGTGCTGGATAAAACGCTCGCCGTAGCCCTGGTCTCGCAGGTAGTCGCCGAGGGTGGTGTCGGGCGCGATCCGCTGTTGCTGCAAGTCGCGCAGGGCCTCTTTATTGAAGCGCAGAATGTCCCGTAGCATGCCCCAGAACCCCGGCGACAGCAGGTTGCGGCGCTGGGCGAACAGGCTGTTGAGGTTATTGCCGTTGTACTCCAGCCCCGATTGCGCATCGCACACCGAGAAACTCATCTCGGTGGGTTTGAACGGCACGCCGATCTGCCCCAGCAGGCGAATGAAGTTGGGGTAGGTCCAGTCGTTGAACACGATAAAGCCGGTGTCCACCGCGTGGGTTTCGCCCGCCACGCTGACATCCACCGTGTGGGTATGGCCGCCAACCCAACTGCCGGCCTCGAACACCGTGATGTCGTGGCGGCGATTGAGCAGGTAGGCGCTGGTCAGCCCGGAGATGCCGCTGCCGATGATGGCGATTTTCATGAGGCGCTCCCGGTCGGCGAGGCGTTGCGTGCCATACGTTTGCCGATCGCCAGTTGCCAGCGCCCCGGCAGCCAGGACAGCAGTTTGAGACCGGCGATAAAGCCGGCCGGAAAGGCGATCTCCAAAGGCCGCTGTGACAGGTGCTGGTTGATATGGCGTGCCGCCTTGGCGGCCGGCCAGCTCATGGGCATGGGGAAGTCGTTGCGGGCGGTGAGCGGGGTTTCGACAAAGCCTGGGCTGACCACGGTCACATCGATGCCCTCGGCCGCGAGGTCGATACGCAGCGATTGCAGCAGGTAGCGCAAGGCGGCCTTGGAGGCGCCGTAGGCTCCGGCCCGGGGCAGCGGCAGGTAGGTCACCGAGCTGGCGACACCCACCAGGTGCGGCCGATTGCCGGCGCGCAGCAAGGGCAGGGCGGCTTCGATGCAATGGCAGCTGGCCGTCAGGTTGCTGCGCATCACGTGCTCGACCAGTTCGGCCTTGAACTGCTGCACGTCAATGTATTCACAGGTGCCCGCATTGAGAATCGCCGTGTCCAGCGCGCCCCACGCCAGGGCGATCTGTTCGCCGATCTGGCGCACCTGCTCGGGGTCGGTGAGGTCGCCCGGCACCACCAGCACTTGTCCGGGAAAGCGCAGCGCCAGGGCATCGAGCGGGGCACGGGTGCGCGCGCTGAGGGCCAGGTGCGCGCCGCCCAGCAACAGTTCTTCAGCGAGTGCCGCGCCGATACCGCTGCTGGCGCCGGTCAGCCAGATACGCCGGGGCATGGCCGCCTTCATCCGATTCTCCTTTTCAGCCAGGCGATCACCCGGCCGATGATGGGCAGGTGCTGATACAGCAGCGCGCCGGCGTCGAAATAGTCGTGGTGGCGATAGACCCGACCGTTGCGCCACTGCAGGTGGGAGCAGCCATCGACGTGGATGGTCTGGCCGGCATTGAGTCGAGGGTGGCTGTAGCTCATGGTCCAGCGCAGGTAACCCTGGCCGTCGTCCACCTGGTCCATGCCGGAAAAGACGAACTGCAAATGGCTGACGTTGGCGTACAGCTCGCTGAAGTATTCACGCAGGCGCGGCAACCCCTGCACCTCGTGCAGCGGGTCGGTGAACTGGATGTCCGGGCTGTACAGCGAGTACAGGCGCTCGAGGTTATGTTTGTCGAGGCTGGCAAAGACGCGGGCGAAGTCGCGCAGGAATTCACTCATGGCCGGCTCCGACATCCATCCGTGGCGGCAGGCTCTTGAAGGCCGCCAGGGCGCGTTCGCGAGACTGCGACAGGTTGACGATCGGCGCTGGGTAATCGGCCACGCCGAACAGGCCACCCATGGCCGCCGGGTTGTGCACGTCCTTTTTGTTCAGCGCCGCCAGTTGCGGCAGCCAATGCTTGATAAAGCGCCCTTCGCTGTCGAACTTCTGCGATTGACTCAGGGGGTTGAAGATACGGAAGTAGGGCGCCGAATCAGTCCCGGTGGAGGAACTCCATTGCCAGCCGCCATTGTTCGCCGCCAGGTCGCCGTCGATCAGGTGACGCATGAAAAAGCGTTCGCCTTCACGCCAGTCAAGCAACAGGTTTTTGGTGAGGAACATCGCCACCACCATCCGCAGGCGATTGTGCATCCAGCCGGTTTCCAGCAATTGGCGCATGGCGGCGTCGATGATCGGCAGGCCGGTGCGCGCCTCCTGCCAGGCCGCCAGTTCCTCGGGAGCGTGGCGCCAGGCCACGGCTTCGGTTTCCGGGCGAAAGGCGCGGTGCCGCGAGACCCGTGGGTAGCCCACCAGGATGTGTTTGTAGAATTCGCGCCACAGCAGTTCGTTGATCCAGGTGACGGCGCCGACGCTGCCACTTTCGAACTCGCCCTGATTGGCTTGCAGCGCTGCATGCAGGCATTGGCGTGGCGACACCACTCCTGCAGCCAGGTAAGGCGACAGCTGGCTGGTGCCGGGTTTGGCGGGGAAATCCCGCTCGCCCTGGTAGTAGTCGATCTGGGCATCGGCGAAATGCTCCAGGCGTTTGCGCGCCTGATCTTCACCGGCGGGCCAGAGATCGCGCAGGCTTTGGCTGGGACGGGCGAAACCTTCGACCTGCTGCGGCACCGGGTCGGCTTTCAAGGCCATCGGGGCTTGCACCCGAGGGACGCTGACCAGGCCCGGCAAGCTGCCGTGCAAACGGCTGTAGCAGACTTTGCGAAACTGGCTGAAGACTTGGAAATAGGTGCCGCTCTTGGTCAGTACGCTGCCCGGCTGAAACAGCAATTGATCGAGGTAGTTGTGGAAGCCGATGCCGTTGTTTTCCAACTTCTCGGCCACCGCCGCATCGCGCCGGCTTTCGTGAATGCCGTATTCGTCGTTGCAGTGCAGGCCCTGGATCTGCAGCTCCTGGCACAGGTTCAACAACACGTTGGGTGCCTGATCCCAGGTGGCGGCGTGGCGGATCAGCAGCGGGATGTTGCGTTCGCCCAGGGCTTCGCTCAGCCGGTGCAAGTTGCGCAGCCAGAAGTCGACTTTGCACGGCGCGTCATCGTGGGCCAACCACTGTTCCGGGCTCAGCAGGTACACGGCCACGGTCGGGCCGCGTGCGGCAGCGGCGCTGAGGGCGGTGTTGTCATGTAGGCGCAGGTCACTGCGTAGCCAGATCAGTTGCATGGTGATTCCTGGATCAGAGAAGTCCTCGCTGGGTCAGGGCCTGGTGTGCCGAGATCGGGTCTTCGGCCAGGAACAGATCAGCGATTTCAGTGGTACATACGGTCAGTTCGGCGCAGTGGATGCATACCGTTGGTCCGGCAATCAATGTCGGGCAGTTCAGCCCGCTCAGCAGCCGTGGCAGCTGCCCGAGGTGAATGGACTTGCTCGAATACAGCAGCACGCACCGGGCCTGCAGGTGCTCGGCGGCCAGGGCCAGTTCGCCGACGGGCAGCGGCCAGTCGAAGACTTCCACCGGGCAGTCGGCGCTGCTGATCAGCCAGGCGCTGAGCCACAGGTGCGGCTCCAGCGGCAGGTCCGAGTGGTTGATCAGCAGCAGCGGTGCGCCTTGCAACTGGCGGTTGTTGTGATAGATCCGCGCGCCCAGCTTGCTGCGCAGCCAGGAGTAGAAAAACACCCGCTCCATCTGCGCGCCGAACTGGCCTTGCCAGCGTTGTTCGAGCTCGGCCAGCAGGGGGATCAAAAGCTGTTCGCACAGGGTTCGGGGTGGATACAGGGCCATGGCCTGGTTGAAGGTGTCGTCGACCTTGCGCTCGGCCAACTGGCTGATGGCCAGGGTCAGGCTCTGGCGCAGGCTATGCCAGTCGTTTGCCGCCGGCACGCTGAAGGCCGGGGTGGAGCCCAGCAGGTGCTTGACCTGACTCACGGCAACACCGCGATTGAGCCAGGTGAGAATGGTCAGGATCTGTTGCACATGCTCTTCGGAAAACAGCCGGTGGCCCTTGGGGGTGCGCTGCGGCACGATCAGGCCGTAGCGCCGTTCCCAGGCGCGCAGGGTGACCGCGTTGACGCCGGTGCGGCGCGCCACTTCCCGGATCGGCAGCCAGCCCTGTTCCAGCGCCTGACCGTAGTCGGTGGCGGTTTGCGGATCATCGGATGCAGGTTCGCTCATGGCTCAGATCGCATTGCGCAGGCTGAGGTTTTCCGGGTGTGGCTGCAGGTAGACCTGCTGCGCCACGTACGGGTCCGGATGCTGGCGCAGGTGGTGCTTGAGCAGGGTCAGCGGCACCACCAAGGGGATGATGCCGTGGCGGTACTGGCCGATCAGTTGCTGCATTTCCTGGCGGTCGTCGGCGCTGATGGTCTGCTTGAAATAGCCGCTCAGGTGCTGCAGGACATTGGTGTGGGTGCCGCGGGTGGCGCATTTTTTCAGCGCGCTCATCAGCTCGCTGAAATACTGCGGGCCGATCAGTGCTGGGTCGCCCTTGCCCATGCTGCCCAGCAGGTGGCCCAGGCTTTTGTAGTGCAAGGGACTGTGGGCCATGAGCAGGTATTTGTAGCGCGAGTGGAATTCCATCAGGCCACGGCGGGTCAGGCCTTGCTTGAGCAACTCCTGCCAGGCGCTGTAGGCGAATACCCGGGTCAGGAAGTTTTCCCGCAGCACCGGGTCGTTGAGGCGGCCGTCTTCTTCCACCGGCAGATTGGGGTGTTTGGCGCAGAACGCCTGGGCGTAGATGCCGCGTCCGCTGTGCTCGGCGGGCCGCCCTTTGTCCTGATAGACCTTGACCCGCTCCATGCCGCAGGAGGGGGATTTCTGCATCAGGATATAGCCGCAGATGTCGCCCAGTTCGGCCGCCATCCGGGTGCCGTAATCAGCCAGCGGCTGAGTCACGTCGAGCGTGCGGTCAACGGTGCCGACGGCTTGCGGCTGCTGTGGATCGCCGACCAGGCGGATCGGCTCGCGGGGGGTGCCCAGGCCGATCGCGACTTCGGGGCATACCGCAACGAAGTCGAAGTACTCGCTCAGGACTCGGCTGCACAGACGAGATTCCTTGTGCCCGCCGTTGTAGCGCACCTCGGCGCCCATCAGGCAGGCGCTGATGGCGATTTTCGGTTTGCTCTGGGGAACGGTGATATCGGGCATCAAGGCACCTCCGGCCAATACCTGTACAGAATTAATACCCTGTACAACTTTGCTCTATCATAGATTCAAAGCTGTACAAGTCAAATAATCTGTATAGGTATTTGCATGAGGGCCTAGGGCGTTATTTCCAGCCCATCTGCCACTGGCTGTCGTTTTGCAGGTCCTGCCAGTTCAAGCGTTGGCAGCGGCGGGTGAGGACCGCTTGCAATTCGACTTGCAGCACGGTGCCTTCTTCGTCGCAGAACAGTTCGCTGACCAGAAAGTGTTTCTCGCGGTTTTGCGGGAGGGCTGCCGTCCATTTCGACAGCAGCAACTTGCGTGGGTTAAGGCGATTCACTGCAGGTTTTCATGCAGCCGGCGCGCTGCCTCCTGGCCGCTCAACCAGGCGCCTTCGACACGACCGGACAAGCACCAGTCGCCGCAGACATACAGTCCCAGGTCGGCATCGGCCAGGGCGCCCCATTCATGGCTGGTGGCAGGCCGCGCATAGAGCCAGCGGTGGGCGAGGCTGAAGGTCGGCGCTGGCATGGCGCTGTGCAGCAGCTCGGCGAAGGCGCCATGCAATTGCTCGATGACGGCCTCTTTGGGCAGGTCGATGTTCTGTCGGCTCCAGGCGCTGGTGGCATGCAGGACCCAGGTGTCGAGCGTGCTGTCGCGCCCAGGTTTGCTGCGGTTGCGGGCCAGCCAGTCAAGCGGGCTGTCCTGCACGAAGCAGCCTTGCATCGGGGTTTCCAGCGGGGTGTCGAACGCCAGGGCGATGGCCCAGGTCGGGTCCATTTTCACCCCCGCAGCGGCGCCGGCGAGTTTCGGTGCGGCGGCGAGCAGAGCGGTGGCCTGGGGCGCGGGCGTGGCGATGACCACATGGCTGAATGGGCCATGGGTCACGCCTTCGGCATCTTGCAGGTGCCAATGCTGTTCACCGCGAAATACCTCGGTGATGCGGCAGGCGAAGTGCACTTCCATGTCGCCGAGCAGGGCGCGGGTGATGGCGCTCATGCGGGGGGTGCCGACCCAGCGGGTCTGCTCGTCGGGGGAGGGGCTCAGTTGGCCACCATGGGAGTTATACAGTTGCGGGGTCCATTCGGCGACCCAGCCATTGGCCTGCCAGCGCTGGACCTCGGTGACAAAGCGCCGGTCGCGGGCAGTGAAGTATTGCGCGCCCATGTCCAGAGCACCCGCATCGCTGCGTTTGCTCGACATGCGACCGCCACTGCCGCGGCTTTTATCAAAAAGTTGAACGACGTGCCCGGCATCGTGCAACGCCTGGGCAGCTGAGAGTCCGGCAATGCCGGTACCGATAATTGCGATGGGTACAGTCATAGGGGCCTCGTTTACCGTTCTGTACAGACTACGCCGTCGCTAAAACCTGTACAATATTGTTTTGTGGTATAGCTTTTGGCGTGATCGGATGTGCAGGTTGTCTATTGTTAAAACACAGCCTGCCCGATTGAAAAGATCCCTGCCTATAAAAATAGACTAGTGATCGGGCTTAAACGCCACGCAAGGAGGATCTCATGCACATATTGCTGACCGGCGGTACTGGTTTGATTGGCCGTCAGTTGTGTCAGTTCTGGCTAAGCCAGGGTCATCAACTGACGGTCTGGAGTCGCCAGCCGGAAAAAGTCGCGCAGCTGTGTGGCGCCCAGGTGCGGGGTGTCGCGCAGTTGCAGGAGCTGGATCAGCAGCCGCTGGACGCGGTGGTCAACCTGGCCGGGGCGCCGATTGGCGACCGGCACTGGACCCATAAACGCAAGGCGCTGCTCTGGAGCAGCCGTATCGGCCTGACTGAGACACTGCTGGCCTGGCTCGAAACCCGCGAGCAAAAGCCAGGTGTATTGATTTCGGGTTCGGCAGTGGGTTGGTATGGCGATGGCGGTGAGCGTGAGTTGCATGAGGACTCCCCTCCCGTCAGCGAAGACTTCGCCAGCCAGTTGTGTATCGCCTGGGAAGAAACCGCGCAACGCGCCGAAGCCTTGGGCATCCGTGTGGTGCTGGTGCGGACCGGGTTGGTGTTGTCGGCCGAGGGCGGCTTTTTGTCGCGCCTGCTGCTGCCGTTCAAGTTGGCGCTGGGCGGGCCTATCGGCAATGGTCGGCAATGGATGCCGTGGATTCATATCAAGGATCAAATCGCCCTGATTGATTTTCTCCTGCATCGCAGCGATGCCCGGGGTCCTTATAATGCGTGCGCGCCGCAGCCGGTTCGTAATCGCGAGTTCGCCAAGAGCCTGGGCCGCGTCCTGCACCGGCCCGCGATAGTGCCGCTGCCGGCCTTTGCACTGCGCGTGGGGCTGGGCGAGTTGTCGCTGCTGTTGCTGGGTGGCCAGCGCGCGACGCCCGAGCGTTTGCTGGCGGCCGGATTTACTTTTCAGTTCCCTGATTTGCCTGCGGCCCTGGACGATTTATCCAGCCGCCTTTGAAATAGGACGTTGCATGACCGATCACGCGTTGCTCCTGGTCAACCTGGGTTCGCCGGCTTCCACCTCGGTGGCGGATGTGCGCAGCTACCTCAATCAATTCCTGATGGACCCGTACGTGATCGACCTGCCGTGGCCGGTGCGACGCTTGCTGGTGTCGCTGATCCTGATCAAGCGCCCGGAGCAGTCGGCCCATGCCTACGCTTCGATCTGGTGGGAAGACGGCTCGCCGCTGGTGGTGCTCAGCCGCCGCCTGCAGCAGGCGATGACGGCGCAATGGACCCAGGGCCCGGTTGAGTTGGCCATGCGCTACGGCGAGCCGTCGATTGAGTCGACCTTGGTGCGCCTGGTGGCCCAGGGGCAGAAAAAGATCACCCTGGCGCCGCTGTATCCACAGTTCGCCGACAGCACCGTGACCACGGTGATCGAAGAGGCGCGGCGGGTGATCCGCGACAGGAAGCTGGATGTGCAGCTCTCGATACTGCAGCCGTTCTACGATCAGCCCGAATACCTCGACGCTCTGGTGGCCAGTGCCAAGCCGTACCTGGAGCAGGAACACGATCACCTGCTGCTCAGCTTCCACGGTTTGCCCGAACGTCACCTGACCAAACTCGACCCCACCGGCGAGCATTGTTTCAAGGATGCCGACTGCTGCAAGAATGCCTCGCCGCAAGTCCTGGCCACCTGTTATCGCGCGCAATGCCTGCGGACCGCCGCGCTGTTCGCCGAGCGCCTGGGCCTGGCGGCGGGTACCTGGTCGGTGTCGTTCCAGTCGCGCCTGGGGCGCGCCAAATGGATAGAACCCTACACCGAGGCGCGCCTCGATGAGTTGGCCAAGCAGGGGGCAAAGAAAATCCTGGTGATGTGCCCGGCATTCGTTGCCGACTGCATCGAGACCCTGGAAGAAATCGGCGATCGCGGCCTGGAACAGTTCCGCGAAGCGGGGGGCGAGGAATTGGTGCTGGTGCCGTGCCTCAATGACAACCCGCAATGGGCCAAGGCCCTGAACACGCTCTGCGAGCGCGCCCCTCTGGCGCTCTAAGTCGACCTGTAGCCGCTGCCGAGCTGCGCTGGCCCTCAAATCCACTCCGGGATAAAAGGCCCAGCACAGCCAGCAGTCGCTATAAGTACGCGCCAATGGCCGCAGCCATCAGATCAGCGGTTCATCGCCTTTCTTGTGCTTCCAGCTGTCATTGCCCGGCAGGATCAGGTTCAGCGCAATCGCCACTACGGCGCACAGCGCAATCCCCTTGAGTCCGAAGTCATCCGGCCCGGTGCCGGTTCCCACCAGCACGCCGCCAATCCCGAACACCAGGGTCACCGAGACAATCACCAGATTGCGCGCTTCCCCCAGGTCGATCTTGTGGCGGATCAGGGTGTTCATGCCGACCGCGGCAATCGAACCGAACAGCAGGCACAGGATCCCGCCCATCACTGGGACCGGAATGCTTTGCAGCAACGCGCCGAACTTGCCGATAAACGCCAGGCTGATGGCGAAAATCGCCGCCCAGGTCATGATCTTCGGGTTGTAGTTCTTGGTCAGCATCACCGCGCCAGTGACTTCGGCGTAGGTGGTGTTGGGCGGGCCGCCAAACAGGCCGGCAGCAGTGGTGGCAATGCCGTCACCGAACAGGGTGCGGTGCAGGCCGGGTTTTTTCAGGTAGTCGCGACCGGTCACGCTGCCGACGGCAATTACCCCGCCGATGTGCTCGATGGCCGGGGCCAGCGCCACCGGGACGATAAACAGGATCGCCTGCCAGTTGAACTCCGGCGCGGTGAAGTGGGGCAGGGCCAGCCAGGGCGCGGCGGCGATTTTCGCGGTGTCGACCACGCCGAAGTAGAACGACATGGCAAAACCCACCAGCACCCCGGAGATGATCGGCACCAGGCGGAAAATCCCTTTGCCGAATACGGCGACGATCAGGGTGGTCAGCAGCGCTGGCATCGAGATCAGCATCGCGGTCTGGTAGTGGATCAGCTCGGCGCCATCCCCACCCTTGCCCATCGCCATGTTGGCGGCGATCGGCGCCATGGCCAGACCGATGGAAATGATCACCGGCCCGATCACCACCGGCGGCAGCAGGCGGTCAATGAAACCGGTGCCCTTGACCTTCACCGCCAACCCCAGAAAGGTGTAGACGAAGCCCGCGGCCATCACGCCGCCCATGGTCGCGGCCAGGCCGAACTGCTGCTTGGCGAGAATGATCGGGGTGATGAAGGCAAAGCTCGACGCCAGGAACACCGGCACCTGGCGCCGGGTCACGACCTGAAACAACAGAGTCCCGAGACCCGCCGTGAACAGCGCCACGTTGGGGTCGAGACCGGTAATCAGCGGCATCAACACCAACGCGCCAAAGGCCACGAAGAGCATCTGCGCGCCCGAGAGCACCTGGCGCCAGAGCGGATCGTTGAACTCATCCTGCATGATCAGGAATCCTTCTGCTTGGTACCGAAGATCTTGTCGCCGGCATCACCCAGGCCAGGGATGATGTAGCCGTGTTCATTGAGTTTCTCGTCGATCGAGGCGGTGTAGATGGTCACGTCCGGGTGTGCTTTTTCCACGGCGGCGATGCCTTCGGGAGCGGCCACCAGGACCATGGCGCGGATATCCCGGCAGCCAGCCTTTTTCAGCAGTTCGATGGTGGCGACCATCGAGCTGCCGGTGGCGAGCATCGGGTCGATGATCATGGCCAGGCGTTCGTTGATCTCCGGAACCAGTTTTTCCAGGTAGGTGTGGGCCTGCAGGGTTTCTTCATTGCGGGCCACGCCGACGGCGCTGACCTTGGCTCCCGGGATCAGGCTCAGCACGCCTTCGAGCATACCGATGCCGGCGCGCAGGATCGGCACCACGGTGATCTTCTTGCCGGCAATTTTTTCGACCTGGACAGTGCCGCACCAGCCTTCGATATCGTAGGTTTCCAGGGGCAGGTCTTTGGTGGCTTCGTACGTCAGCAGGGCACCGACTTCCTGAGCAAGCTCGCGAAAGTTTTTGGTGCTAATGTCTGCGCGGCGCATAAGGCCAAGTTTGTGTCGGATCAGCGGATGGCGGATCTCACGGATGGGCATAGGGAAAGGCTCCGGCGGCGGGCAAAAAAACCGGCCTAGATTAATCTATCCGAGGGTGTTGTCCTATAGACATACAGTACGTTAGTCCAGAAAGGCTTGATCTGGCCCGGCGGGATGCGTACCTTTGCCCGCTTTTCCGAAACCGCCACCCCCTTGGAGAGCGCCATGTCCGCTGATCTCGAGCATATCCGTCAAATCATGCGAGAGGCCGACTGCCTGTACACCGAAGCTGAAGTCGAGGCGGCCATCGCCCGGGTCGGTGCACGCATCAATGAAGAATTGGCTGAGCGCAATCCTGTGGTGTTCTGCGTGATGAACGGCGGCCTGATTTTCTCCGGCAAGCTGCTGACTCACCTGAAGTTCCCGCTGGAAGCTTCCTACCTGCACGCCACCCGCTATCGCAATGAAACCAGCGGTGGCGAGCTGTTCTGGAAATCCAAGCCGGAAGTGTCCTTTATCGACCGTGACGTGCTGATCATCGACGACATCCTCGACGAAGGTCACACCCTGGGCGCCATCATCGACTTCTGCAAGCATGCCGGCGCCCGCGCTGTGCACACCGCCGTGCTGATCGACAAGGACCACGACCGCAAGGCACGCCCGGACCTCAAGGCCGATTACGTCGGCTTGCCATGCATCGACCGTTACATCTTCGGTTACGGCATGGATTACAAAGGCTACTGGCGCAACGCCGCAGGCATCTTCGCCGTCAAAGGCATGTAAGTCATGAACCAGCCGAGCTTTCTCGACCAATCGCTGTTCGCCGAATTGGCCGAGAAGGCCGCGGCCAGCCCCCGGGGGCGGCAGCACCATAACTTCCATCAGATGGAAGAGCCGTGTCACCGCATGGCGGTCGGCCTGCAACCGGCGACCTACATTGCGCCCCATCGTCATCTGAGCGCCGACAAGGCAGAAACCCTGCTGGTGCTCAAGGGGCGTCTGGGGCTGCTGGTGTTCGACGAGGCGGGCCAGGTCCTGGCCAAGCGCGTGCTGCAGGCCGGTGGTGAGTGTGTCGGTGTCGACCTGCCCGCCGGGGTGTTCCATGGCCTGGTGGTGCTGGAGGCTGACAGCCTGATGTTCGAATGCAAATCCGGTCCCTACCGTCCGGTGGGCGAGGGCGAGATGGCCAGTTGGGCACCCCGCGAAGGCGAGCCCGCAGTGGCCCAATACCATGCCTGGATGCGCGCCCAGTTCGATTGATCCCCGCCCACATCTGTGGCCGCTGCCGAGCTTGACGAGGCTGCGCTGGGCCTGTCCAGGCGCCCCTTGTTTTCCTGATGGCTCACGGCGTCAGGTGCGGCCAGCGCAGCCTGCGGCAGCGACTCCAGCGTGGGGGTGAAAAGGCGTGCTAGAGTGGTCGGCCCTTGCCTGGAGCCTGTCATGAGCCTGTTGATTCGCAGTAGCGCGGCCCTTCTTTTGACCCTGAGCCTGCCTCTGGCGGCAGCCCCGGCGCCGATGCATGCGCAGTTTCTGCCACCCGATGACCTGACCCTGCGCGATTCCGTCCCCGAGCAACAGCAGCTGTTGCAGGTCACCGAATATTCGGTGGTGGTCGGCAGCCAGCGCCAATCCAATCAGCAGCCGATCCCCGTGACTTCGCCCTTGCTGGTGCGCCTCAAGGGCAAGCCGCTGAACAAGGGCGCGACCATCGGCCAGGTACTGGTGAATTTCGACGGCGAAAGCAAAAGCCTGAAAAAGCCGATCTACGACCCCCAGAGCAAGACCCTGACCCTGTATTACCCCCTGGCCCAATACCGGGTGGTGATGGATCTGTTGCGCAACGACACGGTGTATTGCCAATTCCTGAGCTATGCCAACGGCCATATCTGGGCGGACTTGCACACCGGAGCCACACGCCCGCGTTGAGACCCGACGCCGCCTGGGGGTAAACTGCCCGCCCCGTGAAATGTCTGCGAGCTGGAGTCGGCAATGCGTAAAGATAAGAAGCAATTGATTGGTGACGAGATCGGCGATGAGCAGATCAAACTGTTCCTCGATTTCGAGCCGGTCGACGCCACTTCACCCTCCCTGCACAAGCTGATCAAGGCCTACCGCGGCCTGCGCATCGATGACTTCGAACGTTTCCTGACGTTCTTCCTCGAAGCCGGTTACGACCTGGACGGCAAGGACGAGCACGGCCAGGACTTCGTGAGCCTGATCGCCGACCAGCGCAATGGCGCCGATTACATTGAGCTGATCGAAAAAGCTCGCGGCTGAAGGAGAGGGTAGAGGCATTGGTTTCTACCGACCCTGATCCAAGGCCAAAAAAAACGCCCCGCTCTCAACGAGAACGGGGCGTTTTTTATGCAGCAGGCATCAAGCGTAGCTTTCGGCCTGGTTGCTTTGCTCGACCAACTCGAGGCTGACGTTGTTTTCGCTGTTGATCTTGCGATACAGCGCAGCGTCGGTTTCCAGGGTCTTTTCCCGTGCCGGGAAGATTTCCTTGAGCTTTTCGGCCCACTCGCCGCTGGCCTTGCTCGGGAAGCAGCGTTCGATCAGGTCGAGCATGATCGACACCGTCACCGAAGCGCCCGGGGAAGCCCCCAGCAGAGCGGCCAGAGAGCCGTCCTTGGCCGCGACCAGTTCGGTGCCGAACTGCAGGACGCCGCCTTTCTTCGGATCTTTCTTGATGATCTGCACCCGTTGACCGGCCACTTCCAGGCGCCAGTCTTCGGCCTTGGCTTCAGGGTAGAAGCGGCGCAGGGATTCCAGGCGCTGCTCCATGGACTGCATGACTTCGCTGACCAGGTACTTGGTCAGGTCCATGTTGTCGCGGGCCACGGCCAGCATCGGGCCGATATTGCCGGCGCGAACCGATAGCGGCAGGTCGAGGAACGAACCGTGCTTGAGGAACTTGGTGGTGAAACCGGCATAAGGCCCGAACAGCAGGGACTTCTTGCCATCGACCACACGGGTGTCCAGGTGCGGCACGGACATCGGTGGCGAACCCACGGCAGCCTGGCTGTAGACCTTGGCCTGGTGCTGCTTGACCACTTCCGGGTTGTCGCAACGCAGCCACTGGCCGCTGACGGGGAAGCCGCCGAAGCCTTTGCTTTCCTCGATGCCCGAAGCCTGCAGCAACGGCAGTGCCGCGCCACCCGCGCCGAGGAAAACGAATTTGGCATCGACTTCACGGCTGTTGCCGTTGTTCACGTCCTTGATGCTGACGGTCCAGCCGGCGCCGTTGCGCTTGAGACCGGTGACACGCTTGCAGTACTTGACCTGGGCATCGGGTGCGCTGGTCAGGTGCTTGAGCAACTGATTGGTGAGGGCGCCGAAGTTGACGTCGGTACCGTTCAGCACGCGGGTCGCGGCAATGGTTTCGTCCGCCGGGCGGCCGGGCATCATCAGCGGCATCCACTCGGCCATCTTGGCCTTGTCTTCGGTGTATTCCATGTCCGCGAAGGCGTGGTGCTGGCTCAGCACTTCAAAACGCTTCTTGAGGAAGGAAACGCCTTTGTCGCCCTGCACGAAGCTCAGGTGCGGTACCGGGCTGATAAAGGACTTGGACGAGCCGAAGGTGCCTTTCTTGGTCAGGTAGGACCAGAACTGCTTCGACACCTCGAACTGGGTGTTGATGTGCACCGCTTTCTTGATGTCGACAGAGCCATCGGCGGCCTGAGGCGTGTAGTTCAGCTCACAGAGGCCGGCGTGGCCGGTACCGGCGTTGTTCCACGGGTTGGAACTCTCCGCGGCCCCCGAATCCATCAACTCGACGACTTCCAGCTTTATTGCGGGGTCGAGTTCTTTGAGCAGTACTGCGAGGGTGGCACTCATGATGCCGGCCCCAACCAATACGACGTCTACTGCTTCGTTATGCGCCATTAACGCGTCTCCAAAATCTGCAGCACCAAATTGACGGCATAGCTGCCAGGAGTGACGGGGCGTTCAGTTCTGCCCCAGGTACCCATGGCCAGGATCGCCATGTCCGAATCTTCGCAATTTTTTGCAACTTCTGCGGACGCTGCCATTCGGGCCTCAAGCTGCGTATGAACGCATCTTCGGGTATCCCAGGCAATTCGACTTATGGTCAAGACGTCCGTTCGTGCAACCAAATCCGTAGCGGACAGGCTTCAAGCGCAGCTATATGAGGAAGGCTCGGTCCTGTGTAGTCGGGGTGTTGTAGACGCTAATGGTGCTTGTACTGACGCAAAACTATTCATTTGCTCGCCACACTCTTGTGAAGTTGTGAAAACCCGTTTTTTTCACGCTCTTTTGAAGACGTGAACCTCAAAAAAGGGCTACCTCAGCCTGGCACCGGGCCCGAACGCTGGTGCCAGCATGGATGCATGACAGGCACAACGGGCATACAACTCAGTGTCCGAGCAAGGATAGCTCTGGCAGATTCGCGAAAAGTGGGGTTTGCAGGAGGAACAGCAAGCGCCAGCTTCACTCGATCTGTGTGGGCGGCTCTCTGTGGGCGGTGCGGGGTGCCAATACAAGCGCATCAGCGGTGCTGCGAGGCCCGATCAGGAGACGTCCTTATAATCGGGGGGAGATTGTAACGAAGAAACGCGCAGAAATGATCCTGTTAAATGACTTTTATTAGCCTTTTGGTCAGGTGGCCAGTACCTGTTGCCCCCGTGGCCGGGCAATGCGCGGGCTGACACGGGCGCTGGCAGGCAGGGGCTGATGCAGCCAGTTGAGGCGGATTTCGTCGATTTCCACCCAGCCATCGCCGGTCGGCGGCAGGCTGCAATGCTTGAAGGCCTGGCAGCGACCCTGTTGATCGAGCAGGGCAAAGCTGCGGTGTTTCTGGCGCGGTGCGAACAAGGACCAGAGAAAGTGCATGGCGAAATACCTGTTGGGCAATTGCGAGTTAGGATGCCGGTCAAGCGTTACAGCTCAATGTGACGCTTATGTCGGAAATATTACGTGAACCGACATGTACCGGACCTGTCTGAGCCTTGACTAAACCTGTTCTGAAGCTGGTTAGCCGTTGCCGAGCACCGCTATACTGCGCCCCTGTTTGTGCCTGATTTCTGGAGAGATGAGCATGTTGCAACGTTTGTTGTTCGGTTTGATCACTGTGACCAGCTTGACCCTGGCTGGCTGCGCCCACAGCCCGCAACAACTCAGCCCGGAACCGAAACTCACGACTCAACTGGCGCCCGTAGGGCATGGCCAGCCGGTGGTGGTGCGGGTGGTCGACGGTCGGCCTTCGCCAACCCTGGGCACCCGTGGTGGTCTGTATCCGGAAACCAGCGCGATCACTGTGCAGGGCGCGCAGATCCTGCCCAAGCTGCAGGCCCAGGCCGAAGCGGCCGTGCGTCTCCTGGGGTTCACCCCGACCAGCAATGCCTACAACGCGCCGCAGTTGACCGTTACCCTGGCCGAACTGAAGTATCAGTCGCCCAAGGAAGGCCTGTATGTCACGGAAGCCACCATCGGCGCGACCTTCCGCTCTGATGTGCAAAATGCCAACCGTCGCTACAGCGGCCGCTACGGCGCTTCCCTGGACCAGCGTTTCGGCATGGCGCCGAACCAGGAAACCAACACCAAGCTGGTCAGCGACGTGTTGAGCGATGCCCTGACCCGCCTGTTCAAGGACCCGACCGTGGGTCAGATCCTCGGCGAGTAACCTGCGCCCAATCGCTGGCTCAGGCCCGCGGGGCACAAAAAAGCCCGGTCTTCAGTGATGAAGCCGGGCTTTTTTATGCCTGAGGTTTATCCAGGCCCGAGATCACGCCGCCTCGACGTAGAAATCCAGCACGCTGACCCCGGTCAGCAAGTCGGTTTCCGGAAGGTCGGCGTGCTGATGCCCACCCAGGGCGCAATACACCAGCCAGTGCCGGTCCTGCACGTTGAACGCCAGGCTGCCGACCAGCGTCTGCTGCTCATCACTCTGGGCGATCAGATAAAGACGATCCTGGTTTTCTGCGTGCAGCATGATGTTCTCCGTGGTGTATCGAGGGGCAACAGACTGGCCTGTTTAGATGACGAACAGATGACCGGGTAAATTAATCGGCGCAAATTTTGTTTTTTGTCGGAAATAGCAGGTGATTACCGGCGCTTTGGGTAGAATTCGCGCCGCTAGACCATCGCCCGGCGCTGAGGCCGGGTTCACTCGAGGTTCCCGATGTCGCTGCATGTGATCTGGTCGTTGTTCAACGCTCACCCCGCCAAACTGCTCAACCTGCTCGCGCTGCTGTTTGCCTGCCCGGGCAGCTGGGTCCTGCACGCCACGCGCCGTCGTGAACAGCGCGCATTGGCCAGCCTGGAAGCACAAAGCGCCAGCCGCAGCATCGATCAGCCCTTGCTGTTGCTGGATGTGGCCACCTTGCGCATGAACCGCTTCTTCTACCGTTTCGGTTTTGCCTGCCTGGCCCTGGCACTGCTGGTGTCCTGGATCAGCACACGGTTTTGACCCGCGAACACTGAGGGTGACAGACACAACAACGGCGCCTTGGGGCGCCGTTGTGGTTTTGCGAGCTTGGGTTACAGCGCCAGCCCGGCCTTGACCCGGTACTGGTTGCGTACCGGGGTCGCGTATTGCAGCACCAGGTACGGCCGATGGTCCACGGGGCAGGCTTCCAGGCGCCGTTGCCATTCCTCCTCGGCCTTGGCCAGCTCCTGGGCAGGGAACACGTCCTTGGCCGCGGGCACCTGCAACTGCGGGTCGGCATCACTCCACTGGGCATACGCCAGGTAATGCACCGGGAACAGGCGATATCCGCCGAGAATCTGCCGGTCCATCTCCACCGCCAATTGCTTGGTGTCTTCGAACAGTTCGCTGATAGGGGCGGCGAAGTTGACGTGGACCCGGCCCTTGTAGCCGGTGATGCCCTTGGCGATGCTCACATCGTCCTCGCCCGGCACCTTGGTGTAGGTGCCCGTGGTGGCGCGGATAAACAGTTCACGGGCCTTGGCCTGGTCGCAGGGGTCGTATTCGTAGCTGATCGAGACCGGGGTCAGGTTCAGCGACTGGATGACTTCGCCGAACGGCTCATCCTTGCGGCTCATGTGGAACATCTTGAGGATCGCCGACTCGGTGCGATCATCACCGTCCTTGGCGCGGCCTTCGGCCTGGGCGATCCAGATCGAAGCGCAATCATTGCGGATCGAGTGGTTGATGTAGGCCGACAGCAATTGGTAGGCGGCCATTTTTTCCCGACGCCCGGTAATCGAGCGGTGCACGATAAAGCTCTTGTTCAGGCGCATCAGGTCGCTGACAAACGGCTTTTGCAGCAGGTTGTCGCCAATCGCGATGCGCGGGGTCGGCAGGCCGGCGTGATACACGGCGTAGTTGACGAAGGCCGGGTCCATCACGATGTCGCGGTGGTTGGCGATAAACAGATAGGCGCTGCCGGACTTGAATTGTTCGACGCCGGTATAGGTCACGCCGTCGGTCGCGCGCTCGATGGTGTGGTCGACGTAGTACTCGACCTTGTCCTGCAGGGTGGCTACCGAAGTCACGCCGGCGAACTCGCGCCGCAGTCGATGAGCTATAAGAGGTTTGAGCAACCAGCCGAAGGCGCCGGCAAAGCGCGGGAAGCGGAAGTGGGTGAGGATATCTAGAAACGCCTTGTCGCCGAGCAGTCGAGCCAGCACCGCTGGGACTTCGCTGTCGTCGTAAGGTCGGATGGCATCGAATTCGCCCATCATGCTCTCTTGTTGGAAACGGCTAGGGTAAGAAAAGGTTTGGATCGAAAAACGGCCGGGCACGGTCTGAAAAGTAAGCTCAAACAAAAATAGCCCTGCGAATAGACCGGCGATTATACGCACAAGTCACTCTGGAGACCGCGATGCTGGAAACCGAGCACTACTCCTGTCCCTATTGCGGCGAAGAAGCCGAGGCCGTGCTGGATTTGTCCGGCGGCGATCAAACCTATATCGAAGACTGCCCGGTGTGCTGCCGGCCCATTGTATTCAGGCTACAAACCGACGGTCAGGAATGGATGCTCGATGTTCACAGTGAAAACGAATGATGGGGTGGCCGTATGCAGCGCATCTACGAACCGGAAAACCTGATGGAGGGCGAGTTGCTGCAGAGCATGCTGGCCAGCGAAGGGGTCGAGGCGCATCTGGCGGGGCGCGACCTGCTGGGTGGCGCCGGCGAGTTACCGGTGTTCGGATTGCTTGGGCTGACGGTGCCAAACGATCAGGCGCAATACGCACGGGAGCTGATCGCTGCGTACAATGCGGCCCTGCCGATGCCCTTTGAAGAGCCGGAAAACTTTGCCGGCGTGCTGGTCTGTTAGGCTGGCCGCCTATTTGTCGAGAGTTGTATTGCCCTCATGTGTGGACGTTATGCCCTGTTTCGCTGGAACCCCGCGTTTGCGGCCTTGCCCGGGTTTCCGGCGGATCAGCAGGCGCAGTGGAATATTTCGCCCAACGACTCGGTGCTGATCATGCGCGCCGAAGCTGAGCAGCGCACCCTGGCGCGGGCTCGCTGGGGCCTGACCCCGCCCTGGTTGACCGACCTGTCACGCACCCCGGCCCACGCCCGGGCTGAAACCCTGGCCGAGCAACCGATGTTTCGCGAGGCATTTCGTCAGCGGCGCTGCCTGCTGCCGGCCAATGGGTTCTATGAATGGCGGGGTGGTACGCGCAAGCGCCCGTATTGGCTGACCCCGGGAGAGGGCTCAGCGCTGTTTTTTGCCGCGATCTGGGAAGCCTACCCGGTGCAGGAGCAGGTTTGGCTGAGTACCGCGGTGGTGACCCAGGCCGCGTCGAACCAGCGCCGACCGCTGATTCTCGATGCCGAGGGCCAGGCTGCCTGGCTGGATCCGCAAACACCGTTGCCGGTCCTGCATGCCTTGCTCGCCAGTCCTCCGGCGGCGTTGCGCGAACGGGTACTGGCCAATCTGGTGAATGACCCGAAACTCAATGCCCCCGAGTGCCTGACGCCGGGTTGAACCGGCTGGCGCCCCGGAGCGCCGGCCTATCCTGCGCGAGCAAGCCGCAGTAGCGGAGGCTGGCGCAGGGTCTTGTCAAACCTTGAACTGGTTGATCAGGCGCCGCTGCTGTTCGGCCAGTTTGGTCAGGCCCGCACTGGCTGCGCTTGATTCGTCGGCACCGCCGGCCACTTCATTGGCCACCTGGCCGATATTGATCACGTTGCGGTTGATGTCCTCGGCCACGGCGCTCTGTTCCTCGGCGGCGCTGGCGATCTGGGTGTTCATGTCGTTAATCACCGACACCGCTTGAGTGATGGTCTCCAGCGCTTCGGCGGCCTTGGCCGCGTGCTGCACGCTCTGGTCGGTCTTGGTCTGGCTGTCTTCCATGACCCGCACCACGCCGCGCGTGCCTTGCTGCAACTGCTGGATCATCGACTGGATTTCTTCCGTGGCCTGCTGGGTCTTCTGGGCCAGGTTGCGCACTTCGTCAGCCACCACCGCAAACCCCCGTCCTTGCTCGCCGGCACGCGCCGCTTCGATGGCGGCGTTGAGGGCCAGCAGGTTGGTCTGCTCGGCGATGCCGCGAATGGCGATCAGGATCGCATTGATGTTTTCGCTGTCCTTGGCCAGGGTCTGTACCACGCCGACCGCCTTGCCGATTTCAACGGCCAGGGCGCCGATCGAAGTCGAGGTCTCGCGCACGATCTGCATGCCCTGACTGGCGGCCTGGTCGGCGTGGGTCGCGGCTTGTGCGGCCTGGGTCGCATTGCGCGCCACGTCCTGGGCGGTGGCGGTCATTTCGTGCACCGCGGTGGCCACTTGGTCGATTTCGACCATCTGCTTATGCACGCCCTGATTGGTGCGGATGGCGATATCGGCGGTGTGCTCCGAGGAGTCACTGACACTCTGCACCGAGCTCACCACCTGGGTGATCATCGCCTGCAACTTGGCCAGGAAGGTGTTGAAGCCCTTGGCGATCGAACCCAGTTCGTCGACCCGATCGCTGCTCAGGCGGCGAGTCAGGTCGCCTTCGCCTTGGGCGATATCGTCGAGCATGGCCACCATCTGCTTCAGCGGGCGAGCGATTCCGCGACCGACCAGCCAGATCACCAGCAGGCCGACGCCGGCCACCAGCAGGCCAACCATCGCCATGCCGAACGTGTCGGCCTGGCGTTGCGCAGCCAGATCGTTCTGCAGTTTTTGCAGGTCGGCCATTACCGCGTTCAGGGGCAGGTGCAGCATCAGGGTCCATTGGGCATCGGTCTGGCCAATGCCAAAGGGCAGGTAGACTTCGATTTCGTTGCCGGCCTGGTCGACGCTGTAGGCCACTTCACCGCGCTTGAGGTGATTCAGCCTGGCCAGCTTGTCGCCTTGCAGGATGCTGCTGACCGGCTCGCCGAATTTGCCCGAGTCCCGGGTATAGGCCACCAGCCGCCCGTTACCGCCGATCAGGGCCATTTCCCCGGCGCCGTCATAGAGTGTGTGGTTCGCTGCCAGGAGCATGTCCTGGATGAAGTTCACCGAGAGGTCGGCGCCGACGATGCCCTGGAACGTGCCATTGAGCATGATCGGTTGAATGAAGGAGGCGAGCATCACGACCTTGTCCCCGACCTTATAGGGTGCCGGATCGATCACGCAGGGCTTTTTGCTTTCCTTGGAGCACAGGTAGTACTCGCTGGCGCGCACGCCGGTGGAGAGCAGCTTCTGGTCGTCGACGTCTGCCAGTTTGTCCAGGCCCAGGCTGCCGTCTTCATTGCGGAACCACCAGGGCAGGAAGCGGCCGTTGGCGGCGTCGATCCCCACCACCTGGGAGCCGACGTAGGCGGCGTCGTTCTGGTCGATGGCGTTTTTTTCCCAACCGACGTAGGCGCCGAGAATTTTCGGGTTCTGTGCGACGTTTTCCTTGATCAGGCCGATCAACTGTTCGCGACTCAGGCTCAACTGGGGGGTGCCTTGGCTGCCCGGGTTTCCCATCAGGGCGTTGACCCGCACCAGGCCGCTGGCAATCAGCAATGGCGCTTCCAGTTCACGCTGGATCTGGCTGGCCTGGTTCTGGGCCAGTGTGCTCAGGCGCTGCTCGATAACCTGCTCGAACTGGGCCTGGGTGCGGGCTTGCACCATGTCCTGGGTCCGGGCGCCGGCGAACAGTGCGTAGAGCACCAGGGCCGCAACCACGCTGAGGACGATGGCGCCGGCCAGGGCGGCCACGGAAAACTGGATCGACTTGAATTTCATAGGGGCTCCGGTCGCAGGAATGGCGTCTGCCGTGCTGTATCGGCAGGCTCTGCAATGGCCATTAGCGTTGATTGCGCAAATGACCGTTTCCGATCGGCGCGAGTCGCAAATGAATACGGCAGGTCAGTGCAGGGCCTGGGGCGGCGGCTTGATGAATTATTTCCTACGGTCGTCGGGATGTATCTTGAACAGCGCATTTAGATGCCATTTGCATCTAGCGTCGATACCCGTCACCCCCTACGATACGCGCCATGTTTTCAGGGAGCGTTTTCATGATGAAGTCGAAGAAGTCATTGCTTGCATGTGCACTGGGTACCAGCCTGCTGCTCGGTGGTTGTCAGGCCGTGAACACCACCAGTGGCGGCGCCGTGGGTGTCGATCGCAAGCAGTACATGTTCAGCATGCTGTCGAGCGATGAGGTCAACCAGTCCTATGCCCAGGACTACCAGCAGACGCTGGGTGATGCGAGCAACAAGGGCATGCTGGACAAGACCAGCGCCACCGCCAAGCGCGTGCAGAGAATTGCCGACCGCCTGGTCGCCCAGGCCCCTACCTTCCGCCCGGATTGCGCGGCGTGGAAGTGGGAAGTCAACTTGATCAAGAGCGATGAGCTCAACGCCAACTGTGGTCCTGGCGGCAAGATCATTTTCTACACCGGCCTGATCGACAAGCTGCAACTGACCGACGATGAAATCGCCGCGGTGATGGGCCATGAAATCGCCCACGCCCTGCGCGAGCATGGCCGTGAAGCCATGTCCAAGGCCTACGGTGTGGGGGCGTTGAAGCAGATCGCCTTGCTCGCCGGTGCCCCCAAAGGCGCTGTGGACCTGAGTGATAACGGCGTGAACCTGCTGATGACCTTGCCCAACAGCCGCGACAACGAAAACGAAGCGGACCTGATCGGCCTGGAGTTGGCGGCCCGTGCCGGCTACAACCCGAACGCGGCGATCAGCCTGTGGAACAAGATGAGCAAGGCGTCGGAAGGCGCGCCGCCGGAATTCCTCAGCACTCACCCGGCGTCTACTAGCCGGATCAGCTCGTTGCAGGCGGCAATCCCCAAGGTCATGCCGTTGTATCAGCAAGCCAAGAAGTCCTGATGGCCTGGCGTCACGTCCTGTGACGCCATCCCCGGCAACACCGGCCTCTGCATGATTGTGCAGCGGCCGGCTCGCCGACGATGAAGGCGCCCCAGGCGCCTCCCTCCGTTTTGCTTACACCCACCCGCTGCTTTGCATGGCCTTGTACACCGCAACCAGGGCCAGGACGAAGAACGCCGATGCCGCCAGGCGACGGATCAGGGTCAGGGGCAGTTTGTCTGCCGCGAAGTTGCCGGCCAGTACCACAGGTACGTTGGCGATCAGCATGCCCAGGGTGGTGCCGATGATGACCAACCACAGTTCAGGGTACTGCGCCGCGAGCATGACTGTGGCGATCTGGGTCTTGTCACCGATTTCCGCGAGGAAGAACGCAATCAGGGTGGTCAGGAACGGCCCGAACTTGCGTGCGGTGCTGGCTTCGTCTTCGTCCATTTTGTCGGGAACCAGGGTCCACAAGGCCGTGGCGGCAAAGCTGGCGGCAAGGATCCAGTGCAGGGTGACGTCGGAGAAGAAGCTGCCAAACCAGGCACCCACCGCACCGGCGGCCGCATGGTTGGCCAGGGTTGCGGCGACGATACCGGCGATGATCGGCCAGGGTTTGCGAAAGCGCGCGGCGAGAATCAGGGCGAGCAGCTGCGTCTTGTCGCCGATTTCGGCCAAGGCAACGACTGCGGTAGGAACGAGTAGAGAATCCAGCATCAGGTTTTTCCTAAGGGGCGGGTCGACACGGCTATGACACGTACAGCCTCCCCGCCCCGGGTAAGGTGTTCGTGTCATAGGTCTTGTCAAACCCTGCGGTCCGTCTGTGCGGACTCTTGGGTCGCATGCGCCATGGTCTGTTGACCAAGTATGTTGACGCATGCCGGACGAGCATGGCGCTCGTGGGAGACTACTCCCCTAGGACGGAGCGGATTCTGCCTAGGCAAAATCCATTCGGCAAGCCTTCTTTTGCAAAAGTCGCTTACCCGCGCTTGGCCCGGTAAATGCGAAAACCCTGGCCTTCGGCCTTGATCGAACATGGCCCCAGATGCTCTTCGATCAGCGGTTGGTAACGCAGGAAGCTATTGGCAACCAGCCGAAGTTCGCCGCCGTTTTTCAGATGTTTGGCTGCTTTTTTCAGCAAGTTTTCGGTGGCGTGATAATCGGTGTGAACCCCGACATGGAACGGCGGGTTGCTCAGGATGGCGTTCAAACCCATGGGCGCGGCGTCGATTCCGTCGCCGGTCAGGACCTCGGCTTCCAGGCCATTGGCAGCCAGGGTCAAGCGACTGCTGGCGGCAGCGAAGGCATCGACGTCGAGCAGCGTCACGCTGTTATGCGGGTAGCGGCGCTTGACCGCCGCCCCCAGGACGCCGGCGCCACAGCCGAAGTCCAGCAGGTGGCCGCTGGGCAGTTTGTCCAGATGTTCCAGCAACAGTGCGCTGCCGCGATCCAGCCGGCCGTGGCTGAATACGCCGGGCAGGCTGATGACCTTGAGCGGGCCTTCGGCCAGGGGCAATTCGTATTCCTGGGCCAGGCTTTCCAGGGTTACCGCTTCGGGGGCATTGGCGACGGTGACTTGCCACAGCTGGCAATGCCGCGCGCTGTCGAGCTTGCGTGGTTTGCCGAAGGGGTTGAGTTGCTTGGCCGCGCCTTCGATACCGCTGCGCTTTTCACCCACCAGGTACAGCTCGCGCCCAGCCAGGCGCGAGGCCAGGGCATTGAGCAGGTAGTCGGTCAGGTCCTTGGATTTGGGCAGGAAGAGCACGGCGCTTTCGAACCCTCGCTGCGGAGCATCCACCCCGAAATGGCTGCGTTCGGCAAAACGAGCGTCGAGCGCCGCCTGGTCACCGGCGTGCCAGCACCAGCCATGGGCATCGGGCAGCCGACCCAGCAAGTCGTCGGCGGGCAGGCCCGCCAGCAGCAGCGAACCTTGAAACAATTCAGCCTGGCGAAGCAGTACTTCACTGCGCGGATCCATAACCTGCTCCTTGAAAAAAAGTGGCGCAGTTTATCAACTGACGACTCGCAGCGCTGTACCGCTGAAAAAGCCCCGGGCATTTTCCGTCAATTGGCCGACGATGCGCTGGCGCGCCTCGCGGCTGCCCCAGGCGATATGCGGGGTGACGATCAGCCGTGGAATGTCGGCGGCCAGCAGCGGGTTGCCAGCCACTGGCGGCTCGACACTCAGCACGTCGGTGGCGGCACCGCCCAGGTGGCCGCTGCGCAGGGCATCGGCCAGGGCCTGCTCGTCGATCAGGCCACCGCGTGCGGTGTTGACCACAAAGGCGTTGGGCTTGAGCAGGGCCAGCTCGCGGGCGCCGATGAAGTGGCGGGTGTGCTCATTGAGCGGGCAGTGCAGGGTCAGGGCGTCGATTTGCGGCAGCAACTCATCCAGCGGCAGGCGGTCGGCGCGGGGCGGGCGGCCGGGCAACTGGCCCAGCAGCACGCGCATGCCAAAGGCCTCGGCCAGGCGCGCAACGGCGCTGCCGAGTTCGCCATGCCCGAGCAGGCCCAGGGTTTTGCCTTCGAGTTCGACAATCGGGTAATCGAGCAGGCAGAACTGCTTGGCCTCTTGCCAGCGTCCTTCGCCCACGGCTTTCTGATAATCGCCCAGGCGTGTAGCCAGGTTGAGCAGCAGCATCAGTGTGTGCTGGGCCACCGACGGCGTGCCGTAGCCCTGGCAGTTGCTGACGGTAATGCCCTGGGCCCGGGCCGCGGCGAGGTCGACGTTATTGGTGCCCGTGGCGGCAATCAGGATCAGTTTCAGGTCAGGGCAGGCGGCGAGGGTCTTGGCGTCCAGCAGGACCTTGTTGCTGATGGCCACCTGGGCGCCCTGCAAGTGTTCGATGACCTGGTCGGGGGCGCTGCTGGAGCACAGCTGCAGGTCGCTGAAGCTGTCGCGCAGTTCGCCAAGATCAAGGTCGCCGAGGTCGAGGGAGGTGGAGTCAAGAAATACGGCGCGGCGCTGGTTAGTCATCAACTGTACCTTTTGCACTAGAGGTCTGAAGGCGTAATCTGCCGAGCCTACCAGATGAAATAATTAGAAACACGGGAGCCCCATGTACCTGACAGAGTTCTTGACCGTTGCCCTCATCCACTTGCTTGCCGTAGCCAGCCCAGGCCCGGACTTTGCCGTGGTGGTCCGCGAGAGCGTGACCCACGGCCGTCGCGCGGGGACCTGGACGGCACTGGGGGTGGGCACCGCGATTTTCCTGCATGTGGGTTATTCGCTGCTGGGGATCGGCCTGATCGTGTCGCAGTCGATCGTGCTGTTCAACGCATTGAAATGGCTGGCGGCGGCCTACCTGTTGTACATCGGCTTCAAGGCCCTGCGCGCCAAGCCGGCTGCCCCGGCCACGGAAAACCTGCACCATGAAGCCGGCGAGCGCACGGCTCGCGGGGCCTTCACTTCCGGCTTTGTGACCAACGGCCTGAACCCCAAGGCGACGCTGTTCTTCCTGTCCTTGTTCACCGTGGTGATTAACCCGCACACGCCCCTGGCGATCCAGGCCGGTTACGGCGTGTACCTGGCGGCGGCGACGGCGTTCTGGTTCTGCCTGGTGGCCATGCTGTTCAGCCAGCAACGAGTGCGCGCCGGTTTTGCGCGCATGGGCCACTGGTTTGACCGGACCATGGGCGCGGTGCTGATCGCTATCGGCGTGAAGCTGGCCTTCACCGAAATGCACTGATTCAAAGAACAGATCGCGAAATATCCCTTCTGGCCGAGCAAATACTGGCGTAACGCTAGTATTTGCTCGGCTCTGCAAATCATTCCTTTGGCTGATTTGGTTGCTGCACTCTCACTCTAGAGTGGGCATTCTTCAGTTACGACCGGGCAGTCAGAAAAGGGATTCTTATGTTGCAGACTCGCGTGATTCCACCAGCCGAAGGCGCTTACCAATACCCGTTGCTGATCAAGCGGCTGCTGATGTCCGGCAGTCGCTACGAGAAAACCCGGGAGATCGTCTACCGCGACCAACTGCGCTACACCTACCCGACCCTTACCGAGAGGGTCGCGCGCCTGGCCAATGTGCTGACGGAGGCCGGGGTCAAGGCCGGCGACACGGTGGCGGTGATGGATTGGGACAGCCATCGCTACCTGGAATGCATGTTCGCCATTCCAATGATCGGCGCCGTGATCCACACCATCAACGTGCGCCTCTCGCCAGAACAGATTCTCTACACCATGAACCATGCCGTGGACCGCGTGGTGCTGGTCAACAGCGAGTTCGTCGGCCTGTACCAGGGCATTGCCGGGCAACTGACCACGGTGGAGAAAACCCTGCTGCTGACCGATGGCCCGGAGAAAACCGCCGAGCTGCCGAACCTGGTGGGCGAGTACGAACAGCTGCTGGCCGCGGCCAGCCCGCAGTATCAGTTCGAAGACTTCGACGAAAACTCGGTCGCCACCACCTTCTACACCACGGGCACCACCGGTAACCCCAAGGGTGTGTACTTCACCCACCGCCAGCTGGTGCTGCACACCATGGGGGTCGCGACCACCATGGGCTGCATCGACAGCGTGCGGCTGCTGGGCACCAATGACGTGTACATGCCCATCACCCCGATGTTCCACGTGCACGCCTGGGGCCTGCCGTATGTGGCCACCATGCTCGGGCTGAAACAGGTCTACCCCGGGCGTTATGACCCCGAGTACCTGGTGGAGCTGTGGCGCAAGGAAAAGGTCACGTTCTCCCATTGCGTGCCGACCATCCTGCAGATGCTGCTCAATGCCAAGGCGGCCCAGGGCACGGATTTCGACGGCTGGAAAATCGTGATCGGCGGCAGCTCGCTGAACCGCGCCCTGTACGAAGCTGCCAAGGCCAAGGGCATCCAGCTGACGGCCGCCTACGGCATGTCCGAAACCGGTCCGTTGGTGGCCTGCGCTCACCTCAATGATGAGTTGATGGCGGGCAGCGAGGACGAACGCACCACCTACCGCATCAAGGCCGGGGTGCCGGGGCCCTTGGTGGAAGCGGCGATTGTCGACGGCGATGGCAACTTTCTGCCGGCCGATGGCGAGTCCCAGGGCGAACTGGTACTGCGCGCGCCATGGCTGACCGAAGGCTATTTCAACGAGCCGCAGAAGGGCGCCGAGCTCTGGGAGGGCGGCTGGTTGCATACCGGTGATGTCGCGACCCTGGACAGCATGGGCGTGATCGACATTCGCGACCGGATCAAGGACGTGATCAAGACCGGGGGCGAGTGGATCTCCTCCCTCGACCTTGAAGACCTGATCAGCCGACACGTGGCGGTACGTGAAGTAGCAGTGGTGGGTATCGCCGATCCGCAATGGGGCGAACGCCCATTCGCCTTGCTGGTGATCCGTGAGGGCCACGTGATCGGGGCCAAGGAGCTCAAGGAGCATCTCAAGCCATTCGTGGAATTGGGGCACCTGAGCAAGTGGGCGATCCCGAGCCAGATTGCCCTTGTTACTGAAATTCCCAAGACCAGCGTAGGCAAGCTCGACAAGAAGCGTATTCGCATCGACATCAGCGAATGGCAGGCCAGCAACAGCACCTTTCTCTCGACCCTTTAATCCCCCTCTGGGCGCCCGAAAGGGCGCGCCAGACGCCCCCAAGCAAGCGCGTGCCTTGTGAAATCCGAATTTTCAGCCATCCTTGCCCCCGCCAGTGTCCACTGGCATGGCAAAGGACTGTTCTAGTGCGGTTGGAGGGTGCAAATCACACTTTAGAGGGATCTAGCAGTACTACCTGCTGGATATAGTCCGTCCACGGATTTTTAAGAACGGAGCAAGCACGCGAGATACCGGGCTGCCACCTTGAACGATCTAGGGAGCCGAGCTTCTGTTTGTTCGGGGCGTTTTTAGAAGTGCTCACTGCCATAACAATAATGCACATGGAGTAGCGTCGATGACATCAGTAAACCAGTTCTGGCGCCGGGCAAAACTGCCTCTGGCCGTCAGCCTCGCCTCTACGCTCGCCGGACCCGCATTCGGCGTCAGTTTCAATATTGGTGAAATCGAAGGCAGCTTCGATTCGTCCCTTTCGCTGGGTGCCAGTTGGTCGACGGCGGGGCGCAACAAGGACCTGATCGGCGTTAACAACGGCGGTAAAGGCTTATCCCAAACGTCGGATGATGGCCATTTGAACTTTGATAAAGGCGACAGCTTTTCAAAGATCTTCAAAGGCATCCATGACCTTGAGTTGAAGTACGGCGACACGGGTGTGTTCGTTCGTGGCAAGTACTGGTATGACTTCAAGCTGAAAGATGACGATCTGGACTTCAAGAACATCAGTGACCACAACCGCAAGGAAGGCGCCAAGTCTTCCGGCGGGCAAATTCTTGATGCATTTGTCTATCACAACTATTCAATTGCCGATCAGCCAGGTTCGGTGCGCTTCGGCAAGCAGGTGGTGAGCTGGGGTGAAAGTACCTTTATCGGTGGTGGCATCAACTCGATCAACCCGATCGATGTCTCGGCGTTCCGCCGCCCTGGTGCCGAGATCAAGGAAGGCCTGATCCCGGTCAACATGTTCTACGTGTCCCAGACCCTGACCGAAAATCTGTCGGCTGAAGCTTTCTATCAGTTGGAATGGGATCAGACGGTCACCGACAACTGCGGGACGTTCTTTTCCCAGCCGGATGTGATTGCTGATGGTTGTACCGATAACCTGCGTTTGCTGAGCAAGCGCTCCTTCCTCGCTACTCAGCCCGGCGCTTTGCCAGGCTTGGCGCGGTTTGGACTCGATATCAATGATGAAGGGGTGTTGGTCAAGCGATCCGCCGATCGTGACGCACGCGATAGCGGCCAGTTCGGGGTCGCGATGCACTACAACTTCGAGCCGCTGGACACCGAGTTTGGCGCTTACTTCATGAACTACCACAGCCGTGCGCCGATCTTCAGCGCGACAGGGGCGCCCGCTTCAGTCTATGCGGATGCAGTGACATTCCTGCCGGGGGCGGCAGCGTCGTTACGTCCTTTGGCCATTGCCGGCAACTCTAAGTACTTTATCGAGTACCCGGAAGATATCCGCCTGTATGGCTTGAGCTTTTCCACCACTCTGCCAACCGGCACCGCCTGGAGTGGCGAACTCAGCTACCGTCCAAATGCACCTGTCCAACTCAACACCACCGATATTCTCTATTCGGGCGTAACCCCATTGCCAGGCCTGTCTGGAGCCTCACCGCTTAAAGGTGTCGCTGGGCAGGATCAGCATGGTTATCGCCGCAAAGAAGTGACCCAATTCCAGACCACGTTCACCCACTTCTTTGACCAAGTGATGGGGGCCAGCCGTCTCACCCTGGTGGGTGAAATAGGTGTGACTCATGTCGGTGGCCTGGAAGGCAGCGATGAAGCGCGTTATGGCCGTGACCCTGTGTATGGGCCTGGCGCAGGTCCTTTGTGCGCCACGCTCAACGCGGGGACCATTCAGGGCGCTGGTGCGGGTACGTCGAGAGACAACCTCTCACGCAATTGCAACAACGAAGGTTTCACCACGGCCACTTCCTGGGGCTACCGCGGTCGGGCCATCTGGGAATACCCCGATGTATTCGCCGGCATCAACCTCAAGCCCAACGTCGCTTGGTCCCATGACGTCGATGGTTACTCGCCAGGCCCTGGCGGCAACTTCGAAGAAGGCCGCAAGGCGATCAGTCTGGGGCTGGATGCGGAGTACCAGAACACCTACACCGCGAGCCTGGCTTACACCAACTTCTTCGGTGGCCGCTACACCACCGTGGATGACCGTGACTTCCTCGCTTTCAGCGTTGGCGCGAACTTCTAAGCACACTGTATTTTCAGGACGAACGAATTATGAAAATAACCAAAAGTCTGTTGCACGTCGGTGTGCTTGGACTGTCTTTGCTGGCAACCAGCGTCATGGCCGCGGTCTCGGCTGATGAAGCTGCCAAGCTGGGCACTACCCTGACGCCGATGGGCGCGGAGATGGCCGGCAACGCTGCCGGTACCATTCCGGCCTGGAAGCCGATGCCGACCAACGCCGGTACCGTGGACAGCAAAGGTTTCCTGTCCAACCCCTATGCCAGCGAACAGCCGCAATTCACCATCACCGCGCAGAACGTCGAGCAGTACAAGGACAAGCTGGCGCCCGGGCAGTACGCGATGTTCAAGCGTTACCCGGAAACCTTCAAGATGCCGGTGTACCCATCCCATCGCGGCGCAACCGTGCCGGCTGATGTGTTCGCCGCCATCAAGGAAAACGCCACCAAGACCAACCTGGTCAGCGGTGGCAACGGCCTGGAAAACTTCAAGACCGCCATACCGTTCCCCATTCCGAAAAGTGGCGTGGAAGTCATCTGGAACCACATCACCCGCTATCGTGGTGGCAGCGTAACTCGTCTGGTCACCCAGGCCACGCCCCAGGCCAACGGCTCGTTCAGCCTGGTGTACTTCCAGGACCAGTTCGTATTCCGCGACAAGATGAAGGACTACGATCCAGCCAACCCGGGCAACATCCTGTTCTACTTCAAGCAGAAAGTGACCGCTCCGGCGCGTCTGGCCGGTGGTGTGCTGCTGGTGCACGAAACCCTCGACCAAGTGAAGGAACCGCGTTCGGCCTGGGTCTACAACGCTGGTCAGCGTCGGGTACGTCGCGCACCGCAAGTGTCCTATGACGGCCCGGGTACCGCGGCGGACGGCCTGCGTACCTCCGACAACCTGGACATGTACAACGGTGCACCGGATCGCTACGACTGGAAACTCGAAGGCAAGAAAGAGCTCTACATTGCCTCCGACAGCTACAAGCTCGACTCGCCGACCCTCAAGTACACCGACATCATCAAGGCGGGCCACATCAACCAGGACCTGACTCGCTACGAGCTGCGCCGGGTCTGGCATGTGGTCGCGACCCTGAAGGAAGGTCAGCGTCACATCTACGCCAAGCGTGACTTCTACATCGACGAAGACACCTGGCAGGCCGCAGTCATCGACCACTACGACGGTCGTGGCCAGCTGTGGCGTGTGGCCGAGGCGCATGCCGAGAACTACTACGACAAGCAAGTGCCGTGGTACGCCGTGGAAACCCTCTACGACCTGCAGTCCGGCCGCTACCTGGCACTGGGCATGAAGAACGAAGAGAAACAGGCTTATGACTTCGGTTTCACTGCCACCACCAGCGACTTCACTCCAGCTGCATTGCGTCAGGACGGTGTTCGCTAATTTGCTGTAAATAGAGGCCGCATCCTCGTTAAACGCCCCGACTGGTTCGGGGCGTTTTTTTTGCTCAAAAAAGACGTGGGGCGGCGCTCTGCATGAAGGCGAACCCCTAAGTAAATAAGGGTTATTCTCAGTTTTTTAAGATATTTCTCTCGAACAATCAGTGGTTGTCATTATGGATTTCAGATACATCCCGACATTCAGTTCGTAGTCTTTTTGTATGTATTTGTAGCAATAATCTTCAACAGGCGGCCTTTTACCGCTAGTCTGCGGACATCTGCAATGCCGACAACAGCACTTCAATAAGAGTTGGCTATGACTGACCTGTCCCGCATTCAAGGGCCTGCCGACGCGATGATTCCCGCGCTGGAGGGGCGCTTTTATCGACCACCCTTGCCCGACGGCCATATTCTGCGGCCGCGTTTGTGCGAGCGACTGAGTGCGGGCCTGAATGGGCGATTGCTGTTGGTCAGCGCACCGGCGGGTTTCGGTAAAAGCTCGCTGGCGGTGGAGTTCTGTCAGAGCCTGCCACCGCATTGGCAAAGCTTGTGGCTGGGGCTGAGCCGGCGCGACAACGACCCGGGCCGATTCCTCGAGCGTCTGCTCGAAGGCTTGCAGCTGTACTTTCCGCAGTTGGGCAGCCAGTCCCTGGGCCAGCTGAAAATGCGTCAGCGTCATCAACCCTTCGCCTTTGAAGAATGGCTCGACGGCTTGCTCGATGAATTGGCCGCTCACCTTTCCCTCAGCGCGCCGCTGTTGTTGGTCCTCGACGATTACCACTTGGCCCAGGGCCCAGTGCTGGATCGTTGCCTGCAGTTTTTCCTCAATCACCTGCCCGATGGTCTGTTGGTGCTGGTCACCAGCCGCCAGCGCCCGGACTGGCACCTGGCGCGCTTGCGCCTGTCACGACAACTGCTCGAGTTGCATGAGCAAGACCTGCGCCTGACCCATGATGAATCCCTGGCGCTGCTGGATCGCCACAGCAGCTCGCTGCGCGGTGAGGCGCTGGAGCGCCTGATCCAGCGCAGTGAGGGCTGGGTCGCCGGGTTGCGTTTCTGGCTGTTGGCAGCGTCCGAAGCGGGCAGCGACAGCACCCTGCCCAAGGGGCTGCACGGTGGGGAAGGGCTGATTCGCGACTATTTGCTGGAAGAAGTCATCGACTGCCTACCCGCCGAGGTCCAGGCGTTTCTGTATGACACCGCGCCCCAGGAGCGTTTCTGCAGCGAGTTGTGCGATGCGCTGCGTGAGTCCCATGACAGCGCGGAGATCCTGCGTTACCTGCAGGCGCATCAGGTATTCCTGGTGCCGCTGGATGAGCACGGCCACTGGTATCGCTACCACCATTTGTTTTCCGACTTGCTGCGCAGCCGCCCGAGGACCAACGCGGTGCTGCCGGCCGCCAGCCTGCACTTGCGCGCCTGCCGCTGGTTCAACGCCCAGGGCCTGCTGGATGAGGCGGTGGAGCAGGCCTTGCGCGCCGGACACCTGGATGTGGCGGCGAACCTGGTGCAGAACCTTTCTGAAGAACAGCTGCTGGCCGAGCAGAACGTCGGCATGTTGCTGCGGTGGAAGATGGACTTGCCGGACAGCCTGCTGGTCAGTACGCCGCGCCTGATCGTGCTCTACAGCTGGGCGCTGGGCCTGGCGTGCCAGTTGGATGCAGCGCAGGAGCTGGCGGAGAACTTGAGCCGCTTCCTGCCGGCGCCGTCTGCCACTGCCCAGAAGTCGATGCTGGCACAGTGGTTGGCGCTGAGCGGAATCATCGCCCGTGGCCGTGGTGATCGCGAATTGACCCTGGCCTATTGCACCGAAGCTCTGGAAAGCCTGCCGCACAAACGTTACGGGCAACGCTTGATGTGCCTGTCGACCCTGTCCAACCTGGCGATTGCCGATGCGGACTTGTGGCGGGCCCGGGGGCTCAACCGCGAGTCCCTGGAGCTGGCACAGCGGGTCGGTAACCCGCTGTTCGAGGCCTTGGCCCATTACGACCGGGCGCGGGTACTGCAGGCGCGGGGAGAGGTGCTGCGCGCGCTGGATGAGGTGCGCCAGGGGCAGCAGCGGCTGCTCGGGCTGTCGGCACGACGGCTGTACGCGGTGCGTGCCCGCCTGACGCTGTATGAAGGGTATTTGCTGACTCTGCGCGGGGAGCACCAGACGGGCATGGCGCGTTTGCGTGGCGGTCTGATTGAAGCGCGGGCCTGTCGTGATATCAGCGTACTGATCGGCCACTGCGTGATCGCCAACCAGGAAGGGCATAACGGCCGGTTCGCCGAGGCTTTTGCGGAACTGGCCGAGGCCGAACGCTTGATGCATATCTGGGATGTGCCGCCCATCTATTACCTGGCGATGATCACCCTGGTGAAGTGCGAACTCTGGTTGGCCCAGGGCCGTACCGACCTGGCCCAGGCCTGGCTGGCACGCCTGGGGCAGACCTATACCGGTGAGCAGGCCGCCGCGCCGCCGGAGTTTCATCCCCAGCTGCCGCTGCATATCGAGTTGCAGCAGGCGTTGCTGGACACCATCCAGGGCCAGCCGGCGCAGGCCGAAAAGCGTCTGGATGCCCTGATCGAACATGGGCGGCACACCGGCCGGCAATTATTGAACGTGATGGCGTTGAATCAGAAGATCGGCCTGTTACTTAGTCTGGGTCGTGAGCCTGAAGCCCGCCAGGCTTTTGCCCAGGCCCTGGAGTCGGCCGTGGGCGGAGCGTTGCAACCCTTTGAATGGCTGGTTCGCGAGCATCCGCAATGGATGCGCGAACAGCTGCTGCATGGGGGGCAGTCGCCGTTGCAGCAAGCCCTGCTTGAACGGTTACCGGCGCCAGTCAGTCGCGAGCCGGTCGAGCCTGTGACCCATCACACCGAGACCTTGAGCTCTCGAGAACTGGCAGTCCTGCAATTGATTGCCCAGGGCTGCTCGAACCAGGAAATCAGCGACCGGCTGTTTATCTCCCTGCACACGGTAAAAACCCACGCCAGTCATATCAACAGCAAACTCGGGGTAGAGCGCCGCACCCAGGCAGTGGCCAGGGCCCAGGAAATCGGCCTGCTCGGATAAAGCCTTGATTGCTGCCCCTGCTACGGCCTCTCGTGACCTGAAGCGGCAACCGAAACGGCAATCGACCTCTCGCCAGCGCTGGGGGAGCCTGATTGCCGGCGCCCTGAAAGTGCGCGGTGTCAGTCAGAAGTTCAATCGCAAGAAACGTAGTTCTTGCGATTGAACCGGCAATTAAAGTGGCTGTGTACCGTTACAAAGGCGAAGATCGGCCCCCACCGATCTGCCCGAATGGATCAAGGAGGCACCCATGTCGTATGTCTACACCAGAATGAGCTCGCCCGTCGGCCAGTTGACCCTCATCGCCCGGGCCTCAAAGCTCTGCGCCATCCTGTGGGAGAACGAAAAACTCAACCGCGTGCGCCTGGGTCCGTTGCAGGAAATCCGCGACGAGCCGGTGTTATTGGAAACGGAGCGTCAACTCAACGAATACTTCGCGGGCAACCGTGAGCAGTTCGAACTGGACCTGGACTTTGCCGGCACCCCCTTCCAATGCAAGGTCTGGCAAGCCCTGCTGACCATCCCTTTCGGTGAAACCCGCAGTTACAGCCAAATCGCCACCCAAGTCGGCAGCCCCAAGGCGGTTCGCGCTGTAGGCGCCGCCAATGGCAGGAACCCGATCTCGATTGTCGCCCCTTGCCACCGAGTGATAGGCGTCTCTGGCAGCCTTACCGGCTTTGCTGGAGGGCTCGAGGCCAAGCAGCTCCTGTTGACGCTGGAGGGGAGAGGGACGTTGCAGTTGGATTTTTGACTGCGAGGGAACCGCCGTCACGTCGAGTACGCCACCGAGGTGCCCAGGCTCGCGCTTTAGAGTGATAGACGCGAGCTGTGCCAAAATATGCCATCACTGTTTGCCTGGAACTGCTCATGACTCCCGCTCAAACCACCCTAATCCGCGAAACCTTTCCCGTCGGCCCGTTGCAGTGCAACTGCACGATCATCGGCGATCCGGTCACGAAAAAAGCGATCGTCGTCGATCCGGGTGGCAATCATGAGCTGATTCTGGCGCGGCTCGATGCCTTGGGTCTCAAGGTGGTGAGCATCATCCATACCCATGCTCACCTGGATCATTTCCTGGCCTCGGGGCAGTTGAAGGAAAAGACCGGCGCGACCCTGCATCTGCACAAGGAGGACCAGTTCCTCTGGGACAACCTGGAGATGCAATGCAGCATGTTTGGCGTGCCTTACACGCCCGTGCCGGCGCCGGATCGCTGGCTGGCCGATGATGAGGAGCTGGCCTGTGGCTGTGGCGTTGCGCTGCACACGCCGGGGCATACGCCAGGTTCCATGAGCTTTTGGTTTTCTGAGGCTAAGCTGTTGATTGCCGGTGACACCCTGTTCAAGCGTGGGGTCGGGCGTACGGACTTATGGGGCGGCGATCAGGCCACCATCGTGCGTTCGATCAAGCAGCGCCTGTACACCCTCGATGAAGAGGCGACGGTGGTGACCGGGCATGGTCCAGACACCCGCCTGGGCGATGAGATGCGTGAAAATCCCTTTGTTCGGGCCTGATGTTTTGCAGGGGTGTTGATGGAATTTTTGCCATTTGTCGCGTTCCAACGCCAGCAAAGGTCCATTGCCAACGTCCGCTGCACCACAGAATGCAAAAAGTAGGAGCTTTCCATGTTCACCTCGCGTCGTTTAATTATTGCCGCTACCGCTGTGGCCTTGTTGTCTGGCTGTGCTTCGCCTAATCCGTATGACAACCAGGGGCAGGCCGACGGTTCCACGGGCATGAGCAAGACTGCGAAATACGGCGGTCTCGGTGCCTTGGCCGGCGCCTTGGCCGGTGCCGCCATCGATCACAATAACCGTGGCAAGGGCGCGCTGATTGGTGCCGCTGTAGTGGGGGCTTCCGCCGCCGGTTATGGCTACTACGCCGACCAGCAGGAAAAGAAACTGCGCGCCAGCATGGCCAATACGGGGGTTGAAGTGCAGCGCCAGGGTGATCAGATCAAGCTGATCATGCCGGGCAACATTACCTTCGCCACCGATTCGGCGAACATCGCCCCCAGCTTCTATCAGCCGCTGAACAACCTGGCCAACTCGCTGCGTGAGTTCAACCAGAATCAGATCGAGATTGTCGGCTACACCGACAGCACCGGCAGCCGTCAGCACAACATGGATCTGTCTCAGCGTCGTGCACAGAGCGTAGCGACCTACCTGACCTCGCAAGGTGTCAGCGGTGCCAACCTGTCGGCGCGCGGTGCCGGCCCCGACAACCCGATTGCCAGCAACGCCGATGTCAACGGTCGCGCGCAGAACCGTCGAGTCGAGGTCAACCTCAAGGCGATTCCTGGCCAGCAGTATCAGCAGCCGGGCCAGCAAGGGCAGCAATACCAGCAGTACTGAGTGCGCGCTTGAGTACCGGCGAGGCATAAAAAAGCCCGCCCGTTCCATTGAGGAGCGGGCGGGCTTTTTAGTGTCCGAGTCTTACTTTCTCAGACCGTAATGCTCATCGAGCATGCCGGGGGCATTGGGTGTTTTTGGGGCGTAGTCGCGCGGTGGTTCCTGGTCGCGCGGAGGTGTCAGGCGCTCCCGTGGAGCCTGTACCGAGTCGGAGTGCAGGGCGGCCAGCAGGCGTTGGCGAGTCAGTTCGTCCAGGGCCAGGCGGTTGGCACCCTCGGCGAGATGGTCTTGCACTTCCTGATAGCTCTGAGTGAGCTTTTTCACCAGGGTTGCGGTGCTGTTGAAGTGGGTGACCACTTCGTTCTGATAATTGTCAAAACGTTCCTGAATATCATCCAGCTGACGTTGCGTGCGGTTAGGCGCGGCATTCGGCAGCAGGCGAGCGACCAGAAATCCAATGGCGACACCGGCAACCAGGGCAAGAGTCGGCAACAACCAAACTAAGAGCGAGTGTTCCACGAGTCCTTCCTCTATAAACGGCTTTGCTTTACGTTAACGGCTCGAACCTGCGCTGTATACCGCGATTCACTCGCAATAGATTGGCACAGACAATTTGCTAGACGAGTCGACCCCCTTCGAGGTCACGGAGTTCCTTCCTTGCTAATGCGTGAAACCCCTGTAGTGATTGATGGCCCTGTCGGCCAACTGGAAGCCCTGTATCTGGATCTGCCCGATGCCTGTGGCGTGGCGCTGATCTGTCACCCCAACCCGGTACAGGGCGGCACCATGCTCAATAAGGTGGTGTCGACGTTACAGCGCACCGCACGCGATGCCGGTTTGATTACCTTGCGTTTCAACTATCGGGGAGTGGGTGCAAGCGCAGGCACCCATGACATGGGCACTGGTGAAGTTGACGACGCCCAGGCCGCAGCCCAGTGGTTGCGGGTCAAGCACCCCGAGCTGCCGATGACGCTGCTCGGCTTCTCCTTCGGCGGTTTTGTCGCGGCCAGCCTCGGCGGCCGCCTGGAAGCCGGTGGTGAGCAGCTCAAGCACCTGTTCATGGTGGCCGCTGCGGTTATGCGCCTGAGCGATGCCGACCAGTTGCCCCAAGGCTGCCCACTGACCCTTATCCAGCCGGAAACCGACGAAGTCATCGACCCGCAAACCGTCTATGACTGGTCCGCTGCGCTCAAGCGCCCCCATGAGCTGCTGAAAGTGGCAGAATGCGGACACTTTTTTCATGGCAAGCTCACCGATCTGAAAGATCTGGTGCTGCCGCGTCTCTCGAATTGATAGCTGTCTGATAAGCGATTACCCATGACTACTCGTACGCGCATCCTTACCGGCATCACCACCACCGGCACGCCGCACCTGGGCAACTACGCAGGTGCCATCCGTCCGGCGATCCTTGCCAGCCGCGACAGCAATGCCGATTCGTTCTACTTCCTGGCCGACTACCACGCCCTGATCAAGTGCGATGACCCGCTGCGCATCCAGCGCTCGCGCCTGGAAATCGCCGCGACCTGGCTGGCCGGTGGCCTGGATGTGGAGCGCGTGACCTTTTATCGCCAGTCGGACATCCCGGAAATCCCCGAGCTGACCTGGCTGCTGACCTGCGTTGCGGCCAAGGGCCTGCTCAACCGTGCGCATGCCTACAAGGCGTCGGTGGACAAGAATGTCGAGTCCGGTGAAGACCCGGATGCCGGTATCACCATGGGCCTCTACAGCTACCCAGTGCTGATGGCGGCGGACATCCTGATGTTCAATGCGCACAAAGTGCCGGTGGGTCGCGATCAGATTCAGCACGTGGAAATGGCCCGCGACATCGGCCAGCGCTTCAACCATCTGTTCGGACAGGGCAAAGAATTCTTCACCATGCCCGAGGCGCTGATTGAAGAAAGTGTCGCCACCTTGCCCGGCCTCGACGGTCGCAAGATGTCCAAGAGCTATGACAACACCATCCCGTTGTTCACCAGCGCCAAGGACATGAAGGACGCCATCTCGCGCATCGTCACCGACTCCCGCGCCCCGGGCGAAGCCAAGGATCCGGACAACTCGCACCTGTTCACGTTGTTCCAGGCCTTCGCCACGCCCGCGCAGGCGGACGAATTCCGTGGCGAACTGCTGCAGGGCCTGGGTTGGGGTGAAGCCAAGAACCGCCTGTTCCAATTGCTGGACGGCGAGCTGGGTGAGGCTCGCGAGCGCTATCACCAGTTGATCGAGCGCCCGTCGGACCTGGAAGACATCCTGCAAATCGGCGCCAGGAAAGCCCGCGCCGTGGCCACGCCGTTCCTGAACGAGTTGCGTGAAGCCGTCGGCCTGCGTTCCTTTGTAAACCAGGTACAAGTCGCAGCAACCGGTAAGAAAAAAGCCGCCAAGGCCGCGAGATTCGTCAGCTTCCGTGAAGACGACGGTAGCTTCCGCTTCCGCCTGCTGGCGGCGGACGGTGAGCAGTTGCTGCTGTCGCGCAACTTTGCCGACGGCAAGGCCGCAGGTGCTGCGACCAAGCAGCTGCAGTCGGGCCAGGCATTGGATGTGCGCAGCGACGCGCTGAGCTTCAGCCTGTGGCTGGGCGACGAACATGTTGCCGACAGCCCGGCTTTTGCCGATGTGGGCGCGCGTGATGCGGCCATCGCGGAACTGCGGATTGCTCTGACCCCCGTGCAGGACTAATCGGAATCTTCCCGACCAAGGGCTGATTGCCATTCCCCAGGGCCGTCGCTACAGTGACGGCCCGTTTTTGTTGCCTTGCTAACGAATTATGACGCCCCTAGAACGATATCAAGCTGATCTGAAACGCCCTGACTTCTTCCACGACGCGGCGCAGGAAACTGCCGTACGCCATTTGCAGCGCCTGTACGACGATCTGGTCGCGGCTTCGCAAAACAAGCCGGGGCTGTTGGGCAAACTGTTTGGCAAGAAGGATCAGACGCCGGTCAAGGGTCTGTATTTCTGGGGCGGCGTCGGCCGCGGCAAGACCTATCTGGTCGACACCTTTTTCGAAGCCTTGCCGTTCAAGGAAAAAACCCGCACGCACTTTCACCGTTTCATGAAGCGTGTGCACGAAGAGATGAAGACCCTGGGCGGCGAAAAGAACCCGCTGACCATCATCGCCAAGCGTTTTTCCGATGAGTCGCGGGTGATCTGCTTCGATGAATTCTTCGTCTCCGACATCACCGATGCCATGATCCTCGGCACCCTGATGGAAGAGCTGTTCCGCAACGGCGTGACCCTGGTTGCAACCTCGAACATCGTGCCCGACGGTTTGTACAAGGACGGCCTGCAGCGTGCGCGCTTCCTGCCAGCCATCGCCTTGATCAAGCAGAACACCGAGATCGTCAACGTCGACAGTGGCGTCGACTATCGCCTGCGGCACCTCGAACAAGCCGAGCTGTTCCACTTCCCGCTGGACGAAGTGGCTCAGGAAAGCCTGCGCAAGAGCTTCCGCGCCCTCACGCCGGAATGCACCCAGGCGGTGGAAAACGACGTGCTGATAATCGAGAACCGCGAAATCCGTGCCTTACGCACCTGTGATGACGTGGCCTGGTTTGATTTCCGCGAGTTGTGCGACGGCCCGCGTAGCCAGAACGATTACATTGAGCTGGGCAAGATTTTCCACGCGGTGCTGCTCAGCGGCGTCGAGCAGATGAGTGTGACCACTGACGATATCGCCCGGCGCTTTATCAACATGGTCGACGAATTCTACGACCGCAACGTCAAGCTGATCATCTCGGCCGAGGTCGAGCTCAAGGACCTGTACACCGGCGGTCGCCTGAACTTCGAGTTCCAGCGCACCCTTAGCCGGCTGCTGGAGATGCAATCCCACGAGTTCCTCTCGCGGGCGCACAAACCCTAGGTTGCTGCCGCATACAAGAAGGGCCTGCACATTGCAGGCCCTTTTTCATTTATGCGGCTTGTTGCTGGAACTGCTGTCGGTACTGGTTGGGCGACAGTTCGGTGTGCTGGCGGAACAGGCGGGCAAAGAAGCTCGCATCGTCGTAGCCCACCTCGTAACTGATGGTCTTGATGCTTTTGCGGGTGCCAGAGAGCAAGCCCTTGGCGGTTTCGATGCGCAGCCGTTGCAGGTAATGCAGGGGCTTGTCGCCGGTGGCGGTCTGGAAGCGGCGCATGAAGTTGCGGATGCTCATGCCGTGTTCCCGTGCTACGTCTTCGAATCGGAATTTGTCGGCGAAGTGTTCCTCGAGCCAGTGCTGGATCTGCAGGATGATCACGTCCTGATGCAGTTTCTGGCCGCCGAAGCCGATGCGCCCCGGGGCATAGTTGCGCTGCACCTCATACAGAATGTCGCGCGCCACGGCCTGGGCCACGTTGGCGCCGCAGAAGCGCTCGATCAGGTAGATGTACAAGTCGCAGGCTGAGGTGGTGCCGCCGGCGCAGTACAAGTTGTCGGCGTCGGTCAGGTGCTTGTCCTGATTGAGCTGGACCTTGGGGAAGCGTTCGCTGAAGGCATTGAAGAAGCGCCAGTAGGTGGTGGCCTCCTTGCCATCGAGCAGGCCGGCCTCGGCCAGCCAGAACACTCCGGTGGCTTCGCCGCAGAGTACGGCGCCGCGGGCATGCTGCTGGCGCAGCCAGGGCAGGATTTGTGGGTAGCGTTGGCACAGGGATTCGAAATCATCCCAGAAGGCCGGGAGGATGATCACATCGGTATCTTCCAGGCCGCCGTCCACCGGCATGATCACATCGCTGAAACTGCATACCGGCTTGCCATCGGGGCTGACCAGACGGGTTTCGAACGCCGGGGTCAGGCCTTGGCCAAGCTGTTTGCCATAGCGCAGGCTGGCCAAGTGGAAGAAGTCTTTGGCTTGCATGAGGGTAGAGGCGAAAACCCGGTCGATAGCCAGGATGCTGACGCGCCGCAAGGGCGTAGAGGTTTGGTTAGACATAAATTCAATTGTTCTTATAGGGGAAAGTGGTCACCAGACGGCTGGATCGTCTTATTTTTTGTCGGATGTGTCCAGTGTCCTGTCGTGAGGTCGCGGCTTAGGCTCTTTGAGCCTTATCCAATCAACAATAATCACAGGTGGCTGCATGATCCCCAGAACCTTGTTCAATTCCGACCACGAACTCTTTCGCGACAGCGTGCGCACCTTCCTGGAAAAGGAAGCCGTGCCGTTTCACGGCGAGTGGGAAAAGCAGGGCTATATCGATCGCCAGCTGTGGAACAAGGCGGGCGAGGCGGGGATGTTGTGCTCGCACATTCCCGAGGTGTACGGCGGCCTGGATGCCGACTTTCTGTACAGCGCCGTGGTTATCGAAGAGGTAGGGCGCCTGGGGCTGACGGGCATCGGTTTTTCCCTGCACTCGGATATTGTCGCGCCCTACATCCTGCATTACGGCAGTGAGGCACTGAAGCACAAATACCTGCCGAAGCTGGTCTCGGGCGAGATGGTCACGGCGATTGCCATGACTGAGCCAGGTGCGGGTTCCGACTTGCAGGGGGTGAAGACCACGGCTGTGCTGGAGGGCGATGAATATGTCATCAATGGCTCGAAGACCTTTATCACCAACGGCTTTCTCGCCGATCTGGTGATTGTGGTGGCCAAGACCGATCCCAAGGCTGGCGCGAAAGGCACCAGCCTGTTCCTGGTGGAGGCCAGCACGCCGGGTTTCTCCAAGGGCAAACGTCTGGAGAAGGTCGGGATGAAAGCCCAGGACACCTCGGAGCTGTTCTTCCAGGATGTTCGTGTACCCAAGGAAAACCTGCTGGGCCAGGCCGGGATGGGGTTTGCCTACCTGATGCAGGAATTGCCCCAGGAGCGCCTGACGGTGGCCATCGGCGGCCTGGCCTCGGCCGAGGCGGCGCTGCAGTGGACCCTGGACTACACCCGCGAACGCAAGGCTTTCGGCAAGGCCATCGCCGACTTCCAGAACACTCGCTTCAAGCTGGCGGAGATGGCGACCGAAATTCAGATTGGCCGGGTGTTTGTCGATCGCTGCCTGGAGCTGCACCTGCAAGGCAAGCTGGATGTGCCCACGGCGGCCATGGCCAAGTACTGGGGGACCGACCTGCAGTGCAAGGTGCTCGACGAGTGTGTGCAGTTGCACGGCGGCTACGGGTTCATGTGGGAGTACCCGGTGGCCCGGGCCTGGGCCGATGCCCGGGTGCAGAGGATTTATGCCGGGACCAACGAGATCATGAAAGAGATCATCGCCCGTTCCCTTTAAGGGGCGGCCTGCCCGCGATTGGGGTGGCGCGGTCCGGCAGGCTGCCGGACGCTCCCCGTCGCAGGCAGGTGAGGCTCAAGGGGCGGGGTTTGGGTGATCCTTATGGATCGCCTCGATCCCGGCCAGGACCTCGTCCGACAGCTTCAGTTGAAAGCTGGCGATGTTGCTGTCGAGTTGCTCAAGAGTGGTCGCGCCAATGATGTTGCTGGTCACGAATGGCTGCTGCGTGACAAAGGCCAGGGCCATTTGCGCCGGATCCAGGCCGTGTTCGCGGGCCAGGGCCACATAGCGGCTGCAGGCAGCTTCCGATTGGGCGTTGAAGTAGCGACTGAAGCGGCTGTAGAGGCTCAGGCGGCCTTTGGCAGGGCGTGCGCCATTCTCGTACTTGCCCGACAGGAAACCGAACGCCAGCGGCGAATAGGCCAACAGGCCGCACTGTTCGCGAATGGCAATTTCCGCCAGGCCTACTTCAAAGCTGCGGTTGAGCAGGTTGTACGGGTTCTGGATCGACACTGCGCGCGGCCAGCCGCGGCTTTCGGCCAGGGCCAGAAACTTCATGGTGCCCCACGGGGTTTCATTGGACAGGCCGATATGGCGGATCTTGCCGGCCTTGACCTGTTCATCCAGGGCTTCGAGGGTTTCCTCCAACGGGGTGAAGTCTTCATCGGCCTGGTGCTTGTAGCCGAGCTGGCCGAAAAAGTTGGTGCTGCGCTCCGGCCAGTGCAATTGATACAGGTCGATCCAGTCGGTCTGCAGGCGCTTGAGGCTGGCGTCCACCGCTTCGACGATGTGTTTGCGGTTGTGCTTGAGTTGCTTGTCGCGAATGTAGTCGATGGTGTTGCCCGGCCCGGCGATCTTGCTGGCCAGGATCCAGTCGGCGCGATCGCCGCGGGTCTTGAACCAGTTGCCGATGTAACGCTCGGTGGTGGCGTAGGTTTCGGCCTTGGGCGGTACCGGGTACATCTCGGCGGTGTCGATGAAATTGATGCCGGCGCTCTTTGCGCGTTCGATCTGGGCAAAGGCCTCGGCTTCGCTGTTCTGCTCGCCCCAGGTCATGGTTCCCAGACAGATCGCGCTCACATTCAGATCGGTTCGGCCCAGCTGTCGATAATCCATCGGGTACTCCTTTGGGGAAAACAATCATAAAAGCAGGTTGAATTTTTTTTCGCAATCTGCATAATTGCGCACCTCTTTCTGCAGTGGAAGTGATGCGCCGCCTGCCGAAGAATCTTGCCGTTGAACGGACGCGCTGACCCGAGCCCCCGATAGCGTCTGTATCCGGCTGCCTTTGACTTGTCAAAGTACGCACTATTCAGTAAGATCCGCCGTCTAATTTACAGGGCGGCCCCTGAGGCTATAAAGAATGAAAACTTTTACTGCTAAACCGGAAACAGTAAAGCGCGACTGGTTTGTCGTCGACGCTGCTGGTCAGACCCTGGGTCGTCTGGCCACCGAGATCGCGAGCCGTCTGCGTGGCAAGCACAAGCCTGAGTACACTCCTCACGTTGACACCGGCGACTACATCGTCGTTATCAATGCTGAGCAGATCCGTGTAACAGGTGCTAAAACCACCGATAAAATGTACTACTCCCACTCCGGTTTCCCGGGCGGCATCAAGTCCATCAGCTTCGATAAGCTGATCGCTAAAGCCCCTGAGCGCGTGATCGAGACTGCGGTCAAAGGCATGCTGCCTAAGAACCCGCTGGGTCGCGACATGTACCGTAAGCTGAAAGTCTATGCGGGCGCTGCTCACCCTCATACTGCTCAGCAGCCCCAAGAACTGAAGTTTTAACGGAATAGTTCATTATGTCGGCGACTCAAAATTACGGCACTGGCCGTCGCAAAACCGCAACCGCACGCGTTTTCCTGCGTCCGGGCACTGGTAACATCTCGATCAACAACCGCTCCCTGGACAACTTCTTCGGTCGCGAAACTGCCCGCATGGTAGTTCGTCAGCCGCTGGAATTGACCGAGACCGTTGAAAAGTTCGACATCTACGTCACCGTTATCGGTGGCGGTGTAAGTGGTCAAGCTGGCGCAATCCGCCACGGCATCACTCGCGCTCTGATGGACTACGACGAAACTCTGCGCGGTGCACTGCGCAAAGCTGGCTTCGTAACTCGCGACGCCCGTGAAGTTGAGCGTAAGAAAGTTGGTCTGCGTAAAGCGCGTAAGCGTCCGCAGTACTCGAAGCGTTAATTCGCTTTCGCGTTCAAAAACGCCCAGTCTCCTCGCGGAGCTGGGCGTTTTTTATGGGCGTAGATTTTTGGTGTGACAACTTGCCACATCCGTAGAGGCCCTATACTACAAGGCTTGGCGCTAGGTCCGTCTAGTAATTACCTTGTCAGAGTAGGGGCTTTTCATTACCATTCGGCAAAATTTTTATAAGTTCAGATTTTTACTTAGTAGATGCCTGATTTAACAGGCCACAAAGCTGATGGGAGAGGACTGAATGAGCAATGACGGCGTGAATACAGGCCGGCGTCGCTTCCTTGTAGCAGCCACATCCGTGGTGGGTGCTGCAGGAGCGGTGGGGGCTGCGGTCCCGTTCGTGGGGTCATGGTTTCCCAGTGCCAAGGCGAAAGCCGCAGGTGCACCGGTGAAAGTGAATGTCAGCAAAATCGATCCAGGTCAGCAGATGATTGCTGAGTGGCGCGGTCAGCCGGTGTTCATTGTCCGCCGTACGCAGGAAATCCTGGGAAATCTGAAAAAGATCGAGGGTCAGCTGTCTGATCCGGACTCCAAGAATTCGGAACAGCCAACCTACGTCGACCCGGAGGTGCGTTCGATCAAGCCAGAGATTCTGCTGCTGATCGGTATCTGCACTCACCTGGGCTGTTCGCCAACCTTCCGTCCAGAGGTGGCACCTGCGGATCTGGGCAAGGACTGGGTGGGTGGCTATTTCTGCCCATGCCACGGTTCCCACTACGATCTGGCTGGCCGCGTCTACAAGTCGCAACCTGCGCCTTTGAACCTGCCAGTTCCCCCGCATTCCTATGAGTCGGACGACATCATTGTCATCGGCGTCGACACGGAGAAAGCGTGATGAGCAAGTTCATGGATTGGGTTGATGCACGCTTTCCCGCGACCAAAATGTGGGAAGACCATCTCAGCAAGTATTACGCTCCGAAGAACTTCAACTTCTTCTACTTCTTTGGCTCCCTCGCACTGTTGGTTCTGGTCAACCAGATCGTCACCGGTGTGTGGTTGACCATGAGCTACACACCTTCGGCGGAGGAGGCGTTCGCTTCCGTTGAATACATCATGCGTGACGTGGAGTACGGCTCGATCCTGCGCCTGCTGCACTCCACCGGCGCCTCGGCGTTTTTCATCGTGGTCTACCTGCACATGTTCCGTGGGCTGCTCTACGGCTCGTACCAGAAGCCACGGGAGCTGGTATGGCTGTTCGGCATGCTGATCTACCTGGCGCTGATGGCAGAGGCCTTCATGGGCTACCTGCTGCCTTGGGGTCAGATGTCCTACTGGGGCGCCCAGGTGATCATCTCGCTGTTCGGCGCGATCCCGGTCATCGGTAACGACCTGACCCAGTGGATCCGTGGTGACTACCTGATTTCCGGTATTACCCTGAACCGCTTCTTCGCGTTGCACGTGGTGGCCTTGCCGATCGTGATTCTCGGCCTGGTGGTGCTGCACGTGCTGGCGTTGCATGAAGTCGGCTCGAACAACCCGGACGGTGTGGATATCAAGAAGCACAAGGACGAAAACGGCGTACCGTTGGACGGCATTGCCTTCCACCCGTACTACACCGTGAAAGATATCGTCGGCGTGGTGGTGTTCCTGTTCATCTTCTGCACCATCGTGTTCTTCTTCCCGGAAATGGGCGGCTATTTCCTCGAGAAGCCGAACTTCGAAGTGGCTAACGCCTTTAAGACCCCTGAGCACATTGCCCCGGTTTGGTACTTCACGCCGTTCTACGCGATTCTGCGTGCGGTGCCGGACAAGCTCCTGGGTGTCATCGCCATGGGCGCTGCGATCGCTGTTCTCTTCGTCCTGCCTTGGCTTGACCGCAGTCCGGTCAAATCCATGCGCTACAAGGGCATGCTGAGCAAGATCTGGCTGTGGGTGTTCTGCATCTCGTTCGTGATCCTGGGTGTCCTGGGTGTTCTGGCGCCGACTCCGGGTCGTACGCTGCTGTCGCAGGTATGTACGTTCCTGTACTTCGCCTACTTCATTCTGATGCCGTTCTACACCAGGCTCGAGAAGACCAAACCGGTTCCGGAAAGGGTGACTGGCTGATGAAAAAGCTATTTGCTGTACTGATTCTTGCTGCTTTGCCTATGTTGTCCTTCGCGGCCGAGCATGGTCCTGAGCTGGAAAAAGTCGATATCGACGTCTCGGACAAAGCGGCCATGCAAGACGGCGCACGTACGTTCGCCAACTACTGCATGGGCTGCCACAGCGCCAAGTTCCAGCGCTATGAGCGCGTCGCGGATGACCTGGGTATCCCCCATGATCTGATGCTGAGCAACCTGGTGTTCACCGGTGCCAAAATCGGTGACCACATGAGCATCGGCATGCAGCCTTCCGATGCCAAGGCATGGTTTGGTGCGGCGCCGCCGGACCTGACCCTGGTGGCTCGTGTTCGCGGTACCGACTGGCTCTATGGCTATCTGAAATCGTTCTACGAAGATCCGGCGCGTCCTTGGGGTGTGAACAACAAGGTCTTCCCGAACGTCGGCATGCCTAACGTGCTGGTTGGCCTGCAAGGTCGCCAGGTAGTCGGCTGCAAACAGGTGCAGATTGTCGAAGACGGCAAGAAGCAATATGACCCGCTGACCGGGACCCCGCTGACTCACGAAGCCTGTGATCAACTGACCATCGTGCCGAAAACAGGTGCGCTGACAGAAGAGCAGTTCGACGAGAAGGTCAAAAACCTAGTAACCTTCCTGGCTTACTCGGCCAACCCGGTAAAACTGCAGCATCAGCGTATCGGCACTTATGTGTTGTTGTACCTGGCCTTCTTCTTCGTATTCGCCTACTTGCTCAAGCGCGAATACTGGAAGGACGTTCATTGATAAAGCTGTAAGCAACTGCTGTTAATCGTGCGCGCCCAAGGGCGTCTCTGAAGGTGTAACGGTCTGGGTCATCCAGGGGTTACGGGAGACGCCCTCTGGGCGCGCTCGTTTTTCTGCTCCCGATAATTTCAACAAGCGAGGAGGATCGCCATGGGCGTGACCAATCGGTTGGCCTGTTACTCCGACCCCGCCGACCACTATTCCCACCGAGTACGCATTGTGCTCGCAGAGAAGGGTGTCAGCGCCGAGATCATCAGTGTGGAGGCGGGCCGTCAGCCGCCGAAGCTGATCGAAGTGAACCCTTACGGGAGCTTGCCCACCCTGGTCGATCGTGACCTGGCGTTGTGGGAATCGACCGTCGTGATGGAATATTTGGATGAGCGTTACCCGCATCCGCCTTTGCTGCCGGTTTATCCGGTGGCTCGTGCCAACAGTCGTCTGCTGATTCATCGCATTCAGCGCGATTGGTGTGGTTTGGTGGATCTGATTCTGGATTCACGCAGCAAGGAAGCGGCTCGCGTGCAGGCTCGTAAAGAGCTGCGCGAGAGCCTGACCGGGGTTTCTCCGCTGTTCGCGGACAAGCCGTTTTTCCTCAGTGAGGAACAAAGCCTGGTGGATTGCTGCCTATTACCAATACTCTGGAGGCTGCCGATCCTGGGTATTGAATTGCCGCGGCCAGCCAAGCCGCTGCTTGATTATATGGAGCGCCAGTTTGCGCGTGAGGCTTTCCAGGCGAGTCTGTCTGGTGTCGAACGCGACATGCGCTAAGGCTTAAGGAGCCGCTATGAACTCCAGTCGACCTTATCTGGTCCGCGCGCTCTATGAGTGGATTGTGGATAACGATTGCACCCCGCACATGCTGGTCAATTCCGATTACCCAGCGGTGCAGGTGCCACAAGGTTTTGCCAGTGATGGACAGATTGTCCTGAACATTTCGCCGAGTGCCGTACGTCATCTGCACATGGATAACGACGCGGTGAGCTTTGAAGGGCGCTTCGGTGGCGTGCCGCACACCCTGTACGTGCCTATAGCAGCCATCCTGGGCATTTACGCTCGGGAGAATGGCCAGGGTATGGTGTTCGACCTGGAGTCGCCTCTGGATGAGGATGGCGACGACGAGATCGAAGCGGACGATGATATGCCGCCACCAGACAGCGAGCCACCGCGCCCCAGCGGTCGGCCCAGCTTGAAAGTGGTGAAGTAATACAGCGGTAATAAAAAAGGCGATCCAGATGGATCGCCTTTTTTGTGCCTGTCGCTTATGCGTCAGTCGATGTACTCGAACACTTTCACCACTTTCTGAACCCCGGAAACGCCCTGCACCACATCGCTGGCGCGCGAGGCTTCCTGTTGGGTCAGCAGGCCCATCAGGTAGACGATGCCGTTCTCGGTGATGATCTTGATGCGCGAGTCCGGGACATTGCTGTCGGTCATCATCTGCGCCTTGATCTTGGTGGTCAGCAGCGCATCGTTGCTGATGGCCAGCAGGGTGATGGGTTGCATGACCTGCAGCTCGTTATGCACTTTCTTCACGCGCTGTACGCTGCTGGCGGCCTGTTCGGCCAGTGCCTTGAGGTCTTCGCGCGGGGTCTGCCCAACCAGCAGCACCACGCCGTTGAAGCTGGTCACGCCAATGCGCGATGCGCCGTTTTTCAGGTCTGGGGCGGCTTGGGCGACGTTGACTTCAACCTTGGTCTTGATCAGCGAGTCGTCGATCTTGCTGCCGAAGGTGCGGGTGCCACGGTCGTCCTCGATGGGGGTGTCACGGCTCGCGGTGATTACCGAGCTGCACCCGCTGATACCGAGGCACAAGGTCAAAGCCAGTAGGCTAAGGCGATTAACGGTCATTCTTCACTCCCGAACAGTTGGCTGTCGATCAAGTCGCAGAGGCAGTGGATCGCCAGCAGGTGGACTTCCTGGATACGTGCGGTGACATTGGCCGGGACGCGGATTTCAACGTCTTCGGGCAGCAGCAGCGAGGCCATGCCGCCGCCGTCACGTCCGGTCATTGCTACGACAATCATTTCGCGATCATGTGCGGCCTGGATTGCCTGAATTATGTTCGCCGAGTTTCCGCTGGTGGAAATCGCCAGCAATACGTCACCGGGCTGGCCCAAGGCGCGGATCTGTTTGGAGAAGATTTCGTTGTAGCTGTAGTCGTTGGCGATAGAGGTGATCGTCGAGCTGTCGGTCGTCAGTGCTATGGCCGGCAGGCTCGGGCGCTCGCGTTCGAAACGGTTGAGCAGCTCCGAAGAGAAATGCTGGGCATCGCCGGCAGAACCGCCGTTGCCGCAGGAAAGCATTTTGCCTTCGTTGAGCAGGGCGTTGACCATCACTTGGCTGGCTTGCTCGATGTGCGGTGCAAGTACGTCCATCGCCTGTTGCTTGGTGTCGATACTGGCCTGAAAAAGCTGGCGAATTCGGGATTGCATGTCCATCTGTGTGACCTTAAGTGGCGCGGCTTTCCGGCACGTGAATGTGCAGCTCGCAAAGCAAAGAGCAAAAGTGTTGGGTGAAAATGGGCTGTGCCCGAGAGCTTGGGTCAGCAGTCAAAGGCATTGCGTAGCCAGTTCAATTCGGGTTCGGCGCCTGGGGCGCTGTCTATGGCGACCACATCAAAACGGCAGGGGTGGTTGGACCAGCGAGGCTCGCTCTGCAGAAAGAACTGCGCGGCGAGTATCAGTTTTTGCCGCTTGCGCGCATCGATACTGCCGAGTGCGCCACCCCATTGCGTGTGTTGTCTGTAGCGGACTTCGACGAATACTACTGTATCGCCGTCAAGCATGACCAGATCAAGCTCGCCGCGTTTGCACAACCAGTTCTGCGCCAGCAGGCGCAGCCCCTGTTGCTGGAGATGCCTGAGCGCATGGCTCTCGGCATCTCGTCCGCTTTGCTGGCGTGATCGTTGGAGCATTAGCGTGGGGTGTCGGGCAGGCGGGTAACCTGGCCTTTTACAAATTGTGCCCAGGGAAGCTGGCGTTCGACTCGCTGGTTGGGGCTCATGCTCAGGCTGCCGCTGTAACCTTCGATTCTGCTGTCTGGCAGTGCCTTGAGTTGACCCAGGCGAGGTGCCAGGCGATAGGCGTCTACGCCCAGGGCGAACAGGCGTCCCAGGCTGCCGCCTGCTTGTGGCCATTGTGCGGTCACTTGTTTGCGCAGCGGATCGTTGGCGTCCAGCAGCCACGGAGTTTCACAGAACAGTACGCCGTTCATGTCGTTGTACTGATCCTGATCGCCGCTGGCGCTGAAAACCTGCGAGGTGGCATACACCGGCACATCGCCTGCGTATTGGAAGTTCAGCGTAGGTTTGATCTGTTGGGCCTGCAGTGGGGTGGCATCGAGGAAGATAAACTCGATGTCCTGGCGCCGCGACGGCTGTGCTGCCACCTGAGTGCCTACGGTATTTTGCAGGCTCTTGGCGCGGCCTTCACTTTGGCGCAGGTGAAACAGGTCAGCGATCTGCTGGGCCAGGGCGACAGGTTTGTCGACGCGTTCGACGCCGACCACTGTGCCGCCGTTGGCTTCCCAGTCCTGGCGGAAGGCTTTGAGCATGCGCTCGCCGCGATCGCCTTTCGAAATCATGATGGCGGCACGATGCAGGCCGTCAGCACGGGCGCGGCGCGAAGCTTCGCGTGCTTCATCTTCGGGGGCCAGGCCAAACTGGAACATCTGAGCCGGGGCCTGCTCGCCATCGTTGTAGTTCAGGGCCAGGGTGGTGATGGGCAATTGCGGGCGGGCAGCCAGTTGCTTGACTTGCTGTTTGTCCAGCGGGCCGATCACCAGTTGCACGCCTGCCGCCTGGGCTTTGCGGTAGAAGTCATCCAGCGAGGTCTGGCGCGAGCTGTCATAGAACTCGATGCTTGGCGGATTTTGCCCAGCTTGTTGAGCCTGGTAGTGGGCAGCCATGAAGCCTTCGCGCAGCGCCTTGGCAGAGGCGGCCCAGGGGCCATCCAGCGGCAGCAGCAGGGCAATCTTCGACAGCGGTTGGCTGGCCAGTTCCTTGAGCTTGATCAGGGGTTGCGGCAATTGAATTGCTGCGGGGTGTTTCGGGTTCTGCGCGCGCCAGGTATCGATGGCGGCTTGCTGTTGCTCCAGGGTGCCGGCGGATTTTACGGCCAGGGCCAGGCTCATCCACCCGGCGAGGTCGTCATTGCCGGCGGATTGCAACTGGTCGGTTGGCAGGGCGGCGATCAGTGCCCAGATGGCTTCATGGTTTTTACTGGCGGCCTCTCCGGTGAGCAGGGGAGCAATCACGACACGCTCGCGGGCGGCGGCAAGTGTCTGGCCGTCAGCTTCGAATGCGCGAGCATGTACGGTGCCGGTGCGAACCTGCTGATCGGCTGGCAATTCGCCGAGGCGTTGCAGGCTTGGATGGCTCAGGGCTGCCAGGGCGGCCTTGGGCTGGTTGCGGGTCATCGCGAGTTCTGCTGCCAAGGTGCTGGCAAAGACCTGCTGTCCCGGTTTGAGTTGTTCGATAGGCACTTGCTGAAGAATCTGTGCCGAACGGCCGGCGTTGCCCTGGCGATAGGCCAGGTCGGCAGCACTCAGGCGCAGAAGGGCGGCCTTGTCGGGTGATTTGCTGTTGGCGGCCTGTTCGAGCAGTTGCTCGATGCTGGCGTCCGGAGTCCGTGGAAGTTCGCCAAGGCTGGACGAGGGCGAGCTGGCGCAAGCCACCAGAAGGGTAGCCAGGCAGAGGGCAGTAAACAGCCGCAAGCAAGCGATCATGTAAGTGTTCCCGATACTCGATCAAATTAGCCTGGAATTGTACCCAAGCGCTGGCCGGGGCGCGATGTTACTGGCGATAAACCGGCTATTTAGGTCGTGCAAATGTTGCAGTGCTCCAGAAACGACGCAAAAGGACTGAGTAATGCCGGGATTGTCAGGCGCATTACACAGGCATCTACGCGCTACAATGGCGCTTTTGCCGAACAAGAGGTGTGCGCTTTGACTGCTCCAGGTCCTTTGAATTCCGCTGCTGGCTCGCTTTATGTGGTGGCGACGCCCATCGGCAACCTGGATGACATCAGTGCCCGGGCGCTGAAGCTGCTGCGCGAGGTTGCCCTGATTGCGGCCGAAGACACCCGGCACTCGCTGCGACTGCTGCAGCACTTCGGTATTTCCACGCCGTTGGCGGCGTGTCATGAACACAATGAGCGTGACGAGGGCAGTCGCTTTATCACCCGTTTGCTGGCGGGCGATAACGTGGCGCTCATTTCCGATGCTGGCACGCCGCTCATCTCCGACCCGGGGTATCACCTGGTACGCCAGGCGCGAGCAGCGGGGATCAACGTGGTGCCAGTTCCGGGAGCCTGTGCTCTGATTGCTGCGCTCTCCGCGGCCGGGCTGCCCTCCGACAGGTTTATCTTCGAGGGTTTTCTGCCGGCCAAGGCCGTGGGGCGTCGCGCCCGGTTGGAGCTGTTAAAGGAAGAGCCAAGAACTCTGATCTTTTATGAAGCGCCCCATCGGATTCTTGAATGCCTGCAGGATATGGAGCTGGTCTTCGGTGCCGAGCGGCCTGCATTGCTGGCGCGGGAACTGACCAAGACCTTCGAAACCCTCAAGGGGTTGCCGCTGGCCGAGCTGCGTGGTTTTGTCGAGGCTGACAGTAATCAGCAGCGCGGGGAGTGCGTGGTGCTGGTGGCGGGCTGGACGGTACCTGAAAGTGCCGAGGCTATCAGTGCAGAGGCCATGCGCGTTCTCGACCTGCTGCTCAAGGAGATGCCGCTCAAGCGAGCCGCCGCGCTGGCCGCGGAAATCACCGGCGAGCGCAAGAATGTGCTGTACCAAATTGCCCTTGATAAACAGAAGGGCGAATAAACACCGGTGCAGAGTGGCAAAAGGCTTTTAGCGCTTGTTCTTCGGCCTCTCTGCCGTTAACCTGCGCGGCGGAGAGTCGATTGGACAGTCGCTGCCCTCTATGAAAATTAGGGGGGGGAGGAAAGTCCGGGCTCCATAGGGCGGAGTGCCAGGTAATGCCTGGGGGGCGTGAGCCTACGGAAAGTGCCACAGAAAATAACCGCCTAAGCACTTCGGTGCCGGTAAGGGTGAAAAGGTGCGGTAAGAGCGCACCGCACGTCTGGCAACAGTTCGTGGCTAGGTAAACCCCACTCGGAGCAAGACCAAATAGGGTTCCAAGGCGTGGCCCGCGCTGGAACCGGGTAGGTTGCTAAAGATGTCCAGTGATGGCCATCGTAGAGGAATGACTGTCCTCGACAGAACCCGGCTTACAGATCGACTCTCCACCTTTTCCCTCCCTGCTGGAATCACTGGCAGAAGCGCTTTTGTAATACCGAAAAAATCTTACTCTTAACAAATCACTTTAACTTCTGAGTGCAGCGCATTGAGCTGCTTCAAGTTAATGGGTCAAAACCTCATCCAAATTCTCGTTGCCCCTTCTTTTAGTCTCCTAAATCTCCGTTCTATAAGGCTTTTCCGTCGCTCCGCGCCTTGACGGTGTGGTGGGCGCATTCCTATAGTGTGCGCAAGTGGCGGAAAGTGGCATGAAGTGGGTTTTTTGGGCGTAAAACGCTAAAATTTGGAGAAACGCTGACGTGTTTCGCGGAGCTAACGCTATCAGTCTCGATGCAAAAGGCCGTCTCGCCATGCCGAGCCGGTATCGTGACGAGCTTGAATCGCGAAGTTCCGGGCAGTTAATCGTCACGATCGACGCCGTTGATCCCTGTTTATGTGTTTACCCACTCGACGAGTGGGAGCTGATTGAAACCAAACTGCGCGCACTGCCTTCGCTTCGCGAAGAAAACCGTCGTTTGCAACGTTTGCTGATTGGTAATGCCGTCGACCTTGAACTCGATGGCAGCGGTCGTTTCCTGGTGCCGCCTCGTCTGCGTGAGTATGCCAAGTTGGATAAACGCGCGATGTTGGTTGGCCAGCTGAACAAGTTCCAATTGTGGGACGAGGATGCCTGGAATGCTGTTTCTGCAGCGGACCTGGCTGCTATTCAACAACCGGGCTCTATGCCTGATGAACTGCGTGATTTGATCCTGTGACTATTGATAGCGGCTTTAACCACATCACCGTACTGCTGGACGAAGCCGTCGAGGCTCTCGCCGTACGTTCTGATGGCTGCTATCTGGACGGCACGTTCGGACGTGGCGGACATAGCCGGCTGATTCTCAGCAAGCTCGGGCCGGATGGTCGGCTCCTCGGGTTCGATAAGGATCCCCAAGCGATTGCCACCGGGCAAGCGCTAGCGGCCGAAGACGGCCGCTTTGTCGTTGTGCAGCGCAGCTTTGCCGAGCTGGGTTCGGAAGTCGCCGAGCGTGGCCTGGCAGGCAAGGTCAGCGGCGTGCTACTGGATCTTGGCGTGTCTTCGCCGCAATTGGACGACCCTGAGCGCGGCTTCAGTTTCCTCAATGATGGCCCGTTGGACATGCGCATGGACCCGACTCGTGGCGTCAGCGCTGCGCAGTTCATCGCCACGGCGCCGGTTGAAGAAATCGCCCGTGTATTCAAGGAATACGGCGAAGAACGCTTTTCCGGTCGCATGGCGCGCGCCGTGGTCGAACGTCGTGAAATCCAGCCATTCGAGCGCACTGCCGACCTGGCCGAAGTCTTGAAAGTCGCCAACCCGGCGTGGGAAAAGGGCAAGAACCCGGCCACCCGCGCTTTCCAGGGTTTGCGTATTCACGTCAATAACGAATTGGGCGACCTGGAAGCCGGCCTCGAGGCGGCGCTGGAGTCTCTTGAAGTGGGCGGTCGCCTGGTAGTGATCAGTTTCCACTCGCTGGAAGACCGTATCGTCAAATTGTTCATGCGCCGCCTGGTGAAAGGTGAAACCGATAACCTGCCGCGTAACCTGCCGGTGCGTTTCGAAGCCTTCGTGCCCAAGATCAAGGTCCATGGCAAGGCGCAATTCGCTTCCGAGGCTGAACTCAAAGCCAATCCGCGTGCCCGCAGTGCGGTCATGCGCGTGGCGGAGAAGCTCCGTTGAGCAAGCTCTTCGCCAAACCGCTCCCGGGCGGGAGCTTTTTCATGCTCCTGCTATTTATCGGGGTGCTGGTCTCCGCTATCGCTGTCTCTTACAGCGCGCATTGGAACCGTCAGTTGCTCAACTCGCTGTACGGTGAACTGAGCGTGCGCGACAAGGCCCAGGCTGAATGGGGCCGGTTGATTCTCGAGCAAAGTACCTGGACGGCCCATAGCCGCATTGAAGTGCTGGCCACCGAACAGTTGAAGATGCACATCCCCGGTGCTGCTGAAGTGCGGATGGTGGCGCCATGATGAAACTCGAGGGCGCGCTCTACCCATGGCGTTTCCGAGTGGTCCTGGGGCTGCTGGCGGTGATGGTGTCGGCAATCGCCTGGCGCATTGTCGACCTGCAGGTGGTCGACCGTGATTTCCTCAAGGGCCAGGGCGATGCGCGCAGCGTCCGGCATATTCCGATTCCCGCCCACCGTGGTTTGATCACCGACCGCAACGGTGAGCCTCTGGCTGTCAGTACGCCAGTCACCACCCTCTGGGCCAACGCCAAGGAAATGCAGGCGGCCAAGGACAAGTGGCCGGCATTGGCAGCGGCCCTGGGCCAGGATCCAAAAGCCCTGGCCGAGCGCCTCGAAGCGCAGGCCAATAAAGAGTTCATTTACCTGGTGCGTGGCTTGACGCCTGAGCAGGGCCAAGTCGTGCTGGACCTTAAAGTGCCGGGGGTCTACGGCATCGAAGAGTTCCGCCGGTTTTATCCGGCCGGTGAAGTCACTGCGCATATGGTCGGGTTTACCGACATCGACGATCGCGGTCGTGAAGGTGTCGAACTCGCCTATGACGAATGGCTGGCCGGGGTCGCCGGCAAACGACAGGTCATCAAGGATCGGCGTGGCAGGCTGATCAAGGATGTCCAGGTCACCAAAAACGCCAAGGCCGGCAAGCCCTTGGCGTTGTCGATTGATCTGCGCCTGCAATACCTGGCCAACCGCGAACTGCGCAATGCCATCGTCGAGAACGGCGCCAAGGCTGGCAGCCTGGTGATCATGGACGTCAAGACCGGCGAGATCCTGGCCATGGTCAACCAGCCGACGTACAACCCGAACAACCGCCGCAACCTGCAGCCGGCGATGATGCGCAACCGCGCCATGATCGACGTATTCGAACCCGGCTCGACCATGAAGGCGATCTCCATGAGTGCGGCCCTGGAAACCGGTCGCTGGAAGCCCAGCGATACCGTCGAGGTTTACCCCGGTACGTTGCAGTTGGGCAAATACACCATTCGCGACGTTTCCAAGACTGAAGGCCCGGTGCTCGATCTGACCGGGATTCTGATCAATTCCAGTAACGTGGGCATGAGTAAGGTCGCCTTCGATATCGGCGGCGAAACCATTTTCCGCCTGGCGCAGAAGATCGGTCTCGGCCAGGACACCGGCCTCGGCTTCCCGGGTGAGCGTGTCGGCAACCTGCCGAACTATCGCGAGTGGCGCAAGGCCGAGACGGCCACGCTGTCTTACGGCTACGGCTTGTCGGTGACCGCGATCCAACTGGTTCACGCGTTCTCGGCGCTGGCCAACAACGGTCGAATCGCACCGCTGACCCTGATCAAAACTGACAAGGCACCGGACACCACCCAGGTGATTCCGGAAAATGTCGCCAAAACCATGCAAGGCATGTTGCAGCAAGTGATCGAGGCCCCGCGCGGCGTGTTCCGTGCCCAGGTCCCGGCTTATCACGTCGCGGGCAAGAGTGGTACGGCACGTAAGACATCGGTTGGCACCAAGGGCTATGCCGAAAACTCCTACCGCTCGCTGTTTGCCGGCTTTGGTCCGATGAGCGACCCGCGCTACGCGATCGTGGTGGTGATTGATGAACCGAGCAAGGCCGGCTACTTCGGTGGCCTGGTCTCGGCGCCGGTGTTCAGCAAAGTGATGTCCGGCACCCTGCGCCTGATGAACATCACCCCGGACAACTTGCCCCCTACCCAGCAAGCCGATGCAGCACCTGCCAAAGGAGGGCGCGGCTGATGTCTCTTAGCCTGAACAAGATTTTTGCCCATGCCGGTCGCGACCTGTTGATCCGTGAGTTGTCGCTGGACAGCCGCAACGTACGTGCCGGGGATCTGTTCCTCGCCGTGCCGGGCGGGAAATTCGACGGGCGCGAGCACATTGCCGACGCGTTAAAGCGTGGTGCAGCTGCCGTGGCCTATGAAGTGGAAGGCGCCACCGTGTTGCCGATCACCGATGTGCCGCTGATTCCGGTCAAGGGCCTGGCGGCGCAGTTGTCGGATATTGCCGGGCGCTTTTACGGCGATCCGAGCCGCCACCTGAACCTGATTGGGGTCACCGGGACCAACGGCAAGACCAGCGTTACCCAGTTGGTGGCTCAGGCTCTGGACCTGCTGGGTCAGCACTGCGGGATTGTCGGTACCCTGGGCAGCGGCTTTTATGGTGCGCTGCAAAGCGGCATGCACACCACGCCCAACCCTATTGCCGTGCAGGCGACGTTGGCCGACCTGAAAAAGGCCGGTGCCAAGGCGGTAGCCATGGAGGTTTCTTCCCATGGCCTGGACCAGGGGCGGGTTACCGCGCTGGCGTTTGACGTGGCGGTGTTGACCAACCTGTCCCGCGATCATCTGGATTATCACGGCACCATGCAGGCGTATGGCGAGGCCAAGGCCAAGCTCTTCGGCTGGTCCGACCTGCGTTGCCGGGTGATCAACCTCGACGATGAGTTCGGTCGGCAACTGGCGATTGAAAAACACGACTCGCGATTGATCACCTACAGCCTTGAAGACAGCTCGGCGTACCTGTACTGCCGAGACGCGCAGTTCGACGACGACGGCGTACGCGCAACCCTGGTCACCCCGCAAGGCGAGCACCATTTGCGCAGCACCCTGCTTGGGCGCTTCAACTTGAGCAACGTACTGGCTGCGGTCGGTGCCTTGCTCGGCCTGGATTATGCGTTGGACGAAATCCTGCGCGTGCTGCCCAAGCTTGAGGGCCCGATCGGACGTATGCAGCGCCTGGGTGGCGGCACCCAGCCGCTGGTCGTGGTCGATTACGCCCATACCCCGGATGCCCTGGAAAAAGTCCTGCTGGCCCTGCGCCCGCACGCCAAGGGACGACTGCTGTGCCTGTTCGGTTGCGGCGGCGATCGCGATCGCGGCAAGCGTCCGCTGATGGCGCAAGTGGTCGAGCGCCTGGCCGATGGTGTACTGGTGACCGACGACAATCCGCGTACCGAAGACCCGGCGCTGATCTTCGACGATATCCGGGCCGGCTTCAGTGCGGTGGATAAGGTCGATTTCGTCGCGGGACGTGGACAGGCCATTGCCAAGTTGATCGCCAGTGCTTCGGCGGACGACGTGGTGGTCCTGGCCGGCAAGGGCCATGAGGACTATCAGGAAATCAAGGGCGAGCGCCATGACTTCTCCGATCTGGTCGAGGCTGATAGGGCGTTGACTGCATGGGAGGTGGCCCATGCTTAAGGCTCTGAAACTCAGTGAGTTGAGCTCCGCACTCAATGCGCGCCTGGTTGCTGCGGATTGCAGTTTTGATGGCGTCAGTATCGACAGCCGGGCGATCAAGCCGGGGCAGCTCTTTATTGCCTTGACCGGTCCGCGGTTCGACGGCCATGACTACCTGAACGATGTTGCGAGCAAAGGTGCAGTCGGCGCACTGGTCGAACGCGAGGTGCCTGACAGCACCTTGCCGCAGTTGCTGGTCAGCGATACGCGCCTCGCACTGGGGCAGTTGGGGGCACTCAACCGTGCGGCCTTCGATAAACCGGTGGTGGCCATTACCGGCTCCAGCGGCAAGACCACGGTCAAGGAAATGCTGGCCAGTATCCTGCGCACCCGCGGGCCCGTGCTGGCGACCCGTGGCAACTTGAATAACGACCTCGGCGCTCCGCTGACCCTGCTGGAACTGGCCCCGGAACACACGGCGGCGGTGATCGAACTGGGGGCTTCGCGGATTGGCGAGATTGCCTACACCGTGGCCATGACCCAGCCTCAGGTGGCCGTGATCAATAACGCCGGGACGGCCCACGTTGGTGAATTCGGCGGCCCGGAAAAAATCGTTGAAGCCAAGGGCGAGATTCTGCAAGGGCTCGATGCTTCCGGCATCGCCGTGCTCAACCTCGACGACAAGGCATTCCCGATCTGGAAGGCCCGCGCCGGTAATCACCAGGTGCTGAGCTTCGCCCTGAACAATAGCGCCGCCGACCTGCACGCCAGTGATGTAGCCCTGGATGCCCGCGGTTGCCCGGCCTTCACCCTGCACAGTCCCAAGGGGCAGGAGCGGGTGCAATTGAATCTGTTGGGCACGCACAACGTGGCCAATGCCCTGGCCGCCGCCGCCGCCGCGCATGCCCTGGATATTTCCCTGTTTGGCATCGCCACCGGCTTGAATGCGGTGCAGCCGGTCAAGGGCCGTACCGTCGCGCAATTGGCGAAAAACGGTATGCGGGTCATTGATGACACTTACAACGCAAACCCCACCTCGATGTGCGCCGCCGTTGATATACTCGCCGGCTTTTCCGGCCGCACCGTCCTGGTGCTCGGAGACATCGGCGAGTTGGGCGAGTGGGCGGAGCAGGGGCACCGTGATGTAGGGGCATACGCTGCCGGCAAAGTGTCGGCCCTCTACGCGGTCGGGCCGCTGATGGCGCATGCCGTCTCCGCCTTCGGTGAGCACGCTCGCCACTTCGCCAGCCAGGCCGATCTGATTGCGGCACTGAACGTCGAGCAAGACCCAAATACCACCATTTTGATCAAGGGATCGCGCAGCGCGGTGATGGAAAACATCGTCGCGGCTTTGTGCGGTTCAAGTACGGAGAAACATTAATGCTGCTGCTGCTGGCTGAGTATCTGCAACAGTTCCACAAAGGCTTCGCGGTCTTTCAGTACCTGACCCTGCGCGGGATCCTGGGTGTGCTGACCGCGCTGTCGTTGTCGCTGTTCCTGGGGCCATGGATGATCCGGACCCTGCAAAGCCTGCAGATCGGCCAGTCGGTGCGCAATGACGGCCCGCAGTCGCATTTGTCCAAGTCCGGCACCCCGACCATGGGTGGCGCGCTGATCCTGTCGGCCATCGGTATCAGCACCCTGCTGTGGGCCGACCTGCATAACCGCTATGTATGGGTGGTGCTGATCGTGACCCTGCTGTTCGGCGCGGTGGGCTGGGTCGACGACTATCGCAAGGTGATCGAGAAGAACTCCAAGGGGCTGCCAAGCCGCTGGAAGTATTTCTGGCAATCGGTGTTCGGCCTGGGCGCGGCGATTTTCCTGTATGTCACGGCACCTAGCGCGGTGGAAACCACGCTGATCCTGCCGATGCTCAAAGACATCAGTATCCCGCTGGGCGCCGGTTTTGTGGTCCTGACCTATTTCGTGATCGTCGGTTCGAGCAACGCGGTCAACCTGACCGATGGCCTCGATGGCCTGGCAATCATGCCGACCGTCATGGTCGGCGGCGCGCTGGGCATTTTCTGCTACCTGTCGGGTAACGTGAAATTCGCCGAATACCTGCTGATTCCCTACGTGCCGGGCGCCGGTGAGTTGATTGTGTTCTGCGGTGCGTTGATCGGTGCGGGCCTGGGCTTCCTCTGGTTCAACACCTACCCCGCACAAGTCTTCATGGGCGACGTCGGCGCACTGGCGCTGGGCGCGGCCCTGGGCACCATCGCCGTGATCGTCCGCCAGGAAATAGTCCTGTTCATCATGGGCGGCGTGTTCGTGATGGAAACCCTGTCGGTGGTGATCCAGGTTGCTTCTTTCAAACTGACCGGTCGCCGCGTATTTCGCATGGCGCCGATTCACCACCACTTTGAACTCAAGGGCTGGCCCGAGCCGCGAGTGATCGTCCGTTTCTGGATCATCACCGTGATTCTCGTGTTGATCGGCCTTGCCACCCTGAAGCTGAGGTAGAACGAGTGTCTCTGATCGCTTCTGACCACTTCCGCATCGTTGTCGGCCTCGGCAAGAGCGGCATGTCCCTGGTTCGCTTCCTGGCGAGCCGGGGCGTGGCGTTTGCCGTGGCCGATACGCGGGAAAATCCACCGGAGCTGGCCACGCTGCGCCGTGACTACCCGCAGGTGGATGTGCGTTGTGGCGAGCTGGATGTGGAGTTCCTGTGCCGCGCCGATGAGCTCTACGTGAGCCCCGGCCTGGCCTTGGCGACCCCGGCCCTGCAAGCGGCGGCTGCCCGCGGCGTGAAGCTGTCCGGTGATATCGAGCTGTTCGCGCGTAACGCGAAGGCGCCGATCGTCGCCATCAGCGGTTCCAATGCCAAGAGCACCGTGACCACCCTGGTCGGCGAAATGGCTGCTGCTGCGGGCAAACGCGTAGCCGTGGGCGGCAACCTCGGCACTCCGGCGCTGGACCTGCTCAGCAACGATGTCGAGCTGTACGTCATGGAACTCTCCAGCTTCCAGCTGGAAACCACCGACCAGCTCAACGCCGAAGTGGCCACCGTGCTCAACATCAGCGAAGACCACATGGACCGCTACAGCGGCCTGCCGGCCTATCACCTGGCCAAGCACCGGATCTTCCGTGGCGCGCGGCAAGTGGTGTTCAACCGCCAGGATGCGCTGACCCGGCCATTGATCGGCGAAGGTTTGCCATGCTGGACCTTCGGTCTGGGCGTGCCCGATTTCAAGGCGTTCGGCCTGCGTGAAGAGCAGGGCGAGAAGTACCTGGCCTTCGGCTTGCAGAACCTGATGCCGGTGAGCGAGCTGAAAATCCGTGGCGCGCACAACCAGTCCAATGCCCTGGCAGCCCTGGCCCTCGGGCACGCGGTTGGCCTGCCCTTCGATGCCATGCTCGCCAGCCTGCGGACCTTTGCCGGTCTTGAGCATCGCTGCCAGTGGGTACGAGACCTGGACGGCGTGGCCTACTACAACGATTCCAAAGCCACCAACGTCGGTGCCGCCCTGGCGGCCATCGAAGGCCTGGGCTCGGATATCAGCGGCAAGCTGGTGCTGATTGCCGGTGGCGATGGCAAGGGTGCCGACTTCAAGGACCTGCGCAATCCGGTCGCCGCCAACTGCCGGGCCGTGGTGTTGATGGGCCGTGACAGTGAATTGATTGCCGCAGCGATAGGCGACGCGGTGCCGTTGGTTCGGGTGCAGTCGTTGCTCGAGGCGGTCGAGCGCAGCCGCGCATTGGCCGAGCCTGGAGATGCGGTGCTGCTGTCGCCGGCGTGCGCCAGTTTCGACATGTTCAAGAACTACGAAGAGCGTGGGCAGCTGTTTGCCCAGGCTGTGGAGGGCTTGGCATGAACCTCGGGAACATCATCAAGCCTTATCCGTCGCCGATCATTACCGGGCGCGGTATCGACCTCGACTTCCCGATGCTCGCCGGCTGCCTGGCCTTGCTCGGCCTGGGCCTGGTGATGATCACCTCGGCCTCGTCTGAAGTAGCCGCAGTGCAATCGGGCAACCCGCTGTATCACATGATTCGCCACCTGATTTACCTGGTGATCGGCCTGGGCGCGTGCATCGTGACCATGATGATTCCGATCGCCACCTGGCAGCGCCTGGGCTGGCTGATGCTGATTGGTGCCTTTGGTTTGCTGGTGATGGTGCTGTTGCCGGGTATCGGCCGTGAGGTCAACGGCTCGATGCGCTGGATCGGCTTCAGCTTCTTCAACGTGCAGCCTTCGGAAATCGCCAAGGTATTTGTGGTGATCTACCTCGCCGGTTATCTGGTGCGGCGGCAGAAGGAAGTGCGCGAAAGCTGGATGGGCTTCTTCAAGCCGTTCATCGTCCTCCTGCCCATGGCCGGCCTGTTGCTGATGGAGCCCGACTTCGGTGCCACCGTGGTCATGATGGGGGCGGCCGCGGCCATGCTCTTCCTCGGCGGTGTGGGCCTGTTCCGTTTCACCTTGATGGTGGTGCTGGCAGTGGCAGCGGTGACCATTCTGGTCCAGGCCCAACCCTACCGGATGGCCCGTCTGATTACCTTCACCGACCCCTGGGCCGACCAGTTTGGTTCCGGTTACCAGCTGACCCAGGCGCTGATCGCCTTCGGTCGTGGTGAGTGGCTGGGTGTCGGGCTGGGCAACAGTGTGCAGAAGCAGTTCTACCTGCCTGAAGCCCACACTGACTTCGTGTTCTCGGTACTCGCCGAAGAGCTGGGCGTGGTCGGTTCGCTGGCTACCGTCGGGCTGTTTGTATTCGTTTGCGTGCGCGCCATGTACATCGGTTTGTGGGCCGAGAAGGCCAAGCAATTTTTCGCCGCTTATGTGGCGTATGGCCTGGCTTTCCTGTGGATTGGTCAGTTCCTGATCAATATCGGGGTAAACGTCGGCCTGCTGCCGACCAAGGGCCTGACACTGCCGTTCCTCAGTTATGGCGGCAGTTCGTTGGTGATCTGCTGCGCCTGCCTGGGCTTGCTGCTGCGCATCGAGTGGGAGAGTCGAACCCACCTGGGCAGCGAGGAGATGGAGTTCAGCGAGAGCGACTTCGCCGAGGAGCCAAGCCATGGGCGCTAATGTGCTGATCATGGCCGGCGGCACCGGCGGCCACGTGTTCCCGGCCCTGGCCTGTGCCCGCGAGTTCGAAGCCCGTGGCTACACCGTGCATTGGCTCGGGACCCCGCGTGGCATCGAAAACGAACTGGTGCCCGGCGCCGGTTTGCCGTTGCATTTGATCAACGTCACCGGTCTGCGAGGCAAGGGCAAGTTGTCCCTGCTCAAGGCCCCGTTCGTGCTGATCAAGGCCGTGCTCCAAGCCCGCAAAATCATTGCTCAACTGAAGCCGGTCTGTGTATTGGGTTTTGGTGGTTATGTGACTGGCCCTGGCGGCGTCGCGGCGAAACTGTCCGGCGTGCCGGTAATTGTTCACGAACAGAACGCCGTCGCCGGTACCGCCAATCGGCTGCTGGTGCCGTTGGCTGCCCGAGTCTGCGAAGCTTTCCCGGACACCTTTGCTGCCTCCGACAGCCGGCGCACCACCGGCAATCCGGTACGCCGCGAGCTGTTCCTCGATACCCCGCGCCAGGACCTGGCCGGACGCAAGGCGCGGTTGCTGATTCTGGGCGGAAGCCTGGGGGCGGAACCGTTGAATAAATTGCTGCCAGAAGCCCTGGCGCTGGTCGCGGCCGAGCTGCGTCCGGAGGTGTTTCATCAGGCCGGCAAAAACCATGATGAAGTGACTGCAGAGCGCTATCGCGTCGCTGGTGTCGAGGCGCAAGTGCAGCCCTTTATCAAAGACATGGCCCAAGCCTATGGCTGGGCCGACCTGGTGGTTTGTCGCGCAGGTGCGCTGACTGTCAGTGAACTGGCTGCCGCCGGTCTGCCCTCGATGCTGGTGCCTTTGCCCCACGCGATCGACGATCACCAGACCCGCAATGCCGATTATTTGGCTCGTGAAGGCGCTGCTTTCCTGATGCCGCAAAGAACGACTGGTGCTGCGGATCTAGCCGCACGCCTGACAGAGGTCTTGATGCAACCGGAACGACTGAACAACATGGCCGACGCCGCGCGTCGCCTGGCCAAACCCGATGCTACCCGCAATGTGGTCGATATCTGCCTGGAGGTGGCCCATGGTTGAGAACCAGAAAGCCATGCATCAGCCGGAAATGCGCCGCATCCGTCGTATTCACTTCGTCGGTATCGGCGGCGTGGGCATGTGCGGGATCGCCGAAGTGCTGCTGAACCTGGGCTATCAAGTCTCGGGCTCCGACCTCAAGGCGTCGCCGGTCACTGAGCGCCTGGAGTCTTTCGGTGCGCAGATCTTTATCGGCCACCGTGCCGAGAACGCTGCCAGTGCCGATGTGCTGGTGGTGTCCAGTGCCGTGAACACCTCCAACCCGGAAGTCGCCACCGCCCTGGAGCGCCGGATCCCGGTGGTGCCGCGGGCCGAAATGCTCGCCGAGCTGATGCGTTATCGCCACGGCATCGCCGTGGCCGGTACTCATGGCAAGACCACCACCACCAGCCTGATCGCATCGGTGTTTGCCGCTGGCGGCCTGGACCCAACGTTCGTCATCGGTGGCCGGCTAAATGCAGCAGGCACCAATGCACAACTGGGGACCAGCCGTTACCTGATCGCCGAGGCCGATGAAAGCGACGCCAGCTTCCTGCACCTGCAACCGCTGGTGGCCGTGGTCACCAACATCGATGCCGATCACATGGCAACGTACGACGGCGACTTCAACAAGCTGAAGAAAACCTTCGTCGAGTTCCTGCACAACCTGCCGTTCTACGGTTTGGCCGTGGTCTGCCTGGATGATCCGGTGGTTCGCGAGATCCTGCCGTTGGTCAAGCGTCCGACCGTTACCTACGGTTTCAGCGAAGACGCCGACGTACGGGCGATCAATGTTCGCCAGCAAGGCATGCAGACCTTCTTCACCGTGCTGCGTCCCGACCGGGCGCCACTGGATGTGTCGGTGAACATGCCCGGTAATCACAACGTGCTCAATTCCCTGGCGACCATCTGCATCGCCAGCGATGAAGGCGTCAGCGATGAAGCCATTGTCCAGGGCCTTTCGGGCTTCCAGGGCGTGGGCCGTCGCTTCCAGGTCTACGGTGAGCTGCCGGTAGAAGGCGGCAACGTGATGCTGGTGGACGATTACGGTCACCACCCGACTGAAGTGGCCGCCGTGATCAAGGCCGTGCGTGGTGGCTGGCCTGAGCGTCGTCTGGTGATGGTTTACCAGCCGCACCGCTACAGCCGGACCCGTGATCTGTACGACGACTTTGTGCAGGTCCTGGCGGACGCCAACGTACTGCTGCTGATGGAAGTCTATCCGGCCGGCGAAGAGCCGATCCCGGGGGCCGACAGCCGTCAGCTGTGCCACAGCATTCGTCAGCGTGGGCAATTGGACCCGATCTACATCGAGCGTGGCGTCGACCTGGCGCCGCTGGTCAAGCCGTTGCTGCGTGCCGGCGACATTCTGTTGTGCCAGGGCGCCGGTGATATCGGCGGCCTCGCGCCGAAACTATTGAGCAGCCCGCTGTTTGCCGGTGCTGTGGCTGCTGTACAGGGGAAGTCGAAATGACCGCCGCCTACGCCAACCTGTTCTCGACCATCGAGCCGCAAGCCTTCGGCCGCGTCGCCGTGCTCTTCGGTGGCAAGAGCGCCGAGCGCGAAGTCTCGCTCAAGTCCGGCAATGCCGTGCTCCAGGCCCTGCAAAGCGCCGGTGTCGATGCGTTCGGCATCGACGTCGGTGATGACTTCCTGCAGCGCCTGCTGAACGAGAAGATCGATCGCGCCTTTATCATTCTTCACGGCCGTGGCGGTGAAGACGGCAGCATGCAGGGCCTGCTGGAGTGCCTGGGCATTCCTTACACCGGCAGCGGCATCCTCGCGTCGGCCCTGGCCATGGACAAACTGCGCACCAAGCAGGTGTGGCACAGCCTGGGTATTCCGACTCCGCGCCACAGCGTGCTGAGCAGCGAAGCCGACTGTATTTCTGCTGTGGCGGAACTGGGCCTGCCTTTGATCGTCAAACCGGCTCATGAAGGTTCCAGTATCGGTATGGCCAAGGTGACTTCCGCGTCAGAGTTGATCGACGCATGGAAAGCGGCCAGTACCTACGATTCGCAAGTCTTGGTTGAGCAATGGATTCAAGGTCCGGAGTTCACCATCGCGACGCTGCGTGACCAGGTGTTGCCTCCTATCGCCCTGGGCACGCCCCACACTTTTTACGACTACGACGCCAAGTACGTGGCTTCCGATACCCAGTACCGGATCCCATGCGGTCTCGATAGCGCCAAGGAACAAGAGCTCATGGACCTCACGGCGAAAGCCTGCGAGGCGCTGGGTATCGCCGGTTGGGGGCGTGCTGATGTGATGCAGGACGCCGACGGGCAGTTCTGGTTCCTGGAGGTCAACACGGCTCCTGGCATGACCGATCACAGCCTGGTGCCGATGGCGGCTCGGGCGGCCGGCCTGGATTTCCAGCAATTGGTATTGGCGATCCTGGCGGCGAGCGTTGCCAGTCACGAAGAGGCGCGAGGTTAAGTCCATGCAAGGCGCATCGCTACGTCATCAGCCACCCGCACCCGGCCGCAAGCCGGTGCCGCGGGGTGCCAGCCGAATGGTGGCTAAAGAGCCGATGTCGGTGCGCCTGCCCAAAGCCAACTTCGGCTTCCTCAAGGCCCTGTTCTGGCCGGTGCTGCTGGTGGCGTTGGGTTTTGGCACTTACGAAGGCGCGCAGCGCCTGTTGCCTTATGCGGACCGGCCGATCACCAAGGTCGCGGTCCAGGGCGACCTGAGTTACATCAGCCAGCAAGCGGTGCAGCAGCGGATCGCGCCTTACGTGGCGGCGAGCTTCTTCACCATTGACCTGGCCAGCATGCGTACCGAGCTGGAGCAGATGCCATGGATCGCACATGCCGAGGTACGTCGCGTCTGGCCGGACCAGGTGGTTATCCGCCTGGAGGAGCAACTGCCCGTGGCCCGTTGGGGCGACGAGGCGTTGTTGAACAACCAGGGCCAGGCGTTTACGCCGCGTGAATTGGCCAACTACGAACACTTGCCGCAGTTGTTCGGCCCGCAGCGGGCCCAGCAGCAAGTGATGCAGCAGTATCAGGTGTTGAGTCAGATGCTGCGACCGATGGGCTTCTCGATCGCTCGTCTGGAGCTGCGTGAGCGCGGCAGCTGGTTCCTGACGACCGGGGCCGGCAGTGCGGGCCCGGGTATCGAGTTGTTGCTGGGCCGCGATCATCTGGTGGAGAAGATGCGCCGCTTTATTGCCATTTATGAAAAAACGCTGAAAGAACAGATTACGAACATTGCGCGCATCGATCTGCGCTACGCCAACGGCCTGGCCGTCGGCTGGCGGGAACCTGTAGCGCCCACGACGGCCCAACCCGCCGTCGCGAAGAATTAAGAAGAGGCAGGACCATGGCAAATGTGCAAAGCGGCAAAATGATCGTCGGTCTCGATATCGGCACCTCCAAAGTGGTGGCGCTGGTGGGTGAGGTCGGGGCCGATGGCACGCTGGAAATCGTCGGTATCGGTACCCATCCGTCCCGCGGCCTGAAGAAGGGCGTGGTGGTGAATATCGAGTCCACCGTGCAGTCCATCCAGCGCGCCGTCGAAGAAGCGCAACTGATGGCTGGATGCCGCATCCACTCGGCGTTTGTCGGTGTGGCCGGCAATCACATTCGCAGCCTGAACTCCCACGGCATCGTGGCGATTCGTGATCGTGAAGTCAGCTCGGCCGACCTCGAGCGGGTTCTCGATGCGGCCCAGGCCGTGGCGATTCCGGCTGACCAGCGGGTTTTGCACACCCTGCCGCAGGATTACGTGATCGATAACCAGGAAGGCGTACGTGAGCCCCTGGGCATGTCCGGCGTTCGCCTGGAAGCCAAGGTGCACGTGGTGACCTGCGCGGTCAATGCGGCACAGAACATCGAAAAGTGCGTGCGTCGCTGCGGTCTGGAAATTGACGACATCATTCTCGAGCAGTTGGCCTCGGCCTACTCGGTGCTGACCGATGATGAGAAAGAGCTGGGCGTGTGCCTGGTGGACATCGGTGGCGGTACCACCGACATCGCGATCTTCACTGAAGGCGCGATCCGGCATACCGCAGTGATCCCGATTGCCGGCGATCAGGTGACCAACGACATCGCCATGGCGCTGCGTACCCCGACCCAGTACGCCGAAGAAATCAAGATCCGCTACGCCTGCGCCCTGGCCAAGCTGGCCGGTGCCGGTGAAACCATCAAGGTTCCAAGTGTCGGCGACCGTCCGCCGCGCGAGCTGTCGCGCCAGGCCCTGGCCGAAGTGGTCGAACCGCGCTACGACGAGCTGTTCACCCTGATCCAGGCTGAACTGCGTCGCAGCGGCTACGAAGACCTGATCCCGGCCGGCATCGTGCTGACCGGCGGTACCTCGAAGATGGAAGGCGCGGTCGAGTTGGCCGAAGAGATTTTCCACATGCCGGTTCGCCTGGGCGTGCCGCACACCGTCAAGGGCCTGTCCGACGTGGTGCGCAACCCGATCTATTCCACCGGCGTCGGCTTGCTGCTGTACGGGCTGCAGAAACAGTCCGACGGGATTTCGTTCTCCGGCATCGGCAGCCGCGACAGCTACAGCAATGAAGAACCCAAGGCCGCCTTGCTCGATCGCATCAAGAGCTGGGTACAAGGCAATTTCTAAGCAGTGGTTTCAAGCGACACGTTTCAAGCGGCACGCAACAAAGCAGTAGGCAGTAGGCGAAAAAACTAGAGAAATGAAAGGAGAGGGAAAATGTTCGAACTCGTAGACAACATCCCGCAAAGCCCGGTAATCAAGGTTATTGGTGTTGGCGGTGGCGGCGGCAACGCGGTCAATCACATGGTCAAGAGCAACATTGAAGGCGTCGAGTTCATCTGCGCCAACACTGATGCCCAGGCGCTGAAAAGCATCGGCGCGCGGACCATTCTGCAATTGGGCACCGGCGTGACCAAGGGCCTGGGTGCTGGCGCAAATCCGGAAGTCGGTCGTCAGGCCGCTCTGGAAGACCGCGAGCGCATTGCCGAGGTTCTGGCGGGCACCAACATGGTGTTCATCACCACTGGCATGGGCGGCGGTACCGGTACCGGTGCTGCGCCGATCATTGCCGAAGTGGCCAAGGAAATGGGGATCCTGACGGTCGCTGTCGTGACTCGTCCGTTCCCGTTCGAAGGTCGCAAGCGCATGCAGATCGCCGATGAAGGCATCCGCCTGCTGTCGGAAAGTGTCGACTCGCTGATCACCATCCCCAACGAGAAGCTGCTGACCATCCTCGGTAAGGACGCCAGCCTGCTGTCGGCTTTCGCCAAGGCTGACGATGTACTGGCCGGTGCCGTTCGCGGTATCTCCGACATCATCAAACGTCCGGGCATGATCAACGTCGACTTTGCCGACGTGCGTACCGTGATGAGCGAAATGGGCATGGCGATGATGGGCACTGGCTGCGCCAGCGGTCCGAACCGTGCACGTGAAGCCACCGAAGCGGCGATCCGCAACCCGTTGCTCGAAGACGTGAACCTGCAAGGTGCACGCGGCATCCTGGTGAACATCACCGCCGGTCCTGACCTGTCCCTGGGTGAGTACTCCGACGTGGGTAGCATCATCGAAGCCTTCGCTTCCGAGCACGCCATGGTCAAGGTCGGTACTGTTATCGATCCGGACATGCGCGACGAGCTGCACGTGACTGTGGTTGCCACAGGTCTGGGCGCGAAAATCGAGAAGCCGATGAAGGTGATCGACAACACCGTGCAAACCTCCATGGCTTCGCAGGCTCAACCAGCGCCTTCGCGTCAGGAGCTGCCGTCGGTGAACTACCGCGACCTGGATCGTCCAACCGTGATGCGCAATCAAGCTCAGTCGAGCGCTGCGACCGCGGCGAAGCTGAATCCGCAAGATGATCTGGACTATCTGGACATCCCGGCATTCCTGCGTCGCCAGGCCGATTGATGGAATGTATCAGGGGTATTAGGGTGATTGGTGTTCAGCAAAGGTCTGGTCTGCTATTATCGCCAGCCTTTGTTGATACCAGTTCGCAATTTGCGCTGAAGCGGCCCAAGCCATGATTAAACAACGCACCCTGAAGAATATTATCCGTGCCACAGGTGTAGGCCTGCACTCCGGGGAGAAGGTATACCTGACCCTCAAGCCTGCGCCTGTAGACACCGGCATTGTGTTTTGTCGTGCCGACCTGGACCCTGTGGTGCAGATTCCTGCTCGCGCGGAAAACGTTGGTGAAACCACTATGTCGACCACGCTGGTCAACGGTGACACCAAAGTGGACACGGTGGAGCACTTGCTCTCGGCCATGGCCGGCCTGGGCATCGATAACGCCTACGTCGAGCTCTCCGCGTCCGAAGTCCCAATCATGGATGGTAGCGCTGGACCCTTCGTATTCCTGATTCAATCTGCCGGCCTGGAAGAACAGGACGCAGCCAAGAAGTTCATTCGTATCCTGCGCGAAGTGACAGTGGAAGACGGCGACAAGCGCGCCACTTTCGTTCCTTTCGACGGTTTCAAGGTGAGCTTCGAGATCGATTTCGATCACCCGGTTTTCCGTGACCGCACCCAAAGTGCAAGCGTGGATTTTTCCAGCACTTCGTTTGTAAAAGAAGTCAGCCGCGCCCGTACCTTTGGTTTCATGAGTGATATCGAGTACCTGCGCAAGCACAACCTCGCACTCGGCGGCAGCGTGGAAAACGCCATCGTGGTCGACGCGGATGGTGTACTGAACGAAGACGGCCTTCGCTATGAAGACGAATTCGTGAAGCACAAGATCCTCGACGCAATTGGTGACCTCTACCTGCTGGGCAATAGCCTGATAGGTGAGTTCAAAGGCTTCAAGTCGGGCCATGCACTGAACAACCAGCTTCTGCGCAAACTCATTGCACAGAAAGATGCGTGGGAAGTCGTGACCTTCGAAGATGCCAGCACTGCACCGATCTCTTACATGCGTCCGGTTGCGGCCGTGTAAGTAACACTCTCTTTCCTTTTGTTTTTAAAGGCCACCCTCGGGTGGCCTTTTTTTATGGCCGTCAGTCAGGCATCGAGAGTCTGGCAGCCGCAGACGTCGGGCTGCTCGCGGCCAGGTCGGCCACCACCCGGTTACGGCCATGGAATTTGGCCTGGTATAGGGCTTTGTCGGCGTTGCGCAGCAGGTTTTCCGGGCTGATGTCCTGGCCCGCCGACCAGGTGCCGACCCCGATACTCACCGTCAGCGGCGTGGCGTTCTGGCCCACCGGCGCCAACTGTTCGATGCCGGCGCGGATCTGCTCGGCCAGGGCGCAGGCGCCGGCCATGGTGGTTTCCGGCAGGATCACTGCGAACTCTTCGCCGCCATAGCGTGCCGCCAGATCTGCAGGACGGCGCACGCCGCCGCCGATCACATCGGCCACCGCACGCAGGGCGATATCGCCCAACTGGTGGCCGTGGCGGTCATTGAAGGCCTTGAAGTGGTCGACATCAATCATCAGCAGCGACAGGTTGTTGCCTGAACGCTGGGCCCTTGAGTACTCGCGAGCCAGGGTCTGGTCCATGGCGCGGCGGTTGGCCAGCCCGGTCAGCCCGTCAGTGGCGGCCAGTTGCTCCAGCTCCCGCTCGGCGCGCTGGCGCAGGCGCAGTTCGCGGCGCAGCAGCCAGGTCAGCCACAGCAAGCCGATACACAAAATACCGGTGGCCAGGCTGACCACCAGGGCGGTACGGCGCCAGGCGGCGAACACTTCGTCGGTGGAGAGGGCAACAATCACGATCAGCGGCAACTGGCCGACTTGAGAGAAGGTGTACAGCCGGGCCTTGTGGTCGACACTGGAAACACTGCTGAAGCTGCCGTTGCCTTCCTTGAGAATGCGCATGAAGTTCGGTCGATTGCTGAAGTCGCGGCCGATCAGGTCGTCGCCCAGGGGCGGTTGCTGAGCCAACAGAAAACCGTCGCTGCTGATCAGGTTCACCGAGCTATTACGGCCGACACTCAGGGTCTTGAACAGCGCATTGAAGTAATCCAGGCGCATGGCCGCCTCGGCCACCCCGAGAAACTCCCCTTGCTCGGACGACAAGCGACGGCTGAAACTGATGCGCCAATCCTGTTCGGCACTGCGGCTGCGGAACGGGCGGCTGATCATCATCTGCGGGTCTGGGTTGTCGACATGCACTTGAAAGTATTCGCGGTCGGCGAAATTGTCTGTGCGCGGTATGACCGAGGCTGAGTCGGCCACCACGTCGCCTTTGTTGTCCAGCAGCAGGATGTCGCCCTTGTGCGGCATGGTGGTGGCGCGATCGAACAATACCCGGTGGCGCACATCGGCCGGAACCCCGGCCAGGTCCTTGAGGCGGGTGGCTTCGATCAGGCCACGCAGGGAGATGTCGTAGAGCTCGACGTTGTGCTCCACGTCGGCATCGATCAATTGCACGATGTTCGTGGCCGAGCGCACCGCGACCAACTTGGCGCTGCCGTGTTCGCGGATCAGCAGGTAGGTCACGATGCACAGGATGGCGATGACCGTCAGGGAACTGCCGGCCAGCAGCATCCACTCGGATTGGCTGGGGGGCGGGCGTGAAGGAGTCGCACTGTGTGCACGCATGTTTCTGGCTTCTGCTGGCGGACGGGGAAGGAGGCCGCTAGCAGAGTGACAGAGAGTCGTCATTGCCTTGGCGTTTGCCCAGCCACACGCAAAAAAAAGGCCAGCAATGACGCTGGCCTCCGGTTTTTTAGGTGTTCAGAAGATATTTAGCGGGTAGTCGACGATCACCCGGTACTCATCGGTGTCGTTATCCAGCTCGCCATACCCGTTGCCGCCGCGGTTGGTCGCCCATTGCAGGCGCAGCGCCAGGTCCTTGGCCGAGCCGCTTTGCACCACGTACTTGAGGTCGATATCGCGTTCCCAGTGTTTGGCGTGCTTGCCATCGGCGCTGTACCAGCTGGCATAGCCGCGGCTCTCGGGATCAGCCTTGGTCAGGTCCAGCTCACCCCGGGAATAGGACACCGCCGACGTCAGGCCCGGCAGGCCCAGGCCGACAAAGTCATAGGCGTACTTGAGCTTCCACGAACGTTCGTTGGGGCCGTTGAAGTCCGAATACTGCTGCGAGTTGTCCAGGTAGATGCTGTCGCCCTGGCTGATGTAGTCGAACGGCGTGTTGCCGTTGACCCGCTGGTAGGCCGCCGTAACGCTGTGGTTACCCACGCCGACGGTGAAGTGCAGGCTGTAGGTGTTGTTGTCGATGGAGCCCAGCAGCGCCTGGCCGGTGTCCTGGGTGTGGTAGACGTGCAGGCCCGGGTTGAGGCTGACCAGCTCATTCACCGCGTAGGTGTAGTCCAGGTCGTAGTAGTACTGGTTCCAGATGTCCTTGAGCTCGGAGGCGTAGAGGCTGCTGGTCAGGCCTGGAACGCCGCTCCAGGCGGTGCCGATCCAGTTCAGGTGCAAGGATTCATCACCATCGCGCAGCGAACCATAGGACGTGCCGATGCGTTTGTGTCCGCTCTGGTTGTAGGGCTTGGTAAAGCTGGCCTGGCCCCCTTCGATCAGCCAACCGTCGAAACTGTGATTGCTCAGGCTCACGCCACGAAAGGTCTGCGGCAGCATCCGGCTCTGGCCGCCGGCGATCACCGGGTTATTCAGGAACAGGTCACCGGCTTTGAGTTCGGTGTCGAAGGCGCGCATTTTCAAGGTCGCCCCCGCCGTCGAGAACGACCCCGGCGCTTTGCCGTTGCCATCGCTGATGGGCAGGATGCTCGAGCCGTCCGTGCCGCCACCGCCGTCGAGTTTCAACCCGAGCATGGCATTGGCATCGATGCCGAAACCGACGGTGCCCTGGGTATAGCCGGACTCGAAAATCCCCAGGAAACCTTGGCCCCATTCGATGTTGTCATCGTTTTGCTGATGCCGATTGCGGTTCATGTAGTAGTTGCGAGCGTTGAGCTTGAGGCTTGAGCCCTCGACAAAGCCTTCGGCCGGCGGCGCTTCGGCGGCTTGGCCCTGGCTGCAGATCGTTGCAGCCAATGCAATGAATAGCGGGGTGAAAATGAAGGGTGTCTGCATCGGGATGGAGCTCCTTGAGGTGGATAACGGTCATTTTTTATTGTGGATTCGGTGCTGCTTGTTCTGTGGAATACGCCCTCCATGGGCGCATTCTGATGGCAAAAAAAAGCCGCTGAAGGCAGCGGCTTTAAGACAACTCACTCCGGGGTTACAAGCGGAGAAATTGTCGAGGGAAACGAGTCGGTAATGCGGATCAGCTGTCTTTCTGCGAGTCGGCCTGGCTGTGCTCGGCCGTTACTTTCTGGGCTTGTTCGGCATTTTTCTGCTGGGCAGCCAGGGCCACTTGCGCTTCCTGGAAGGCCTCTGCACGTGCCGCGTTGCGCGCGGCGAATGCCTGGGACTCTTCGGCCATCGCCAGTGGGGCGACGAACAGGGAAGACAAAACAAATGCGCTGGCAATACCCATGACGTTGGACATTTCTGAAGACCTTCTTGCAGAGCAAGTCAAATTCGGTGCGACAAAAATATAGGGCTGAGGCGCTCGGAAAAAGAGCTGAACAGGATAAGGACTGTTACCGAAAAAACAACAGTGGCTGTGGTTTTTCTGTAAAGGCAGCGGCGTCGCCCCCTGGGGCGGGGGGCTTAGACCGGCAGGTAAATGCCAAAGGTATTGATGCCCGCGTTACTGCGCACGAACACATCGCCGCCATGCATCAGGGCGATGGCCTTGACGATGGCCAGCCCCAGGCCATGGTTGGCGCCGCTGTTGCTGCGCGAGGCGTCGACCCGATAGAACCGCTCGAACAGGCGCGGCAGGTGTTCGTTGGCAATGCCCTGGCCAGGGTTGCTGACGGCGATTGCCACCTGGTGTTCCTGAACCTCGATCCGCACCTGGATCATCTGGCCGGGGGCGGTGTGCTGTACGGCGTTGCTCAGCAGGTTGATCAAGGCGCGACGCAGGTGGGCGATTTCGATCGAGACCTGGGCGTCGCCGCTGACTTCGACCTTGACCTGGGCGTCTTCGAGGATGAAATCCAGGTAGTCGAGGGTGGTCGCCACTTCGCTGGCCAGGGAGGTGGCGGTGAGTTTGGTGGCCTTGCTGCCCTGGTCGGCGCTGGCCAGGAACAGCATGTCGTTGATGATCGAGCGCAACCGCTCGAGCTCTTCCAGGTTCGATTGCAGGACCTCGAAATAATGCTCCGCCGAACGTCCCCGGGTCAGGGCCACCTGGGTCTGGCCGATCAGGTTGGTCAGGGGCGAGCGCAGTTCGTGGGCCACGTCGGCATTGAACGACTCAAGCCTTGTATAGGCTTGCTCGACCCGTTCCAGGGTCGAGTTGAAGGAGTTGACGAACTGGCTCAACTCCGGCGGCAGTGGTGACAGTTGCAAGCGTCCGGTCAGCCGTGGCGGGGCCAGGCGCTGGGCCTCCTGGGACAGTTTAATCAACGGCTTGAGGCCGATCCGCGCCACCCAGTAACCCAATGCCGACGCCAGCAACACGCCGACAATGGCCAGGCTGATCAGGGCCATCAGCAGTTGGTGCTGGGTTTGGTAAAAGGTCTCGGTGTCGATGGCGATCAGAAAGCGCAGGGGCGGACGCTGGTCCTTGGCCGGTAACTGGCTGACCAGCACTTTCAGCGGGTATGGGTGCTCGGCCAGATTCAGGTCGCGCATGCCCAGGGGCCCCAGGGCCAGTTCGCGGACCTGTGCATCCGGGTCGCCGTACTCGTAGTGGGCGTCACCGCTGACCACCCAGAATCGAATGCGCTTGTCTTCTTCGCTGAGCAGCTTGAGCTTGGCGTTGATCTTGGCCCAGTGCTCGGGGGTGCCATAGCGCGTCAGCGCCGACTCCAGCACGCTGTAGCGCGCATCCAGTTCGGCCTCGGGCAACAGGCCCAGGCCCTTGTCCACCTGCTGGTACAGCGCGCCGCCGATCAGCACGAACACCAGTAACGCCACCAAGGTGAACATGCCGCTCAGGCGCAGGGCGATGCTGTTACTGGACACCGCGGCTCTCCAGCACGTAACCCATGCCGCGGATGGTGTGCAGCAGTTTCTCCTCGAAAGGCCCGTCGAGCTTGGCCCGCAGGCGCTTGATCGCGACTTCGACCACGTTGGCGTCGCTGTCGAAATTGATGTCCCAGACCATTTCCGCAATCGCGGTTTTCGACAGGATCTCGCCCTGGCGCCGGGCCAGTACGCTGAGCAGCGAGAACTCCTTGGCGGTCAGGTCGAGGCGGGTTCCGGCGCGGCTGGCCTTGCGGCTGATCAGGTCGATCCACAGGTCGGCGATGCTGACCTGCACCGGCTCATGGCCGCCGCTGCGACGGGTCAGCGCCTGCAGGCGGGCCACCAGTTCGAGGAAGGAAAACGGCTTGCCGAGGTAATCGTCGGCGCCGTCGCGCAGGCCCTTGATCCGGTCTTCGACCCGCTCGCGGGCGGTGAGCATGATCACCGGGGTCTGCTTGCGCGCGCGCAGGGCGCGCAATACGCCGAAGCCGTCGAGGCCCGGCAGCATCACGTCGAGCACGATCACCGCGTAATCGCTTTCCAGGGCCAGATGCAGGCCTTCGACGCCATCGCGTGCCAGGTCCACGGTGTAACCCTGTTCCGTCAGGCCGCGGTGCAGGTAATCCGCGGTTTTTTCTTCATCTTCGATAATCAGAACGCGCATGACCCCGCCTCAGGTAGTGGTCGCCAGCACCGGGGCTGGTTTGGGCCGATGGAAGAGCCGCTCGAGCCACAAGTATATGACCGGAGTGGTGAACAGGGTCAGCGCCTGGCTCACCAGCAGCCCGCCGACCACGGCAATCCCCAGTGGCTGGCGCAGCTCGGCGCCGGTGCCGTAGCCGAGCATCAGCGGCAGGGCGCCGAGCAGGGCGGCCAGGGTCGTCATGATGATCGGCCGGAATCGGGTGATACAGGCCTGGTAGATCGCCTCTTCAGGGGGCAGGCCGCCACGGCGTTGGGCGTCCAGGGCGAAGTCGATCATCAGGATGCCGTTTTTCTTGACGATGCCGATCAGCAGCACCAGTCCGATCAGGGCCATGATCGAAAAGTCCTGGCCCAGCAGCCAGAGCATCATCAGCGCCCCCAGGCCGGCAGAGGGCAGGGTCGAGATGATGGTCAGCGGGTGCACGAAGCTCTCGTAGAGCACCCCGAGAATGATGTACACCGCCACCAGCGCCGCCAGGATCAGCCAGGGCTGGCTGGCCAGGGAACTTTGGAAGGCCTGGGCCGCGCCCTGGAAGTTGCCGCTGATGGCTGCCGGCATGCCGATTTCGGTTTTGGCCTGGTTGAGCAGGATCACCGCATCGCCCAGGGCCACGCCAGGGGCCAGGTTGAACGACAAGTTGGCGGCCGGGAACATGCCGTCATGGGCGATCGACAGCGGGCCGATGGTCGGCGCATCGAAGCGTGCCAGGGCCGAGAGCGGCACCATCTCCCCGCTCAGGGGCGAGCGCAGGTAGAAGTAGTTGAGGCTCTCGGCTTTGCCGCGCTGGCGGGTGTCGAGTTCGAGGATCACGTTGTATTGGTTGATCTCGGTCTGGAACTCGTTGATCTGTCGTTGGCCGAAGGCATCGTACAGGGCCTCGTCGACATCGCTGGCGGTCAGGCCGAAGCGGGCGGCGGCGACTCGGTCGATATTGATATGGGTAATGCTGCCGCCCAGTTGCAGGTCGTTGGAAATATCGCGGAAGGCCGGGTTGCTGCGCAGTTTTTCCGTCAGGCGCTGGGTCCAGGTGCTCAATGTCGGGCCGTCGTTGCTCTTGAGTACGTATTGGTACTGGGCGCGGCTCGGGCCGGAGCTGAGGTTGATGTCTTGGCCGGCGCGCAGGTAGAGCACGACCCCGGGGATTTTCATCAGCTGCGGACGGATCCGGTCGATAAAGGCGCTGGCGGACACGTCGCGCTCGCTGCGTTTTTTCAGGGCGATCCAGAACCGGCCGTTGGCGATGGTCTGGTTGCTGCCCGAGACCCCGACCGAATGGGAGAAGGCCGCTACTGCCGGGTCAGCCGCCACGATCTCGGCCAGTGCCTGATGTTTTTTCACCATGTCGGGGTAGGAGATATCCGCAGCGGCTTCGGTGGTGCCGAGGACGAAACCGGTGTCCTGCACCGGGAAGAAGCCCTTGGGAATGAAGATGTAGCCGACCACGGCCATGGCCAGGGTCAGGGCGAAAATCCCCAGCATCAGCTTCTGGTGGGCCAGGGCCCGGCGCAGGCCGCGCTCATAAAGGGCCAGCAGGCGTTCGCCGAACCCCGGCTTGGCATGTGCCTCATGCACCGGGGCACGCATGAACAGGGCCGCGAGAGTGGGGGCCAGGGTCAGGGACACCACCACCGAAATCATGATGGTGCTGGTGGCCGTCAGGGCGAATTCCTTGAACAGGCGCCCGACCACGCCCCCCATGAACAGCAGCGGAATAAACGCCGCCACCAGCGAGAAGCTGATGGAAACCACGGTAAAGCCGATCTCGCCGGCGCCCTTGATAGCCGCCTCGCGCATGCCGTCGCCGGCTTCCAGGTGGCGGTGGATGTTCTCCACCACCACGATGGCGTCGTCCACCACAAAGCCCACGGCCACCACGATCGCCACCAGGGTCAGGTTGTTCAGGCTGAACCCCAGCAGGTACATCAGGGCAAAACTGGCGATCAGCGACACCCCCAGCACGGCCGAGACAATCAGGGTCGCCGACCATTGGCGCAGGAACAGCGCCATCACCGCGACCACCAGCAGCACCGCGATCAGCAGGGTGATCTCCACTTCGTGCAGGGAGGCGCGAATGGTCTGAGTGCGGTCGATCAGCACCTTGACCTGGACCGACGCCGGAAGCATGGCTTCAAGACCCGGCAGGGCAGCCTGAATCCGGTCCACGGTCTCGACGATATTGGCCCCCGGCTGGCGCGAAATCACCAGGTTGACCCCCGGTTGGTCGCCGGACCAGGCCTGGATATAGGCATCCTCGGGGCCACTGACCACCCGCGCCACATCCTTGAGGTGCACCGGCGCGCCATCCTTGTAGGAAACAATGAGCTGGCTGTACTCCTCGGGGTGGAACAACTGGTCGTTGGTCGACAGCGTGGAAATACTCGATTCGCCGTACAGCGCACCCTTGGCCAGGTTGAGGCTGGTTTGCTGGATCGCCAGGCGGATATCGGCCAGGGTCAGGCCAATGGCTGCCAGCTTGTCGGCTGAAGCCTGGACCCGGATCGCCGGCCGTTGCTGCCCGGTGATGTTGATTTGCCCGACACCGTCGATCTGGCTGATCTGGCGTGCCAGCAGGGTTTCCGCGTAATCGCTGAGTTCGGTGCCGGGCATCTGGGTCGAACTGATGCTGAGGATCAGCACCGGGCTGTCGGCGGGGTTGACCTTCTTCCAGGTCGGCAGGGTCGGCATGTCCTTGGGCAGTTTGCCGGCAGCGGTGTTGATCGCCGCCTGAACTTCCTGGGCCGCGGTGTCGATACTTTTATTCAGGGTGAACTGCAAGGTCAGCAGGGATGAGCCCAGGGCGCTGCTCGAGGTCATCTGGGTCATGCCGGGGATGGCGCTGAACTGCACTTCCAGGGGCGTGGCCACCGACGAGGCCATGGTGTCGGGGCTGGCGCCGGGCAGGGTGGCCGAGACCTGGATGGTCGGGAACTCGGCTTCCGGCAGCGGCGCGATGGGCAGGCGCGGAAAGGCGATCAAGCCCACCAGCACCAGGGCGAAGGTCAGCAGGACGGTGGCGACCGGATGGTCGACGCACCAGGCTGAGACCGAACCGTGGCCCTTCATGGCTTGAGCTCCGCGTCAGCGGCTTGCACCACCTGGGGCGGATCGCCGAGCACCTGCACCTGGGAGCCCGGCTTGAGCCGGGATTGGCCGTCGCTGACCAGCACATCCCCGGCCTGCACGCCCTGGATGATGTTCAGGCCACTGTCCTGATAAAGCATCTGCACCGGCACCACTTCCACCTTGTCGCCCTGTACCCGGTACACGAAGTGCTGGTCGAGGCCGCGCTGCACCACCGTGGGCGGTACGGTCAGGGCATTTTTGTCGAGGGCGGTCTGGATCTGGATCGTCACCAGTTGCCCGGGCCAGAGCTTCTGCTGGTCATTGGCGAACTCGGCCTTGGCCCGCAGGGTGCCGGTGTTGGCGTTGATCTGGTTGTCGATCAGGGTCAGGTGGCCTTCGCCCAGCAGGTCGCCGCTGGTGCTGTCGGCGCCGATAAAGACTTTGACCGCCGCCGGGTCCTGGGCCTTGATCAGGCCCTGCAGGGTCGGCAGCATTTGCTGTGGCAGCGAAAACTCCACGGCAATCGGGTCGATTTGGGTCACTGAGAACAGGCCCTGGGTATCGCTCATGCGCAGGAAGTTACCTTCATCCACGGTGCGAATACCCACGCGGCCGGTGACCGGGGAGCGTATCTGGGTGTAGGAAAGCTGGACCTGGGCGGCGTCGATGGCGGCCTGATTGCCCTGGGCAGTGGCTTTGAGCTGGTTGACCAGGGCTTGCTGCTGGTCATAGGTCTGTTTCGAAATCCCGTCATCCACCGTCAGCAATTTGTAGCGCTTGAGGTTGATCTGGGCCACCTGCAACTGCGCCTGGTTTTCCGCCAGTTGCGCCCGGGCCTGGTCGAGGCTGGCGCGGATCGAGCGGTCGTCGATGGTCGCCAGCAGGTCGCCGGCCTTGACCAGTTGCCCTTCCTTGACCAGGAGCCTGGTCAGGATGCCGTCGACCTGGGGCCGGATCACCACGCTGTGCAGCGACAGCACCGAGCCGATACCGCTGGTGTGACGCGGTACGTCCTTTTGCACCACTTCGACGACCCGCACCGGGATCGCGGTGGGGGCCGCCAGTTTGTGGGCGGCCGGCTTGTTCAGCAGCCACAGCCCACCGGCAACCAGTACGACAACGACGCCTAGGATCACGACTGTTCTTTTGGGTTTCCGCATGGGATAGAGCGCCGGGGCAATGGGATCGGGAGGAGGGGCCAGTATCAGTGCCTCACTTATAGCCGGCCAACCCAGTCAGCAAGGTGACGGCTAACTGACAGCGCTGTCAGTAATGGCTGACCATTCGTGTCTTGTCAGGTTAAAGATCTGAGACGCACAGGTATACTGCCGCCGTCTGTGGCCTGTCCCCGGCCATTTCACCTCTCCGGAGCTTCCATGAATTCCCCTACACAACCGCCTGTGTCCGACGCTGTGAGCGACGACCAGGTTGTCGAGCCAACCACCGTTGACACCGAAGACAAACCGGCGATCGCCGCGTTCAAGTTTCCGTTCAAGCCTTCCGAGTTTGCCCAGGCCAAAAATGCCAATCAGCCCTGGTACAAGGGCGGCGCTACCAATGGCCACACCAAGACTCCCGGTGCAGCGCCTCCCGGCACCCGTCGCTCGATGGGCAAGCGCTGATCGCGCGATGCCTGCCGAGTTGGTCATATTTGCGCTTCTTAGCGGCAATGATGGCTAAATGATACAAACGTGAGCTGGATCAGTATTTGTGGGATCAGTGCGCTTAGAGTCAGCAGCCCTGCCGACTCTATCCCAACAATCCGAGCGCGCTCTCCATGAAGATCAACCTTCCAGTTACCGGGCGAAATGTGGACTTCGCCCCTGATGTGAACATCCTGTCGACCACCGATCTGACGAGCGCCATCACTTACGCCAACCCTGATTTCATCGAAATCAGCGGCTACGATCGAGACGAATTGTTGGGCTCGCCCCATAACCTGATGCGTCACCCGGACATGCCGTCTGCGGCGTTCGCCCATATGTGGCAAACCCTCAAGGCCGGTCGTTCATGGATGGGCCTGGTGAAGAACCGCTGCAAGAACGGCGATCACTATTGGGTCAGCGCCTACGTCACCCCGGTGACCCGCGACGGTCAGGCGGTTGAATATCAGTCGGTGCGCACCAAGCCCACGGTTCGGCAAATCGATGCCGCCGAAGCGGCCTATGCCCAACTGCGCAGCCCGCGTTCACCGTTATGGCGACGGCTGCCGGCGCTGGGGGTCAAGCTCAAGCTCTGGGCCCTGGTCAGTGGCGCATTTATGGCCAGCTTCCTTGCCTCGACCGTTCTTATGCCGCCTTCCGTATGGTCTCACGGCCTGGCCGTGGCGACGGGCTGCGGCCTGAGTGCCCTGGGCATCTGCCTGCTGCTCAAACCCCTGGATCAACTGAGCGCCCGTGCCCGGCAGATTGCCGATAACCCCTTGAGCCAAGGCATCTACACCGGTCGCAGTGATGCCTTCGGCCAGATCGGGTTCGCCCTGCACATGCTGGAAGCCCAGGTCGGTGCGGTGGTCGGGCGGATCGGCGATGCGTCCCAGCGGCTGGCCGGGCATGCGGCCGAGTTGGTGGAGCATTTGCACAGCAGCCACAGCAGCACCCTGGAACAACAGGCGGAAACCGACCAGGTGGCGGCGGCGATCCATCAGATGGCCGCCAGCGTCGCCGAGGTCGCCAATCATGCCCAGCAGGCGTCCCAGGCCGCGGATCAGGCAGAGGGCGAAACCCGTGCCGGCCATCATCTGGTGGGCGAAAGCCGAAGCGCGGTACTGCTCCTGGCCAGCGAACTGGTGCGGGCCACCGAGGTGATTCACCAGTTGGAAAACCACAGCAGCGACATATCCGGGGTGCTGGACGTGATCCGCAGCATCGCCGAGCAAACCAACCTGCTGGCCCTGAATGCGGCCATCGAAGCGGCCCGGGCCGGTGAACAGGGGCGCGGTTTTGCCGTGGTGGCCGATGAGGTGCGCGGCCTTGCCCAGCGCACCCAGGATTCGACCAATGAAATCCAGCGCATGATCAGCACCCTGCAAAACGGTGCCCGGGATGCGGTGCAGGTGATGTTGCAGAGCAGCGAGCATGCACAGAACAGTGTCGAACAGACCCAGCGCGCCGCCGTGGCCCTGGACGGCATCAGCCAGCGGGTCAATCAGATTACCGAGATGAGCCTGCAGATCGCGGCGGCGGTGGAAGAGCAAAGCGCGGTCAGCGAAGACATCAACCGTAATATCAGCGGCATCCGCAATGCCTGTGATGCCACCGTCAGCGCCGGCCAGCAGAGCCATATCAACTCCGGGGATGTGGCGGCGCTGGCCGGGGACCTGCAACAGCTGGCCCATGAGTTCTGGCACAAGCGCAGCTAGCCGGTGTCTGCCGGGTGGGCAGTTACGCCGCCCGCAGGGAAATAAACGCGTAGTTGAGCGGCGCCTCGGTCGCCACCTGCGCCCCGGCGGCCTGCACCTGGCCGGCGATGTCGTCGCCCGAGACATGGAATAGCCACGCTGTGCCGGCCGCCGCCAGGGGCCGGGCCTGGACCTGGTCGATCGCTTGGGCCAGGGCCGCCATTTCCGGCAGGTAGGCGGTGAAACCATCGCCCTTGAGCGCGGTGGTGCGAATTCCCAACAGCGCGCAAATCGCTTCCTTGCTGCGGATATCGTCACGGTCGGCCTGGCGTGAGCGGCGGATCAGCTCAATCAGCTCCTGGTCCACCAGTTCGCCACCGACGATCAGCGCCGGCCCTTGTTCCCAGGATTCAGGCGGGCATTCCTTGGCTTGGGGCTGCAGCGGGATATGGGGGTTGATCTCCATCGGGTAAATACGGCACACCAGCGGCCGGCGCTGGTAGATGCGGCACAGCTGGTCTTCGTCAAGATTCCGGCACGGGCCGACGTTGTAGGCGGCGAAGGTGATGGCCACATAGGCTTCGGCAGTGCCGCTGCGGACCACGCAGGAACGCCGTTGCGCATGCTCGCGTTGCGGGGCGGGAAGGCCCAGGCCGTTGCCGAGAAACCCCTCCACCAGAACAATCACCTGACCGCCGTCAGCCGCCCATTGGCGGGCTTCGGCGAGGGTCAGGGGCACGTGATGGTCGGTGCAGCACTTGCCGCAGCCGACGCAGGAAAACGATGTATTCATTGTGCGAAAAAAGCCATGGTTGATCGGCCCGGGTGCCCGCCAGGAAGGGCGCGGTGGACACCGTAAAGCCAGTCATGAAGCAAGTTATGCGCCATTCATTTACGCGGCAGGGCGGGGCGGATCGAGTCCCACTCGGTGACGTAGGCAGTTTTGTGCTGCTTGTCGTACAGGCACAGCTCGGTGCCGGTTTGGCCCTTCATATGCGGTTGCGGGTACTGGCCTTGAAGGAGTAAGGCGACATAGCCCACCCGGTCATCGAATTGCGCGGCAGTGCCGACCGCTTTCGGTTTTTTCAGCCCGCTGGCCTGGGTGCAGCTGGCGACCACGGCCTTGTCCAGGGCGGCCCAGGCCTCGCTGCTGGAGGCGTGGGCCTGGGCGGCAAGGGCGGTCAGGAGGATAGCGCTCAAGGTGATGGTTTTCATGCCGGGGGGCTCCCTGGGTTGGCGGTTCCCCGGAGTATGCCTGAGGCGGCGCCGATGAAAATCGCGGCCAAGTGATGGCCCCTGCCCGGCGCCGGCCAGCGACTAGGGCAGGGCGGGTAGCGCAGTGGGCAGCGGTTCGCGGCGGACCAGGGTCATGCCGACGCTGGCATACAGCTCGCGGGCCAGCAGGTTGTCTTCGCGCACCTTGAGGTCGACGAAACCCTCGCGGCGCTGGCGGAACACCTCGAATGCATGCAACAGCAAGGCCCGGCCAATGCCCTGGCCCTGGGCGCGGGGGTGCACCACCAGGTCCTTGATGTAGGCGCTGGTCCAGCACTGGGCCACGCCGACCAGGCCTTCGGCGTCGTGGGCGATGAAGCACAGCGCCGGGTCATATTCGGCATCGGTTTCAAAGTGCCTGCGCCAGGTGTCGAGCTCGGGCAGGTCGCCGCCGTCGGCGTACCCCTCTTGCATCAGTTGATACACCCCGGCCGCCAGGTGTGCCTGATACGGACCGAGGCGTATGGTGGCCGGCCAGCTCGCGGCGGGCAGCGGCGTGCCCAGGTCACGCCGCAACAACAGGCAATGTCCGCTCGCCAAGGCTCAGGCGCCCTGGGCGGCGACCGTCTTCGCCGCTTCGATCAGGCAGCGGGTCAGCTCCGGCGAGGAAAACTTGGTCAATACCGCATTGGCCCCGGCCAGTCGGGCTTTTTCGCTGTTCATCGCGCTGTCCAGCGAGGTGTGCAGCAGCACGTAGAGGTGGGAGAAGTCCGGGGTTTCGCGCAGGGTGCGGGTGAAGGCGTAGCCGTCCATCTCCGACATCTCGATGTCGGAGACGATCAGGTTGATCTGCTGCGCCGTGCCTTGCAGGTCCAGCAGGCAGTCGATGGCTTCCTTGGCGCTGCGCGCGGTGTGGCATTGCAGGCCGAGGTTGCGCAAGGTGTGCACCGATTGCTGCAGGGCCACCTGGCTGTCGTCGACCACCAGAATTCGTGCGTTACCCAGCACTTCGGCGTCTTCCATGCTCAGCTCGGTCGGGGCCATTTCGATCTGCGCCGGGGCGATGCCGTGGATCACCTTTTCGATATCCAGCACCTGGACCAGGGTCCCGTCGACCTGGGTCACCCCGGTGATGTAGGACTTGATACCGCCCGAGCCATAAGGGGGCGGACGGATATCAGTGGTCAGGCAGTGCACGATCTTGCTCACCGCCTGCACGTGCAGGCCCTGTTTCGAGCGGCTGACGTCGGTGACGATCAGGCAGCCGCCGTCCGGGTCTTCCAGCGGCCGCTCGCCGATGGCCCGGCTCAGGTCGATCACCGACAACGAAGCGCCGCGCAAGGTGGCGATGCCTTTGACGTGGGGGTGCGACTCCGGCAGCTTGGTCAGCGGCGGGCAGGGGATGATTTCACTGACTTTAAGCAGGTTGATTGCCATCAGCTTGCCGCTGCGCAAGGTAAACAGCAGGAGCGAAAGTGAGTCTGCGCGGGCTTTGTTGGAAGACATAAAAACCTTCTGTAGAAAAGGTGGTGTCGCGGTTAGAGCCACGAACAGCTATCGGTAACGGGTTATCGACGCGTTCAGGGCTGGCTTTAACCCGATTACGGCTTTACCGACCGCCGTAGCCGAGACCCGGTTATTTCAGCCCCAGGCGCTTGGCCATGCGCCCCAGGTTGGCCCTGTCCAAGCCTAGCTCACGAGCGGCGCTCGCCCAGTTGTGCCGGTGACGCTCAAGGCACTCGGCGATCAGCTGGCGCTGGTAGTTTTCGGTCGCCAGGCGCAGGTCGCCGGTCGCGCCCGGCCCGGCCGCCAGGGTGCCTGTCGGCAGCGGCGATGCCGATGGAGTGGATACGTCGGGCAGGTCGAGGTCGACGGCGTCCAGGCTGAGAATCTTCGGTCGCTCACCCCGACTGCCCAGGGCTTTCAGGGCGCTGCGACCGATCAGGTGCTCCAGTTCGCGCACGTTGCCCGGCCATTGGTAAGCCAACAGCGCGGCCTGGGCGGCGCTGGTCAGGCGCAAGCTGCCGAGGCCCATGCGCGAGCGGTTCTGCTCCAGGAAGTAGCCGCTGAGCAGCAACACATCCCGCCCGCGATCGCGCAAGGCCGGGACCTGCAACGGGTACACGCTCAGGCGATGGTAGAAGTCGGCGCGGTAGCGGCCGCTGCGCACTTCTTCGGCGAGGTCGCGGTTGGTGGCGGCGATCAGGCGCACGTCTACCTGATGTTCCCGGTCCGAGCCCAGGCGCTGCAGTTGTCCGCTCTGCAGCACCCGCAGCAGCTTGGCCTGGACCGTCAGCGACAGCTCGCCGACCTCATCGAGAAACAACGTGCCGCCATTGGCCAGCTCAAACTTGCCGCGCCGATCCTGGGTGGCGCCGGTGAAGGCGCCGCGCACGTGGCCAAACAGCTCGCTTTCCACCAGGGTTTCGGGCAGGGCGGCGCAATTGAGGCTGATGATCGGTTTGTCGGCCCGGGGCGAGGCGGCGTGGATCGCCTGGGCCACCAGTTCCTTGCCGACGCCGGTTTCGCCGGTAATCAGCACCGTGAGGTCACTGCCGCCCACCAGGTTGATTTCTTCCAGCAGGCGCTTGTGGGCCTTGCTCTGGCCGATCATCTCGCGGTTCTGGCCGCTGGCCTGGCGATAGACTTCCGCGCGCTGATGTTCATCTTCCAGGCGCAGGGCCAGGCGTTCGATGCGTTCGGCGGCGTTCACCGTGGCCGCAGCGAGGCTGGCGAAGGCTTGCAGGGCGTCCAGTTCCACCGGCTGGAAGCGTTGCGGGTCGAGGGCGTCCAGGGTCAGCAGACCCCACGGGCGCTCGTCGATAAACAGCGGGCAGCCCATGCAGTCGTGCACTTCCAGGTGTTCGTCGAGGCCTTCGACCAGGCCGTCGTAAGGGTCCGGCAGCTCGCTGTCGCTGGCAAACCGGGTCGGCCCCGGGCTGCTGAGCAGGGCAGCGAAGCGCGGGTGTTCGCTGACTTTGAAGCGCCGGCCCAGGGTGTCGGTGCTCAGGCCATCCACCGCCAGGGGCACCAGCCAATCGCCGTCCAGGCGCAACAGCGCGGCCGCGTCGCAAGGCAGCAGGGCGCGCATGGCTTCGAGCAGGCGCCGGTAGCGCTCGCCCTCGGGCAATTCGCGAGACAGGTCGGCCACCAGGGGCAGCAGGGCAGTGAGCAGGGATTTTGCAGTCATAGTGACTCCGTGTGGTCTTAATGACTATAAAGCGTTGCGTGTCGATATGACTATAAATATCTCAATTTATTGATTTTTAAGACTTTTATTATTGGCATGAAAACTGATCTGCATAGGGTAACCAGCTAGTCATTAAAAAAGCTCAGGAGTTGCCCTTATGCTCAGCGTGCAAGATCGTACCCTTATCAAAGCCACCGTGCCCCTGCTGGAAAGCGGTGGCGAAGCCTTGATCACTCACTTTTACCGGATGATGCTCGCCGAATACCCGCAAGTTCGCGCCTTGTTCAACCAGGCGCACCAGGCCAGCGGCGACCAGCCCAGGGCCCTGGCCAACGGCGTGCTGATGTACGCCCGCCACATCGATCAACTGGATCAGTTGGGCGACCTGGTGGCCAAAATCATCAACAAGCATGTGGCGCTGCAGATTCTGCCGGAGCACTACCCGATTGTCGGCAGCTGCCTGTTGCGCGCCATTCACGAAGTGCTCGGCAGTGACATCGCCACGCCAGAGGTGCTCGCTGCCTGGGGCGCGGCCTATACCCAGTTGGCGGACATCCTGATCGGGGCCGAGGCGGCAATCTACGACCAGAAAGCCGCCGCTCCGGGTGGCTGGCGCGGGGCGCGGGATTTCATCCTGGCCAGGCGCGTGGAGGAGAGCGCGGAAATCACCTCGTTCTACTTCGAGCCGGCGGACGGCGGGGCGATTCTGGCCGCCGAGCCGGGGCAATACATTGGCGTGCAGCTGTTCCTGGAGGGCGAAGAAATTCGTCGCAACTACTCGCTGTCGGCTCTGTCCGACGCCGGGCACTACCGGATCAGCGTCAAGCGTGAAGCCGGCGGCCGGGCCTCGAACTACCTGCATGACCAGTTCCAGGTCGGCGCCCGCATTCAACTGTTCCCGCCATCGGGTGAATTCACCTTGGCCGCCAGCGCCAAACCCCTGGTGCTGATCAGTGGCGGCGTGGGGATCACCCCGACCCTGCCGATGCTGGAAGCGGCGCTGGCCACCGAACGTCCGGTGCACTTTATCCACTGCGCGCGCAATGGCGGGGTGCATGCCTTTCGCGAGTGGGTCGATGAGTTGGCCGCGCGTCATCCGCAGCTCAAGCGCTTCTATTGCTATGCCGAAGACGACGGAGTCAGCCCGGCGGCGGACAAACTGGGGCTGTTGAGCCAGGAGCAGTTGGGCCAGTGGTTGCCGCAGCAACGTGACCTGGATGCCTATTTCCTTGGGCCCAAGGGCTTCATGGCCGCGATCAAGCGCCACCTCAAGGCCTTGGGCGTGCCTGAGCAACAGAGCCGCTACGAGTTCTTCGGCCCGGCCGCAGCGCTGGAATGACACCCCCGGGGCGGGGCCGTGGCAGCACCATTGGCGCTGCTGCCCCTCGCCTCTGGGCGTTGAATTTGTTCAAGGGTTAATTCGTACTTAACCTATTGAGCGTCAATTAGCCGAGGCTGATCATGGGTCTCGCGCGTCATCACTTTCAGGGCCGTCTTGCTGTTGTTGGTCCCCGGCCATTGGCTGGGGCGATCTGACGGCTAAGCTGCTGGCCTGAAACCTGGTTTTTTGCACCTGTGGACACGTTGCGACAACCCCGGCGAGCGAGTGATCGCTCCCGGGGCGCAGGCCTTGGTGCGAACGCTTCAATGCATTCAAAGGTCATGATCAGCGTGTAGACTTCCGGGCCACCGGTGCCTGTCAGCTCCACAGCGGCCGGACTGCGGCCAATGGACAATCACATACGACTCGGTTCGACCCGGCTGTTACATCGGCTGGCGCCCGCCGAGCCACACACAGGAAAGGAATTGGGGATGAGTGACGACATATTGCGCCTGGGGCGTGAACGACGCTTTCTGGTGTTGCTGGGGGTTATCTGCCTGGCGCTGATCGGCGGCGCGCTGTACATGCAGGTGGTACTGGGCGAGGCGCCTTGCCCGCTGTGTATCCTGCAGCGTTATGCGTTGCTGCTGATCGCCTTGTTCGCCTTTATCGGCGCGGCCATGCGCACCCGGCGCAGCATCACCCTGTTTGAAGTGCTGGTGGTGATCTGCGCTCTGGCCGGCGTCGCGGTCGCCGGGCACCACGTCTATACCCAGTTCTACCCTGCGGTCAGCTGCGGCATCGACGTGCTGCAGCCGATCGTCGACAGCCTGCCGCTGGCGGCGATCTTTCCCCTGGGTTTTCAGGTCGACGGTTTCTGTTCCACCCCGTACCCGCCGATATTGGGCCTGTCCCTGGCGCAGTGGGCGTTGGTGGCTTTTGTACTGACGGTGGTGCTGGTACCGCTGGGTGTCACGCGCAATCGCAAAGCACGTAGCTGACGCGGTGAAAGAGCCCTGGTCCCTGCTTGAGGGCCGGGGCTTTTTCATGGGTTCTGGCAAAGGATGAAGGGGCTGTGACTTGAGGCAATCCGCGGTGCGGCAAAAGTGCGACATGTTGTCACAGTCTTGTGCGGCGAGGAGCGTTTCAGCCTTGGGGTGGGAAGCATGAACTGCGGTCCCGGGAGCGGGAAATATCTGTCAATTCGTATTGGCAGGACCCGTGACGACAACCATAGCCTGCTATCGATGCACTGCGTCCGACCCTCATTCCATAAGGGATAGCGCCTGGTAGCGGGGGGCTGCGAGGTTGGACCCGGGGATTGCGGGAAGTCTGTTTTGAGGCTTTTTGTTGAGAATGAAAATCGATATGATTGCGGGCTTTCGCAATAATCGGCTTCGATTGTTGCACCGGTCGATATTAATTATTTCGAGATGAGACATGGTTTATGCCTCCTGACATATCTACAATCGCCCGCACTGAATTTCCGGCGCTGCTCATCCCTGAGCACACGAGTGCGGTCGAGGGGCGGTTTGATTGCTCCATGCGACGCCAGGTGCCGGCACCTTCCAAACTTCCGCACCAAATGGAATTGGTCTGTAACAAGGCCTTTGACCACGAAATCGAATAAGAACTCACTGCTGGCCCAGGATTTGTCGTTCAGCGTCTAACGCGATGGGCAGGCCCTTATTCAATTGAAGAAAAAATGCCAACCCTTGGCAGGGTGAAGTGTTGGCGATCAAAACCCAACTGCATTGCGCAAGCTGCTTTAGAGGTCGTGAGATGAGTAAAAAAAGGTACCCCAGATTCCTAGGCTTATTGCCGCTACTCGGCATGTTGATGCTGGGAGGCTGCAAATGGACCTTGCTCGATCCCAAGGGTCAGGTTGGTCTGGATGAACGAAACCTGATCATCACTGCAACCATTCTGATGCTGCTGGTGGTTGTGCCGGTCATCATCATGACCTTCGCCTTCGCCTGGAAATACCGCGCCTCCAACAAGGACGCCGTCTACGCGCCGAAGTGGTCGCACTCCACCAAGATCGAAATTGCGGTCTGGCTGGTTCCGGTGCTCATCATCATTGCCCTGGGGTATGTGACCTACAAGTCGACCCACGCCCTGGACCCTTATCGTCCGCTGGAATCTGACGTCAAGCCGATCACCATCGAAGTGGTTGCGATGGATTGGAAGTGGCTGTTCATCTATCCCGAGCAAGGGATCGCCACCGTCAACAAGATCGTGTTCCCGGCGCACACCCCGGTCAATTTCCGCGTGACTTCCGACACCGTGATGAACTCGTTCTTCATCCCGGGCCTGGGCGGCCAGATCTACGCGATGGCCGGCATGCAGACCAAGTTGCACCTGATTGCCAACCAGAACGCTGAAATGGACGGTATCTCCGCCAACTACAGCGGTGCTGGTTTCACCGGCATGAAATTCAAAGCGATCGCGACTTCCCAGGAAGAATTCGACGCCTGGGTAAGTGAAGTCAAAAAGGCACCTAAACAGCTTGAACAAGCTGAATACGAAGCCCTTTCCAAGCCGAGCCAGAACAACCCTGTTGAACTCTACTCCTCGTACACCCCGAACCTGTTCCAGCTCATCATCGACAAGTATGAGGGCATGAAACCAGGCGCGCCGGTCAAGCACGAGAAGAAAGAGAAGGAAGTGGCCAGTACGCAAGGGATGGACGCGAGTTCGCATTCAGCTGCCGGGGCAGAGGAGTAAACGATGTTTGGTAAATTAAGTCTGGACGCGATACCGTTCCACGAGCCGATTGTCATGGTGACCATTGCCATGATCGCGCTCGGTGGTCTGGCGCTTTTCGCGGCAATCACCTACTTCAAGAAGTGGACCTACCTGTGGACCGAGTGGCTGACCTCGGTCGACCACAAGAAAATCGGCGTGATGTACATCATCGTCGCCATGGTCATGCTGCTGCGCGGCTTTGCCGACGCCATCATGATGCGGACCCAGCTGGCCATGGCCACCGAGGGTTCGCCTGGCTACCTGCCACCTGAGCACTATGACCAGATCTTCACCGCCCACGGTGTGATCATGATCATCTTCATGGCAATGCCATTCTTCACCGGCCTGATGAACCTTGTCGTGCCGCTGCAGATCGGCGCCCGTGACGTTGCCTACCCGTTCCTCAACTCCCTGAGCTTCTGGCTGCTGGTTTCCGGTGTTGTGCTGATCAACCTGTCCCTGGGCGTCGGCGAATTCGCCAAGACCGGTTGGGTTGCCTATCCGCCACTGTCGGGCCTGGCGTATAGCCCGGGCGTGGGTGTGGACTACTACATCTGGGCGCTACAGCTATCCGGATTGGGTACGACGCTAACCGGGGTCAACTTCCTGGCCACCGTGCTGAAAATGCGTACCCCTGGCATGAAGATGATGGACATGCCGATCTTCACCTGGACCTGCACCTGGGCCAACGTGTTGATCGTGGCTTCGTTCCCGATTCTGACCGCTACCCTGGCACTGCTGACCCTTGACCGTTACATGGATTTCCACATCTTCACCAATGAACTTGGTGGCAATCCAATGATGTACGTCAACCTGTTCTGGGCCTGGGGCCACCCTGAGGTTTACATCCTGATCCTGCCGGCATTCGGCGTGTTCTCGGAAGTGATCTCGACGTTCTCCGGCAAGCGCCTGTTCGGCCACCACTCGATGATCTACGCCAGCGGCGCGATCTCGATCCTGGGCTTCATGGTCTGGCTGCACCACTTCTTCACCATGGGTTCGGGGGCCAGCGTCAACGCCTTCTTCGGCCTGGCGACCATGCTGATTTCGATCCCGACGGGGGTGAAGCTATTCAACTGGCTGTTCACCATCTACCACGGCCGTCTGCGCATCACCAGCCAGGTTCTGTGGACCCTGGGCTTCATGGTGACCTTCGCCATCGGCGGCATGACCGGCGTACTGCTGGCCATCCCGGGTGCTGACTTCGTACTGCACAACAGCCTGTTCGTGATCGCTCACTTCCACAACGTGATCATCGGTGGTGCTGTATTCGGTTACATCGCCGGTTTCAGCTTCTACTTCCCTAAAGCGTTCGGCTTCAAGCTGCACGAAGGTTGGGGCAAGGCAGCATTTTGGTTCTGGATCTCGGGCTTCTTCGTCGCCTTCATGCCGCTCTATGCACTGGGCTTCATGGGCATGACCCGTCGTCTGAACGCCACCACCAACCCTGAGTGGGTGCCGTACCTGTACGTCGCCATGGTCGGTGCGGTGATGATCGCGATCGGTATCGCCTGCCAGCTGATCCAGCTCTACGTCAGTATCCGTGATCGCAAAGAGAACATGTGCGTCTCCGGCGACCCATGGAATGCTCACACCCTGGAATGGTCGACCTCGTCGCCACCTCCGTTCTACAACTTCGCAGTACTGCCCAAGGCTGACGGTATCGACCCGTTCACCGAGGCCAAGGAAAACGGTACCGCCTACGAGCAGGCAAGCCGCTACCAGCCGATCCACATGCCTAACAACACCGCTACCGGTGTGGTCATGGGGGCGCTGTTGACGGTGTTCGGTTTCGCGATGATCTGGCACATCTGGTGGCTGGCGATCGCAAGCCTGGCCGGCACCGTGATCTATTTCGCGATCCACGCTGCCCGTGATGATCAAGGCTACATGGTGCCGGTCGATGTGATCGAACGCATCGAAGCCGAGCAGCACGCTCGCCTGGTAGCCGAGAAGAAGATCCCGGCCAACCGTGTTGAAACCTCGTTGGAACAGGCTTAAACCATGTCGAACTTAGTGACCAATGCTGGACACGCCCATGTCGATGAACATGGGCACGATGACCATCACCACGACTCGGGCGAGATGACCGTATTCGGTTTCTGGCTCTACCTGATGACCGACTGCATTCTGTTTGCGTCGATCTTTGCGGTGTACGCGGTACTGGTAAACAACGTAGCGGGTGGCCCGTCGGGCCACGACATCTTCGAACTGCCATACGTACTGGGCGAAACCGCTCTGCTGCTGTTCAGTTCGATCACCTACGGCTTCGCCATGCTGGCGTTCTTCCGGGGCAACAAGAAGCAGGTCCTGGGCTGGTTGGCCATGACCTTCCTGTTCGGCCTGGGCTTCATCGGCATGGAGATCAACGAGTTCCACCTGCTGATCTCCGAAGGCTACGGCCCTAGCCGTTCCGGCTTCCTGTCCGGGTTCTTCACCCTGGTCGGCACCCACGGTCTGCACGTGACCAGCGGCCTGATCTGGATGGCGATCATGATGTACCAGGTCCACAAGCATGGCCTGACGGCGACCAACAAGACCCGTCTGAGCTGCCTGAGCCTGTTCTGGCACTTCCTGGACGTGGTCTGGATCTGTGTGTTCACCGTTGTTTACCTGATGGGGACTCTGTAATGGCTAATGCAAATGCCCATGACAACCACGATGCCAGCCATGGCAGCGTCAAGTCGTACGCCATCGGCTTCATCCTGTCGGTGATCCTGACTGTCATTCCGTTTGGCCTGGTGATGTACCCATCGCTGCCAAAAGCCATGACCCTGTGGATCATCCTGGCGTTCGCCGTGATCCAGGTGCTGGTGCACCTGGTGTACTTCCTGCACCTGGACCGTTCGCAAGCCCAGCGCAACAACGTTGTCGCGTTTATCTTCGCCGCACTGGTGATCGTGCTGCTGGTGGGTCTGTCCTTGTGGATCATGTTCAGCATCCACACCGTCATGATGGCGAAGTGAGGTAGACCCGATGTCGCTCAAGCACTTTATCCAAATCACCAAACCGGGGATCATTTTCGGTAACGTGCTTTCTGTGGCAGGCGGGTTCTTCCTGGCCTCGAAAGGGCATGTCGATCTGGCCATCTTCCTGGCGGCCATGATCGGCACTTCTCTGGTGGTAGCGTCCGGTTGCGTGTTCAACAACTGCATCGACCGTGACATCGACCTGAAGATGGAACGCACCAAGAACCGCGCGCTGGTCCAGGGCTTGATCTCCCTGAAGCTGGCGCTGGTCTATGCGACTGTCCTGGGTGTGGCGGGCGTGGTGTTGTTGTACAAGGTGGCCAATCCGCTGGCAGCGTTGTTTGCCGTCATCGGTTTTGTCATCTATGTCGGCTTGTACAGCCTGTACCTCAAGCGTCGCTCGGTTCACGGCACGCTGGTGGGCAGTCTGTCGGGAGCCATGCCGCCGGTGATCGGTTACGTCGCCGTCAGCAACAGCTTCGACATGGCCGCCTTGACCCTGCTGGTGATGTTCAGCCTGTGGCAGATGCCGCACTCGTACGCCATCGCGATCTTCCGCTTCAACGATTACCTGGCGGCATCGATTCCGGTGTTGCCGGTGAAGCGCGGGATCCTGGTGGCCAAGCGGCACATCCTGCTCTACATCCTGGCGTTCCTGGTGGCGACCCTGATGCTCACATTCAGTGGTTATGCCGGCATGAGCTACCTGGCGGTGGCCGCGGCCATGGGCATGTACTGGTTGTACATGGCCTGGACCGGCTACAAGGCGGTGGATGACACGGTCTGGGCACGCAAGCTGTTCGTGTTCTCGATCTTCACCATTACCGCCTTGAGCGTGATGATGTCCCTGGACTTCAAAGCGCCCGCTGCGTTGCTGCTGACGTACGCGCCCTAAGCTGCAGACGTTGTAAAAAAAGCCCCGCCTTCGAAGGAAGTGCGGGGCTTTTTTCATGCAGCAGATGTCCCGTTACATATCCTTTAATGGTTTTCGGACCTGTCCCACTCCCTGGCTGGGTAAAATTGCCCGTTTGTTGATGAAGCCTGAGTGGATGTAATGGAAAACCGTATCGAAATGCTCGACTCGAGCGCGCGTTATGGCGCTGTCAGTCGCGGACTGCACTGGGCCATGGCAGTGGCCTTTGCCTGGATCTACTGCACCACCGGTGCCCACTACCTGCTGGCCGATTCGGCCCTGGACACCTTTCTCTGGCCGACCCACAAGCAAGTGGGCCTGCTGCTGATGGGCCTGCTGCTGGTGCGGCTGCTCTGGAGCCTGTTGAATCGTCATCGTCGCCCGCCCAGCGTCAACCTCGCCGCGACTGTGGGGCATGGCTTGCTGTATGCGGCCATGTTCGCCATTCCGTTTCTCGGGCTGTTGCGCCAGTACGGCTCGGGTCGCGCCTTTTCCGCGTTTGGCGTGCCGCTGATGAGTGGTTTCGAGGGGCCGAAAATCCAGTGGATGACCGAGCTGGGCAACAACTTCCACAGCCTGTTGGGCTGGACCCTGTTGCTGCTGATCGTTGGTCATGTGGCGGCGCTGATCCTGCACTGCGTCAAAGGTGACAGGGCTATCCTGCGGCGCATGGCCGGCGGCGCCGCCAGGGGCTGATCCGCAAGCCCCGGAAAAAAGCCCCGTCTTCGACAGAAGCACGGGGCTTTTTATAGAGTGCGCCGTTTAAACTACCGACGTGATTCCACTTATGCAGGAAGCAGAATGATGAAGAAAAAAGCCGTTGTTGTATTCAGTGGCGGGCAGGACTCAACCACCTGTTTGATCCACGCATTGCCGCTCTACGATGAAGTGCACTGCATTACCTTTGATTACGGCCAGCGTCACCGCGCCGAAATCGACGCCGCGCAGCAACTGTCAAAACAGCTGGGGGCCACCGTCCACAAAGTGCTGGACGCTTCGCTGCTCAACGAATTGGCGATCAGCAGCCTCACCCGGGACAATATTCCGGTTCCGACCGTGAACAGTTCGGGCGAAAGCTTGCCCAGCACCTTCGTGCCGGGAAGAAATATCCTGTTTTTAACCCTGGCCTCGATTTATGCCTATCAGGTCCAGGCCGAATGCGTGATTACCGGGGTCTGCGAGACCGACTTCTCCGGCTACCCGGATTGCCGGGATGAGTTTGTAAAGGCGCTGAACAAGGCCCTCGAGTTGGGCATGGACTACAAACTGCGCCTTGAGACACCGCTGATGTGGCTGAACAAGGCGCAGACCTGGGCCCTGGCCGACTACCACCATCAACTGGAGCTGATTCGCCAGCAGACGCTGACGTGCTACAACGGCGTGCTCGGCAGTGGCTGTGGCGATTGCGATGCCTGCAACCTTCGCGCAAAGGGCCTGAATGAGTACCTGGGCAACAAGGCCGCGGTCATGGAGGCCCTGAAAGGCAAACTCAATCTGCAGTGAAGGGTTGATCGCGGGCGAGCCAATGGACTTAGGCAGCGCCCCGCCAGGTGAGTGTTGATCCAGTGGCTTGAGATGATCAGGCTGCGGGGGGATTACCGGGGGAGAGGGCTTGGCGCCCAGAAGCGTTGCGCCTGTTGTGCCCCGCCTCCGGAACTTCCGGCGCCGATTGCAGACAAAGTTTTTCCTGCTCTGCGCGCGGCTTCTTCACCTTCGCCAGTGTTGCCCGCGCCAGGCCGGCTACTGACGTATTTCTGAGCAGTGGCTCACAGCGTCGCGGCAGGGATTTTTTCCTCGGTGACGTTGCTGTTAACGTGGCCTCCCTTATTTCACGGAAGAAGAACGAGGCCGCCCATGGCTCACCCCCCTCAGTCCCATTGGCTGCACATTCTGCGCAGCCTGCTCATCAGCCTGATCGGTATCGTGTTGCTGGTGATCGCCAGCTACATACTCAGCAATCGCCTGGAATTCCTCGACAACGCCTTGACCGCCGACGGCGTGGTCAGCGGTTTGAACGCTGGCGGCTCGCACCCCGAGATCGCATTCAGCACGGCCCAGGGCGAAGCTATTTCCTACCCGCAGGGCGGCTTTATCTTCGGTTACCAGGCCGGCCAGCCGGTCAAGGTGCATTACCTGGCCGAGCGCCCGGCCAACAGCGCCGTGGTCGATGACCCCATGGCGCTCTGGGCCACGCCTGGGGTGCTGGGCGGCCTCGGGCTGATTTTCCTCGGTGCCGGCCTGACGGGCATTTTCAAGCCCAAGGGCCAAGACCCTGCACGCTCTCTGAAAGGACTTTGAACCCATGAGCATCTCCATCCCGATACCGGTCAATGAAAGCCAGTGGCAGTACTCGACCGCGAGCGGAGGCGGCCTGACGGTGGCCCTGGTCGCCGGCAGTGGCGGCTCGATCATCTTGCGCTCGCCCCAGGGCCAGGACGTCAGCTTCCGCTACGGCGGCGTGGGCGTGGGGGTTGGCATCGGTGCACGGCTGCCGCGTATCGGCAAGATCAACATCAAGATCAAGGGCACGGGTGTGGCCGCGGCGGGCGCGGCAGAAGCGTTCCCCAGCACCGGCAAGGTCTTTGTCAGCGATGCGCTGAAGACCCGCGACCTGACCAGCGATGACATCACCGGCCCCTGCGTCTACACCGAAGTGGCGGCGGGCCTGGTGGTCGGCGGTTCGGCCACCGCGCTGTTGTTCGGCCTCGACCCCAAGCTGCTGGCCCTGTACCTGGCCCTCAGCAGCAACCCGGCGACGTCATTGATCGCCGCGCAGCTGGTCAACCGCCAGCTGCTGCAATCGGCCAAGGGCGCGGTGGTCATGGTCGGGATGAATGCCGGTGTGCAAGCGGGGGCGGGGGCGGGGATTTTTCTCGGTTACCTGTTCTGACTCTGAACGGCCCATCGATCGCCCACAAAAAAGCCCCGTGAAGGGCTTTTCTATTACAGCGGGCGCGGTTACTGCTGCTGTGCGCTGTAGCCTTCAAAGGCGGTCTGCTGCTGGATCGCGGTCACGATGCCTTTACGGGTGGCCGGCTGTTCGTTGCCGTCCTTGTCGAGGAAGGTCTCGCTTTCCAGCTCGGCTTCATCGCCTTCACCGACAAAGCTGAAACCCAGGAACTCAAAGGCTTCACGGTCGACGTTGGCCTTGGAGCGCGGGCGCATCGGCAGGGTGACGCTGATGCCGTCCTTGCTGATGGCGAACACTTCCATTTCTTTCTTGGCCCGTGCGGCCTTGCCCTTGCCGCCGCTCGGGTTGCTGATGGCCTGGTGGGTCTGGTTCAGCACCTTGAGGGCCAGGCTGTAGACCAGCTCCTGGAAGCTCGGGTCGTCCTTGTAGCTGGACAGGATGCGGCTGATCGGGAAGCGTGCGCTGAGGTCTTCCAGGGCGCTGGCGTCGGCGGCCTCGGCGTCCTTGAGCTGCTTGAGCTCGCCCATCAGCTCGTAGGCCTTGTCGTCGTCAAAACGGTCGTGGGCCTGGCGAATCGCGGTGCGCAGCTCACGAATCTGATCACTCTCTTTCGAGCTGTGAAAGGCGTCGAGGACCATCTCGCTGATGGTCTTGGCCTGGGCCACATGCTGGGAAAGATTGATCGCGTTTTCGTATTCAACCTTGCTGGACAAGGCGATCACGGATTCTTCGATGTTGGAGTCAGGCATTGAAAATCCACTACTTCGTTTAACCAGGTTTGAGGCGTGAAAAGCCCGCGGGCATTTTCAGGTCGCCTAATCTATTGGACCCGGGCGGTGTTGTCACGGCTGAACAGGCCCCTTGGGGCAAAGGATGATGGATCCGATCCCGAATTTAATGGGCCATCATCGACCCCCGTCGGCCCCAAAACCCGTAGATGGGCCCAGGAGTTCATCGATGACCGCCATAAACGCCTCGACCAACTGGCTGCGGCCTTGCTTGCGAGTCAGCATCAGCAGTTGCGCGGTGGCGTCGGGGTCGGTCAGCGGGCGGTAGACCACGCCTTTCTTGGCCAGGGTCCGGGTGCATTCGGGCACCAGGGCCACGCCCTGGCCGGCCGCCACCAGGGCGATGATCGAGGTGATCTGGCGCCCGGCCGGGCCCGGTGTCAGCGCCAAGCCATTGCGCTGGTACAGCTGCTCGATGGCCTCGTTGAGCCCGGAGCCGTAGTCGGCGGGAAACAGAATCAACGGCTGTGCGCTGAGTTGCGCCAGGCTCACCTGCTCCAGGCTGGCCAACGGGTCATCGCTGCTGAGGGCGGCCACCAGCGGCTCGTCACCCAGGGACAGGGCCTGCACCTGGGTCTGTCCATGGGGTGGGGTCAGGCGGCTCAGGCCGATATCGATGCGGCCGTCGACAATCTGCGACCACTGGCTGCCCGAGGCGCCTTCCACCAAGGTCAGTTGCACCGCGGGAAAGCGTTGGGCGAAGGCCTGGATTGCCCGGCTGAAGATATCCGACAGGGCGACCGAACTGGCGTAGCCCAGGGACAGTTGCCCGGCCGAGCCCACGCTCAGCTTGCGGGCGATGACTTCGGCCAGGTCGACCTGCTCCAGCACCGCACGGGCATAGGGCAGGAAGTAACGGCCCTGGGCGGTGAGGGTCACGGTGCGGCTGGTGCGGTCGAACAGGCGAAAGCCCAGCTCGGTCTCCAGGGCGGAAATCTGCCGGGTCAGGGGCGGTTGGGCGAGGTGCAGGCGCAGGGCCGCGCGGCCGAAGTGCAGCTCTTCGGCGACCGTCAAAAAGTAACGCAACCTGCGTAGGTCGAGCATCCTGATCCTTAGGTATTGATCGGTCCGAAATCGGTATTGGTTTGCAACCTGTCGCGCATTCTATAAAGGCCCTTCGTCATAAAACGAGCGGTTTCATGAATTCGCGCCTGCATTGTGCACGCATCGCCCTGTTTCTGTGTGGCTGTGCGGCCTTCCTCAACCTGTACGCCACCCAAAGCATCCTCCAGGAATTTGCCCAGGGCTTTCAGGTGAGTGTCCGCGAGGCCGGCTGGAGCATCACCGTCACCACCCTCGGCGTGGCCATCACCGCCCCCTTTGTCAGTCGCTTTACCGGTCGTTTCGAGCAGCGCTCGGTGATTGTCGGCGCCTCCTTGCTCCTGGCCCTGCCTGCCGTACTCGCGGCCTATGCCGGCAGCTTTGCCGAGCTGCTGGTCTGGCGTTTTGCCGAAGGCATGCTGATTCCGGTGGTGTTCGCCACCAGCGTGGCCTATATCGGCGATCGCTGGAGTGGCGGCAGCGTCACCGAAGTGACCAGTCTGTATGTGGCGGGCACCGTGCTCGGCGGCTTTGCCGGGCGTTTTGTCACTGGGGTGGTCACCGAATACGCCGGCTGGCGGGAAGCCTTCGAGCTGCTGGCCGCCGCGAGCCTGCTGATCGGCTTGGCGATCGGCGTGCTGCTGCCGCCCAATCCGCGCCCGCTGACCAAGGTCGCGCCCAGTCGCCTGCTGGCGGTACGCGAGCTGTACAGCAAGCCGCTGCTGGCCGCCTATGGGGTGGGCTTTTGTGTGCTGTTTTCGCAAGTGGCGACCTTTACCTACGCCGGGCTCTACCTCAGCCAGGCGCCGTTTGAGCTGGGCACCGCGGCCCTGGGCGCAATCTATGCGGTGTTCCTGCTGGCCCTGGTGGTGATCCCGATCGCCGGGCGCCTGAGCAAATCGCGACCGCAATCTGAGCTGCTGGTGGGCGCGGCGCTGCTGGGTGTCTGCGGTTCGGCCCTGACCCTGCTGCCGTCGTTGTGGCTGATCGTGCTCGGCCTGGCCTTGAGCTCCACCGGGGTCTTCCTGGCACAGGCTGCCGCCAACTCCTTTACCACCGCCACCGCCCGCCACAACAAGGCCGGCGCGGTGGGGCTGTACCTGACCTGTTACTACCTGGGCGGCAGCTTCGGCGCCGTCGTCCCGGCCATGATCTGGAGCCGCTTCGGCTGGCCCGGCTGCGTGGCGCTGATCATCGGCTTCCAGTTGCTGTCGCTGATGATCGCGGTCAGTGGCTGGAAGCCCGGAACAACCGCAACACCGGTCGCTCGCGATGCCAATGGACGTGGCTCGACCGGGCCCATTCCCCAACCCGATTCATCATCCAATAAGGAATATGTGAGGTGACCATGAGTAACGTACTGACCCAACAAAGTCAGTTGTTGAAGATCGTTGAACCGGTCTTGAACGATATGCCAGCCAGTGTCTTGAAACATGCCCTGTTCGAGGCGTTCTGGAGTGAAGAAAGTGCACTCGTGGATATCGAAAATGCCTTTGAAAAACTCACCTCGCGCCATCAGTCACCGGCCGTGCTGAGGACCTTTTTCGCCAGTTGGTCGAAGACCAACAACTCGGCCACCAGCGTCTCCGGCCTGGCCAATCGCATCACCTTGCTGGCGCGCTCGGAACAGGGCTCCGAAGCCGCCGAAATGCTCTATCGGGCCTGCGGCAGCCTGCAACGCATCACCGACGAGGACCTGGGCGCCCTAGGCAACACCTTGCACTCGGACCTGTTCTACAACATGGCCACGCCGATCTGTGGCGATGACCAGTGGCTGCTCAAGGAAAACTGCCTGCCGTCGGCGCAGTCGTTCAAGGACTGGACCGACGCCCGCCGCCTGCGCGATCGCGACCTGCTGCAAGGGCTGCTGACCACGCTGATCCATGAGGTCTACACCCATGGCGAAGTGGAATTCATCCACCCGCTGTACAAGCAGTGGTTCGTCCGCGACATGGGCGTGCCGGCGGAAAGGGCCCGTGCCACCGTGGCCTGGGTCACGGTGCACACCGGCGGCACCGAGAGCAATCACTTCGCCCATGCGGTGGCGGCGGTGAACGAGTTTGTCGACGCCATGCAGATTCAGATCGACCCGGAAGCCGCGAAGGAAATCTTCGCCGAGTACCTGCGCCGCAAATCCAGCGTGATGTGGGACTGCGCTCAAGTCTTGCAATGATGGGGTAACACCGCCGACTGATGTCAGGCGCTTTTGCCGGGAGTCCTCGCTGGGGGGACTGCCGGCTTTTTTTTGCCCGCCGAAAAGCCCTCGCGGTTGCCGGGTTCAGCCTTGCGCCCGCGTGGCCTTGTGCTGCGCCGTGGCGAGGTCCACCGGCAAGCTGAAGCGAAAGCTGGCGCCACGCCCGGGCAGGTCGATCAGGCGGATTTCCAGGCCGTGCAATTGCAGGATGCGGTGCACGATGCGCAGGCCCAGGCCGCCATCGCGACGCGCCCCACCGATGGTAAAGGGGCGCAGAAACAGCCCTTCGCGCAGGTCGGCGGCGATGCCCGGGCCGCTGTCGCTGAGGGTCACCTCCACCATCGGCCCCTGGGGCACCAGGCCGATCTCGATCTCGCCGCCTTCCGGTGTATGGCGCAGGGCGTTGTCGAAGAGGTTGGTCAGCACCCGCTCGATCAGGCCGAGGTCGGCGCAGACCGCACCGACGTTGGGCGCGAAGCTGGCCTTGAGCTGCACATGGCGCGCCTCGGCGCTGAGTTCGAACTTCTGGAAGATGTCCTGCACCAGGTCGGTCAGGGGGAAGCGTTCGAGCACCGGCTGCACAAAGCCGTGCTCCAGTCGCACCAGCTCCAGCAGCGACTGCGCCAGGCCACCGACCTTGCGGCTCTGGTCGAGGGCGATGCCCAGGTAGCGCCGGCGTTCTTCGGGGGCCAGGCTGGCGTCCTTCAGTTGCAGGGTTTCGAGGTAGCCGTGCAGCGACGCCAGGGGCGTGCGCAGGTCATGGGAAATATTGGCCACCAGCTCGCGCCGCTCCTGGTCCTGGCGGGTGAGGGAACGCCACTGCTCGCTGAGGCGGCTCTGCATGTGGCGGAAGGTGGCGTCGAGCACGGCGATTTCATCGTGGCCCTCGGCGGGCAGCGGTGGGGGCGTGTCCGTGGCCGGGGCGCTGGGGGCGCCATCGATGTCGAACTGGCTGACGGTGTCAGTCAGCTTGCGCAACGGTCGGGTGATCAGGGCAAAGGCCGCCAGCCCGGCGATCAGGCACAGCAGGGCCACCAGGCCGATCGACCATAACGCGATGTTCAAGGCCGCGCTGGTGGCGCCGCGTTCGGCGAAGCGGTCGTGCTCTTCGCTCAGCAGCACCACGTACAGGTAGCCGGCCGGCTGGCCGTTGACCTTCAGCGGGGCAGCGCTGAACACCTTGCGCCCATCGAGGCTGCGCGGGTCATCGCCCAGAATCGGCAGCGCCGCGCCCTCCAGCAGGCGCTGTACCGGTGCCAGGTCCACCTGTTCCCGGCGCAGGCGGCCCTCGGGGGCGGCATTGCCGACGATCCGTCCCGTGGGGTCGAGCAGGTACACCTCGACACTGGGGTTGACCAGCATCAACTGGCTGAACAGCTCGCGCAGGGCACCGGGCATCAGGCCGTTGGCATCCATCAACTGTGTGTCGCGGGCGATGTGCTGGGCCAGGTCGCGGGACAGGCCCTGCACCACCTCCAGCTCATGCATCTGGTTGGCGCGCACCTGGAGCCATGCCGAGGTGCCGCAGCACACCAGCAACAGCAGGGCGAAGACCAGGGACAGGCGCTGGGTCAGGGTCAGTTTCATGCGGGCTCCTGGCTCGCGGCGAATTTATAGCCGCGTCCCCACACCGTGAGGATGCGCGTCGGTTGCGCCGGGTCGCTTTCGATCTTCGCCCGCAGCCGGTTGATATGGGTATTGACCGTGTGCTCGTAGCCATCATGGCTGTAGCCCCACACCGCGTTGAGTAGGTCCATGCGCGAGAACACCTTGCCCGGCTGGCGCGCGAAAAAGTACAGCAGGTCGAACTCGCGTGGCGTCAGGTCCAGGCGCCGGCCGTCGAGCGCCACGTCGCGGGTCAGCGGGTCGATGGCCAAGCCGTCCAGGGCCAGGCTGCCGGCGTCCATCTTCAGGTTGCGCGCCATGGCATCGACCCGGCGCAGCAGGGCCTTGACCCGCGCCACCAGCTCGAGCATGGAAAACGGCTTGGCCAGGTAGTCGTCGGCCCCCAGCTCCAGGCCGAGGATGCGGTGCATTTCGCTGGCGCGGGCGCTGGTGATGATGATCGGGGTGTAGCGGGTCATGGCGCGGGCGCGGCGGCAGATTTCCAGGCCGTCGACCCCGGGCAGCATCAGGTCGAGGATCAACGCATCCCAGCCGCCTTGTTCCAGCAGGCGCAGGCCCTGATTGCCGTCGGCGCTGTGCACCACCTCGAACTGCTCGTCACGCAGGTGCAAAACGATCAGGTCGGCGATGTGGGTGTCGTCCTCGACCACCAGGACGCGTTTGGGCTGTTCCATCGGTACTCCGGGCCTCGCTGCGTAAGGCGCTATTGTGCGGGGTTTGCGCGCCTCGAGTTATCACGAATTGTTTAACTGTGCGTGAGGATTTGGCGACCACCTCAAGCCTAGGCTGTGTTGAACGCGAACCACGGTGATTTTTCGGGAGAGGCTCATGTTTTCACGGCGACAGTTTCTGCGGGTAGGTGGCAGCCTCGGTGCAGCGGCCCTGGCCATTGGGGTTCTGCCCCGGTTGGTCGGCAGCCCGTTGCTGATCAGCGAGGCCCGGGCGGATGAGGTGTTCGAGGTCAGCCACAGCGACAGCGAATGGCGCACCCTGCTCAGCGCCGAGCAGTACCAGGTGCTGCGCGAGGAGGGCACCGAGCGCGCCTACAGCAGCCCGCTGAATGACGAACACCGTGACGGCACCTTCGGGTGTGCCGGCTGCGCCCTGGAGCTGTTCTCTTCCCGCACCAAGTTCGACAGCCGCACCGGCTGGCCGAGCTTCTGGGCGCCCCTGGAGCAGGCCGTGGCGACCCGCAGCGACCGAAGCTTCGGCATGCAGCGCAACGAAGTGCATTGCCGACGCTGCGGCGGGCACCTGGGGCATGTCTTCGACGACGGCCCGCGACCCACGGGCCTGCGTTACTGCATGAACGGCGTGGCAATGAATTTCGCGCCGCACGCGGCGTGAACCCGGGACACATTCTTCTACTCACTGAAAAAAGGTCGTCGCCATGTGGCTGCTACTTCTCGCTTATCTCGGCGGTGTGCTGACCATCGTCAGCCCGTGCATTCTGCCGGTATTGCCCTTTGTCTTCGCCCGCACCGGGCAGCCGTTTGTGCGCAGTGGCCTGCCGCTGCTGGTGGGGATGGCCCTGACATTCGCCCTGGTCGCCACCCTGGCGGCGGTGGGCGGGAGTTGGGTGGTGCACGTCAATCAGTACGGGCGTTGGCTCGCATTGCTGTGCGTTGCGCTGTTCGGGCTGACGCTGCTGCTGCCGCACCTGGCCGAACGCCTGACCCGGCCCCTGGTGGCAGCCGGCAGCCGGCTGTCGCAAGCCGCGGGCAACGATGCCCGGCCACGGCCTGGGGCGTCGTTGCTGATTGGTGTTGCCACAGGCCTGCTCTGGGCGCCGTGTGCGGGGCCGATTCTCGGCTTGCTGCTGACCGGCGCGGCCCTGCAGGGGGCGAACCTGGGCACCAGCCTGTTACTGCTGGCCTATGCGGCCGGTGCCGCCACCTCGTTGGCCGTGGCCCTGTTGCTGGGCGGCAAGGTCTACGCCGCGATGAAGCGCACGATCGGCGCCGGTGAATGGCTGCGCCGCGGCCTGGGCGCCGCGATGCTGGTCGGGGTTGTGGCCATCGCCCTGGGCCTGGACACTGGGATTCTGGCGCAAGTCTCCACGGCCTCCACCGGCAGCCTGGAGCAGGCACTGGTTGGGCGCCTGGCGGGCAAATCGGCGAACGGCGGCGGGGCGATGATGGCGCAAAACCTGCCACCCCGGGACGCTGGCGGCGGCAGCATGATGGCCGCCGGTGGCGCGATGAAAGCGACCGCCAAGGACCCCGCGCTGCCCATCGAGGGCCAGTTGCCGGCGCTCGACGGTGCGGTGCAATGGCTGAACTCGCCGCCCCTGGATGCGCAAGCCTTGAAGGGCAAAGTGGTGCTGGTGGATTTCTGGACCTACTCCTGCATCAACTGCCTGCGGACCCTGCCGTATGTCAAAGCCTGGGCCGAGAAATACCGCGACCAGGGGCTGGTGGTGATTGGTGTGCACGCGCCGGAGTTCGCCTTCGAACGCGATGTCGGCAACGTCACCAAAGCCATGAAAAACCTCGGCATCACCTACCCGGTGGCGATCGACAACGATTACCGGATCTGGCGCGCGTTCAACAATGAATACTGGCCGGCCCACTACTTTGCCGACGCCCAGGGACGGATCCGCTATCACCACTTCGGCGAGGGCGACTATGCCGAGTCGGAACGGGTGATCCAGCAGCTATTGCGTGAAGCCGGCAACGGCGCCGTCAGCGGCGGCCTGATCCAGGCCGATGCCCGGGGCGTGCAGCAGGCACCCGACATGAGCACGGTGGCTTCGCCGGAAACCTACGTCGGCTATCAACGCTCCGAGCATTTTGTGCCCGAGGCGAGCCTGGCTCCCGACACGGTGGCGGCCTACCAGGCCCCCGCCAGCCTGACCCTGAACGACTGGGGCCTGAACGGCCAGTGGCAAGTGGGCGCCGAACGCGCGGTGGCTTCGGCCGCCGGGGCGGGGATTGTCTATCGCTTCCATGCCCGTGACCTGCACCTGGTGCTCGGCCCGGGCGCCGACGGCAAGCCGGTGCGCTTCAAGGTGACGATCGATGGCCAGGCCCCGGGCGCGGCCCACGGTGTCGACGTCGCCCCGGATGGCAGCGGCAGCGTCACCGAACAGCGTTTGTACCAACTGCTGCGCCAGCCGGGTGCGGTGGGTGATCGCACATTCAGCATTGAATTTCTCGACCCGGGTGTCTCGGCCTACGCCTTCACTTTCGGTTGAGCCGCCGTACCTTTCTGTCAGGAGTCATGCGCCATGCACACCTCTTTCAAACGCTTGTTACTGGGCCTGGCCATGGTCGGGGTAGTCGGCCAGTGTTCGGCTTTTTCCTTTGGCCGCAGTGAAGAACCGGTGGTCATCGCGGCCCCGGCCCTGGATGAAAGCACCCAGGCCCACAGCGAAACCGCAGTCTTTGCCGGGGGCTGTTTCTGGGGCGTGCAGGGGGTATTCCAGCATGTGAAAGGGGTGCAGCGCGCGGTTTCCGGTTATGCCGGGGGCGCGGCCGATACCGCCCGGTACGAACGGGTCAGCGACGGTGATACCGGGCATGCCGAATCGGTGCAGGTGACCTTCGACCCGACCCAGGTCAGCTACGGCAGCCTGTTGCAGATTTACTTTTCAGTGGCTCACGACCCCACCGAACTCGACCGCCAGGGCCCGGACAGCGGCACGCAGTACCGATCGGCGCTGTTTGTGCAAAGCCCTGAGCAACAACGGGTGGCCCAGGCCTATATCGCCCAGCTCGACGCGGCCCATGTGTTCGGCAAGCCCATCGTCACCCGGCTGGAGCACGACAAAGGCTTCTACCCAGCCGAGGATTACCATCAGGACTTCCTCACTGAGCATCCGGCGTACCCCTATATCGTGGTCAACGACCTGCCCAAGGTTGCCCACCTGAAACAGCTGTACCCGCAGCGCTACCAGGAGCAGCCAGTGCTGGTCAAAGGCGGTTCCTGACCCGTCGCTGGCCGCTAGGGTATTTGCGGCCAGGTGTCGATGATGTCCAGCCAGCAGGCTTTGGAGTCGACGTGGATATGCTGTTGGCGCACCGCTACTAACTCGCTGTCGAGGGTCCCCAGGGCCACCGAGACCCAGTCCGGGAAGTCGCCGGCGCTGTTCGACCAGAACAGGCTTGAACCGCACACCCCGCAGAATTCGCGAAGCACCGTCGGTGATGAGCGATAGGCGCGCAGATGGTCCTGGCCGCCGAGCCATTCAAGGGCCGCGCGCCGCACGCTGCCGTAGGAGGCAAAGGCGGCGCCGTGGGATTTGCGGCACTGGCCACAGTGGCAGTGGCTGACCGCCTTGATCGCCTGGTGCAGGCGATAGCGCACGGCGCCGCACAGGCAGCTGCCGTCGTAGCAGGGAAGCTCGGACATTGGGTTCATAGGCTCGCAGGGCTGATAACAGTGACGGCGCACATCATATGGCGTTTGCCACCCGGTGTACCTTACTCTCCCCGAGCCCGGCTCCAGGTCACCCCGCACTCAAGGAACGAGTCATGAACCGCACGCTCTGTATCGCCACCAGCCTTTCGATCACTGCTTCGTCCCTGGGCGGGCGCGCAATGTCGGTGATCGCTATGCAAGCCTGAGCAGTGATGCCTGCCAGGCCCCGCGCGGTGAGCCGGCCTATACCTATGGCCTGGACGCCAAGCTGGAACGCGCCGAGGCGCCCAAGGCGAAACGCAGCCTGGGCGACAAGTTCGACGATGCCTACATCGGCGCCTGGACCACGGTGTTCGTGATTGCCCTGTTGCCCCTGGTGCTGATCGGCCTGGCGGTGGACAAGGCCACCGATTGAGCCTTGATCAGTAGAGCCACTTGCGCACCAGGCTCTCGCCATAGCGGGCACCGAGCAGCGCTTCGCCGGTGTCATCGTCGTCATGGACCTCAGCCAGGCAGCGCAGCATCAGGGCGTCGAGGTAGTCCTGGGTTGAATCGAAAAACCGCGTCAGGGCCGGCTCGGTGTCATGGTCAAAGTAGTAGACCGCCCCGTCCTGGCGGTGGAAACAGAACATATTGCCGTTGCCCAGGTAATCCCCAAACGCGACCAGGGCCTCGACCAGCGGCAGGTCCAGGTTGTCTTCATAGATATCGGTGAGGCCGGGATAGGCCGCCAGCAGCGGCTGGATGCACACCGGGCCGTGCTGCACGCTGCACAGGGTTTCGGCCAGGGACAGCGCCCCCAGTTGCAGGTGGTACTGACGCAGGGGCGCGGGCAGGGCGCAGCCCAGTTGCTGCTCCAGCGCCTGGATGGCGCCTTCAGCGACCGGTGTCAGGGTGGGGGCCGAGACATGGCCCTCCCACAGGGCGGCGTAAGCCTTGATCACGGCCTGATACCAGGCCAGGCGCGCCTGCGGATCGGGCAGCGCCGGCCATGCCAAGGCCGGGCAATCGGCAGGTGGCCAGGTGTCGGAGGTGTTATCGAGGTCGGACATGGGGCTTCCTTGCACGGTGGCGGTGAGTGGGGCAGGGATTATGCAGGATGTCGCGGGCGTTCCATGGCGATGTTCGAGCGGGCAAACCCCAGTTTTTCGAAGAACGCTTCGGCACCGGGACGGCCGGCGCGCAATACCCAGGTGATCTGCGGGTCGTCGCCCATGACCTGCTGCACCAGCCCACGGCCGATGCCTTGGCCCCGGTGTTCGCTGGCGACCACCACCATCGACAGGTAACCATTGGACAGACCGTCGCTGATGCCACGGGCAAAACCGACCACCTGTCCGTCCTTGAACGCCACGACAGTGTGCTGGGAGTGGGCGATCAATTGCGCAAAGTGCGAGGGCGACCCGATGCGGTGGCCCCAGCCATTGGCCCCGAGAAACAGCCGTACGGTTTCGATTTCCTCAGGGAGGATCGGGTGGATTTGCATGTGTTTACTCCTGGCCACGGCCTTGCCTAACGTCAGCGGCCCACCTTAGCGGGGGAGGCCTGTTCTGTGAACTGCGGCTTTATCGGCGGCTGAAGACGGTGGAACTTCCGGCCAGGCCCGCAGCCCAATTGCTGCATGGCACCCGCTCGTGGCGGGTGGCCCGGGCGGTTTTTCACCCCGTAGGGTTCTGCTATGGTGGCCGCCTCTTCAACGGATGAGTATCGAGACCGCTTATGGCTTACGCCCCTCACTCGCGCTCCGGCGGGATGTTCTCCAGCCTGTTGATCACCCTGATCGGCGCCGGCCTGCTGTTGATCGCCGGCAAGGTCGCCAGCGACCGTTATGACTTTGTCTCCGAGGCGAAAGTGGCCCAGGGCCTGGTCAGCGAACTGAACGCGGGCGGCGCGCACCCGCAGATCGACTTCACCAGCATCGCTGGCGAGAAAATTTCCTACCCCCAGGGCGGTTTTATCTTCGGTTACGAGATCGGCCAGCCGGTGCGGGTCCTTTATTCCCCCGAGCGTCCGGCCAATAGCGCGATCATCGATGACCCCTGGGCCCTGTGGGCCACGCCGGTTGTGATCGGTGGCCTGGGCCTGCTGTTTGTGATCTGCGGCGTGCCGGGGCTGATCAGGCGCAAGCCCCGGCGCGTCACCCGGGGCAGCCTGCTCAAGGGCCTCTGACCTACGCCAGGCCGGAGAGGCAGGCCTCAAGGATATCCAACCCTTCTTCGAGCACTTCGGGCTCGATGGTCAAGGGCGCCAGCAAGCGAATGATGTGCCGCGCCTTGCCGCTGGGCATCAACAGCAGGCCGGCCTCGCGGGCGCTGGCCAGCAGCGCGCTCAGTTGCTCGGGCGCCGGTGCGCCCTGAGGGGTGACCAACTCGATACCGCGCATGGCGCCGACCCCGGTCAGGCGTCCCAGGTAAGGCGAAATTTTCTGCGCCTGCCAGCGCTGGTAGCGCTCGACAATCGCCTGCTCCTGGCGCTCACCCCATAGTTGCAGACATTCATCGCTCATCTCGTCCAGAGTGGCCAGGGCCGCCGCGCAGGCCAGTGGGTTGCCGGAGTAGGTGCCGCCCAGGCCGCCCTTGGGCAGGTTGTCCAGCAACTCGCGGCGCCCGACCACCGCCCCCAGGGGCACGCCACCACCAATGCTTTTGCCGAGCAGGATCAGGTCCGGCTCGATGCCCAGGCGCGAGAAGGCGAAACGCTGCCCGGTGCGGCCGAATCCGGACTGGATTTCATCGACGATCAACACAATCCCATGCTGGTCGCAGAAGCGCCGCAAGGCCCGGGCGAACTCCGCATCCAGGGCCAGGAAGCCGCCTTCGCCCTGGACCGGCTCGACGATGAAACAGGCGACGTCGGCCACATCGATTTCCACGCTGAACAGCCGCTCCATGGCCTTGAGGGCCTCGGTGCAGCTGACGCCGTTGTCCTTGCTGGGGAAGGGCAGGTGATACACCGGGCCCGGCAACCCCCCCACCTTCTGCTTGTAGGGCGCGACCTTGCCGTTGAGGTTGAGGGTGGCCAGGGTGCGGCCGTGGAAGCCGCCGTCGAAAGCGATCATCGCCGTGCGCCCAGTGGCGCCGCGCACGATTTTCAGGGCGTTCTCCGCCGCTTCCGCACCGCTGTTGGTGAGCATGCCGCTGACCGGGTAACCCACGGGGATAAAGTCTGTCAGGCGCTGCATAAAGTCGATGTAGGGACCGTGGGGGGCGGCGTTGAACGCGTAATGGGTGAGTTTGCCTGCCTGCTCCCGGATCGCCGCCACCACCCGCGGGTTGCAGTGCCCGAGGTTGAGCACGCCAATGCCGCCGACAAAATCGATGTAGCGCTTGCCGTCGCCATCCCAGACCTCGGCATTTTTGCCGTGGCTGAGAAGGATCGGATGGACGATGGAAATCGAACGGCTGATGGTCTCGCTGCTCATGCTGAGGGGCTCTGGTTGCCTGGAACGTGGCGCTATCTAAGCCAACAGCCGGTGCTTGCCGCAAACGAAATAAAGTCGCCGGGTCAGTATGAAATTTCCGAATGTGTGGCCGCATCCCGCGCCACGTCTTCGACTATCCAGTCGAGGAAGGCCTTGACCTTGGGGATCTGCGCGGTGTGTTCGGCGTGGGCGACAAAGTGCGCGCCGCTGCTGGGCAAGGGGTAGTCCCAGGGAATCACCAGGGTGCCCTGGGCCAGTTCGTCGGCCACCAGGTACCGCGGGATCAGCGCCACGCCATAACCGCATTGGGCCGCGCGGATGCACATGTAAAAAGTGTCAAAGCGCGGCCCGTGATAGCTGTTCTGTGAATGCAGGCCCTGGGCCAGGAACCATTGGTGCCAGGCCTCGGGGCGTGAGGTGCATTGCAGCAGGGTGTGCTGCGCCGATGGCGAACTGTGCTCGGCGACAAAGTCCGGGGCGCACACCGGCACCACGGCTTCGCGAAACAGTTCGATGCAGGTCGCTCCCGGCCACGATCCCTGGCCGTAGAAAAAGGCGATATCGGCCTTGGCCTGCAACACATCGAAGGGCTCCAGCTCGTTGCGGATCTCCAGGTGAATGCGCGGGTGGCGCTGGGCGAAATGCTTGAGCCTGGGCACCAGCCAGCGGTCGCCGAAGGTTGGCTGGGTGGCGATCCGCAGCACTTCGGTTTCGCCGCCATAGGTCTGGATGTAGCGGCTGGAAATGTCGACCTGGGTCAGGATCTTGTGCACCTCGGCCAGGTACAGCGAACCGGCCGGGGTCAGGAACAGACGCTGGCGCACCCGCTCGAACAGGTTCTGGCAGAGCATCTCCTCGAGCTGCGCCACCTGCTTGCTCACCGCGCTCTGAGTCAGGTGCAGCTCCTCGGCGGCGCGGGTGAAACTCAGGTGGCGGGCGGCGGCTTCGAAGCATTGCAGGGCTGTCATGGAGGGGGTCAGGCGTTTGGAAATCACAGGCTGTCCTGGTGCGGGGGGCGGGAGTTCATTCCTGGGCGGAACGGGCTGTTGCCGAAACATCGTTTGTTCAACCGGCGGCAACCGACTAATACTGGCCGGCCTCGAAGATTTCAAGCCTTATCCGGTTTGAAGGATGAGCACCGCACCACCCTTGCGCGCTTGCGGGCACGCGACGAGCCACAGCGCCGTTGCGGCCGGTGAACCTACCCGGCTCAGGACTTACGTGCCGAACAAGAAGAAAAATGGAGATGTTGCATGAACCCAGTTAAATCCACCCTCGCATTGTTCGCCGCTGCCGCCTTGCTCGGTGCCACGGCCACCGCCCAGGCGGGGGCGACCCTCGACGGCATCCACAAGAAAGGTTTTATCCAGTGCGGCGTCAGTGACGGCCTGCCGGGGTTCGGCGTGCCGGATGCCCAGGGCAAGATGGTCGGTCTCGACGTCGACGTGTGCCACGCCGTGGCCGCCGCCGTGTTTGGCGATGCCTCGAAAGTGAAGTTCAGCCAGCTCACGGCCAAGGAGCGTTTCACCGCGTTGCAGGCCGGCGAGATCGACGTTCTTTCGCGCAACACCACCTGGAGCAGCTCGCGGGATGCCGGCATGGGCCTGGTATTCACTGGCGTGACCTACTACGACGGTATCGGTTTCCTGATCAACAACAAGTTGGGGGTGACCAGCGCCAAGGAGCTGGATGGCGCCACCGTGTGCCTGCAGGCCGGGACCACCACCGAGCTCAACGTGGCCGATTACTTTCGCGCCAACGGCCTGAAATTCACCCCCATCACTTTCGACACCGCCGATGAAAGCGCCAAGGGCCTGGAGGCCGGGCGCTGCGACGTGCTGACCACCGACCAGTCCGGGCTCTATGCCCAGCGCCTGAAAATGGCCACCCCGGACGACTTTATCGTGCTCCCGGAAATCATCTCCAAGGAACCCCTCGGCCCCCTGGTCCGGCGCGGCGACGCCGAGTGGTTCAGCATCGTCAAGTGGACCCTGTTCGCCATGCTCAACGCCGAGGAAATGGGCATCACCTCGGCCAACGTCGAAGCCCAGGCCACGTCCACCCAGAACCCGGACATCGCCCGCTTGCTGGGGGCTGATGGCGAGTACGGCAAGGACCTGAAACTGCCCCGCGACTGGGTGGTGCAGATCGTCAAACAGGTGGGTAACTACAGCGAAGTCTTCGAGCGCAACGTGGGGCAGGGCAGCCGCCTGAAAATCAAGCGCGGGCTCAATGCGCTGTGGAACAACGGCGGGATTCAGTACGCACCTCCGGTGCGCTGAGGTCCGGGTGTGTGCCCGTCCGCCCAGGCGGTCGGGTGCGCCGTGGTGCCAGGCTCAGGCGTCTTGCCGAGCCTTGGCCTTGGCCCGCCGGTGGCGAATCAGCGCCGCGGCGACAAACAGCAGCACCACCCCGATAAAGATGGGCAAACGATAGGGTTTGAGATTGCCCAGAAAATGTTCCAGCGCCTCACCGGCCCAGTACCCGGCCGTGACGAACAGCGTGGCCCAGACCGCAGCGCCGAGCATGTTCAACAGGGTGAAGCGCCACGGTGACAGCCGGCTGGCGCCGATCACCATCGGCCCGACCAGACGCATACCGTAGAGGAATCGCACCGCAAACACCGAGGTCGAGGGGTAGCGCTCGATCAAGCCCTGGACCCGCTCGATCGCCGCCTGGTGCCGCTTGAGCTTGGGCAACAGCCGCGCGCCGAAGTAACGCCCGCTCCAGAACAGCATCTGGTCCCCCAGCATCCCGCCGACACTGGCCCAGGCAATCACCGGCCACAGTTTCAGCACCTGCTGGTGCGCCGCCATGCCGCCCAGAATCAAGACCGTTTCGCCCTCCAGCAGGCAACCGATAAACACCACCCAGTAACCGTATGTGGCGAGGAGGGCGTTGAGGTCGAGGTGTTCAAACATGAGGGGCAGGCCTTGTGGTCAATCAGCGATGGTCAGAAAAGTGAGTGGTTGGCGGTGGGGGAAGTTCCCGGTTTTTTGGCCTGGGTCGACGTGGGAGTGAAGAGTCCGAGGTCGTTTATTTTGGGATATGTCTTTGACATATACATTGTGATATCTACACTGGATATACCTTAGGTATATCCCCCGGAGTGTTTATGGAACAAGGGTCGGTATTTAAAAGTAACCGCAGTCAGGCGATACGCATGCCCAAGGCGGCAGCTCTGCCGGAGGATGTCACTCGGGTGGATATTGTCAGCATTGGACGCAGTCGAATTATTACTCCGGCCGGCGAGTCTTGGGACAGCTGGTTTGATGAAGATAGCGTCAGCGATGATTTCATGAGTGACAGGGATCAGCCTGCCGAACAGATACGTGAGTCCTTCTGATGCTCAAGTACATGCTTGATACCAACATTTGTATCTTCACCATCAAAAACAAACCGCAGCAGGTTCGTGAGGCGTTCAGCCGGCAGCATGGTCGCCTGTGCATCAGCTCAGTGACCTTGATGGAACTGATTTACGGTGCCGAGAAGTCAGCGGCCCCTGAGAAAAATCTGAATGTGGTCGAGGGATTTTCTGCGCGGCTTGATGTGCTGGACTATGACGACGAGGCGGCGATTCATACCGGTCAGCTTCGCGCAGAACTGGCCAGGCTGGGTCAGCCTATCGGTCCTTACGATCAACTGATTGCAGGTCATGCGCGCTCCCAGGGGCTGATTCTAGTGACCAATAATCTGCGTGAGTTCCAACGGGTTCCTGGGTTGCGCGTGGAAGACTGGGTCTGATGCGTCGGCTACTAGCCAGGCGCTGACCACCTGTTTCAATCCGCCTCGGCTTCCCGCGACGGCACAAACAGTTCGGTACTGCCCGTAGGCTCGCTGTGCCAGGCTTGAGTCACGGCTTCCAGGGCGGCTTCACTGTAGGTCTTGAAGGCAATCTCGGCGATGCCCCAAGCCTGGTCATGGATCACCGAGGCTTGCATGTCTTCGCCCTCGAACGCGTCAATCCCCAGGTAGCTCTCCTTGGCCTGCAAGTGCAGGCGCTGCACCAAGTGCTGCGCCACACGGGGATCGATGGGCAGCGGTGGGGCAAACTCCCAGCCACTGTCGCCCAGGGATTTTGTGCTGCCCAGCGCCAGCACAAAGGCGGCCTTGTAACGGTTGCGCAGGGCACCTGGAACCAGCGTTCGCCAGACCTCCCGGGCAATGGCGCCTCGGCCCATGCCGATGCCTTTGGCATGGCGGGCGAAGTCCTGCTGCTGGGTGATGTCCTGCCACTGTTCCACGCTCAGCAATTGCTCATGCGGCGGCTGGCTTTCCAGTTCGAACTCGATAAAGCGCCCGTTCTGGTCGATCAGCTCGCCGCACAGGCCGGGCATGCCGGGGAAGTCCAGTTCCAGACGGAGCAGGATGCTGCGCGCCCAGTCGACGCCCCGGGCGGCGCCGGCCTCACGTAGCGCCAGCGGCAGGCCCTGTTGGCGCCAGTGCAAGGCGCACGTCGTCAAGGCATGGGCGGCGAGGGCGTTTTGCTCCTGCACGTTCAACTGGCGCTTTTTCAACAACCGGGCAATGTCCAAGGCGCATCCTGTTCCTGAAGGTTGAGGTGATTTCGCGCGGGCTCAGCGTGCCCAACTCAACGGCAAAACAGCTGGATATTACGCGACGACGGGTAACGAATCTCGACCGTTGCCCCCGCTTCGACCAATGCCTGCTGCCAGACCTCGAGCGCTGCCGGCCAGGCGCCGAGCACTTGGAACACGCCTTCGGCCAATCGCTGTTTGGCTTCCTGCGGGCTGAGCCGCGTCGCCTGGCGCAGCACACTGAACACTTTTGCCGGCTGGAGCCCGACATCGATGACCCACAGCGCAGGGTCCAGGGCGGGCAACGGTGGGTACTCGGGGAAGGGGCCATGCTCGGCCCGTAATTGCTCCATGGCCACTGCATGGGGCAGATGGGACAGGGCCTGGGCGCTGGCCAGGTGTTCGTCGCAAAACCACTCCAAGCCGTGCGCCTGGCCCGCGGCGCCCTCGGGCAACGCGTGGAAGTCGGCAAATGACACCGCGCCGCCGCCTGTGCCGCGATGACCGTACTCGCAGCGAAAGTCGTTGTGGCACAGGTCACAGATCGGCGGTTTCATGCAGCGCCTCCCAGGTGAAGTGGTTTCGGCGATACAGGGTCGAGGTCAGGGGGTGGCTGATGTCGCCCTGCAGGCGTTCGCACAGTTGATGCAGTTGCGCGATGCCGGTGGTGTTGGCGGCGTCGGTAAAGGCCAGCACATCCCGCGCCGGCAGGGCGGCGATGGCGCCGTTGGGCAGCAGTTGGGCGTACCACTGCGACCAGAATTCATCCAGCAGGAGCAGGCTGGCCTCAAAATGGCCGTCCAGCAGCACCGCAAACAGCTCGCCGTGGGCCCGGACGTCAGCCCGTTCCTCGGCCAGGGCCGCGAGGTTGCGCAGGCCGATCAGGTGCAGTGCCTGTGGGCTGATGCCGGCCTGATCCAGGTGCCGTTGCTGCACATAGGCAAATGACTCGCCTTCATCCACCAGGTACGCCACCAGCAGGTCCTGGGCAAAAGGCTGGAGGATTGGGCTGTCGGCGGGAGACAGCGTCAGTTCGATCACGTCCGAGGCGGGCGCCTGGACCTTGAGGTAGGCAATGGCCCGTTGGCAAAACGCTTCAGCACTGGTCGGCATACGGTTCCCTGTTCATGACGATGATCGGACGGCGAGCGCCAGGGTAACGCGGGCGCCGCCGTTGCGGAATGCAAGTGCTGCGCTGGAGCCACGAACGGCGCTTTTTCACCCCAGGTGCACGGCAGCTGATCCATATCAAACTGCCATCAGAGAAATGCCTGTAAAACACTTTTATGCGCAACTCCGTGAGGTTGTGCGCCCCGGTCCGTGTGGACACGTGCCCGGTGATACCCATAAAAATAGATGCCAATAACTGCCGAGGAGACCACTCCAGGCAGTTCTTAAAGGAATAACCTGATGGCTTTCTCTCTGTCACGCTTGGCCATTCTTGGCGCGGCGTTGCTCTGCGTTCACTCCGTCCAAGGCAATGAGCCGATACCGGCACCTGCTACCGTCCAGACCACCCCCCCTGCTGAACCAACCCTGGTCGAGCGCGGCCTGTATGTGGCGCAACTGGGTGACTGCATCGCCTGCCACACCGCCAAGGGCGGGGCGATCATGGCCGGTGGCCTGGAACTGAAAACCCCCATGGGCACCATCTACTCGAGCAATATCACCCCCGACCCGGACACCGGCATCGGCCGCTACAGCTTCGAGCAGTTCGACCGCGCCATGCGCGAAGGCGTGACCCCCAACGGCAGCCATTTGTACCCGGCGATGCCATATCCGTCCTACGCCAAGATGACCGAAGAGGACATGCGTGCGCTCTTCGCCTACCTGATGGACGGCGTGGCGCCGGTGGCGCAAGCCAACCTCGAAGCCGACATGGGCTTCCCCTTCAACCAGCGCTGGGGCCTGTGGTTCTGGAACCTGGTGTTTGTCGACAACAAAGAGTTCGAAGCTGACCCGAAAAAAGACGCCCAGCTCAACCGTGGCGCCTATCTGGTCCAGGGCCTGGGCCACTGCGGCTCCTGCCATACGCCGCGCGGCATCGCCTTCCAGGAGAAGGCCATGAGCGACAACGAGTCCGGCGGCGAGCATTACCTGGCCGGCGAGACCGTGGAAGAGTGGCGCGCCCTCAGCCTGCGGAACCTGTGGACCGTGGAAGACACGGTGCAACTGTTGAAAACCGGGCAGAACCGCTTCGCCACCGTGGCCGGCAACATGGCCGATGTGATCAACCACAGCACCCAGCACATTTCCGATGCAGACCTGACGGCGATCGCCGCCTACCTCAAGTCCCTGCCGGCTGGCAAAGACGACCTGCCGATGCCGTCCCAGCCACTGACCCCGGCCGCGCCACCGAGCAACCTGTTCAGTTCGCTTGGCGGCCTGGGTTATGCGCAGTTCTGCTCCGACTGCCATCGCCAGGACGGTGGCGGCGTGCCGCAGATGTTCCCGGCGCTGGCGGGTAACCCGAGCATCGCCTCGGCCAACCCGACCTCGCTGCTGCACATCACCCTGACCGGCTGGCAGACCGCGCAAACCGCGGCCCACCCACGGGTCTACACCATGCCGGGCTTTGCCCAGCTGGCGGATGAAGAGATTGCCGAGATCCTCAGTTTTGTCCGCAGCAGTTGGGGCAACACCGGCTCGGCCATCAGCCCCGCGCAGGTCAAGGCCATGCGTGCCCAGCTCAGCCCGACGGTCGAAAGCACCTTGTTCGAAACCCCGCGCCTGGCCAATCTGCTGGCCGCACCCAACGCCGAGCAAGTGGTGCGTGGCATGCGCCTGCACCTGGAAACCAAGGCGCTGTTGCCGGACAACGTCGGCAACTCCCTGAACTGCACCAGCTGCCACCTCAACGCCGGCACCGTGGCCGACGGCTCGCCCTTTGTCGGAGTTTCGGCGTTCTTCCCTGGCTATGCGCCGCGGGCCGGCAAGACCATCACCCTGGAAGAGCGCATCAACGGTTGCTTCCGTCGCTCGATGAACGGCAAGCCGCTGCCGGTGCAGGGCACGGACATGCAGGCGATGGTGGCCTACTTCGACTGGATGAAAAACAACACCAAGCCCGAAGACAAAGTGGCCGGGCGCGGTGTCGGCAAGATCGACCCGTCGCTGACCCCCAACCCGGAACACGGCCAGCAGGTGTACGCCAAGCAGTGCGCGGTGTGCCATGGCGCCGACGGTGAAGGCCTGAAACGCGCCGATGGCAGCCTGATCTTCCCGCCGCTGTGGGGCGAGCAGTCGTTCAATATCGGTGCCGGCATGGCTCGCACCAACACCGCCGCGGCCTTTGTCAAACGCAACATGCCCATCGGCTTCCATGAAAAATTTCCCCTGGGCCAGGGCGGCCTGAGCGACCAGGAAGCGCTGGACGTGGCCGAATACTTCTCCCACCAGCCGCGTCCCGACTTCCCGGACAAGGTCAAGGATTGGCCCAAGGATAAAAAGCCGGTGGATGCGCGTTACTGATTGCGCTCACCGCGTGTCACCCCGTGCCGGCGTCTGCCTGACAGGCAGCGCCGTCCGCGCCTTTGGCGAAAGAAAGAGCAGGCGCCGGCAATCGGTGCCCTGGTAAAAACTCCTCAGCGGCCTGTGGCCCTGAGGTAGGATTGCCGATCTTTTTCAATGGCTGCCACCCCCTGGCAGCCGTCCGCCATGCTCAAGGACGAACGATGAAACCCACATCCCTGTTGTTGCTCTGTCTGGCGTTGGGCCTGGGCCTGGGTGGCTGTACCCGCCTGTCGACACTCAAGGCCACCACCGTCAGCTATCGCTTGCCGGAAGGCAGCGGGCCCACTGCGCAAATCCGCATCATCGCCAAAGGCATTGTTCGCGGCGTGCCCAGCAGCGACTGCATCGACTGGCGCAAGCCCGACTCGGGGTTGATGGTCCGTCCCCACGGCAATCGCCCTAACCCCAACTTCCGCTCCCTGGGCATGCCCATGAGCGCCGAGGCCGACCGCCTGCGGCGCAGCGACGACTTCGGCGCCAACGAGCTGAAAATACCCGCCAACCGGCCGTTCGCCCTGATGTTCAGCAACACCGAGCGCCCCAAAAACAGCGACTTGATCTACAGCTGCGCGCAGTCGGTGCGCTTCACCCCCGAAGCCGGGGTCAACTACCAACTGGTGTTTATCCATGACACCCAGCAGCAATGCCTGGCGCTGCTGCGCAAGATCGACGGCCAGGGCAATGCCCTGCCGGACGAAGTGAAGCTGGAAAAAGCCGACTATTGCAGCGCCGATGCCCGGCCTTGATGCAGTGAGCAGATCCGCGCCTGGTGCCAGCCCCCGCAGCAACAACCCCTATTCAATAAGGATGGAGTGAACATGACGTATAGCTTTGCAAGCGAACAGGAAGCAGCGCAGGCCATGCTGTTGGAAGTGGCCGGGTTGCTCAATCGTGAAACCATCGACTATGCGGTGATTGGCGGCTGGATCCCTTACCTGTTCAACGCCAAGCCGATTCCCCATACGGGTACGTATGACGTCGACATCATTCTGAATGCGGCGCTGAGCAAAGAGCATGTTATTCGGGCTCTGGACTCAATGGTTAAGGACTCGGGGTATATGCGGGCGCCAAAGAACGCGTTCCAGGTGTACAGAAAGCTGGTGGTCAACAATGAACCGATGATTTTTCATGTGGATTTTCTGCACAGGAAATATGCGGATGATTCAGCCGATCTGATTATGCAGTGGGGGCGTTATGAGTCCATCGCGACCCCGGGCACGGATGTGATCTTCACTGACAAAGAAGCCAGGTATCAGGTGATATCGGGGCTGGCCATGGATGGAACGGAAACCTTTCTGAAGGTGCCTTTCGCCACCGAAGCCGGCTTTCTTTCGTCCAAGGGACGCTCGGTTGGTTTTGGAAAGCGCTTGCGGGATGCCTTCGATATATTCCTGATCATCAATCAGTCAAACAACATCGCTGAACTGACGGAGCGCAGTCAGCAACTGATGAAGAGTTCAATATTCGCGGCTTCCATGGCGCGTTTGGAGCACGAGTTCAATAAGAAATCTGCCGCCGATGATGCCGCCGCTTTTATCGTCAAACTTGCTCCCGAACATATCCCAGGCTTTGTCGAGGACGCAGACAAAGCGCAGTTGGCCAATACTCAAAAGGCCAAAGAGTGGGTTCTGAAAGTGGTCAATGAGTTTTTGACTGCGATAAAGCCAGTGCACCGCGCGGGCTGATTTCACTCCGACATCCGCGCCGCAGCGGATGTCTGGCGTTGCGACTGGAGAGTCGAAGCGTGATTGAGCCTTATCGCGCCTTGCACCGCTCCAACTGCTCCTGGCTCTGCAACTGAGTGACGATGCCCAGGCGATACCGGCAGTAATCGATCACCTGCTGACGTTGCTCGTGGTCGAGTTCGACCAGGGACTTGTCGTCTGCCTCGTAGGCAAAAATATTCTCGAAGCGGATACGCAGGGTCGGCGACTTCTTGATGAAGAACCGGGTTTCGGCGTAGCCGTCCTCCATGGTCTGGTAGGTGCCGGTGAACAGTACCCCGAGCAACAGCAGGGCCAGGGTGGTGAAGAGGATTTTCATCAGCGGCGGGGCTCGCAAGGGGCAGGGGCGAAGGTGTTTTACCGGGCCGGCTCAGCGGCTGGATGGCTCATCCGGCGCGACCATCCGCGTCGGCGCCGAGCCGTCGGCATTGTGCTGGTAAATCTGCTGCGGTTGCCCCTGTGCATTGAAAAAAACCTGGCCGATTCCCGCCGAGTTCCACAGCCGCTCACCGGCTTCGGCACGTTCGGGGATGTGCGGGATGACCCGCATCAGTCGGCGCTTGGTAAACCAGTTCAGCGGCGAGCGCGGCGAATACAGCCAGCGGTTGAGGCGGTCGAACCATTCCAGCAGGGCCGGGGGGAATTCGTTCTTGATGCCGCTGCTGGTGATCTGCCAGATCCTCGGTCCGCTCTTGCGGTGACGGATCAGCACCTCGTACACGAATGAATAATGCACGTCCCCCGACAGCACCACGTAGCTGCCCGGGGTCCGCGAGTGGCGGAAGATATTCAGGATCACCTGGGCCGAGCCGCGATGAGCCATCCAGTTTTCCGCATCCACCAGCAACGGGTAGCCGCACCAGCTGAAGACCTTTTGCACGGTCTCGATCAACTTCACGCCAAAGATCGGCGCCGGCGAGACGATGATCGCCGAAGGGTGGTCGAGCAGCTCTTGTTGCAGCTCGCTCAAGGCCTCCCAATCCAGCAGGCCCGAGGGTTGGCCGAGGTTGAACTCGCTGCGCCAGCGCCGGGTGCGGGTGTCCAGCACCACCAGCGCCGGGGTGGTCGGCAGCACGTAATGCCAGTGCTGGAAGCGCAGCAGCTCATCGATCAATTGGTCCTGGGCGGCGGCGTTCAGGTGCCCTTGCTGTGGGGTGCTGCTCAGGGCCCGGGTCTGTTCGAGCAGCGCGGGAAACGCGTCCGGGTTGTTGCCCCAGCCCTGGCACAACATGTAGGCCAGCAGTGCGTTGCCGATGATGCGTCTGGAAAACGGGTGGCCGTAGGCGGTTTCTTCCCATTGCGCGCTGAGGTTCCAGTCATCGGTGATGTCGTGGTCGTCGAAAATCATCAGGCACGGCAGGTGCGCCATGACCCGCGCCACGCCGCCCAGGCCGGCCACGAAACCGTCGATATGCTGCTGCTCGCGTCGGTAGCGGGCCTGTTCTGCGGGCAGCAACTGCGGTGGTGACGGGGCGATCAGGGTCCAGGGCAGCGGCGACCACACCAGCAGGTACATCGCCAGCACTTCGGCGAAGGTCACCAGGTGGTTGTCGGCGCTGCTGCTGGTGAAAATCGGCTTTTTCACCCCGCCAAAAAAGCGTTCGCGCAGGGTCTCGTTGCTTTTCAGCGCCGGCAGCAATTCGGCGCGGTGGTAGTAGCTGGCGCGGTGGCCGTAGAGCGCGGCACTGTCATCCACCACTGCGCCTTCCAGGTGTTCGTCGAACAGCCCGAGGCGTGCAATCAGGGCATGGATCGCCCGCAGCATCGGCCCGGCCACATCGTCGGCGTACACCTGGTCGCCACTCATCATCAGCAGGGCTGGGCGCTGCTCGGGCGCCGGGGCCTCGGCCAGCAGGCGGTCGACGCAGAGCAAACCGTCATTGGCCGGGTGGTGTGGCTTGCGGCACGAGCCGTGGAGCAACTGCCCGAGGCGGCTGTGCAGCACAAACTCCGGGCCGCGCGCCTGGCCGTACAGCAGGTGCGGCGCCCAGTCGGCGATGCCGGAGCTGGAGCCATCGCCGTGGTCGAGCAGCAGGTCGTAGCCGATGGCGACGTCCTGGGGCAGGGCTGCCTCCAGGGTGACGTCGATCAGGTGGATGAACGCCTGTTGGCCGACGGCGATCACCTGGCACTGCCGGGCGTCCAGGGCGATGTCCTGCGCCGGCTCGCCCGCGGCCACCTGCAAGCGCAGCGTCAGTTGCAGCGCCCGCGACCCCACCAGCCACAGCACCAGGCGCGTGGGTTGCAGGCGCCGCAACAGCGGGCCGGCCAGCACAGGGGGCAGGGCGGTGGTAACAGGTGCAGTCAGGGGCATGGACGATCGGGGCTCACAGGGCAAACAAAGGCGTGAATCTTACCGTAGAGGATGTCGAAGAATTGTCAGATCAAGCTGTGCGTGGTGCCGGGCAGGTCGCTGATTGCTGTCAGCCGGGTCGCGGCATCAAGGCGCTACCGGCACCTGGGCCACGTTATCCAGTGCGTCCTGCTCGATCTGCGTGCGCATCCATTGGATAAACAGCTCGGCGTCAGCCCCGGCTTCCGGCGACAGCGCGTAGTAATAGCGCGGCAGCGGCTGGTGCAAGGTCGGCAACGGGCACACCAGGCGGCCGCTGGCCAGGTCCTTGCCCAACAGCGAGGCCGGGCACAGGGCCAGGCCCAGGCCATCGACGCAGGCCTGCAGGACAAAATGCATATGGTCGAACTGCAAGGTAGGCGGGCTGCCCAGGGGCGCAAGGCCGCAGTGGGCGGTCCATTTGCTCCAGTCGGTGGCACGGGTGCGGCTGGTCAGCAGGGTGTGTCGGCCCAGGTCGCGGGCACTGGCCAGCGGGGTGTTGTGCAGCAGTGCGGGGGCAGCCACCAGCAGCATTTCATCCTCCAGCAGCCGCTGCGGTTGCAGCGCCGCCGACCAGCCGGCCCGACCGCGCCGAATCACCAGGTCAAAGGTTTCCCGCGCCGGGTCGGGGTATTGGGTGCTGGTCACCACTTCGGGCTGGATCTGCGGGTGTTGCGCCATAAAGTTCGGCAAGCGCGGGATCAGCCAGCGCACGGCAAAGGATGGCCGCACATTGAGCGTCACCTTGCGCAGTGCCGCACCCTGGCGCAAAGACACGGCGGCGCTGGCGATCTGAGTCAGGGCCACGCTGACCTGCTCATAAAACGCCTGCCCGGCGGGGGTCAGTATCGACTGCCGCACACGGCGCTCGAACAGCAGCACCCCCAGGTGCTCTTCGAGCAACTTGATATGGCGGCTGACCGCGCTGTGGCTCACGTGCAACTCCTCGGCCGCGCGGCTGAAGCTCTCGTGGCGAGCGGCGGCGGCAAAGGCGCGAACGGCATTCAACGGGGGGAGGTCGGCAATCATGGGTCTAATTTAGTCACATATAGGGCGCAATTAAAGCGTTTGTCAGCGCGGGTGCTTGCCGCCACCCTGAAGGCCGCCTTTGCCCGGTTGCCCAGCCCATGCCCGATGCCATCCCCAGCAGCACCCGCAGCACTGATCGAGATTCAGCCCGCGCCGCGTCGATTCTCGGCCTCTGCCTGCCCGGCGACACCCTCTTGTACCTGCTGCTGCCGATGCAGCACGAAGCCTTTGGCGTCAGCCTGGCCGAAGCCGGGCTGCTGTTGGCAGCCAACCGCTTGATCAGGATCTTTGGCTACAGCTACGTGATGCGCTTCTATGCGCGCCACGGCGACCGCCCGATCTGCCTGCTGGCCGCCGGCACCGCCGCGCTCTGTGCCCTGGGCTACGCCAGTTTGTCCGGGTTCTGGTGGCTATTGGTGTTGCGCCTGGGCTGGGGCTTGTCCTATGCCGCGCTCAACCTGTCGACCCAAGTCATGGCCACCGCCGAACCCAGCGGCGCAGCCCGCCGCACCGGCCGCTCCCGAGCGCTGATCGCCACCGGGCCGATGCTGGCCCTGCCCCTGGGCGCATTGCTGACGGTGGAATACGGCCCGCGCCTGATCTTCCTGGTCATGGCCGCCACCTCGCTGCTCGGCCTGTGGCTGTCCCTCGGTCTGCCGGCCAAACCCCACCCCCTGGCCAGCTCGCCGCGGCGCTTTCAACGTCCCGACAGCGTCGCCGTCTGGTCCTTTATCGAAGGCCTGGTGCTCGATGGCCTGTTTATCATCGGCCTCTCCCTGCAAGCCGAACACCTGATGGCTGGCGACGCCGTGGTGGTCGCCGGCGTACTCCTGGCTCTGCGCTACGTTTCGGAAATGCTCCTCAGCCCCCTCGGCGGCCTCGCCGCACAACGCTGGGGCGCCACCCGCATGCTTATCGTCTTCTCCCTGCTCACCTCCATCGCCCTGATCGGCTTCGGCTGGCACTGGCTGATCGTCGGCGGCGCCCTGGTCCTGATCCTGCGCGCCCTGCAACTGCCGCTGGTGGTCACCGTCGTTGCCGAACGCCACCCCGGCCCCGGGCGGGTACGCGCCCTGGCCGCCAACGCCGTGTGGCGCGATATCGGCGCCGGGATCGGGCCATTGTTGGCCGGGGTGTTATTGCCGGTGGCGCCGTCGGTGTGGGTGTATTCAGTGGCGGCGGGGTGTCTGGCGGTGAGTGCGGTGGTGTGTCGGGAAGTTCGACGGGGGACAAAGGCGTCGTCGGCTGAAGAGGCGTGAAATATCTAGCGTCAAAGCCTCGATTTAGCCGTGTGAAGCCCGCACTAGGTTTGATGTTCCGCTGTTAATTCAGCGGCCGGGCCCGTGAACCCGCAAACACTGGGCGCATAGGCGCCACAAATCCATGCTGGCTCTATACACAGGAACGCATGGGTTTTTGCCGCTGACTTCCTTCCCTGGCCTGCCGAAAATCTTCGGAGGTGCCCTATGACCACCTCCAGCAAAATCCCCGGTGGGGTCACCTTCGCCCAGTGGTGAAGCCCGAGCCCCTCTTAGGCCGACACCCGGCGCGGTTCGTTGCTGTGTTCCAGTTCCAGCGCCTGGCCGTGTTCGATCACCCAGCGCATCAGGTCGGTGATGCTGACGCGGTGGCGGCGTTCGACCCATTCCATGCCTTCGGGGCTGTAGCGTTCGTTGTAGCGGGTGAGGATCAGGTGCTGCGAATCGGCCGCCAGTTGCAGGCTGATTTCACGGCAGTGCAGGGTGGCGTCGGCGTGTTTGGCCACCCGTTGCAGGAGCATCAGGCAGGGGCGTTCAGAAGTCATCGGCGTTGGCTCCGGGGCAGCGGTGCTGGGCGGGCTCGGTGGCCCCTTGCTTGCCTTCTTCGATAAAGGCGGTGCGGTGTTCCGCGACCACGTTGCGCAGGGCGCTGTAGTAGTCCGGCAGTTTTTCCAGGCTGTCGGTCAACGGCAGCAGGGCGGCGCGTTCGTCGACGATGCCGCCGACCGTGGCCACGGTGCCCAGGGTTTGCACGGTGTCGCTGTGATCGCCAAAGGGGTCGACGAAGAAGCTGAGGATTTTGCCCGCCGAGTCGCGACTGTTGCCGTTGCCCAGCAGCGGCAGTTCGACGATGGGGCCGTTGCCGATGCCCCACACGCCGAAGGTCTGGCCGAAGTCGGCAGTGTGTCGCGGGATGCCGATCGGGTCGGAGACGTTGATCAGGCCCAGCACGCCCACGGTGCTGTTGACCGCAAAGCGCCCCAGGGTGTTGATCGAGCGCTGCGGGTTGCCCTGCAGCAGGTCGTTGATCAGGACCTTGGGCTCGCCGAAGTTGCTGGCAAAGTTATGCACACCCTGTTGCATCACATCCGGCAACTGCCGGTAGCCCCGGGCAACGGGGGCCAGGGCGTATTTATCCAGCGTGCGGTTGAAGGCGAAGATGCCACGGTTGAGCGGCTCGGCCGGGTCGTACACCGAGGTGGCGCTCTGGACACAGGGATCGCTGCCGGCTGGCGGATGGCTGCTACAGCCGGTGAGGTAAGCCAGGGTCAACAGCAGGGCGGCGTGACGGGCCGGGGCCAGGGAGTGAGTCAGTGAGGGCATGAGCGCGCAGTCTCCAGGAAAGTGCGCCGATCCTGGCAGCCGCACCTTGCGCAAAGATGTCTGCTTTGTTGCGCCGCTGACGGTTTGTTACCGGGTTGAAATATATGACGGAGCGGGCCGAATGGTTTTAGATAGCGGCTCTTTCCGACCTGAAGTGATGCCCGCTGGTGAGCAGTCTGTTGATCGTGGACGACGACCTTGAGGTCCTCGCGCTGCTGAAGAAGTTTTTTGTCCAGCACGGCTATCAGGTGGCGGTCGCCACCGATGGCGCCTCGCTGTGGGCGGCGCTGGCGCAGCAGGTGCCGGACCTGATCATCCTCGACCTGATGCTGCCTGGCGACAACGGCCTGACCCTGTGCCAACGCCTGCGGCTGCTGCACGCGACGCCGGTGATCATGCTCACTGCCATGGGGGAATTGAGCGACCGGGTGGTGGGCCTGGAGATGGGCGCCGACGATTACCTGAGCAAGCCCTTCGACGCCCGCGAACTGCTGGCCCGGGTACGTGCCGTGCTGCGCCGTGCCGGCGAGAACCGACCGCTGCTCGGCGAGGTGCCACGGCCCTTGATCCAGTTTGCCGAGTGGCAGTTGGACGTCACCCGGCGCGAACTGCGTTCGCCGGATCAGGTGATGATCCCGCTCTCGGCTGGCGAGTTCGACCTGCTGCTGGTGTTTGTCGAGCACCCGCAACGCATCCTCAGCCGCGAGCAGTTGCTGGATCTGGCGCGCGGGCACGCCCACGACGCCTTTGATCGCAGCATCGATGTGCAGGTCAGCCGCCTGCGCCGCAAGCTGGAGTTCGACACCAAGCGCCCGGCGATGATTCGCACGGTGCGCAACGGCGGCTACCTGTTCACCCCCAGCGTTACCCGCCAGTGAAGGGGTTCAAGGCGGCGCTGGGTTACCGCCTGCGGGACACCGTGGAGCGCTGGATCGCCCTGACCATCATCATGGCCATGCTCACAGCCCTGGCGTTCAACGCGCTGTTCGTGCAACTGGCCGGGGTCTGGGCGTATCCGCCGTTGAGCGAGTCCGGCCTGGTGGACAGGATTGCCTCCATCGTCAATCTGCTCGACGCCTCGGAGCCGGCCAATCGTTCACACCTGACCCGGGCGGTCAGCGATGGGGGCGTGACGGTGGCCTGGTACGCCACGCGCCAAGGGATCGAGGTGCCAGTGGTCGACGACCCGGAGTACCACCAGGATTCCGAAGGCCTGCGTCGTTTGCTCAAGGCGCCGGAGGCGCGTATTGAGGCCTACCAACCCAGTGACTGGCCCGGCCCTGGCGGACGCTATGCGTTGCTGCTGCAATTGAGCGATGGCTCCTGGCTGATGTTCTCCTCGGCTTCGCGCAGTTGGGGGCTGGAGGAAGGGCCGCGCAACCTGATCGTGATGCTGTTGGTGCTGATGTCTGCTGGCCTGGTGGCGCTGTTGGCCACCCGCCGCCTGGCCAGGCCGCTGCAACAGTTCGCCCAGGGTGCGCGACGGTTTGGCGTGGATTTTCGCGCGCCGCCGATCGAACCGGTGGGGCCCCATGAAATTCGCCAGGCGATCCTGGCGTTCAATGCCATGCAGGCGCAGTTGCAGCACTTCATCAAAGACCGCACGCAGATGCTCGCGGCCATCTCCCATGATTTGCGGACGCCGCTGACGCGCATGCGCTTGCGCGGGGAATTTATCGAAGACCCGGAACAACAGCAGCGGCTGTTTCGTGATGTTGACGAGATGCAGGCCATGATCAATTCGGCCCTGGAGTTCTTTCGCGACGACGCACGCCTGGAGCAGGCGACCCCGCTGGATCTGGCGGAACTGGTGCAAACCCTGATCGACGATTACCGGGACCAGGCCATTGATATCGCTTTCAGCGGTCCGCCACGCCTGGTGTACAGCGGCCGGCCCCTGGGGCTGCGGCGGGTGATGAGCAATCTGTTGGACAACGCGATCAAGTACGGCGGCGAGCCGGAGATTGTGTTGGAACAGGGGGCGCAACAGTTGACCCTCCGCGTGCTGGACCGGGGGCCGGGGATTGCCGCGGATTGCCTGGAGCAGGTGTTTGAGCCGTTCTTTCGCCTGGAACAGTCGCGCAATAAAAGCACCGGCGGCGTGGGGTTGGGGCTGTCGTCGGCGCGGGCGATCGTGCGCGAGCACGGCGGCCAGTTGACCCTGCACAACCGCGAAGGCGGCGGCCTGGAAGCACGGGTGACGTTACCGGTGTAGCCGCTGCCGAAGGCTCGGGGCGTGTTCGGCAGCGGCGACAGGTCAGGACCAGTCGAAGGTGAACAGGACCAGGCCGTCGACGGGTTCGTAGAACATGACGATGCGGTCGGCACCGGCGCTGCGGTAATGCCAGCCGGGGACGCTGAGGACATGGTGGAAGCGACGTCCAGCAGGGCTCAGGGGCCAGACGCTGGAATCACCGCTGTCATCGTCGACTTCGACCACGTCCATGGGGAATTCCACGGTTTCCACCCAGTTGGCGCGGCCGTCGAGCTCGCCGCCCAGGGTATCGATAAATTCCACCGGGTCGCTGCCCCAGTCGGTGCGGGCCAGGTGACCGTGTTCGCGATAGAACTGGCGGTTGGCTTCAAAGGCCGCCTGCTGTTCGGCGTAGTGTTCCAGCAGCTCCTCCTGCAGGTCCGGTCGCCCTTCGTGCAATTGGGTGTTGCCTTCATCGAGGAAGAAGTAGCGTGGATCGCCGCACAGGCGGTAGCGGCCTTCTTCCAGCTTGAAGCCGATCCAGTTGGTTTTCAGCAGCTCGCTGTGCAGTTCCCAATCCTCGGTCAGCTCGCCCACCAGGCCCTCGTAGGGCTCCAGGGGGCTGAGCAGGTGCAGCTGGCCGGACCACTCGGGGTTGACCATGCTCGCGTCGATGCTTAACAGCGGGTGCAGGTGGCGGGCCAGGCCTTGTTGGTCGGCGACGAACACGGCACTCGGTTCGGGGAAGGCGACGGCGCCGGTCGGCAGTTGCTTGAAGTCCGGGGTACTGCTCATGGGGAGTCCTTTCTGGGGGCGTTGGCCCTGGGGGCAATTCAGGCGCGGCTGTTGCGAAAGCTGCCGGGGGTCACCCCGACCACTTTCTTGAAGGCACGGGCCATATGGCTTTGATCGAAGAAACCGCAACTCAGGGACGCTTGCGCCAGGCTGGCGCCGCTGCGCAGCAGCTTCTGCACCTGGGCCACGCGGTTCTGGATCTGGTAGCTGTGGGGTGAAATACCGAGCTGGTTCTTGAACACGCGGATCATGTACAGCGGTTCGAGGTCGACCAGTTGCGCGAGTTCCTCGAGGGGGATGTTTTTATCGAAATCCGCGTCGAGTTTTTTCCGGATGCGTCGGACCGCATCGCGCTCGGCGCCATCGACCAGGTTCACGGCCACCCCGCAGCGCTGGAACAACTGTGCCACCAGCTCCAGGAGGATGGTCTCGCGCTCAAGGGTGGGGTTTGCCCGTTCCAGGACCTGGTGCTGTTGCAAGAACCATTGGGCAAAGGTCGGATCCTGGCGCATCACCTCGCGGAACAGGTGGATGTGCTCCGCTGCAAAGCGTCCCTGGAAGATCACCCGATTGAGCCAGGCCGGGTCGATGTAGAGCATGCGGTACATCCAGCCGTCGGCACTGCCGGGCACGCCGTCGTGGATCTCGCCGGGGCTGATGGTGACCACGCTGCCGGCGCCGCCCAGGTGATGGGCGCCGCGGTAGAAGAGTTTTTCCACGCCGCTGCTGATCACGCCGATGGCGTAGCGCTCGTGGGAATGGCGGCCGAAGGTCTGCTGGCTGTAGCGCGCTGAAAGCAGCTCGCAGTCGCCTTCGGCAATGCGCCAGAACTGGGAGAAGTCGCCAGCCGGGGTTGCAGGCTCTTTGCGCGTGGGGCGGTGGTCCATGAGCCTGTCCAGTTTTGTGCAATACGGTGGATAAAACGGCGGATAAATTTAGCACCCATCCCGTAATGCGAGCTAGATCCAATGAACCCCACGCAATTGTTGATAGGCGATTACCGCAAGTCCTCCTGGTCGCTGCGTGCCTGGCTGGTGCTGGTCAGCGCCGGTGTGTCCTTTGAGGTGATCAAGGTCCGCCTGGACCAGGCGGATACGCGCCAGGCGATTCTCGAGTATTCGCCATCGGCCAAGGTGCCGGTGCTGTTCCAGGGCGAGTTGGCGATCAACGACAGCCTGGCGATTGCCGAGTACCTGGCCGAAACCTGCCCCGACGCCGGGCTGTGGCCCGCCGATAAAACCCTGCGCGCGTTGGCCCGTGCGGCCTGCGCCGAGATGCACGCGGGGTTTGTCGCGCTGCGTACCCAGTTGTCGTTCGGGGTCGATACCGGGGAGCAGCCGCCCGTGCTGGCGGCCGAAACCCAGGCCGATCTGCAGCGTATCTTTGACCTTTGGAACCAACTGCGCAGCCTGAGTGGAGGTCCGTTCCTGTGCGGCGGGTTTGGTATTGTCGACGCCTTCTACGCACCGGTAGTCTTGCGTTTGCGGCGCTATGGCATCGAGGTGCCGCACGCCTTGCAGGACTATGTCGACGCCGTACTGGCCAGCGCCCCCGTGCAGCAATGGCTGCGCCTGGCCGCAGACGAGCGTTGAGCGCCGCGCAGCCAGCCGGCTGCGGGTCTGAAGCATTTTGCCTAACCCTTCATGGAGTCGCGTATGTCGACCAACAGGGCTGTACTTGAGTTGACGGTGGGGGGCTTGATGCTCAGCCTTTCTGCCCTGGCCGTGGCCTTCGCCCATATCGGGGCGGGCGGCGCCGGCTTCTATCGGATGTTGTTCGCGTCCGTGCTGTTTTACCTGTTGCTCAAGCTGCGCAAGGTCCCGGTGCGTCTACCCAGCCGCAAGGCCCGGTTGTACACGGCGCTGGCCGGGGTGTTTCTGGCGGTGGACCTGATTCTCTGGCACCAGAGCATCTACATCGTCGGCCCGGGCATCGGTTCGATCCTGACCAACTGCCAGGTGTTCTTCATGACCCTGCTCGGGTTTTCACTGCTCAAGGAAAAACCCTCGCTGTACTTTGTGCTGTCCATCAGCCTGGCGTTTGTCGGCCTGTATATGTTGCTGCTGCCGGAAATGGGCAGCAGCGTCGGTATCCAGGGCGTGGTCTACGGCGTGTTGTCGGGCCTGGCCTATGCGGTGTGCGTGTATTTCCTCAAGGTCAACACCGGCTTGCCGGACGGTGGCGGCGACAAAATTGCGCAGATGCTCAACCTCAGCCTGTGGTCAGCCCTGGTGCTGCTGGCGTATGCCCTGGCCATGGGCGAAAGCCTGGTAATCGCTGATCGGCAGACGCTGCTGATGCTGATCATTTATGGGGTGCTGGTGCAGTTTGTCGGCTGGTTGCTGGTCAACCGCTCCATCGGCGCCATCAGCCTCGGGCTGGCCGGCTTGATTCTGTTGCTGGAGCCGGTGATCACCTACTTCATCGATGTGGCCTTTCTCGGCAAGGCCAGCTCGGCGCTGCAAATCAGTGGCGCCTTGCTGACGGTGGTGGCGGTGTACATCGGCTCGATCAAACCGCCGCACAAGGCGCCGGCGCTGAACGAACCGGTGTGAATGCGCCAGCCAAGACACGCCCCGGGCACTGCCCGTAAGCTGCGCGTCGGGCAATGTGGAGGCGGCGATGTATATAGGTGAGCTGGCGAAGTTGGCGGGGTGCACCCCCAAGGCGATACGCTTGTATGAGCAGATGGGCCTGCTGGCCCCGCAGCGCCGTGGCAGTTACCGGCTGTACACGGCCCATCACCTGACCCTGGTGCGGATGATCCGCAGTGCCCAGTCCGTGGGGTTCAAGCTCGGGGAAATGAGCCAGTTGCTGGCGGCCAAGCAGCATCAGGCGCCATTTCCCCTGGGGCTGGCCAACCAGGGCATCGAGGCCAAGCGCCTGGAGTTGCAGGCGCAGATCCTCGCCTTGCAACTTCAGGAGCAGCGCCTGAGCGAGCTGCAACGGCAGATCAACCAGCAGTTCGCGCCAGCGGCCGATTTCAGCGCGCCAGTAAATGCGCAAATGCCTGCCTGAGGGCGTCGTGGGGTGAGCGCGGCTGATAGCCCAGCTCGGTGCTGGCCTTGTCGATGCAGTATTCCTGGCGCACCCCGTAAAACATCTGCACCTGGCTGCGCAGCAGTTCGGCCGGTTGCTGGCTGTACCGAGCGCGCTGTTCCTGCAGCCAGGCGATCAGCAGCAGCAAGGCTTTGGGCGCCCGGCGCGGCAGGCGCCAACCTGGGCTCAGGCTATTGAGGGCCTCGATCACCTCGGCCAGGGAGGACGCGTGCCGATTGGCCAGGATGTAGCGCTCGCCGGGGCGGCCATGCTCTGCGGCGCGGATCAGCCCATCGGCGACATCGCGCACATCGACAAAGTTGAAGTGGAAGTGGGGGTCGAGCACCAGTTTGCGTACCAGTACGGCGGCGAGAAAGCCCATGGTGTCGGTGAGCCGTGTGGCATGGGGGCCGATGATGGCCGAGGGCAGCACCGTGACCAGCGACAGGTCATGGGCCTGGGCGCATTCCCAGGCAGCGCGTTCGGCGAGGATCTTCGAGCGGTAATAGGGGTTGCGCTGGTCGCTGTTCCAGGTGCCTTCGTCCAGGGGCTGGCCGTTGTGCCCGACCGCCGCCACCGAGCTGACATAGACCACCCGCTTGACCCCGGCCTCGGCGGCAGCACGCAGGATGTTGCGCGTGCCTTGTACGTTGACCTCGACAATTTCCGCCTGTGGGTCTTTGGCCCAGTGCTTGAACACCGCCGCCACCTGATACAGCACATCAACCCCTTGCAGGGCCTGGCGCAGGGAGTCCGGGTCTTGCAGTTCGGCGTATACCCGCTGGCAGTCGAGCCCGTCCAGGGCCGGGCTGCGATCCGGCTCGCGAACCCCGGCGCGCACTGTTTGTCCCCGGGCGAGCAGGGCCCGGACCAGGGTGTTGCCCAGGTGCCCGTTGGCACCGGTGACCATTGCGAGGGTGTTCATTTATTGGCCTTATCCGCCACGGCGGAAGCTGAAACAGATAAGGCAGGGTGCGGCTTGTCCCTAGGGACAGAGTCAAGGGCGGGTGAACAGCTCCCGGTGCGCCACCGGTTGGTGGCGCATCAGGCTCAGGCCGGCATCGCCAGGTGTTCGACGGCGGTGCCTGCGGTTTTGTTCGAGCCGCGCTCGTCTTCTTCCAGGACCCGCGAGGCTCGGTCCACCAGCAGCGGGTCGGGATGATGAGCCACGCGCAGGTCTTTGCCCGGGTAGTCGAGGGAGTGCAGGAAGTGACGAATGCAGTTGATACGCGCGCGTTTCTTGTCGTCCGACTTGATCACCGTCCACGGCGCATCGGCGGTGTCGGTGTGGAAGAACATCGCCTGCTTGGCGCCGGTGTATTCATCCCACTTGTCCAGGGACTTGATGTCGATCGGCGACAGCTTCCAGTGCTTGAGCGGGTCGTCACGCCGGGAGATAAAGCGCCGCAGTTGTTCTTCGCGGTTGACCGAGAACCAGTACTTGAACAGCAGGATGCCGCTGTTGCACAGCATGCGTTCCAAGTCCGGGGTCTGACGCATGAACTCCAGGTACTGCAGGGGCGAGCAGAACTCCATGACCCGCTCGACGCCGGCGCGGTTGTACCAGGAGCGGTCGAAGAACACCATTTCCCCGGCGGTGGGCAGGTGCTGGATATAACGCTGGAAGTACCACTGGCCCTTTTCCTGGTCGGACGGTTTTTCCAGGGCCACGATCCGTGCGCCCCGTGGGTTCAGGTGCTCCATAAAGCGCTTGATGGTGCCGCCCTTGCCCGCAGCGTCACGGCCTTCGAACAGCACGACCACCCGCTGCCCGGTTTCCTTGACCCAGCTTTGCACCTTGAGCAGTTCGATCTGCAACTCGTGCTTGGCTTTTTCATACTCGGCGCGGCGCATCCGGCTGCGGTACGGGTAGGTGGCGGGCAGTGCCGCCGACACGCTGTCTTCATTGGAGCCACGGGGCGCACTGGCGACTTGCAGGGCAATCGGCTTCTGGCTGATGGCGCTGATCTGGGCTTCGGCGACTTTGACTGGTGCCGCCTTGGTGGTGCGCGGCCGGCGTGGGCGGGCAGTGGCCGGTTTGCGTGGCGTACTGGTGCTGGCGGTGGTGGCCGGCTTGGCAGCTTTGGCAGAAGGCGCGGGCAAGGGGCGTACGGTGGATTCTTCGCTCATGGAGGACCTATTTTCTAGTTCTGATGTCTTGGTCACAGTTTAGGAGCGTGATGGCGCTGGTTTTTGACCCTGATCAAGGTTTGCCGGGGAAGAATCTGTAACGGGCGAGGGATTTATCTGGAGGGCGTGTGGGAATGTGCTGCGCAGCGCTTCGAGCGGCACGATCGGCTGATCGTGCCGCTCTGCCGCAAGCTGGCCGGTGGGCCTGGGGGAAGGGGCGGTCAGAGCATGCCGAGGATGGTGGCCTTGACGGCGGCTTCGGCTTTATTGGCTGCGTTGAGCTTTTTCAGGGTGTTGACGATGTGAAACTTCACGGTACGGGCGTCGATGGTCAAAATGTCGCCGATCTCGGAATAGGTCTTGCCGGACGCTGTCCACCGCAAGACCTCTTTCTCGCGATCAGTCAGCCCAGCCTGGGATTCGGGCAAGCGCTCCGGCAGCAGGAAGTTGCGCATGGTCGAATGCACCAGGCTGGTGAGCCACATCAGCTTATGTTCCTGATGGGCCAGTTCCTTGGCCGAAATGATGCCGTGACTGCGCACCATGGACAGTTGGCCAATATCACCAAAGCGCCCGGACGTGCTTTGGCACCAGCCGTGGGACAGGCCGTGCATCCGTGCCTCCTCCCAGAAGGGCCCGTCCTGGACACTGTCCTGCGCCGCCCAGGCCAGGGGCAGGTGAGTGCTCAGCGCATGGCGCACCGTTGGGTCGAGAAAGAAGTAGTTATTGCTGATGTAGCTCTCCTCCCAGGCCTTGGGGTAGGAGGAGCGCAAATGGAACGAAGGGGCGCTGATAGGAAGAGGCAGTCGAATACCATAAGAGCACGACTTAAAACCCAGATCCTCCGCGATACTTTGCAAGCTGGAAAACAATGCCAGTTCGGATGTCGACTCTGTACACACTGCTAGAAACTCTTCGCGCCAATCAGCCAAAAGCATGGTTGTTTTTCCTGTCACACATCCGTGGATCCGGCAATATGCTGTAATGCCGCGGCATAAGGTGTAGGGCGTAATTGTACTTTATGCTTATAGGGTTTTCTATTGTTCTTATTAAACATGCGATAAACAATGCCAGAGGGACTTATGACATTAATGGTGGATGGCTTTATCAGAGTTTCAGTTAAAGAGTTCATGGAGACACGCTTTGTTCATCATATGTCCTGGGAGGATGACGAACTGCGCGATGAACTCCAGGGTCTGGGGGTCAACGCAACCGCGGCCGGTTACTGCGAGTGGAAAAGCCACGCCGCCCCCGGCATCAGTATCGGCTGGACCTGGTTTCGCCTGGCCGGTCGCCGGCGTCCCTTGCTCGGGCCCGAAGGGCTGCGCAGCAACCTGATGCTGCGCTGTGCCAATGGCTATGACATGGGCAGCAACATCTCCCACAACCTGATGATCAGCTGGCTGTCGTGCCTGGCCTGGGAGCGGCAGTGTCCTTGATTTGAGGCCCTGACCTGCCCGAATGGGCAGCTATGAAAATAGGGGGGTTGTATCTCTAATTGGTGGGTTGGCCAATTGGAGGGGGTTATGTTGCGTTTGATTGCGGGAATGAGTAGTGAAATAAATCAAAGTGTGATGAATGGACTCGCGGAGTATCGTTACGAAATCTTTGTGAAGAAAATGGGGTGGCCACTTAGTTGCCCTGAAGGTTTTGAACAAGATGAGTTTGATCGCCCCGATACTGTTTACGCTATTGTCCTGGATCCCGATAACAGTGTTCGTGGTTGTGCGCGCTTATTGCCCACTACCAAGCCTTACTTGTTATCGGAACACTTTGTCCATCTGATGGGAGGCGCCAGTCTCCCAAACCATCCGCGGACTTGGGAACTCTCCCGTTTCGCCATTACTCCTTCAAAAACAGGCACTACCAGCGCCACCCAGGCCTGGGCCAATACTGTCGCCCTGGTGCGCAAAGTATTGGTGACGGCATTAAGCCTGGGCGCCGAACGTTTGATCGCTGTATCGGCCGTGGGCAATGAGCGTTTGTTGAAGCGCATGGGGGTCAATGTTCACCGTATTGCCGCGCCGCAACTAATTGATGACAAACCCGTGATTGCCTTCTGGATTGAAATTGATCACCAGACCCGTTCGGCCCTGGATATCGAATGTCCGCCCAGAGCGTTTTCCAACTGATTTAACCACCCGGCTCGCCAGCCCGTTAATGGACTAACGAGCCGCAGTGGTTATGGGGCTGCGCCGTATTTGTTATTAGCCAGCACCCACTTGATGGGGATTTATGGGGCTGTGGAGAAGTTGCCGTCCGGCACCCCGGGCGAGCCCCGCAGGAGCCGGCGACCCACGCTGGCCCGGTTGCCCATTCAATCATGCAGAGTGATTAACACCGTGATGATCGAGTACCTCGCAGAGCATCGTTATCAGGAACTGCTCGGCTTCATCAGCACCGCAGCGGACGGCGATGGCCTGCTGTTCTTTTCGGGCGTGCTGCGCAATCGTCCCGATGGCTTGAACGTGCATGTCCAGCGCCGTAACGGCGAGGTGGTCGGCGCGATTGCATTGCTGCCGGCCTTGCCGCCGTTTGCCATGCCGCTGATTCTGCCGGCCGGCGAGGTCTCCCCGGAATTGCTCGATACGGTCAGCATCCTGGCCCAGAGCCCGCATATGGCCCTGGGCCCGAAAGCGGCGACCAAGGCGCTGACCCGGGCGTGGCCGGAGACCTGGAAGCCCTTTCTCAGCCAGCGCAACGAAGTGCTGCTCAAGCAACTCAAGCCGTGTCGGGTCGAGCAGGACGACACTCTGAAAACCCGTCTGGCCCGCTTGAACGATGTTGAAGTACTGATCGACTACCAGATCCAGATGGAGTGCGATGCGCAGCTGGCCCTGGTGTGCAGCCGAGAGCAGGCGCACCACAGCGTGACCCGCCTGCTGGCGCGGGGCTGCCTGTTCGTGATCGAGGTCGACGGGGAAGTGGGTGGTTGCGCGGCATTGATCACCAGTGACGAGCTTTATGAGCAACTGGGCTTTATTTACGTCGAGTCGCGGCATCGTGCCCGTGGCGTGGCGGACCGCCTGCTGGGTGATTTATGCACCGCCGTCCATGCCCGGGGCAAGATCCCCCTGACCTTCACCAGTTCCTCCGGTCCACTGTACAAACGGCTTCGCGCCATTGGGTTCAACGTGGTCGGCGAGCAGGTCAAGCTGTACTTCGGCCATTGAGCCGATCCCAATCCTATCTGGTGGCCCAGGCCGCGCCCTGCTGTTCCCCGCGGCACCTGCCTTGCGATGCTGACGTTGATCAATATCATTTTGGTATTATCGCGGCTTCTGAAATGAAGCGGCTCCTGCGTTTCTCAACGTGCTACGGGGATACACAATGAAAAGGATTCTGTGCGGTTGGCTGCTGGCGGGTGCCATGGTCAGTGCAGCGACTGCGGGTGCTGATGAGCGCTTCACGTTCGAGGCGTATCCCGCCTCCGCCGTAGCCAGCAAGCCGCTGGCCAAGGTCGACTGGAAGTCGAACCCGGCCTACGCCAAGGACCTCAAGTCCAAGGACGCCGTGCAATGGGCGGTGGGCCGCCAGGCGGACTTCGCCGGGCATTTTGTCGTGACCTCGTTCAGTTGCGGCACCGGCTGCCAGAGCACGGCCTTTGTCGACGTCAATGACGGCAAGATCTACAAGTCACCCATGCAGTTCCCGAGCGAAGGCAGCGACCTGCCCCAGGTCAGCGGCGGCAAGGCGTACCGGCCCACCAGCAATATGATCTTCATGTCGAGCCTGGGCTACGCCGGGACCGACATGGTGCAGTCCGACGGTGTTGTGGTGTGGGACGAAAAGACCCGGCAGTTCCAGGTGGTGGCCAAGTCCAAGCCTTACAAGATGAAGATGTAAGAGGGGGGGGGCGGTCGGATCGAAGGCCGGCCGCTGCTGTCATTGGCGTCAATACGTTGCTTTCGATCAACTTTCCCCTCAGGGTGTTGCTGCACAAAGGGGGCCGGCAACTCGCCGGGCCCTTCTTTTCATGGATCAGCCCGCGCTGGCTGCACCTGAATGCACGGATGAGCCTAAGGTGTCCTGGTTGTGAAACAGCGCTTCGCAGATTTTTTCATCAGCAGAAACTTTTCCCTGCTGTGGTTGGGCCAGGCGCTGTCTTCGTTCGGCGAGTTCGTGTTTGAAAGCACGGTCATCGTCTGGCTGGTGACCGACCTGTATCGCGACAGCGCCTTTCTGCCCAGCGCCGTCGGCATGGCCGTGGCAGCGTCGGCGATCCCTCGGGTGCTGGTGGCACCGCTGGCGGGGGCGTGGGTGGACCGCCTGGTTCCGCTGTACGTGATGATCTCGGCGGACGTGGCCAGGGTCATCCACTTCCTACTCTTTATAAGTGCCTATTGGCTGTTTCAACTTGAGCAGGGGCAAGTGCTCTTTGGAGTGCTGCTGTTGCTGTTTGTGAACAGCGTGGCCGCGCAGTTCTTCAACCCCTCGCGCCAGGCCGTGATGCAAGCGGTGCTCCCGGCCGAGCGCCGGGTCGAGGCCTCGGCCAAGGCGATGTTTTCCCTGACCGGCATCTCCGTCATCTGCGCATCCCTGGGGCCGGCATTGTTTGTGCTGGTCGGGCCGCTCTGGGCACTGTTGATCAATGTGCTGGCCTTTGCCGGCTCCGCGCTGTGCATCGTCCTGACCCGAGACTTGGGTCGGCGGTTGGCGGCGCAAACCGAGCGTCCTTCATTCTGGGGAGGGGTCGCGGCGGGCCTGAGGTTTGCCTGGGGTCACTCTGCTATCAGAACCCTGCTGATCGGCATGGCGTTGTACGGAGTTTCCCTGGGGGTGAACAACGTGGTGTTGTCGCTGTACGCCTTCAAGACCCTGGGCTTGAGCGCCTCGGAATACGGCCTGATCCTCGCCGCATTCCCCATCGGGGGCCTGATTGCTGCGCTGCTGGTGCGACCGCTGCTGCGCTCATGGAGTATCCGCCAGGCTTTCAGCGCCTCGCTGTTCTGCCTGGGGCTGGGTTATCTGGGCTACGCCCTCAGCCCGCCGTTTTATCTGGCGTGGCTGATCATGGCAGGCTGCGGCCTGTGTTTTTCGGTGTTCGCCATCGTCCAGGGGCCGATGTTGCAGGAGGCAGTGCCGGAAGGTTTCATGGGCCGGGTTTCGGCCACCCTGACCCCGGTCCTGGCCATCGCCTCCTTGCTGGGCACGTTGATGGCGTCCCAGACCCTCAACCTTGCGCAGGCCTTGGCCAGCCAGCAACGGTTGTTCATCGACATCTACGGCGCCTACATCTTTGGCGCCGCTTGCCTGTTGCTGATGGGCGCAGGGCTGATGCTGCGCGGTCAGGTCAGAGCACGTGCCTGGAAATAAGCTTGGAAATCTCAACCATCGAGGTCCTGCCGGTGAACTCGAACTTCACTTTCCCCAGGGCTGAAAAGTAGATTTCCAGCTCCGAATCCAAATCAAAGGTGCCCGAGGTTTCCACGGAGTAGGCGACGATGTTTTTGTAGGGCAGGGAGGTAAAGTCCTTTTTGCTGCCGGTGATCCCTTGCACGTTCACGGCAATGATCCGCTTGGTGGTGAAGACCACCCCGTCGCGCATGGACTTGTAGGAATCGATGACTTGCTCGTCCTCCAGCAACAGGGAGGTCACGCGTTCGGCGTATTCATCGTTTTGCTTGAGCTTGAAGAAGCCTTTGTTATTGAAGTCGATCATGGTCCAGTCCTTGTGGTGGAAATCCGTTACTGAATGTCTTTCAGGTAATCCCTGAGTGCAAGCAGGGGAGCGTGCAGCGTCTCCAGGGTCTGCGCCTGGTCGACCTCGGTCGCCAGCTTTTGCAATTCCCGGCCCATGACACTCTGCGCACCGCCCAACGCAGTAAGCGCCACAGCCACGCATTGCCCCAGCTTGAGTTGGATGGCCGCGATATCGCCATTGCGCACCAGCAAGCCAAAGGCTTCCCGCTCATACGCGGCCATGATCGGGTCATCACGCAAGACCGGGCTTGCATCATCCGTCTCATGGGCCAGCTTGAGGGCAAACAGCGCAACGGTTTCCAGCGTCGATTCCATGGGGGGGCCTCTGCTGTGGAGATCGGGCGGCGATCATCACTTTTCTGCAGGCGAAAAAAAAGACCTTGATCAACAAGGTCTTTTTTAATTTGGTGCCCCGAGGGAGACTCGAACTCCCACTCCTTTCGAAAACGGATTTTGAATCCGCCGCGTCTACCAATTCCGCCATCAGGGCTCAATGGCGGCGAAGTATAGAGAGGTGATTACCGTTGGTCAATCAGCTTTCATGGTCAATTTTGGCTATTTCCGCTAAACTTTCCGGCCCTGCTAGACGAACCCCATCATGCGCGTTGCTGACTTTACCTTCGAGCTTCCCGATTCGCTGATCGCCCGCCATCCCCTGGCCGAGCGTCGCGGTAGTCGCCTGTTGACCCTTGATGGGCCTACGGGTGCCCTGGCCCACCGTCAATTCACTGATTTGCTTGAGCATTTGCGCCCGGGCGACTTGATGGTGTTCAACAATACCCGGGTGATTCCGGCACGGCTGTTTGGCCAGAAAGCTTCCGGCGGCAAGCTGGAAATTCTGGTGGAGCGGGTGCTCGACAGTCATCGCGTGCTGGCCCATGTGCGCTCCAGCAAGTCGCCCAAGCCGGGTTCGACGATCCTCATCGAGGGCGGCGGCCAGGCACAGATGTTGGCCCGGCATGACACGCTGTTCGAGCTGGGGTTTGCCGAAGAAGTGCTGCCCTTGCTCGATCGCGTCGGCCATATGCCGTTGCCTCCCTATATAGACCGTCCGGATGAAGGCGCGGACCGCGAGCGCTATCAGACGGTGTACGCCGAGCGCCTGGGCGCGGTGGCGGCGCCGACTGCCGGGCTGCATTTCGACCAGCCGTTGCTGGAAGCGATTGCGGCCAAGGGCGTCGAGACTGCGTTCGTGACCCTGCACGTCGGTGCCGGGACGTTCCAACCGGTGCGCGTGGAGCGTATCGAAGACCACCATATGCATAACGAATGGCTGGAAGTCGGCCAGGACGTGGTGGATGCGGTCGCGGCCTGCCGTGCGCGCGGCGGTCGGGTGGTGGCGGTGGGCACGACCAGCGTGCGTTCCCTGGAAAGTGCCGCGCGCGATGGTGTGCTCAAGCCGTTCAGTGGCGACACCGACATCTTTATCTACCCGGGCCGGCCGTTTCATGTGGTCGACGCCCTGGTCACCAACTTTCATTTGCCCGAGTCCACGCTGTTGATGCTGGTTTCGGCGTTCGCCGGTTATCCCGAGGCCATGGCCGCCTACAAGGCCGCCGTCGAGCATGGGTACCGCTTTTTCAGCTACGGTGATGCGATGTTCATCACCCGTAACCCTGCGCCTACCGCTCCCAAGGATTCGGCCCCAGAGGAAACAGAATGAGTCGCACAAGTCGTATGTCTTTCGAGCTGCTGGCCACCGATGGCAAGGCTCGTCGTGGTCGCCTGACCTTCCCCCGCGGTACGGTGGAAACCCCGGCGTTCATGCCGGTGGGTACCTATGGCACGGTCAAGGGCATGCTGCCACGGGATATCGTCGCCACCGGTGCCGAGATCATTCTGGGCAACACCTTCCACCTGTGGCTGCGTCCAGGCACCGAAGTGATCAAGAAGCACGGCGACCTGCATGACTTCATGCAGTGGAAAGGCCCGATTCTCACCGACTCCGGCGGTTTTCAGGTGTTCAGCCTGGGCGCGATGCGCAAGATCAAGGAAGAGGGCGTGACCTTCGCCTCGCCGGTGGACGGTGCCAAGGTGTTCATGGGCCCGGAAGAGTCGATGCAAGTGCAGCGCGACCTGGGTTCGGACATCGTGATGATCTTCGACGAATGCACCCCGTACCCGGCTGACGAAGACGTCGCGCGGATCTCCATGGAGCTGTCGTTGCGCTGGGCCCAGCGCTCCAAGAACGCCCATGGCGACAACACCGCCGCGCTGTTCGGCATCGTCCAGGGCGGTATGCACCAGGACCTGCGCATGCGTTCCCTGGAGGGGCTGGACAAGATCGGCTTCGACGGCCTGGCCATTGGCGGCCTGTCGGTGGGCGAGCCCAAGCACGAGATGATCAAGGTGCTGGACTACCTGCCGGGCCAGATGCCAGCAGACAAACCTCGTTACCTTATGGGCGTTGGCAAACCGGAGGATCTCGTAGAGGGTGTGCGCCGCGGTGTGGACATGTTCGATTGCGTGATGCCAACCCGCAATGCCCGCAATGGGCATCTGTTTATTGATACTGGTGTGCTGAAGATCCGTAACGCGTTCCATCGCCATGATGATTCGCCGCTCGATCCGACCTGCGATTGCTACACCTGCCAGAACTTCTCCCGCGCTTATCTGCATCATCTGGACAAGTGCGGCGAAATGCTGGGTAGCATGTTGAATACCATCCACAATTTGCGGCATTACCAGGTACTTATGGCTGGTTTGCGCGAGGCTATTCAACAGGGTACATTGGCCGCCTTTGTCGATGCCTTCTACGCCAAACGCGGGCTCCCTGTTCCGCCTTTGGACTGAGTTTTCTGACCCCAAGATTCAATATTTGCAACTGGAGTGCTAAATGAGCTTTTTTATCTCTAACGCCATGGCTGACGCTGCTGCACCTGCTGCAGGCCCTATGGGCGGCGGCTTTGAGTGGATTTTCCTGGTCGGCTTCCTGGTCATCTTCTATCTGATGATCTGGCGTCCACAGGCCAAGCGCGCCAAAGAGCAGAAGAACCTGCTGGGCAGCCTGCAAAAAGGTGACGAAGTTGTGACCACTGGCGGCATCGCCGGCAAGATCACCAAAGTGACCGACGACTTCGTGGTTCTGGAAGTGTCCGACACCATCGAAATGAAGTTCCAGAAGGGCGCTATCGCCGCCACGCTGCCAAAAGGCACGCTGAAAGCGATCTGATTCATCTTTTACCAATCGACGGGGCGCGCAAGGCGCCCCGCGTTATAAGCGGGCGGCGTGATGCTGAACAAATACCCTCTGTGGAAATACGTACTGATCCTGGCGGTGCTGGCGATCGGTTTTATTTATTCCGCTCCCAATCTATACCCTGATGATCCGGCCATTCAGGTCAGCGGTGCGAGTACCGCGTTGCAGGTCACTCAGGCTGATCTGGATCGTGCGAGCAAAGCGCTCACCGACGCCGGGATCAACGTCAAGGCAGCCACTATCGCGGCCAATGGCAAGGGCGGCTTGCTGCGTCTGATCAATAAAGAAGATCAGTTGCCAGCCAAGGACGTCGTACGCAAGGCCCTGGGTGACGACTACGTCGTTGCACTGAACCTGGCACAAACCACCCCGCAATGGTTGCGCAACCTCGGCGCGCACCCGATGAAGCTGGGTCTGGACTTGTCCGGTGGTGTGCACTTCCTGCTGGAAGTGGACATGGATAAAGCCCTCGATGCACGCCTGAAAGTCTACGAAGGCGACGTCAAGAGTCTGTTGCGCAAAGAGCGCCTGCGCTATCGCAGCCTGCCGCAACTCAACGGTGCCATTCAACTGGGCTTCAGCGACGACGCGACCCGTGAACAGGCCCGTGCACTGATCCGCAAGAACTTCAACGATTTCGACATTGTTCCGGCCGACCTCAATGGTCAGGCGGTACTGCGTCTGGCGATGACCCCGGCCAAGCTGGCGGAAATCCGTGAATACTCTATCAAGCAGAACTTGACCACGGTCCGTAACCGCGTCAACGAGCTGGGTGTGGCCGAGCCGCTGGTACAGCGTCAGGGCGCCAACCGCATCGTGGTTGAGCTGCCGGGCGTGCAGGACACCGCTGAAGCCAAGCGGATCCTGGGCAAGACCGCCAACCTCGAGTTCCGCCTGGCTGCAGAGCCGGGTGCTTCCAAGGCGACTTCCGAGTCGTTCGAATTCCGTGAAGGCAATCGTCCTCCAGCGTTGATCGAGCGTGGCCTGATCATCACCGGTGACCAGGTTACCGACGCCCAGGCGGGCTTCGATGAGCACGGTCGTCCACAGGTGAACATCAAGCTTGACGGTCACGGTGGCGAGCTGATGAGTCGTTCGACTCGCAGCAACGTCGGCCGCAGCATGGCGGTGATCTTCATCGAGCAGAAGCCGACCACCACTTACACCAAGCAAGTGGTTGATGGCGTCGAGAAAGACGTACCGGTCCAGACCTTCAAGGAAGAGAAGAAGATCATCAGCCTGGCGACCATCCAGTCGCCGCTGGGCAGTCAGTTCCGTATCACCGGCCTCAACGGCCAGGGCGAGTCTTCCGAGCTGGCGCTGCTGCTGCGTGCCGGTGGTCTGGCGGCGCCGATGTACTTTGCCGAAGAGCGCACAATCGGTCCGAGCCTGGGTGCTGACAACATCACCAAGGGTATCGATGCCTCGCTGTGGGGCATGTTGTTCGTGTCGCTGTTCATCATCGCCATCTACCGCTTCTTCGGCGTCATCGCCACCGTGGCGCTGGCGCTGAACATGGTACTGCTGCTGGCCCTGATGTCGCTGCTGGGGGCAACACTGACCCTGCCAGGCATCGCCGGTATCGTGTTGACCATGGGTATGGCGGTGGACGCCAACGTGCTGATCTTCTCGCGGATACGTGAAGAGATCGCCGCCGGCATGACCGTGCAGCGGGCTATTAACGAAGGCTTCGGCCGGGCATTCACTGCGATTCTCGACTCCAACCTGACCACATTGCTGGTCGGTGGCATCCTGTTTGCCATGGGCACCGGCCCGGTCAAAGGGTTTGCGGTGACCATGTCCCTCGGGATCTTTACCTCGATGTTCACGGCCATCTGGCTGACCCGTGCGATGGTCAATCTGATCTTCGGCGGTCGTGACTTCAAGAAGTTGTGGATTTAAGGGGCTGCCATGTTACGTACTATCAACTTCATGGGCGTGCGCAACGTTGCGTTCGGCGTCACATTGCTCCTTACCGTTCTGGCGTTGTTCAGCTGGTTCCATAAGGGCCTGAACTACGGTCTGGACTTCACCGGCGGTACGCTCATCGAGCTGACCTACGAGCGTCCGGCGGATGTGATGAAGGTTCGCGCGCAACTGAGCGAATCGGGTTATCACGACGCCATCGTGCAGAGCTTCGGGGCAACCACCGACCTGCTGGTGCGGATGCCGGGTGAAGACCCGCAACTGGGCCATCAGGTCGCAGCCGCCTTGCAGAAGGTTGGCGGTGACAACCCGGCACAGGTCAAGCGCGTCGAGTTCGTTGGCCCGCAGGTGGGTGAAGAGCTGCGCGACCAGGGCGGCCTCGGCATGCTGATGGCGCTGGGCGGCATCCTGATCTACCTGGCGTTCCGCTTTCAGTGGAAGTTCGCGGTCGGTGCCATTGTCTCGCTGGTCCACGACGTGATCGTGACCGTGGGTATCCTGTCGTTCTTCCAGATCACCTTCGACCTCACGGTGTTGGCGGCGGTACTGGCGATCATCGGTTACTCGCTCAACGACACCATCGTGGTTTTCGACCGGGTGCGTGAGAACTTCCGCGTGCTGCGCAAGGCCAGTCTGATCGAGAACATCAACATCTCGACCACTCAGACCCTGTTGCGCACCATGGCGACCTCGATCTCCACCTTGCTGGCAATTGCTGCGCTGCTGTTTTTCGGTGGCGACAACCTGTGGGGCTTCTCCATCGCACTGTTTGTCGGTGTGTTGGCGGGTACCTACTCGTCGATCTACATCGCCAACGTGGTGCTGATCTGGCTGAACCTGAGCAGTGAGGATCTGATTCCTCCTGCCAATACCGAGAAGGAAGTGGACGACCGCCCATAACGGTCATCATCTTCCAGTGGTCACCTAAAAAGGCGCGAGTATTGAACTCGCGCCTTTTTTATTACTCCAAGGCTGGGAGAAGCGCGGGCTCGTCCCGCTTGTGATGGTCAGGAGGTTCACGTGAACAAGTCGTTACTGGTTGGTGCGGTATTGGGTGCTGTCGGTGTGACTGCCGGGGGTGCTGTTGCCACCTACAGCCTGGTTAAAAGCGGCCCTGAGTATGCGCAAGTGCTGGCAGTTCAGCCGGTTAAACAACAGATCAAGACTCCACGCGAGGTCTGCAAGGACGTCGCGGTAACCCGTCAGCGCCCGGTCAAGGATGAGCATCAGATCCTTGGTACGGTGGCCGGTGCGGTTGGCGGTGGTTTGCTGGGCAGTATGATCGGCGGCGGCAACGGCAAAAAGATCGCCACCGTGGCGGGTGCAGTGGGTGGTGGTTATGCCGGTAACAAGGTGCAGGAAGGCATGCAGGAGCGTGATACCTACACCACCACTCAGACTCGCTGTAACACCGTCAATGACATCAGCGACAAGGTCGTGGGTTATGACGTGAAGTACGAACTGGATGGCAAGCAAGGCCAGGTGCGTATGGATCGTGATCCGGGTAACCAGATTCCGGTCAATAAAGAAGGCAAGTTGATCCTGAGTCAGAATCAGGAACAGCCGGGGCAGTAAGCTCGGGCCGATAAAAGAGCCGTCCTCAGGGGCGGCTTTTTTATCGGCTGAGTATTTTCAGGCATAAAAAAAGCACCCCGTAGGGTGCTTTTTTGTCGCTGGCGCTTAGCGCTTCAGCGAAGCCGGCAGGTGCGGCTGGATGGCGGTCAGGACCGCTTTGAAGCACTTGGTGTTGCCGGCAACCACGTGGCCTTTTTCCAGGAAGTCGTGACCGCCGGTGAAGTCGCTCACCAGGCCGCCCGCTTCCTGAATCAGCAGGGCGCCCGCAGCCATGTCCCACTCGGACAGGCCCGACTCCCAGAAAGCATCGAAACGGCCGGCGGCCACGTAAGCCAGGTCCAGGCTGGCGGCACCGGCGCGGCGGATGCCGGCGGTCTGGCCAACCAGGGCGCGGAACATGCCCAAGTAGTTGTCGAGGTTGTCCATCTGGTCGTCACGGAACGGGAAGCCGGTACCCAGCAGGGCGCCGTCCAGGCTGGTGCGGCCGCTGACGCGCAGGCGACGACCGTTCAGTTGGGCGCCACGACCGCGGCTGGCGGTGAATTCTTCCTGGCGAACCGGGTCCAGAACAACGGCGTGTTCCAGGCGACCACGGTATTTGCAGGCAATGCTGACGGCAAAGTGAGGAATGCCGCGCAGGAAGTTGGTGGTGCCGTCCAGTGGGTCGATGATCCACAGGTATTCTTCGCCTTCACCGCTGCCCGCGTGCAGGCCGGTTTCTTCACCGAGGATGCCGTGGGTTGGGTAGGCTTTGCGCAACGCATCGATGATCTTCTGCTCGGCAGCGCGATCAACTTCGGATACGTAGTCTTTGGCGTCTTTTTCGTCGACCTTGATGGTATCCAGGCGCTCGATGGAGCGGAAAATCAATTCACTGGCGCTGCGGGCGGCGCGCAGCGCGATATTCAGCATTGGCTGCATGGATGTGTCACCTAAGGTTGTTAAAGAAAGCCGAGCATTCTAGCAGAAAACTTTTGCAGATGAAGGTCGACATTCGCTTTCCTCATTTTGAGCGGGGCGCTGACCCAGTAAATGTGCGCACTTTTTGACCAGCGGTCGTTTGCGCAAGGCGCTAGAAGGTGCGCGCCGCTTAGTGTATCCGGGGCTCTCGGTTATTTTTGAGGCGTGACTGCTGGCTGTTCTGTAAGATTTGCTCCCCTTTCCGTGTCCGAGAGCGCCTCCCTTGCTGCAGAACATTCGTGTCGTCCTGGTCAATACCAGTCATCCCGGGAATATCGGTGGGGCTGCGCGTGCCATGAAGAACATGGGCCTGTCGCGGCTGGTGCTGGTTGAGCCGCGGATTTTCCCGTCCCACGAGGCTGATGCCCGTGCCTCTGGCGCCACGGACATCCTGGAAAATGCGCAGGTCGTCGCCACCCTGGAAGAGGCGCTGGCGGGCTGCACCCTGGTATTTGGTACCAGTGCCCGTGATCGGCGTATTCCCTGGCCCTTGCTCGACCCCCGTGAATCCGGGTTGAAGGTGGTGGAAGAGGCGGGGCAGGGCGCACAGATCGCCCTGGTGTTCGGCCGTGAAGATTCCGGCCTGACCAATGACGAGCTGCAGCGATGTCACTTCCATGTGCATATCCCGTCGGACCCTGAGTTCAGTTCGCTGAACCTGGCGACGGCGGTGCAGGTGTTGACCTATGAGGTGCGCATGTCCTGGCTGGCGGCCGAGGGCCGGCCGAGCAAGGTCGAGAAGGATGAAGTGGCGTCGCCGCGTAGTGATGAGCTGGCGACCATGGATGAGTTGGAGCGGTTCTACGAGCATCTGCAGCAGACGCTGGTGGCCATCGACTTCCTCAATCCGGAAAAACCGCGGCACTTGATGGCGCGCCTGCGTCGGTTGTACGGTCGCAGCTCGGTCAGCCGGGCGGAAATGAATATTTTGCGAGGCATCCTCACGGAGACCCAGAAAGCGGCCCGTGGCGAGCTCATCAAGCGGAAGAATGAAGATGTTTGAGCGTTTGCGTGAAGATATCCAGAGTGTTTTTCACCGTGATCCGGCGGCGCGCAATGCCTTTGAGGTGCTGACCTGCTACCCGGGCATGCACGCCATCTGGATTCATCGCCTGTCAGGCGCGCTGTGGGGCATGGGGTGGAAGTGGCTGGCGCGGCTGGTGTCGAACTTCGGCCGCTGGTTGACCGGGATCGAGATTCACCCGGGGGCCAAGGTCGGTCGTCGGTTCTTTATTGACCACGGCATGGGCATCGTCATCGGTGAGACCGCCGAGATCGGCGATGACGTGACCCTGTACCAGGGCGTTACCCTGGGTGGCACCAGCTGGAATAAAGGCAAGCGCCATCCGACCCTGGAAGATGGTGTGGTGGTGGGGGCGGGCGCCAAGGTCCTGGGCCCATTCACTGTTGGTGCCGGGGCCAAGGTCGGTTCCAATGCGGTGGTGACCAAGGCCGTGCCCGCGGGCGCGACGGTGGTGGGGATTCCTGGGCGCATCATTATCAAGTCCGATGATGAGCAGGAAGCCAAGCGCAAGGCCATGGCCGAGAAGCTGGGCTTTGATGCCTACGGTGTCAGCGAAGACATGCCGGACCCGGTGGCTCGCGCCATTGGCCAACTGCTGGATCACCTGCAGGCGGTCGATGGTCGCCTTGAAGGCATGTGCGGCGCATTGAAAGACTTGGGCAGCAACTATTGCGCCCAGGATCTGCCAGCACTGCGCGAAGAGGACTTTGCCGGAGTCAAGGACAAGGGCGACAGTCAGGTCGGCTAAGGCTGCTGCCGCAAGTCGATGCGTGTGCGTTGATGGCGATCTGCCTCGGATTATCGGCCTCTGGATCGCCGGCGAGCTAGGTTGGGCGGGCGGATGATGTCATTTTGATGGTGCATTGATCTCCCGCAGGTCGGCCGCCAGCGCCGGTATGTGCCATTACGCCGCAGACTTTGCTATGATTCGCGCGCTCTTTTGCGGGTAAACCCGACTAAAGTAGTTGGTCTTATAGTTGACTCGATTACTCGGGTATTGCATACTCGCCCTCATCCCGAAACACTCTGTGGTAATTGTCCATGCGACTCACTACTAAAGGCCGATACGCGGTAACTGCCATGCTCGACCTGGCGTTGCACGCGCAACATGGCCCGGTGTCCCTGGCCGATATCTCTGAGCGCCAAGGCATCTCCCTGTCCTATCTCGAACAGCTCTTCGCCAAGCTGCGCCGCAGCAATCTGGTGTCCAGTGTGCGTGGCCCGGGTGGCGGCTATCAGCTGTCGCGCGACATGCAGGGAATCCAGGTAGCTCAGGTGATCGATGCGGTGAACGAATCGGTCGATGCCACCAAATGCCAGGGCCAGGGTGACTGCCATTCCGGCGACACCTGCCTGACTCACCACTTGTGGTGTGATCTGAGCCTGCAGATTCACGAATTTCTGAGCGGTATCAGCTTGGCTGACCTTGTGACTCGCCGTGAGGTGCAAGAAGTAGCCCAGCGTCAGGATCAGCGCCGCTGTAATGGCAAGGCGCCACGCCTGGATAAGATCGAAGCGTCCGCCGTCGAATGACAGCCAAAGAGCCAGCGGAACGCCAGCCAGCCTGATTTAGGAGAGAGTCCATGAAATTGCCGATTTACCTTGATTACTCAGCGACCACCCCGGTTGACCCGCGTGTCGCGCAAAAGATGAGTGAATGCCTGCTGGTCGACGGAAACTTCGGTAACCCGGCGTCCCGTTCCCACGTGTTTGGCTGGAAGGCCGAAGAATCGGTCGAAAACGCCCGTCGCCAAGTGGCTGACCTGGTGAATGCCGATCCGCGTGAGATCGTCTGGACTTCCGGTGCCACCGAATCCGACAACCTGGCAATCAAGGGTGTCGCGCACTTCTACGGCAGCAAGGGTAAGCACCTGATCACCTCCAAGATCGAGCACAAGGCTGTCCTGGACACCATGCGCCAACTGGAGCGTGAAGGTTTTGAAGTTACCTACATCGAGCCGGGCGAAGATGGCCTGATCACTCCGGCCATGGTTGAAGCCGCACTGCGCGACGACACCATCCTCGTGTCGATCATGCACGTGAACAACGAGATCGGTACCGTCAACGACATCGCCGCCATCGGCGAACTGACTCGCTCCAAGGGCGTTCTGTTCCACGTCGACGGCGCCCAGTCCACTGGCAAGGTCGATATCGACCTGCAGAAGCTGAAAGTCGACCTGATGTCGTTCTCGGCCCACAAGACCTACGGTCCGAAAGGCATTGGCGCGCTGTACGTCAGCCGCAAGCCGCGCGTGCGTCTGGAAGCCACCATGCACGGTGGCGGTCATGAGCGCGGCATGCGCTCCGGCACCCTGGCGACCCACCAGATCGTCGGCATGGGCGAAGCGTTCCGTGTGGCCAAGGAAGACATGGCTGCCGAGAACCTGCGCATCAAGGCCCTGAGCGATCGCTTCTACAAGCAGGTCGAGCATCTGGAAGAGCTGTACATCAACGGCAGCATGACCGCCCGTGTACCGCACAACCTGAATCTGAGCTTCAACTACGTTGAAGGCGAGTCGCTGATCATGGCCCTCAAGGACCTGGCAGTATCCTCCGGTTCGGCCTGCACCTCGGCTTCGCTTGAGCCTTCGTACGTACTGCGCGCCCTGGGCCGCAACGACGAACTGGCCCATAGCTCGATCCGCTTCACCTTCGGTCGCTTCACCACCGAAGAAGAAATCGATTACGCCGCGCAGAAAGTCTGCGAGGCCGTCACCAAGCTGCGCGCTCTGTCGCCGCTGTGGGACATGTTCAAAGACGGCGTCGACATCTCGAAAATCGAGTGGGCGGCACACTGATATATAAGTCGCCGCCAGCGGGTTCTGCCGAACGTATCGATTACGGCGATTTGCAGGACCCCAAGAGCGACTCTCTGATGAGTGAGGATTAAGAATCATGGCTTACAGCGAAAAGGTCATCGACCATTACGAAAACCCGCGCAACGTCGGCAAGATGAACGCGGAAGACCCTGATGTCGGCACTGGCATGGTCGGCGCTCCAGCGTGCGGCGACGTGATGCGCCTGCAGATCAAGGTCAACGAGCAAGGCATCATCGAAGATGCCAAGTTCAAGACTTACGGCTGCGGTTCGGCCATCGCCTCCAGTTCCCTGGCCACCGAGTGGATGAAGGGCAAGACCCTGGACGAGGCTGAAACCATCAAGAACACTCAGCTGGCCGAAGAACTGGCCCTACCGCCAGTGAAAATCCACTGCTCGGTACTCGCGGAAGACGCCATCAAGGCCGCTGTTCGCGACTACAAGCAGAAGAAAGGCCTGATCTGATTCATTCGGATTCAGCTTTCACAGATTGAGCGACAAGTAAGGAGTCACGATGGCTATCAGCATGACAGAAGCGGCTGCTCAACACGTGCGACGCTCCCTCAACGGGCGCGGCAAGGGTGATGGGATTCGTCTGGGTGTTCGCACCACGGGCTGTTCCGGCCTTGCCTACGTGCTGGAGTTCGTCGACGAGGTGGGTGAAGACGATCAGGTGTTCGAAAGTCACGGCGAGAAAGTGATCATCGACCCGAAAAGTCTGACCTATCTGGACGGCACCGAACTGGATTTCGTCAAGGAAGGGTTGAACGAAGGCTTCAAGTTCAACAACCCCAACGTACGCGGTGAATGTGGCTGCGGCGAAAGCTTCAACATCTGAGGCTTCTTGTGGGTACTCCTTGTCATTTCGCTTTATTTGAACTGCAGCCCAGCTTTCGCCTGGACCTCGAGCAGTTGGCTACGCGCTACCGTGAGTTGGCGCGCGGCGTCCACCCCGACCGTTTCGCTGACGCTTCCGAGCGTGAGCAGCGGCTGGCGCTCGAGCAATCCGCGAGCCTCAACGAGGCCTACCAGACGCTCAAAAGCCCTCCCAAGCGTGCGCGCTACCTGCTCGCCATGGGCGGTCGCGAGTTACCGCTGGAGGTCACGGTGCATGATCCGGAGTTTCTTCTGCAGCAGATGCAGTGGCGCGAAGAACTCGAAGACCTGCAGGACAGCGCCGACCTGGCGGGTGTTGCGGTGTTCAAACGGCGTCTGAAAGTCGCGCAGGATGAGTTGAACGAAAGCTTCGCAGCTTGTTGGGATGATGCAGCGCAACGCGAACAGGCCGAACGCCTGATGCGGCGCATGCAGTTCCTCGACAAGCTCACGTATGAAGTGCGCCAGTTAGAAGAGCGCCTCGACGATTAACCCAGTGCTGCCCATGTTGCACGCCTGATAGACAGATAAGACCTGATTACCATGGCCCTACTGCAGATCGCCGAACCCGGCCAAAGTCCTCAACCGCACCAGCGTCGTCTGGCTGTGGGGATCGACTTGGGCACCACCAATTCGCTGGTCGCTGCATTGCGCAGTGGTCTTTCCGAACCGCTGGCGGACGCTGATGGGCGGGTCATCCTGCCTTCCGCCGTGCGCTACCACGCTGATCGTGTCGAGGTCGGCGAGTCTGCCCGGCTGGCGGCGTCTGCCGATCCCTTGAATACCGTGCTGTCGGTCAAGCGCTTGATGGGTCGTGGTCTGTCCGACGTCAAGCAATTGGGCGAGCAGTTGCCGTATCGCTTTGTCGATGGCGAGTCGCACATGCCGTTCATCGACACGGTGCAGGGCCCGAAAAGCCCGGTCGAAGTCTCCGCCGAGATCCTCAAGGTGCTGCGTCAGCGCGCCGAGTCGACCCTGGGTGGCGAGTTGGTAGGGGCGGTGATCACCGTTCCGGCCTACTTTGACGACGCACAGCGTCAGGCCACCAAAGACGCGGCCAAACTGGCGGGTCTGAATGTGCTGCGTTTGCTCAACGAGCCGACCGCAGCGGCGGTGGCCTATGGCCTGGATCAGCACGCCGAAGGCGTGGTGGCGATCTACGACCTGGGCGGCGGCACCTTTGATATTTCCATTCTGCGCCTGACCGGCGGTGTGTTCGAAGTGCTGGCCACCGGTGGCGACACCGCCCTGGGCGGCGATGACTTCGATCACGCGATTGCCGGCTGGATCATCGACAGTGCCGGTTTGTCGGCCGATCTCGATCCAGGCGCGCAGCGTCGTTTGCTGCAAACCGCCTGCGCCGCCAAGGAAGCCCTGACCCACGCCGATTCGGTGGACGTGGTCTATGGCGAATGGCGCGCGGCGCTGACTCGTGAACAGTTCGACGCTCTGATCGAACCCATGGTTGCGCGTAGCCTCAAGGCGTGCCGCCGTGCGGTGCGTGATTCCAATGTCGAGCTCGATGATGTGCAGGCAGTGGTCATGGTCGGCGGTTCGACCCGTGTGCCACGCGTGCGCCAGGCCGTCGGCGAGATGTTCGGGCGTGAGCCGTTGACCGAAATCGACCCGGATCAAGTGGTGGCCATCGGGGCCGCGATCCAGGCCGATACCTTGGCCGGCAACAAGCGTGACGGCGGCGAACTGCTGTTGCTGGACGTGATTCCGCTGTCCCTGGGGCTGGAAACCATGGGCGGGTTGATGGAGAAGGTGATTCCACGCAACACCACCATCCCCGTCGCCCGTGCCCAGGACTTCACCACCTACAAGGATGGCCAGTCGGCCATGATGATTCACGTGCTGCAGGGTGAGCGCGAGCTGATCAGCGATTGCCGCTCCCTGGCGCGCTTCGAATTGCGCGGTATTCCGCCGATGGTGGCGGGTGCGGCGAAAATCCGCGTGACCTTCCAGGTCGATGCCGATGGCCTGCTCAGTGTGGCGGCCCGTGAGCTGGGGTCGGGCGTTGAAGCCAGCATCCAGGTCAAGCCGTCCTACGGCCTGACCGATGGCGAAATCGCCAAGATGCTCAAGGATTCGTTCCAATATGCCGGCGACGACAAGGTCGCCCGTGTCCTGCGTGAGCAGCAGGTCGATGCCCAGCGCCTGATCGAGGCGGTGCAAGGCGCCCTGGAGGCTGATGGCGAGCGCCTGCTGGATGCCGAAGAGCGCATGGTCATCGAGTTGCAGATGCAGGAACTGGCCGAACTGATGAAGGGTACCGATGGTTACGCCATCGAGCAGCAGACCAAGCGTCTGTCGCAAGTGACCGATGCTTTTGCTGCCCGACGCCTGGATTCGACGGTGAAAGCCGCGCTGGCGGGGCGCAACTTGAATGAAATCGAGGAATAACTGATGCCGCAGATCATTTTTCTGCCACATGCCGTGCTGTGCCCGGAAGGTCTGGTTGTAGAGGTTGCGCCCGGTACCTCGATTCTCGAAGTGGCCCACGATAACCATATCGAGATCGAAAGCGCCTGCGGCGGTGTCTGTGCCTGCACCACCTGCCACTGCGTGATTCGTGAAGGGTTCGATTCGCTGAATGAAGCGGACGAACTGGAAGAGGACATGCTGGACAAGGCCTGGGGGCTTGAGCCTCAGTCGCGCCTGTCCTGCCAGGCGATCGTCGGTGAAGAAGACCTGACCGTCGAAATCCCGAAATACTCGCTCAACCATGCCGCCGAAGCGCCGCACTGATTCAAGGAATAGTCATGAGTCTGAAGTGGGTTGATGTGCTGGAAATCGCGATTCAGCTGGCCGAATCCCGGCCGGAAGTGGATCCGCGCTATGTAAACTTTGTCGATCTGCACAAGTGGGTTCTGGCACTGCCGGAGTTCAGCGACGATCCGGCTCGCGGTGGCGAGAAAGTTCTTGAAGCAATTCAGGCTGCCTGGATTGAAGAAGCGGACTGAATCCGCGCTGTACGCAGTTAGGCAATCCCTATAAACCCGCGTATAATTCGCGGGTTTAATTTTTCGCAAATTACCGTTTCTGGAGTTACACCATGGCTGTTCAACGTACTTTCTCCATCATCAAGCCTGACGCTGTTGCAAAAAACGTCATCGGCAAGATCGTTTCCCGTTTCGAAGAAGCCGGCCTGCGCGTTGTAGCTTCGAAAATGAAGCAACTGTCCAAAGCTGAAGCCGAAGGCTTCTACGCTGAGCACAGCGCTCGTGGTTTCTTCGGCGAGCTGGTTGCCTTCATGACTTCCGGTCCGGTTGTTGTTCAGGTTCTGGAAGGCGAAAACGCTATCGCTCTGAACCGTGAGCTGATGGGCGCTACCAACCCTAAAGAAGCTGCTGCCGGCACCATCCGTGCTGACTTCGCCGAGTCCATCGACGCCAACGCCGTTCACGGTTCGGACTCCGAAGCCGCTGCTGCTCGCGAAATCGCTTACTTTTTCGCTGCTACTGAAGTAACCACTCGCTAAGCATTGGCTTAAGAGTGAAGGTGAATCCATGACTACATCGACTGTAAAAACCAACCTGTTGGGTCTGACTCAACAGGAAATGGAAAAATTCTTCGACTCAATCGGGGAGAAGCGTTTCCGTGCCGGTCAGGTAATGAAATGGATTCACCACCTTGGCGTCGATGATTTCGACGCCATGACGAACGTCAGCAAAGCCTTGCGCGACAAGCTCAAGGTGATTGCTGAGGTTCGCGGTCCTGAAGTCGTCAGCGAGGACATCTCCAGCGATGGCACCCGTAAATGGGTGGTGCGCGTGGCGTCCGGCAGCTGCGTCGAGACCGTGTACATTCCCCAGGGCAAACGCGGCACTCTTTGCGTTTCGTCCCAGGCAGGCTGTGCCCTGGATTGCAGTTTCTGCTCCACCGGCAAGCAAGGTTTCAACAGCAACCTCACCGCCGCCGAAGTCATCGGCCAGGTGTGGATTGCCAATAAATCGTTCGGCAGCATCCCGGCGACCGCCGACCGTGCCATCACCAACGTGGTGATGATGGGCATGGGCGAGCCGCTGCTGAACTTCGACAACGTCGTCGCGGCCATGCACCTGATGATGGACGACCTGGGTTACGGCATCTCCAAGCGCCGAGTGACCCTGTCGACCTCCGGCGTGGTGCCGATGATCGATGAGCTGTCCAAGCACATCGACGTCTCGCTGGCGTTGTCCCTGCACGCTCCCAACGATGCGTTGCGCAACCAGCTGGTGCCGATCAACAAGAAGTACCCGCTGAAGATGCTGCTCGAGTCCTGCCAGCGCTACATGTCGTCCCTGGGCGAAAAGCGCGTGCTGACCATCGAGTACACGTTGCTCAAGGACATCAACGACAAGGTCGAGCATGCGGTTGAAATGATCGAGTTGCTCAAGAACATTCCGTGCAAGATCAACCTGATTCCGTTCAACCCGTTCCCGCACTCCGGTTACGAGCGGCCGAGCAACAATGCCATCCGTCGTTTCCAGGACCAGCTGCATCACGCCGGTTTCAACGTCACCGTGCGCACCACCCGTGGTGAGGACATCGATGCCGCCTGTGGCCAACTGGTCGGGCAGGTGCTGGACCGCACCCGTCGCAGCGAACGCTATATTGCGGTGCGCGAGTTGAGCGCCGATGCCGATATGCCGCAAAGCGCCGCGAATCGTACTTGAGAGAGGCTCTCCATGACCTTTCGCGTTGCGCTGCTGTTGCTGGTTGTCAGCCTCTCGGCTGGCTGCGTTCTGTCGGGTGATTTCAACCCGCTGAACACCAGCAAGGGCCGCGACGAAGCGCGTCAGGCCTATGTGCAACTGGGTTTGGGGTATCTGCAACAGGGCATGACCGAACGTGCCAAGGTGCCGCTGAAGAAAGCCCTGGAGCTGGATGAGTCGGACGCCGATGCCAATGCCGCCCTGGGGCTGGTGTTCCAGGCCGAGATGGAGCCGGAGCTGGCCGACGAGCATTTTCGCAAGGCCTTGGCCTCGCGCCCTGCCGATGCTCGGATCCTCAATAACTACGGCAGCTTTCTCTTCGAAGAAAAACGTTACAAAGAGGCTTATCAGCGCTTTGAACAGGCTGCTGCTGATACCCTGTACCCCGAGCGTTCTCGCGTGTTCGAGAACCTTGGCATGACCGCAAAGAAATTGGGGCAGCGTGAGTTGGCCCAGCAGCAACTGGAAAAAGCCCTGCGTCTGAATCGTCAACAACCGCACGCCTTGCTGGAAATGGCTGAGTTGTCCTTCGAAGACAGGCATTATGTCCCCGCACGCGACTATTACGACCGTTTTAGCCTGCTGAGCGAGCAAAATGCACGTAGTCTATTGCTCGGCGTTCGGCTGGCGGATGTGTTTGAAGATCGCGACAAGGCCGCCAGTTATGGTCTGCAATTAAAACGACTCTATCCCGGTACGCCGGAATATCAGCAATACCTGTCGGAGCAATGATGAAAGCGGCGCATCCCGAAGTTCTAGCAGTGACTCGCGTAAACCCCGGTGAGACCCTGCGTCAGGCCCGCGAAAGCAATGGTTGGTCGCAGGCAGAAGTGGCCCTGAAGCTCAATCTCACCGTGAGCTCGCTGAATAATCTGGAAACCGGTGCTTTCGACAAGCTGCCGGGACATACCTTTTCCCGTGGTTATATCCGTGCCTACGCCAAGTTGCTGGGGATGGAGCAGACCAACCTGGTCCAGCAGTTCGACCTTTACACCGGCTCCGACTCTCAAGGCAGCAGCGTGCATGCCTTGGGTCGTATTGAAGAACCGGTCCGGGTTTCCCATACCATTTTGCGCATCGTCAGCCTGTTGCTGCTGGTGGCTGTGGTCGGCGGTGGCTTTATCTGGTGGCAGGATCAGACCTCGCTGCGCAGCAAGGACCTGACGTCGTTCGGCCAGGAGCACGTCGAAGTCGAAGGCGCCGATGGCACCACACAGATTCACCCGATCGACGAGCCGGAAGACCAGGCCGTGGTCGAAGGTCAGGCTGAAGGGGGCGCTACCAACCTCGCCCTGCCTCAGGCTCAGACCCCGGCTGAAGCCCCGGCCAGCCCCGCTGCCCCCGCTGCTTCTGCTCCAACCGTTGCAGCGCCGGCCCATACCGCGCCCGCTCCGGTGGTCAGCGCCCCGGCAGCAGCCGCGCCGACTGCGCCGGTAACGCCTGCCCCAACGGTTGCCGCCCCGGCCGTATCGGCACCCGCAGCAGCCCCGGTGGCAGGTTCGGGTCAGGTCCAGATTCAATTCATCGCTGATTGCTGGGCCCAGGTCATTGATGGCAATGGCAAGGTGCTGCTCAGTGGCCTCAAGCGTAAAGGCGAAACCGCCGACGTGACGGGCAAGCCGCCATTTGCCGTACGCCTGGGCTACGCCCGTGGCGCGCAAATCAGCTACAACGGACAAGCGGTCGATGTGGCTCCGTTCACCAGTGGCGAGACCGCTCGCCTGAAGTTAGGTCAATAAGTCATGCACGGCGAATCTCCAATCAAACGTCGCGAGTCCCGCAAAATCTGGGTCGGCTCGGTGCCTGTGGGGGGCGATGCCCCGATCGCGGTGCAGAGCATGACCAACAGCGATACCAATGACGTGGCCGCCACCGTGGCCCAGATCAACCGTCTGGAAGCCGCAGGCGTGGATATCGTGCGGGTATCGGTCCCGGACATGGACGCTGCCGAAGCATTCGGTCGCATCAAGCAGTTGGTCAAGGTACCGCTGGTGGCCGACATTCACTTCGACTACCGGATCGCCCTGCGCGTGGCTGAGCTGGGCGTCGATTGCCTGCGGATCAACCCGGGCAACATCGGTCGTGAAGACCGTGTGCGTGCTGTGGTCGATGCCGCCCGTGACCGCGGGATCCCGATCCGCATCGGCGTCAACGCCGGCTCCCTGGAAAAGGATCTGCAGAAGAAATACGGCGAACCGACCCCGGCAGCCCTGGTTGAGTCGGCCCTGCGTCACGTCGAGCACCTTGAACGCCTGAATTTCCAGGATTTCAAGGTCAGCGTAAAGGCCTCCGATGTGTTCATGGCTGTCGAAGCCTACCGCCTGCTGGCCAAGGAAATCGTCCAGCCGCTGCATCTGGGCATCACCGAAGCCGGTGGTTTGCGCTCAGGCACGGTGAAATCCGCCGTGGGCCTCGGTATGCTGCTGGCCGACGGGATTGGCGATACTATTCGCATCTCGCTGGCGGCTGACCCGGTCGAGGAAGTGAAAGTCGGCTACGACATTCTCAAATCCCTGCATCTGCGTTCCCGTGGTATCAACTTCATCGCCTGCCCGAGCTGCTCGCGGCAGAACTTCGATGTGGTCAAGACCATGAACGAGCTGGAAGGGCGCCTTGAAGACCTGTTGGTGCCGCTGGATGTTGCGGTCATCGGCTGTGTGGTCAACGGTCCAGGTGAAGCCAAGGAGGCCCATATCGGCCTGACTGGCGGTACACCGAACCTGATTTACATCGACGGCAAGCCGTCGCAGAAATTGACGAATGAGAATCTGGTGGATGAGCTGGAAAAGCTGATCCGCCAGAAAGCGGCCGAAAAGGTCGAAGCTGACGCTGCGGTGATCGCGCGCGGCTGATTCAACAGAATTTAAGGATTTTTAGTGAGCAAGTCTCTGCAAGCCATTCGTGGCATGAATGACATCCTGCCCGAGCAGACGCCCCTGTGGCGCTATTTCGAGAGCACTGTGGCGCGCCTGCTGGATAACTACGGTTACAAGCAGATCCGCATGCCGATCGTCGAGTTCACCGATCTGTTCAAGCGCTCCATCGGCGAAGTGACCGACATTGTCGAAAAAGAGATGTACACCTTCGAAGACCGTAACGGCGACTCCCTGACCCTGCGTCCGGAAGGCACCGCCGCGTGCGTGCGCGCGGTCCTCGAACACGGCATTACCGGCGGTGGCCAGGTGCAGAAGTTGTGGTACATCGGTCCGATGTTCCGCCACGAACGCCCGCAGAAAGGCCGTTATCGCCAGTTTCACCAGATCGGTTGCGAGGTGTTCAACCTCGACGGTCCGGACATCGACGCCGAACTGATCGTACTGACCTGGCGCCTGTGGGGCGAGCTGGGTATTCGTGACGCGGTCAAGCTCGAACTCAACAGCCTGGGCACCGCCGAGGCTCGTGCCCGTTATCGCGACGCGCTGGTGGAATTCCTCTCGGCCCGCCTCGAGTTGCTGGATGAAGACAGCCAGCGCCGCCTGAAAACCAACCCGCTGCGGGTGCTCGATACCAAGCATCCCGAGACTCAGGCGGTATTGGTGGATGCGCCGAAACTGGCCGACTACCTCGACGAAGAGTCGCGGGTGCATTTCGAAGGCCTCAAGGCGCGCCTGGACGCTGCCGGCATTCCGTATGTGATCAACCCCAAGTTGGTCCGTGGCCTGGATTACTACAGCAAGACGGTTTTCGAATGGGTCACCGACAAGCTCGGCGCCCAGGGCACAGTCTGCGCGGGCGGTCGTTACGACGGCCTGGTGGAGCAGATGGGCGGTAAGCCGACCCCGGGCGTAGGTTTTGCCATGGGTATCGAGCGCCTGGTGCTGCTGCTGGAAACCCTGGAGCAGATCCCGGACGAGATTTCCCGTCAGGTCGATGTCTACCTCTGCGCCTTTGGCGAGGCTGCCGAACTGGCCGCCCTGGCCTTGAGCGAGCGGGTTCGCGATCAACTGCCAAACCTGCGCCTGCAGATCAACGCCGGCGCCGGTAGCTTCAAGAGTCAATTCAAGAAGGCCGACAAGAGCGGTGCGCTGTACGCACTGATCCTCGGTGACGACGAACTGGCCCAGCAAGTGGTAGGTTTCAAACCCCTGCGTGGCCAGGGCGAACAACAAAGCATTGCCTGGGATGCGCTCGCTGCACACCTGGCCACCTGCGTCGTGCAGGGTTGAAGCTGTCAAACAGCCGAATTTAGCGATTAAGGAGTATTGGGGTGTCGAGTACCGAAGATGAACAGCTGACGGAATTCAAAGACTGGTGGCAGCGCAACGGCAAACCCCTGGTTACTGGCGGCCTGTTGGCGCTGGTCATCGTGTTCGGCTGGCAGGCCTGGCACAAGTATCAGAGCAACCAGTCGCAAGGCGCCTCGATGCTCTATCAGCAATTGCTTGAAACCACGCTGACCCCTGACGGCAAGCCGGATGCGGCGCGCGTTGCGGACCTGGCCGGCAAGCTCAACAGCGAGTTCGGCGGCACCGCCTACGCGCAATACGGCAGCCTGTTCGTGGCCAAGGTCGCGGTCGATACCGGCAAGCTGGACGATGCTGCCAGCGAGCTCAAGGCGATTGCCGACAAGCCTGTGAACCCGACCCTGGGTGAAGTTGCACGCCAGCGCCTGGCGCAGGTACTGGCCGCACAGAACAAAGCCGATGAAGCACTGAAGCTGCTCGACGGCGATGCTGACAAGTCGTTCCTGGCCACTCGTGAAGAGCTCAAGGGCGACCTGCTGGTCCAACTGGGCAGGATCGACGAAGCCCACGCGGCTTACCAAAAAGCCAAGGCTGCGCTGTCTGATGAAGCAGCGGTCGGTGGCCTACAAATCAAGCTGGACGACCTGGCCAAAGGGGATGCGTGACGTGATTCGTTGGAAACATGCAGCATTGCTGGCTCTGGCCATTTTGGCCGCGGGTTGCAGCAGCAACAGCAAAAAAGAACTGCCACCGGCTGAGCTGGTCGACTTCAAAGAAGAAGTGGTCCTGCAGAAGCAGTGGAGCCGTTCGGTCGGTGACGGCCAGGGCGAAACCTACAACATGCTGGTTCCGGCCATCGACGGCGACACCATCTATGCCGCGGACGTTACCGGCGTGGTGATGTCCCTGGATCGCATGAACGGCGACGTCAAATGGAAGAAAGACCTTGAACTGCCTGTTTCCGGCGCCGTTGGCGTGGGTTACGGCCTGGTCATGATCGGCACTCTGAAGGGCGAAGTGGTTGCCCTGGATGCGTCCAGCGGCGAAGAAAAATGGCGCGCTCGCGTGACCAGTGAAGTCCTCGCCCCACCTGCCAGCAATGGCGATGTGGTAGTGGTGCAAACCCAGGACGACCGTGTGATTGGTCTCGACGCCAGCACCGGCAACCAACTCTGGCTCTATGACAGCACTCCTGCAGTACTGACCCTGCGCGGTACCAGTGCTCCGGTGGTGACCAACCGCCTGGCAGTGGCCGGCCTGTCCACCGGTAAAGTGGTCGCCCTGGATATCCGCAACGGCGTGCCGGTGTGGGAGCAGCGTGTGGCTATTCCTCAGGGCCGTTCCGAGCTGGATCGGGTCGTCGACATCGACGGTGGCTTGCTGCTGTCGGGCGGCACCCTGTATGTCGCCAGCTACCAGGGTCGCGTTGCAGCCCTGGACCTGGAAAGCGGTCGTCCGCTCTGGCAGCGTGATGCTTCCAGCTATGCCGGCGTCGCCCAGGGTTTTGGCAGCGTGTACGTGAGCCTGTCGTCGGGCACCGTTGAAGGTGTTGACGAGCGCTCCACCACTGCCCTGTGGAGCAATGACTCGCTGGCTCGCCGCCAACTGTCGGCTCCGGAAGTGTTCTCCAGCTACGTGGCGGTCGGTGACCTGGAAGGTTACCTGCATCTGCTGAGCCAGGTTGACGGTCGTTTCGTCGGCCGTCAGCGCATCGACAGCGACGGCCTGCGTGCGCGTCCGCTGGTGGTGGGTGACATGATTTATGTGTATGGCAACAGCGGCAAACTGGAAGCCCTGACCATCAAGTAATGGTTTGACTATGCTTGGGGGCAGCAATGTCTCCAGGCGGCCTTGCCTTGGCAAGGCTCGTAGCACTTGAACGTGCTGCCCCGAGCACCAGCCGCTGCCTCGCAGCGGCTTTTGTATTTTCTGAAATAACGCAGTGGAGAGCCGCATGGTTCCCGTAATCGCCCTGGTGGGTCGACCGAACGTCGGCAAGTCCACCTTGTTCAACCGCCTGACTCGGACTCGCGACGCCATCGTCGGCGACTTGTCCGGTCTGACCCGTGATCGCCAATACGGTGAGGCCAAGTGGCAAGGGCGCTCCTACATTCTGGTCGACACCGGTGGTATTTCCGGTGACGAGCATGGCATGGATGAAAAGATGGCCGAGCAGTCGTTGCTGGCCATTGAAGAAGCCGACGTCGTTCTGTTCCTGGTAGACGCCAAAGCCGGTTTCACCGCGGCTGACCAGATGATCGCCGAGCACTTGCGCAAGCGTAACAAGCGCTCCTACGTGGTCGCCAACAAGGTCGACAACATCGACCCGGAAATGGCCCGCGCCGAATTCGCCCCGTTGGGCATGGGCCACGCGATTCCAATCGCCGGTGCTCATGGCCGTGGCATCACCCAGATGCTGGAAATCGCCCTGAGCGATTTCCCGAGAGATGAAGAAGAGCCGGAAGAAGGCGAGGAAGAGATCGTTGCCGAAGGCGAGGAAGCCAAGCGCATTCCTGGCCCGAGCGAAAAGGACGGGATCAAGATCGCCATCATCGGCCGGCCGAACGTCGGCAAGTCGACCCTGGTCAACCGCATGCTCGGTGAAGACCGGGTCATCGTCTACGACCAGCCCGGCACCACCCGCGATAGCATCTACATCCCGTTCGAACGTAACGAGGAAAAGTACACGCTGATCGACACCGCCGGTGTGCGCAAGCGCGGCAAGATCCACGAGGAAGTTGAAAAATTTTCGGTGGTGAAAACCCTGCAAGCGATCAAAGACGCCAACGTGGTGATCTTTGTGATGGACGCCCGCGAAGGCGTGGTGGACCACGACCTCAACCTGCTGGGCTTTGCCCTGGAGGCCGGTCGAGCACTGGTGATCGCGATCAACAAGTGGGACGGCATGACGCCGAGCGAGCGCGATTTTGTGAAGATCGAGCTGCAACGTCGGCTGTTCTTCGTCGAGTTCGCCGATATCCACTTTATCTCGGCGCTGCACGGCACCGGCGTGGGTAACCTCTATGCGTCGGTCCAGAACTCGTTCAAGTCCGCAGTGACCCGCTGGCCGACCAACCGTCTGACCCAGATCCTGGAAGACGCGGTAGGCGAGCACGCACCGCCGATGGTCAACAACCGCCGGATCAAGCTGCGTTACGCCCACTTGGGTGGTGCCAACCCGCCGATTATCGTGATCCACGGTAACCAGATCGAGAAGGTGCCCAAGTCGTATGTGCGTTACCTGGAAAACACCTACCGCCGTGTCCTGAAGCTGGTCGGTACGCCGATCCGTATCGAGTTCAAGGGTGGCGAGAACCCATACGAAGGCAACAAGAACACGCTGACTGACCGTCAGGTGAACAAGAAGCGTCGTTTGATGACTCACCACAAGAAAGCCGACAAGAAACGCCGCGATAAGAAGTAAGCAGCGGCGAGTGACACGCTGCCAGTTTCAAAGCGTGTCGCTTAAAACTTGAAGCGCGCAGCTGCTGTCAAAAAGGGTCCTATATGGACCCTTTTTTAATGGCCGGCGTTTGGGCTATCCTCGGGCTCTCCCGCGCCGCCGTAGAGCCGGGTGTTCAGCAGGGAATCCCCATGATCACCAGTAAGTTGCCGAACGTCGGCACCACCATCTTCACCCAAATGTCCCAGCTCGCTGCCGAAACCGGCGCGCTCAACCTGTCTCAGGGTTTTCCGGATTTCGACGGGCCGCAGGCATTGCGCGACGCCGTTGGCCGGCATATCGCCAGCGGTCATAACCAATACGCGCCCATGACCGGGCTGCCGGCGCTACGCCAGCAAGTGGCGGCCAAGATCGCCCGCAGCTATGGCGTGCAGGTTGATCCCGACACTGAGGTGACCATCACGCCTGGCGCGACCCAGGCGATCTTCTGCGCCATTCAGGCGGTGATCCAGCGCGGTGACGAGGTGATCGTCTTCGACCCGTGCTACGACAGCTACGAACCTTCGGTCGAGCTGGCCGGTGGCCGTTGCGTGCATGTGCAACTGGGCGTGAAGGACTTTGCCATCGATTGGCAGAAGCTCGGTGAAGCGCTGAGCCCTCGCACCCGCATGATCATTCTCAACAGCCCGCACAACCCCAGCGGCGCGCTGATCTCACGGGCCGAGCTGGATAAGTTGGCGGCCCTGATTCGCGATCGCGACATTTACCTGGTCAGCGATGAGGTATACGAGCACCTGGTGTTCGACGGTGTACCCCATGTCAGTGTGCTGGCCCATGAGGAGTTGTATCAGCGGGCGTTCGTGGTCAGCTCGTTCGGCAAGACTTATCACGTTACCGGCTGGAAAACCGGTTATGTGGTGGCTCCCCCGGCGCTGAGCGCCGAGCTGCGCAAGGTGCATCAATATGTCAGCTTCTGCGGCGTGACCCCTTTGCAGTACGCTTTGGCCGACTACATGGCCGAGCACCCGGAACATGTCGAAGAGCTGCCAGCGTTCTACCAAGCCAAGCGTGATCTATTCTGCGATCTGCTGGCCCCTTCGCGGTTCAGTTTTACTCGGGTGGCCGGTACTTATTTCCAATTGGTGGACTATTCACAGATTCGTCCGGACCTGAGTGATGTCGAGATGGCGATCTGGATGACCCGTGAACACGGCGTGGCGACCATTCCGGTGTCGGTGTTCTACCAGAGCCCGCCGCAGGAACAGCGTCTGGTACGCCTGTGTTTTGCCAAGCGCGAGGAGACGCTGCGTCAAGCGGCAGAGAAGCTATGCGTGATTTGAGTGCGTTACCCAATCTGAATGTGGCACTGATCCAGACCACCCTGGCCTGGCATGATCGCCAGGCCAACTTCGAGCACTTCGAGCGGTTATTTGAACAGGCCCGCGGCGCGGACCTGATTATCCTGCCCGAGATGTTCACCACCGGATTTTCCATGGAGTCCGAAACCCTGGCCGAGGCCGAGAATGGCCCCACCAGTAAATGGTTGCGCGCCCAGGCCGCGAAACTCGATGCGGTGATCACCGGTAGCGTGATTGTCCAGGCTGCCGACGGCAGCCATCGCAACCGCCTGCTGTGGGCGCGGCCCGATGGTGAGGTCTGGCACTACGACAAGCGCCACCTGTTTCGCATGGCCGGCGAGCACAACCACTACACCCCTGGCGAGCGTCAGGTGCAGTTCGAGCTCAAGGGGTGGCGAGTGCGTCCACTGATTTGCTACGACCTGCGCTTCCCGGTGTGGAGCCGCGATGCCCACGACACCGACCTGCTGCTGTACACCGCCAATTGGCCGGGTGCGCGGCGCCAGCACTGGAATCGCCTGTTGCCGGCGCGGGCCATTGAAAACCTGTGCTATGTGGCTGCTGTGAACCGTGTGGGCACCGACGGTAAAGGCTTTGCCTATACCGGTGACAGCCAGGTGCTGGACTTCCAGGGCGAGACGCTGCTCAGCGCCGGCGACGCCGATGGCGTATTCCAGGTATGCCTGGATGCGGCAGAGCTGGCGGCCTATCGCACCCGGTTCCCGGCCAACCTGGACGCCGATACCTTTGTGTTCACCTGAGAGCAACGGCTGCTTTTTGCATGGGCGGCCTATCAAGATTCGGCGCTGAAGGTCGATAGCAGGTTCAACCAGGGAGATCAATTCATGACCAGTATCGGTGTCACAGCGGTTAACCCTTTCCCAGTCTCAGCGCCCAAGGTCCTGATCAACGGTGCTGATCCGAGCACCGCCAACAGTACTGTACTTGCGCCGGTCGAGGGCGAGGCGGATGAGGGCAGCAAAGAGCTGCGTGTCGACTCTGCCGGCGCCAGTATCGATTCGGTGAAGGGCGGTGGTGACCCGGTCGAAGAGCTGAAAAAGCAGATCGAGCAAACGCAGAAGATGTTGGCGCAGCAGCAACAGGAACTGGCCAGCGCGCAACGCAGTCAGGCCACTGAACAGCAGAAAGCCCAGCGCGTGATGACCATCCAGGCGCAGATCGCAGTCACCAGCAGCACCCTGCAAACCTTGCAGGCGGCACTGTTGCAGGCCATGTTCAGCGTTGATGTGCATGCTTGAGGGCCGAGCCCTCGCTGTGAGTCATCAAGCCCAATAAAAAGGCCCCGAGGCGTTCACCTCGGGGCCTTTTGCGTTGCGGCCGGGGTTTATGCGGCTTTGGCTTCCTGCTGGCTCAGGGAGCGGTTCAGGGCGCTGAACAGCGCCTTGAAGCTGGCAGTGGTGATATTTTCATCGATACCCACGCCATGCACCGCACGTTCACCGTCGACCCGCAGCTCGATGTAGGCTGCTGCCTTGGCGTTGGTGCCCGCGCCGATGGCATGTTCGTTGTAGTCCATGATCTCCACCGGGATTGGCAAGCCGGCCACCAGTGCCTCCAGGGCACCGTTGCCTTTGCCGCGCCAGTGCAGGTTGGTCTCGCCTTGGCCCTTGCTCGACACTTCGACTTCAACGGCGCTGTGGCCGTTCTCTTCCTGCAGGCGATGGCTGACCAGCGCATACGGGGTGTTGGCTTGCAGATATTCGCTGTGGAGCAGGGCGTGGATCTGCTGCGCGGTCATTTCCAGGCCGAGGCGGTCGGTTTCACGCTGTACCACCTGGCTGAACTCGATCTGCATGCGGCGCGGCAAGTTGATGCCGTATTCCTGCTCCAGCAAGTAAGCGATACCGCCCTTGCCCGACTGGCTGTTGACGCGAATCACCGCCTCATAGCTGCGGCCGATATCGGCCGGGTCGATCGGCAAGTACGGCACTTCCCACAGGGCGTCCGATTTCTGCTGGGCGAAGCCTTTGCGGATGGCATCCTGGTGCGAACCGGAGAACGCGGTATGCACCAGGTCGCCGACGTACGGATGACGTGGGTGCACTGGAATCTGGTTGCACTCTTCCACCACCTTGCGCACGCCGTCGATGTCCGAGAAGTCCAACTCAGGGTCGACGCCCTGGGTGTAGAGGTTCAGGGCCACGGTCACCAGGTCGACGTTGCCGGTGCGTTCGCCATTGCCGAACAGGCAGCCTTCAACACGGTCGGCCCCGGCCATCAGGCCCAATTCGGTGGCAGCTACGCCAGTGCCACGGTCGTTGTGGGTGTGCAGGCTGATCAGCACGCTGTCACGACGGTTGATATGGCGGCCGAACCATTCGATCTGGTCGGCATAGATGTTCGGGGTCGCGCATTCGACGGTGGCCGGCAGGTTGAGGATCACCTTGTGGGTCGGCGTCGGGTTCCAGACTTCAATCACCGCATCGCAGACTTCCTTGGCGAATTCCAGTTCGGTGGCGCTGAAGGTTTCCGGCGAGTACTCGAACTGCCATTGGGTTTCGGGCTGCAAGGCGGCGTATTTGACGAACAGCTTGGCGGCGTTGACCGCAATGGCCTTGATCCCGTCCTTGTCCTGGTTGAAGACGATGCGGCGGAAAGAAGGGGAGGTCGCGTTGTACAGGTGAACGATGGCTTTCTTCGCCCCGCGCAAGGACTCGAAGGTGCGTTCGATCAAGTCTTCACGGCCTTGGGTCAGCACCTGGATGGTGGTGTCGTCCGGGATGTGGCCGTCTTCGATCAGGGTGCGCACGAAATCGAAGTCAGTCTGGGAGGCGGCTGGGAACGAGGCTTCGATTTCTTTCACGCCCACGGCGACCAGGGTTTTCCAGAAGCGCAGCTTCTTGACCGCATCCATCGGCTCGATCAGCGACTGGTTGCCATCACGCAAGTCGGAGCTGCACCAGATCGGCGCGCTGGTGATGGTCTTCGACGGCCAGGTGCGATCCGGCAAGTTGATGGTCGGGAACGCGCGGTACTTCGAGGACGGGTCTTTGAGCATGCTCATGGGGAAATCCTTATTGTCCGGGCCGAAAAGAGGCGGCCTGCCGGTGGGTCAATGGTTTTTGAAGCAGGGGGGACGAGGCACCGCGATTCAGCCTGGCAGTCGTGCGCTGACGAGGCAGAGGCTTCGATGTTGACGACGCTGGATGAGGGTATGAGAGGTTTTCATGAGGCCAACCCTAACCACTGGGGTGAAAGATGGCAAGCGACCGCAAAAAAATGAGAGGAATACTCGAAACTCGAAATATAGCGAGATTTTGTTTCGGTATTGCCCATTATTAATGGTTTTAATTGCGTGAGTGTTTCCCGTGGCGCAATTTATGCGGGCCAGCATGCCAGCGATTCAACTGGGCAAGCCGGCCCGGGGGCGATCAGGGCTGGAAGGCGCCGATAAAGATCGCCGGGTCGACCCGGGCATCGTTCAGGCTGACGTTCCAGTGCATGTGCGGTCCGGTCGCGCGACCTGTCGAACCGACCTTGCCCACCACGCCGCCACGGGCCAGTTGCTGGCCGACCTTCACGTCGATTTTCGACATGTGGCAAAACATGCTGATAAAACCCTGGCCGTGGTCGACGAACACCGTATTGCCGTTGAAGAAGTAGTTGCCGATCAGAATCACCTTGCCGCCCGCCGGCGTCTTGATCGGCGTCCCCGCAGGAACCGCAAAGTCCAACCCGGCGTGAGGATTGCGCTCTTCGCCATTGAAGAAGCGGCGGACCCCGAACTTGCTCGACAGCGGGCCGTTGACCGGTTTGTCCAGCAGCAGGTTGCTCGGGGTATTCGGACTGAAGGTGCGGTAGGCGCGGATCTGCTCGGCCAGTTCACCGTCGATGCGCTTGAGGTCGGCCGGATTGGGGTTGACCTGGCGCTGGTTCTTCAGGGTGATGTGTTGTTCCGGGTATTTCTTGCTGCCGACCACGAAGCTCAGGTTGCGCCCGCCCGCGGTGATCTGCTGGGGGCCTGGTTTGACGGTCAGGGGCACGCCGACAATGGCCAGCCAGTTGTCCTGTTCCTTGACCACCAGCACCGGTTTGCCTCCGTAGCTGGCTTTGGGCGCCTGGGCGGCACTGCCCAGGTCGACCACGGCCACACCGCCAGGCACCGGCTTGTTCAGCAGGCGGGTGATGTAACTGTCGGCATGGGCGTTGAGGGTCAGGCACAGCAGTAGCGCGAAGCTCAGAAAGCGCGGCATGGATCAGTCCAGTAGAGAAAGGGTAACGGGCGTCAGGTGGTTATCTTCGACGCGAACGTGCAGCTCGCCTTCGCCCAGCTTGGCTTTAAGACGTTGCCCGGGCCGGGTCTGTTCGGCGCTGCGAATCGCCTGGCCGCGCTCGTCCAGCAGAATGCTGTAGCCCCGACCCAGGGTGGCCAGGGGGCTGACCACCTGCAGGGTCTGGACCTGGCTCTGCAACTGCAGGCGCCTGGATTTGAGCCCCTCGCGCATCGCCCTTGGCAAGCGTTCGGCCAGGCTTTCCAGGCGCTGGCGCAGCATGGCCAGCTGGCGGCCGGGGTGCTGGCCGGCGAGGCGGGTTTCGAGGCGGATCAGGCGTTCGCGGCGGGTATTGAGGCTGCGTTCGAAGGCCCGGCGCATGCGCATGTCCAGGTCGTCCAGGCGTTGTGCCTGCTGACGCAGGCGTTCGCCGGGGTGGCGCAGGCGTCGAGCCATGCCCTCCAGGCGCAGGCGGTCCCGGGCCAGACGGTCGCGCATGCGCATCACCAGTCGGCGATGCAGGCTTTCGACGCGGCGTGCCAGGTCGCTGGAGTCCGGGGCCAGCAATTCGGCGGCGGCTGACGGAGTAGGGGCCCGCACGTCAGCGACAAAATCGCTGATCGAGACATCGGTTTCATGGCCGACGGCGCTGACAATCGGCGTCACGCAGGCATCGACCGCACGGGCCACGGCTTCTTCGTTGAAACACCAGAGGTCTTCCAGCGAGCCGCCGCCGCGGGCCAGGATCAGCGCGTCGAAACCCCGGGCATCGGCCATTTGCAGGGCGCGGACGATCTGTGCGGTGGCTTCGCGGCCTTGCACGGCGGTAGGGATCAGCGTCAGGGCAACCTGCGGTGCGCGGCGGCGGAACACGCTGATGATGTCGCGAATCACCGCGCCGGTGGGCGAACTGATAATGCCGATGCGCTGCGGATGGGCCGGCAGTGGCCGTTTGCGCTCGGCGCTGAACAGGCCTTCGGCGCTGAGTTTTTCCTTGAGCGCATCGAAGGCCAGGCGCAGGGCGCCATCACCGGCCGGCTCCACGGTATCGAGGATCAACTGATAGTCGCCACGCCCTTCGAACAGCGAAACCTTGCCCCGTACCTTGACCGCCAGGCCATCCTTCAAGGCCTGGCGCACGCGAGCGGCGTTCTGCCGAAACAGCGCGCAACGTACCTGGGCGCCACTGTCCTTGAGGGTGAAGTAGACGTGGCCGGAGGCCGGGCGGGCGAGGTTGGAGATTTCGCCCTCGACCCAGATATTGCTGAACACATCTTCGAGCAACACCCGCGCGCGGCCGTTGAGCTGGCTGACGGTCAGGACCTCGCGGTCCAGGCCGAGTCTTGCAAAGGGATCTTTAATCATGGGGCGCAGTTTAAAGGCGAGCCTCGCCAGGGAACAACGCAAATCGGCAAAACCCTGAGTGGCTTGTGCCAGCGGCTAGAGGGCGCTGCGAAAGGTCTCGATAAATTGCGCCACCAGGGGCGTCGGTTGCTGGCGGCAGGCAAGGGCGACAGTGCTTTGGCAATCCGGGTCGGCCAGGGGCAGGAAATGGATGTTCGCCGGGGCGATATCGCGCATCGACTGCGGCAGCAGGGCAATCCCGAAGCCGGCCTGGATCAGCTGCAACTGGGTGGTCTTGCGCGACACCACCCGCGCCGCCTTGGGGAAAAAGCCCTGGCGCATGCAGAGTTCAGCCGACAGGTAACTCAGGCCGCCCCGTTGCGGGTGGGGAATGGAGATAAAGGCTTGCTGCTTGAGATCCGCCAGGTCGATGCCCCGGGGCGGAGGATCCAGCGCCAGGGGATGCTGCGGCGGCACGGCGAGCAACAGCGGCTCGTTGAACAGCGGGATGATCTGCACCCCTTCGCGCTGGCGCAGTACGGGCAGACGCAGCAGGCCGATATCCAGGCGACCTTGCGCCAGCTCCTCCAGCTGCGCCTCCGACGACAGCTTGACGATGTCCATGTTGGCCCCGGGGCAGTGTTCCAGGTAGGTGCTGATGGCGCCCAGCAGGCGCCCGCTCATGGGTACGGTGCTGGAGTGGCTCAGGCGCAGGGTGCCCAGTTGCCCGTGGCCGACCTGGGTCGCGTGTTCGCTGGCCTTGTGCAGTTCGGTCAGTAGCGTGCGCGCCCGGGGGAAAAACGCTTCGCCCGCAGCAGTCAGCCGGGGCAGGCGCGAGGTGCGTTCGAACAGCGGGGTTTGCAGGTGGCTTTCCAGTTCCTTGATCTGCCGGCTCAACGCCGACTGGGCCACGAACAGGCGCTCGGCCGCCGCGCTGAAGCTGCCGCATTCGGCGATTTCCACGAAATAACGCAACTGGCGGGTCGAAATCACGAGTCATGCCTTTTTGAGATGAGTAGGTGCCCAGGACGATATTAGTCGCAAGGCTCGCCGCTGGCTAAAGTCATCTGCAACTGGATAAGGGGTCAATTGATGAGTGCGCTTGAGTTGTTGAGTCAGTGGTCGTTCAGCCCTTGGGCTTGGTTGTTGATCGGAGTCGGTATTGTCCTGGCTTATATAGTGTTCGGCATTGCCGGCTTTGGCACCGCGCTGGTGGCGGGGCCGATCCTGATTCTGTTCATGCCGCTGTCGAAGATCGTACCGCTGCTGGTGCTGTTGGATTTCGTCGCGGCCTTCGGCAACCTGTTGCCGTCGCGCAAAGACGTGGCCAAGCCTGAATTGCTGCGTTTATTACCCTGCATGGCGGTGGGGTGCACCCTGGGGGTGATTTTCCTGCTCAACCTCAAGTCCGACCTGTTGCTGTTGATGATGGGGCTGTTTATCAGCGCCTACGCGGTTTACAGCTTGTGGATCAAGGCCCGGCCAACTCGCCTGGCAGCCGGTTGGGCGGTCCCCATGGGGATCGTCGGCGGCTTGTTCGGTGCGCTGTTTGGCAGCGGTGGGTTCCTCTACGCCATTTACCTCAACAGCCGCCTGCCCAAGGATCCGGCGCGGGCGACCCAGAGTGCGCTGATCAGTTGCAGCACCGTGGTCCGCTTGAGCCTGTTTATGCTCGCCGGGGTCTATGCCGAGCTACCCTTGTTGGTGTTGGCCCTGTGTCTGTTGCCGGCGATGGCCCTGGGGCTGTGGATCGGCCGGCGGGTCACCATGAAGCTTTCACGGGAGGCCTTTGTCCGACTGGTGACCTGGCTGGTGCTGGCCAGCGGGCTGGCCCTTATCGGTCGCTACCTGAGCACTTGACCTGTGGGGTCCAGGGATTAAGCTGCCGGCCCGCAGGCTTGTCATTGGCCCACCGCCACCCGCCTCGATGCGGGTACCGGTTCGCCGCTGATGATGCCCATGCTGACGACGCAGCTCTTTCCTTTCAGACGTTCCAGGCCTCACCCCATGAATTCGCAAAGCATCATCGTCCCGAAAATCTCCACCTTGCCGGTGCACGAACCGCGCGCGCGGGCGATCGTGCGCTGGCTGGTGCGCAAGAACATTATCGAAGAGACCCTGAGCACCTGCGGCCGTACCGGCAATCGCATGGCCCATGCCATTGCCCCGGGTGCGCGGGCGGTGGTGCTGCACCCGGAAGCGCTGCCGTTTGGCGAGCCGATCAACGGCCTGGAGATCATCACCGCACGTTGCATCTATACCCCGGCCAAAGGCTTTCTCGAAGAAGCCGGTTGCGCCGAGTGCCGCCAGGAAGTCGGCGAGGCGCTGTTCGAGAGCCTGGAGGACTGGATGCCCGGGCGCACCGATAACTTCACTTGCCCCCTGTGCGGCCATGAAGACGACATCAACGGTTTCCTGTTTCTTCAGGAATGCGGGTTTTCCAACCTGGGCTTTATCTTCAACAACTGGGCCGAGGCCGGGTTCAAGCAGGACTTTATCGATGAGTTCGCCGATTGGCTGGACGTGCCGGTGAGCTGGGTGAAGGTCGAGTTGTAATACCGGGCTGACCGAGCGCCGACAAACTGCGCAACGGGGCTAGAGGAGGGGGGAGGGAGGGGACGACGTTGCGCTTGATATAGACGTAGCAGCGCGACAATTGCCCCACCCATCACCCCGTCGATATTAGGCATAGTTTTACATTGAGCCGGCGGGGCTGTCTGAGTATAATGGCGCGCTTCCAATTTCCCGCCCGGGAGCCCCCGCGATGCTGCGTATCAGCCAAGAAGCCCTCACCTTTGACGACATTCTTCTAGTCCCCGGTTATTCCGAGGTACTTCCCAACGAAGTCAGTCTAAAGACCCGTCTTACCCGTGGCATCGAGCTGAATATTCCACTGGTCTCCGCCGCCATGGACACCGTCACTGAAGCCCGTCTGGCAATCGCCATGGCTCAGGAAGGCGGCATCGGTATCATCCACAAGAACATGACCATCGAGCAGCAAGCTGCCGAAGTGCGCAAGGTCAAGCGTTACGAGGCCGGTGTGGTCAAGGACCCGATCACCATCGAGGCCGAAGCCACTGTTCGCGAGCTGTTCGAACTGACCCGCATGCACAACATCTCCGGCGTTCCGGTACTGCACGATGGCGACCTGGTCGGCATCGTCACGTCCCGTGACGTGCGTTTCGAGAACCGTCTGGAAGCCACTGTCCGTGAAGTGATGACGCCTAAAGAGCGCCTGGTCACGGTCAACGAAGGCGCCGACAAGAACGACGTCCGTGAGTTGTTGCACAAGCACCGCATCGAGCGCGTGCTGATCGTCGACGAAAAATTTGTCCTGAAAGGCATGATGACCGTCAACGACATCGAAAAAGCCAAGGCTTACCCGCTGGCCAGCAAGGACGACCAAGGTCGTCTGCGTGTAGGCGCTGCGGTCGGCACCGGCAAGGACACCGGCGAGCGCGTCTCGGCCCTGGTTGCTGCCGGCGTTGACGTGGTGGTGGTCGACACCGCCCACGGTCATTCCAAGGGTGTGATCGACCGCGTGCGCTGGGTCAAAGAGAATTTCCCTGAAGTGCAAGTGATCGGCGGCAACATTGCCACCGGCGCTGCGGCCAAGGCCCTGGTTGAAGCGGGCGCCGACGCAGTCAAGGTCGGCATCGGCCCAGGCTCGATCTGCACCACCCGTATCGTTGCCGGTGTCGGCGTGCCGCAAATCAGCGCCATTGCCAATGTGGCATCGGCCCTTGAAGGCACCGGCGTGCCGTTGATCGCCGACGGTGGCATCCGCTTCTCCGGTGACCTGTCCAAGGCCATCGTTGCTGGCGCTTCCTGCGTGATGATGGGCTCGATGTTTGCCGGTACCGAAGAGGCACCAGGCGAAATCGAACTGTTCCAGGGTCGCTCCTACAAGGCTTACCGCGGCATGGGTTCGCTGGGTGCTATGTCTCAGGCGCAAGGTTCTTCCGACCGTTACTTCCAGGACTCCTCCGCGGGTGCCGAGAAGCTGGTTCCGGAAGGCATCGAAGGCCGTGTTCCGTACAAGGGCACCCTGAGCGCGATCATCCATCAACTGATGGGCGGCCTGCGTTCCTCGATGGGTTACACCGGCAGCGCCGACATCGAAGAGATGCGCACCAAGCCTGAATTCGTGCGGATCACCGGCGCCGGCATGGCCGAATCCCACGTGCACGACGTGCAGATCACCAAGGAAGCGCCAAACTACCGCGTAGGTTGAGGCTTCAAGCAAATCGTTAAGCAACCGGGGCTGTTTTATTCAGCCCCGAGTTGTTTCTGAATCACGACTGTTACTGATTGACTTAGACGAGACTGAATCATGGCCCTCGATATTCACGCTCACCGCATCCTGATCCTCGACTTCGGTTCGCAATACACCCAACTGATTGCCCGCCGCGTGCGTGAGATCGGCGTGTACTGCGAACTGCATCCGTTCGACATGGACGAGGATGCCATTCGCGAATTCGCTCCAAAAGGCGTGATCCTCGCCGGCGGTCCCGAGTCCGTGCACGAAGCCAACAGCCCTCGCTGCCCGCAAGCCGTGTTTGACCTGGGCGTCCCGGTCTTCGGTATCTGCTACGGCATGCAGACCATGGCCGAGCAGTTGGGCGGCAAGGTTGAAGGTTCCGAGTTGCGTGAGTTCGGTTATGCCCGGGTTGATGTGGTCGGCAAGAGCCGCCTGCTCGATGGCATCGAAGACCACGTCGACGCCGATGGCCTGTTCGGCCTCGACGTGTGGATGAGCCACGGTGACAAGGTCACCAAGATGCCGGAGGATTTCCACATCCTCGCCAGCACCCCGAGCTGCCCGATCGCCGGCATGTTCAACGATGCTCGCGGCTACTACGGCGTGCAGTTCCACCCGGAAGTGACCCACACCAAGCAGGGCGGTCGCATCCTCTCGCGCTTCATCCTCGACATCTGTGGCTGCGAAGCGCTGTGGACCCCGTCGAAAATCGCTGAAGACGCCATCGCCCAGGTTCGCGCCCAGGTCGGCACCGACAACGTCCTGCTCGGCCTGTCCGGCGGTGTGGACTCCTCGGTGGTTGCCGCGCTGCTGCACAAGGCCATCGGCGACCAGCTGACCTGCGTCTTCGTCGACAACGGCCTGCTGCGCCTGCACGAAGGCGAGCAAGTGATGGCCATGTTCGCCGAGAACATGGGCGTCAAAGTGATCCGCGCCAACGCTGAAGAGCAGTTCCTGAACAATCTGGCTGGCGAAAGCGACCCGGAGAAGAAGCGCAAGATCATCGGCCGCACCTTCATCGACGTATTCGATGCCCAGTCCAACAAACTGGACAACATCAAGTACCTGGCCCAGGGCACCATCTACCCGGACGTGATCGAATCGGCTGGCGCCAAAAGCGGCAAGGCCCACGTGATCAAGTCCCACCACAACGTGGGTGGCCTGCCGGAAGAGATGAACCTCAAGCTGGTAGAACCGCTGCGCGAACTGTTCAAGGACGAAGTCCGTCGTCTGGGCCTGGAACTCGGCCTGCCGTACGACATGGTCTACCGTCACCCGTTCCCGGGTCCGGGCCTGGGTGTGCGCATCCTCGGCGAAGTGAAGAAGGAATACGCCGACCTGCTGCGTCGCGCCGACCACATCTTCATCGAAGAACTGCGCAAGGCCGACTGGTACCACAAAGTCAGCCAGGCGTTCGTGGTGTTCCAGCCGGTGAAATCCGTAGGCGTTGTTGGCGATGGCCGTCGCTACGCCTGGGTCGTGGCCCTGCGTGCCGTGGAAACCATCGACTTCATGACCGCGCGTTGGGCACACCTGCCTTACGAGCTGCTGGAAACCGTCAGCGGCCGCATCATCAATGAAATCGAAGGCATCTCCCGCGTGACGTATGACGTGTCGAGCAAGCCGCCGGCGACCATTGAGTGGGAATGATCCCGTCGTCTCACCCAAGTGAGAGCGTCGTGAAGCGGATGAGCGTTTGCTAGTTCGCAAGGAAGGCTCCTGATCGCAAGATCAGGGGCCTTTTTTTTAACCATACGGGCTGTCCACAGAGGCAGCCTGAGGATAGGGATGTTGCGATGAGTCTGTTCAGCAAGGTACTGCGCACCCTGGGCCTGGCGCGGACAGCTCTGGAGTCGCCGGGCGCAGTGGTGTCGCCACCCCTGACACGCTTTGATCGTTTTGCAGCTGATAATCGGCAGGCCTTTGAGCAGATCGGCGCCTTGCCGGAGGAGCAGATTGTGGCCGAGGAGCGGCGGCTCGCGGCCGAGGTGACGGAGATTCTGCGGTCGCTCAAGCCGCTGATTGGCGAGGGCGTATCGCGCCTGGAGATCCAGGAGCATGTGCTGCAGCAACTGGACAGCCGCGACCTGTTGCCTGCGCTGGTGGGCTACAAGGGTTACCCGGCGGCAGTGCCGGTGTCGGTCAACGCTGAACTGATCAGCGTCCCCCCTTCGGAAAAACTGTTGCCGGCCAGTGCGCTGGTCAAGGTCGAGGTCATGGCTTCATCGCGCAAGGGGTATGGTGCGCAGTCCTGGACCTTTGCCACGCCTGATGCCAGTGCTGAGCAACTGCGCTTGCTGGCCTGTGCCAAGCAGGCGCTGGAGCAGGGGCTGAGGCAGGTGCGAGCAGGGGCGCCGGTGGGTGATATCGGCGCCGCCATCCAGGATGTGCTGGATGCCCAGGGCTTCAGTGCGGTGGCTGAGTACTGCGGCTACGGCATGGGCCGGCAGCGGATCCAGGAGCCTCAGGTCCTGGGTTATCGCGCGGCCGGGAATAGTGCACCGATGGTGGCCGGGCAGGTATTGAACGTCCAGGTGCTGGCCAAGGCCGGGAGCCGCGCTATCCGGATCAGGGCCGATGGCTGGAGCGTGCTCGCTCAGGACCGAGGCGATGGTGTGGTGTTGAGCGCCATGATTCGGGTCACCGAAGACGGGGCGGAGCGCCTGAGCCGATTCGTCGACTGATCGCGTTCAGTTGACGTACACATGGCGATCTCACCTGGGGTGGATCGCCATTTGTGTTTCCAGGTATTGGAAATACGCGGTTTTCCAGGGTTCGTGCAATACCAGGAAAGACATTGCCCCCGCCTGCCTCTGGGCTGCTGTGTACCCTTTGAGCCTCACCCCTGCTGTTTGCGCCTGGCGGCGGATTGTCCGTCGAGCGGGTAGGTTTGATCTTTTTGTGGTTGTCAGTTGACAACCATTCATTGCTGGCGATACTGGAGGCCACGGATGGCTCGTGCAATTCATCCCAAGAAAGACATCGAGATGGCGTTGCGTTACGCCGAGTGGCAGGGCTGGCGTGTGGAGGTGGGGGGCAGCCATGCCTGGGGCAAGCTTTATTGCCCCTACAACAGCGAGCTCTGTCGTTGCGGCGCGTTTTGCATCAGCAGCATCTGGTGCACGCCGAAGAACCCGGGTAATCACGCCCGGGCGTTATGCCGGGTGGTCGACAACTGCACCCTCAACCAGATGCGTGGCGCCAAGCCCGTATCCCATGGCCGGGAGTCATGATTATGGAATACCTGTTCACCCTGACTTACCTGTTGCCCGCCGACGATTGCGAGGTCGATGCCTTGATCGAGCGCCTGGGGGCTGCAGGTTGTGATGATGTGCTGATGGGCAGCGGGCTTGCAGGGCGCCTGGCCCTGGAGTTCTGCCGCGAGGCCGAGAGTGCGCAAGCGGCGTTGTTCAGCGCGTTGGGTGATATCAAGCGCCTGATCCCCGGCGCGCGGCTGGTGGAGGCGAGCCCGGATTATGTCGGCTTGAGCGATATCGCCGACCTGGTCGGGGTTTCCCGGCAGAACATGCGCAAGTTGATGCTCACCCATGCCGCCACCTTTCCGCTGGCGGTGCATGAGGGCAGCGCTTCGTTCTGGCATCTGGCGGAGGTCTTGAGCTGGCTGCAAGCCAAGGGCGGCTACGTGCTCAAGCAGCCGATGATCGAAGTGGCGCGGGTGGCGCAACACGTGAATACCCACAAGGAGTCTCAGCGCATCGGGCCGCTGAAGACCGAGTTGCTGGTCTTGATCGGCTAACGGCGGGCGACATCCGAGAAGTAGAACTTGTCCAGGGTATGCCGTGATTCGGTGTACTCGAACTGGCGGCCATCCTGCAGGAAGGTCTGGTTGCTGACCACGATCACATGGCTCTGGCCATCGAGGTCGAGGTGCTGCTGGTCGTCCTTGCTGCGGGGAGTGGCCTCGATGGTGCGTTGGGCGTAGCTGATCTGCAATTGCAGGGTCTGCTCGATATAGGCGTAGATCGAGTGCTCGGCAATCTGCCGGTCGAGCCCGGGAATCAGTTCGGCGACAAAGTGGTTGATGTCGAGAATGACCCGTTTCCCGTCGATGCGCCGTACCCGTTTGATCCGAGTGATCAGGCTGCCTGGCTCGGCTTGCAGGTGTTCGGCCAGCGCGCCTTCGAGAGGGAACTGGCTGAACTCCACGACTTCGGTGCTGACATCGTTGCCCAGGCGCGGGTAGGTTTCCTGAAAGCTGACGATGCCGCCCAGCTGGAACTCGATCGGGTTGGGCGAGAGCACGAAGGTGCCTTTACCGTGGATCTTTTGCGCGAAGCCGCGTTCCTGGAGCTGTTCGATGGCTTTGCGGACGGTGCCGCGACTGGCCTGGTAGCTGTCCATCAACTCGGTTTCGGAAGGCAGGCGGGCGCCGCGTTGCAGGCGTTCGGTGGTGATACTGGCAAGCAGATCGGTGTAGATCTGGTTGTATTTGCTCATGGGATGGCTCTATGCCGGGCTGTGCTCAAGGCAGGAACCTTAAGGGCAGGCTCCCGGTTTGTCCATCCGCCGGGCCGTGCAGCTGCTTGCATGCAGGCGCTTCCAGGAGCCTCTGGCGCAGGCTGCGGCGCGCCAGCAGCGGCAGGCTTGTCTCAGGGCCCACGCGTGCTGAAAACCGCCTGGAACGCCTGGTATCGGCCCTCGACCCGATAGCTGCGCGGAACAGGGCGGGACGGTTTCAGAATAGACAAAATCAAACTCGTCTGTACGAGTTGTTGCTTTAACTCGTACAGACGAGTACTTTTCGCTTCGGCGTGCTGCCAATAACAAAAAACCAGAGCGGACGAACAAGCATGAGCCACAACTATTCGAAAATCGCCAGCGAGATGCTGCACAGCCTCGGTGGCGCAGAAAATATTGAGCAGGCCGCGCATTGCGTCACTCGCCTGCGCCTGGCCCTCAAGGACCCGAGCCGGGTAGACAGCGCAACGTTGAACCAGATCGACCTGGTCAAGGGATCGTTTTTCACCGGTGGCCTGTTCCAGGTGGTGATCGGCCCCGGCGAGGTGGAAAAGGTCTACGCCGCCTTGCGTCAACTGACGGGTTTGGCCGCGGCCACCATTGCCGATGTGAAGCAACGGAGCGCCGACAAGATCAACCCCATGCAGCGCCTGGTGCGGGTGTTCTCCGATGTGTTCATGCCGATCCTGCCGGCCCTGATCATCGCGGGCCTGCTGATGGGGGTGAACAACCTGATCGGCGCCAAGGGCATGTTCATCGAGGGCCAGACCCTGCTGGAGGCTTACCCGACGCTCGATGGCGTGTGGAGCCTGATCAACCTGATGGCCAACACCTCCTTTGTGTTCCTGCCGGCGCTGGTGGGCTGGTCGGCGGCCAAGCGTTTTGGCGGCAGCGAAATCCTCGGCATCGTCCTGGGCCTGATGCTGGTGCATCCGGACCTGCTCAATGCCTGGAACTACGGCAAGGCCGTGGCCGGGCTGGACGGCCAGAGCCTGCCGTACTTCGACATCCTCGGTTTGTTCCAGATCGAGAAGGTGGGCTACCAGGGGCAGATCCTGCCGATCCTGCTGGCGGCCTACGTCATGAGCGTGATCGAGAAATGGCTGCGGGCTCGGGTGCCGAATGCCATCACGTTGCTGGTGGTACCGATCACCACCATCGTGGTCACCGGGGTGCTGGCGCTGGCGATCATCGGCCCGGTGACCCGTCACCTGGGGATTCTCATCACCGAAGGCGTGGTCACCTTGTTCGACCTGGCGCCAATGGTCGGCGGGGCGATTTTCGGTCTGCTCTACGCACCGCTGGTGATTACCGGCATGCACCACATGTTCCTGGCGGTGGACCTGCAATTGATCTCCACCCAGGGCGGCACCTTTATCTGGCCGATGATCGTCATGTCCAACCTGGCCCAGGGCAGCGCGGCGCTCGCGGTGTTCACCATGAGCCGCAATGCACGGGATCGCAGCATGGCGTCGACTTCGGCAATTTCCGCTTACTTCGGCATCACTGAACCGGCGATGTTCGGCGTCAACCTGCGCTACAAGTTTCCGTTTTATGCCGCGCTGATCGGCTCGGCGCTGGGCAGCATTTTCCTTTCGCTGAACAAGGTCCAGGCCTCGGCGATCGGGGTCGGCGGCCTGCCGGGTTTCATCTCGATCATCCCGCAGTACATCCCGATGTTCGTGATCGGCATGGTCGTCGCCCTGGTCGTGCCCTTCGCGCTGACCTGCGCCTTGAGCCTGAAGATCATTCGCCCGGGGTATCGCGTTGCTTGATGGCCGCCGCGTGCCGGGGCACGGAACGCAAGCGGCAGTACAGGTTTTATTGAATTCGATTTCTTGAGGAAACCGCCATGCAAGACTGGCAGCGTTCGGTGATCTACCAGATCTACCCGAAGAGTTTTTACAGCCACTCAGGCCAGGCCACCGGTGATCTGTTGGGGGTGGTCGACAAGCTCGACTACCTGCATTGGCTGGGTGTCGACTGCCTGTGGCTGACCCCGTTCCTGCGCTCGCCGCAGCGTGATAACGGCTATGACATCAGCGATTACTACGCCATCGACCCGAGCTACGGCACCATGGCTGATTGCGAGTTGCTGATCAGCGAGGCCGACAAGCGCGGCATCAAGCTGATGCTGGACATCGTGGTCAACCACACCTCCATCGAGCATGCCTGGTTCCAGCAGGCCCGCAGCAGCCTGGACAACCCCTATCGCGACTTCTACATCTGGCGCGACCAGCCGAACAACTGGGAGTCTAAGTTCGGCGGCTCGGCCTGGGAATACGAGGCGCAAACCGGGCAGTACTACCTGCACCTTTTCGACCACACCCAGGCCGACCTGAATTGGGATAACCCCAGGGTGCGGGCCGAAGTGTTCAAGATGATGCGCTTCTGGCGCGACAAGGGGGTCGGTGGGTTCCGCCTGGACGTGATCAACCTGATTTCCAAACCGGCCAACTTCCCCGAAGACAGCAGTGACGGTCGGCGCTTTTACACCGACGGCCCCAACGTGCACAGCTATCTGCAAGAGATGCACCGCGAAGTCTTTGCCGGGCATCGCTTGATCAACGTCGGCGAGATGTCTTCCACCAGCCTTGACCACTGCATCCGCTACTCGCGTCCGGATTCGCAGGAATTGTCGATGACCTTCAACTTCCACCACTTGAAGGTGGACTACCCGAATTTGCAGAAGTGGGTGCGTGCCGATTTCGACTTCCTTGAACTCAAGCGCATCCTTTCTGACTGGCAAACCGGGATGCAGGCCGGCGGCGGCTGGAACGCGTTGTTCTGGTGCAACCACGACCAGCCACGGGTGGTCTCGCGTTTTGGCGATGACGGCGAGCATCGCGTGGTGTCGGCGAAAATGCTCGCCACCGCGCTGCACTTTCTCCAGGGCACGCCGTTCGTGTACCAGGGGGAAGAGCTGGGCATGACCAATCCGGGCTTTGACAGCATCGACCAGTACCGCGACGTCGAGACCCTCAATATCTATCGCCTCAAGCGCGAAGCCGGTGAGTCCGAGGCATCGAGCATGGCGGCGATCATGCAGAAGTCGAGGGATAACGGGCGCACACCCATGCAGTGGAACAGCCAGGCCAATGCCGGATTCACCAGCGCCGAGCCCTGGATCGGCGTACCGGCCAATGCTGCGCAGATCAACGTCGAGGGCCAGCTCGAAGACCCGGCCTCGGTGTTGCGTCACTACCGTGGGCTGATTGCCTTGCGTCGCAGCGAACCGTTGATTCAGCACGGCCAATACCGCCAGTTGCTACCCGAGCACCCTCGGGTCTGGGCCTACCTGCGTGAGGGGGAGGGCGAGCGGTTGCTGGTGGTGAACAACTTCTACGGCAGCCACTGCGATGTCGAGTTGCCGGAACAGGCCATCGGCGACGCGGCGCAGCAACGGCTGCTGATCAGCAACTACGACGATTGCCCGCCACGCACGCGGCAGTTGTCGTTGCGACCTTATGAATCGTTCGTCCTGCACCTGATCGATCGCTAGCAACATCCCCCGGCCAGTGAACCCGGTGTGCCAGGCACGCCGTGGGCTTGCTGTTGCCAGCGAGCGCCTGCCGGGGCAAACCAAACACAATAAAAATAATGGGGTGGCTTATGAAAACAACAATAAATCGCGGCCTTGCTGCGTCCTGCGTGTGCCTGGCCTTGCCGTTCTCGGCCCAGGCTCTGGAGTTTGCCGGGTACATGCGCAGCGGCGTAGGGACATCGGTCAACAGCAGTTCGCAGTCCTGCTTCCAGTTGCCCGGTGCCCAGTCCAAATACCGGTTGGGTAACGAGTGCGAGCAGTACGCGGAGCTGGAGCTGCGCCAGGATCTGTACACCCTCGACGACGGTTCGGTGCTCAGCGTCGATGGCATGGCTTCGCTTTACAACCGCTACGATCGCAACCTGACCTTCCAGGGCGAAAACGGTGCGGCGCGCATGCCGCAGATGTACGCCCAGTGGTCGAACATGCCCAGCCTCAACGGCGGTTCGCTGTGGGCCGGGCGGCGTTACTACAAGCGTAACGATATTCATATTTCCGACTTCTACTACTGGAACCAGAGCGCCACTGGCGGTGGTATCGAAGACGTGCTGATTGGTGATCTGAAATACAGCTACGCCTTTTCGCGCAAGGACAACCTGTACCAGAAGGACGCCATCAATCGGCACGACTTCAACGTTTCCGGGTTTGATACCAACCCCGGCGGCGAGCTCGAGTTCGGCCTGAGCTACATCGACAAGCCCGACCGTCGCGATGCCCACCGCGGCTGGGCGATCACGGCCCAGCACGTGCAGAAGAACTTTCTCGGCGGCAAGAACAAGCTGGCCCTGCAGTACGGCGAAGGCCCGGGCACCGGGCTCGGCTACACCGGCGACGTGCACCTGGACGACAACAACAAGAGCTACCGGCTGGTGGAGTTTTTCGACTGGCAGGTGACCCCGCGTTTTGGCGGCCAGGTCGAAGCGGTCTACCAGAAAGACATTCGCCCTGACGGCAATGACCAGAACTGGATTTCCCTGGGAGTCCGCCCGGCGTACGCCATCACCGAGCAATTCAAACTGGTCACCGAACTGGGCCACGATCAGGTGGAGGCCCCCGGTGGGACGCGTAAGCTGAGCAAGTTCACCTTCGCCCCGACCTGGTCGCCCAAGGGCCCGGATTTCTGGGCGCGCCCGGAAGTGCGCCTGTACTACACCTATGCCAGTTGGAACGAGGCGGCCAAGCGCGCGGCCAATGAATTGGCGGCGGGCTCGGCCCTCTCCGACACCGGGGCCTTTGGCACCGCGCGGCATGGGGCGAACGTCGGTCTGCAGGTCGAGTATTGGTGGAAATAAGCGAGGCCTGCGGGGCTCGCGCTCCATCGGCATCCATACGAACAAACAGCAGGTGAAGTCATGGCCACAACCCAACAATTGCAACTGCTGGCACCGCTGTCCGGGGTGCTGATGCCCCTGGACCAGGTGCCGGACTCGGTCTTTTCCAGCCGTGTGATCGGTGACGGGGTGTGCATCGATCCGACCTCGCAGACCCTCTGCGCGCCGCTGGCCGGGGTTATCAGCAACCTGCAGCACAGCGGCCATGCGCTGAGCATTACCAGCGAGCACGGGGTCCAGGTGCTGATGCACATTGGCCTGGACACGGTGAACCTGGCCGGCCAGGGCTTTACCCGGCGGGTGGAGGAAGGCCAGCGGGTCGAGGCCGGCCAGCCGCTGATCGAGTTCGATGCCGATTACCTCGCCCTCAACGCCCGCAGCCTGTTGACCCTGATGCTGGTGGTAAGCGGTGAGCCGTTCAGCCTGCTGACCCCGGGCCTGATTGCCGTGGAGGCTGGCCAGCCGTTGTTGCGCCTTGATGCCGGCGAGCAAGGCGCAGATGTGGCAGAGCAGACTGAGTCGGGCCCTGCGGTGTTTTCCAGGCCCGTCAGCCTGCCCAACCCCAACGGCTTGCACGCGCGGCCGGCGGCGGTGTTCGCCCAGGCGGCCAAGGCCTTTGGCGCGAGCATTTATTTGCATAAGCAGCAGAGCAGCGCCAACGGCAAATCCCTGGTGGCGATCATGGCCTTGCAGACCGCCTACGACGACAAGGTGCAGGTCAGCGCAGTGGGGGCGGATGCCGACGCGGCGATTGCGGTGCTGTCCGAGCTGCTGCTGGCCGGCTGCGGCGAGGCGGTCAGCACGGTGTTCGCTGCCCCGGCCAGCACACCGCTCGCGCCGCTGTCGCAGACCTTGCTGCGTGGGGTGTGTGCGTCCGCAGGTTCTGCCTTTGGCCAGGTGGTGCAGGTGGCTGAACAGCACCTCGACATTATCGAGACGGCCACTGACCCGCGCCGCGAGCAGGCAACGTTGCAGCGTGCCCTGGGCGAGGCGACCCAGGCCCTGCGGAGCCTGGGGGAAAACGCCAGCGGCCAGGTCCAGGCGGAAATCTTCAAGGCCCATCAAGAACTATTGGAAGACCCCAGCCTGTTGGAACAGGCCCAGGCGCTGATCGAGACCGGCAATAGCGCGGCCTTTGCCTGGAACAGCGCGACCCGCGCCACCGCCGAGCTGTTCACTCGTTTGGGCAGCAGCCTGCTGGCCGAGCGTGCGCTGGACCTGGCCGATGTCGGGCAGCGGGTACTCAAGCTGATTCTCGGGGTGGAGGACCGCGACTGGGTCCTGCCGGAGCAGGCGATCCTGATTGCCGACCAACTGACGCCTTCCCAGACCGCCGGGCTCGATACCTGCAAAGTGCTGGGGTTTGCCACCGTGGGCGGCGGCGCCACCAGCCATGTGGCGATCCTCGCCCGGGCCCTGGGCTTGCCGGCAATCTGTGGCCTGCCGGAACAGGTATTGGCCGTGCCCGCCGGTACGCGGGTGTTGCTGGATGCCGACCAGGGTGAGCTGCACCTGGACCCCGAGCTGGCGGCGATCGAGCGCTTGCAGGCGCGACGTCAGCAGCAACAGCAGCGCCATCAGCAGGATGTGCAGCAGGCAACCCTGGCCGCGGTGACCCGCGACGGGCACCACATCGAGGTGACGGCCAACGTCGCCTCGCTGGCCGAAACCGAGCAGGCCGTCAGTCTGGGTGGGGAAGGCGTGGGTCTGCTGCGTTCGGAGTTTCTGTACCAACAGCGCAGCGTCGCTCCCAGTCATGAGGAGCAGGCCGCCACCTACAGCGCCATCGCCAATGCACTGGGGCCGCAACGCAACCTGGTGGTGCGGACCCTGGATGTCGGTGGCGACAAACCCCTGGCTTACGTGCCGATGGACAGCGAAGCCAACCCGTTTCTCGGCATGCGCGGGATCCGCCTGTGCCTGGAGCGTCCGCAACTGCTGCGCGAGCAATTGCGCGCAATACTCGCCAGCGCCGGGCTGGCGCGCCTGCACATCATGCTGCCGATGGTGACCCAGCTGTCGGAGCTGCGCCTGGCGCGGCACATGCTTGAAGAAGAGGCCCGGGCGCTGGGGTTGCAGGCGCTGCCCAAGCTGGGAATCATGATCGAAGTGCCGGCCGCGGCGTTGCTCGCGGATCGGTTTGCCCCCGAGGTGGATTTCTTCTCCATCGGCACCAACGACCTGACCCAGTACACCCTGGCCATGGATCGCGATCACCCACGCCTGGCGAGCCAGGCCGACAGCTTTCACCCGGCGGTATTGCGCCTGATCGCCAGCACCGTGCAGGCCGCCCATGCCCACGGCAAATGGGTTGGGGTGTGCGGTGCCCTGGCGTCGGAAACCCTGGCGGTGCCGCTGCTGCTGGGGCTGGGGGTGGATGAGCTGTCGGTCAGCGTGCCGTTGATTCCGGCGATCAAGGCGACGGTTCGCGAGGCGCTGCTGCAGGATTGCCAGGCCCTTGCCGAGCAGGTGCTGAACCTGGAAAGCGCCGAGCAGGTGCGTGAGGCCTTGCATCGGCATCAGGCGCTCGCGGCGGTTACCTCATTGATTGTGGAGAACTGAATATGTTCGAGAAATTGCAGCGAGCGTTCTGGAAGGCCCTGACGCCGGATCTGATTGCGGAGACGGCGGGTGTTGCGCTTCCAGCCCAGGGCGATAGCGGGTTGAATCCGGCGGTGCTGGCAGCCCTGGGTGGCAGTGACAACCTCAAGTCGCAACAACCCTTGGCCCTGACCCGGGTGCGCGTGGAACTGCGCGACCCGAGCCAGCTGGATCCCGTGGCGCTGGTGGCGGCCGGGGTGCCGGGGATCATGCCCCTGGCCGGTGGCGTGGTGCATTTGCTGCTGGGGCTGCGGGCCGGGTGAAACACCGGCCGGGCCCTTGGCCACAGGCGGGCGGTTCGCTCGCCCTTGGCCAGGCCGCCAGGGTTTATTCACAGCGTTGGTCGATCTGGCTGCTGTAGCGGCGCGGAGTGCTTTTGCGAGGGCGCTCCATCGGCGTGCTGCGGGGGCTTCTCCAGACATCGATCACCGCTCGGCCATGGGCCAGCCCGGCGTCCAGGGCGGCCTGGGTCGTCGAGTAGTCGTGCCCATAGGGTGGGCAGGCAAAGTGCACCGAGAAGCAGGTGTGCTGGCCTTGCCCGGAAATCCGTCCGATGTAGCTGAAGGTCTCGCTGCTGTCGGCGCACCCGAAGTCCGGCGAGCCGGGCTCCTTCAGGATCATGACGTAGATGTCATGTTCAAAATGGGTGTGTTGGTACCAGCAACCGGAAATTCCATGTTCCATTGTCTTATTCCTCGCATTCTGCTGTTTCGCTATCGCGAAAATCGCTCTGCTTGAGCCCCGGAACCACGACCAACCTCTGGCCGATTTCCGCTGCTCCCCTGGATCACTGCGTGGCTGCGGGCAGCCCTGCAGGTGTATCAAATACGGTCAATGACGTGCGTTTCTCCAGCTCGCGGGCGGCGCGCAGCACCAGGTCGTCGCGACCGAAGCGGGCAATGATCTGCAAGCCGATGGGCAGGCCGTCGGGCGTCAACCCGCACGGAATGCTCAGGGCCGGTTGCCGGCTGAAATTGAACGGGAACGTGGTCGGCTGCCACATCATCGAGACCTCGGCCGGCCAGTCCGGCGGCATGCTGTGCTCGATGGCGAACGGCGCGACCATGGTGGTCGGTGTCAGCAACAGGTCGTAATCGCTGAGAAAGTCGTGCAAGCCCTTGGCGACCGAATTGCGCTCTTCCACCGCGCAGGCGTAGGTCAGGGCATCGGTGCGGCGCGCTCGGGCCTGGCAGTCCAGGAGAAAGTCACCGGCCAGGTGCTGGTGCTCGATGGGCAGCTCGCTGGCCATGGCCCGGGCAACCTCGACCGGCCAGGCGTCCAGATAACGCGGCGCCGGGTTGCCGATATCCGGCGACGCCTGGACCAGGGTCGCTCCGGCCTGCTCCAGCAGCGTCGCGGCTGCCTGGCAGGCGCGGGCAATGTGCGGGTCGACATGGGCGGCGTAGCCCAGGTCGAGGCTGAAGGCGATACGCAGGCCGCTTACGCCGTCTTCGATGTTCGATAAAAAACCCGGAGTGGCATGGGGCCAGGCGAAGGGCTCCCGCGGTTCGTGTTCGCTCATCAACTCCAGCAGCAAGGCGATATCGCGCACATGGCGGGCGATCGGGCCTTCGGCCGCCATGCCCCCCGGGTCGATACTCGGATAGCCGGAAATCAGTCCATGGCTGGGCTTGAACCCGACCACCCCGCAGAAACTCGCTGGCGTGCGGATCGAGCCGGCCGCATCGTTACCGGTCGCCGCCGGAGCGAAGCCCGCCGCGACCCCGGCGGTACTGCCGCCACTGCTGCCACCGGCATGCAGTTCAAGTTTCCATGGGTTACGGGTGATGCCGGTCAGCGGGCTGTCGGTCAGGGGCGTACTGCCCAGCTCGGGCAAGGTGGTCTTGCCGATGAAAATCGCCCCGGCCCTGCGCAGCTTTTCCACCAGGCTGGCGTCGCGGATCGCGGGTGCCGCATCAGCCAGGGCCCGGGATCCGTTACGCGTATACCAGCCGGCAATGTCGGTGTTGTCCTTGATCAGCAGGGCAATGCCATCGAGCCGGCCCTGTGGGGTGCCCGCCGCCCAGCGCGCGGTCGAGGCCTGGGCTGCCCGCATCGCGTTCTGGTCCTGGCGCTCGCAGACCGCATTGAGCAGGGGGTCGAGACGGTCCATGCGCGCCAACAGGGCCTGCAACAGGTCGACAGGGGTGAAGCGCAGCGTGGCAAAGCCATCGAGCAGGGCCTCGATCGACAACAGGTGCAGGTCAGGTTGGGGCAACACAGGCAATGGCATGGGCACGACTTCAATCATGGGAGCCCGCACGCCAGGCGCGGGGCACCGCAATAGTTATAGAGCCGCCCGGTACCCGTGGGTACGAGGCGGATGGGCACTTCAGCGTCCGCTGGTGACCTTGACCCAGGTGCGCGTGCGCACACGCTCGACCTTGGCCGGCAACGGCTTGAGCGGGAACAGCAGCGTCATGGCTTCGCTGGATGGGTACAGGTCAGGGTTGTCGCGCAGCGACTGATCGACCCAAGGCAAGGAGTCCTTGTTGCCGTTCGGGTAGCCGACGAAGTTGCTGATGGAAGCAGTGACCTGGGGTTCCAGCAGGTAGTTGAGGAACGCATGGGCGGTGTCGACATGCTTGGCGCCGGCAGGGATGGCCACGGTGTCGAACCAGATCAGGGTGCCTTCCTTGGGAATGCGCATCTCGATGTGCACGCCGTTCTTGGCTTCGTTGGCGCGGTTGGCCGCCTGCAGGAAACCGCCGGAGTAGCCGACCGCGACGCAGATGTTGCCGTTGGCGATGTCGCCCATCCACTTGGCGCTGTGGAAGTAGCGGATATAAGGCCGCAGCTTGAGCAGCAGGGCTTCGGCCTTGCGGTAGTCTTCGGGGTTCTGGCTGTTCGGGTCCAGCCCGAGGTAGTGCAGGGCCAGGGGCAGCATTTCGGTCGGCGAGTCCATGAAGGTCACGCCGCACTGGCTGAGTTTCTTCAGGTTTTCTTCTTTGAACACCAGGTCCCAGCTATTGACCGGCGCATCCTCGCCGAGCAATTGGGTGACCTTGTCGCGGTTGTAGCCGATCAGGTTGGTGCCCCACATGTAGGGGATCACGTAGCGGTTGCCGGGGTCGCTCTGCTCCAGCAGCTTCATCACGGTCGGGTCCAGGTGCTTCCAGTTCGGCAGCAGGCTGCGGTCCAAGGGCTGGAAGGCGCCGGCGGTGATCTGTTTGCTGACAAAACTGCTGGACGGCACCACCACGTCATAACCGCTGTTGCCGGTCAGCAACTTGGCTTCCAACACTTCGTTGCTTTCGAAAATGTCGTACTTGACCTTGATCCCGGTGCTGGCTTCGAAATCCTTGATGGTGTTGGGCGCGATGTATTCCGACCAGTTGAAAATATTCACGGTGCGCTCGGGGGCGGCGCTGGCGCTCTGCGAGGCGGCCAGTGCAAGGCCCAGTGCCGCGCTGGCAAACAGGGTGTGCAGGGATTTCATTCGACGACTCCATGTCTTGGATGAGCGGAGAGATCCGCGCGTCCATTCTTGGTCGGAATGCAATCGGAGAGAATGTTGCTAACGGTCAATAACGGTTCTTAAGCGTCATTTAACGGCCCGGACTGGCCGGCCAACTGCCTGAAACGGCCCGGGGCGACGCCGCTCCAGCGCTGGAAGGCATGACGGAAGCTGGCGGTTTCCTTGAATCCCAGCGCCTCCGCGATGCGGCATACCGACAGGTTCTGCTGGGCCAGCAATTGCTTGGCCTGCTTGTAGCGCAGTTCGTCGAGCAGCTTCTGGTAGCTGCTGTCCTGGGCGCGCAGGCGCCGGCGCAGGGTGCTGGGGGAGCAATGCACCTGCCGCGCCAGGCTGTCGAAGTCCGGCACGGCATGCAGCTGTTCGCTGAGGATGCGCCGCACCTGGTCGATCCATGCGGGGCGAGCGCTGAGTTCCTCGTTGAGCTCGATGCAGCGTTCGAGCATGCCGCCATGGGTCACCAGATCGGCCAGGGGCAGGCGTCGGTCCAGCCATTCCAGGTCGAAACCGATGGCGTTGCGCCCGGCGTTGAAGTGCACCGGGCAATTGAAGGCCTGTTCGTAGGCGTCCAGGTAATCCGGTTGCGGGTGCACGAACTGCGCCTCGCGCAGAGGCAGAGTGCACCCCAGCAGGTCCTGGCAGGTGACCCGGAACGAGGACATGCAGAAGTCGGTGTTGAACACCTCAAGCTCCGGCGATTCGCTGTACTGATCGGCGGTCAGCCAGGCCAGCCCGTCGCGGATCTCCAGGCCCAGGCGGAAGAACGTTCCCAGCAGCAGCGGATAGCGCAGCGCCAGGGTCAGGCCCTCGCGCAGGTTGGCGCTGGTCAGCAGGGTCAGGCCGAACATGCCGTAGGCTGAAATATGCAGGCAGCGCCCCAGGGCCAGCCCCAGGTCCTGGCGAAACACCAGGGCGTTGGCGAATACCCGCAGTTCCTGGCCGATGTTGATCAGGCTATTGGGCAGCTCGACGTCCGACAACTGGATACCGCTGCCTTCGAGCAGCACCTCAGGGGGCACCTCGGTGCCGCGAAACGCGTCGAGCACGGCCTGAGTCGTATGCAATGTGGTCAGGCGCAATGCCGCCATGACTGACCTCTGAACGGGTAAGGGAGCATGACTTTAGGGGCTCGACGCGTCAGGTTCAATTGATCAGGGCCAATCAGTGGATGCCAAGGGCGTATTTGTTCGGACTGAATCGTTTAATCCGGTGTTTATTGTCACCTTGGCACAGCGCTTCGCCGGTGTTGTGCCCCTGCGTCCTGTCGCCGCGCTGCCCTTACTGTTTCTCAACTGCGGGTGTATCGTATTCGCCTTTTGCGGGCTCAGGCCTGCCGTAGATACGTGAGGTAGTTGAGTCCATGTCCTTTACCCGTCGACAAATACTCGGTGGTCTGACCGGTCTTGTAGTGGTTGGCGTGGGGGTGGGAGGGGCGTCGCGCTATTGGCTGGGGAAAATGGCCGATGCCGAGGCCGGCCACGATTACCAGTTGATCGCTGCGCCCCTGGACGTCGAGTTGGTGCCGGGGCACAAGACCGAGGCCTGGGCATTCGGCCCTTCGGCGCCGGGCACCGAGCTGCGGGTGCGCCAGGGCGAATGGCTGCGGGTGCGTTTCATCAATCACCTGCCCGTGGCCACCACCATTCACTGGCACGGTATCCGTCTGCCGCTGGAGATGGACGGCGTGCCCTACGTCTCGCAACTGCCGGTGCTGCCGGGGGAGTTCTTCGACTACAAGTTCCGCGTGCCGGATGCCGGCAGCTACTGGTATCACCCCCATGTGAACAGCAGCGAGGAGCTGGGGCGTGGCCTGGTCGGCCCGCTGATCATCGAGGAGCGCGAGCCCACCGGGTTCCAGTACGAGCGCACCCTGAGCCTGAAAAGCTGGCATGTCGATGAAGTCGGGGCCTTCGTGCCCTTCAGCATTCCCCGCGAGGCGGCCCGAGGCGGCACGGCCGGGCGCCTGTCGACCATCAACGGTGTGTCCCAGGCGGTGGTCGAGCTGCCGGCCGGGCAGATCACCCGGGTACGCCTGCTCAACCTCGACAACACCCTGACCTACCGGATCAACATTCCCGGGGTCGAGGCGCAGATCTATGCCCTGGATGGCAACCCTATCGAACCGCGACCCCTGGGCAAGGAATACTGGCTGGGCCCGGGCATGCGCATCTGCCTGGCGATCAAGGCACCGCCGGCGGGTGAAGAGCTGTCGCTGCGCAATGGCCCGGTGCGCCTGGGCACCTTCCGTTCGGTGGCCAACAACGACGCCCCGACCTCTTGGCCGCCGACCTTGCCGGCCAACCCGATTGCCGAGCCCGACCTGGAGAGCGCGGAAAAGCTCAACTTCAACTTCGAGTGGGTTGGCTCGGTGTCGGTGAACGTGGACAATGGCAAGCCGCCCAGCCTGTGGCAGATCAACGGCAAGGCCTGGGACATCACCGACAAGACCTGCGCCGACCGCCCGATTGCTACGCTGAAAAAGGGCAAAAGCTACATTTTCGAATTGAAGAACATGACCCAGTATCAGCACCCCATCCACCTGCACGGCATGAGCTTCAAAGTCATCGCCTCGAACCGGCACACAGTGATCCCGTATTTCACTGACACCTACCTGCTGGGCAAGAACGAGCGCGCCCGGGTGGCCCTGGTGGCGGATAACCCGGGGGTGTGGATGTTCCACTGCCATGTGATCGACCACATGGAAACCGGCCTGATGGCCGCCATCGAGGTCGTCTGATGCGACAGATTCGTCCGGCCCGGATCATCGACCGCAGCCGCGATCAGGACTTCATGCGTGAAGCCCTGGTCCTGGCCGCACAGGGCGCGGCCCTGGGCGAAGTCCCGGTGGGGGCGGTACTGGTGCTGGAGGGTGAGATCATCGGGCGGGGCTTCAATTGCCCCATCAGCGGCAGCGACCCCAGCGCCCATGCCGAGATGGTCGCGATCCGCGCGGCGGCCCAGGCACTGGACAACTATCGCCTGCCGGGCAGCACCCTCTACGTGACCCTGGAGCCGTGCAGCATGTGCGCCGGCCTGATCGTGCACTCGCGCATTGCCCGGGTGGTCTACGGCGCGCTGGAGCCCAAGGCCGGCATCGTGCAAAGCCAGGGACAGTTCTTCAACCAGGGTTTTCTCAATCACCGGGTGCTGTTCGAAGGCGGGGTCCTGGCCGAAGAGTGCGGCACCGTGCTGAGCGAATTCTTCAAGGCGCGCCGGGCCAAACCGGCCCTGTGACCTGAACTGTGGCGAAGGAGCTTGCTCCCGCCGGGCTGCGCAGCAGCCCCAAACCAGCCTTCACATGACTTCAGTCGGACCGCGCTTGCCGAAACCGGGAGGGCTGCGTCCTCCAGCGAGAGCAAGCGCCCTCGGCACAAGGTGCATTATTTTTTGGCGACGATCACGGCACGCATTGGTGCCGGCAGGCCTTCGATGGTTTTGCTGTGGTCGTTGGGGTCGAGGAAGTCGCTCAGGGACTGGTACTTCATCCACTCGGTGCCGCGCTGTTCCTCGATGCTGGTCACGCTTACATCCACGCAGCGCACCTCGCTGAAACCTGCCCGGCGCAGCCACAATTCCAGGGCTGGCACCGAGGGCAGGAACCATACGTTGCGCATCTGCGCATAGCGGTCTTCGGGCACCAGCACCTGCTGCTGGTCGCCGGCCACCACCAGGGTTTCCAGCACCAGCTCGCCGCCTTTCACCAGGCAATCCTTGAGCGCCAGTAAATGCTCGATGGGTGAGCGACGGTGGTAGAACACCCCCATGGAAAATACCGTGTCGAAGCCTTCCAGATTCGGCGGCAGGTCTTCGAACGGGAACGGCAGGTGCCACACCGCAGGCTGCGACAGGTAGCGCTGCACTGCCTGGAACTGGCAGAAGAACAGCCAGTTGGGATCGACCCCGATCACGCTGTGGGCGCCGGCGCCGAGCATGCGCCACATGTAATAGCCATTGCCGCACCCGACATCGAGGATGCGCTTGCCCGCCAGGTCCAGGTGCGGGGCGACCCGCGACCATTTCCAGTCCGAGCGCCATTCGGTGTCCACGTGCACCCCGAACAGATCGAACGGCCCCTTGCGCCACGGCGACAGGCCCATCAACGCGCTGCGCATCTGTGCCCGGGTGGCGTCATCGCACTCGGTGTCCAGGGTCAGGCCATTGAGCAGGTCGACTTCACTGGGCTGGATCTTCGGCAGCGCATCCAGGGCGCTCTGCCAGCGCTCCAGGTCGCCGTGGCCCTTTTCCATCTTCTTGTCGAGTTGCGCTTGCAAGGTATTGGCCCAGTCGGCCAGGGGCGTACCGGCCAGGCGGCGGGCGAGGGGGGACAGATCGATCATGGCAAGGCAATCAACGAGGCAAAGTTAAGACACTGGAACCACGGCACGACTTTCGAGAAACCGGCCGCCAACAGGCGCTCGCGGTGTTCTTCGAGGCTGTCGGGCTTCATGACGTTTTCGATGGCGCTGCGCTTCTGGGCGATTTCCAGCTCGCTGTAGCCGTTGGCGCGCTTGAAGGCGATATGCAGATCGGTGAGCAGCGCGTGCTCCTGCTCATCGTTGAAGCGCAGCTTCTCCGAGAGGATCAGCGCACCGCCCGGCAACAGCGACTGCCGGATGCGCCCGAGCAGGGCCGTGCGCTGCTCCGGGGCAATGAACTGCAGGGTGAAATTGAGCGCTACCACCGAGGCCGGCTGGAACTCCAGGGCCAGGATGTCGCCCTCGATCACCTGCACCGGCAGCAACTCCTGGAACATCGAGTCCTGGCCGTTGAGGTATTCCCGGCAGCGCTCGACCATGGCCGCCGAGTTATCCACCGCGATCACTTTGCAACCGTCGGTCCGCACATGGCGGCGCAGGGCCTGGGTCACCGCACCCAGGGACGAGCCCAGGTCGTAGAGCACGCTATTGGGCTGGGCGAATTGCGCGGCGAGCACGCCGAGGTTTTCGACAATGGTCGGATAACCCGGGACCGAGCGCTTGATCATGTCCGGGAACACCCGCACCACATCCTCGTTAAAGGCGAAGTCGGGCACCTGGGCCAGGGGCTGGGCGAAAAGGCGATCGGGGTCTTGGCTCACGGCGGTTCCAGCGGCGGATGGTGAAAGAGGGGGCGGCATTGTAGCCGCTGCCGCAGGCTGCGATAAGGCCCGAAAGGGCCTCAGGTGCCTGCGGGCGACACAAGGTGCGCCGTCTGCGTGGCCGTTCAGCGCGGCTTCTGGCTGAACGCCGACGCGGCAATGCCCCACTGGCCCAGCCAGTAACTGATGATGATCAGGTACGGCGCGGCCTCGAACGCCACCACAAAGCGGCTGATACCGATCAGGCTGTCGGAGAAGGCGAATGTCAGGGCGCCCACCCCGGCCAGCAGCGCCGAGCGCCTGGGCACCGCGGTGCCGAAGCGGGCCAGGGCGCGCCAGAGCATGGCGCTGATGGTCAGCCCATAGACAATCACCGGGATCAGCAACGGCCCCAGGCCATGGGTAATCAGGATCGCCAGCAGCGCGCCGCCAATGACGATCGCCACCAGCAACGGCAGCAGCGCCGGACGCCGACAGTCGCTGAGGTAGGCCTTGAGGTAGGCCAGGTGTGCCACCAGGAAGGCGCCGAGGCCGAACACAAACAGGTCGCCGGGCCAGGCCAGCAACACATCGCCGAGCACCGAGAACAGCAGGCCGATGATGATCCAGCGCCGGTAGTCGCCGGGTGGGGCGTCGTGCAGCCAGCCGAGCAGGGCCAGCACCGGCAGCGGCTTGACCAGCAGGCAGAGCAGGGCGGCATGCACGCTGATGCCGTAGATAAAGGTGACTGCGCCCATCAGCGCCAGGATCAGCCAGCCCATGTCAGTTGACCTTTATCGCGCAATCGAAGGCTTTGACCGGCGCCACTTCCGGGGCCCAGGGCTGCTGGTAGGTCAGCAACAAACGGCCGGTGCCGCTGGCAAACGCCTGGAAGCGCCAGGTGGATTGCCCGGCATTGCCCACCAGCCCGCTGTCTTCAGGGTTGCTGTAGACCTCGGGGCTGACCTTGCGCAACACGCCGCCGGCCGAGTCCTGGATCGCCCAGCGATAGCCGGTGGTGGGGTTGCTGGGCAGGGTCAGAATCAGGTTCTGGCCAGTGCTCAGTTGCAGCGGGCATTCGCTCTGGTTTTCGACCGTGATGTTTTGCTTGGGTTGGCTGGCGCAGGCGGCCAGCAGGGCGACGCTGAGAAGGGCAAGCAGACGAGGAGGGAACATGGCTCAGAAAGCTCCGATCATTCATGACGAGCGGCGAGCATAACTGAAGATTGCAAGCGGTGTGGCCAGGGGCTGAAGGTTGGCCACAATGCCCTCTTGGCCGACATGCCTGCGGCTGCCGGGCTGTGGCATCACAGCTGGCAGCCGCCGGCACTGGCGCTCAGGGGTTAGAACAGCACCTTGGCCACGTCGGCGAACTTCTTCGCGAAGTGCACGGTGATGCCTTCCTTGAGGTAGTCCGGGAGCTCTTCGAAGTTGCCACGGTTGGGCTCCGGCAGGATCAGTTCGAAGATCTTCTGCCGGCGCGCGGCGATGACTTTTTCGCGCACCCCGCCAATCGGCAGCACGTGCCCGGTCAGGGTCAGTTCACCGGTCATGGCCACGCCTTTTTTCGGCGGCTGGTTGCGCGCCAGGGACAGCAGCGCACTGGCCATGGTCACCCCGGCGCTCGGGCCGTCCTTGGGCGTGGCCCCCTCGGGCACATGCAGGTGGACAAAGGCTTCGTCGAAGAACTTGCCGTCGCCGCCAAACTGCTTGAGGTGCGAGCTGATGTAGCTGTAGGCAATTTCCGCAGACTCCTTCATCACATCCCCCAACTGCCCGGTGAGTTTGAAGCCCCGGTTCAGGGTATGGATGCGTGTGGCCTCGATCGGCAATGTCGCGCCGCCCATGCTGGTCCAGGCCAGGCCGGTGATGACCCCGGTGCCGCTGAGCACCTGCTCGTTGCGGAACACTGGCATGCCGAGGGAGGCCTCCAGGTCTTTCGGGCCGAGCTTGATCACCGCATTCGGATCATCCAGCAGCTTGACCACTGCCTTGCGCACCAGTTTGCCCAGTTGTTTTTCCAGCTGGCGCACCCCGGCCTCGCGGGCATAACCGTCGATCACCGCGCGCAAGGCGTTGTCGCTGATGCTCAGGCTGGTCTTGGCCACCCCGGCTTTCTCCAGCTGTTTGGGCCACAGGTGACGCTTGGCGATGGCGATTTTTTCTTCGGTGATGTAGCCCGACAGACGAATCACTTCCATGCGGTCGAGCAACGGGCCGGGGATTGAATCCAGGGTGTTGGCGGTGCACACGAACAGCACTTTGGACAGGTCCAGGCGCAGGTCCAGGTAGTGATCGAGGAATTCGACGTTCTGTTCCGGGTCCAGGGTTTCGAGCAAGGCCGAGGCCGGGTCGCCCTGGTAGCTCTGGCCCATCTTGTCGATCTCGTCGAGCATGATCACCGGGTTCATCACCTCGACGTCCTTGAGCGCCTGCACCAGCTTGCCCGGCAGGGCGCCGATGTAGGTCCGGCGATGGCCCTTGATCTCGGCCTCGTCGCGCATGCCGCCGACACTGAAGCGGTAGAACGGTCGGCCCAGGGACTCGGCGATGGACTTGCCGACGCTGGTCTTGCCCACGCCCGGCGGTCCCACCAGCAGGACGATGGAGCCGCTGATTTCGCCCTTATAGGCGCCCACGGCGAGGAATTCGAGAATCCGGCTCTTGATGTCGTCCAGCCCGGCATGGTGCTGGTCCAGCACCTTGCGCGCGTGCTTGAGGTCCAGCTTGTCCTGGCCGTACACGCCCCAGGGCACGGCGGTGGCCCATTCCAGGTAATTGCGGGTGACCGCGTATTCCGGCGAGCCGGTTTCCAGGATCGACAGTTTGTTCAGTTCTTCTTCGATGCGTTTTTGCGCCTGGGGCGGCAGGACCTTGCCCTTGAGGCGCTGCTCGAACTGCTCGACGTCGGCGCTGCGATCGTCCTTGGTCAGCCCTAGCTCCTGCTGGATCACCTTGAGCTGTTCCTTGAGGAAGAACTCGCGCTGGTGCTCGCCGATCTTGCGATTGACCTCGGCGGAGATTTCCTTCTGCAGGCGCGCAACTTCGACTTCCTTGCGCAGCATCGGCAGGACTTTTTCCATGCGCTTGAGCATCGGCACGCAATCCAGCACTTCCTGCAACTCGTTGCCGGTGGCCGAGGTCAGCGCGGCGGCGAAGTCGGTCAGCGGCGACGGATCGTTGGGGCTGAAGCGGTTGAGGTAGTTCTTCAACTCTTCGCTGTACAGCGGGTTGAGCGGCAGCAGTTCCTTGATCGCATTGATCAGGGCCATGCCGTAGGCCTTGACCTCGTCGGTCGGCTCACTCGGCTGATGGGGGTATTCGACTTCCACCAGGTACGGCGGGCGATGGTGTTTGAGCCAGGTGCGGATGCGCACCCGAGTCAGGCCCTGGGCAACGAATTGCAGCTTGCCGTTCTCGCGGCTGGCGTGGTGCACCTTGACCAGGGTGCCGTACAGCGGCAGCGCGGAGGTATCGAAATGCCGCGGGTCTTCGGGCGGGGTGTCCATGAAGAACAGGGCCAGGGAGTGATGATCGGACTTGCTGACCAGTTCCAGGGTCTCGGCCCAGGGCTCTTCATTGACGATCACCGGCAGCACTTGCGCCGGGAAGAACGGCCGATTGTGGATCGGGATGATGTAGACCTTGTCCGGCAGGTTCTGCCCGGGCAATGCCAGGCCGGTGCCTGACGAGGCCGGGTGCTCAGCGTTTTCCGGGTCGGCGTAGTCGCTGAGGTCTTCAGGGAATTCTTGCTGGTCGGTCATGGGGCACCTGCGCAATTGGGTATGGGAGTTAGATGGGGCAGGCGGCGAGTGGTTTCAATGGCACGGCCCCGCTTCAGCTTTTCTTTATGCGGCCGAAAAGCTGTACGGGAGCTGACCGTTTGTATCATTTTTTGTTGGACGGACGGTTGTGCAGCTCTTTTTCTGTTGTAGTGGCAAAATGCCTTATTTGCGGCATCATGCTGCTCGGCGTCGCCTCTGCTGTCATCACCCATGCCAAGGCCGGCCATCTGCTTTCATCTAAATACCGGGATTTGCATGGCCAGGATTTACTCGATTCTTTCTGTTGTCGGCCTGTGGCTGCTCAGTGCCGCAGCCTCTGCCGCGAGCTTGCAGGTGCAGGTGCTCGAACCTTCCGGGCAGCCGGTGCGCGACGCCGTGGTGACCTTGCAGGGCCCCCTGGGCCAACCCGCCGGCACCCTCAAGGCCGACATGGACCAGCGTGACAAACAGTTCGCGCCCCATGTGTTGGCGATTCACACCGGCACCCCGGTGAAATTCCCCAACAGCGACAATATTCGCCATCAGGTCTACTCCTTTTCCCCGGCCAAGAAGTTCGAGTTGCGCCTGTACGAAGGCACGCCCTCCGACGCGGTGCTGTTCGACAAACCGGGGGTGGTGGTCCTGGGCTGCAATATCCACGACTGGATGCTCGGCTACGTCTACGTCACCGACGACCCGCGCTTCGGCGTCACCGATGCCCAGGGCGCGCTGAACCTGGACGCGTTGCCTGTCGGGTCCTACCGGCTGACCCTCTGGCACCCCCAGGCCAACGGGATGCAGCCACAGGATGGCGGCCTTGTGCAGATCCCGGCCGGGGGCCTGCACAAGGCCTTTGCCATGACCCTGGAACCCTTGCCCGAAGGCTTGCCAGGTGCCCCGGCACCGAGCGCCTTCGGCGATGCGTTCGAGCGAGCGGCCCGTGAAACTGCGCAGTAGCTTTCAGGCGCGGATCGCCTGCGTACTGATCCTGCTGCTGTCGGTGGTGATCGGCGCGGTGTACTTCAGCGTCAAGGCCGCCACCGGCAGCGCGGTGCAGACCCAGGCCTACGAACAGCTGGCGGTGGGTTCGCGGGTTTTCGAGCGCCTGCTTGACGTGCGCGGCCGGCGCCTGGGTGACGGCGTGCAGCTGTTGGCGGCCGATTTCGGTTTTCGTGACGCCGTGGCCAGCGGCGACTCGCCGACCATCCATTCGGTGCTGATCAACCACGGCAAGCGCATCGGTGCCAGCGACATGGTGCTCCTGGACATGCAGGGCCGGGTCCTGGCCAGCACCTTGAGCGACGCCCCGGACGGCTCCGTCTTCCGTTTCGACCAGGCCCTGCGTGACGCGCGTCGAGCGCGGCAAACCATGCTTATCGTGCCGATCCAGGGCAAGCCGCACTTGCTGGTGGAGGCCCCGGTACTGGCGCCGCTGCCGATTGCGCGGGTGGTCATGGGCTTCAGCATGGACGAGCAGTTCGCCGCGGAGCTGCGGTCGCTGACCAACCTCGAGGTCTCGTTCCTGACGGTCGACCGGCAACAGCCGGGGGCCCTGGTCACCACTCAGCCAGCGGCGATGGAAGAGAGCATCGTCAGCCTGATGCTCGAGAGTGTGCAGCGGCGCGGCATACAGCTGGCCGAGCACCAGGACCAGCGGTTTTTCAGCCAGACCCTGGTCCTGGCCAGCGGCAGCGATGAAAACGACCACCAGGTCATCGCCTTGCTGCAAAGCCCGCTGGACGCCGCGATGCAGGTGTTCCTGCCGCTGGACGAGCGCATTCTGCTGATTGCCCTGGTGGCCCTGGTCGGCTCCCTGATCGGGGCGTTGCTCCTGGCCCGCAGTGTGTCGCAGCCGGTACGGGCCCTGGCCCAGGCGGCCGAGCGCATCGGCCAGGGTGATTACCAGACGCCACTGGTGCTGCGGCGCAGCGATGAGCTGGGGTTGCTGGCCACCGCATTCAATTCGATGCAAAGCGGAATTGCCGAGCGCCAGCAGCAGTTGGCGCACAACGCCTTGCATGATGTGCTCACCGGCCTGCCCAACCGCGCACTGGCCATGGAACGCCTGGGCAGTGCGATCGCTGCCGAGCGGCCGATGGCGCTGATCTACCTGGGGGTCGACAACCTGCGCAGTATCAACGAAGCCGGTGGCCCGGTGCTGGTGGACCTGACCTTGCAGTACGTCGGCCAGCACCTGCAGCAGGCCGTGCGTCCCGGGGACAGCGTGGCGCACCTGATCGCCGGCGAGTTTTTGCTGCTGCTGGAGAACCTCGGCAGCGACGAGGCCGTGGCCCTGGCCGACCAGTTGCAGCAAGCGTTGCTCAAGCCGCGCCGCATCGGCGGCCAGGACGTGGCCCTGGACTGTCGCCAGGGGATCGCCGCGTTCCCGGCCGACGGCCAGTCAGCGGAGCAGCTGCTCGACCGCGCGGCCATCGCCATGAAGGACGCCGCGCAAATGCCCGGGCGCCTGCAAGTCTACGAACATGGGCGGGACCTGGCCCACCGCCGCCAGGTCAGCCTGATCCGCGACCTGCGCCACGCGGCCGGCAACGGGGAGCTGCTGCTGCATTACCAGCCCAAGCTCGACCTGCGCCAGGGCCGGGTGCGCCAGGCCGAAGCCTTGCTGCGCTGGCAGCATCCGCAATTGGGCATGGTGTCGCCGGCGGAATTCATCGTGCTGGCCGAGCGCACCGGCAGTATCCAGAGCCTGACCAACTGGGTGATCGGCGAAGGCATGCGCCAGTTGGCCGAGTGGAACAGCCGTGGCCTGCACATGCAGCTGTCGCTGAATATCTCGGCCCAGGACCTGCTCGGCGCTGACCTGGTGGAGCGGGTCAAGGCTTTGCTGCAAACCTGCCGGGTGCCGGCCGAGCAGTTGATCTTCGAAATCACCGAAAGCGCGGTGATGCTTGAGCCCGAGCGAGCGCTGAAGGTCCTGCACCGTTTGCGCGAGTGCGGCATCAGCCTGTCGGTGGATGATTTCGGCACCGGTTATTCGTCGCTGGCGCACCTCAAGCGCCTGCCGGTGCAGGAGCTGAAGATTGACCAGTCCTTTGTCCGCGACCTCGACGAAACCAGCGAAGACGCGGTGATCGTCCGCTCCACCATCGAGATGAGCCACAACCTGGGGCTCAAGGTGGTGGCCGAAGGCGTGGAGTACGAACACAGCCTGCGCCTGCTTGAGCGCTGGCACTGCGACACCGCCCAGGGCTACCTGATCAGCCGCCCGCTCACGGCCGAGGCGTTCGAAGCCTGGGTGGCCTTACCCCTGACTGCGCGGACTGAATGGGTGCATTAATCGTCATGCCTATGCGTTGGATTGTTTTGCTGGCCGGCCTCGGCGTCCTGCTGCCGTCGCTGGCCGTGGCCGATAACGGCCGTTTACTGGCCACCGGCGGGGCCAGCAGCATCGAAGGCGCCGCCGGCGGCGGCATCACGCCCTGGGCCGTGCTCGGCGGTTATGGCGAGCAGGGCGAATGGGGCGCGAGCGCCTTCGCGACCACGGTCAACCTGCCGGACTACCGCCTCGACGTGGCGGGCCTGGCGCTGGCCTACGACAACCGGGTGGAGCTGTCATTCGCCCGCCAGCGTTTGGACCTGGGCAGCCTGGTGCACACGCTCAACCTGCCCGAAGACAACCTGGGACAGGACGTCCTCGGGCTCAAGCTGCGGCTGTTCGGCGACCTGATCTACGATCAGTGGCCCCAGGTCTCCCTGGGGGTGCAGTACAAACATCAGCGCAACTTCCTGATCCCGAGCCTGGTGGGTGCGCAGCGCGACCGCGACACCGAGGGCTACCTGAGTGCCAGCCGCCTGCTGCTGGGCGCGGCGTTTGGCTACAACCTGCTGCTCAACGGCGGCGTGCGCTACAGCCGGGCCAATGAAACCGGGCTGCTGGGCTTTGGCGGCGACCGGCGCGACAGTCGCAGCCTGCTCAAGGAGGGCTCGCTGGCGGTGCTGTTCAACCCGCGCTGGGCGCTGGGCCTGGAGTACCGGCAAAAGCCCGACAACCTGTCGTTTGCCGGCGAGAGTGACTGGGCCGACCTGTTTCTCGGTTACTTCCCCAACAAGCACCTGTCCCTGGTCCTGGCCTATGCGCGCTTGGGCGAGATCGCCGGGCTGGATCACCAGAACGGCCCCTACCTGTCGCTGCAAGGGAGTTTCTGATGCGCCTGCCCGTGCTGTTCCTGGCCGTGCTTCTCGGCGCCTGCGCGCAACAGCCGGCGCGTGACGACAGCCTGTACCGGGCCCTGGGCGAGCGCCCGGGCATCACCCGGATCGTCGAAGGCACGCTGCTCAACATTGCCCGCGACCCACGGATCGTCGAGCGTTTTCGCAAGATCGATATCCAGCGCCTGCGCAACAAGCTGATCGAGCAGTTCTGCGTCGAGGCCGGTGGTCCGTGCACCTACACCGGCGACAGCATGGCCGAAAGTCATAAAGGCCAGAACGTCAGCCGCAGCGACTTCAACGCCCTGGTCGAAGACCTGATCGCCGCCATGGAAGCCCAGGGCGTGCCGGTGCCGGCGCAAAACCGCCTGCTGGCGCGTTTGGCACCGATGCGCGGCGAGGTGATCGAGCGTTGATCGGCTGATTGCGCCGAATGGGCGAGTGCCGGGAATTTGGCATCGCCAATAAAATGGCTGTCTAATCCCTTGTTTTATTGCGTGCTCTTCTGCTTGCCTCAGACTAATCTGAGCACTTCACGTGCTCGTTAGGAAAATGGCATTTAATTGACGCGCGTATTCGGCTTGGTAGAGGAATGGGTATGAAGAAAGGATTTTTCAGCTCAAGGCAAGGCTCGTGGCGGATCCCGCGGCCCTTGCTGGAGACGGCGTTGGCGAGCACCGGGTCATGAGGTGGCGCCACACCTTCCAGGCACGGATTGCCGGGACCCTGGCGTTATTGCTGTTGTTGGTGATCGGCGCGGTGTATTTCGCGATGAAAACCGCCACCACCCGCGCCGTGGAAAACCAGGCCGAGGTGCAGATGACCACCGGCACCCAGGTGTTCGAGCGCTTGCTGGAGTTGCGCGGACGCCGCTTGCAGTACGGCGTGGACTGGCTGGTGGTGGATTCGGCGTTTCGCCAGGCCGTTGCCAGCGGCGAGCCCCAGGGCATTCTCGAAGCGTTGCGCCGCCACGGTACGGGCATTCGTTCCAGTGAACTGTTCGTGCTGGCCAGCGATGGTCAGGTGACGGCCAGCACCCTGGCGGCGGTCGAGCCGGGCCTGGCTTTTCCCTACGATGGCGCCTTGCGTCAGGCCCGACGTGAAAACAAAAGCATGCTGATCGTTGCCCTCAAGGGCCAACCCTACCTGCTGGTGCAGAGCCAGGTGCTGACCCCGCTGCGCATCGTACGGGTGGTGATGGGGTTTCGCATGGACGACCTGTTCGCCAGCGAATTGCGCTCCATGAGCAACCTCGAAGTGTCATTCCTGACCCTGGACAAAGAGCGCGCCGGCGAGCTGTTCACCACCCAGCCGGAGCTGTTCTGGAGTGCGATCACGGCGGCCCTGCGCGATTCGCTGTGGGAGTTGCGGCCGCAGTTGAGCGAGATCCAGGGCAAGCGTTTTCTCAATCAGGCGCTGCAATTGGCCAACACCGGCAACCCTCAGGATCCGCGGGTCCTGGTGTTGTTGCAGAGCCCGCTGGAGCAGGCGCTGCATGCGTTCGCGCCGCTGGATCGGGAGTTTTTCTGGATCGCCCTGGCGGCGCTGCTGGTCTCCCTCGGTGGGGCGCTGTGGATGGCCCGCCGCGTGGCCCGCCCGCTTGAAGTGCTGGCCCAGGCGGCGCAACGCATCGGTGCCGGCAACTACCAGACGCCGGTGGTGCTCAAGCGCAGCGACGAGTTCGGCTTGCTGGCCGACGGCATCAACGCCATGCAAAGCGCCATCGCCACCCGCGAGTCGCAACTGGCGCACAACGCCCTGCATGACTCGCTCACCGGCTTGCCCAACCGCGCCCTGGCCATGGAGCGCCTGGGCAGCGCGATTGCCGCCCGGCGCAGCGTGGTGCTGTTGTACCTGGGGATCGAAAACTACCGAGCGATCAACGAGAGCTTTGGCCCTGAAGGGCTGGAGCAGATCATGCTGGAGGTCAGCCGGCTGCTGCTGGGCTCCCTGTCCCAGGGCGACACCGCGGCGCGGGTGACCGCCAGCGAGTTTCTGCTGTTGCTGGAAAACACCCAGGTCGATGGCGCCGTGGCCCTGGCCGACCGCCTGCATGCCTTGCTCAACCCGCCGCAACTGATCCATGGCCATGAAGTGCAGCGCCAGATGTGCATCGGCGTATCGGTGTACCCCACTGACGGCGAGTCCGCCGAAGAGCTGATCAGCCGAGCCGCCATTGCCCGCCACGACGCCGCGACTCAGCCAGGTTACCTGCAGGTCTACCAGCAGGACCGCGACTTGGCGCATCAACGCCAAATTGCCCTGATTCGCGACCTGCGCCGCGCCGCCGCCGAAGGCGAGCTGTTCCTGCACTACCAGCCCAAGCTCGATATCCGCCGCGGAGAGGTCAGCCAGGCCGAAGCTTTGTTGCGATGGCGGCATCCGGCGTTCGGGGTGGTCTCGCCTGCCGAGTTCATCCCCTTGGCGGAGCGCACCGGAAGCATGAGCAGCCTGACCCATTGGGTGATCGAGGAGGGCATTCGCCAGTTGGCCGAGTGGAACCGCCGGGCATTGACGGTGCAGTTGTCGCTGAACATCTCGGCTGAAGACCTGGAGGGCAATGGCCTGGCGTCGATGGTCGGCGAGTTGCTGGCGCGTTACCGGGTGTCGGCGGAGCAACTGGTGTTCGAGATCACCGAAAGCGCCATCATGCGCAACCCGGAACAGGCCCTTGACGTGCTGCAACGCCTGCGCGGCTGCGGCATCAGCCTGTCGGTGGACGACTTCGGCACCGGCTATTCGTCCCTGGCCCAATTGCAGCGCCTGCCGGTGCAGGAGCTGAAGATCGACCAGTCCTTTATCCGCAACCTGGATGAAACCAGCGGCGACGCGGTGATCGTGCGTTCGACCATCGAGATGAGCCACAACCTGGGGCTCAAGGTGGTGGCCGAAGGCGTCGAACTCGAAGGCAGCCTGCGCCTGCTCAAGCATTGGCACTGTGATACGGCCCAGGGCTACCTGATCAGCCGGCCGCTGGAAGCCCGAGCGTTCGAGGCCTGGCTGGGCAAAACACGGCTATCGGTCTGAGCCGGCGGGCTCAGCTCGGTTTCCAGAATTCCAGGTCCTCGACATAACGTTCGATATCGCCCATATCGTCGTCTCCCAGGGTGCCGTCAAAGGGCTCGGACAACAGCGCGCGCACCTTGGCCAGGCGGTCGCGCAACTTGCCCTCGATCACGAAGTTGCCGGTGGCGGTGTCGAAATCGAACTCGGGGTTGAAAATCGCATGGTCTGACATCTTGCGCAGGGAAATCAGCATGAATTCCAGCTCGCGCAGGATATCCAGGGCTACCGCCCCCGACAGCACGATCTGTTGATTGGCTTCGCGCAGGGAGGGCGGGTTTTTGGGGGATTTGGGTTTGGCTGGGCTCATGGCGATCCAGGGGGCATTTAAAAGTAGAAAAAAAGACCGCTGGCCTTGGCGCGGGCGCGGGTTGTGAGTTGCAGTAATGAGGTCTTGAGCGCGGGCGCCAGAGGCGTTTGCTCGATCAGCGCCTGGGCCGTGGCCAGCGCCTCGGCGCCCTGGATGCTGGCGTCTTCATGCTCGTCGATCAGGCAACCCAACTGCCGATTGAGGCGCTCGATCAAGCCCGAGTCCCACAGCTGTTGATAGTGTTCGGCGCTCAGGGAGCATTGCTCCAGATCACCGGGCAGGCACTGATCGAGGTCCAGGCGGTGCATCGCCGCCGGGCTCAAGGGAACGACAATCTGCTTCATGGGCCGGGCTCCGAGTGGGTGGGCAAGAGGCAGGCATCGGGCCCCGCCAGCGGCCATTCAATGCCCTGGGCGAACTGCTCGATGGCGTCGAGTGCCCGGTGCGGGTCCGGGGTCCTGAGTTCGCCCGCCGAGGTGCGGTTGTAGGCCTGGCGCTGGCGGTTGCGCTTGAAGCGCTCAACCCGCAGCACAAATTCGCCGAGCCCTTGGGGGGCGGGCTCAAAACCCAGGGTAAAGCCATGTTCGCGGCCGGCACCGGCGAGCAGCAACGGGTGGTTGAAGGCGGGCAGGGTGTCGGCGCCAAAGGCAACCTGCGGCAGTTGGTGATGGCTGATTTCCCAGCCTGCCGGCAGGCGGATGGCCTGCAAGGGCGCGATAGCTCCGTGGCCCGAGTCAGGGTCGGCCTGCTGGGTGGTGTCCAGCATGAAGGTTTCGAGTCGTGCAATCAGCTGCGCGGTGTCGCGGGTCCTGAACTCCTCGAGCAACTCTTCCTGGCCTAGCGCCGTGTTCGAGCGGTCCTGGGGGTAGGTCATCAAGCTGAGCACGAACTCGCCGCCGGGGTCGTCTTCGGGCAGGAAGGCGCAGTCAAAGCAGCGTTGGCCCTGGCGATGCACGCCGCCGATCAGCACCGAGGCATCGAACCATTCGAGGGTCTCCGGGGTGAAGGGCAGTTGATGGAAGGTGTTGAGGGTGATCTGCCAGCCACCGCTAATGCGCAACGGTTGCAGCGGGTAGAGGGGGCGGTGCTTCATGCTGCGGTGCTCGATCATGGGGTGTGGTGCAGCGCGTCCAGCATGCCCTGGGCACGGGCCAGGCAGTCGCGCAGTTGTCCAAGGCTGTGGGCCTGTTCGCTCGACAGCGGTTGCTGCCAGTCCTGATCCTTGATCACCGCTACCCGAAAGGCGCCGTGCTCAGCGAATTCGGGGTACCAGCCCACGTCCAGCAGCCAGTGCTCGCCGTACTCGACTTGCAGCAGGTCCTCCTTCAGCGCGTCGAGTTGGCGCGCCAGCGGCTGGTCTGACAGGGACGACAAGTCGTCGAAGCGGATATTTCCCGTGAGCAGGCTCAGGTCGAACACTGTTGGCTTCCTTTGCAAAGGGTGAGGCAGGCGGCTCAGGCCTGGTAGTGATTCTTGAGTGCCTGGCACTTTGCCAGAATATTCTGCCGGTCTTCCTCGACCTGGGTCTCGCACCAGTGGCAGAGGTAGCGGATGGCGTGCACGGTGGGCAGGGTGACCTGCTCGTCCATGAACTCGAAGGTGATTCCAGGCACGCCCAGCAGATGCGGGGCAATGTTGTCCGGGTCGACGTCGCAGTCGATGGTCAGGCTGGACATCTCGGTGCCGCCGCTGGTGGGGATCAGCAAGTCGTCGAGCAACAGGTGCAGGCAGGTGGCGCCCTCCAGCCTCGAGGCACAGAGCAGGTGATCGAGCAGGCAGTTGTCCAGCGTGCTGTGCTGGGCCTGGGTCAGTTGGTCGATGGAGGGCACTTGTTGGGTGTGGGCGGCGCTCATGGGACGCCGGCCTCGGTTTTGGCCAGCAGCCTGGTCAGCTCGGGCTCGACCTCGGCCGGGGGCAGGCTGGCGATGACCTGCTCGATGCTCGCCCGATAGCGGTTGTCCATGGGGGTTTCGCACCAGTCGAGTTCGTAGATCGCGAGGATTCGGACGTCGAGGTAGGGCGACTCCAGCAACAGGCGTTTGAGCAGGGCAATGGCCGCTGCCGAGCGGTCTTCGCCCAGGCACACCACGCAGCGCTGTTGCCAGTATTGCGCCTGCTGCAGCAGCATCTGCTCGAGCCGTTGCCATTGCACCGCGGTGAAGTCGCACAGCACGGTCTTGGCCACCCGCTGGGTGCTGTATTCGGTCCAGTTGGACGCCTCGGAGTCACCGATGCAGTGCTGCAACTTCAGGATCAACGCGTCTCTCTGTGGCAGGCTCACAGCGCAGCGGCCTTGGCCAGCAGGTTGTTCAATTCGGGTTCAATCTGCTCATCGGCCAGCCTTTGAATGACGGCTTCGATCAGCGGCGCGTAGCACGCTTCGATAGGGGCTTCTGACCAGTCCAGTTCATGGATGGCCGTGACCTGCACATCGAGGTAGGGCGAGTCCTGCAACAGGCTCTTGAGCAGGGCGATGGCCGGTGCCGAGCGGTTTTCCCCGAGGCTTACGGCGCAGCGTTGTTGCCAATACTCGGGTTTGCCCGGCAGCACATCGGCCAGTTGCTGCCATTGCGCGGGCGAGAAGCCGTGCAGCACGCCTTTGGCCACCTGCTCGGTGATGTACTCATTCCAGGGGGCGCTGGGTGAGTCGCCCAGCCAGTGTTCCAGCTGGGCAAATGCTTGCGTCGGGAGCGGCGTGGGCGTTGGCGCGGGCTCGATCGGGCGGGTACTCAAGGGCGTCGGTTCTGCCGGGGAGCTGTCGGCCCCTTGCCAGGCTTCGGCAAATTTTGCCGCTGCCGCCGCGCGCGAGGACACCTTCAGGGTGTGCAGCAGGGAGGACACGTGAATGCGCACGGTGAAGGGCGAAATATCGAGTTCGCGGGCGATCTCTTTGTTGGTCTGGCCCTGGGCGATCAGGCGCAGCACTTCCTGCTGGCGGGTGGTCAACTGGCTCAATTCGTCGCTGGCTTCCAGCGGCAGCAGCAGGCCTGACGGGGCGTACTTGACCACCACTTCGCCCTCGCGAATGGCCAGGATCGCCTGGCCGATTTCCTCGGGGCTGATGCTCTTGCCGATAAAACCGTCTGCGCCGCAGGCCATGACTTCGCCGATCAGGTCCTGGTTATCGACCATCGACACCACAATGATCGAGGTCCGTGGCAGTTGCTGGCGCAATTGGGCAATCATGCTCACCGACCTCAGCCCGGGAAAGCGCAGGTCGAGAATCAGTGAGTCCAGCTCCGCGCCGCTTTTGGCCAGGGCCAGTACCGAGGCCAGGTCGCCGGCCTCTTCGAGCACCGCTTCGGGCAGCAGACGCTGGATGGTGCGCAGCATGCCTTCGCGAAACAACGGGTGGTCGTCGGCTACGATAATCCGGCATGTCATGTGTTGAAGCTCCTTGAGTCACCCAATCCTGGGGGCATGCTACCTTGGCGTCCCGGCGTTGTACCTGTCCGCTTGTCGAGTTCGGCAGGGACAGGAAAAGACCACGACAGCGCGGATTACACAAGGAGGTGAGTGCATGAAAGTTGAAAAAGACAGCGAACTCGATCAAGCCACTTTGCGCATTATCGTCGCCGGTTGTGCCCTGGTTTATGTCGGGCTGATCGGTTTTCTGCCGGGGCAGAACGTCGAGACCTATGTGCCGGTGATCATTTACATCTTCTTGTTCATGCTCGGCTCGATTGCCCTGCGCATGGCCATTGCCCGCTGGCCCGGGCACTACCCGGCACGGCGCATCCTGGGCATGGTCTACGACTACACTGGCACCTCTTACGGCCTGGTGGTGGGCGGGGAGGGGGCGCTGCCGATCTATGCGGTGATGGTCTGGGTCAACCTGGGCAATGGCATGCGCTTCGGCTCGCGCTACCTGGCCATCGCCACCGTCCTGGCGCTGTTCGCGCTGTTTATGGTGTTCCTGCTGACCCCGTTCTGGCAGGCCCAGCCCTATATGGTGCTGATGCTGATGATCACCAGTACGGTGATTCCGGTGTACGCCCATATCCTGCTCAAACGCACCCGCCTGGCGTCGGAAGAGGCGATTGCCGCCAACCTGGAAAAGTCCCGCTTCCTGGCCCAGGCCAGCCATGACCTGCGCCAGCCGATTCACTCCATCGGCCTGTTCACCGCCTGCTTGCGCGAAGCCAACCTGGGGGTCGATGAGCGGCGCCTGGTGGATAACATCGATCGCTCGCTGCTGAATGTGTCGCAGTTGTTCCGCTCGATTCTCGACCTCTACACCCTGGACAACGGCCGGATCCTGCCCAAATACGAAACCGTGCACCTGGGGCAGTTCCTCGGTGACCTGGTACGCCAGAACGCCGAGGCCGCGCGCTGGGCCGGGGTGGAACTGCGCCTGCGTCCCTGTGCCCAGTGGGTCCGGGCCGACCCGGGGCTGCTCGCCACCATGGTCCAGAACGTCCTGTCCAATTGCTTCAAGTACGCGGCGGAGCGCCCGGTGTTGATCGGCGTGCGTCGCCACGGCGACGGCCTGGCCATCGTCATCTACGACCAGGGCCGGGGGATCGCCGGGGAGCATTTACCGAAGATTTTCGACGAGTTCTACCGGGTCCGGCAGCTGCGGGACAAGGACGTCGAAGGGGTGGGCCTGGGCCTGTCCATCGTCAAGCGCCTGGGGCAGTTGGTCGGGCTGGAGGTGACGCTGAAGTCGCGCCTCGATCGTGGTACCGCAGTCAGCCTGCACGGCTTGCAGGCCGCCGCGCCGCAGCGGCTGCGCAGCCGCGATGATGCGTTGCAAAGTGGTTTGCTGACCGGGCTGCGGGTGTGCCTGGTGGAAGATGACCGCAACGTGCTGCTGGCCACCTCGGCATTGCTGGAGCGCTGGGGCTGTGTGGTCCAGGCGGAAACGGCGGCAGAAGACCTGCTGACCGACTGCGACATCATCGTCGCCGATTATGACCTGGGCACCCGTGCCTCGGGCATCGAGTGCATCGACAGCATCCGCGAGCAGCGGGGCTGGGCGGTGCCGGCGTTGATCATCACCGGGCATGACATCGAGAAAATCCAGGCGGCGCTGCATGATCGCAACATCGCCATCCTGTCCAAACCGGTACACCCGGTGGAGCTGCGGGCGACCTTGCGCGCCCTGCGCGAGACGCCGCTGGCGTCTGCCCACAGGGTTGCGGCGCCAGAGGCGGTTACCAGGTCCGGCACGGAATAAGCAGGGGATAGTTGGTCATGGTCAGCTTTTTGTTCTCGCCGCTGGCCAGTTCGACGAATTCATCCAGCATGCCCGAGGACGAAGAGGTCGAACTGCGCTCGGTGTAGTAGTGGGTGGTCACCGGCCCGTAGTTGGTGTTGCTCTGGCCGGTGCCCACGTACTCGTTCCAGCGGCTGGTGCCGTACACCATGTCCTGGCCCTGGACGAAGTAGCGGCCCGGTTGCAGACCCGTGAACTGGAAGATGCCGTTGCCGTTGGTTCGGGTTATCCGGTGTACGGCCACGGCCTCGGGAAGCATGCTCACCGGCGCGCCTTCTGGCTGGGATGAGCGCAACTTATGCCAGGCCTGCAAGTGCGGGGTGACCGGGTAGAGATAGATCTTGACGTCGCGACTGTCCTCGATGCCGTCGTTGCCGACGATGCAGAACTTGCCGGTGAGCGTTGCGGTGCCGGGTTGCAGGGCGGCGCGCGCGGCCTGGGTGTCGAAGGGCTCGTCGGGGTACTGCACGGTGGGAGTCTTGACTGGCGGGTATTCGTCCAGGGTTCGCCCTTGGCGCGGCGCGCAGGCAGTCAGGGTACAGGCGAGCAGGGCCAGGCCTGTCACCATGAAGAGACGGGGTTTCATCAACTCAGGACCTTTTCAAGAAGGGGCGGTGCTCGCCCGACGCTGCCCTGCTGCTACACCGGGGCAGCCCGTCGCGGCGAACCTGATTGGCCAGGGGCTAGCGGTTTACTGCTTGGTGCACTGGGCCGGCAGCGCTACCACTCCGCCCATGCTGGCGAAGGCGACCATGCCGCCGCTGGGCAATACGCACTCGTATCCGCCCTTGCTGGTGTTGGCGGTGAAGTAGGTCTGGGAGGCGTCGCTCCGCACGTTCGAGACCGTGGAGACGGGCTTGCCGATGGTGGTCTGGGCGCGGTTCTTGAGGTCGTCATTGCTCGGCTTGGCAATGGCGCAACCGCCCAGGGCGAATGCCAGGGCGCTGAACAGGACGAGGGGGCGGACGCTGGAGTGGAGCTTCATGATGATTCTTCCTTGCTGTTTTGTTGTGTTTTCTACGGCGCAGCCGCTCCCCTTACCGCTGGACGGCGGTGTTGAAGAGAACGGGGCGAGTGGTCGGCACTCTAGCGCCGAGGCAGGGGAAGGTCGATTAGCACAAATGGGCTAGTGTCGCTTTGCAATTACGGCGCCTGCGGGGGGAGGCAGAGCGCCTGATGGGCCCGGCTGGATGCAGCCGGGCCGGGGGTTCAGGTCAGCAACTGGTGCTGCAGGCGGCGGCCGAGCACGTCCAGCAGGTCACAGCCATCGCGCAGGGGAATGACGCAGAGTTGGGCGAAATCCTGGAGCAGGGCCGGGTGGTTATGCAGGTCGTCGATGCTGGCGATGTTCTCCAGCAACTGGGTGGCCGCGCGAATGCGATGGGTGGCGGCTTCATGCAGCACATCCAACGGGGCCTCGGTGTCAGCCAGCAAGGCGGGGATGGTGCAGTCGTTGCTGGTGAGGGGCATGTAGCGACGGTGTGAGGTGGGTTGCACGGGTGGATCGGGAACGATTTTTTTCATTGAACTGGCTCCGGGTAGGGGTCTGAGCCGCCAGCGGCCTTCCTACGGGCTTGGGTGGCAGCCGTGCGCGGGGTAGGAACCGAATACCCAGGGACTCGGCCACGTCGAAACGTGCCCGCGCACGGCCGCCGCGGCTGATCTTACGGACACCTCAAGGGTGCCGCAATCAGTCGGGACGCGTACGCGCCAAGGGTCATCAAAAGGGTTCCTACGCCCTGCCACTGAATTGGCAGTGACAGACCAGACCATAGAGCCCGAGGCACTCCGGGACAAGGTGATGGAAGTGGACGCGTTTTGTAGGAATTTTCCATCCGGCCCCTGTAGCCGCTGCCGCCAGGCTCGGGCCGCATTCGGGCGCTGGCCCTCACACACACCGTGATCTACCTGACACTCCACGGCGCCCGCGGGCCAGCGCAGCCTGGCGGCAGCGGCTACAGGTGTTGGTCGGTCAAATGGGGAGGCGCTCGGCGCACAAAAAAAGGCGGCTACCCGAAGGTAGCCGCCTTTTTCATGCCTGCCGGTAAAGCTTATTCCGGCAGTTTGTAGGCAATGATGTAGTCGCCCATTTTGGTACCCAGGGAGCCGTGGCCGCCCACGACTACCAGCACGTACTGCTTGCCATCCTTGCCGGTGTAGCTCATCGGCGTGGCCTGGCCGCCTGCTGGCAGGCGCGATTTCCACAGTTCCTTGCCATTTTTCACGTCATAGGCGCGGATGTACTGGTCCAGGGTGCCGCTGAGGAAGCCGACGCCGCCGGCTGTCACCATCGAACCGCCCATGCTCGGCACGCCCATTGGCAGGCCGATCGGGATCGGCGAGCTGTCGCGGGTGGTGCCGTTCTTGTGTTTCCACACCACTTTGGCGGTGGTCAGGTCGATCCCGGCCACGTAGCCCCAGGCCGGGGCCTGGCACGGTACGCCGAAGGGTGACATGAACGGATGCATGATCACCGCGTACGGTGCGCCCGTGTTGGGTTGCACGCCCGAGGTTTCGCTTTCGCGCTTGCTGCCGGCAGCCACTTCGGCCCGCGGCACCAACTTGGAGACGAACGCCATGTAGTTCGGGCTGGTGAACAGCAGTTGGCGGACCGGGTCCACCGACACACTGCCCCAGTTGAACACGCCGACGTTACCCGGGTAGATCAGGCTGCCCTGCACCGACGGCGGGGTGTACTGACCTTCGTAGCGCAGTTCCTTGAACTGGATACGGCACAGCATCTGGTCGAACGGCGTCGCCCCCCACATGGCTTTTTCATCCAGTGGCGGTGGCAGCAGGTTCAGGTCCGAACGGGCCTGGGTCGGTGCGGTGTGGTCACCCTCGACAGCGCCAGTCGGGGCCGGCACTTCGCGGATCGGCACAATTGGCGTGCCATCGCGACGGTCCAGCACATACAGGCTGCCTTGCTTGGTCGGCTGGATCAGCGCCGGTTTGACGCCTTCGGCGGTTTTCATGTCGACCAGGGTCGGCTGGCTGCCCACGTCCATGTCCCACAGGTCATGGTGGGTGAACTGGTAGTTCCAGCGCAGCTTGCCGGTGTCGATGTCCAGGGCCACGGTGCCGGCGCTGAATTTCTCGGCGCCCGGGGTGCGGTCGCCGCCCCACTGGTCAGGCATCTGGTTGCCCAAGGGCAGGTAGATCAGGCCCAGTTTCTCGTCGACGCTGGCCAGGGACCACATGTTCGGCGAGTTGCGGGTGTAGGTCTTGCCGTCAGGCAGCGGGGTGGTTTCGTCGGGGTTGCCGGCGTCCCAGTTCCACACCAGGTGGCCGTCATGCACGTCGAAGGCGCGAATCACGCCAGAAGGCTCGTTGGTCGACTCGTTGTCCGTCACGTGGCCGCCAATGATCACCAGGTTACGGGTGATGGCGGTCGGCGATGTCGAGTAGTAGCCGCCCGGGGTGAACGGACCGATACCGGCCTTGAGGTCGACCACGCCTTTGTTGCCGAAGTCTTCGCAGACCTTGCCGGTGTCGGCGTTCAGCGCGATCAGGCGCGCATCGGCGGTCGGCAGGAACAGACGACGCGGGCAACTGGTGGCAATCGCCTGGCCGGCTGTGGACAGGGTGGCCGGGGTGCTGATGGCGCCAGGTTGATTGAAATTGGCTTCGTCGTAGTACGACACGCCGCGGCAGGTCATGTGCGCCCAGCCACGGAAATCATCGCCGTTGGGGCCCTGGATCTGCGGGTCGAAACGCCAGATTTCCTTGCCGGTGTCCGGGTCCAGCGCCAGCACCTTGCTGTGGGCGGTGCAGGCATAGAGCATGCCGTTGACCTTCAGCGGGGTGTTCTGGTTGGTGATTTCCACCGGGTCCTTGGCAGTTGGCATGTCGCCGGTGCGGATGCGCCAGGCTTCCTGCAGCTTGCCGGCGTTGCCCGGGGTGATCTGTTTCAGTGGCGAGTAGCGATCGCCGAATTCGGTGCGACCGTAAGCCTGCCAGTCGCCATCGGGGATGGCGGGCGCGGCATTGGCCACTTCGGTGCTGTCGCGACCCAGGTCGCCGGCGATTTCACCCGGCTGGGTGAACTGGCTGCCCAGGGCAGCGCCACCGGCCACGACCACGGCCACGCTCAACAGCGCGGTGCCCAGCGGAGCTGCGCCATGGCGCAGCAACGGACGGCGGAACCACGGCAACAGCAGGACCACGCCGAGGACAAAGAACAACGACAGGCGCGGCACCAGTTGCCACCAGTCCAGGCCGACTTCCCACAGCGCCCAGACGCTGCTGGCCAACAGCACCAGCCCGTACAGGCCCAGCGCGGCGCGACGTCCCGCCAGCAGCAGGCCGCCGGTGATGATCAGGCCGATACCGGCCAGCAGGTAGTACAGCGAGCCGCCGAGCATGCTCAGCTTGATCCCCCCGGCCAGCATGGCCAGGCCCATTAGCAGCAGCAGGATACCGAGCAGGCTCGGCAGCAGGCGGCTAGGACTTGAAGCACCCTCAGTGCTCATAGTGTGGTTCTCCGTGACGTTAAGAGTTTTCCCGCGCATGTTCACTGTAGATGACGATCAGGCGCGGGCTTGGTTCAGGTGAAAATCGTGGAAAAGCAGTTTTAAGCGCAGTGCGCCGCTGGCCGGGCCTCAGAACGAGCTCTGGATCTTGATCCCGCCGATCAGCGCATCGTCGACCTGGCTGACGCCGCCGGGATGGCGGATGTACTGCAGGTTGGGGCGCACGGTCAGCCAATTGGTGACGTGCACGCCGTAGTAGAGTTCGGCGCTGTATTCGGTGTCCTGGGGCGGCAGGTAGCCGGGGTTGTCGTAATCGTAGACGGCGTGGGCCTGGTTGCTGGCCTCGGCGTTCTTGCGGTACGCCGGGTTGACGTGGACCCGCGCCAGGGCAAAGCCGATGTCGTCCCGCGCCCGTGCATCGAACAGGCCCTTGTAGACCAGGCCGGCCTGGACGTAGTTGTCGATGGAGTTGGTCTTCTTGTCGTGCATCGTCGCGTTGGCGAACACGCTCAGGCCCCGGGAGTGGTCACTGGCGCGGCTTGTCAGTTGCTGCTGCGCGCCCAGCCACAGGCCGTGTTTGCTCGAACTGCTGCGATAGGCCTCGCCACTCAGGGCGGCGGGCTGGCCGTGGCTGTCTTTATAGACGTCGCTGGCCTTGGCGCTGCTGTAGTAGTAGCCGGCGCGGTATTCCCCGGCCAGGCCATCAAGCGTGGGCGTCCACACCAGTTCGACCGGCAGGACGGCGCCCTGGGTGCCGCTGCCGCTGAGCTTGAAACCGTTGCCGCGGTCCAGGTCGGACGGGTTCTGTTCATAGGCGCCGACCTGGGCATAGAGCTCGGGCGTCAGGTGATATTTGACCCGCAGCGCCCACTGGCTGACCGGCCAGTTGTACCAGATGCCACCGACCCAGTTGCCGATCTGGGAGCCGCAGAACGCCAGGTTCTGGAAGTCGCAGGGGAAGCTGTTGAAGTCTTCGCCCTCGCCGAAGCGGCCGGCCTTGATATCGAGTTTCTGGTCGAAGAATTTCTGTTGGTACCACATCTGCGTCAGGCGCCAGGTCTGGCCACGGCCCCAGACTTCCTGGGCGGAAGTGAAGCCGCCGACGCGGGGATCGTTGATCCGGTCGTTGCTGATGTTGTCACCGTCGCGCTTGGTCACCGTCAATTGGAACTCGGCGTCGTCCCAGCCGAGGATCTTCTGCAGGTCCAGGTGGCTGCCGAAGGCGAACTGATCGCTGTAGCGTGCGGTGCGATCGTGGTCGTAGCCGCCATGCAGGTTGGAGCCCATTTCGCCGACGTAATCGATCTTGAAGTCATAGCCTTGTCGGGACAGGTCGCTGCGGCTGCCGTTCCAGTCGCCCAGCATCCACGGTGATTCGCTGTCGAAGGCCGGCGCTGCCTGGACGCAGGTGGCCAGGCCCAGGGCGCCGAGCAGGGTGATGGCTTTGGTGCCGGCCAGGGGGGTTCGGACAGCGCTGTCTTTGGAGTGATGAACGTCAGGCATAAAATTCGGGCGTGGTCTTTTTTTAGGAATGGGCAGATAAAGCAGCGGAGATGCCGGGTCGATCACGCGGGATCGAACGCCCCATGCTGCTGATTTTAAATAGGAAGATGAAACGGTTCAGCTTTGAGGCAGGAAGGATAAAGCGCCGTCCTGAAGAGAGAAAGCGCTTTATTTGACATGGATCATTTCGGATTCGGTAACAGTGCGCCGGGGCCTGCTGGCCCTGGCGCCTGGCACGGCGGGTTACGAACGGCTGGCCTGGCCGGCCTCGAGGGTTTTGCGCTCACGGGTATAGCTCAGTACAAAGTGCGCCACCAGGCCGAAAATCAGGCCCCAGAACGCCGCCGCCAAGCCCAGGAAACTCATGCCCGAGGCGGTGACCAGAAACGTGATCAACGCCGCTTCCCGTTGTTTTTCATCGGCCATGGCCCCGGTCAATCCGGCGCTGATGGCACCGAACAAGGCCAGGCCAGCCAGGGAGGCGATCAACTCCTTGGGCAGGGCCGAGAACACCGAGGCCAGGGTCGCGCCGAAAATCCCCATCAGGATGTAGAACACCCCGCAGGCGATCCCGGCGATGTAGCGTTTGTCCCGATCTTCATGGGCTTCGCGGCCGGTGCAGATGGCGGCGGTGATGGCCGCGAGGTTGATCCCGTGGGAGCCGAACGGCGCCAGCAGCAGCGAGCCGATGGCGGTGAACGAGATTATCGAGCGCGCCTGGGTGGTATAGCCGGCGGTGCGCATCACCGCCATGCCCGGCACGTATTGCCCGGTGAGGGTCACCAGTGCCAGGGGCAGGCCGATGTTGATAATCGCGTGCCAGCTCCACTGCGGCGCGGTGAAGATCGGCTGGGCCACGGCAATGGTGATCGAGCTGCTGTTGAGTTCGCCCAGGCCGGCGGCCACCGCGCAGCCCACGATCAACACCGAGAGAATCGCGTAGCGCGGCGACAGGCGCTTGCACAAGAGGTACGCGGCGATCATCGACAGGACCAGGGCCGGCTGCAGCTTGATCGAGGTGAACAATTCGGCGCCGAAGCGAAACAGAATCCCCGCCAGCATCGCAGCGGCAATGGCCTTGGGCAGGCGGCTCATCAGTTTGTCGAAAGCCCCGGAGAACCCGACCACGGCGATGATCAGGGACGCGACGATATAGGCGCCTATGGCCTCGGGCAGCGACACCGTGGGCAGCATCGATACCAGCAACGCAGCGCCAGGGGTCGACCAGGCGGTGATCACCGGCACCTTCAGGCGCCAGCTGAGCAGCAGCCCGGTGATGCCGCTGCCGATGGAAATGGCCCAGATCCAGGACGACACCTGCTCGCTGGGCAGATGGGCCTGGCTGGCGGCCTGGAACACGATGATCAAGGGGCCGGCATAGGAAATGATCACGGCAATGAGGCCGGCAATGATCGCGGAGAGTGATACGTCCTTTCTGAGTGTGCTCATGGCGTCTCGACTGGGCGCTGGGTGGGCAGCGCATTGCATGCGAAGGGAGCGGCGTCGGCCGATTGATTCGATCGGTGGCGAGTGTATTTCAAACAATTGAATCGATTCAATTGTTTCTCATTGCAGGCTTGGTTCGTGATGTGTGATTTATTGACTAAGTGGCTGTATTTAAAAGGTTAAATGTTTTATTGAAATTTATTTATAAGTCGCGTGACCGGATTTTGTTTTGAGATTTATAGAAATTTAAAACAAATTGAGTCGATTGGATGCCCTGGCGTATCGCTGTGATATCCTCCGCCGCTATCCAATGCTGCCAGTGGTCGTGATCATCCATGTGGGTTCCCCAGTTAAGCGAATTCAACCAGCCGGTCTACCTGTCGATCGCCGATGCCCTGGCGCGTGATATCAACAGCGGCCTGTTGAGCGACGGCGAGCGGTTGCCGACCCTGCGCGACCTGGCCGCCACATTGAATGTCACGCCGGGCACCATCAGCCGCGCCTACAGCGAGGCCCAGCGGCGTGGGCTGGTGCAGGGGGAAGTGGGGCGCGGCACTTATGTCCAGGCCCAGCCAGCCCTGGCTCTGCCCCTGCCCCTCAGCCATGAGGCGCCGACCCTGGCCCTGGGCCAGCCTGAACTGCTCGACCTGTCGATCATCAAGCCTTACAGCGAGACCCTGGAATATTGGCTGCGCGGCGCCCTGGTGGGCATGGCCCAAAGCATCGACTTCGGCCGGGCCCTGGATTACGCGCCGGACGGCGGCCACCCGGCCCATCGCGAGGCCGGTGCGCAGTGGTTGCGCCATGCGCTGCCCGAGGCCCAATGGCAGCAGGTGGTGATCACCGCCGGTGCCCAGCATGGCTTGATGGTGGCCATGAGCGCGCTGACCAACGCCGGAGACCTGGTGCTCTGCGAGGCCCTGTGCTATCCGGGCATCATCTCCCTGGCCCATGGCCTGGAGCGACGCCTGCGCGGGGTGGCAATGGATGAGGAGGGGATCATCCCCGAGGCTCTGCGTGAACTCTGCCTGCGGGAAAAACCGGCGATGCTGGTGTGCGTCGCGACCTGCCAGAACCCTACGGCGGCCATCATGTCCGAGCAGCGTCGGGCGCAGATCGCGGCACTGGCCGAGGAGTTCGACTTCATCATTCTGGACGATGACATCTATGGCTTTCTGGCCACCGACCCGTCGATCAAACCCTTGTCCAGCTTTGCCCCCGAACGTTCGGTGTACCTGACCAGCCTGTCCAAGGCGATCATGCCGGCCCTGCGGGTCGGTTACCTGTACAGCCCGCCGAAACTGCTGTCGCGCCTGACCTCCATGGTGCGCAGCAGTGTGTGGATGCCGTCGCCGTTGACCGCGCAGCTGGCGAGCAATGTGATCAGCGAAGGTCTGGACCGCAAGCTGGTGCAGACCCAGCGCACTGAGGCGGCGGCGCGCCAGGCCATTGCCCGGGAGGTGTTTGCAGGGTTTGAACTCCAGACCCAGCCTCACTGCTACCACATCTGGCTGACCCTGCCCGAGCCCTGGAGCGCGGACGAGTTCACCCACCTGGCCCGGGCCAATGGCGTGCTGGTATTGAGTGGCAGCCAGTTCGAGGCCGAGCGCGGGGGCAACTCCCGCTGCGTGCGGGTGGTGCTGATGTCGCCCACCACCCAGGGTGAATTGCGCTTTGCCTTGACCCAGTTGGCGAGCCTGATCGAGACCGATCCCCGCCGTTACTACTGAGCCACCGCTCCCCTTTGACGGGGGAGCGTGCTCGCGTCCGGCATGCAGTGGCCGCCTATGCAGTCACCGCGATCCATCAGGCAGGCGTCGCCAGTGAGCCCTGCTGCCTCAGGTTCAGAAGGTGGTCCGCAAGCCCACTTCCACGCTGCGCCCGGCCGCCGGCGCGATGTCGCGCAGGATAGAACTGGCGTAGCGCACGGTCTGGTTGGTCAGGTTCTCGCCTTTGACAAAGGCCAGCCACTGGCTGCTGCCGATATCGAAGCGATACCCGGCGCTGGCGCCGAAGGTGGTGTAGCCATCGGTGCCGCTTTCGTTGTCCGGGACGCGACCCTGGCCGGCGGCGTGCTCCACATCCAGGCGTGCTTGCCAGCGATCCAGTTCCCACAACAGGCCGCTGTTCAAACGCAGGGGGGCGATCCGTGGCAGGGCCTGGCCGTTTTCGAGGTTGGTGGCTCGGGTGTAGTCGCCTGACAGGTCCAGGGCGAACTTACCGTAGGTACTTTCACCAAGCTGCCAGCGATCCTGGGCTTCGAACCCGACGAAACGTGCCCGCACGCCGGAATAGGTGTATTCCGGGATGCCGTCGGCGTCTTCCTCGCCCTCGTCATTCAAGGTGCGACCGCTGCCGAGCAAGCCGATGTAATTGGAGAAGTGGCTGTAGAACACCCCGAAGCTGCCCTTGTGGGTGCCGTTGTCAAAACGCAGGGCCAGGTCGCTGGACACGGCTTTTTCCTTGGACAGTTTGGCGTCGCCGACTTCATAGGTACCGGTGGCCACATGGGCGCCATTGGCGTACAGCTCGTAGAACGTCGGGGCGCGCTCGGTGTAGCCGAGGGTGGCGGCCAGGGACCAGATTGGCGTCAGGGTATAGACCGCGCCGGATGACAGGCTGCCGGCGGTAAAGCTGCTGGAGCGGTTGGCGTTGGCGAAGCGCTCGTTGCCTTTGCCGTCCGGGTCGACCGTGGTGTGCTCCAGGCGCCCGCCGAGGCTGAGCTTGAGGCGTTCGCTGGCTTGCATCTCTTCGAGGATAAACAGCGCGCCGCTGTTGGTATCGGTCTGGGGTACGAAGGCTTCCTCACCCAGGGCGGAAAATTCGCTGCGGCTGACTTGTGCTCCGATCACGCCATTGAGTGGGCCGAGGGGCAGGTGCCGCGCTTCAACCCGGGCTTCATAGCCTTTGTTCTTGAAGGTGGTGCCGGTTTCGCCGCCTTCGATCTCGCGGTGTTCGTAGTCGGTGTACCCGGCGTCGAGTTTCACCGAGCTGAACGGGCCTTGCAGGTTGCGCAACTCGGAGGCGAAGGCGTAGTGATCCTGCTTCATGCGGATGCGTACGTCTTCTTCGGCCGGGGAGCCGTAGTTAGAGTCGTAGTTGCTGTAGGACAGGCCGGCATAACCGTCGTCCCAGGTGTAGGAACCGCCGATGGCTCCGCCGTCCTGGCGCCCGTCGCTGTTGCCCAGGCGGCCGTTCTTGGCGGCGCCGTCTTCGCTGGGGGGCGCATGGCGGCTGCGGGCGTCGCCGGGGATTTTCAGGTCATTGAACTGCCGTGAGTTGGCGTCCAGGTGCAGGGCGAAGGTGCCGTCGCCGGCTTCCAGCTTGCCGGCGCTGCTGCGGGTGGTGTCAGCGCCGCCATAGCGCAATTCACCGGCGCCGTGGATGCCCTCGATGGAGGCGGTGGGGATTCGATTGTCGAAGCTGTTGACCACCCCACCAATCGCGCTGCCGCCGTAGAGCAGGGCCGCCGGGCCACGGACGATTTCGATACGTTCGACGTTGACCGGGTCCAGGGGCACGGCGTGGTCATAAGACAGCGACGAGGCATCCAGGGCGCCGACGCCATTGCGCAGGACCCGAATGCGATCGCCGTCCAGGCCGCGAATGATCGGGCGACTGGCGCCGGGGCCGAAGTACGACGACGACACGCCGGGTTGTTTGTTCAGGGTTTCGCCGAGGCTGCCTTTTTGTTCCAGGGTCAGTTGATCACCTTCCAGTACGGTGCTTGGCGCAGCCAATTGCGCGCTGCCCAGCGGGTTGGCGGTGATCACTTGCGGCGGCAATTCCACGGCGTGGGCTTGGGAGGCGATCAGCAAGGCGGCGGACAGCGGCGACAGGCGCCACAGCAGAGAGCGAGAAGGGCGGGGGGCTGAGAGAGACATCGGTCATTCCTTGGCAAGCGTTGCGCAGAGCGCTTCGAGACAGAAAACAGGCTGGACACGGGGGTGCCCTGAGTGCGGGTGAGTTATTATGATTTGATACAATATAACATCTCTTTTATTTCGAAAAGCCAGGAACTTTTACTGCTGCCTGGAAAATCCCCCTCGCGCTTTCTGTAGGGCCTAGTCTGCGTTCAACTGTTACGCCCACGGCATCGGTGCTGGCCAGCGCAGCCTTCGGCAGCGGCTACAGTTAGGTCAGCGCTCTGGCGCGGGCGCATGGCCTCGGCTAAGGTGCGCGGCTTCCTTTTCCCTTCGCTCAAAGGCCTGGCATGACCGTCACCACTACCGACCCGCTGCATGGCGTGACCCTGGAACAGATCCTCAAGGCGCTGGTGCAGCACTACGAATGGTCGGGGCTGGCCGAGCGCATCGATATCCGTTGCTTCAAAAGCGACCCGAGTATCAAGTCGAGCCTGACGTTCCTGCGTAAAACCCCGTGGGCCCGGGAGAAAGTCGAGCAGCTGTACGTGAAGCTGCAGCGCACCAAACGCCCGCTTTAAGGACCGCGTAATGCTTGCCGCAGCGCTTTGCCTCTCGCGCTACCGGCGCAGCCTGATGGCCGGCGCTGCCGTGCTCGGCTGGCTGGGGCTGACGATTCAGCTGTACCTGATCCTGCTGTCGCGCTGGAACGCCGAAGCCAGCTTGCTGGGTGGGCTGGTGAATTTTTTCAGTTTTTTCACCGTGCTCAGCAATACCCTGGCAGCCAGCGTGCTGACCTGCGCCCTGAACCTGCGGATCTCCAGGGGCCAGCAGTTTTTGCTGCGGCCCTGGGTCGGCACCGCGATAGCCGCGAGCATGCTGCTGGTGGGGTTGGCCTACAGCCTGTTGCTGCGCCACTTATGGCATCCCCAGGGCTGGCAGTGGCTGGCCGATGAGTTGCTGCACGACGTGATGCCGCTGCTGTTTCTGCTGTATTGGCTGGGGTGTGTGCCCAAAGGCAGCTTGCGCCTGGGGCATGTCGGGCTGTGGACGATCTACCCGCTGCTGTATTTCGCTTACCTGTTGCTGCGCGGCGATTTGCTGGGGCTTTACCCTTATCCGTTCATCAACGTGGACAAGCTGGGTTATCCCCAGGTGTTTATCAACGCCCTGGGGATCCTGCTGGGTTTTGTCCTGATTTCCCTGGTGCTGCTGGGCGTTGATCGTTGGCTGGGGCGGCGCGAGCCCAAGGGTTAGGCGGGTTACTCGTCGTCGCTGCCGTCAAGGCGCCAGTAGCCGGCCGCTTTGACGAATTCTTCATTCAGGGCATGTTCGTCGAGCAACACGCGGCGGATCTGGCGCGACACCTTGCTTTCGGTGGCGACCCAGGCGTAGAGCTTGCCCGTCGGGACCTGCAACTGGCGCACGGTGCTGATCAGGTCCTGCTGGCCGCTGTCACGTTCAACCCAGATCACCTCGACCTGCGCCGCGCTCTCCAGGGGCTGGCGTTCGGCGGCGTTGGCCACTTCGATCACCGCCAGCACCTGGCGCCCTGCAGGCAGTTCGTCCAGGCGCCGGGCGATGGCAGGCAGTGCGGTCTCATCGCCGATCAGCAGGTAGCTGTCGAAGATGTCCGGCACGATCATCGAGCCACGGGGCCCGCCGATGTGCAGGTATTGGCCGGGGCTGGCCTGTTCGGCCCAGGTCGAGGCAGGGCCGTCGCCGTGCAGCACGAAATCGATATCCAACTCGCCACGCTCCAGGTCGTAACGACGTGGGGTGTAGTCGCGCATGGCGGGCATCGGCCCGTTGTCCTTGCCAGCGCCCAGTACCAGGTTTTCCAGGGCGGCCTGTTGCTCGGCGTTCTGCGGGAACAGCAACTTCACGTGGTCGTCGCTGCCCAGGCTGACGAACCCCGCCAGTTCCGGCCCACCCAGGGTGATGCGGCGCATGCGCGGGGTCAGGTCGACGACCCGCAGCACTTGCAGGCGGCGGCGTTTGATTTCATGGCTGACCCGGTGAATGGTTTGCGAAGTATCGACGGTCATTCAGCTTGCTCCTGAGCAGGTTGACTGGCCGGGCCATCGACGATGGCCCTGGCGGTATTGTTCAGCAGGTCGCTGACCCGCAGGATTTCTTCAGGGCTCCAGCGCCCGTGATGCAATTGCAGGGCGTGGCGCAGGTTATGCACCGCTTCGTGGATCTGCGGCGGGCGGTCGTGGCCGCGCAGCGAGCGCTTGCTGACGTCGATGCGCATGCGCACGCCTTCCAGGGCAATCGCCTGATCGTGCAGTGACAGGCGACCGGCCTCCGTCACGCTGTAGCGTTTTTTGCCGCCTTCGGCATCGCCCTGGATCATTTCGCTTTCTTCCAGAAAGGTCAGGGTCGGGTAGATCACGCCGGGGCTGGGGCTGTAGGCGCCGTCGAACATGCCCTCGATCTGGCGGATCAGGTCGTAGCCGTGGCACGGCTGCTCGGCGATCAGCGCCAACAGCAGCAGTTTCAAGTCACCGGGGGCGAACACCCGGGGCCCGCGCCCGCCGCGCTCGCGACCGGGGCGTTTTTCGAAGCCGTCATGGCCGTCGCCATGTTCTCTGTGATGGGGGTGGTGCTCTCTCATTTTCTCTTCTCTCTTCGGGTTTAGACATAACTTAAGATATATCTTAAGAAAGACGCAAGCCCTTCTGTGCAGCACAGAGCCGCCGTTGGTCGGAGAGCAAGTTGGCGAGGACTGAGGCCCCAGGCCTCGAAAAGACGGGCAAGTGTCTTGCATCGTGCTTGAAAAGTCGGAATCGCGGGACGGCTGTGAGACGAGCGCGGCCACCTGTTACGGCGCTGTCAGGGGGGAACTCAGCGTTGAGCCACGCTGCCCAGGCACTGGCTGTTGCTGCCGGGTTGCAGGTACGGCATCAGGATCGGTGCCATGCCCTTGAGCACTTGCACTGGCAGCGCCGAGGTGAATTTGAAGGACTGGGCGCTGGCGCCCGGAACGAAGGCGGTGAGGGTGCCGAAGTGGTGATCGCCGATGTAGAACACAAAGGTCGCGGTACGGTTGATCGACTTCGAGCTCAGCACCCGCCCACCGGCACCGATGGCCTCGATGCGGTTGTCGCCGGTGCCGGTCTTGCCGCCCATGGCCAGTGGCGTGCCATCGGCCAGTTTGAAACTGCCCGAGACCCGCTTCGCGGTGCCGGCATCCACCACTTGGGACAAGGCGCCGCGCAGCGCGGTGGCGACCTCTGAAGGCATCACTCGCTTGCCCTTGTCGGGGTCATTGAGCAGCCGGGTTTCATAAGGGGTGTCGGCGGCAAAGTGCAGGCTGTCGATGCGCAGGGTCGGCAGGCGCACGCCATCGTTGAGGATGGTGCCCACCAGTTCGGCAAGGGCGGCCGGGCGGTCGCCGGAGCTGCCGATGGCCGTGGCCAGGGACGGCACCAGGTGGTCGAACGGGTAGCCGACCTGTTGCCAGCGCTGGTGGATATCGAGGAAGGCTTCGATCTCCAGCATGGTGCGGATGCGGCTGTCGCGGGCGCTCTTGTGCCGGCTCTTGAACAGCCAGCTGTACACCTCCTGGCGCTCGAACTCGCTGGCCTTGACGATCTGGGTGAAGTTGGCGTCGGGGTTGTTCAGCAGGTAACCCAGCAGCCACAGGTCCAGGGGGTGGACCTTGGCGATATAGCCCTGGTCGGGAAGGTCGTAGGCACCGGGGCCGTAACTGGCGTAGAGCTTGTCCAGGCGCTCATCGGTGAGTTTTTCCGGCTGCTTGACGCCTTTGAGATGGGACCGCACGAAGCTGTTGAAGCTGTCCTGGCTGGCGTCCGGCAGCAGGTAGCGGTGCACCGCGGCCAGGCGGATGGCGGTGGGGTGCATGCTGTCGAGGAAGGTTTCCAGGCGCGCCTGGGTGTCCTTGTTGCGGTACTTCTTCCAGAACCGCAGCAGGAAGGATGTGCCCTCGCGGTCGGCGAACCTGGCCAGGTATTCCTGGCGCCGCGGGTCGCCGTCGTCCTTGAGCAACTGCGCGCTGTTTTCGGGACCGCCATAGGTGCTGTAGCGCACCAGGTCACGCATCAGGCGAATGAACGGCAGGTTGATCGACTCCCGCAGGGCGTCGCGCAGGCTGGGGCTGCGGCCGTTGTCTTCGTTGCGAAAGTTATGGAAGTGATGCAGCCCGCCGCCGGTGAAAAAGGCTTCCCCAGGGCTGGCGGAATAGGTGCGGTCGAGGGCCGCGTCGAGCATTTTCGGCAGGCTGCGGTCGCTGTTCTGGATCAGGTAGTCGACGGCCCAGCGGCTCAGCCGATCCTGGTCGGAGACTTCGGTTTTCTTCAAGGCCGCGGCGGATTGATCGGCGTAGCGGTCGTGCAGCTCGGAGATGATCTGCAAGTAAGTGGTGAGCACTCGCAGCTTGGCGGTGGAACCCAGTTCCAGCTTGCTGCCTTCGTTGATGTCGAAGGGCTGGTCGGTGCTGTCGGTCTGCACCCGTACCCGCGAGCCGTCGGCGGTGAGTTCGAACAAGGTGAAGCTGTAACGCACCTGGGTGGTGCTGGCGGGGGTCAGCAGGCGCTCGCCGAGCAGGCCGATCTGCCCGGCAAAGGCCGGGTCAGCCAGGTGCTTGAGGTAGTCGGTGGCCTGGCGTTGCAGGTCACTTTGCAAGGTGCTGGTGGCCGACAGGTCAAGGCGATCCAGGTCATACAGCGGTCGGTTGAGCAGGTTGGCCAGGCGGCTGCGGGCCGCGCTGATGCCCTTGTTGGTCTCGATCGGTTGCAGGGTCGGTTGTTGTTGCCAGTCGCGGTAGCTGACCTTGCTGGCCAGGGCCGCGGCGGTCAGGGCCGGGTCGATCACGCCGCTCTGCGCCAGCAGGCGGATATGGCTATCGGTCAGGTCGGCCAGCTCGCTGCGGCCCTTGGCCAGGTAATGCGAGGGCCGGCGCTGGGCAATCATCAGCGACAGCACCTGACGCAGGGCCAAGCCACGTTGCGCGAGGCTTGGCGGGTCGCTGGCGGTACTCGCCAGCTGCGCGTTGACCTGGCTGAAGTCGGCGCCGTACCAGACCCGTAACCCCTCGGCCATGCCATGCACTTCGCCGTGCCCGGGCACCGCCGACAGCGGCACGCTATTGAGGTAGTCGCGCACCACTCGCTGGCGGGCTTCGAGGGTTTGCGGGCCGTCCTGATAGGCGCGCACGCTGGCGGAAATCATCTGCCGCAGCTTTTCACCGCCCGAGACCGTGAGGCCGTCCGGCGAATGGCGATATTTTTCCAGCTGGGTGGCCAGGGTGCTGCCGCCGGCGGTCTGCCCCGGCAGGTGCAGAAGCTTGGCCAACTGGGACCAGGCGGCCTTGCCGAAGCGCGGCCAGTCCACGGCAGGGTTGGACAAGGGCTGGCTGGCATCCAGCAGGTCGCGGTTTTCGATGAACAGCAGGCTGTGCACCACCAGCGGCGGGATCGCGGCAAAACTGGAGTACAGCTGTTGCGGGTAGTTGAATTGATACAGCGGCGCGGCGCGGCAGTCGGTGATCGACAGTCCTGCCTGAATCTTCTCGGCATAGGGCACGAAAAATCCCTGCTCGCTGTAGTCCATCAAGGCGGGGGAGAACCGCGCCTGGGACTCAATCAGGTAACCGCGTTTGAGCAGGCGCGGCAGAAACTCGCCCATGGCGCTGTAACCCAGGCGTTTGTCAAAGGGCCCGGCGCCGGGATACAGCACCGCATCGCTGGCCCCGGGTTGTACCGAGTAACTGAGGTCCTTGGCGAATCGACTGAACTCACGGGCTTGCAGCTTCGAAGTGCGAATCTCGCGGGCTGCGGCAAACCCGAGGGCAATCAGGGTCAACAGCAGCAATAACCAGAACAGGCGCCAGGCATGGCGCCGCGGACGGCGCTTTTGGGCAGGGGGCGCTTCATCCGCACGATCAGTGGGCACCTGGGGTTTACTTGAATCGGTCTGCCATAAAGCGCCCATAGTCGATTGATCCATTCACGCAGATTGATCGGACTTGCATGAAGCTTAGTCGGTGCTTGGCGCCGCTGAAAAAATTGTCAAAGCGATCTTTCTACCCCCCTGTGGCGAGGGAGCTTGCTCCCGCTGGGGCGCGCAGCGGCCCCAAAGGCCTATCAACCACACCGCGTACTCAGGTTTTGCGACTGCTGCGCAGTCGAGCGGGAGCAAGCTCCCTCGCCACAAGGGGGATTAAAAACGAGCGTTTATAGCCAGCAGGCATCCCAGAGTGGATAGTCGCCAACCTTTTTCACCAAGCCGGCCCTTAAGGGGTTGGCGACGATGTAGCGTGCGATGTGTTGCAAGTCTTCGCCGTCACGGACGGCCCGGTCGTGATAGCCGCTTTGCCAGAAGGGCCCATCGGAACCGAGACGTCGATTGATTTGATGGGTACTACGGGATTTCACTGCCTGGACCACTTGGGGCAACGTGGCTTTTTCGAGTTGCAGCAGCCAATGCAGGTGACCCGGCATCAGCACCCAGGCCAGCGATTCGACCTGACCGCAATCCTGAGCCCGTTTCAGCTCGGCGACCACCAGCCGTCCCAAGCGCCAGTCGGAAAACAAGGGGCGTCGACGGTAGACCACGGTGGTAATGAGATAGGCCCGGCCGCTTTCAGAGTGCCGGCCGTGGCGCAATCGATGGGACTGTGGACGGTGCGGCATTCCATTGCCTCCAGGTTCTGAACAAATGAATCCTGGACGCTAGCAGCTTGACCTCGAAGTGGGGGCCATGCCTCGTTTATAGATATTTCAGCCTTGTGGCGAAGGCACAAGCTCCCTCACCGCAACGTGGCTGAGGGCAACTGAGCGCTTGCAGTTAGCCAGGCCCGACACGGCCGTTTATGGCGAGGGAGCTTGCTCGCACTCGACTGCGCAGCAGTCGCAAAGGCTGAGCACGCGGCATGCCTCTCCGATCTGAGAGCCCACTAAGCCCCGAAGCGTCGGCCTGAGGCCTGTGATAGAGCCTTCGCGCCGGTAAATACGGCCTAGGTAGGGGCATGACGCTGCACCATTGCTGTGCAATACTCGGCGCCGTTTAAAAATGACTCTCGGCCAGATCTCCAGGTAATGCTCCTCCGTGAAAAGGGTTATTGCCGAGATTTCTCGCTGAATTTAGCTACTTATAGAGTGAAAAGCCCTGTAGGGAGCTTTTTATACTGCTCGCCCCGCTGATCTCGCCGGTTTGTCCGGCCAGACGGTTCGATCCACAAGGTCGGGCCGGTAGAGCTCGTACAGGTTATCCGCCTGTGCTTCGCAGACTCGGTGGCTCATATCCAATAACAAGATGAGGTTGTATCCCTATGCCAGTTGGCAATCACCTGCCCCAAGGCGAGACCGCTCAGGGCGGCCCGCTAAAACGCGAACTCGGCGAACGGCATATTCGCTTGATGGCGCTTGGCGCCTGTATCGGCGTCGGCCTGTTCCTCGGTTCGGCCAAGGCCATTGAAATGGCTGGTCCGGCCATCATGCTGTCCTACATCATCGGCGGCCTGGCGATTCTGGTGATCATGCGCGCCCTCGGCGAGATGGCGGTGCATAACCCGGTCGCAGGTTCGTTCAGCCGTTATGCACAAGACTACCTGGGCCCATTGGCAGGCTTTCTCACCGGCTGGAACTACTGGTTCCTGTGGCTGGTGACCTGCGTCGCGGAAATCACCGCCGTGGCGGTGTACATGGGGATCTGGTTCCCCGATGTGCCGCGCTGGATCTGGGCCCTGGCGGCGTTGATCAGCATGGGTTCGATCAACCTGATCGCGGTCAAGGCCTTCGGTGAGTTCGAGTTCTGGTTTGCCCTGATCAAGATCGTCACCATCATTGCCATGGTCATTGGTGGCATCGGCATCATCGCCTTCGGTTTCGGCAACGACGGCGTGGCGCTGGGCATTTCCAACCTGTGGACCCACGGCGGCTTCATGCCCAATGGCATCAGCGGCGTGCTGATGTCGCTGCAGATGGTGATGTTTGCCTACCTGGGTGTGGAGATGATCGGCCTGACCGCCGGTGAAGCGAAGAACCCGCAGAAGACCATTCCCAATGCCATCGGCTCGGTGTTCTGGCGCATCCTGCTGTTCTACGTCGGCGCACTGTTCGTGATCCTGTCGATCTACCCGTGGAACGAAATCGGCACCCAGGGCAGTCCGTTCGTGATGACCTTCGAGCGCCTGGGGATCAAGACCGCTGCCGGCATCATCAACTTCGTGGTGATCACCGCTGCGCTGTCGTCCTGCAACGGCGGCATCTTCAGCACCGGGCGCATGCTCTACAGCCTGGCGCAGAACGGTCAGGCCCCTGCCGGCTTCGCCAAGACTTCAAGCAACGGTGTGCCACGGCGTGCTCTGCTGCTGTCGATCGGTGCCTTGCTGCTGGGCGTGCTGCTCAACTACCTGGCGCCTGAGAAGGTGTTCGTCTGGGTGACCGCGATTGCCACCTTCGGCGCGATCTGGACCTGGGTCATGATCCTCCTGGCCCAGCTCAAGTTCCGCAAAGGCCTGAGCGTTGCCGAGCGTGCGGCCTTGAAATACCGCATGTGGCTGTACCCGGTCAGTTCCTACCTGGCCCTGGCGTTCCTGGTTCTGGTGGTGGGGCTGATGGCCTACTTCCCGGAAACCCGTGTCGCGCTGTACGTCGGGCCGGCGTTCCTGGTGCTGCTGACGGTGCTGTTCTATGTGTTCAAGCTGCAACCGACTGAAGCCCGCCAGGCTTCGGCAGGCTCGACGCTGTAACCCGCGCGTCCCTGAATGAAAAAGCCCCGGTCCAGTGACCGGGGCTTTTTTATGGCGCCCGATAAAGGGCCGTCGGGCAGGGCGCCAACGTCCTGCGCCGGCTAAGCGATGGCCGCGTGGGCCGGCTGGCTCAGGCGCTTGTTGAAGTCCAGCCAGGATGCCAGCGCTACCATCAGCGCGACCCCCAGCACAGCACTGAACAGCTGCATGGCCAGGGCATCGTCCGCCTGGGCGTTGAGCATGTCCGCCAGGGGCGCCAGCAATACGCCAAAACAGAACACCTCCAGCGAGTAGCGGCCCATGCGCGCGCACTGCTGCGCCAGCCAGTGGCGCGTCCAGCCGATATCCGGCAGCAACCTGGCCGTGACATAGGCCAGGGCCAGGAAGTGCAGCAGGCGCAAGGGCGACAGGTTGGTCTTGCTGATCGGGTACAGCCATTCGCCGAGCATCCTGGGCATGAACGCGTCGTGCACTTCGGGCCATTTCCAGGACAGGGCCAGCAATCCGCTGAGCAGCAGATACGCCGTAGCACCGACAAACATCGGCTGCCGGCGCAGTGGCCGCCGCTCAGCCAACCCGGGCCTTTGCCCATGGATGGCCGCGGCGCCGCCCAGGATAAACAGCAGCTGCCAGGCCATCGGGTTGAAGAACCAGACGCCGCCTTCCTGGGCCGCCAGGTTCCACTGGAACCAGGGCGCCAGCAGGTACAGCACCACTGACAGCCCGACCACATACTGCGCCCTGCGCAGCAGCATCGGCAGCACCAGCGGCAGGCCCAGCAACAGCAGGATATACAGCGGCAAGGGGTCCATCAGGCTGGGTTTGAAGCGCAGCAGCAACTCATCCATCAACGCCTGTTGCGGGTGGGTGAGGAAGTACTGCAAGCCCATCTCCTGCACCAGGTCGCGGGTCTGCACATGGCTGTTGGCGAAGAACACGATGCCCATCAGCAGCGCCAGCAGGAAGATATGCACCACATACAGGACCCAGGCCCGGCGCAGGATTTTCACGCAGGCCACCAGGTAGCCATCGCGCTGCACGACCTTGCCGTAGGCCAGTACCGCCGCGTAGCCGGCAAGGAATACGAAGATTTCCGCCGCGTCGCTGAAACCGATATTGCGCAGGGTAAATTGGGCCAGGGGGTTCTGCGGCACGTGATCCCAGAAAATGAAGATCAGCGCCAGGCCACGAAAGAAGTCGATGCGCGGGTCGCGTCCGTTAAGCATGGCGTCGGGCTCTTGAGCGAAGGTCTAATAAGGAGTCGCGGGCGGCGCAAAAGGTTGCGCGCCACCTATCGGCGGCGCGCAGGGTGGCGTGATTGCTCGCCAATTGCAAAGGGCGGAGCAGCGCCCGGGGGCTAATCGGACGAGTCCGAGGCACAGGGCAGCTTTACCCCGGCGCAGGGTCATCAATGTCAGATCAGGGAGTACTGCGATGCACAGCGTAAAAATGACCGGTCCTGAAGTCGAGTTGTTCGCGAGCATTGTGTGGCGCCTGCGCAGCGCGGAAACAGGCCCATCCGTACGGGAGCAGGTGTTGGGTGACCTTGCGCAGTTGCTGCGGGCCGATTTTGCCGCCTCTTATATCTGGGACAGCCGGCTGAACCGGTCGCTGCAGGGCACCGCGATCAATATCGAGGCCAGCCGCCTGCGCGACTACGAGCAACGCGTGCACCTGCACGACAGGATCACCCCGTTACTGCGGGCTCGGCGGCGCGCGACCCGGGTCGATGAGGTCATCAGCCGGCGGGAGCTGGAGCAGGGGGCCCATTACCGTGAGTTTCTCCAGCCCTGTGGCATGCACCATGGGATCAATCTGTTCGTGTTCGATCAGGAGCGCGACCTGGGGGATTTCCGGGTCTGGCGCGGCGCTGGTCAGCCGGCGTTCGGCCAGCGCGAAGTGTGCCTGCTGGATGCGCTGAACCCTTATTTGCAGCAAGCCCTGGTGCTAGAAGCCGGTGCGGCGCCGCTGCTGACGGCACGCGAGCAGCGGGTGGCGGGGCATGTGGCCCAGGGCTGCAGCGACAAGCAGATTGCCCGCTTGATGAATATCGGCTTCACCACCGTGCGCACCCACCTGAAAAACGCCATGGCCAAGACCGGGGCCCGCAATCGTACCGAACTGGCGCTGTGGCGGGCACGGCATGGCGCGCCTCCTCAATCCTGAGGATGTCTGACGGGTCTCCGGCGAGGCATTAATGCGGGCTCCGAGCGCCATGGTGGAGCTCGACCGATACCCAGGATCGTTATGAATACCCGACTCTGCCTATTGGCGCTTGGCCTGTTGGCCAGCGGTGCCACGCCTGCTGTCGAAGCGCCGCTGGACCTGCTGTCGTTGAGCGCTGAACACACGGCCCGTGCGATCTGCGAGGGCCAGGTCTCGAGTGCGACGGTGGTGGCTTTCTGGCTGGCCCGTATCGAGGCGCGACCCGAGCTCAACGCTTTTATTTCATTGGCGCCGCAGGCCGCGCTGACCCAGGCGCGTGCCGCCGATGCGCGCCTGGCCGCGGGCCAGGGCTGCCTGCCCCTGGGCGGCGTGCCCATCGCCATCAAGGACAATATCCAGGTCAAGGGCTTTGCCAACAGCGCGGGCACTCCAGCGTTGGCCGGTTTCTTTCCGGCCCACAATGCGCCGCTGATCGACAGGCTCCAGGCTGCCGGCGCGATTGTGCTGGGCAAGACCAACATGCACGAACTGTCATTTGGCGCGAGTGGCTACAACCGGGCGTTCCATGGGGCAACGGTGGGCGTGCGCAACGCATTCGATCCATCGCGGATTGCCGGTGGCTCATCTTCAGGCAGTGCGGCGGCGCTGGGCGCGCGCCTGATCCCGATCGCCATGGGCACCGATACCGGCGGCTCATCGCGCGAACCCTGCGCCCTGAATGGCTGCGTCGGCTTTCGCCCGACCGTGGGTCGCTACAGCGGCCAGGGCGTCACGCCGATCTCGCCGCGGCGTGACACCCCTGGCCCCATGGCCAATTCCCTGGGCGACATTGTGCTGCTCGATGCCATCCTCAGTGGCGCCCCGGCACTGGCCGCAACGCCTGTGCCCGCGTCACACATCAGGCTGGGGGTGGCGGATTTCCACTGGGCCGACCTGGACCCTGAAGTCGCCGCCCAGGCCCGGGCAGCCCTGGAAAAACTGCGCCTGGCCGGGGTGCAGCTGGTGCCAGTGGCCATGCCCGGGCTGACCCAATTGCATGCCAAGGTCGCGCTGCCGGTGGTGATCATGGAGACGCGCCAGGCGCTAACCGCGTATCTGCAGGAACAGGCCGCCGGGGTGTCGTTCGAGGCCTTGGTCGAGGGCATCGCCAGCCCCGATGTCCAGGCCATCTTTACCCGGATGATCGTGCCTGGGCGGGTGCCGGGGCCGGACGGGCAATTGCAGCCCGGTGCCGAGGCCTATCAGGAGGCAATCACTCGCCACCTGCCGGCCTTGCGCGAGCTCTATCACAGCGTTTTCGCCGATCACCAGCTGGATGCGCTGGTCTTCCCCACGGTGCCCGAGGTGGCGATCAAGGCCGACGAACAGGCCAGCAGCGCGCAGCATTTTGCCCGGATCATTCGTAACACCGACCCCGGCAGCCAGGTCGACATGCCCGGCCTGAGCCTGCCAGTGGGGTTGGGGGCGGACAGCGGCTTGCCTGTGGCCATGGAGATCGATGGCTTGCCGGGCAGCGACGCGCGCCTGCTGGCGATCGGCCGGACCCTGGAGTCAATCTGGGGCCCCAGGCCGCTGCCTGCCGAGTAGCGCCGAGGGTTGCGCGCTACAGGTCAATGATCACCAGGGTGCCATGGCTGCCAGCCAGCACCGCGTGGGGCACGCCGGCTTCCACCAGGTACATCTGGCCAGCCTCCACGGTCACCGGCTCGCCGGCCACCGTCAGTTGCAGGCAGCCGCTGGTGACCAGCAGGCCTTCGTTGTAGTCGTGGGTTTCTTCGATGTAGGCCTGCGGGTCCATGCGCAGCACCTTGATGCGTGCGGGGCCGACCTGGCCAAGCACTTGCGAGCGCCAGGTGCCCGGCAGTTGGCTGGCCAGTGAGTCAAAGGGTAATAACGGCATGGGGTCACTCCGAAAGGGGCAGGGGGGGCGGTGCTTTCGGTGGTCCGGTCAGCGTAAGGGGGCGTATCAGAACGGGTTCATCAGCAGCACCCGGCAGTCCCGGGCCTGGAACTGATTGATCTGCGGCACCAGCCGGGTGAAGTGCTCCGTCCGGCAGTGGGCATCCAGTGCTGCCTGGTCGGGCCACAGCTCGATAAAGATAAAGTGCCCGGGGTCTTTCTGGTCGACAAACAGCTCGTAGGCAATGCACAGCGGTTCTTGGCGGGTTTTTTCCACCAGCTCGGTGTACCACGGGCGTACGGTGTCGAGGTGTTCGGGGAGGATGAAGTCTTCAGCGATGACTTTGAGCATGGCAATCCTTGTCGCTGCGCCCGACCCTTGCGGGGCGGGCACACGTAATCCGGTCAATCAAGCTGCGGCTTGTTCATTGGGTTCGAAACTGTCGGCCCGCGCCATCTGCCACATGCGCGAGTAGAACGCGCCGTCCACCTCGCCGGTGAGCAATTCGCCGGGCTTGAGGAACACATGCAGCTGCGAGAACAGTTTGATTTCGGTGGCCGACATGCGCCGCACCAGGTGCTTGGCTTCCAGTTGCGAAGGGTGGTCGAGGCCGGCGGCAGCAAGCATCTCGGCCAGGGCCTTGAGGGTGTTGCGGTGGAAGTTGAACACCCGCTGGGCCTTGTCCGGCACCACCAGGGCGCGCTGGCGCAGGGTGTCCTGGGTGGCGACACCGGTCGGGCATTTGTTGGTGTGGCATGACTGCGACTGGATGCAGCCGATGGCGAACATGAAGCCGCGCGCCGAGTTGGCCCAGTCGGCGCCGATGGCCAGCACGCTGGCGATGTCGAAGGCGCTGACAATCTTGCCGCTGGCGCCGAGCTTGATCTTGTCCCGCAGGTTCAGGCCCACCAGGGTGTTGTGCACAAACAGCAGGCCTTCGCGCATCGGCACGCCGATATGGTCGGTGAACTCCACGGGTGCCGCGCCGGTGCCGCCTTCCTTGCCGTCGACCACGATAAAGTCCGGGAGGATGCCGGTTTCCAGCATGGCCTTGGCGATGCCCATGAATTCCCAGGGGTGGCCCAGGCAGAACTTGAAGCCCACCGGCTTGCCGCCCGAGAGTTCGCGCAGTTGCTGGATGAACTGCATCAGCTCGATCGGCGTCGAGAAGGCGCTGTGACGTGACGGCGAAATGCAGTCCTCGCCCATCATGATGCCGCGCGTCTCGGCGATCTCCTCGGTGACTTTGTGCTTGGGCAGAATTCCGCCGTGGCCGGGTTTGGCCCCCTGGCTCATCTTGATTTCGATCATCCGCACTTGCGGGTTCTGGGCCTGCGCGGCGAAGCGGTCCGGGTCGAAACGGCCGTCGGCGGTGCGGCAGCCGAAGTAGCCGCTGCCCAGCTCCCAGGTCAGGTCGCCGCCGTTTTCCCGGTGGTAGGGGCTGATGCTGCCTTCGCCGGTGTCATGGGCGAAGTTGCCGAGCTTGGCGCCTTGGTTGAGGGCGCGGATCGCATTGGCGCTGAGGGAGCCGAAACTCATGGCCGAAATGTTGAACACCGAGGCCGAATACGGCTGGGTGCACTGCGGGCCGCCGACGATCACGCGAAAGCTGCTGGGGTCGCTCAGGGGCGCCGGGCGCATGGAGTGGCCGATGAATTCGAAGCCCGACTGGTACACATCGATCAGGGTGCCGAAGGGTTTGTCGGCGCTTTCATTCTTGGCCCGGGAATAGACCAGGGAGCGCTGGGCCCGGGAGAAGGGCAGGGCGTCGCTGTCGGACTCCAGCAGGTACTGGCGGATTTCCGGGCGGATGCCTTCCACCAGGTAACGGATATTGCCCAGGATCGGGTAGTTGCGGCGCACCGCATGAGGGCTTTGCATCAGGTCGAAAATACCCAGCAGGCTGAGCAGGCCAGTGACCAGGGTGATCGGCCACAGCCAGTCGTGTTCAAGAAAGGGCAGGCTGGCGAGGGTAAAGATCACACAGGCGGCAAAGAAGGCGTAGCGGCTCAGGAGTGACAGGCTCATACGGTTTCCTTGGGTTCGGACTCATCAATCCAGTCAGGCTCGGGGCCTGTGGAAATAGGCAGACAACGGGGGCCGGAACGGGGTGTCCAGCTTGTCGCGGTCGGGGCGCTCAGGGTGGTTCACGGTGTTGGCGAAGGGTGGAGCTTACGAGCGATCTCCGTCTCGGGGCAACCCGCTGGCGTCTGTCCCGCGGGTTTCGGTGGTCGGATAGACGATTTGCTTTGGCGCTTATTGCAATCGGTTCTCGTTTGGGTGGGCGTTATATGTTACTATATAACGTATTAATCACATGCCAAGCCCTCGGAGGCCACAGATGAAACCTGGAATCCACCCCGCCTACCGCACCGTGCTGTTCCACGACACCGCAGCCGATGTGTTCTTTTTGATCGGCTCCACTGTCGACACCGATCGCACCCTGGCCCACAGCGATGGCCAGACCTACCCCTATGTGACCCTGGACGTGTCCAGCGCCTCGCACCCGGTGTACACCGGCCAACAGCGCAAGACCCAGTCCGAAGGCCGTATCGCCGGTTTCAACAAGCGTTTTGCGTCCTTCGGTTCGGGCGGCAAGAACGCCTGAACCAGCTGCCCCGGGAGCACTGCGGTGGCAGCAGTGCGCTCGGGTGTGCGGATCAGTGGTATTAAAAAGCCATCATTGCTTGCTGAAACCTGGCTACGCTTAGCTCAAACAACACGGATTGCTGTTGCCCTTCCAATAAGGATCAGTGCATCGATGTTGACCCGAGGTGTCGCCATGGGTGAGCACAGCGTTGCCATTTCCACACCAGCGTCCGGCGTGCTGCTGGTTGACGAGCAAGATTCGGTTCTCACCAGCCTGGCTGAACTGCTGAGTGAAGAGCCCTACCACCTTTACCTGGCCCATGGCAGCGCCCAGGCCCTGGAGCTGATGGCGCAGCACCCGATCGACCTGGTCATGAGCGCCGCGCACCTGGCGCAGATGGACGGTGCCAGCCTGCTGGCGCGCATTCATCAGGACTATCCCCAGACCATTCGCATTCTGCTGACTGGCGATCCGGACCTGGCGCTGATCGTCAAGGCGATCAATGAAGGCCAGATCTACCGCTACCTGAGCAAACCCTGGAACGACCAGGAGATGCTGCTGACCCTGCGCCAGGCCCTGGCCCATCAGCACAGCGAGCGTGAGCGCCAGCGCCTGGAAACCCTCGCGCAAACCCGCAACGGCGAACTCAGGGCCCTCAATAGCCAGCTGGAAAAACGCGTCGCTGCCCGCACCGCCGAGCTGCAGCAGACCGCCGACATGCTCGACCTGGCCTATGAGGAGCTCAAGCACAGTTATGCGACCGGCACCGAGCTGTTCTCGCTGCTGGTCAACCAGCGCCTGCCACCGGCCAAGCAGACCAACCGCCAGATCATCGAGCTGGTGCGCGCCTACTGCAGGGTGCACGCCCTGGACGAAGGCAGCAGTCGGGACCTGGCCATGGCTGCCGCGCTGTACAACATCGGCAAGTTGAGCTGGAGCGACAGCATGATGAGGTCCCCGGCGGACCTGATGCACCACCACGACCGCGAGCTGTACCGTACCTATCCGAAGCAGAGCGAATCATTGTTGATGACCCTGGAGCCGATGCAGGATGCGGCCCGGCTGATTCTTCACCATCAGGAGCACTGGGACGGCAGCGGCTTCCCCGATCACCTCAAGGGCGAAACCATTCCCTTTGGCTCGCGCTTGCTCAAGCTGGCGGTGGATTTCATCGAATTGCAGCGCGGGCTGATCCTCGAGCGGCAGATGAACAGCGACGAGGCCCTGGTGTTTATCCGCAAGTTCGCGGGCAAGTTCTATGACCCGCAGTTGGTCGAAGACTTTGTCCAGGTGTGCGCGGTCTACCTCACGGACGTGACCCTGGGCGACCCCTCGGTCAAGGTTCTCGGCACCCGGGAACTGCAAGCCGGAATGCTGCTGGCGCGCAACCTGAACGCCGACAACGGCATGCTCCTGCTCAATGCCGGCAAGGTGCTCAACCTGCCCCTGGTGGACAAGCTGATTGCCTTCGAGACCATGGAGGGCGCGCGCTACAGCGTATTTGTCAGGGTGGTCCAGGAGCAGTCCGGCAGCGAAAAACCAGCCCTGGCGCCGTGACGCGAAGGGGCCGTGCGTGGGATCCTTGCGCCTTTCATTCAAGGCCGACCCGCTCCCATGACTGCCTGTACCGACTCCAAGAACGCCATTATTCACATCGCCGCCGGCCTCCTGCTCAGCCCGGATGGCCGCACGCTGCTGGTACGCAAGCGCGGAACCCAGGCCTTTATGCAGGCGGGGGGCAAGATCGAAGCCCGCGAATCACCGGCCGTCGCCCTGGCGCGGGAGTTGGAGGAGGAACTGGGCTTGCAGGTGGATCCGGCCCAGGCGCGCTTTCTCGGCCAGTTCTCGGCGCCCGCGGCCAACGAGCCCGGTTACGTGGTGCAGGCCGAGGTGTTTTTGCTGGAGATCGACGCCGAAGTGGCCCCGGCTGCAGAAATCGAGGAGGTGTGCTGGGTCGACCCGCACAGTGATATCAACCTGCACCTGGCGCCATTGACAAGGGATCTGATCCTGCCGTTTTATCGTGCCTCGCTGACACCCCCGGCCTGACCTGGGCCCTCGCCGAGGATTGCCATGATTTCACGCCACGATGACCTGATCTTCGCCGCCGCTTCATTGCTGACGCTACTGGCCGCCCCGGTCTTGCGCCTGCTGCCCGCGCCGGGTCGCGGAACCTGAGCCCGCCGTGAGCGACGTGCTTATCCAGCGTCTGAACGGGCGCCACGCCGCGCAATATCGGGCGTTGTCCCTGGAAGCCTACGCGCGCCATCCCCAGGCGTTTGCCTCCAGCATCGGCGACCGTGCGGCGATCCCCCTGGCCTGGTGGGCGGCGCGCCTGGACGATGAGTTGGACCTGCTGCTGGGGGCGTTCGAGGGCGAGGTGCTGGTGGGGATTGTCGGCCTGGCCCTGGAGCTTGAGGCGCACGCCCGGCATAAGGCGACCCTGTTCGGTCTGTATGTGAGCCAGGCCTGGCGTCAAGGCGGGGTGGGCTACCAACTGGTGCAGGGGGTTCTCGCCGAGGCGCGCGAGCAGCCCCAGGTGCGCCTGATTCAGCTGACCGTGACCGCCGGCAGCGACGCGGCCATCGCCTTGTATCGTCGCTGCGGTTTTATGCAGTCAGGCCTCGAATCCCTGGCAGTGCGGGTCGGCGATGACTACTTCGACAAAATCCATATGTGCCGCGAAGCCCGCGAGCTTTAGCGGCACCCGCCGCACGCCGCGCCACCGGGAATGCCCGGATCAGCGAACGGCGCTGACCCCGTCCAGGGTCGAGAACGAGGTGTCCTTGGCCGTCAGCAGGAAGTCGCGCATGTAGGGCGCATCCAGCATGTCGGCGCGAATCGCCGCATACAGCGTGGCGAACAAGCCCTTGTCCCCCAGGCGCTTGGCCTTGACGTAACCCCGCGAGCTGTATTCATGCAGCGCCCAATGGGGCATGCCGCACACGCCGCGCCCACTGGCCACCAGTTGCATCATCATCACCGTCAGTTCCGAGGTGCGCACTTGCGCCGGCTCGACGTCCGCTGGCTCCAGGAAGCGGGTGAAGATATCCAGACGATCGCGTTCGACCGGGTAGGTGATCAGGGTTTCGTTGATCAGATCCTCGGGCACGATGTAGGCCTTGCTTGCCAGCGAGTGCTGGTTGGCCACCGCGAGCATGGCTTCGTAGGTGAACAGCGGCACGTAGGTGATGCCCGCCAGCTCCAGCGGGTCGGAGGTCACCACCAGGTCCAGGTCGCCCCGGGCCAGGGCTGGCAAGGGCGCAAAGGAAAAACCCGATGCCAGGTCCAGTTCGACTTCCGGCCAGGCGTCGCGGAACTGGTCGATGGTCGGCATCAACCACTGGAAGCAGCTGTGGCACTCGATGGCCATGTGCAGGCGTCCGGCGGTGCCGCCGGCCAGGCGCGCGATATCACGCTCGGCGCCGCGCAGCAGGGGCAGGGTGGCATCGGCCAGTTGCAGCAGGCGCAGGCCGGCGCTGGTGAAGCGCACCGGCTTGGTCTTGCGCACGAACAATGGCATGCCCATGCGGTCTTCCAGTTCCTTGAACTGGTGGGACAAGGCCGACTGGGTCAGGTGCAGGCGCTCGGCGGCTTCCACCAGGCTGTCGGATTCACGCAGGGCGTGCAGGGTCTTCAGGTGACGGATTTCGAGCACCAGGTTCTCCATGAATAAATTTTGTGATCAACACGAAAAGGTTGAGTTTGTCTCATGTTGGGCTGGCTGTCGACAATGGCGCCATCTTTTATAGGGAGGAACACCTCATGGCCTTGGCCCACACCCTCGGTTTTCCACGTATCGGCGCTGACCGCGAACTGAAAAAAGCCCTCGAATCCTATTGGAAGGGCGACCTTGAACAGAGCGCCTTGCTGAGCGTCGGCCGTGAGCTGCGGGCCCGGCACTGGCAGTTGCAGAAAGCCGCCGGCATCGATTTGCTGCCGGTGGGCGATTTCGCCTGGTACGACCAGGTGCTCACCCATTCGCTGAGCTTCGGCGTGATTCCCGAGCGTTTCGCCAGCACCCAGGACGGCCAGGGCCTGCCGACCCTCGACACCCTGTTCGCCATGGCCCGTGGCGCCAGCACCGGCTGCTGCGGCGGCGAGCATGGCCAGGCGCAATACGCCCAGGAGCTGACCAAGTGGTTCGACACCAACTACCACTACCTGGTCCCGGAATTCAGCGCTGACCAGGGGTTCAGCCTGAGCTGGAACCAGCTGTTCGACGAAGTCGATGAGGCCCACGCCCTGGGTCACCAGGTCAAACCGGTGATCATCGGCCCGCTGACCTACTTGTGGCTGGGCAAGGCCAAGGGCAATGAGTTCGACAAGCTCACGCTGCTGGAGCGCCTGCTGCCGCTGTACGGCGAAATCTTCAAGCGGCTTCAGGCCCAGGGCGTGGAATGGGTGCAGATCGACGAGCCGATCCTGACCCTGGACCTGCCCCTGGAATGGAAGAGCGCCTTTGAGCGCGCCTATCACATCCTTCAGTACTCACCGCTGAAAAAACTGGTGGCGACCTACTTCAGCGGCCTGCAAGACAACCTTGGCCTGGCCGTCGGCCTGCCGGTGGACGGCCTGCACATCGACGCCGTGCGGGCCCCGGAGCAACTGGGCCAGGTACTGGATCGCCTGCCGACCTACAAGATTCTGTCGGTGGGCCTGGTCAACGGGCGCAACGTCTGGCGCTGCGAGCTGGAGCAGGCCCTGGAGCAACTGCAAGTGGCCCAGGAACGTTTCGGCGACAACCTCTGGGTCAGCAGTTCCTGCTCGTTGCTGCACAGCCCGGTGGATCTGGGGCGTGAAGACCAGCTCGATACCGAGTTGAAGAGCTGGCTGGCGTTTGCCGTGCAGAAGTGCGGCGAAATTGCCGTGCTGCGTGATGCGCTGAACGATCCACAGGCCGCCAGCGTTCAGTCTGCCTTGGCCCAAAGTCGTGAAGTACAGGCCAGCCGGGCGCGTTCGCCGCGTATCCACAAGGCCCAGGTCCAGGCCCGCATCGCCGCGATCCGCGAGGCCGACAGCCAGCGCCAGTCACCCTTTGCCCGGCGCATCGACGTGCAGCGCGCACGCTTGCAGTTGCCGCTGTTCCCGACCACCACCATTGGCTCCTTTCCGCAGACCGCCTCGATCCGCCTGGCGCGCCAGTCCTACAAGCAGGGCAAGTTGTCGGCCAACGACTACACCGATGCCATGCACAGCGAGATCCGCCACGCGGTGGAGGTCCAGGAAAGGCTGGGGCTGGATGTGCTGGTGCACGGCGAGGCCGAGCGCAATGACATGGTCGAGTACTTTGCCGAGCAACTGGACGGGTACCTGTTCACCCGCTTCGGCTGGGTCCAGAGCTACGGTTCGCGCTGTGTGAAACCGGCGGTGATCTACGGTGACCTGAGTCGGCCCAAGGCCATGACCGTGGACTGGATTCAATACGCGCAGAGCCTGACCGACAAGGTGATGAAAGGCATGCTCACCGGTCCCGTGACCATGCTGATGTGGTCTTTCCCCCGCGAAGATGTGTCGCGCAAGGTGCAGGCGCAGCAACTGGCCCTGGCCCTGCGGGATGAAGTGCTGGACCTGGAAGCCGCCGGGATCAAGATCGTGCAGATCGACGAAGCGGCGTTCCGCGAAGGCCTGCCCCTGCGCCGGGCGCAGTGGCAGGAGTACCTGGACTGGGCGGTGCAGGCGTTCCGCCTCAGTGCCAGCGGGGTGCAGGACCAGACGCAGATCCACACCCATATGTGCTACAGCGAATTCAACGACGTGATCCAGTCGATTGCCGCCATGGACGCCGACGTGATCACCATCGAGACCTCGCGCTCGGACATGGAGCTGCTGGAGGCGTTCAAGGCGTTCGACTACCCCAACGACATTGGGCCAGGGGTGTATGACATTCACTCGCCACGGGTGCCGGACACCGCGGAAATGGTCAAGCTGATGAGAAAGGCGGTCAAACGCATCCCTGCCGAGCGGTTGTGGGTCAACCCGGACTGCGGCCTGAAAACCCGCGCCTGGCCCGAGACCGAAGCGGCCCTGATCAACATGGTCGCCGCCGCCCGGCAACTGCGCAGCCAGTTGGGTTGATTACACCCGTTGGAACCCCGGCGCGGGTACGGGCCAGCGTCCGAACGCGGCCCGAGCCTATCGGCAGCGGCTACAAGGTGTCGTCGAAAGACGACCGCTGGGCAATCTTCATCAAACTGTCACGCAACTGTGGCAGCGCGCTTGAACAGACTTCATCAGACTCGCGCTCTACTGGGGTTCTGCGTTTCGGTGTTTGTTCATGCGGGTACGATTCTTTTCAATGATGCTGTTGCTGGCCGGGCTGACGCTCGGCCAGTTGTCTTTTGGCGCTTCGCGTTGCGACGTCAATGTCCTCACCCAACGGGTCGAACTGGAGCAGGTCAGCCTGGCGTACCAGAGCATCGGCCGTGCCTCGGACCCGGCGTTATTGCTGGTGATGGGCCTGGGCGGGCAACTGATCCACTGGCCCGACGAGGTGGTGGTCGCCTTGTGTCAGCAGGGGTTTCGGGTGATCCGCTATGACAACCGCGACGTGGGCCTGTCCACCTGGCGCCAGGTGCCGGACAGCGCCAACCTGACCTTCGAGGTCCTGCGCTACAAGCTCGGCCTGCCGGTGGCGGCGCCTTACACCCTGACGGACATGGCCGACGATGCCCTGGGCCTGATGAATGCCCTGCATATCGAGCAGTTTCATGTGCTGGGCGCGAGCATGGGCGGGATGATCGCCCAGCACCTGGCCGCCATGGCGCCGCAGCGGGTGGAAAGCCTGACCTTGATCATGACCAGCTCCGGCGCCGAGGGCCTGCCCGCGCCCAATGCGGCGCTGGTGCAGTTGCTCTCGCGACGCGGTGCGCCAAACCGCGCGGTGGCCCTGGAGCAGCAGGCCGATTTGCTGGCGGCCCTGGGCAGCCCCGAAGTCAGTGACGATCGCCAGGTGCTGTTGCACCAGGCTGCGGAGTCCTACGACCGTGCATTCAACCCCGAAGGCGTGAAGCGTCAGATCATGGCGATCCTCGCCGAGCCGAGTCGGGTCACCCTGCTCAACCAATTGCGGGTGCCGACCCTGGTGGTGCACGGCACCGCCGACCCGCTGCTGCCGGTGATGCACGGCGTGCACCTGGCCGCGCATATCCAGGGCAGCCAATTGAAGCTGATCCCGGGGCTGGCCCATCGTTTCCAGGAGGCGTTCAAGGCGCCGTTGCTGGCGGCGGTGCTGCCGTACCTGCAAGCCCACCGTGAAGACACCTCGCACTGGGCGCAGATCGAACCCCTGGCCGCACCGAACCTGCTGTGAGCAGGGGCGGCCACAGGCTGAGGCTCAGCGAATGATTTTATCGACCTGGATCCCGAGCTTTTTCAGGCGATACCAGAAGCTGCGCTCGGAGATGCCGATCAATTGCGCGGCGGCGGCTTGCACGCCATTGCTCTGTTGCAGGGCGCTGAGGATGTAGGCTTTTTCCACCTCGGCCAGGGCCGCTTCCAGGTCGCTGGGCACGCTGGCCCCTGCGCTCAGCGCGACCCCCGGAGCACTGTCGGCCGGTGCTGGGGTGAACAGGTAATCGGGCAGGTCGTTCTCTTCGATCACTGCACCCTTGGCGACGATGGTCGCGCGTTCGACGCAGTTCTGCAGTTCACGGATATTCCCCGGCCAGCTGTAGTTGGCCATGGCCTGCAGGGCCTGCGGGCTGAAGCCGCTGATGCGTTTGCCGGCGGTGGCGCCCAGGGTATGGGCGAAGTGGCGGGCCAGGGGCGCGATGTCTTCGACCCGCTCACGCAGGGCGGGCAGGGGGATGGGGAAGACATTCAGGCGGTAGTAGAGGTCCTCGCGAAACTCCTTGTTGGCCACCGCTTCGAGCAGGTTCTTGTTGGTCGCGGCGATCACCCGCACATCGACCTTGCGCTCGCGCGGGTCGCCCACCGGTTCGATCACCCGTTCTTGCAGGGCGCGCAATATCTTGGCCTGCAACGCCAGGGGCATGTCGCCGACTTCATCGAGAAACAGGGTGCCCTTGTCAGCCTGCTGGAAACGCCCGACCCGGTCCGCCACGGCGCCGGTGAAGGCGCCCTTGCGGTGGCCGAACATCTCGCTTTCCAGCAGACCTTCGGGAATCGCCGCGCAGTTGACCGCCACAAACGGCCGGCCGGCGCGGTTGCCGTGCTTGTGGATGGCTCGGGCAACCATTTCCTTGCCGGTGCCGCTTTCGCCGGTCAGGAGGATGGTGGCGCTGCTTTCACGCACCGAATCCACGGCTTGCAACACCCGGCGAAAGGTCGGGCTGTCGCCCACCAGGCTGTCGATCTGCTGGTGCTCGTCGAGCTCGGCGCGCATGCGCTGGTTGTCTTTGAGGATGTCGCGAAACTGCAGGGCCTTGCTGACGGTGATGTCCAGCTCGTCGATATCGAAGGGTTTGGCAATGTAGTCGTAGGCGCCGTCACGCATCGACTGCACGGCGTTTTTCACCGTGCTGTAGGCGGTCATCACGATCACCGGCAACTGCGGGTAGCGCAGCTTGATCTCGGCCAGCAGTTGCGGGCCATCCATGCCGGGCATGCGCCAGTCGCTGATCACCAGGTCGATGTCTTCCTGCTCCAGGACCTTGAGCGCGTGCAGGCCGTTGCTGGCGGTAAACACCTGGATGCCGTTCTGGCTCAGGGCCGACGACAGCAGGTCGCAGAGTTTGGGCTCGTCATCGACCACCAGCAGGTTATGCGTCATCAGCGTCCTCTTCGTCATCTTCACCGTTGGCCGGAATGTACAGGCTGAACGTGGCGCCGGCATCTTTTTCACTGCTGCATTCGATGTGCCCGTCATGGTTTTCCATGATCGAGAACACCTTCGCCAGGCCCAGGCCGGTGCCCGAGGCCTTGGTGGTGACGAACGGCGTGAAGATGCGTTCAAGCATGTCCGGCTCGATGCCTTGCCCGGTGTCGGTGACGCTGATGATGGTGTAGTCCTCGTCCTGGGCGATGCCCAGGGTCAGGCGTCCGCCTTCGGGCATGGCGTCTATGGCATTGAGGACCAGGTTCAGGCAGGCCTGCTTGAGCTGGCGTGCATCGGCGTACAGGGTCGCGCCCGGGGCCTGGTCGTCGATCCGCGCATCGATCTTGTGCAGGACCAGTTCCGGTTCGCAGAAGCCGATCAGTTCTTCCATCAGCGGCCGGGCCGGCTGGGTCGAGCGCATGGGCGCGCTGGGCTTGGCGAAATCGAGGAAGTCGGTGATCAGGTCGTTGATGCGGCTGACTTCGCTGATCACGTATTCCAGGTGGCGCTTATCGCCGTCGGGCAAGTCGGCACGGCGGTGCAGCAACTGGGTCGCGGTCTTGATAATGCCCAGCGGGTTGCGGATTTCATGGGCCAGGCCCATGGCAACCTCGCCCAGGGCATGCAGTCGATCACGGCGACGCAGTTGCGACTCCAGGTGCTGCAACTCGCCCAGGCGCTCGGTCATGTGGTTGAAGGTGCTGCTCAACTCGGCCAGTTCATCGCCGCCGCTGACCGGCACCCGCTGTCGGTAGTCGCCGGCAATCACCGCTTGCACGCCTTTGGACAGGCCGCGCAAGGGCCGGGTCAGGCGTTGCGAGACCAGCCAGCCGACGGCCAGGGAGGCTGCCGAGCTGAGAAGGAAAATCAGGATGAACAGGTTGCTCTGGTTGACCAGCCCCACCAGGCTGCTGTGGCGCAGCAGGCCGCTGAAAATCACCCCCACCAGGTCGCCGCTGTCATTGAAGATCGGCCGATACAGGCCGCTGTAGCGGCTGGTGAACTGTTCGCTGGGCTGGCGCGTGGTGCGCAGGATCGCTTCGATTTTTTCCGGCACCCGGTTGGGGTGATCCTCGAAGCGCTGGGTGGCGAAGATCTCGGCAAAATCGTCGGCCTTGGCCAGGTACAGGCGCAGGTCGAGGGAGTGCACTTCGGCCACGCTGGTGAGGAAGCTGGCATCCAGGTAGGTGGCGATCAGCAGCTGGTAGTCGATGCCATCCAGGGTGGTCTGGAAGGTCGAGACCACCACGCCGGTCGCCACGCCGCCGACCTGGACCGTCTGCAGCACGGCATTGGACGCAGTGCTGATCTGCCCGACGATGTTGTCGGCAGCGGTACTGAACACCACTTTGTGGTCGCTTTTGCGGATCAGCGCCACCACGTCGATACCCATCGAGTCGGCAATGTCGGCGGTCAGCTTGTCGTGCTTGGCCGCATTGCGATCGGTGGGCGGGCGGGTGTAGCGCAGGAACAGCTGGGCGATACGGGCGTTGTCGTGGAGGATTTCGGTGATCTCGTCCTCGACGATCTTGGTCGACTCCTGCAGCCAGATACGCACGTTGCTGTCGAAGATTTCCGACAGGGTGGCCGCTGCCAGCTCGGCGGCGATCATGGTCGGGATCACGCTGACCATCCAGAAGGCCAATACCAGCTTGCGCTGCAGGCTCCAGCGAGAGATGGCAAACGGGCGCGGGGGACGGCGTTCTTTTTTGGTCATGAACTTTCGCTTATTGCAGCAGCCATGGCGGGGTCGGATCGATCCGGGCGGACAAACAGTTTTATCAGTTTGAGCAGGGTGTTGAGCAAGGGGTTTCGATGCCGGAAGAACAGCGTATTGCCGGTAAAGGAACAGCCCAGGCGCAGTTTACTGGCGTAGCCGGCCTGGCCACACTCGTACAGCGCAATCTTGTGTTCGATACAGTAGTCGACATTGGCCAGCCAGCTACGCATGTACAGGTTGTGCTCCCGGGTGAGGTCCAGGTCGTGGGCGAAAAACTTGTCGATCAGCCGATGCCGGTCGATGAGGATCAGGTTGAACGCCACCAGTTGTTCGTCGATCCAGTACAGCACGCAGGCCGCGCGCTCGCCCAGGTGTTCGAGGATGCCGGTGAAGTAGTCCGCCGGCAGGCGTTCGAATTGCAGGTCGCTGCGCGCCAGCGTCGCCTCATACAGCCGCATGATGTCGGGCATGACGTCGTCGATCGAGCGCCGCCATTCAATCCGCGGGCCCGGCGCGCGCAGTTTGCGCCGCAGGTCCTTGCGGGTGGATTTGCCCAGGGTGCCCAGGTAAGCGTCGATGGAACCAAAGGGAATCGGCAGCAGCGCGCTCGGCAGGCTGGGCATCGCCTGGAAACCTGCGGCCTGGCAGCTGTCGGCCCATTGCCGGTCGCTGCTGGGGGCGTCCTTGACCGCCCGCAGGCCGATGCCGAGGGCGTCGGCATCGCGTTGGGCGATCAGCAACAGGTGTTCCAGCAAGGCCTGGCGCCGTTCGACCGGCACATGGCTGGCGGTGCCGGCATTGCACTGTTCGGCCACCGGCGAACCGATGGCGTACAGGCGCAGTTGCAACAGCCCCGGCCAATAGCGCTGCAGGCGCTCGGTGATGCGCTTGCCGATTCCCTGGACCGTGGTGTCGAGCCGATACCCGGTGGTGAAGGCCGGCGCCACCGCCACCAGGGTCGAGCCTTCATAGAGCGCCAGGTAGCGCCATTGGAAGTCTTCGATCCCGGCGTTTTCCACCGCCAGGTAATAGTCCCAGTCCTCCAAGGCATTCGGGAAACAGTCATTCCAGGCACGGCGGTCGATGGCCTGGATGGTCGAATAGGCTTGGGCGGTAATCACGTCTCGTCCTTAAGTTACGCCAGCTGTCGATAGTCTTCGCGCACGGCTGGCGAGTGAGCCTGTTGCTCGATGAACGCGAGGCTTAACTCCACGACCCGACGGTATTGCAGGTCGACTGTGATCATGTGATAGCAGTTGTCGAGGAGGATCTTGGTCACCGGGCCACCGAGTTTGCGTTCCACATAATCGGCGTTCCAGCGGCTGGTGATGTCGTCTTCGATCGAGTGCAGCACCAGGGCCGGCGTGGTAATCGACGGCATGCGTTTTTTCACCACGGCGTTCATCCGATGCAGTTCGCGCACGGTCACCCCCTCCATGGTCAGCAGCCCGGCATTGCTGCTCTCGCCGGCTTTCATCTGCCGCTCGACGATAGCCCGCAGGCGTTGGTTCTTGATGCCGTAGGGCGGTTTTTCCTCGAAGCTGCACATGTGCACGCCGAACGGAATCTTCATCAGCAACGGGGTCAGGAACGCCAGTTTGTTGATGCTCCAGCCGTCGTACTTGAGGGTGGTCGAATACATCAGCAGGCCGGTGACCTGCCCCGGATGCTCGGACGCCACGTACATCGACATGACTGCACCCATGGACAAGCCGCCGACGAATACCTGCTGGTGACGCTGACGCACGCCGACGAAGGTTCTGCGCACCCCCTCGTACCAGTCCTGCCAGCCGGTGGCCTGCAGGTCGCTGTTGTCCCCGCAATGCCCGGCCAGGGTCGGCACATACACCGTGCAGCCCTGCTTGGCCAGGCCCTGGGCCACCCGACGCAACTCCGTCGGGGTGCCGGTCAGGCCGTGGATCAACAGGACCCCGACCGGACCATTGCCGAGAACGAAGCCCGAGTCGCCTTGACCCAGATCGATCCCTGCCACGTTCACCGCTTCATGGCTCGAACCAGCAACTGCTCAAGCAGCTTCAGGCCCAGGTCGATTTCCGGGTAGCTGATCTCCAGGGACGGTGCCAGGGTGATCACGTTCTTGTAGTAGCCGCCGACGTCGAGGATCAGGCCCAGTTTCCGACCGTCAACCAGCATGTCGCCCTTCATGCCTTCCTCGACCATGTAGTCCAGGGTCGCCTTGTCCGGGGTGAAGCCGTCCGGGCCGCAGATTTCGCAGCGCAGGGCCAGGCCCAGGCCGTCGACATCGCCGATGATCGGGAAGCGTTTCTGCAGGTCTTGCAGGCCTTCCAGGAAGTATTTGCCCTTGGCCATGACCATCGCGCCGTAGTCGACTTCGCTGGTCATCTTGAACATTTCCAGGCCGACCGCCGTACCCAATGGGTTGGAGGCGAAGGTGGAGTGGGTCGAACCTGGCGGGAAGATTTTCGGGTTGATCAATTCTTCCTTGGCCCAGATGCCGCCCAGTGGGTTCAAGCCGTTGGTCAGCGCCTTGCCGAACACGATCACGTCGGGTTGCACGTCGAAGTGTTCGATCGACCACAGCTTGCCGGTGCGCCAGAAGCCCATCTGGATTTCATCGACCACCATCAGGATGCCGTGCTGGTCCAGGACCTGCTTGAGCTCGCTGTAGAAGTTCATCGGCGGGATCACGTAGCCACCGGTGCCCTGGATCGGCTCGACGTAAAACGCGGCGTATTCGCTCTGGCCGACTTTCGGGTCCCAGACACCGTTGTATTCGGTTTCGAACAGTCGGGCGAACTGCTGCACGCAGTGGCTGCCGTACTCTTCCTTGGTCATGCCTTTCGGACCACGGAAGTGGTACGGGAACGGAATGAAGTTGGCGCGCTCGCCGAAGTGGCCGTAGCGGCGACGGTAGCGGTAGCTGGAGGTGATCGACGAGGCACCGAGGGTCCGGCCGTGGTAGCCGCCTTCGAAGGCGAACATCAGGCTCTTGCCGTTGCTGGCGTTGCGCACCACTTTCAGCGAGTCCTCGATGGACTGCGAGCCGCCGACGTTGAAGTGCACGCGGCCGTCGAGGCCGAATTTCTTCTTGGCATCGACCGCGATCATTTCCGAGAGCTCGATCTTGCCTTTGTGCAGGTACTGGCTGGCGATCTGCGGCAGGGTGTCGATCTGCTGTTTCAGGGCGTTGTTCAGACGCGGGTTGGCGTAGCCGAAGTTGACCGCCGAATACCACATTTGCAGGTCGAGGTAGGCCTGGTCTTCGGTGTCCCAGACGTAGGAGCCTTCGCAGCGGCTGAAAATGCGCGGCGGCTCGATGTAGTGGACGGTGTCGCCGTAGGAGCAGTACTTGGCTTCTTTTTCCAGAAGGATCTGGTCTTCTGCGGTGGCAATGCGAATGTCAGACATGATGGAAGAGTTCCTGTGGTTCAGCAGAATTTTCAAGGGAGAAGGTATTGGCGTTGGCGCTGCCGTTAGGCAGTTGGGCCATAAGCGCAGGCAGCTCGGCGAAGGTGTCGAAGCGTGCATAAGGAATTGCATTGCGCTCGCAGTATTCGGCCAGGCGGTCCTTGGCAAAAACGAAGTCGGCGGTGGAGGCCACGCACATGTCGGACTGGCCGTCACCGATCACCAGCACGCGTTTGCCACGCGGGGTGGATTTGCATTTGCAGTTGCCGGATGCCGCACGGCAGGCGTCGCTGGCGTAGGGGAAGTCGATGCGCCAGCTGTTGTGGTCGACCTGGCGCAGGCGGTTGGCAAGGATCGGCAGCAGGCTCACGTAGTTGCGCGCCAGGATCCGGGCGATGCCTTGTTCGATGCCGTCGCTGACCACTTCAATGGAGGCGCCGAGGCCGGTCACATGGTCGACGAAGTCGGGAAAGTCGGGGTCGATTTCGACACTGTCGAAATACCCGAGCAGCTCGGACGGGGTCGCCTTGACCAGCGCCAGTTGGCGACTGAGGCACTCACGGGAACCGATGTGACCGTCGAGCCACTCCTGCTCGATGCTCTCCCAGCTAGGGTCGGCGAAGCGTTGGAGGACGTTGTCGATCACGTCGGTGCGGGTGATGGTCCCGTCGAAGTCACACACGATATGCCAGTGCATCATCTGCAGTTACCTGTTGGATAGGAGCGCTGTTTGCGCTTGCCAGAGAGGTAGAGCAGGGACTGTGCCAACTGGAGAAAACCCAGCAGGGCTGGGCTTGCGGCGGCGGTCTGGGCTGTTTTTCAGCTTTGTAGCTACAATTTTTGTAGCTTGCTACAAACAACATCAGTGCTTGCGCAGACACCGACGTCTAGGGATTGATGCGCGCATGTTCAGACAAGGAAATGCACCCATGCCCAGGTTCACACGTTCTGCCCTGTTCGCCGGCCTGCTGGCGTTGGGGGCGGGTTCCACAGCCCTGGCCGACGACGGCATCACCGGACAGGTCGGGCTGGGCGTCGGCTACCAGCCCCACGACCCAAGCGGCAGTCGCTATGAAAGCGTGCCATTGCCGTACTTCGACCTGGACTGGGGTTCGGTCAGCCTCGACACCGATGACGGCCTGACCTGGGATGCTCTGTCGGCCAACGGTTTCAGCGCCGGGCCGTATATCAATTACCTGCCAGGGCGTAACGCCAACGGCTCGCTGCGCGGCCTGCGAGACGTGCCGAACATGGCCGACGTTGGGGGTTTTATCGAGTATGCGCCGGACGATTTCTGGCGCGTGTTCGCCTTCCTCGGCCACGCGGTGGCGGGAGGCGATGGTCAGGGCGGGGTGCTGGGCAAGGTCGGTGGCGAGATCGGTTACCCGCTGGGTGCCGGGATTATCGGCAGCAATAACCTGACCGCACACTTTGCCGATGGGCGTCAGGCCCAGACCTTTTTCGGGGTCAGTGGCGACGAGGCCCAGGCCTCCGGCATCGCGCCGTACAACGCCAGTGGCGGTTTGCAGAACGTGACCCTGACCCAGAACCTGCAAATCCCCCTGGGCGGCGACTGGTCGCTGATGACCAGTGCCAGCTGGATTCGCCTGACCCATTCGGCGGCGGACAGCAGCATCGTGCGCGAGAAGGGCCAGGTCAATCAGGGCCAGGTGCAGACCGCAATCAGCTACAAATTCTGAAGCGTGCTGGCTGCGGCCAGCGTCGTTTCAGCTTGCCTCGCCCTCGGCCAGCAGGGCGATCCCGCCGATGATCACCAGTACGCCGACCCAGTGCAGCAGGCTGATCTGCTCGCCCAGGCCCAGCCAGGAGCCGAGCAGCACCACCACGAACACCAGTGAACTCAAGGGGAAGGCCAGGGACAGGCTGCTGCGTCGCAGAATCAGCATCCAGACGAAAAAGGCGCCGATGTAACAGGCGATCGCCAGCAGGATCCCCGGGTTGGCGGCCACCGCCAGCAGCCATTGCAGGGTGAAGTCCATCTGTCCCAGTTGGTCGCCGGCCACCTTGGTCGCGATCTGCCCGGCGCTTTCAAAGCCGATCAGTAGGGCCCAGAGCACCACGGTGCCCAGGCGCTCGTGGAGCCAGCCGGATGAGGTGGTTGAAGTCATGTAGGGTTCCTTTCAATCGTGAATAGAGGCTCAGGTACTGGCGATGCACACCAGCATCACGCCCAGGGTGATCACCAGGGTGCCGAGCCAGCGCCGCCGGCTGACGTATTCACCGAGGATGACCTTGCCGGCCAGGACCACGCCGCAATAGGCCAGGGCCGCGGCTGGAAACAGCAGGCTCAGGGGCGCGCGAGACAAGGCTTCGAGCCAGACGAAAAACTCGATCACATAGGCGCCGATCCCGCACCAGAGCAGGGGCGCATTGAATACCTGGCCCCAGAACGCATTGAGGCGAAAGCCGCCTTCGAGTTCGGGCAGGCGGTCCAGGCCGAGCTTGAAACAGAGTTGGCCGATCACATCCAGGACGATGGAAAAGGCCACCAGCAGAACAACGGTCAAGGTCACGGGTACAACTCCTCGAACAGGCTCATCAGCGCTTCATTGGTCACCGAGTTGCGCAGCAGGTCGGCCTGGCTCCAGCGTTCGACAGGCGGTTGGTCGGATGTGGCTTCCCAGCGCTTGAGGGCGTTGCTGAAGGCCGGCGCGGCAAATTCGCCGCAGACATCGATGCCCAGAACCCGTTTGCCCTCGGCCAGCAGGCGCAACGCCTGCAACAAGTGGCTCAGGCGCATGCCGCCCTGGTCCCAGTTGGTCGCGGCGTCTTCACTGGCCAGCACGTCTTTGTCGATGGTGATCCAGACCGCCTCGGTGGGCAGGCCGGCGATCATCTGAGCGATGAAACCGGGCCAGTCCTGGTCCACCAGGTTGTGCCAGTGCAGATGGTTTTCCCGCTGCTGGTGCCCGGCGCCATCGCCGATCCGGCCCCAGACCTTGGACGGCGCATGCTGCCAGGGAAACAGCTGCAGCTTGCCCTGGCGCAAGGCGCCCAGGTTGCCGCCGCGCAGTTGCGGGCTGTCGAGGTCCTCGCTGCACGGCCCCAGGGTGACGATGCGCTGGATGTGGGGCATTTGCAGCGCGCGGTTGACCCAGGAGCCGCAGTGCCGACGCGGGGCCAGTCGCACCCAGTCGGGGTGGTTATCGAAGTGGATCAGGCTCACCGGCTCCTTCAGGTTGGCGAGAAAGGCCGGGGTCAGGTGGTGGTAGTCGCCGGAGCCGACAAAGAAGATTTCCGGCTGCGGCCCGTTATGCGCGGGCCGCTGGCCCAGGCGTTCGGTGAAGCGCCGGTAGGTGCGCTCGGTGGACCAGAGCCGCAGTTTCGGGCCCAGGTCCAGCAGGTCCAGGCGCCGCGCCTGACCGTTTTCCAAGCGTCGCGTGACGGCCTCCTGGGCGGTCAGACTGTGGTCGAGATCTAAAATATTCAACGTGTGATTTACCCATGGCAGCGCCCCGCCAGCGCTGAAACGCAGACCGGCCGGGCTTTCCACGGTAATTGCAAAGACCGGGCCACGTTCGAACGCGCGCCTGGACCGTAGCCGCTGCCGCAGGCTGCGCTGGCCCGGATGAACGCCGAGGGGGGTCAGGCAGATGAGGGGCGCCAGGTCCGGCCAGCGCAGCCTCGCGGGCTCGGCAGCGGCGACAGGTCAGGCGTGCAGGCGGACCCAGACGCTGACCAGGACCGTCGCGGCCATCAGCCAGGCCACGGCGGCCACGGCCAGGGAGGCTTCGAGGCGCAGGCGGTCGACCATCACGTACAGGGTCGCCAGGTACACGAAGTACGGAATGATCGACCACATGCCAAAGACGATGGTGGTCTTCAGGTCTTCCACCGAACGGCCCTTGCCGACGATGTAATGGGCGATCAGGGCGAAGGTCGGAAACAGCGGCACCAACCCGGCGATGTAGTAATTCCGGGTTTTCGCCAGGGCGGCCAGGATCAGCACCACGCCAGCGCCCAGTGCAGCTTTGAGCAATAGATCCACAGGTATATCTCGCTTGGGTCGGGTTAGTGGCTCAGGCCGTACTTCTTGACCTTGTCGAACAGCGTGGTCTTGGCCATGCCCAGTTCCTGGCTGGCCTGGGTCAGGTTGCCGCCGCTGCGCTGCAAGGCATCGCCCAGCAGATTGCGCTCGAAGGCTTCCACCGCTTCGGCAAAGCCCAGGCCCTGGGCCGGGTGGCTGCCGGATTTCTTGAACACCGGCAGGCCCAGGGCGAAGCGCTCGGCGACGTTGCGCAGCTCACGCACGTTGCCCGGCCAGTCGTGGCTCATCAGGATCGATACGGTCTGGTTGTCCAGCTCCGGCACCGCGCGGTCGAAACGCAGCGACGACTGCTGCAAAAAGTGCTCGAACAACTGCAGGATGTCCTCGCGCCGCTCGCGCAAGGGCGGCAGCTCCAGGGTCACCACATTCAACCGGTAATACAGGTCGCTGCGAAACTGGTTGGCGCGGCTCAACTCATCGAGGTCGGACTTGGTCGCGGCAATCACCCGGCAGTCCACGGCCACGCTCTGGTTCGAGCCCAGGCGTTCCAGGGTGCGCTCCTGCAAGACCCGCAGCAGCTTGATCTGCAGGTTGATCGGCATGCTTTCCACTTCGTCGAGGAACAGCGTGCCGTCATGGGCGTGCTCGATCTTGCCGATGCGTCGCTTGCCGGCGCCGGTGAAGGCGTTGGCTTCGTGGCCGAAGATCTCGCTTTCGAACAGGTTCTCCGGCAGGCCGCCGCAGTTCAGCGCGACGAACTGGTGAGCGTGACGTCGACTGAAGTCATGCAGGCAGCGCGCGACCAGTTCCTTGCCGGTGCCGGTCTCGCCTTCGATCAATACGTTGGCCGAGGTGTCGGCGACGTTGGCGATCAGCTCGCGCAGGTTCTGCATGGCCGGTGAGCGGCCGATGATCCGGCCTTCCAGGGAGTCGCGCTCGGCCAGCTGCCGGCGCAACGAGGACACTTCCCGAGCCAGGCCCCGCTGTTCCAGGGCGCGGCGCGCAACGTCCACCAGGCGCTCGGGGGAGAAGGGTTTTTCCATGAAGTCGTAGGCGCCTTTCTGCATCGCGCCCACCGCCATGGAGATATCACCGTGCCCGGTGATGAGTACCACTGGCAAGCTGCGATCGCGCGCCTTGAGGCGGGTCAGCAGCTCCAGGCCGTCGATACCCGGCAGGCGGATATCACTGATCACGATGCCGGGAAAGTTCTCGCCGACCTGGGCCAGGGCGTCCTCGGCACTGCCGACGCCGATGCAGGGGATGTCCTCCAGCCCGAGGGCCTGTTGGCAGCCCAGCAGGACATGGGGGTCGTCTTCGACGATCAGCACGGTGAGGTCGTGGTTCATAGCGGCTCGGCTCGAGTGGGGCTTACCAGGGGCAAGCTGAGGACGAAGGCGGTGCCTCCGGTGGCCGGGTGCTCGACACCCAGATTGCCGCCGGTGGCCGCGGCCAGGCTGGCCGACAGGGTCAGGCCGAGGCCCAGGCCCTGTTCACCCGGCTTGGTGGTAAAGAAGGGTTCGAACAGGTGCTTGCGCGCCTCGGCGTCGATGCCGTGGCCGTTGTCACGCACCCGCAGGCGGTATTTATCGTCGACCTGTTCGCCTTCCAGCCACAGCTCGGGCGCCGGTTGCGCCTGCATGGCGTCCAGGGCATTGCCGATCAGGTTGACCAGAATCTGCTCCAGGCGCGTCTGGTCGATTTGTACCTGAACGTCGCTGAAGTGACGGCGCAGGGCCAGTGGCAGTGGTTCGATACGCGCGTTGAGCAGTTGCAGGGCCGCGTCCACCGCCTTGCCCAGGCTGGCTTCGCCCTGGTCGTCACCGCGCCGGGCGAAGGAGCGCAGGCTGGCGGTGATGCGGCCCATGCGATCGATCAATTCATTGATGGTCTTGAGGTTGGCGCTGGCGGTGTCCAGGGCTCCCCGTTCCAGGAAGCGCACGGTGTTGCCGGACAAGGTGCGCAGCGCCGCCAGCGGCTGGTTCAGTTCGTGAGCGATGCTGGTGGACATCTGGCCGATGGCCGCCAGCTTGCCGGCCTGCACCAGTTCGTCCTGGGCGCGGCGCAGGGTCTCTTCGGCCTGGCGTCGTTCGCGGATCTGACCCTTGAGCCGTTCGTTGCTGGCACGCAGGTCGGCGGTGCGTTCGGTAATCCGACGCTCCAGCTGATTGTTGGCTTCCTGCAGCGCTTCACGGGCGGCCAGGCGGGTGGCGATCACCTTGCGCCGTTCGTTCCAGGCGATCAGCAGGAACGCCACCAGGGCGAAGGCCACCGCCACCAGGATGCCCTGATTGATGGCTTCGCGGCGCAGGTCCTGCAACGGGGTGAGCAGGGTGAAATTCCACGGTGTGTCGCTCAGGGGCCGGGTCTGGGACAGGTAACTGATTTCCTGTTCGTCGGAGACCAGTTCGGTGTTGGCCGGGAAGGTCAGTTTTTCCACGCCCTCGGCCAGGCGTTCGCGGGCCAGGGGTTCCAGTTCGTTGAGCGGGAACCAGTAGTACTGCAGGCTGCGGGCCAGGCGCTCCTTGGTTTCATCGCTCAGGGGACGGACCGACTTGAGCCGCCGCGCCGGGTCGCTGGAGAGGATGATGATGCCGTTCTCGTCGCTGACAAAGGCTTCCAAGCGTGCTCGCTGCCAACGCTCTTCCAGGGCTTCGAGGCGGACCTTGACCACGGCCACGCCGATGATCTTGCCCTGGGCCTCCAGGCCATGGGCCAGGTAGTAGCCCGGCTCGCCGTTGGTGCTGCCGATGCCGTAGAAACGTCCGGGCTGGCCGCGCACGGCGTTCTGGAAATACGCGCGAAATGACAGGTCTTCACCCAGGTAGCTGTCGACATCCCGCCAGTTGCTGGTGGCCAGCACCCGGCCGGTGGTGTCCATCACGTAGATCGCCCGACTGCGGCTGCGCCGGTTCAGGCCTTCGAGGTAATCATTGACCGTTTGCCGGTGTTCGGGCGTCGGGTCTTCCAGCAGCCGGGAAACGCTGGATTCGAGTTCCAGCAGGCTGGGCAGGTAGGTGTATTTGCTGATCTCGCTTTCGACGGCGCGGGCGTGCAGTTCCAGCTGCCGCTCGCCGTTTTCGCTGAGGCTGCGGACCCCGTTGTGCTCACTGACCCAAAAGCCGGCATACCCCAGGCCGATCATCAGCAAAATGATCAGTGGCGGCAGGAACAGTTGGCGAATCAGGCGAGGTTTCACGGCGAGTGATGGCGGCGCGGCGCGATAGAGAGTGGGGTCGCATTTCATCACAGATGCCTTGGGTCAACCAGCATGGCGAGGGGCCTGCTCTGGTTTCCAGTCGAGCGCGGAACCCGTGGCGAGGGAGCGTGCTCCCGCTCGGCTGCGAAGCAGTCGTAAAACCGGTAATCGCGGTGTGTCAGGCACAGCGCGGTTGCAGGTCCTGGGGCCGCTGTGCGACCCCGCGGGGGCGAACTCCCTCGCCACACGGGCAAGGGAAGCGCCAAGGTTTCAGTGCTGCAGGATTTTCTCGAGGAAATGCTGCGCACGTTCGGAACGGGCACTGATGTCGCCGAAGAACTCTTCTTTCTGACAGTCTTCGATGATTTTGCCCTGGTCCATGAAGATCACCCGATCCGCCACTTTGCGGGCGAAGCCCATTTCGTGGGTGACGCACATCATGGTCATGCCTTCGTGGGCCAGTTGCACCATGACGTCGAGCACTTCGTTGACCATCTCCGGGTCCAGCGCCGAGGTCGGTTCGTCGAACAGCATGACCACCGGGTCCATCGCCAGCGCACGGGCAATCGCCACACGCTGCTGCTGGCCGCCGGAGAGTTGGCCGGGGTGTTTGTGGGCGTGGGCGGAAAGGCCGACGCGCTCAAGCAGTTGCAGGCCTTTCTTGGTGGCTTCTTCCTTGCTGCGACCCAAGACCTTAATCTGCGCGATGGTCAGGTTTTCGGTGATGGTCAGGTGCGGGAACAGTTCGAAATGCTGGAACACCATGCCGACCCGCGAACGCAGTTTCGGCAGGTTGGTCTTCGGATCGGCAATGGAGGTGCCATCGACCACGATGTCGCCTTTCTGGAACGGCTCCAGGGCGTTGACGCATTTGATCAGCGTCGATTTGCCGGAACCGGACGGCCCGCACACCACGATCACTTCACCTTTCTTGACCTCGGTGCTGCAATCGGTCAGCACCTGGAAGTCCCCGTACCACTTGTTGATGTTCTTGATAGAGATCATACGGCAAACCTTTTTTGCAGACGCTTGACCAGCAGCGAGGCGGCAAAGCTGATTGTGAAGTACACGAGCCCTGCGAAGATCAGGAACTCATTGGAGCGACCGATGATGTCGCCGCTGGAGCGCGAGGCATTGAGGAAATCCACCAGGCCCACGGTGTACACCAGCGAGGTGTCCTGGAACAGGATGATGCTTTGTTGCAGCAGCAGCGGGGTCATCTTGCGAAAGGCCTGGGGCAGGATGATCAGGCGCATGGTCTGGCCATAGCCCATGCCCAATGCCTGGGCGGCGCCCATCTGGCCCTTGGGGATCGACTGCACGCCGGCACGGACGATTTCGCAGAAGTACGCCGCTTCGAACATCATGAATGCCACGATGCACGAGGTGAACGCGCCGATCGGGGTGTCTTCGCCGGTGATCCAGCGCAGCACGAACGGCACCGCCAGGTAGAACCAGGTGATCACCAGCAGCAGCGGGATCGAGCGGAAGTAGTTGACGTACGCACCGGCGATCCGCGATAGCAGTTTGCTGTCGGACAGGCGCATCAACGCCAGGATGGTACCCAGGATGATCCCGCCGACGACGCCGAGCACCATCAGTTGCAGGGTCATCAGCATGCCGTTCCACAGGCCGGGAATGGCCGGGACGATGCCACTGAAATCAAATTCCATTATTTACCCCCCACGGAGATCAGGCCGGGCACTGCGACTTTCTTCTCGACCAGGCGCATCAGCAGCATCAGGCTCATGTTCAGGGTGAAGTAGATCAGGGTGGCCAGGGTGAAGGCTTCAAACAGGTTGGCGGAAAACTCGGCGGTCTGTTTGGTCTGCGCCAGCAATTCCATCAGGCCGATCAAGGACGCCACGGAGGAGTTCTTGAAGACGTTGAGGAATTCCGAGGTGAGCGGCGGAATAATGATCCGATAGGCCTGGGGCAGCAGCACGTTCCAGTAGATCTGCGGCAGCTTGAAGCCCATGGCGCGAGCGGCGGATTCCTGGCCCCGTGGCAGCGCCTGGATACCGGTACGCACTTGTTCGCAGACCCGGGCGGCGGTGAACAGGCCCAGGCACACGACCACGCTCAGGTACGCCGACGTCGTCGGGTTGAGGTCCTGTTTGTACCAGTCCTGGAGGTTTTGCGGCAGCAGGTCGGGTACCAGGAAGTACCAGATAAACAGCTGAACCAGCAGCGGTACGTTACGGAAGAGCTCCACGTAAACCGTGGCGATCCCCGATACCAGGCGATTCGGCACGGTACGCATGACCCCGAGCACCGAGCCCAGTGTCAGCGCGATGATCCAGGCCACCACGGCAATGGCGATGGTCCAGCCCAGGCCGGAAATGAACCAGTCGAGATAGGTCTCGCTGCCCACGCCGGTGGACTTGAAGAACACGCCCCAGTCCCAGTTGTAATTCATTAGGGTCTCCCCTCAGATCGATCGATGTACAAGCACCCGCTTGGGGAGAATCCTTTCCCGCCTGATGTTGAAGATCAGGCACACACGATCGGCTCGACAACCACCGGTTCGAGTGTTTCCAAAAAATGCCAGCAGGTAGTGACAGACTCCTGAAGGGGCGGGGCCCCTTCAGGATGTAAGGTTAGTCAGGAATCAGGACTTTTTGTCGTCAGCCGCTTTGTCGGTCGGGTTGGCGATCAGGGCCTTGAGCTCGTCGCTCATCGGGAACATCAGGTTCAGGCCTTTTGGCGGGATTGGCGATTGGAACCACTTGTCGTAGATCTTGTTGATCTCGCCCGACTTGTAGGTCGCCACGATGGCGTCGTCGACCGCCTTCTTGAACGGGGCATCGCCCTTGCGCACCATGCAGCCGTAGATTTCATAGGACTGCGCGGTACCGGTCACGGCCCAGTCGGTCGGCTTCTTGGCCTTGGCCATTTCACCGGCCAGCAGTGCGTCGTCCATCATGAAGGCAACGGCGCGGCCGCTTTCCAGCATGTTGAAGGATTCACCGTGGTCCTTGGCGGAGATCACGTTCATGCCCATCTGCTTGTCGGCGTTCATCGACTTGAGGATGCGCTCGGAGGTGGTGCCGGCGGTGGTCACCACGTTCTTGCCCTTCAGATCAGGGAAGTCTTTGTAGGTGGAGTCTTTCTTGGCCAGCAGACGGGTGCCGATTTCGAAGATGCCTACCGAAAAGTCAACTTGCTGCTGACGCTCGACGTTGTTGGTGGTGGAGCCGCACTCGACGTCCACGGTGCCGTTCTGCACCAGCGGGATACGGGTTTGCGAGGTGACCAGGTTGTACTTGACCTTGAGATCCGGCATGTCGAGGTCTTTCTTGATGGCTTCGACGATTTTCAGCTGGATGTCGTGGGAGTAGCCAACAGGAACGCCGGAAGCATCCGCGATGTAGGAAAACGGAATGGATGCGTCGCGATGTCCGAGGGTGATGGTGCCGGACTCTTTGATCTTCTTCAGTGTGCCGGTGAGTTCGGCTGCGAAAACTGGAGTGCTAATCAGAGCGGCAGCGATAGCTGCGCCCAACAGGTGGGGAACGATGCGCATCAATATTTCCTCGACATTTGTTTTTTTTATGAAGCCAGTTCGACGGCTCTTTTATACAGCGAATGCCTTGACGGCTCCTGATGTGTTGGCGATCAGGCATTCGTCGCAGAGTGTAGAGCATGAGTCGTGCCAGGCCAGGATAAAAGGATCAAGAGGCTGATTTAAAAGGGAATTAAATATATATCCAGGGTTTCTGAAGCGGCGATTATCCGGTTATCCGAATCCGCGCGGGATGCTCGTTCGGAAAACCGAACATCCACCGTCTGGCTGGCACACCCTGACGCAAAACCCCCGGGCCATGAGGCGCCGGGGGTTGGGGTGAAGCACTCGGGGAGATCAGGCCGCTTCGATCTTGCGGCGGTTCTGCTCGACCTGTTCCAGATAGTCCCGCAGCTTCTGCTGTTCGGCTGCGGTGGTGAACAGGCCGAGTTTGCTGCGCCGCCACAGGATGTCCTCGGCGTTGACCGCCCATTCCTCGCTGCACAGGTAGTCGACTTCACGGGTGTAGAGCCCGCCACCCAGGTGCTCGCCCATGTCGTTCAGGCCTTGCACACCTTCCAGCAGGCGCCAGGTGCGGCTGCCGTAGGTGGTGGCCCAGCGCAGGGCGATTTCCCCGGGGACCCAGTCGTACCGCTTGCGGATCGCCTCGCTCAGCGCCTGTGGGGTGCTCATGTCCTCGCCGCCCGGCAGGGTCGCGTGGGCCGTCCAGCTCGGGCGGATGTCCTTGAAATAGGGCGCCAGTTGAGCCAGTGCCGACTCGGCCAGTTTGCGGTAGGTGGTCAGCTTGCCGCCGAACACCGACAGCAACGGCGCCTCATCAGCCGCGCCGGACAGGGCCAGGGTGTAGTCGCGGGTCACGGCCGAAGGGTTGTCGGACTCGTCATTGCACAGCGGGCGCACGCCGGAATAGGTGTGGACGATATTGTCGCGGCTCAGCTGTTTCTTGAAGTGGGCATTGACCACGTTAAGGATGTAATCCGTCTCGCCGTCGGTGATCGTCACTTTCGCCGGGTCGCCGGTGTATTCGCGGTCGGTGGTGCCGATCAGGGTGAAGTGATTCAGGTACGGGATGGTGAAGACGATGCGCTGATCTTCGTTCTGCAGGATGTGCGCATGTTCACCTTCGTAGAGCTTGGGCACGATCAGGTGGCTGCCCTGGATCAAGCGGATGCCGTAGGGCGAATCCAGCTTCAGGTCATCCTTGATGAACTTGGCGACCCACGGCCCGGCCGCATTGACCAGGGCCTTGGCGCGGATCGAGAACAGACTGCCGTCGGCGCGCTCCAGGTGCAGGTGCCACAGGCCCTTGCTGCGCCGGGCGCTGACGCAACGGGTCTGGGTGTGGACGTGGGCGCCTTTCTCCCGGGCAGCCATGGCGTTGAGCACCACCAGGCGCGCGTCATCGACCCAGCAGTCGGAGTATTCGAAACCCTTGGTGATTTGCGCTTTCAGCGGGCTGTCGGTACCGAACTTGAGGCTTTTGGAGCCGGCGAGTTTTTCTCGCTTGCCCAAGTGGTCATACAGAAACAGGCCGGCACGAATCATCCACGCCGGGCGCAGGTGTGGGCGGTGCGGCAGCACGAAACGCATCGGTTTGACGATGTGCGGCGCCTTGGCCAGCAGCACTTCGCGTTCGGCCAGGGCCTCGCGCACCAGGCGGAATTCGTAATGTTCGAGGTAGCGCAGGCCGCCGTGGATCAACTTGCTGCTGGCTGAAGAGGTGTGGCTGGCCAGGTCGTCCTTTTCGCAAAGGAACACGGACAGGCCGCGACCGGCGGCATCGGCAGCGATCCCGACTCCATTGATCCCGCCGCCAATCACGGCAACATCGTAGACCTCGGCAAGAGGGGGCGTGGGCAAGGTAGAAGTGGGCATCGGCGGGCCTCGGGTTTCTTTTAATATTTGAATTGATATTGGAATTCGAACATTAATGTTCATTTCCGAAAATACTAGCGCATAAAGTCGCCCACAGCCAGTCGCCTTCGATTGAAAAAACTGATCGAAGCGGGCTCAAAGGAAAATATACGAACATTGTTCGACGCTTTGAGGCAGTCGTGGAGACTGCTCAGGCGCAGGTGGAAAAAGCCAAGCCTGCTGCTGCAGGCTGCTTGGGGGAGGGGTTACACCACTTCGAGGCGGATCTTGTGCTGGCTGAGCAGTTGGGCGAGGGCCGGGACGGGCTGCTGATCGGTTACCAGGCAGTCGATCAGGCTGATCGGCCCCAGGCGGATCATGGCGTTGCGCCCGAACTTGCTGGAGTCGGCGGCCAGGATCACTTGCCGGGCGTTGGCGATGATCGCCTGGGAGACCCGTACTTCCTGGTAGTCGAAGTCCAGCAGGCTGCCGTCTTCATCGATCCCGCTGATGCCGACCAGGGCGAAGTCGACCTTGAACTGATTGATGAAGTCGACGCTGGCCTGGCCCACCACACCGCCGTCGCGGCGCACGGTGCCGCCGGTCAGCAGCACGTCAAAGTCGTCCTTGGCGCTGAGCATGGAGGCTACGTGCAGGTTGTTGGTGATGATCTTCAGGTGGTTGTGGTTGAGCAGCGCCCGCGCAATGGACTCGGTAGTGGTACCGATATTGATGAACAGCGAGGCGTGGTCGGGAATTTGTGCGGCGATGGCTTCGCCGATGCGTTGTTTCTCATCGCGCATCTGATCGGCGCGCATGGCATAGGCGGTGTTTTCGACGCTGGAGTCGTAGGCGGCGCCGCCGTGATAGCGACGCAGCAGGTTCACTTCCGCCAATTGGTTGATATCGCGGCGGATGGTTTGCGGGGTAACAACGAACAGCTGAGCCATTTCCTCGATGCTGACGTAGCCGCGTTCGCGGACCAGTTCGAGGATTTGCTGCTGACGGGGAGGCAGATTCATGGGGCTTCCTTTGGGCTGCCGTGCAAAATTTGCCCATGATGCCGCAGGAATCTGCTCCCTACCAGTTACAACCGGACGCGAATCCGGCCTCAGGCCTGCTCAGCGCCTTCGTGGGGTTCCCAGTCGCGGGTGCGGCTGACGGCTTTTTTCCAGCCGGCGTAGAGTTTTTCCTTGGCGGCTTCGTCCAGGGCAGGTTCGAACTCGCGCTCGATCACGGCCTTGCCCCGCAACTCTTCCAGGCTGCCCCAGAAGCCACAAGCCAGGCCCGCCAGGTAGGCGGCGCCCAGTGCCGTGGTTTCGCGCATTTGCGGGCGCTCGACCTGGGTGCCGAGGATGTCGGCCTGGAACTGCATGAGGAAGTTGTTGGCCACCGCACCACCGTCCACACGCAGGGCCTTGAGGCGTTCGCCGGAGTCCTGTTGCATGGCGTCGAGTACGTCGCGGGTCTGGTAGGCGATGGACTCCAGGGCCGCGCGAATGATGTGGTCAACCCGCACGCCACGGGTCAGGCCGAACAGCGCGCCACGGGCATAGGGGTCCCAGTACGGGGCGCCAAGGCCGGTGAAGGCCGGGACCAGGTACACGCCATTGCTGTCCTTGACCTTGTTGGCGAAGTATTCGGTGTCGTGGGCGTCGTTGATGATTTTCAACTCGTCCCGCAGCCACTGCACAGTGGAACCGCCGTTGAATACCGCGCCTTCCAGGGCGTACGCCACTTCACCCCGTGGGCCGCAGGCGATGGTGGTGAGCATGCCGTGCTTGGATTTGACCGCTTTGTCGCCGGTGTTCATCAGCAGGAAGCAGCCCGTGCCGTAGGTGTTTTTTGCCTGGCCCGGCTCGACGCACATCTGGCCGAACAGCGCCGCCTGCTGGTCGCCGGCAATACCGCCGATGGCAATACCGCTCTTGGTGCGGCCGTAGATTTCGGACGACGACTTCACTTCAGGCAGCATGGCCCGCGGGATATCCAGCACTTCCAGCATCTTGGCATCCCACTCCAGGGTGTGGATGTTGAAGAGCATGGTGCGCGAGGCGTTGGTGTAGTCGGTGACGTGGGTCTTGCCGCCGGTAAATTTCCAGATCAGCCAGCTGTCGATGGTGCCGAACAGCAGTTCGCCGTCACGGGCACGCTCACGGCTGCCTTCGACGTTGTCGAGGATCCACTTGAGCTTGGTACCGGAGAAGTACGGGTCGGTGACCAGGCCGGTGGTGTCGCTGATGTATTGCTCGTGGCCGTCGCGCTTGAGCTGCTGGCAGATCTCGGTGCTGCGTCGGCACTGCCAGACGATGGCGTTATAGATCGGGCGGCCGGTGTTCTTGTCCCAGACCACGGTGGTTTCGCGCTGGTTGGTGATGCCGATGGCAGCGACCTGGTCATGGTGCAGGCCAGCCTGGGCCAGGGCCTCGACCATCACTGCGCTCTGGGTGGCGAAGATTTCCATCGGGTCGTGTTCGACCCAGCCGGCTTGCGGATAATGCTGGGCGAATTCGCGCTGAGCGGTGCAGACCACATTGGCGTCACGGTCGAAAATGATCGCGCGCGAGCTGGTCGTACCCTGATCGAGGGCAATGATGTAGTTCTTATTCTGAATGTCGGTCATGTCGATTGCCTTGGACGAAATAAGGAAGTGAGGTGAGGCGCGAGATCGGTTTGGGCAGGATCTCGCGCCCGCGGTTTCAAGAAGTTCTTACTTTGCCGTCAGTGGCCGGTTCTGCGTCCTTTGTAGCAGCAATGGCGCTAGGCAGGTGACGGGCAATCAGCCCGCGATAGGCTGCTGCACCGAGGCAGGCACCGACGATCGGAGCAAAGATCGGTACCAGGAAGTATGGGATATCACGGCCGCCGGTGAAGGAGACTTCACCCCAGCCCATGAAGAAGGTCATCAGTTTTGGACCGAAGTCCCGCGCCGGGTTCATCGCAAAGCCGGTCAGCGGACCCATTGCGCTGCCGATCACGGCAATCAGCAAACCAATCAGCAAGGGCGCCATCGCACCCCGTGGCAGGCCGTTGTTGTCGTCGGTCAGGGACATGATCACCCCCATCAGGATGGCGGTGATCACCACTTCCACCAGGAACGCCTGAGCCGTCGACAGCGCCGGGTGCGGGTAGGTGGAGAACACCGACGCCAGCTCCAGGCTGGCCTGGGAGCCGCGAATCATCTGGTGGCTTTGTTCGAAATCGAAGAACAGGTTGCTGTAAAGCGTGTAGACCAGCAGCGCTGCGCAGAAGGCGCCGGCAACCTGGGCGAGGATATAGAACGGCAGTTTGCGCTTCTCGAAATCGGTAAACAGGCACAGCGCGATGCTGACGGCAGGGTTGAGGTGGGCCCCGGAAACCCCGGCCGTGAGGTAGATCGCCATGCTCACGCCGATCCCCCAGATAATGCTGATTTCCCACAGGCCGAAGCTGGCACCCGCCACCTTGAGCGCGGCGACGCAACCCGTACCAAAGAAGATCAGCAGGGCGGTGCCCAGGAATTCGGCAGTGCATTGGCCGAAGAGCGTTGGTTGTTGTAAAGCAGTTGTCATTGAAAACCTCGTTTTTTGTTGTTGTCTGACGCTTGGGCTAAGGGTGCCAAGCGCGATTTTCACCACCATCAGGATCCCCATCCCGATAACGGCTTACTGCCGGTACACCATTCGATCTACAGCATGATATTCATAAACGAAAAAATATAGACAAGAAACACTGCTGTCAAAGGTCGAAAGTGAACCGGTAGTCATTTTGTAGTTATCAGTCAGGTGAATGTTCGTCACAAGGGCACTCCGGCCCCTGGGACAATCTGTCGCCCAACGCCCGGGAAAATCGTTTCGACCCGGGTTGGCGGGCCTCGGGGTAGAGCCTTTTGCCGATTGATGTCCTAGAATCCGAGGCCCATGTTTTTAGTCTTTGTCCCTCCCTTGGAGCTGCCATGACCCCTGCACTGGATCTGCTGAAAAAAGTTCGCGCCGAACATCGGGTGCACAGTTACGAACATGATCCCAAGGCAGCCTCCTATGGGCTGGAGGCAGCGGAAAAACTGGGCCTGGACCCGGCGCAGGTGTTCAAGACGCTGTTGGCCAGCAGTGAAAAGGGTGAATTGCTGGTGGCGGTGGTGCCGGTCGTCGGAAGTCTTGATCTCAAGGCCCTGGCCCAGGCCGCAGGGGTCAAGAAAGCCGAAATGGCAGACCCGGCGGCCGCGCAACGGGCGACTGGCTACCTGCTGGGGGGGATCAGCCCGCTGGGGCAGAAGAAGCGCTTGCGGACCTTTATCGACAACAGTGCCCAGCCGTTTGCGAGCATCTTTGTCAGCGCCGGGCGCCGTGGGTTGGAAGTCGAGCTGGCAGCGGCGGTGCTGGCGGAGCATACCCAGGCCAGGTTTGCCGATATCGGTCGCGCCTGAAGGCACTGGCGCCACGCCATGGGGAGAGGCCGGCGCTGTATGGTGAAAAATCCCCTGTTCTGTGGCTATCGCCTCCGGGGGGCGGGCCTCCATGCTGCGCGTCGCCTGTTCATGGAGAAGCCACATGCAATTCGAGTTTCATCAAGTCGACGCCTTCAGCGACCGCCCCTTCAGCGGCAACCCGGCCATGGTCTATCGCCTGGCGGCCTGGCCAGCCGATGCGCTGATGCAAAATATCGCCGCCGAACACAACCTGGCGGAAACCGCCTTTGTGGTGCGTGAAGACGCCGGTTGGCGCATTCGCTGGTTTACCCCGCTCACCGAAATCCCGCTGTGCGGGCATGCGACCCTGGCCAGTGCCCATGTGCTGTTCGAGGTGTATCAGGAGCCGGCGCAACGCATTGATTTCCTCAGCCGCTCCGGCCCCCTTAGCGTCACCCGCGACAGTGGGCGACTGTGGCTCGACTTTCCCCGTCGCCAGCCGGGCGAAGTCGGCGGGCTCGATCTGGCCGCTTTGACCCAGGCACTGGGGCGCGAGCCGGTGCAGGTGCTGGCGGCCAACGAGCTGTTGGTGGTGCTCGATTCGGAGCAGGCCGTGCGTGATTGCCAGCCGGATCTGGCCGCCCTGGCCAAACTGCCGTGGCCCGGGGTGATTGTCACTGCTGTGGGGCGTGAGCATGATTTTGTGTCGCGCTTTTTTGCGCCAGCGATTGGTATCAATGAAGACCCGGTGACCGGGTCGACCCATTGCTGCCTGATCCCGTATTGGGCCGAACGCCTGGGCAAGACCGAGCTTACGGCCTACCAATGCTCGCAACGGGGTGGGGAGTTGTTCTGTCGGCTGGAAGGGGAGCGGGTGAAGATTGGCGGCGACGCGACCCTGGTGGCCTGCGGCGAATTGTTGTTGGGCTGAGGGGCAATGTGCAGGCGCCGTCCGATGGCGGCGCCTGCATAGCGGCAAGCCGGTGTGCGGTCAGTGGGCCGTGCTGTAGCGACGGACCCCGGCTTCGACCTGGACCATCTGCGCCGCCGTGCTGCCGTTGGCCTGGAACAGCACCAGGTGCTCGGCTGCGACCCGAATGCCCACATCCGCCCCGACCTGGTGGTCGACGTGGCTCGGGAAGATCGACTCCAACTGGCTACCGGTGGGCAGCTGCAGGCGGTACAGAGTCGATGCGCCAAGGAAGGTCTTGCCAACAATCCGCGCCTTGAGCGTGCTGTCCGGGGCGTAGACGATATCGTCCGGGCGCAGCAGGACATCCACCGCTCCCCCCACCGGCCAGGTATAGGCCCGATTGCCTCGCAGCATGCCGAGCTCGGTCTGCACCGATTCCGGGGTCGTGAGCTGCCCGCGAATAAAATAGCCCTGGCCGATAAAGCTTGCGACAAACGGGGTCAGCGGCTCGTGGTAGAGGTTGTAGGGCGTATCCCACTGCTCCAGGCGACCTTCCTTGAACACCCCGACGTGATCGCTGACGGCGAACGCTTCTTCCTGGTCATGGGTCACCAGAATCGCGCTGGTGCCACGGGCCTTGAGGATGTCGCGCACCTCATGGCTGAGCTTGCGGCGCAGCTCGCCGTCGAGGTTGGAGAAGGGCTCGTCGAGCAGCAGCAATTGCGGTTCCGGCGCCAGGGCTCGGGCCAGGGCCACGCGTTGCTGTTGGCCGCCAGACAGCTCGTGGGGGAAGCGCTTGCCGAGGTTCTTCAGGTTGACCAGCTCCAGCAACTCCTCGACCACTCGCTCTTTCTGCGGGTGCTTGCGGATGCCGAAGGCGATGTTGTCCGCCACGCACAAGTGCGGGAACAGGGCGTAATCCTGGAACACCATGCCGATGCGACGGCGTTCCGGGGCCAGGGTGAAGCCGGCGCTGGAAATGGTCTCGCCGGCGAGCTGGATCTCGCCTTCGTGCACCGGTTCGAACCCGGCAATCGCACGCAGGGTGGTGGTCTTGCCGCAGCCGGACGAGCCGAGCAGGCAACCGATGTCACCGGCGTTCAGGTGCAGGTTGAGGTTCTGGACGACCCGTTGATCCTGGTAGCCGCAGGCGAGATTGCGCAGGTTTAGCAGTAATGGCTGGCTCATGCGTGGTGGTACGCCGGCTCGACCAGAAATTCGAGCAGGGCCTTTTGTGCGTGCAGGCGGTTTTCGGCCTGGTCCCAAGCCACTGAACGGGCATCGTCCAGCAGGTCGAGGCTAATTTCTTCACCGCGGTGCGCCGGCAGGCAATGCATGAACAGCACGTCCTCGGCCGCGAGGTCGAGCAGGGCGCGGTTGACCTGGAACGGGGCGAACAGCTTCAGGCGCTTGGCGGTTTCTTCTTCCTGGCCCATGGAGGTCCAGACGTCAGTGCTCACCAGGTGGGCGCCGCGCACGGCGTCTTTCGGATCGCGGACGATGGTCACGCGATCGCCAGCCTGGGCCAGGAAGTGCGGGTTGGGCTCGTAGCCTTCAGGGCAGGCGATGCGCAACTGGAAGTCGAACTGGATCGCCGCTTCTATATAGCTGTTGCACATGTTGTTGCCGTCGCCGATCCAGGCCACGGTCTTGCCCTGGATCGAGCCGCGGTGTTCGAGGAAGGTTTGCATGTCGGCCAGCAACTGGCAGGGATGCAGGTCATCGGACAGGCCGTTGATCACCGGCACGCGGGAGTTGGCCGCGAACTCGGTCAGGGTGCTGTGGGCGAATGTACGGATCATCACCGCATCGAGCATGCGCGACATGACGATCGCGCAATCGCTGATGGGCTCGCCGCGACCCAGTTGGGTGTCGCGCGGGGACAGGAAGATGGCCTGGCCGCCGAGCTGGATCATGCCGGCTTCGAATGAAAGACGGGTACGGGTCGACGACTTCTCGAAAATCATTCCGAGCACGCGGTTTTTCAATGGCTCGAACAGTACGCCGCGGTTACGCAGGTCCTTCAGCTCGATGCCTCGACGAATCACGCTGACCAGCTCTTCGGGCGTGCAATCCATCAGGGAGAGAAAGTGCCTTGCGCTCATCATTAACTACCTTTTTGCAACAGACCGCAGATACTCAAAGCCTTGTTTATTTGAAAAACGGGCGAGACCTGCGGCGAAAGCCGCACGGGGCGACGAAATAGGGGAAGGCGCGATCTTATAATTAAATGTCGCGTCTTACCAATAGTGCTACGGCGTTTAGGGGATTTCAGAGAGGCTACGGTGCGAGTGCGGTAGCGCTTTTGAAGCCTGTTTCCTGACAGCAGCCGGCCATTTGTACACTGCCCCCACGCCGCTTGGCAATCAAGCAGGGCGGGCGCGGCGTGATCCCGGTCGTTTTCTGACCTGTCGGGCGAGGGGTTTTCCGGCAGCATTCACGGGCATGCACTCTGAAATATTTCCTAATGCAAAGTGCTGGAGTTATAACTGCGCAACAGCGACAGGGAAGTGTTGGCAATGCAGACAAAGGAACAACAACTGATGGCGCTGTTGGGGCTGACGGCACGGGCGTTGACGGACATGACGGCGTCCATGACCACCCTGTCGTTCGAGTTGCTGCGTAGCGAGGACGATGTCACACGCAATGCGGCGCGGCAGATGATCGATCGGATGATGACCATCAGTGCCGGCCTGGACGAGCAATGGCGCCTGCTGGCTGAGCTCGGCGGTCAGCAGGCCGAGCCGGACCCGCTGCTCAACGTGGCACAGATCACCGCCCAGGGCCCTCCCGGCTTGCCTTCCAACTGAGCGTCGGCGGTTATCGGCAGGCCTGATGCCCTGCGATTCACAGGACACCTCTCCCTGGCGCTGGGCACCCCGCAGCGCCATAGTTTTGTTTCCGCGGCCCGCTGGCTGCCCTGAATACAATAGAGACTGGCCATGACCAAGACTCTCCATCACCGTGCCTGCCATTTGTGTGAAGCCATCTGCGGCCTGACCATTGAAACCACCCAGGCCGAAGGCGCCGCGATCAGGATCACGTCGATCAAGGGTGACAAGGACGACAGCTTCAGTCGCGGCCATATCTGCCCCAAGGCAGTGGCCCTGCAAGACATCCAGGATGATCCTGATCGCCTGCGCCAGCCCATGCAGCGGGTGGGTGACCAGTGGCGGCCAATCGCCTGGGACGCGGCGTTTGCCCTGGTGGCCGAGCGCTTGGCGGCGATCCAGCAGCGCCACGGCAACAACGCCGTCGCCACCTATCAGGGCAATCCCAGCGTGCACAACTATGGGTTGATGACCCACAGCAACTACTTTCTCGGCCTGCTGAAAACCCGTAACCGTTTTTCCGCGACCTCGGTCGACCAATTGCCCCATCACCTGAGCAGTTACCTGATGTACGGCCACGGCCTGTTACTGCCGATTCCGGACATCGACCACACCGACTTCATGCTGATCCTGGGCGGCAACCCGTTGGCCTCCAACGGCAGCATCATGACCGTGCCGGATGTGGAGAAGCGCCTGAAGGCGATCCAGGCCCGAGGCGGCAAAGTGGTGGTGGTCGATCCGCGGCGCAGCGAAACCGCCGCCATCGCCGATCAGCACCTGTTCGTGCGCCCGGGAGGCGATGCCGCGCTGCTGTTCGGGATGTTGCATACCTTGTTCGATGAGGGCCTGACTCGCCCCAGCCATTTGCCGGTGGACGGTCTGGACCAGGTGCGCGAATCCATCGCCGGCTTCAGCGCCGAGGCCATGAGCCCGCTGTGCGCCGTGCCAGCCTTGCAGATCCGCCAGTTGGCGCGGGACTTTGCGGCCGCGGACAAAGCCGTGTGTTACGGGCGCATGGGGGTCTCGACCCAGGCGTTCGGCACCTTGTGCCATTGGCTGGTGCAATTGATCAACCTGGTCACTGGCAACCTCGATCGGGTTGGTGGTGCGCTGTGCACGGAGCCGGCGGTGGACCTGGTGGCATCGACCTCGGGCGGGCACTTCAATGTCTGGCAAAGCCGGGTTTCCGGACGGCCTGAATACGGTGGCGAGTTCCCGGTATCGGCACTGGCCGAGGAGATTCTGACCGAAGGTGAGGGCCAGGTCCGGGCGCTGATCACCATTGCCGGCAATCCGGTGCTGTCCACGCCCAATGGCCGGCAACTGGAGCAGGCGCTGGACGGCCTGGAGTTCATGCTCAGCATCGATTTGTACATCAACGAAACCACGCGCTACGCGGACTTGATCCTGCCCTCCACATCGGCCCTGGAGAACGATCACTACGACACCACCTTCAATATGTTCGCGGTGCGCAATGTGAGCCGTTTCAACCAGGCCATTTTGCCCAAGCCCGAGGGTGCGCTGCATGACTGGGAGATCTTCGTCGGCCTGGCCCAGGCTTTTGCCGCCCACAGCGGCCAGCCGCTCAAGCCCACCGTGGCGCCGGCGCAGATGATCGATCGGGGGCTGCGAGGCGGTCGCTACGGTGATGACTCGACGTACCAGCTTTCCCTGGCGACCCTGGCCCATCATCCCCATGGCATCGATCTGGGGGCGCTCAAGCCGAACCTGGCGCAGCGCCTGAAGACCGAGAACCAGCGGGTGCAAGCCGCCCCGGCGGCGATTCTGGCTGATCTGGAGCGTTTTGCCGCGTTGCAGGCGCCCCCGGTCGATGAATTGCTGATGATCGGGCGGCGCCACGTACGCAGTAATAATTCATGGATGCACAACTATCACCGGCTGGTGAAGGGCAAGCCGCGCCATCAGTTGCTGATGCACCCCGATGACCTGGCCAGTCGTGGTCTCAGCGACGGGCAACGAGTGCGGGTCAGCTCGCGGGTCGGGATGATTGAAGTTGAAGTGCTGGCCAGCAGCGAGATGATGCCGGGGGTGGTCAGCCTGCCTCACGGTTGGGGGCATGCGCGGCCTGGCGTGCACATGAGCATCGCCAGCGAGCAGCCGGGCTCCAGCGCCAACGACCTGACCGATGAGCGGCAACTCGACGAATTATCGGGGAATGCGGCGCTCAACGGCGTGCCGGTCAAGGTGCAGGCTGCTTGAGGTGTCTGTCGGGGAGACCGAGCATGGCGCTCGGCTTTCCGTTACAATGCGCCACCGTGCCGACAACAGAGTCGGAAAGTTCAGCCGAGGTGTTCCATGGATATCATCGAAACTATTAAAGAGCAGATTGCCAACAACACCATTCTGCTTTACATGAAAGGCTCGCCGAATGCCCCACAGTGTGGCTTCTCCGCGAAAGCCGCTCAGGCCGTAATGGGCTGTGGTGAGAAGTTCGCTTACGTGGACATCCTGCAGAACCCGGAAATCCGCGCCAACCTGCCGAAATACGCCAACTGGCCAACCTTCCCGCAACTGTGGGTGGGTGGTGAACTGGTCGGCGGCAGCGACATCATGGCCGAGATGTTCGCCAACGGTGAGCTGCAGACCCTGGTCAAGGAAGCTGCCGAAAAAGCCGCTGCGAACAAGACCGAAGCCTGATGCAGGTGCAGTAGCTTCTACGCTGCTGCAGGCCGTGAGGCCATCGAATAAAAGCCCCGCCATGCGGGGCTTTTGTTTTTGCGGTGATTGATAAGTGCGAAGTAATTAAAGGGTCGCATATCGTTATCAATCGCAACTACAGCTTATCTAAATAAGCCGCGCAATAAAAAGCCCCGCGCCTCGATTAAGAGGGCGGGGCTTTTTAACAGTGGTGAGCGCTGCGAAGGTTATTCGCCCATCTGCGATTGCAGATAGTTCTCGATACCCACTTTGTCGATCAGGCCCAGTTGGGTTTCCAGCCAGTCGATATGTTCTTCTTCTGACTCAAGGATATCCTCCAGCAGTTCACGGCTACCGAAGTCGCCGGTGACTTCGCAATGGGCGATGGCTGCCTTGAGGTCGGCGTGGCCGGTGCGCTCGATACGCAGGTCGCACTCAAGCATTTCCTTGGTGTGTTCACCGATGTGCAGCTTGCCCAGGTCCTGGACGTTCGGCAGGCCTTCGAGGAAGAGGATGCGCTTGATCAGCTTGTCCGCATGCTTCATCTCGTCGATGGACTCGTGGTACTCGTGTTTGCCCAGCTTGTTCAGGCCCCAGTCTTCATACATGCGTGCATGCAGGAAGTACTGATTGATCGCGACCAGCTCATTGGCAAGGATCTTGTTGAGATGCTGGATGACTGTAATGTCGCCTTTCATGATGGGGTCCTGCCCTGTATCAGCTGTGTATAAGGCGGAGTCTGAGCTGCGCAATCATGAGTGTCAAACCTAAGTTATTGAATAATATATGAAAATTAATCGGAATAAGAATGTTTGTGTTCCGCGTTATGACGCTAAGCGATTGAATTCTAGGCATAAAAAAACCGGACACTAAGTCCGGCTTCTTGAAATACGGTTATTTACGCGACATTAAATTCTACGGGATAGGGAATCGCTGCCTGGCTGCTTTGCACTTTGGTCAGGGTTTCCCGCACGACCTGCTTGGCCAGGCATGCACATTTGCCGCATTGGCTGGCGACGCCGGTGGCTTGGCGTACTTCGCGGTAGCTGCAGCAACCTTCAAAGATCGCATCGCGGATTTGTCCGTCGGTGACGCCAGTGCAGAGGCAGACATACATAAGGTGAGAACCGTCGCTGGTTATGGCCCAATTGCGATGGATCTTAATGTTAACGAGAATGATTGTCAAAGTGGTTTGGCGGGGTTTTTCAGCGAATCGGACAAGTCTGACGAACGGCCTTTTTTCGGCCCCGCGGGCTGGTATCGAAACGGGCGGTTTTGCACGCATCCACAGCAGCAGATCTAAAAACGATTAAGGACAGCTCAAACACGCGGTGTATGATGGTCGGTCCTTACGCAGCAAGATCGCGTCACCGGGTTGTCGTATAGCCGCGGCAGACTGGGATGATCTTGCTCTTCATTCGACCACACCAGGAGATATCCAATGAGCGTACTCGTAGGCAAACAAGCCCCTGACTTCACCGTTCCCGCTGTTCTCGGCAATGGCGAAATCGTCGACAGCTTCACCCTGTCCTCGGCCATCAAAGGCAAATACGGCCTGGTGTTCTTCTACCCGCTGGACTTCACCTTCGTTTGCCCGTCCGAGCTGATCGCTCTGGACCACCGTATGGCAGACTTCAAGGCACGTAACGTAGAAGTGATCGCGGTTTCGATCGACTCGCACTTCACCCACAACGCCTGGCGCAACACCCCGATCAATGCCGGCGGCATCGGTCAGGTTCAGTACATCATGGCTGCTGACATGAAGCACGACATCGCCAAGGCCTACGACGTTGAGTCCGAAGGCGGCGTGGCTTTCCGTGGCGCATTCCTGATCGACGACAAGGGCGTTGTCCGCTCGCAGATCATCAACGACCTGCCACTGGGCCGTAACATGGAAGAGCTGATCCGTCTGGTCGACGCTCTGCAATTCCACGAAGAGCACGGCGAAGTTTGCCCAGCCAACTGGAAAAAAGGCGACAAAGGCATGACCGCTTCGCCAGAAGGCGTTGCTGCCTACCTGAGCGAGAACGCCGGCAAGCTGTAAGCCGCGCGTCACGCATAAAAAAACCGGCCTCAGGGCCGGTTTTTTCATGGGGACGATTTGGCAACCGAATCAGTCGTCGAAGTCTGCCCAGCCGCCCATTTCCTTCCAGCGGTTGACGATGCCGCAGAACAGGTCGGCGGTCTTCTCGGTGTCGTAGCGAGCCGAGTGGGCCTCACGTCCGTCGAAGTCGATATCGGCCGCCTGACACGCTTTGGCCAGCACGGTTTGGCCATAGGCCAGGCCGGCCAGGGTGGCGGTGTCGAAGCTGGAGAAGGGGTGGAAGGGGTTGCGCTTCATGTCCAGGCGCGCGACCGCAGCATTGAGGAAGCCCAGGTCGAAGCTGCTGTTATGGCCCACCAGGATCGCGCGCTTGCAGCCATTGGCTTTCAGCGCCTTGCGCACACTGCGGAAGATGTCGGTCAGTGCTGTTTCTTCACTGACAGCCATGCGCAATGGATGGTCGAGCTTGATGCCGGTGAATTCCAGCGCAGCGGCTTCGATATTGGCACCCTCGAAGGGTTCTACACGGAAAAACAGCGTGTGTTCGGGGAACACGAAGCCCTTTTCATCCATGCCGATGATGGTCGCGGCGATTTCCAGCAGCGCATCGGTGGCCGAGTTGAAACCACCGGTCTCAACATCGATGACGACCGGCAGGTAGCCACGAAAGCGGGCCGCCATCGGATGACGGGAACCGCCACCGCCACCATGACCGTCCTGTTCGTCGTCGAAATGGTCTTCACTCACGAGTGTTTCTCCAGCAGGCGCCAGCGCAGTTTTTCACCGGCGCGCAGCGGGATGACAGTCAGCTCGCCGAACGGCAGGCTGGCAGGGGCGGTCCATTCTTCACGGACCAGGGTGATGCTATCGGTGTTCACGGGCAGGCCGTAGAAGCGCGGGCCGTTGAGGCTGGCGAATCCTTCGAGCTTGTCCAGCGCGTTGCGCTGTTCAAATGCCTCGGCGTACAACTCGATTGCGGCGTAAGCGGTGTAGCAGCCGGCGCAGCCGCAGGCGGCTTCCTTGGCGTGCTGCGCGTGTGGCGCGGAGTCGGTCCCCAGGAAGAACTTGGTGCTGCCACCGGTGGCGGCGTCGAGCAGGGCTTCCTGGTGGGTATTGCGCTTGAGAATCGGCAGGCAATAGAAGTGCGGGCGAATCCCGCCAACCAGCATGTGGTTGCGGTTGTACAGCAGGTGATGGGCGGTGATGGTTGCGCCAACGTTGACCGAGGCCTCGTTGACGAACTGCACGGCTTCACGGGTGGTGATGTGCTCGAAGACCACTTTCAGGGTCGGGAACCGCTCGACGACGCGGCGCATATGCTCGTCGATGAAAATCTTCTCGCGGTCGAATACATCGACGTCGCCACGGGTCACTTCGCCGTGGATCAGCAACGGCAAACCGACTTCGGCCATGGCCTCAAGCGCCGGGAGGATCTTGTCGATACTGGTGACGCCGGAGTCCGAGTTGGTGGTCGCGCCGGCCGGATAGAGCTTGGCGGCATGCACGAAGCCACTGGCCTTGGCCGTACGAATATCTTCAGGCTGGGTCAGGTCGGTCAGGTAGAGCACCATCAGCGGCTCGAAGCGGCTGCCGGCCGGCCGCGCAGCGAGAATGCGCTGGCGATAGGTGTCGGCTTGCTCGGCGTTGCGCACCGGGGGTACCAGGTTAGGCATGATGATGGCGCGACCAAAGGTGCGCGCGACATCCGCGACGGTATTGGTCAACACGGCACCATCGCGAAGATGTATATGCCAGTCGTCGGGACGCAGCAGGGTCAGGCGGTCGGACATTGGGGATTCCAGGCGGGTCAAACTCGGGGGAATGCTACCGGAAAAGACTCATCCAGGCACTCGCTATCAAGTTTTGCGTAAAGCTTCCGATATCCCGTAGGTGTGCCGTAAACGGGCATGTTGATTTTGATCTGTACAAGTCAGTGGAGCCTCCCGTGCGCCAGCATTATCTAGTCCTGCTCAGCGTGTTTGCCAGCCTGCCTGCGATGGCTCTCACTTTCCAGACCCGTCTGGAGAGCATTGAGTGGACGGTCGAAGGCGACAAATTCGAGTGCCGCCTGACTCAGCCGATCACCGATTTCGGCTCCGGCGAGTTCGTGCGCCGGGCAGGTGAGCAGGCGACTTTCCGCCTCAAGAGCTTCAATCCGATGCAGGGTGGGGGCTCGGCGACCTTGCTCGCCGCGGCAGCACCCTGGCAGCCGGGGCGCGGTGATATCGACCTGGGCGCGGTCAAGGCCGGTAGCGGCGGGGTGATGTTCAATAGCTCGCAGGTGCAGGCTGGCCGGCTGATCAACGGTTTGCTGGATGGGCGCAGCCCGGTGGTGCGTCACTACTCCCGCGAAGGCGGTGTGTCCGAAGTGCGTCTGTTGCCGGTGAAATTCAGCAAGGCCTACAGTGACTATCAAAGCTGCACGGCGAAGTTGTTGCCGATGAATTACGAACAGGTGAAGCAGGCCGAGATCGGTTTCCCGGGCACCGGCACCGAGCTGGATGCCCAGGCCAAGGCCAAGCTGCAAGTGATCCTGGAGTTTCTCAAGGCCGATCCCACGGTCAATCACATCGAGCTGGACGGGCATTCCGACAACAGCGGCAACCGCCTGACCAACCGCGATCTGTCGCGGCGCAGGGCGCTGGCAGTGTTGGATTACCTGAAGGCCAATGGCATACCCGAATCACAGATCACCATGCGTTTTCACGGTGAGCGTTACCCGTTGGCCCCCAATACCAACCCGGCCAATCGGGCCAAGAACCGTCGGGTCAATGTGCACCTGGAGCGTGTCGCTCCTGTCGAAAAGCCGGCGCCTCAAGCCGCCGCCACACCCAATGCCGCGGCGACGTCCTGAAACGGCTGTAGTCGTCGCGCGCTCGACATAATCTGTCGCTTCGTCGTCATAAGCTGTCGCGCCTCTGTAAATTATCCGCGTTGATCGGTAGACTTGACGGCTTTCCGTACAACCCCGTGGAGTGATGGCATGGCGGACGTTAACAAGGTCGTTCTGGCGTATTCCGGCGGCCTGGACACTTCGGTGATCCTCAAGTGGCTGCAGGATACTTATAACTGTGAAGTGGTGACTTTTACCGCCGATCTGGGTCAGGGCGAAGAGGTCGAACCTGCACGTGCCAAGGCGCAAGCCATGGGCGTGAAAGAGATTTATATCGACGACCTGCGCGAAGAGTTTGTCCGCGATTTCGTTTTCCCGATGTTCCGCGCCAACACCGTTTACGAAGGTGAGTACCTGCTGGGTACGTCTATCGCGCGTCCGTTGATCGCCAAGCGTTTGATCGAAATTGCCAACGAAACCGGCGCCGACGCCATTTCCCATGGCGCCACCGGCAAAGGCAACGACCAGGTTCGTTTCGAACTGGGCGCTTATGCCCTCAAGCCGGGCGTGAAAGTGATTGCTCCTTGGCGCGAGTGGGACCTGCTGTCCCGCGAGAAGCTGATGGACTACGCCGAGAAGCACAACATCCCGATCGAGCGTCACGGCAAGAAGAAATCCCCGTACTCGATGGATGCCAACCTGCTGCACATCTCATATGAAGGCGGCGTGCTGGAAGACACCTGGACCGAGCACGAAGAAGACATGTGGCGTTGGACCGTCTCCCCGGAGAAGGCTCCCGACACCCCGCAGTACCTGGAACTGACCTACCGCAACGGCGACATCGTGGCACTGGACGGCGTTGAAATGACTCCGGCTACCGTGCTCGCGACCCTGAACCGTATCGGTGGCGAACACGGTATCGGCCGCCTCGACATCGTCGAGAACCGTTACGTCGGCATGAAGTCCCGTGGCTGCTACGAAACCCCGGGCGGCACCATCATGCTGCGTGCGCACCGCGCCATCGAGTCCATCACCCTGGACCGTGAAGTGGCTCACCTCAAAGACGAGCTGATGCCCAAGTACGCCAGCCTGATCTACACCGGCTACTGGTGGAGCCCTGAGCGTCTGATGCTGCAACAGATGATCGACGCTTCCCAGGCTCACGTTAACGGTGTGGTTCGCCTGAAACTGTACAAAGGCAACGTGATCGTTACCGGTCGCAAGTCCGATGAGTCGCTGTTCGACGCCAACATCGCAACCTTTGAAGAAGATGGCGGTGCCTATAACCAGGCAGACGCTGCCGGCTTCATCAAGTTGAATGCCTTGCGTATGCGCATTGCGGCCAACAAAGGTCGGACACTGTTCTGATTCTTGAACCGCTGTGAAAAAGCCCTGCCTTGTGCAGGGCTTTTTTGTGCTCGGTAACTCGGTTGCTCTAGTTGTGAGTCTTATCGCGCAATTAACCAATGCATGCACTACGAGGTGTTTTTCGAAGTGATATGGATAGTTGATTATTAATACGAAAAGTAGCAGGTATACAGAACTATCTTAAATTAGCTAGTTGCAAGGATGTCGCCTTTTGACTGTTTTTGTAAGGCAAATCCTCATTGTTTGTAAGGATCGTCTCTGTACTGCTGTAGCCCATGGGCACGCGGTGCCAAGGGCAGGATGGCGGGTTATTGTGTGGATTAACAATTATGCCTTGAATTCGGAAGTGCCTATGAAAAGAGTATTGATCGTGGATGATCACCCCGTCATTCGTCTGGCGGTGCGCATGCTGATGGAACGCCATGGTTTCAAGGTGATTGCCGAGGCAGACAATGGTTTGGATGCGTTGCAACTCGCACTTGAGTTGATGCCGGATATTTTGATACTGGATATCGGCATTCCAAAACTTGATGGTCTGGAAGTTATAACCCGTCTGACTTCAAAAGCGATGACTATTAAGATATTGGTATTGACCCTGCAACTACCCGGGCCCTTTTCAATGCGTTGCATGCAGGCCGGCGCCGCTGGTTATATCTGCAAGCAACAGGACATCACTGAACTGATCAGTGCGATCAAGGCGGTGGAGGCCGGTTACAGTTACTTTCCCAACGAAGCCTTACACACGTTGCGGTCCTGCCAGGGCTTGTCCACTGAAGAGGAGATGGTGGAATTGCTCTCGGCAAGGGAGTTGATGGTGTTGAAGCAACTCACCTCCGGCTTGAGTAACAAGGAGATTGCCGAAGGCCTGAGTTTGAGCAACAAGACGGTGAGCACCTACAAGCGGCGGCTGCTGTCCAAGCTCAATGCCCGCTCGCTGGTGGACCTGATTGAATTTGCCCAGCGCCATAAGCTGGCGTGAACAACGAGTGGATGGAGTTTGCTCCGGCGAAGGGATGAAGGACAGGCGCCAAGTCGCCGGGTAGACCTGGCGCCGACAGGAAGGCCCGAGTGGCTGGGGCTTTCCTGGAATTACAGATCGAAGTCGTAATCGGCCAGCTGCTTTTGCAGGCGGCGTTCTTCGAGGAGGTTGTCAATGGTGCGGCGCTTGTTCAGGTTGGTCTTTGCCACCTCAACCACCGGCTCAGCCTCTTCTGGTTCAACAGCAATAAAATCGTCTTCTACGTCCAGTTGTTCTTTGCCAGTGCTCATAAGGTCAACTCCAGGCTAAGACTGCCATTGGCGCTCCTTATAGCGATATTCTCCTGGCGGGTAAAAAAGATTTTTTCAATCGACCGATCATCAAAATCAATGGTTACTCAATCGTCCGAAGTCTTTTGCTTGTATTCGCACAAGTCTTCGATCCGGCAACTGCCGCAGCGCGGCTTGCGCGCCAGGCACACATAGCGCCCATGGAGGATCAGCCAGTGATGGGCATCAAGGAGAAACTCCTTGGGCACAAACTTCATCAGCTTGGTTTCCACTTCCACCACATTCTTGCCGGGCGCGATCCCGGTCCGGTTGCTGACCCGAAAAATATGCGTGTCGACGGCCATGGTCAGCTGGCGAAACGCCGTGTTGAGCACCACATTGGCGGTCTTGCGGCCGACGCCGGGCAGGGCCTCGAGCTCTTCGCGGGTTTGCGGGACTTCACCGTTATGGCGCTCCAGCAGCAGGCGGCAGGTTTCGATGACGTTCTTTGCCTTGCTGTTGTACAGGCCGATGGTCTTGATGTACTGGGACAGGCCTTCGACCCCCAAGGCGTAAATGGCCGCCGGCGTATTGGCCACCGGATACAGTTTGGCCGTCGCCTTGTTGACCCCGACGTCGGTGGATTGGGCCGATAAAATCACCGAGATCAGCAGTTCGAATGGCGACGAGTAGGCCAATTCGGTTTTTGGTTCGGGATTGTCTTCGTGAAACCGTCGGAATATTTCCAGGCGTTTTGCGGCATTCATGGGTGATTCAGTTCCTTGAAGGCGGTCGGTGTGAGGTTGAGGCCCAGGCCTGTCTGGCTGCCAGCAGCAAGCCCAGCAGTATAAAACCGCCGGGGGCGAGGCTCAGCAGGCGCAGATTGCCGTGTAGGCTGACGATCCAGGCCGGCCAGTCGGCCCCGTAGCGGCCGGCCAGCCATCCGAGATGGTTGCCCAAAGAGCCGCTGCCCAGCACTTCACGCAAGGCACCCAGGGTGATCAGCAACAGGCAGAACGCGCCGATCTGGCGCACTTGCCCTTGGCCATTGAAGAAACCACCGTGTTCCAGCAGTACGCATTGCAGCGCGATCAGGCCCAGGTAAATCCCCAGTTGCTGATGCAGTTCAAAGGCCCAGGCTTGCATCGCCAGGGCTGCGCAACTGCTCAGTGTGGCGCTGAGCAGCAGGCCGGCCAGCCATTGCAGGTCACTGCTGATCAGGCGTCGCAGGCCTTTCATGCCCAGGGCGTACAGGCTGATGACCAGCACTGATGCCAGCGACAGGCCCACTGCCTTGACCAGGGAGTCGCTGGCACCGATCAGCGCCACCAGCGTCAGTGAATAGTGCAGTGCAGAGGGCTTATTCATTGGCCGCACCTGTCAGCAGTTGATCCCGGTGTTCGTCGAAATAGCGCAGCGCATCATGCAGGGCGTTGATCACCGCCCGAGAAGTGATGGTGGCGCCGGCCATCTGATCGAACTGCCCCTGGTCTTTCTTCAGGGCCCAGGCGTTGTCGGCGGGATCGTTGCGCGATTTGCCAGCAAAACCTTGCAGCCAGCCATTGGGTTGTTCGGCGATCCGCCCACCCAGGCCCGGGGTTTCCCCTTGCTTGAGGCTTTTGCTGCCCAGCAGCCGGCCATTGGCATCGATGGCGATCAACAGCTCGATGGGGCCCGCATATCCTGTGACCTGGCTGCGGAGCAACACCGCGCTGGGTTGGCCGGCGCGGCTGGCGCGGTAACCGCCGAGCAGGGTGCTGTTGCTTAGAACCAGATGCTGGAGGGGCAACGGCTGGTCCAGGGGTTGATTGTCGTAGCTGCCCACAGGCAGCAGATCGAGCAGTTCGCGGGCTTGGCTCGCCCGTTGTTCGGCAGCGATTCGCGGGCTGGCGGCCTGCTGGGCGAAATAGCTCACCGCGATGCCAGCGCCGGCCAGCAGCACCAGCATCAACACACTCCGGCGGCGGCTCATGCTTGCGCCTGCGCGACGGGAGCGACCAAACGCTCCAGGGCGGGAACGGCCAGGTTCATCAGCAGCACGGCAAAGGCTACGCCATCCGGGTAACCGCCCCAGGTGCGGATCAGGTACGTCAGCAGGCCCACGCCGACACCGAACAGCAGCCGCGCCTTGGCGGCTTTCGGGCCGGAGATGGGCTCGGTGACGATAAAAAACGCACCGAGCATGCTGGCACCGGTGAGCAGGTGGAAAAATGGCGAGCCGTGGGAGTCCGAACCCGAGCCGTTCCAGCACAGCAGGCTGATGATAAACAGGCTGCCGAGCATGCCAACAGGGGCGTGCCAGCTGATTACCCGTTGTTGCAGCAAGAAGAGGCCGCCGGCCAGAAAGGCCAGGTTGACCCATTCGCTGCCGCGGCCGCCGAAATGGCCGAAGGCCGCATTGCCGGCGAACAGCTCGTCGATGGTCAGGCTTTTATTGATCCGCAGGCTGTCCAGTGCCGTGGCCTGGGCCCAGGCGTCCGGCACTTCCGATCCGAAATCGACGCCGAAGATCTGCTGCAGGCCGCCGAGCAGGTCCATGCCGTGGGACGTCGGCCAATGAGTCATCTGTTGCGGGAAGCACACCAGCATCAGCGCGTAGCCGAGCATCGCCGGGTTGAACGGGTTTTTACCCAGGCCTCCGTACAGGTGCTTGCCCAGCAGCAGGGCGCTGGCACTGGCACTGACGGTCAGCCACCAGGGGCAATAGGGCGGCAATGCCAGGGCGAGCAAGGTGGCGCTGACCAGGGCGCTGCCGTCGCCGAGGGATGGCTTCAGCGGCCAGGCACGTAGCCGCAGCACTGCAGCTTCTACCGCCAAGGCCGTGGCGCCGGCCAATAACCCATTGATCAGCACCCCCCAACCGTAAAACCACACCAGCACCAACACCCCGGGCAAGGTGGCCAGCAGCACCCGCTGCATGGCCTGCTGCAGGCGTGGTTCCGGCTGGGCCAGGTGTTCAGTTGGGGGCATGGGCCTGCACCTGGCGCTCGGCTTCGGCCAATCGTTCGCGGGCCTTGGCCAGCAGCTCTGGCGAAGTGTCGGCATGGCGCTCGAGCTTGCTCACCTCGGCCCGGGCGTAAGCCAGTTCGGTTTTCAGTTGGCGCAGTTGAGTGTCGATCGGGCGTTTCTCGACCCGGGTCAGGTTCGGCGCCGGTTTCGCGCTTGCCGCCTCGGCAGCGTGCAGGGCCTGCTCGGCCTCGGCCAGGGCCGCGCTCAAGACGGCCAGCTGTGCCTCGGGAGCGGCATCGCTCTGGGCTTTTTTCAGCTCGGCGCGGCGCATGGCCAGCTGGATCTTGGCTTTCTTGAGATCCGGGTCCTTGGCTGCGGGCGCTGCCGTGGGAGCGGGGGCCGTGGATTCAAGTTCGGCCAGGACCTGCTCGGCCGCCTCGAATTGGCGTTGCAGGATGATCAACTGCGCCTGCTGCTCAAAGGTCGGTGGATGACCGAAGGCTTTCAGGGATTTGTTCAACTGCGCGCGGCTCATGGCCAGATCGATCTTGGCTTTTTTCAGCGCCGCATCGGCTGCCGCCGCTTTTTGCGCGCGAACCCGTTCGACGGCCGCCTGCACCGGATTCAGGCTGCTGGTGCTGGTGCTGGCCTGCACGGCGCGCTGCGCCCGGGCTTGGCGTTCGGCCAGTTTTTGCTGTTCTTCACGTTGCAGTCGGGCGTTGCGCTGCTCGAAGCGGCGCCGGGCATGGTCGCGCTTGGCATTGCGGGCGCGTTGCTGTGCGAGGTCGGGCGCCAGGCCGCCGACGATCGGCAGCACGCTGGCCAATGGCAGCGGCTGCATCTCAATGCAATCGACCGGGCAGGGCGCCACGCAAAGGTCGCAACCGGTGCACTCGTCGATGATCACGGTGTGCATCAGCTTCGCCGCGCCGACGATGGCATCCACCGGGCAGGCTTGTATGCACTTGGTGCAGCCGATGCACTCGGCCTCGCGGATAAAGGCGATCTGCGCCGGGGCCGAGCCGCGGCTGGTGTCCAGTTCCAGTACCGGAACCTGCAGCAACCGGGCGAGGCCGGCAATGGTTTCGCTGCCACCCGGTGGGCACTTGTTGATCGCCTCGCCGTCGGCAATGCCCTGGGCGTAGGGTTTGCATCCGGGATGGCCGCATTTACCGCACTGGGTCTGCGGCAGCAGGGCATCGATGCGTTGAATCAGACTCATGTCTTGATCAGTCCGTTGAAGCCGAGAAAGGCCACTGCCATCAGCCCGGCGCTGATCAGGTCGACCGGCAGGCCGCGAAAGGGCAGGGGCACATCGTTATCTAGAATGCGCTGGCGCAGGTCGTTGAACAGGCTCAACACCAGCCAGAAACCCAGGCCTGAGCCCAGGCCGAGTGCGGCCACATGCACCACGCCCTGAGTGCCCTGGGCATCCAGGAGCAGCAGGCCAAGCACGCCAGCGTTGCCGAGCAACAGTGGCCAGAGGTGGTCGAAGGGCAGTTGCGGCAGGGCACGAGCCAGCAGCTTCAACAGCGGGCTGACCAGCAGGGCGCAGAGCGGCAGAAACACCAGGAGCTTGAGTGAAGTCAGCTGCAACGGAACCAGCAGCGCCTGATACAGCACATGCCCGCTCACCCCGCACAGCAGCATCAGGCACGTGGTGGCCAGCCCGAGGGCATGCACTTGACGGCGAGTCGCCGGCGCCGGACGTTGGCTGCGCAACAGCGGATCGAGGCCCAGTGGCCAGTGCAACACCAGGTTATTGATCAGGGCAGCGCTGATAAGCGTGAGCAGTATGTCGGTCATGGACGTGGCCGGTGAGGGCAGGCGTGTAGCCTAAAGGTTAGGCATTATCCGGCAGCGCGCAGGGTCGGGCCAGATATGAAAATCCCCCCGTCACGCAAAGGCGTGGCGGGGGGATCGTGCCTGCGCGGGGGCTTACTTGATGCGCTGGCCAGGCTTGGCGCCGCTGTCCGGGCTCAGCAGGTAGATCTCTTCGCCGCCAGGGCCGGCGGCCATCACCATGCCTTCGGAAATGCCGAAACGCATTTTCCGTGGCTTGAGGTTGGCGATCATCATGGTCAGGCGGCCTTCGAGCTTGGACGGATCCGGGTAGGCGCTCTTGATCCCGGAGAACACGTTGCGCTGCTCATCACCGATATCCAGGGTCAGGCGCAGCAGCTTGTCAGCACCTTCCACGGCCTCGGCCTTGAGGATCAAGGCAACGCGCAGGTCGACCGCGGCAAAGGCGTCGAACTCGATCTCCGGCGACAGTGGGTCCTTGGCCAGCTCGCCGTTGCCGGCAGGTGCCGCTTCACCGGTGTCGGTGGCGCTGGCGGTCAGGTCTTCTTTGGAAGCGTCGGTCATGGCTTGCACTTTTACCGGGTCGATGCGGGTCATCAACGGTTTGAACTCGTTCAGTTGATGGTTGCTGAGCAGGGTGGCGTGGTCATTCCAGGTCAGCGGCGCGACGTTGAGGAAGGCCTCTGCATCGGCGGCCAGCAGCGGTAGCACCGGCTTGAGGAAGATCACCAGTTGGCGGAACAGGTTGATGCCCAGCGCGCAGATGGCCTGGACTTCGTCTTGCTTGCCTTCCTGTTTGTTCAGTGACCAGGGGGCCTTGTCGGCGATCCAGGCGTTGGCGCGGTCGGCCAGGCCCATGATTTCACGCATGGCTCGGGCAAAGTCGCGGGCCTCGTAGGCCTCGGCGATGCTCGGCGCGGCAGCCAGGAAAGCGTCAGTCAGTTCCGGCGCGGCATTGCCCGCCACCAGCACCCCGGCGTTGCCCTTGTGGATGAACCCGGCGCAACGGCTGGCGATGTTGACGACTTTGCCCACCAGGTCGGAGTTGACCTTCTGCACGAAGTCTTCGAGGTTCAGGTCCAGGTCATCGACCCCACGGCTCAGCTTGGCCGCGTAGTAGTAACGCAGGTATTCCGGCGACAGGTGGTCGAGGTAGGTCCGGGCCTTGACGAAGGTGCCACGGGACTTGGACATCTTCTGACCGTTGACGGTCAGGTAGCCGTGTACGTTGATGCCGGTAGGCTTGCGGAACCCGGCACCTTCGAGCATGGCGGGCCAGAACAGGGCGTGGAAGTTGACGATGTCCTTGCCGATGAAGTGATACAGCTCGGCGCTGGAATCCTTGGCCCAGAACGCATCGAAATCCAGTTCCGGACGGCGGGCGCACAGGTTCTTGAAGCTGGCCATGTAGCCGATCGGCGCGTCCAGCCAGACATAGAAGTACTTGCCGGGCTCGTCCGGGATCTCGAAGCCGAAATACGGCGCATCGCGGGAGATGTCCCACTGTTGCAGGCCGGCGTCCAGCCACTCGGCGATCTTGTTGGCCACGGCGTCCTGCAGGGTGCCGCTGCGGGTCCAGGTTTGCAGCATTGCCTGGAAGTCCGGCAGCTTGAAGAAGAAGTGCTGGGAATCCTTGAGCACCGGGGTGGCGCCGGAGATCGCCGACTTCGGATCCTTCAGGTCGGTGGGGGCGTAGGTCGCACCGCATTTTTCGCAGTTGTCGCCGTATTGGTCCTCGGTGCCGCATTTCGGGCAGGTGCCCTTGATGAAGCGGTCGGCCAGGAACATTTTCTTTTCCGGGTCGAAATACTGGGTGATGGAGCGCTGGGCGATGTGCCCGGCGTCTCGCAGTTTCAGGTAGATCTGGCTCGACAGCTCACGGTTTTCTTCGGCGTGAGTGGAGTGGAAGTTATCGAAGTCCACCAGGAAGTCGGCAAAGTCGGCGCTGTGTTCAGCCTGGACGTTGGCGATCAATTGTTCCGGGGTGATGCCTTCTTTTTCCGCGCGCAGCATGATCGCCGAACCGTGGGCGTCGTCGGCGCAGACATAAATGCATTGGTTGCCGCGGTGCTTCTGGAAGCGCACCCACATGTCGGTCTGGATGTATTCCAGCATGTGGCCAAGATGGATCGAACCATTGGCATAGGGCAGGGCGCTGGTGACGAGGATCTTGCGTGGCTCGGACATGGGGCTCGGCTACTTGATGAAACGGAGGTCGGCCACTATAAAGCGCCGGCGCGGATTTTTCACCCCGTGAGCCTGTATCCAAGTGCGGCGCTCACAAAAACCGTAGCCAGGCCGCTGGCTTGTGCTGGGGGTGAAGTCGCCCCGAGCCGGTCGATGTGGCGCTGCCAGACTGACCGAATCAGTTCGGTTGCAACGACTTTGCCGGTCGGAGGGCGCAAGCTCCCTCGCCACGCATGTATGTCCGGCGTAGGATAGCCGCCTGTTTTTCCAGTCTTGTTATCGGAGTTGCCCATGAGCGCCGTCAATCGCGCAGCGGTGGAAGCCGTACTTCGCCAGTACACCGACCCTTACTTGAATCAGGACCCCGTCAGCGCCGGTTGCGTGCGGGTTATCGAGGTGCAGGGCGACCGTGTGTCGGTCCAGCTCGAGCTGGGCTACGCCGCCGATCTGTTCAAGAGCGGCTGGGCGCAGATGCTGCAACTGGCCATTGAAGGCCTGGACGGCGTGGCGAGCGCCAAGGTCGAGATCAGTAGCGTGATCGCCGCGCACAAGGCCCAGGCCCAGATTCCGGGCCTGGCCAACGTCAAGAACGTGGTCGCAGTGGCCTCCGGCAAGGGCGGTGTGGGCAAATCCACCACCGCCGCCAACCTGGCCCTGGCCCTGGCCCGCGAAGGCGCCAAGGTCGGCATCCTCGATGCTGATATCTACGGCCCGAGCCAGGGCATCATGTTCGGCATCGCCGAAGGCACTCGGCCGAAGATCAAGGACCAGAAGTGGTTTGTGCCGATCGAGTCCCATGGGGTCGAAGTCATGTCCATGGCCTTCCTTACCGACGACAACACGCCGATGGTCTGGCGCGGGCCGATGGTTTCCGGGGCATTGTTGCAACTGGTGACCCAGACCGACTGGGGCAACCTCGACTACCTGGTGATCGACATGCCGCCAGGCACCGGTGATATCCAGCTGACCCTGGCGCAGAAGGTGCCGGTGGCCGGTGCGGTGATCGTCACCACGCCACAGGACCTGGCCCTGCTCGACGCACGCAAGGGCGTGGAGATGTTCCGCAAGGTCAATATCCCGGTGCTGGGCGTCGTCGAAAACATGGCGGTGCACATTTGCTCCAACTGCGGCCACGCCGAGCACCTGTTCGGTGAAGGCGGCGGCGAGAAGCTGGCCAGCCAATACGATGTCGAGCTGCTGGCCTCGTTGCCGTTGTCGATGCTGATTCGCGAGCAGGCCGACGGTGGCAAGCCGACGGTGATCGCCGAGCCCGACAGCCAGATCGCCATGGTTTACCAGGAACTGGCGCGCCACGTCGGTGCGCGGATCGTGTTGCAGGAAGCCGCTGCACCGGCGATGCCGAATATCACCATCAGCGACGATTGATGAAGCCCTCTCCAGCGCAGGTTCCCGTGGAATAAGGAGCCTGCCTGGCAGGGGGGAGTCAGATCCGCAAGCCGCCATCCATTTCCAGGATGCGCCCGGTGTAATAGTCGTTTTCGAAGATGTAAGCCGCCGAATGGGCGATTTCTTCCGGTTTGCCCATGCGCTTGAGCGGAATGCCCGAGGTCATTTTTTCCAGGGCTTCGGGTTTCATGCCCAGGGTCATTTCGGTCTCGATAAAGCCGGGTGCGATGCCGGCTACGCGGATGCCGTAGCGCGCCAGTTCCTTGGCCCAGGTCACGGTAGCCGCGGCGACCCCGGCCTTGGCGGCCGAGTAGTTGGTCTGGCCCACGTTGCCGGCACGGGAGATCGAGGAAATATTGATGATGGCGCCGCTGTTTTTCAGCTCGACCATTTTTGCCGCGACTTCCCGAGTGCACAGGAACACCCCGGTCAGGTTGACGTCGATCACCGCCTGCCATTGGGCCAGGCTCATCTTGGTCATTTCGCCGTCCTTGACCTTGAGCAGCAGGCCGTCGCGCAGAATGCCCGCATTGTTGATCAGGCCGTGAATGGCTCCGAAGTCCTCGGCGACCTGGGCCACCATGTGCGTCACCTGTTCTTCATTGGCCACGTTGCACAGGTAGCTGCGAGCCTCGACACCCGCCGCGCGACAAGCGGCGACCGCCTGATCGAGTTTTTCCGGGTTGAGGTCGACCAGCGCCAACCGGGCGCCCTTGGCCGCGAAATACTCGGCCATGGAGCGGCCCAGACCCTGGCAACCGCCAGTGATAATGATTACTTTGTCAGTGAGTTGCATTCGCATGTCCCGCTAGCAGGTCAGAGTGGTTTTCCTTTGGGAAATCCCCGCGCCGGACATGGCCTGGCTGCAGATGAGAATTGCCCCGATGGCGTAACTGGAACACTGCTCCAGGCGCCCGTCCGTTTTCGACGGATTAGTTAAAAGGAGTCATAAAGTGAGCGTTGAAGCTGCCAAGAATGCACGAGAATTACTGCTCAAGGAATACCGCGGCGTATTGTCGACCCACTCCAAGGCCATGCCCGGTTTTCCCTTTGGTTCGGTGGTGCCCTATTGCCTGGATGAGCAGGGCCGGCCGCTGATCCTGATCAGCCGCATCGCCCAGCACTCCCATAACCTGCAGAAAGACCCCAAGTGCTCGTTGCTGGTGGGCGAGCGCGAAGCTGAAGATGTGCAGGCCGTGGGGCGCCTGACCTACCTCGCCGAAGCCGAAAAGCTTGAAGACAGCGCCGCCATCGACGCCGCTGCCGAGCGTTACTACCGCTACTTCCCCGAATCGCAGAATTACCATCAGGCCCACGATTTTGATTTCTGGGTCCTGAAGCCGGTTCGCCATCGCTATATCGGTGGCTTCGGCGCGATCCACTGGGTCGACCAGGTGACCCTGGCCAACCCGTTTGCCGGCAAGGGCGAAATCAGCATGGTCGAGCACATGAACAGCGACCATGGCAAAGCCATCGCCCACTATGTCGACCTGGCCGGGTTGCCCAAGACCGCGCCCGCGCACATGGTCGGGGTCGACACCGAGGGCATGCACCTGCGTATCGGCCAGGCGCTGTACTGGTTACCCTTTCCAAGCCTGTGTAATACGCCGACACAAGTGCGCGAGGCCCTGGTTTTCCTGGCCCACGCTGAACAATGGCCGAAAAATACGACCGCCGACGCTTGAATTCACGAATTGGCGACGTCATCTAGGGTCTATTGGAAGGCATTCTTCCGTAGAGGAAACCACTTGATGCGCCCTTTTCTGTTGCTCTTTCTGCTGTTCCCGGTGCTAGAGCTGTTTGTATTCGTCAAAGTCAGTGCTGCCATCGGGTTTTTCCCGGCGTTGCTGCTGATTATCCTCGGCTCGATGTTGGGGGTGCTGGTGCTGCGTGTCGCAGGCCTGGCCACGGCGTTGAAGGCCCGTGAAAGCCTGAACCGTGGCGAGTTGCCCGCGCAGACCATGCTCGAGGGCCTGATGATGGCCCTGGCCGGCGGTCTGCTGATCCTGCCGGGCTTCGTCAGCGACGTGCTTGGCCTGATCATGCTGCTGCCCCTGACTCGTCGCTTGCTGGCCAATAAAATGCGCCAGCGCGCCGAGGAACAGGCGATTCGTCAGCGAGCCTTTGCCGACGATATGCATGCCGCTCGCGGCGGTCCGGCGCCACAGCGTCCGGTCGGGCGTGAGCCGAATGTGATCGAAGGCGAGTTCGAGCACCGCGATTCGTGATTCAACCGCACATCGACACGGCACCTTGAAGGTGCCGTGTTGGTTTTCGGCGCCAGGAAAGTAAAAAATTTCACTGGGCCGCCCTTGTAATAAGCTTATGCGCCCTTATGTAACGGTCACCGCAAGGTTTCTGGTGGTTACGCCAGACAGACTTCCGCGGCTCGCTTGTCGAGTCGCAACCGGCAACGCCGGATTTGCTAACCCGCCGGCAACCACACCGGCCGCTTAAAACCACAATTAGGAGAGATCGACAATGAAGCTTCGTCCTCTGCATGACCGCGTCGTCATCCGTCGCAGCGAAGAAGAAAAGAAAACCGCTGGCGGGATCGTTCTGCCAGGTTCGGCTGCCGAAAAAGCCAACAGCGGTGAAATCCTTGCTGTCGGTACCGGCCGCGTGCTGGACAACGGTGAAGTACGTGCGCTGGCCGTGAAAGTGGGTGACAAGGTTGTGTTCGGCCCTTACTCCGGCAGCAACACTGTGAAAGTAGACGGCGAAGACCTGCTGGTAATGGCTGAGAACGAGATTCTCGCTGTTATCGAAGGCTGATTTCCCGCTCATTTTCCCGTTACTACAAAGTATTTAAGGAATATCGATCATGGCTGCTAAAGAAGTTAAATTCGGCGATTCCGCCCGTAAGAAAATGCTCGCCGGTGTCAACGTCCTGGCTGACGCAGTAAAAGCGACCCTGGGCCCGAAAGGCCGTAATGTGATCATCGAGAAGAGCTTCGGCGCTCCGACCATCACCAAGGACGGCGTTTCCGTCGCCAAAGAAATCGAGCTGAAAGATCGCTTCGAAAACATGGGCGCGCAGCTGGTCAAAGACGTTGCCTCCCGTGCCAACGATGACGCAGGCGACGGCACCACCACCGCTACCGTTCTGGCTCAGTCGATCGTCAACGAAGGCCTGAAAGCCGTCGCTGCCGGCATGAACCCAATGGACCTCAAGCGCGGTATCGACAAAGCGACCATCGCTATCGTCAAAGAGCTCAAAGCCCTGTCCAAGCCTTGTGCTGACACCAAGGCCATCGCTCAGGTCGGCACTATCTCGGCCAACTCCGACAGCTCCATCGGCGACATCATTGCCGAAGCCATGGAAAAAGTCGGTAAAGAAGGCGTGATCACCGTTGAAGAAGGCTCGGGCCTGGAAAACGAACTGTCGGTTGTTGAAGGCATGCAGTTCGACCGTGGCTACCTGTCCCCGTACTTCGTCAACAAGCCAGAGACCATGACTGCCGAGCTGGACGGTCCGCTGATCCTGCTGGTTGACAAGAAAATCTCCAACATCCGCGAAATGTTGCCAGTACTGGAAGCCGTTGCCAAAGCCGGCCGTCCACTGCTGATCGTGGCCGAAGACGTTGAAGGCGAAGCCCTGGCGACTCTGGTTGTGAACAACATGCGTGGCATCGTCAAAGTCGCTGCCGTCAAGGCACCGGGCTTCGGCGACCGTCGCAAGGCAATGCTGCAGGACATCGCTGTTCTGACTGGCGGTACCGTTATCTCCGAAGAGATCGGCCTGAGCCTGGAAAGCACTACCCTGGAACACCTGGGTAATGCCAAGCGCGTGATCCTGTCCAAAGAAAACACCACCGTGATCGACGGCGCTGGCGTTGAGACTGACATCCAGGCTCGCGTTCTGCAGATCCGTCAGCAAGTGGCTGACACTTCGTCCGACTACGACCGTGAAAAACTGCAAGAGCGTCTGGCCAAGCTGTCCGGCGGCGTTGCAGTGATCAAGGTTGGCGCTGGTTCCGAAGTTGAAATGAAAGAGAAGAAAGCCCGCGTTGAAGACGCCCTGCACGCTACCCGTGCAGCCGTTGAAGAAGGCGTGGTACCTGGCGGTGGCGTGGCACTGGTTCGCGCTCTGCAAGCCATCAGCGAACTGAAAGGCGACAACGCCGATCAGGACGTTGGTATCCAACTGCTGCGTCGCGCTGTTGAAGCGCCACTGCGTCAGATCGTTGCCAACTCCGGCGACGAGCCAAGCGTTGTGGTCGACAAGGTCAAGCAGGGTTCGGGTAACTACGGTTACAACGCTGCTACCGGCGAATACGGCGACATGATCGAAATGGGCATCCTTGACCCAGCTAAAGTGACTCGTTCGGCTCTGCAGGCAGCGGCTTCCATCGCCAGCCTGATGATCACCACCGAAGCGATGATCGCCGAGATCAAAGAAGACGCTCCAGCTGGCGGCGGTATGCCAGACATGGGCGGTATGGGCGGCATGGGCGGCATGATGTAGTGCGACGAGAGTCGCTATAGGTAGAAGCACCTAGCGGGCTACATCTTAGGTGATCACCGGTTGAACCGGTGATCACTTTCCCGCAGAAACAGCTTAAAAAACCCGAAGTCCGGGCGTCAAAACCCGGATTTCCGGCACTCACAAGGTGCTTAGAATTCGGCGTAATGTCGCCTATATATCGTGATTTTCTCTCTGGAAATCATCAGAACGATATGCGTACTGAGCTTGCAGATTTTGAATCACTGCGAGGGAGGTATGGGAAATCGTGTCCAAAGAGCTGGCCTGCTCCTATCTATAGGGCGCAAGCCATAGCTGTCATTGTCTCACCCGGAAACCGCAAGGTAGAGGGGCGCGAGACCTTTTGTTCAGCCAAAAGTAGCCTAGGGATAGTGCGTCGCTGGTAACGGCGGGGTGCGAAGCTTCCTGACAATGTAGTCCCATGATTCTGTGGTGTGTGGTCGCCGCGAGGCACCATGCAGACCCTGCGAGCAACACGCGGGTGAGACGCTAGGCTGGTTGGTATGGCCAACGTAAGTGAACTGCTGATAAACACCGTCAACCGCATGGAGCCAAAGTTGCTGATAGGCTTTGACCAAAATGGTGCATGACTGGTTGTCCCTTTTACATCTGGGGGCACGCTGACATTGAGTCATCGGTGAATAGGCAGGGCCTAACCCATCCTTGTGACGGTTATGGAACTCGGTAAGCCCGTATTTTCGCCATTGGCCTGTATGGCAAGGCAGGTCGACCGTGAGGAAGACTGTTGAAAATGCGGGTAGAGGATGTCGGAAAAAGCGAATGCCTCCCTGTAATGGGGTTGGATAAGGGCTCTGCCCTGACTGGAAACGGTGCTGACTTCCGACTGGTCTTTGATCGCGAGAAGGCCTGTAAAGCCATCAAGAACAGACGTTTGTCGGTTTGACCGGCTGCGTCTAACTCATAGAAATCCCTTGCGGGGCAGTGTACTCACTCCCCCACAAGGGCGACGTGCGTCTACTGCCCTCTGGGGAAATCTTCTCTGGAGGAAAAGCAAGATGAGTGCGTCTGAAATAGAAGTACCTGCGTCCTCCCATCTGGCCATCAGTTGGCATTCGATAGACTGGGAAACAGGTCATCGACAGGTGCGAGGGCTACAGGTACGGATCGCGAAGGCAGCCAAGAATCAGCAATGGCGGCAGGTGAAAACCTTGCAGCGTATGCTGGTTCGCTCGTTTGCCGCCAAGGTATTGGCGGTTAAACGGGTCACTGAAAACCGGGGTCGCAGGACTCCCGGCGTCGATGGGGAAACCTGGAGCACGCCTGAAAGCAAATGGAAGGCAGTTTTTCGGTTAGAGCGCAGGGGCTACAAGCCCCGGCCACTGCGGCGGATTTACATTCCCAAAGCAAATGGCCAGCGTAGACCGCTGGGGATTCCGACGATGCTGGATCGAGCGATGCAGGCGTTATACCTGCTGGCACTTGAACCGGTGTCTGAGACCACAGCCGACCGAAATTCCTATGGCTTTCGCCCTCACCGTTCCACGGCAGATGCAATCGAGCAATTGTTCGTCAATCTCGGTCGCAAGCATTCTGCGCAGTGGGTCATGGAGGGCGATATAAAGGGATGTTTCGACAACATCAGTCACGACTGGCTGATCACTAACGTCCCGATGGACAAAGTGGTTCTAAGGAAATGGCTGAAAGCGGGATATTTGGAATCCGGTCGATTGAATCCGACAGGGGCGGGAACTCCGCAAGGAGGGATCATCTCGCCCGTATTGGCCAACCTGGCCCTTGATGGACTGGAAAAGGAGCTCGAATCTCGGTTCGGGCAGCGTAATACCAAAGCCAGCTACAAGACCAAGGTCAACTATGTGCGATACGCAGATGATTTCGTCATCACCGGCATCTCGAAAGAGCTGCTGGAAAACGAGGTGAAGCCACTCGTCGAAGCCTTCATGGCCGAGCGGGGGTTGAGCCTTGCGGTGGAGAAAACGTTGTTCACGCATGTATCGGATGGGTTCGATTTCCTCGGTCAGAATATTCGCAAGTACGGTGACAAGCTGCTGATAAAGCCAGCCCACAAGAACGTGAAAGCATTTCTGGCCAAGGTTAAGGCGTTGGTTGAAGCGAACAAAGCGGCACCGGCCAGCCTGTTGATCAAGCAGCTCAATCCAGTTATTCGGGGTTGGGCCAATTATCATCGGCCGATTGTCGCCAAGCAGACCTTCAACTACGTGGATTACAGGATCTGGAAATTGCTATGGCGATGGTGCAGGCGGCGACATCTGAATCGCTGCAAACGTTGGATCAAGGAAAAATACTTCAAGCGCGTGGGAACACGTAGTTGGGTATTCTCCGGGCTACACCCCAGCGGCAAACTGCTCCACTTGTTGTACGCCAGCGATACGCCGATCAAGCGGCACACCAAGATCAAGGCGGAGGCTAACCCATACGCCCCAGAGGACGAGATGTACTTCGAGCAACGGCTGGAATATGCGTGGCGAAGCTCGGACGAGGGGAAGCGGAAGACGCTGACGCTGTGGCTTGGCCAGAGCAAGCGCTGCCCGATGTGCAAGCAGTTGATTACGTTCGAAAGCGGGTGGAACATTCACCATGTTATCGAGCGGCACAAGGGCGGATGCGACGAGCTGGGCAATCTGGTGTTGTTGCATCCCAACTGTCATCGACAGTTACACAGTGCGGCACCGGCTCTTTCAACTGAGAAAGGGCTTACAAAGGCTTGAGCTGTATGCGGGGAAACTCGCACGTACAGTTCTTAGGGGAGGGACGGTCAGTAATGGCCGTTTCTTACCCGACAGCCAGCCTTACCCGCTGTACTGAAAAGCCCCGCCTGCGTTTAGCAAGCGGGGCTTTTTTATGCCTGCTTGTTGGCAGGCCTGGCTTGTAACGCTTTGCGAGTGCTCCCTGAATCACTGGCGCCACTGCGCAGGGGCCGGTGCTGCGTGAAGTGGCAGGATACTTCCAAGTAGTGAAATGGGGCGCAGGCGAGAGAGGCAGAAGGAGAGGGCAGGAAAGCCAGCATCCACAATGCTTGAAAGGCCCCGGGGCGATGGCTCCGGGGCCTTTCGCTTAACGCACGCTGATCTCGACCGAAGCTTTTGGCGCGGGTTTCCAGCCCAGCAGCTGTTGCTTGAAGTCATAGCTGGCGGCTTGGTAGTAGGTGATGGCTCGGGTAATCAGCGGGTCGCTGGCCTCGGCCTGGGATTCACGGCTGTCGCCCAACGCCTGGTCATGTCGGCGCAGTCCCTGGCGTGGGCTGAGGATAGCCAGATCCTGGCCATCGAATAGCCCCAGGTGCTGATAATTACCGACCACCACGCGAGGCGGCAGCGGGTTGTCCTGCAGCAAGTTGCGGCCGAAGAAGGTCGATTGATAGTCCAGGTTGAGCAGGCCGAGCAGGGTTGGGGCCAGGTCGATCTGGCTGGCCAACTGCGCGGTTTCCCGGGCTTCGATCAGTTTGGGTCCATAGATGAACAGCGGGATCTGGTAGTTGGTGATCGGCAAGTCTTCCTTGCCGGCGCTGCCCGCTGTGTGGTCGGCGACAAACACGAAAATGGTGTTGTCGAACCAGGGCTTTTGCCGCGCGGCCTCGAGGAACTGGCCGATGGCGTAGTCCGTGTATTTCACCGCGCCGTCACGACCCTTGCCGGATTTGATATCGATCCGATCATCGGGGTAGGTGTAGGGGCGGTGGTTGGACGTGGTCATCAACTGCAATAGAAACGGTTGTTGCTTCTCATAGTCGGCGTCCGCCAGCTTGAGCGTTTGCTGGTAGAGGTCTTCGTCGGCCATGCCCCAGGCATTTTTGAAGTGGATTTGTGACTCTTCGACGCTGCTCTGATCGACCACGCGATAGCCGTTGCCGCCGAAGAACGCGTTCATATTGTCGAAGTAACCACGGCCACCGTAGACGAACACGCTGTCGTAGCCGATGGCGCTGAGTTGCTGGCCCAGGCTGGCGAAGCCGCTTTCACGGCCGACGCGCTTGACGATCGAGCGCCCCGGGGTGGGGGGGATGGCCAGGGTGATGGCTTCCAGGCCCCGGTCGGTGCGGGTCCCGGTGGCGTAGAAATTGTTGAAGTACAGGCTCTGTTTGCGCAGGGCGTCGAGGTTCGGTGTCAGGTTGCGCTCGTCGCCGTTGCTGCCCATGTACTTGGCGCTGAAGCTTTCAATGGTCACCAGGATGATATTGGCTTTGCGCAGCGTGCCCGGGTTATCGATGACCCGCCGGATATCCAGTGGGTCATTGCCGATAAAGCGCGCATTGGGCTCGCTGAGTTCGTCGCGCAATTGGCGGGCCACGATTGGCGCCGGCAGGCTGCGATAGAACTGCGGATAGTCGAGTTCGTTATTGCGAAATGCTGCAAAGAATTGATAGGGCCCGTTGCTCGCCAGTTCATTCTGATAGGCATTGCCACCTTGGGCGCGGGGGCTGTCCTGGCTGAGCAGTTGCAGGCTGGCCCCGGCAAGCAGCGCCAGGCCCAGTGCACTGACCAGGCGTCCACGCAGTGCTGGTAACGGTGCATCGAGTGCCGCGTTGAACGGTTTGCGCAGGGCCAGACTCAGTGCAATCGCCAGGACCGCGAGAATGCTCAGCAAGGTGCCGATCGGGTACGACTCCAGGAGGTTGTTCAGCACCTCGTCGGAGTACACCAGGTAATCCACGGCAATAAAGTTGAAGCGCACCCCGAACTCATCCCAGAACAACCACTCCGCGACGGCGGTGAACAGCATCGCGAACAGGCTGACACACAGCAGGCCATGGAGAAACCAGCGATGGCCTTTGCGACGCCACAGGCCCGGCGGGCACAGCAACAGATACAGGCCCAGGGGCAATGCGGCGTAGGCCAGGAAACCCAGGTCATAGAGCACGCCGATCCCGAACAGCGGCAGGAAATGGCTTCCGGCCTCGTCCAGGTGGGTGATCAGCAACACGCTGCGGGTCAGGAGGAAAATCACCAGCCAGGAGCTGGTCAGAAGCAGCAGAAAACGCAACGGCGCTGACTTGAGCAGGTCCATTGTTAACATTCCTTATTATTCAATGGGGGGGAGTGTGGAGACGACACTGTAGAGAGGTTGTGAACCGATAGTGAAAAACTTGTTAAGCGCCGGGCACCGTCGGCACCGCGGCCGGAGTGCTGTTCGCGCAGTTCTGGCTCTGAGCTGCGCTTGGCCGTAAGCTGCGCGAGCCAAGACGGCCGTAACAGCGTGTGGAGAAAGTGCCGATGCGAATTTTATTGGTTGAAGACAACCGCGATATTTTGGCCAATCTGGCCGATTACCTGGGGCTCAAGGGCTACACCGTCGACTGTGCGCAGGACGGTTTGTCAGGTTTGCATCTGGCCGCCACCGAGCATTACGACCTGATCGTGCTCGACATCATGCTGCCCGGTATCGATGGCTACACCCTGTGCAAGCGCCTGCGCGAAGACGCCCGGCGCGACACCCCGGTGATCATGCTCACTGCCCGCGATCAATTGGATGACCGACTGCTGGGCTTCAAGTCCGGGGCCGACGACTACCTGGTCAAGCCTTTTGCCCTGTCCGAGCTGGCCGCGCGCATCGAAGCCGTGATGCGCCGGGCCCAGGGCGGCGGGCGCCGCGCGTTGCAGGTCGGTGACCTGAGCTATGACCTGGACACCCTGGAGGTCACCCGTGAGGGGCGTTTGCTCAAGCTCAACCCGGTGGGGCTGAAGCTGCTGGCGGTCCTGATGCAGAAAAGCCCCCATGTGCTGCGGCGCGAGATTCTCGAGGAAGCGCTGTGGGGCGATGACTGCCCTGACAGCGACAGTCTGCGCAGCCATGTGCACCAGTTGCGGCAGGTGATCGACAAGCCGTTTGCCAAACCCCTGCTGCACACTGTGCACGGCGTCGGTTATCGCCTGGCCGAGGGGCGCGATGGAGTTTAAGCAAAGCCTTGCCCAGCGGATCATCATTGCCTTTGCCCTGATGAGTGCGCTGGTGGCGGGCGCCTTCGCCATGGGCATCGTTGCCACTGTGCACCTGGTCGAGGAAAAACTGATTTCCGCAGGGCTGGGGGGCGATCTGCAGCGGCTGTTGCTGATGGACAACGTCAGTGACTGGAGCCATCGCCCGGAGCCGGACCAGCTGTTTTACTACAGTGGCGGCCGTGGTGATTTCGAATTGCCCAAGGATCTGCGCCATCTGGATCCCGGGTTCCATGAGGTGTTTCGCGAGCAGCTGTCGTACCACGCCATGGTCGAGGTCGTCGACGGACGGCGCTATGTCCTGCTGCAGGACCAAAGTGATTTCGAAGAGCGCGAGCGGGTGCTGTTCGCTGTGGTGCTGGTGGGGTTTGTCCTCAGCCTGGCGCTGGCGGTGTTTCTTGGCTGGATCCTGGCGCGACGCGTCATGGCTCCGGTGGTGCGCCTGGCGCGTCAGGTCCGCCATCGCGACCAACTGTTGGGCCTGGCCCCGCCGCTGGCGCCCGACTACGCGGCGGATGAAGTCGGCGAGCTGGCGGTGGCGTTCGACGCCACCCTGGGCCGCTTGCGCCAGGCCCTGAGTCGCGAACGGCTGTTTACCAGCGATGTCAGCCATGAGCTGCGCACGCCACTGATGGTGCTGGCCAGCTCCTGCGAGTTGTTGCTGGAAAACCCCTGCATCGACCAGCGCGGTCGCGCCCAGGTCGAACGCATCGCCCGTGCCTGCGAGGAAATGCGCGAGCTGGTGCAGACGTTCCTGATGCTGGCGCGGGCCCAGCGTGAAGATGCGAGCATGTCGCCGCAGTTGACGCTGAGCCAGGTGGCCGATGATTTGATCGGGCTCTGGAGCGGGCCGATCCGCGATAAGGGCATCGAGCTCATCTTCGAACCCAGACAACCCCTGGACACGCGCTATAACGCGACCTTCCTGCACGCGGTGATGGGTAATCTGCTGCGCAACGCGTTGCACTACACCGAGCAGGGCTACATCCGCCTCACCTTGCAGCCTCAGGGTTTTGTGGTCGAAGACAGCGGTGTCGGTATCCCGGAGGAGAAGCGCGAAGCAATGTTCGAGCCCTTTGTCCGCGGCGATGAAAAACGCGGCGAAGGCCTGGGCCTGGGCTTGTCGCTGGTGCAACGGATCTGCGAAAACCAGGGCTGGACCGTGACCTTGAGCACCATGACCCCGAACGGTTGCCGCTTTCAGGTGGATTTGAACCAGGCCAAAGCCTGAACCCTCCTTATGCCCCGGTTCTCCGGGGCATTGCTCTTTGCCGTTTATCTGCTGCCATGTGGCCCCATGCCACCTCGGATAAGCTGTAAAAATCTGTAATATTTTCGCCGTGGACGGGACAAAGTTTTCACAAAGGCATGACCTGACGCTGACAGTCCGCTACCTAAAGTGGCGCCATCAGTTGCAGGAGACTTTGATGATGGCGACCCCGATCAAGCTGGAATTTTCCGAAAAGTACGACGATCAGCATGCCCAGGACTATTTGCTCAAGCACCAGAACGGTCTTGCGCGCAAATTGTCCCATCGGCGTGATGAGCAGTTGGCCCGTGCCGCCCTGGCCCTGGCCGGTGAGCCGGGGCTGGTGCTCGATTTGCCGTGTGGAGCCGGGCGCTTCTGGCCATTGCTGGCGGAAAAAGCCAACCGCGTGATCATTGGTGCTGATAATTCCGCATCCATGTTGAAGATAGCCACCGTGGCTCAACCGGGTGAGGTGGTAAAACGGGTACAACCCTTGCAGACCTCTGCATTTGCCATCGATCTGCCAGATAACGCAGTCGACAGCATTTTCTCCATGCGTCTGCTACACCACATTGGTGAGTCGGCGCATAGGGTCGCCTTGTTGCAGGAATTTCAGCGGGTTACCCGCGATAGCGTCATCGTTTCACTCTGGGTTGACGGTAATTTCAAGGCCTGGAAACGCAAGCGCATGGAGCGCCAGCGGCTCGAGGAAAACGGGGAGCAGGGTTACCAGAACCGGTTTGTGTTACCTGCGGCCACGGTAGAACAAGAATTTGAACAGGCAGGTTTTCGCGTCCAGGATCGTCTGGATTTTTTCCCGCTCTACGCTATGTGGCGGGTTTACGTACTACGTAAGAGGTAACAGGATGGCTGTTGAATGTGCATCGGAAATGGACGTCGCGCACGCAGATCGCTTCGATTATTTTTGGAATCAACACGGCGAATGGGTTGAAGAGCCCAATCGACGTCGAGGCGGGGAAAGCGGTGTGCAGCGGGTTTCGGGCATCAACGGCCGTTTGCTCTATGTAAAACGTCAGACCGGGCATATTTATCGCAGTTGGCTGCACCCCTTTGGTCGCCCCACTGTGTTGCGTGAGGAGACCGCCCTCAAGGGCTTGCGTCTGTTGGACGTGCGGGTGCCGGAGCTGGTGTTCTGTGGTGCGCAACGTGATCCCGAGCACCAGTGGCGGGCGCTGTTGGTCACCGCGGCGCTCGAGGGCTTTGTGGAAGTGGAAAACTGGTATGCCGCGGGCGAGCGTGAGCGTCACGACGAAGCGCTGCATGATCGTTTGCTCAAGGAATTGGCCCAGACCCTGGCGCGCATGCATCAGGGGCGTTGGCAGCACGGTTGCCTATATGCCAAGCATGTGTTCGTCAAGGTCACCGGGAGCGGGGCGTCGGCCGAGGTCGAGGTGGCGCTGCTGGATTTCGAGAAGTGTCGGCAACGCCTGTCCCGTCAACGAGCGGCGGCCCATGACATGAAACAACTGCGTCGCCATTCGTCGTGGAATGCCACGGACTGGGACAAACTCTACTACTTTTACAAGACGGCGTTTGGCAGCGCTATCAAAGGTTTATAGCGATGAAGCTAGAAGTTGCACGAGGTTTGTTTCTGGTAGGCGCCCTGGTGGTCGCCTCACTGGCCGTGGCTGCCTGGGAGCAGCCGCGTACGCAAGTGCTCAGTGCAATGCACAGCGATGCGCATTGTCCTCTGCCACGAGTGGCCAAAGCCTCTGCGGTGGTCAAGCCCGACCATGATCTGTTGTTGTTCATGTTCGGCATGACTCAGGGAATGAGGCCGCAAAGTTGAAGAGCAGCAAGCCCACCTGAAAGGCCTCGCATTGCGAGGCCTTTTACTGTGTTGGCGCTTATCTGTCCGGCTTGGCCAGTAAGGTGTAGATGCACGGCAATACGAAGAGGGTGAACAGGGTACCGATTGACATGCCGGTGGCGATCACGGTGCCAATGTCAAAACGGCTGACGGCCCCCGCGCCGGTGGCCAGGATCAAGGGCACCATGCCAAAGACCATGGCCGCGGTGGTCATCAGTACCGGACGCAGGCGTATGGCGGCGGCCTCTTCAACTGCCTGACGCGGGGTCAGGCCCTTGTCCTTGCGCAGTTGGTTGGCGAATTCAACGATCAGGATCCCGTGCTTGGTGATCAGCCCGATCAGGGTCACCAGTCCGACCTGGGTATAGATGTTCATGCTCGACCAGCCGAGAAACAGCGGGATCAACGCCCCGCAGATCGACAGCGGCACCGTCACCAGAATCACCAGTGGATCGCGAAAGCTCTCGAACTGCGCGGCCAGCACCAGGAAAATAATCGCCAGTGCCAGGCCAAAGGTGACCCAGAGCGCGCTGCCTTCCTGCACAAACTGGCGGGAGGCACCGGCATAGTCGAAGGCGTAACCCGCCGGTGCTTCCTCACGGGCAATCTGACGCACGGTCTCGATCGCCTCGCCCATGCTGACGATGGGCACGCCGGACATGGTGGCCGCGTTGAGTTGCTGGAACTGATTCAACTGCCGGGGACGCGCGCGGTCAGTGACGGTGATCAGGGTCGACAGCGGCAACGCCTGGCCCTGGGTATTTTTCACGTAGTAGTTGTTCAACCATTCGGGGTTGTCGCGGTAGGCCCGCTCGACCTGGGCGATCACCTTGTAGCTGCGGCCGTCGATGGTGAAACGGTTGATTTCCGCCTCCCCCAGCAAGGTGGCCAGGGTGCTGCCCAGATCCTGCATTGAAACCCCCATCTGCGCCGCCTTGGCGCGGTCGATATCGACCACCACTTCCGGTTTGTCGAAGGCCAGATCGAGGTCGACGAACGCGAATTTGCCGGACTCCATGGTGCGTTTCTTGATGCGCTCGGCCACTTGCAGCAACGACTCGTAGTCATTGGGGGTGTTGATGATGAACGCGAAGGGCAGGCCCTCCCCGGTGCCCGGCAGGGACGGCAGGTTGAAGCCAAACACCTGCAGCCCGGCGATGGAGCTCAACTTGCCCTGAACTTCCGGCAGGATTTGCATCTGGGTCCGGCTGCGCTCGCTCCAGGGCTTGAGCAGGAAGCCGCCGATCCCTGACTGCACGCCGTTGAAGCCGTTGATCTGGAACGATGAGTAGTACTCGGGGAACTCCTTGAAGATCGTGATGAACTCATCGGTGTAGGCGTTGAGGTAGTCCAGGTTGGCTGGTTGTGGGGCCGAGGCCATCATGAAAATGATCCCCTGGTCCTCGTCCGGGGCCAGTTCCGACTTGGTGAACTTAAGCAGCAGCGGAATCAGGCACAGCACGATCAACGCGAACACCAGCACCACCGGCCGGGTGTTGAGGGTGCCGTGAAGCATGCGCTGGTAGCGGCGCTTGAGGCCCTCGAATATCTGGTCGAGACGGTGGGACAGGCCACTGGGGTTTGCATCGTGGCGCAGCAACAGCGCGCACATCATCGGCGACAGGGTCAGGGCCACCACTCCGGAAATCACCACCGCCCCGGCCAGGGTCAGGGCGAACTCCTTGAACAGCGCTCCGGTCAGCCCCGTCAGGAACCCGATCGGCGCATACACCGCGGCCAGGGTGATGGTCATCGAAACCACCGGCAAGGCGATTTCCCGGGCGCCCTCGATGGCTGCGTCCAGCGGCGTCTTGCCCTCTTCGATATGCCGGTGGATGTTCTCCACCACCACAATCGCATCGTCCACCACCAGGCCGATGGCCAATACCATGGCCAGCAGGGTCAAGAGGTTGATCGAGTAGCCCATCAATTGCATGAAAAACATCACGCCGATCATCGACAGCGGGATGGTGACCACCGGGATCACCACCGAGCGCAGGGCGCCGAGAAACAGGAACACCACCACAATCACGATCAGCACGGCTTCGAACAGGGTCTTGAGCACCTCGTTGATCGAGGCCTGGATAAACAGCGTGGCGTCGTAGGCAATCTCGACCTTGAGGTTGGGCGGCAGCTGGGACTCCAGCTCGGGCATAAGCTTGCGCACTTCCCTGATCACATCCAGCGGGTTGGCGCCGGGAGTCGCCTTGATGCCGATGTAGACCGAAGGCGTGCCGGCGAAAGAGCTGATTGCGTTGTAGTTCTCCGCGCCCATTTCCACCCGTGCCACGTCGCTGAGCAGGACCCGGCTGTCACCGTCGACTTTCAGCGGAATCGCGGCAAAGGCTTCGGCGGATTTGAGCTCGGTGTTGGCGTTGATGCTGGTCACCACGTACTCGCCCTTGACCTCGCCGGCCGCCGACAGGAAGTTGTAGCGGCGCACGGCATCGGTCACGTCACTGGCGCTCAGGCCGTAGCCGGCCAGCTTGACCGGGTCCAGCCACAGGCGCATGGCGAACACCTGGTTGCCAAGGATCTCGGCCTCGGCCATGCCCGGCAGGGTCGCCAGCTTCGGTTGGATGACCCGCGACAGATAGTCGGTGATCTGCGGGTTATTCAGCTCCTTACTGAAGAAGCTGATGTACATCAGCGCCGAGGCGTCGGCGGCCTCCCGGCTCAGGACCGGGTCTTCGGCGTCTTGCGGCAGTTGGTTCTTGACCTCGTTGGCCTTGGCCAACAGTTCTGTGAACAGGCGGTCGCTGTTGGAGCCGATGCGCGCGTAGATCGAAATCACCGAGAAGTTCTGGCGGCTGACCGAGGTCATGTAGTCGATGCCTTCGGCACTGGCCAGGCTCTGTTGCAGCGGCTGGGTGATATAGCCCTGGATAGTCTCGGCGTTGGCGCCGGGGTAGGCAGTGGTCACCGTGATCAAGGCGTTTTCCATCTGCGGGTATTGGCGCAGGGGCAACTTGCTCCAGGCCTGGAAGCCCAGCAGCACAATCAGCAGGCTGACCACGGTGGCGAGCACCGGGCGACGAATGAACGGGTCGGTAAAAGCCATGGTGATTCCTTGATCAGTCAGTACGTGGCTGGCTGTTCTGATGATCGGGCAGCAGCTTGTCCGGGCTGATGGCAATGTGCGCGCCGTTGTCCAGCTTGATCTGCCCGGCGCTGACCACCTGCTCGCCCTTGGCCACGCCCTTGTTGATCAGCACCAGGCCGTCCCGACGTTCGCCGGTTTCGACGTAGCGCCGCTCGGCGATCAGGATCGGCTGGCCCTGAGGGTCTTTTTCCTCGCTGCCGTCCGCCGCTTTCCTGTGGGCCACCACGTACAGCGAATTACCGTAGAGGGTGTAGGCGATGGCGCTTTCCGGGACCACGATTTTTGCCTGTGGATCCGGCAGCAGCACTTGCAGGTTGGCGAACATCCCCGGCAGCAGCTTGCCACCCGGGTTGGCCAGGGTGGCGCGGACCAGCACGTTGCGCGTGCTGTTCTCGACCTTGGGGTTGATGGCGCTGATTTTGCCTTCGACCTGGTCCCCGGGGTAGGCCGCGACGCTGATCTGCACCGGCTGGCCCAGGGCGACTTTCGGCACCGACTGTTCCGGAATGTAGAAGTCGACGTAGAGGCTGCTCAGGTCCTGCAAGGTAGCGATCACCGTGCCGCTGGCCAGGTAGTCGCCAATGTCCACCTGGCGGATGCCGATGGTGCCGCTGAAGGGCGCGAGCATGTGTTTCTTGGCCAGCGCGGCTTTCAGCTGATTGACCGTGGCTTTGTTCTTTTGCAACTGCGCCGAGAGCCGGTCGAATTCGCCTTTGGAAATGGCCTGGCTGCCAACCAGTTGGCTGCCGCGACCGAAATCCAGCTGGGCTAGCCCGAGGTCGGCCTGGGCGGTTTCCAGCAGGGCGCTTTCCACTGCGCTGTCGAGTTGCAGCAGCGCTTGCCCGGCCTTGACCTGTTGCCCTGACTCGAACTGCAGGTCTTTGACGGTGCCGGCGATTTCCAGGCTCAGGTTGACGCCCTGCAAGGCCTTGAGGGTGCCGACAGTGGGCAGGCGGTTTTGCCAGGGGCGCTCGCTGGCGGTGGCCACGGCGACGCTGATCGGCGGCGGTGGGGCCGAGAACACCTGAATCTGCCGGTAGATGGAGAAGGCTTTGTAGCCCGCCAGCAGCAGCACGATTAACAGGACGATACCCAACATGATCAGCATGCGGCGGCGCAGCATATTCCGTTTCCTTGGACAAAAAGCCGGGAATAAAAAGCGTGGATAGCCGGGCACATTACTCCGTCTTTTCGGGGGCTTCCAGATGACAATCCATTCAACTGGAGCCCCTTCGCCAGGGGCGGCGAAGGGGGGAGCGGCTAGATCAGATGCAAATGGTTATCCCAGAGGCCTGCGGGCAGCTCCAGGGGTTTTGCCACAAGTTGTTTCTGGCGGCAGTCGTAAAAGCGACAACGGCCCTGGCCCGAGGTCACGACAAAGCCGTCGGCGACCGCACCGACTCCGGCGCAGTCCGGCAGGGGCGCATCCAGGCGCAGTTCGCCGCTGTCCAGGTCCCAGATAAAAAAGCGGTTGCCCCGGGGCGCGGTGAGGGCCACCAGGCGCAAATCACTGTGTACTGCGACGCTGGCGGTGTAATGCCCCATGGCTTGCAGTTGTTCCTCGGCCACTGGGAAAGCGACGAAGGGCTGCCCGGGACGCTTGATCGCCAACAGCTCGGAGGACTCGTGGGCGGCGCCCATGAACTGCTGGCCGGCGACGATGGTGCCGTCGCTTGCGATACCCAAGTGGCGCACGCTGTTCATCTGCTGGGCCAGGGTTTCCTTGCTCAGCAGGGTGCCGTCGCGGCGCATCAGTACCAGGCTCGGCTCCATGGCGTTGAGGTTCATTTCGACCCGGCTCTCGGCCTCGGTGCGGATGCCGCCGTTGGCCACCACCAGGGTTTCGCCATCGGGCATCCACGACACCTGGTGCGGACCGATGCCGTGGGTCGAAATCTCGCCACTGTGCACCAGTCGCTCCCCCTCGAATCGGTACAGGCCCAGCAGGCCACGACCGGGATCGGTGGTGTCGTTTTCGGTGGCGTATAGCCAGTCGCCGCTGTGATGGATCACCGCATGGCCGTAGAAGTGCCGGTTCGGCTGCGAGCTCAGGGTCTGCAGCAGACGGCCGTCACGCAGGTCGATCAGGTAACTCTCGGTGCCCGGGCGCCGGGCCACGAACAACGCCATCGGCAACGTCGGGTGATTGATGATGTCGTGGCAGCGCTGGCCGACCTGGGTGGCGAACACTTGCTGGCCATCCAGGCGGTAGCCGACCGCATAATGCTGACCGTCGCCATCATCCCTGGCCGACAGCAGCAAAGGGCTTTGATTCTGTTGCTTGAACAGCTTCCAGCCGCCCAGGGTGACCGCGCTCAGCAGCAGGCTGCCGAGCGCCACGGCCTGACGTCGCAGCATGATCAGTCACCGTCGTTGGCGTTGAAGCCCAGTTGGATGCCCAGCGCCTTGGCCAGTTCGCCTTCGTGCAGGCGGTGGACCACGTTGAGGCTGTCGTAGATATCGTTGAGTTGCTGGCGGCCGGCATCGTCGCTGAGCATTTCGCTGAGGGAACGCTGGCTGCTGGCGAACAGTTTCAGGGACGCGGCGTAGGCGGCATCAATCTTGTCGGCCAGCGGCTTTTGCTCAGCCGGCAGCAGGCCACGCAGGCCCTTGTTGTCGACCCCGGCCCAGACCGTCTGCGCCGCGCTCAGGCTGGCTTCCAGGCTCTGCAGGGACGACTGGCTGCGCCAGGCATCAGCCTGGAACGGCTGAGGGATGCCCTTGCTCTGGCGGCCCATCGGCGTGCCGAGCTTTTTCTTCAAAGTGTCCAGGGCCGTGACCTGGACCCGCAGCAGATCGGCGATCGCTTCATGGGAATCGGCGTAGCGCTGGTTGGGGAACTTGCTCATCTGCGCCAGCATGCCGTCGTTGCTGTTCCAGCTCGACAGGATCTCTTCGGCCAGGGTTTTCTGACGTTCGCCGATGGCGGTCAGCAAAGGGCAGTAGCGGGCTTTCTGCTCGCTGTTGGCCATGTCGATCTTGCTGTCGAACAGGATGTACTCATAGGCCGACAAGCCTTGTACCACCACGCTGGACTTGGCCAGCGCCGCTGCATCGATCTGCGGGTTGGCGGTGACCAGTTGCTCGACCTGGCGCCCCACCAGGTTTTTCTTGTCCGGCCAGAACTGCACCTGCCACGAGCGATTGCCCTCGGCCAGCGGCCCGATCAGCAGCGGTTGCAACTCGGCCCAGGCTTTTTGCGCGTGAAGAAAGTCGGCACGGGCGGTGTCGAGGTTTTCCTTGCCTTCGCAGAACGCCAGGGCGCTGACCGCCAGTTGACGATCGGCTTCGACCCAACGGCTGTAGGTCGGCAGGATCACCTGCTTGGCGATGGCTGCGGAGGTCACGGCCTGCGGGTCCTGCGGCGAGCAGGCGCCGAGGGCGAGGGCGGCAAGGCTGGTAAACAGCAATTTGGGACGAAACATGGTCGGGCTCCCTTTTTTAATGGAGAAAAGCTTATAGAGAATTCAGGAATGCCAGCAACGCTGCACGCTGTTCGGCATTGAAAGATAAAACCTGTTGCTGCGCCGCTTGGGCTTCGCCGCCATGCCAGAGCACGGCTTCGAGCAGGTTGCGGGCGCGGCCGTCATGCAGGAACTGGGTGTGACCGCTGACCGTCTGGGTGAGGCCGACGCCCCACAGTGGCGGTGTACGCCAGTCCCGGCCGCCGGCCAGAAACTCGGTACGGTGGTCGGCCAGGCCTTCGCCCATGTCATGCAGCAGCAAGTCGCTGTAGGGGCGGATCACCTGGTTGGCCAGTTCGGGCTCGGCGGCATTGGCCGCCGTGGTGTAGCTGGGGGTGTGACAGGACTGGCAACCGGCCTGGAAGAACAGATTCTTGCCGGCCAGGACCTGCGGCGAGCCGACATCGCGGCGGGCCGGAACGGCCAGGTTGCGGCTGTAGAACAGCACCAGGCGCAGGATGTTGTCGCTGACTTCCGGCTCACCGTCGGGGCCGTTGCCAGTGGGGGCTTGTTTGCAGGCGGTCTGGGTGTCGGTGCAGTCATCGAATGGTCTCAGGCTGGTGGTCAGGCCCATATCACCAGAAAACGCGTGAACATTTTGTTGATTGAGGTTGGGTTGCCCGGCTTTCCAGCCAAAACGCCCGAGCACGGTTTTGTGCAGGGCATCGTCCCAGACCTGATTGGGGCGGCCGGCGATGCCGTTTTTGGCGCTGGCCTGGGCTTGGGCATTGGCCAGGATCGCCGCCTCGGGGATGGCCTCCAGCAGGCCGAGGCCGATCATCGGTGGTGCCACGCGGGCCGAGAATCGGGTGTCCGGGTGCATCGGCCCATAGCCCAACTGAGTCAGCAGCAACCTTGGCTTGCGCAACTCGACCTCGGTGCCGTCCTTGAACCGCACACTGACCGGGTCGTACTCCACGCGCACTTTGCCTTCCGGGGCCACGCCGGGGATGGCCATGTCCTGGAACTGCCCGCCATACACCGGCTCCGGCACGATACCGACCTGTTCGATGAGCTTGGCGTAGGCCGGGTCGTTGGGGATCGACAGGCGCACCAGCATCGACACCGCGTTGGCGGCATCTGGCGTGGGCGGATGGCCGCGGCCGTCCTTGATGTGGCAGTTCTGGCAAGCGTTGGTGTTGAACAGCGGGCCAAGGCCATCGCGGGCCGTGGTGGTGGACGGAGCGATCACCCAGGGGCTGCGGAAAAAGCTGTTGCCGACGCTGAAGTCCAGGCGCCGCGTGGGCGACAGGTTGGCCGAGGGCAGGGAGAAGGCGTTCTGATCGGTCTTGCGTACCGTGGCCGCGCCGCCTGAGCGGGCTTCGCCAGGTTCGGCCTTGGTGAAACGCGGGGCGTCATCGCAGGCACTCAGGCTCAGGGCCATGAATAGCGCAGACCAGCGAAGCAGCGACAAGGGCATCGGACATCCTGCAAGACGAGCAAAACAAGGGCGCAAAGTCTAACAGGGCGACGAAATTTGAATAAGAGGAATTATCGTTTGGTTTGACCCAGGACAAGCTGGGCGGGGTCTGCCAGCCATTGCGTGGGGCAGGCAATAAAAAGGCGACCCGAAGGTCGCCTTTTTTATACAGCGCGGATCAGAACTCGTGATCGGCGTTGTCCGGGTTCAGGTCGCTGATCCCCAGTTTGCCGGCGGCCTGTTCGATCGAACCGGTCTGCTTGACCAGGGCGGCGATGGCGTCGCGCACAATCTTGTTGCCCGCGTCGTTGCCGGCCGCGATCAGTTGGTCGTAGTGCTCGCCTTTGTTGGCGTGATCGACCATCAGCTGGATCTTGGCTTCGGTGTCGGCCAGGTCGGCCTTGAGCGCGGTGTCGGCGGCCGGGTCGGCTTTTGCCACCAGGGAAGACAGGCTCGCGCCGGTCAGCTTGGTGCCGTCGGTGCGGGTGTACTCGCCCAGGTAGACGTTGCGGATGCCCTTGGCGTTGTAGAAGTGCGAATTGTGGGTGTTGTCGCTGAAGCAGTCCTGCTCGTCTTCAGGGGAGTTGGCTTCCAAGGAAACCTTCATGCGCTCGCCCGCCAGTTCGCCGAGGGACAGGCTGCCCATGCCGAAGAGCATTTTGCGCAGGCCGGTTTCAGCCGGTTCTGCTTCCAGGGTGGCGCGGTAGTTGTCGGCCACGTTCGGCTTCCAGTTGCCGACCATTTCTTCGAGGTCGCTGACCAGCAGGTCGGTTACGGCCTTGAGGTAGGCACGACGACGATCGTTGTGGCCACCGGTGGCGCCGGCGCCTTCCAGGTAGTCCGAGGCTGGACGATTGCCGGCGCCTGGACCGGTGCCGTTGAGGTCCTGGCCCCAGAGCAGGAATTCGATAGCGTGGTAGCCGGTGGCGACGTTGGCTTCGGAACCGCCCAGCTCATTGAGGCTGGCGAGTTTTTCCGGAGTGATGTCTTTCACGTCGACCTTGTCTTCGCCGACCTGGACTTCAGTGTTGGCGATGATGTTGGCGGTGGCGCCCGGGTTGCCCAGCGCGTGCTCGTAGCTCTTGTCGACGTAGTCGATCAGGCCTTCGTCCAGGGGCCAGGCGTTCACCTGACCTTCCCAGTCGTCGATGATGGTGTTGCCGAAGCGGAACACTTCGCTCTGGGTGTAGGGCACGCGGGCGGCGATCCAGGCAGTCTTGGCGGCGGCCAGGGTGTCGGCGTTCGGCTTGGCGAGGAAGGCGTCGACTGCGGTTTGCAGGTTCTTCGCGGTGGATTCGGCATCGCTGAACACGGCGAAGACCAGGTCGGCGTAGTGCGCGACAACGGCCTTGGCTGCGGCTTCGTCGACCTTGCCGGCGCTGGCGTCTGCCGCAGGAGTGGCAGTGCTGGTGGCTGGGGTCGGCGCTTGAGGCGCGGCGGCCTTGTCTTTGCCTTCGCCACAACCGGCGAGGGAAATAGCGATGGCCAACAGACTGGCGGTAGCCAGAGGCATACGAATCATGGCGAACATCCTGCTTCGAGAGGGGTGGACAGGCGCGGGGGCGCGCAAAACTGCCACATAATGCGAAAGATTTGCATTATGTGTAAAGGGTTGCTCTTGGAAATATTTCTTATTCGCGGGACGGTTGCGCTGGATCAAGCCCCGTTGCGCGGTTGCCCGCTCAGAGGATCGCCGCGTTGCTGCGCTGGGCTTGTTTCAGGTAGGCGCTCAACTCCCGGGCCGGCAGGGGCTTGCTGTAGTGATAGCCCTGACCTTCATGGCAGCCTTCGGAGATGATGTAGGCCTCTTGCTCGGCGGTTTCCACACCCTCGGCAATCACCTGCATGCCCAGGCTTTTACCCAACTGGATGATCGCCCGCACGATGGTTGCATCGTCATCGTCATCCAGCAGGTCCTGAACGAAGCTCTTGTCGATCTTGATCTTGTCCAGAGGCAGGCTCTTGAGATAGCTCAATGAGGAGTATCCGGTGCCGAAGTCGTCGATGGCGATCAGTGCGCCGGAGCGGCGCAGGCTCAGCAGATGCTGGGCGGCGGTGCTGATGTCTTCCATCAGGCCGGTCTCGGTGACTTCCAGCTCCAGGCTGCGCGGTGGCAGGCGATAGATCTGCAGCAGGTTGTTGACCACCCGCGGCAGCTCGGCGTGGTGCAGTTGTACCGTGGACAGATTGACCGCCATGCGCAGGTCGCTGAAACCCATGTCGTGCCACTCGCGCAGTTGCCGGCAGGCCTGGTCCAGCACCCATTCGCCGATGGCGATGATGGTGCCGTTCTGTTCGGCCAGAGGAATGAACAGGTCCGGTGGCACCAGGCCGTGCTCCGGGTGCTGCCAGCGAATCAATGCCTCGACCCCGACCACGCGGTGATCGCGGTAGCTGATCTGCGGTTGATAGACCAGATAGAACTGTTCGCGCACCAGGGCTTCGCGCAGGTCTTTTTCCAGCTCGCGACGGCGGCGCATCTCGCTGTCGACGCTGGCGATATAGAACTGATAACGGTTGCGCGACCGAGTCTTGGCCAGGGTCATGGTCTGCTCGGCTTTTTGCAGCAGCTTCTCGGTGCTGTCGCCGTCTTCGGGAAACAGGGTGATGCCGATGGTGGCGCGCAGGCGTATTTCCTGATGATCGAGGGCGAATGCCGCTTCCAGATCGTCGAGGATGCTCTGGGCCAGTTCCGCGGCTTCATAGGGTTGTTCGATATCGGCCTGGACCAGGGCGAACTGGTCGCCGCCCAGGCGAGCGAGGGCGCCGAGGCGACCACTGTGGCCACGCAGGCGGTCGGCCAGGGCCAGCAGCAGCTGGTCGCCGGTCTGGTAGCTGAACTGTTCGTTGATGCCCTTGAAGTCATCCAGGCCGACACACAGCACCGCGACTCGGCGTTGCAGGCGCCCGGCGTCCACCAGGATCTTGTCCAGTTGCTGCTGCAATTGCTGGCGGTTGGGCAGGCCGGTCAGGAAGTCGTATTGGGCCATGCGCAACAGGCTGTTTTCCGCTTCGTGGCGCAGGTGGGTATTGCGTTCGATGGAGGCCAGCAACTGGTTGGCGGTGTTGATCCAGATCCCCAGTTCGTTTTTCTCGTGGCCCTTGAGCAGTGGAATCTGGTGTTCGCTGGGACGGTCCGGGTTGATGGTGGTCAGGTGCTCGATGATGCGCGACAGCGGCTTGGTCAGCAGCCAGTGATACACCAGGTACAGCACCAGGCCCATGGCCAGGGCACGCAGGACGCCGGAAATGAAAATGATCACCGAACTGACAATGAAGCCCTTGCCGTAGGTGGCGGTGTCGAGGGTGATGCTCAGGTCGCCGTAATATTCGCTGTAGGGGCCGCGACCTACCAACTGCGTGGTAAAGGTGCGCTCCTGGCCGAGGATCAGGTCGGTGAGCCAGCGACTGGGGGATTGCTGCAGCTCACGGCTTTTTTCCGCGAGCATGGTTTCGTTGGGATGGCCGATGGAGGCCATGCGCACGGCATCGTCCTGAAACAGCCCTTCAATGACCTGCATCCCCATTTCCCGGTCCAGGCTGTAGACCGCCTGGGTCGATGGGTCGCGAAACATGTCGAGAATGCGCTGGGCATCGTTGGCCACCGCCTGCCGAGTCTTGTAGGCGTCGAAGACAATTTGCGCGCAGCTCAAGACTACGCCCACGATCAGTGCCGACAGCAGCACAACCCGGAGCAACTTCACCGACAAGCTGTTTTTGAGTTCCAGCTTCAAAGGGCTATTCCTTGTTCCGTGCGCGTAGCGTCAAGTTGCCATGAGTATTGGCAATCCCGTGTTGGCAGTCAAAGAGACAATCGTGCTCAGGATATTTCGCCGGTAGGCTTGGCCGGAATGCACTGATTAGGAGCATTTTGGCCCATTGATAATGTGTCGGTAGCGAGGCCCTGCAACTTGAGGGGCAGGTCATATTTTTTACTGAGTAGATGTTAGCGCGCCATCGCTTTGGGGCAAGACATATCCCAGGCTACGGACGAAAAAAGCCCGGCAATGCCGGGCTTTTTTCTACTGCAAAACGCGCTTAGGCAACGAAGTTCTTGCCTTCGAATTGCTCAGCGACGAATTTCCAGTTGACCAGGTTCCAGAACGCTTCGACGTACTTCGGACGCACGTTGCGGTAATCGATGTAGTAAGCGTGTTCCCAGACATCGCAGGTCAGCAGCGGGGTGTCGCCGCTGGTCAGCGGGTTGCCGGCGCCGATGGTGCTGGCCAGGGCCAGGGAACCGTCAGCCTTTTTCACCAGCCAGCCCCAACCGGAACCGAAGGTGCCGACGGACGTCTTGGTGAACTCTTCTTTGAACTTGTCGAACGAACCGAAAGCCGCGTTGATGGCTTCAGCCAGGGCACCGGTAGGTTGGCCGCCGGCGTTTGGCGCCAGGCAGTTCCAGTAGAAAGTGTGGTTCCAGACCTGAGCGGCGTTGTTGAAGATACCGCCCGAGGAAGTCTTGACGATTTCTTCCAGGGTCTTGCCTTCGAACTCGGTGCCTGGCACCAGGTTGTTCAGGTTCACGACGTAGGTGTTGTGGTGCTTGTCGTGGTGGAATTCCAAGGTTTCCTTGGAGATGTGCGGCTGCAGGGCATCGTGTGCGTAGGGCAGCGGCGGCAATTCGAAAGCCATGATGATTCTCCTAATCAGGTCAGTTGCGGTGAGCGCAAGGCCGATCACGGGCGGCCAAACAAGCGCCGGGGAGTTTGTACTCTTTGCGGCGCAGGGGCTGGATCATAGCACCGGGGGTGCGGCAAAACCACGCAACAACTGTGTGGGATAGAGGTTCCAGAGCCTTTTGGAATAAGTCAGCCGGTGCTGATCAATTGCCACGCGACGCTGAACATCATGACCGCTACCAGCAGGTCGAGAATCCGCCAGGTGCTCGGCCGCGCGAGCCACGGAGCGAGCCACGCCGCGCCCAGGGCCAGGGTGAAAAACCACAGCAGCGAGGCACTGGCGGCACCGACCACGTAGGCCCCAGGCTCAGTTTGCTGCGCCCCCAGGGAGCCGATCAGCAGCACCGTGTCGAGGTAGACGTGGGGGTTGAGCAGGGTCACCGCCAGGGCGCTGAGCAGCACTGCGCGCAGGGAGCGTACGGCCTGGTTTTCGCCCTGTTGCAGGCTTTGTTTCGAGCAGGCGCGGCGCAGGGCCTGGCTGCCGTACCAAATCAGGAACACCGCGCCGCCCCAGCGCGCCACGGCCAGCAGGGTCGGGTTCTGGGCCAGCACAGTGGCCAGGCCGAAGACGCCGGCCGCAACCAGTAACGCATCGCAGGTCACGCACAGCGCCGCCACCGGCAGGTGATGCTCGCGCCGCAGGCTCTGCGCCAGGACAAAGGCGTTCTGGGTGCCGATCGCCATGATCAGCCCCGCGGCGACCAGCAGGCCGTTGATATAGCTTTGCCACATAGTCCTTACTCCTGGCCCGCGGTCAGTTGCTGCAATACATCCATGGCCCGCCCGGCATCTTCCAGGCCGACAAACAGGTGGTCGTGGTAATAGCCGGCCATCACGTTGCAGCTGATACCGGCCTGGCCCAGGGCACCGGAGAAGGCGGCGGTCAGGCCGACGGCCTGCAATGCCGAATGCACGTTGAGGGTGATCCAGGCAGCGACATAGTCGAAGCCAAGGCCCAGGCGTTCGGCCTGTGCGCGTTCGAGAATGACAGTCAGGCCTTCCTGTTCGCGAAAGCTGCCCACCGCTTCACAGCCCTGAAGCTGGCTGGCGTCGGCGATGCAGCAGAATACGTATTCGCCGGCATTGAGCTGCGGGCTCATGCTGCGCAGCAACGTGGCGAGGTTGGTGTCACCGGCCATGAAAGAAGTCCTTGATCGAAGAGACATGCTGGCTATTCTCCGGTTCAAGGTTGTATAAGAAAAACCAATATTACTGATCGCTCATTAGGAAAACTGATGTTCGACTACAAATTGCTCTCGGCCCTGGCCGCTGTGGTCGAGCAGGCGGGGTTCGAACGCGCGGCCCAGGTGCTGGGGCTGTCGCAATCGGCCATCTCCCAGCGCATCAAATTGCTGGAGGCCCGGGTCGGGCAGCCGGTGCTGGTGCGGGCCACGCCGCCGGCGCCGACGGAGATCGGCCGGCGCCTGCTTAACCATGTGCAGCAGGTGCGTCTGCTCGAACGCGACCTGCAGAGCCTGGTGCCGGCGCTGGATGAAGAAGGCCTGCCGGAGCGCCTGCGCATCGCCCTCAATGCCGACAGCCTGGCCACCTGGTGGGCCGAGGCGGTGGGGGATTTCTGTGCTGAACAGCACCTGCTGCTGGACCTGGTGGTCGAAGACCAGACCGTCGGCCTCAAGCGCATGCGCGCCGGGGAAGTGGCGGCTTGTGTCTGTGCCAGCGAGCGGCCGGTGGCCGGTGCGCGCAGCCTGCTGTTGGGCGCCATGCGTTATCGCGCCCTGGCCAGCCCGGCCTTTATCCAGCGCCATTTCCCCCAGGGCGTGCGCGCCGAGCAATTGGCCCGCACCCCGGCATTGGTGTTCGGCCCGGATGACTTTCTGCAGCATCGCTACCTCGCGTCGCTCGGGGTCAATGGCGGGTTCGAGCACCATTTGTGCCCGTCTTCGGAGGGGTTTATCCGTCTTACGGAGGCTGGCCTGGGCTGGGGCCTGGTGCCGGAACTGCAAGTACGCGAACAGCTGGCACGCGGCCAATTGCTGGAGCTGCTGCCAGATAAGCCGATCGATGTGCCGCTGTACTGGCATCATTGGCGCAATGGCGGGCAATTGCTGGGGTTGCTGACTGAGCATCTGGCGCGTTCCTCTGCGCAATGGTTGGTGCCCTGGGTGCAGCCGTAAGCGTCAAGCTGCAAGCGACACGTGATGTGCTTGCGTGAAGATTTAACGTGCAGCCCGTGGCTTGAAGCGCGCACTGCATTTCTAGGAGAAGTCATGAAAATTTTGGTCACCGGCGCAAGCGGCTTCATTGGCGGGCGCTTTGCGCGGTTCGCCCTTGAGCAAGGCCTGGATGTACGGGTCAACGGGCGCCGGGCCGAAGCGGTCGAGCATTTGCTGCGCCGCGGAGCCGAGTTCATCCAGGGCGACTTGAGCGATGCCGGCCTGGTACGCAACCTGTGCCGTGATGTCGACGCGGTGGTCCACTGCGCCGGCGCGGTGGGTTTGTGGGGGCGTTATCAGGACTTCCACCAGGGCAATGTGCTGGTCACCGAAAACGTGGTCGAGGCCTGCCTCAAGCAAAATGTGCGGCGCCTGGTGCACCTGTCGTCGCCGTCGATCTACTTCGACGGCCGCGACCACCTGGGCCTGACTGAAGAACAAGTGCCCAAGCGCTTCAAGCATCCCTATGCCGCGACCAAGTACCTGGCCGAGCAGAAAGTCTTCGGCGCCCAGGAGTTCGGGCTGGAAGTCCTGGCACTGCGCCCGCGCTTCGTCACCGGCGCCGGGGACATGAGCATTTTTCCGCGACTGTTGAAGATGCAACGCAAGGGGCGGCTGGCGATTGTCGGCAATGGCCTGAACAAGGTCGACTTCACCAGCGTGCAAAACCTCAATGAAGCCCTGTTCAGCAGTCTGCTGGCTGCCGGCTCGGCCCTGGGCAAGGCCTACAACATCAGTAACGGCGCCCCGGTGCCGGTGTGGGATGTCATCAACTATGTGATGCGCCAGATGGAAGTGCCGCAGGTCACGCGCTACCGCTCCTACGGCCTGGCCTACAGCCTGGCAGCGCTCAATGAGGGGGCGTGCAAGCTGTGGCCCGGCCGCCCCGAGCCGACCCTGTCGCGCCTGGGGATGCAGGTGATGAACAAGAACTTCACCCTCGACATCAGCCGGGCCCGGCATTATCTGGACTACGAGCCCAAGGTCAGCCTGTGGACCGCCCTCGACGAATTCTGCGGTTGGTGGAAGGCTCAGGACATACGCTGAAAACAAACACTGAACCGAGTTTGCACTTCGGGGTCGATCAGTGCGGCGAATTAGCGGTTTATACTCGCTCACCCAGCCATTACTGCGGTTCACAAAGGTTGACCCATGCGTAACGATGCCAACGACGACTTCGATGATGTTCCCAGCCTGCGCGCCGACCCTCTCGATGACGATGATTTCCCGACTACCACCGCTGCCCGCGAGCGCACCGCCGTGCATTCGCGCAGTACGCCGGTGGTCAAGGTCAAGGGGCCGAGCACCGGGCCACTGTGGGCGCTGGTCGGGGCATTGTTCTTTGCCTTTATCGGCCTGGCCTGGTGGAGTTTCCAGCAGATTTCGCTGATGGAGCAGCAACTGGTGGCAACCCAGGAAAGCTTTGCTCGCATCAGTGAGGAGGCAGCGGGGCGTTTGCAGGATATTTCCGGCAAAGTGGTGGCCAGCCAGTCCAACGTCAACAGCGACAGCGAGGCGTTGAAGCTGCAGATCAAGCAGCTCGAAAGCAAGTTGCTGGATCAAGGCAAGCAGCAGCAAGGCGTTGCCGGACAAGCCACCGACCTCGACAAACGCCTGGCCCAGATGAGCGCCCAGACCACCGAACAGCAGGCCGCCAACACCCAGTTGCAGGCTCAGGTCAAAGCCTTGAGCGCCGAGTTGGCGACCCTCAAGGGCGGCCAGGGCGATGCCGGCAAGCTCGATGCTCAGCTCAAGAGCCTGGCGGCTGACGTCGCTGCACTGAAAAAACAGGGCAACCCGAGCGCCGCCGTGGAGCGCCTGGAGCAGGACATGATCGTGCTCAAGAGCCAGCAGGATAACCATCCGGCACCGGCACAAGGGGCGACCAATACCGCTGAGTTCGACGCCTTCCGGGGTCAGGTCACGCGCAACATCAACACCCTGCAAAGCCAGATCCAGAACCTGCAACAGCAGATCAGCGCCCGTCCCTGATCGAACCCCAGCCTTCCTGCGCCAGGCGTGGGAAGGCTCCTCCTGCCCCCCGTTGACTGAATACTCGACCATAGCCCGTTGCCGTCTACGCTCTTGAAACACCAACAAGAACGAGGGATGGGCAATGAAGGCTTTGCTGAAAGGTTCCTGGCTGTACGGTTTGTTGATGCTCTTTGGCAGTGTCGCCCTGGCGGCCGCACCAGACGCAGATGAAGGAGCAGCGGCCAGGGCCTTGCTGGAAAAAGCCGTGGCTTATTATCAGCAGCAGGGTGACAAGGCGTTTGCCGCGTTCAGCCGTCAGGGCGATTTTGTCGACAAGGACCGCTATGTGTTCGTGGTCGACACCCACGGCGTGATGCTCGCCAGCGGAGGCCCATCGGCGGCGCTGATCGGTCGTGATGTGTCCGAGGTGCTTGGGCCGGACCTGAAAAAAGCTTTCAAGGATGTGCTCAAGACCCCGAGCGAGGGCGTCCAGGAAGCCGAGTACCGCTGGCAGAACTGGGCCGATGGCAAGGTCGAGCGCAAGCGGGTGTTTTTCCAACGGGTCGGCGAGCGCATTCTGGCGGTCGGCTATTACCTGCCCCGGGCGTCGGCCGATCAGGCCAGGGCGCTGCTGGACAAGGCGGCCACCGCACTTGGCAGCGATCAGAAACAAACCCTCAACGCCATCAACTCACTCAAGGGCGGTTTTCTGCAGGACGACCTGTATGTCTTTGTCGTCGACCTCAAGACCCATCGCTACGTGGCCCACGGCACCAACCTGCGCTTGATCAATACCGACTTTGGCAAGATCCGCGACCCCGAGGGCAAGCCGGTGGGCGAGCCGATCCTGGCCCTGATGGCCAAGCAGGATCAGGGGGAATATGAGTACCGCTGGAAAAACCCGGTAACCGGCAAGGTCGAAGACAAACACGCGTACCTGCGCAAGGTCGGCGACCTGCTGGTGGCGGTCGGTTATTACAGTCCGTGAGACCCTGAACCCTGGCGCGGCCTAGCGCACGGCGTCTTCGCGGCCGCGCAGGAGCATGTTGGGCATGGCCAGAGCCGCTGCCAGCCCCAGCAGCGACACCGCCGCGCTGACCATCAGCAGATGGCGGAAGGTCAGCAGCAACTCGGCGCGCAAGGCGTCCTGCGCAGGACCGGGCGCAGCATTCAGACTGTCGAGCAAGGCGTTGCCCGAGCTGCCTTCGACCAGCAGTGCCGCGCCCGACAGGTGAACCAGGCCGGAGTGTTGCAGCAAGGTCAGCAGCAGCGCCGACATCAGTGCCACCCCGACAGCTCCGCCGAGGGAACGGAACAGGTTGGTGGTGCTGGTGGCCACGCCTATGTCCCCTTGCTCCACCGCATTCTGGGTGCCCACCAGCGAGGTGGGGAACTGCATGCCACCGGCAATCCCGCACAACAGCATGAACAGGCTGCTCAGCAGCACCGCCTGGGGCGGGCTGAAGGCCATGCCGAGGATCGCGATCGGCATCAATAGCGCGCCGCCGAGGATCATCGGTTTGTAGCGCCCGGTCACCGAGGTCCGGCGCCCGGCGCAATAAGCCCCCATCGGCAAGCCCATGGCCAGTGGCAGCAGGTGCAGCGCAGCGCTGTCGGCCCCGGCGCCGGTGACACTCTGGAACCGCAGCGGCATCAGCACAATCAGGGAAATGGCCTGGAAGTTGTTGAAAAAGATCGTGCACCAGCACAGCACCGCGTTGCGGTTGGCGAACAGGTGCATCGGCAGCAATGGCTCGCGGGCCCTGCGTTCGTGCCAGACAAACAGCGCCAGGGCGACCACGGCGATACCGAGCAGGCCAAGGACTTGGTTGCTGCGCCAGGCGTGGCCCTGGCCGATCTCGGTGATGCCCAGCAGCAGGGCGGTCAGGCCGATGATCATCAACAGCGTGCCGAGGTAATCGATGATCGGCTTGCGTTGCGGCAGGGGCAGCCCGACCAGGGTGCGATGGGCCACCAGCCAGGCACCCAGGCCCAGGGGCAGGTTGATCAGGAACACCCAGCGCCATGACAGGTACTCGGTCATGTAGCCGCCGAGCACCGGCCCGGCGACGCTGGCCACCGCATACATGCCGCTGAAGTAACCCTGGTAGCGCCCGCGCTCACGGGGGGCAACGATATCGCCGATGATCGCCTGGCTCACCGAAATCATCCCACCGGCGCCGATGCCCTGGAAAATCCGCGCCAGCACCAGTTGTTCCATGCTTTGCGCCATGCCGCAGAACAGCGAGGCCAGGGTAAACAGGCCCATGCCGAACAGCATCAGTTTGCGTCGGCCATAGAGGTCGCCGAGCTTGCCGTAGATCGGCACGGCCACGGTCATCGCCACCATGTAGCCGGAAATGACCCACGCCAGCAGGCTGACATCCTTGAACTGCGCGGAAATAGCCGGCATGGAAACAGCGACGATGGTCTGGTCCAGTGCGCCAAGGAAAATCGCCAGCATCAGGGCGATCAGCACACTGCGTATGGCCGGGGTGGCCTGGCCGGGCGGGGGAAGCTGGGTCACGAAAAAACCTGCGGGCAGTAATGGACCCGCAGGGTGCAAGGCTAGCGGGAATGAGCGCTAGTGTACTCGATAGCCTCCTACTCGATAGCCTCGTAAGGAAGGCCGACGTAATTTTCCGCAATGGTTTTTCGTCCCGCTTCGGAGCTGACGAAATAATCCAGTTCTGCTTCGGTAATGCGCTGGCTGAACGCGTCGGCATCGGGAAACTGGTGCAGCATCGAGGTCATCCACCAGGAGAAACGTTCGGCTTTCCATACCCGGCGCAGGCAGATTTCCGAGTATTTCTCCAAGAGGTCGGTGCGTTGCTCGCGGTAGACCTTGAGCAGGATGTTGAACAGCGTGCTGACGTCGCTGGCCGCCAGGTTCAAGCCCTTGGCGCCCGTTGGCGGCACGATGTGCGCGGCATCGCCCACCAGGAACATGTGCCCGTACTGCATGGGCTCGACCACGAAGCTGCGCAGCGGTGCGATGCTTTTCTCGATCGACGGGCCGGTCACCAGGCGCTCGGCCAGGGCGGCTGGCAGGCGGTTCTTGAGTTCGTCCCAGAAGCGTTGGTCTGACCAGTTCTCGACCTGTTCATCGGCCGGCACTTGCAGGTAATAACGGGTGCGGGTGGTCGAGCGCATGCTGCACAGGGCGAAGCCGCGAGCGTGCCGGGCGTACACCAGCTCTTCGTGGACAGGCGGGGTATCGGCCAGGATGCCCAGCCAGCCGAAGGGATAGACCCGTTCGAAAATGTTCAGGGATTCGGCGGGAATCGATTGCCGCGCCACACCGTGGAAGCCGTCGCAGCCGGCGATGTAGTCGCACTCCAGGCGCACCGCTTCGCCGTCGTGTTCGAAGGTCAGGTAGGGTTGCTCGCTTTTCATGCCATGGGGCTGCACGTCGCGGGCTTGATAAAGGGTCACTGCGCCGGCGGCTTCGCGTGCCTGCATCAGGTCGCGGGTGACCTCGGTCTGGCCGTAGATCATCACGTTCTTGCCGCCGGTCAGGGCGTGCAGGTCGATGGCCACCTGGCGACCGTCGAACGCCAGCTCGAAGCCGCCATGCACCAGGCCTTCGGCGTCCATGCGCTGGCTGACGCCGGCCTGGCGCAGCAGATCGACCATGCCTTGTTCCAGGACGCCTGCGCGAATGCGACCCAGGACGTAGTCCGGGTCTTGGCGTTCAACGATCACTGTGTCGATGCCGGCGTTGTGCAACAGTTGGCCGAGCAGCAGGCCGGAGGGGCCGGCGCCGATGATGGCGACTTGGGTTTTCAGGGTTTTCATTGTTTTTATGACTCGCAAGCTTCAGCCGAACAAGGTTCGGTGAATGGTTTTTTTATGTTTCGAGTGCTTGCATTTTTCACCGGTGAACCTGTCAATTGAAGGTTAAAACTAAGCCGATACCTGTTCATTTCACCAATCGGTGCGATTATCGCCCGTCACTCTGAGGCCTGGATTGCAGTTATGAACAAGCCTGCCCTTTCTTCCATCCCGGTGTTCAAACTCTATGGCGAGAGCCTGGGCTGGCCGACCCCGGACTTGTTGCACTGCGAAACCATCAGCAAACGCAGTCGCGAACACCATTGGGAAATCAAGCCGCACCGGCACGCCGACCTCGGTCAATTACTGTTCGTCCACCGTGGGCAGGCGGAACTCGAGATAGAAGGGCAGCGCACCTTGCTGGGGGAATCGGCGCTGCAGGTGCTGCCGCCGTTGTCGGTGCATGGCTTCCGTTTTTCCGAGGACATAGAAGGGTATGTGCTGACGCTGGCCGCACCGCTGGTGGCGCACCTGCAGGCGCAATTGGGGCAGTCGGTGAATGCCCTGGCGTTGGCCGAGAGCTATCCGGCGCGCGCCGACGGGTCTTACCTCAACGGCCTGTTCGCTGCCTTGCAGCAGGAATATCAAGGGCATGAGCCGGCCCGCGAAATGCTCATGCACGCGTTGGTCAGCACTATCGTGGTCTGGGTCAGCCGCCAGGCGATCCAGCGCCGCAGCGCTAATCAGCGGCCGCAGCGCGCCCGGGAGTACTTCAATGGTTTTGTGCAACTGGTGGAGGCGCACTATCGCGAGCACGTGAAGGTCGAGGACCTGGCGCACAAACTGGGGATTTCGGTTTCGCACCTCAACGGCACTTGCCGCGAACTGGCCGGGCAGCCAGCGTTGCAGATCATGCACGAACGCCAGTTGCTCGAAGCCAAGCGCCTGCTGACGTACACCGGGATGACCATCTACGAGATTTCCGACAGCCTGGGCTTTTCCGACCCGACCAACTTCACCCGGATGTTCCGGCGCCGCATTGGTATTTCGCCCAAGGCCTTCCGCGACCGGTTGAAGGTCGACCAGGCCAACGAGGATTGAGCAGCGCCTTACCGCAAGGCGTTCAACGTGGCCGAGTGCGGGATGCAGTGCTCAAGGCTGCAACTGGCGTAGACCCGGGGCAATTGCCGGGCCTGTTCGACGCGGTAGGCCGCGGTGCCGTAAAGCGCCAGGGTTGCGCCGCAGGTCAGGAAGATCGCCAGATACCTTCTTGTTTTGATGTTCATGGCTAGCACCTCTGAACGAGTAGCCCCATTGATTGAAGGGCTACTTAATCAGCATAGGCCAGCGCTGCCGAGTTGCCAGACCGCAGGTCTGCATGGTTGACGGGGTATTCAGCCGGTTGATCGGCTGCGCGCGGCTACCGCCTACAGGCCTTGGTCCCACTGCGGTTCTTCGGGAAATCTCAGCACCAGGAAGTCCAGCATGCTGCGCAACGCGGCAGGCATGTGCTTGCGCGAGGCGTACACCGCATACATGTTCATCTGCCGCGGCTCGGCATCGGGCAGCAGGCGCACCAGCTCGCCGCTGTGGATGTGCACGCCGGCCTGGTAGGTGGGCAGCATGGCGATCCCGGCACCCGCCATGGCGGCACGCAGCAAGGTGCTGGCTTCATTGGCGCTGATGTTGCCCTGTACCGGAACTGACAGCTGTTCACCCGCCTGCTCGAAATGCCACAGGCTTTTGCCAAAGTAGGAATGGGTCAGGCAGTTGTGTTCGCTCAACTCTTCCACCCGCTGCGGTGTGGGGTGCTCGCCCAGGTAGGCCGGTGAGGCGCAGATCACCGAGCGGCAGACGGTCAGGCGACGGGCGATCAGGTTCGGGTCCAGGTCGTTGCTGGTTCGGATCGCCAGGTCGATGCGTTCATCCACCAGGTTCACCGTGCGGTCGAGCATCTGCAAATCGATGCTGACCCCGGGGTAACGCTTGACGTAGGCGGCCATGGCGTCAGCCAGTTGGGCCTGGCCGAACGAGGTGCTGACACTGATGCGCAGCAGTCCGCGCGGGGCGTCATCCGGTTCACTGACCGCCGCCTGCATGTCGTTCGACAGCTCCAGCATCTGCCGACACCGCGGCAGGATTTCGCTGCCCGCCGCTGTCAGGCTGAGTTTGCGGGTGGTGCGGTGCATCAGCCGCGCGCCGACCCAATCCTCCAACTCCGCCAGATAACGCGAAACCACCGGGCGCGACAGATCCAGATGATCGGCGGCGGCCGACTGGCTGCCGAGGTCGACCACACTGACAAACACGCGCATTGCTTGAAGACGATCCATGATTTGCCCGCTTTCAGAAACAAACTATGTTCCAGCATCGCATTTTTTGTACCGACTGACGCAACTAAGCTCCCCCCCATCGAAAGCCAAGCCCACAGACTCTGGAGTTGCCCCATGATCGGATTCACCTCACTCAAACGCCTGCTGCTGGCCAGCGCTATCGTGGGTTTTGCCGCCAATGCCGCAGCGGCCGAGCCCGGGTTGACCCTGGATGTCTACAACCCGGGCGCGGCGGCAATCTTTCCGGTGAGCTCGGTGCTGGTCAGCGGCAAGAAGGAAGCCATTTTGGTGGATGCCCAATTCGGCAAGTCCCAGGCCGAGCAACTGGTCGAGAAAATTCGCGCCAGCGGCAAACAGTTGACCACCATCTACATCAGCCATGGCGATCCGGACTATTACTTCGGCCTTGAGACCATCACTGCGGCGTTTCCCAAGGCCAAGGTCGTTGCCTCGCAGCCAACGGTCGAGCACATCAAGGCCACGGTTGAGGGCAAGCTGGCTTTCTGGGGGCCGAAAATGGGCGCCGACGTGCCGGGCAAAACCATCGTTCCCGCTGTGCTCAAGGGCCACAGCCTGACCCTGGAAGGGCAGAAGCTCGACATCATCGGTCTGGACGGCAAGCAGCCGGATCGGACCTTTGTCTGGATCCCGTCGATCAAGGCCGTGGTGGGTGGCGTCGTGGTCGCGGAAAACATCCACGTGTGGATGGCCGACACCCAGAGCGCGCAATCGCACCAGGATTGGTTGAGCACCCTGCAGACCCTCCAGGGCCTGCAGCCCAAGACCGTGATTCCGGGGCACTTCCTGGGTGACAGTGCCCGGTCCCTGGCGCCGGTGCAGTTCACTGCCGAATACATCAAGGCTTTCGACGAAGAAACCGCCAAGGCCAGCAACTCTGCCGAGTTGATCGCGGCCATGAAAAAGCGCTACCCGAACCTTGGCGAAGAAAGCTCCCTGGAACTCAGCGCCAAAGTCGCCAAGGGCGAGATGAAGTGGTGAGCGGATCGGCTTGATTCACTCCCGCGCCTGGCGCGGGAGGCCCTGTAGCACTTATCGCAACTGGAGAACTGTCATGAGCAAGATCGCAATCATTGGTGCCACCGGTCGTGCCGGTAGCCAATTGCTGGAAGAAGCCCTGCGTCGTGGTCACAGCGTGACCGCTATTGCCCGCAACACGGCAAAGATCGGCCAGCGTGCCGGTGTGGTGACCCGTGAGGTCGACGTTGCCGACAGCGCAGCGTTGCAAGCGGCGCTGGCCGGTCACGATGCAGTGATCAGTGCCGCGCATTTCTCCACCATCGCCGCCAGCGCCATCATCGAGCCGGTGAAAAAGGCCGGGGTCAAGCGCCTGCTGGTGGTCGGTGGTGCCGGTTCGCTGCTGTTGCCCGATGGCGGCAAGGTCATCGACAGCCCTGGCTTCCCGTCGGAGTACAAGGCCGAAGCCAGCGCCGGTGGCGTCTACCTCGACACCCTGCGCCAGGAACAGGATCTGGACTGGACCTTCCTCTCGCCCTCGGCAGAGTTCGTAGAGGGTGAGCGCACCGGGCATTTCCGCCTTGGTCAGGATCATCTGCTGGTCAGTGCCGAAGGACGTAGCTGGATCAGCTTTGCCGATTACGCCATTGCCTTGATCGACGAAGTGGAAAAACCGGCCCACAGCCGTCAGCGGTTTACGGTTGGTTATTGAGTAGGGGCCGGTTACCACGGCGCCCCACCGGCCCAGCGCAGCCTGGCGGCAGCGGCTACAGGCTGGTGGTTAGCGTTGCTGCGCCTGGGTTATCAGCCAATCCAGTAACTCTTGCAAGGCCGCAGAAGGCCCCGGGCGTTCCGGGTAGACCAGGTAGTAGGCCTGGCCCGTCGGCACCTTCAAATCAAAGGGCATGACCAGCCGCCCGGCACTCAGGTCGTCGCCAATCAATGCCCAGTCGCCCATCGCCACGCCAGAACCTTGGGAGGCCACGGACATCGCCAGGTCCAGGGTCTCGAAATGTTGGCCCTTGCCCAGGGTCTTCAATGGCGTGCCGGCGGCTTTCAACCAGCTTTGCCAGTCGCGCTGGTCATGGGACGGGTGCAGCAGCAGGTGCTGCTGCAAGTCCGCCGGGGTCTTGAGTGGCACCGAACCCTCCAGCAGCGGTCGGGAGCAGACCGGTGTCAGCTGTTCGTTGAACAGGTGCCGCGACCCCAGCGTCGGGGTGGGCGGGGCGCCATACATCACCGCCGCATCGAACGGCTCGCGGCTGAAATCCACGCCATGCTGCACGGTGGTGGTCAGTTGCACTGGCACTTCCGGGCGCTCCTTCTGCCATTGCATCAGGCGCGGCAGCAGCCAGCGCATCACGCAGGTCGGGGCCTTGAGGCGCAGGTTGTGGTTTTGCGCGCCAATTTCATCCACCGCGCCATTGATCAATTCGAACACCTGCTGCACCCGGGGCAGCCATTCCAGCCCTTCGGCGGTCAGGCTCAAGCCCCGCGCCTGGCGCTGAAACAACGGGTAACCCAGGTGGCTTTCCAGCCCGGCGATCTGCCGGCTCACCGCGCCCTGGGTGATGTGTAATTGCTCGGCGGCGCGGGTGAAATTGCAGCACTGGGCGGTGATCAGGAATGTGTGCAGCGCGGGCAGGGGCGGGAGGCGTTTCATGGGGGGGCCAAGGTATGACGTGGGGACATGGCTAGTATGACTTTTTATCCATTGTCCCGGCTACGGGCCCGCCGTTCCAATACCCCTTCTGCGGGCGTTTGATGGCGAGTTCAAGCAGGCCGCCGACGCCCGGTGTCCATCCAATAACAAGGGCGATGAAATGGCGACGTGCGGCGAAGTACTGGTCAAGTTACTTGAGGGATATGGGGTCGAGCAGGTCTTCGGCATTCCCGGGGTGCATACCGTCGAGCTGTACCGTGGGCTGGCCGGGTCGAGTATCAACCACGTCACCCCGCGTCACGAGCAGGGCGCCGGTTTCATGGCCGACGGCTACGCACGCACCAGTGGCAAGCCGGGGGTGTGCTTCATCATCACCGGCCCGGGGATGACCAACATCACCACGGCCATGGGCCAGGCCTACGCCGATTCGATTCCGATGCTGGTGATTTCCAGCGTGCAATCGCGCAGCCAGCTGGGCGGTGGGCGCGGCAAGCTGCACGAACTGCCGAACCAGGCGGCGCTGGTGAGCGGCGTGGCAGCTTTTTCCCACACCCTGATGTCCGCCGCCGAGCTGCCGGGGGTATTGGCCCGGGCCTTCGCCTTGTTCCAGGCCGGGCGTCCGCGTCCGGTGCATATTGAAATCCCTCTCGATGTGCTGGTTGAAGAGGCTGATGATCTGCTCGCCAGCACCCCGGTCAGCATCGCCCGTGCCGGCGCCGCACCTGCCGCCATCGCGCAGATGAGCCAGCGCCTGGCCAGCGCCCGGCGCCCGCTGATCCTCGCCGGTGGTGGCGCGATCGATGCGGCGGCTGCGTTGACCCGACTGGCGGAGCTGTTGGCAGCGCCCGTGGCCCTGACCATCAACGCCAAGGGCATGCTGCCGTCCTCGCATCCGCTGCTGATCGGCTCGACCCAGTCCCTGGTCGCCACCCGGGCCCTGGTGGCAGAGGCTGATGTGGTCCTGGCCATCGGCACCGAACTGGCCGAGACCGATTACGACGTGACCTTCGCCGGTGGTTTCGAGATTCCCGGGGTGCTGCTGCGGATCGACATCGACCCGGACCAGACCGTGCGCAACTACCCGCCGCAGGTGGCGCTGGTGGCCGATGCGCAGATGGCCGCCGAGGCCTTGCTGGCGCAGTTGAGCCAACAGCCGCTAGCTGAGCGCGCCGCAGAATGGGGCCAGGCCCGCGCGGCAGTCCTGCGCCGCGAACTGGACAGCGCCTGGGACGCCCCGACCCGTGCCCAGACCCAGCTGTTGCACACCGTGCTTCAGGAGCTGCCGGAGATCGTGTTCGTCGGTGACTCCACGCAACCGGTGTATAGCGGCAACCTGACCTTCAACCCCGAGCAGCCGCGGCGCTGGTTTAACTCGTCCACCGGTTACGGCACCCTTGGCTATGCCTTGCCGGCAGCGGTCGGCGCCTGGCTGGGCGGGGCTTCCGAGCGCAGTGCCCGTGGCCCGGTGGCCTGTCTGATTGGCGATGGCGGTCTGCAATTCACCCTGGCGGAACTGGCCAGCGCCGTGGAGGCCCAGACTCCGATCATCGTCCTGCTGTGGAATAACCAGGGTTACGAGGAGATCAAGAAATACATGGTCAACCGCGCCATCACGCCGGTGGGCGTGGACATTTACACCCCGGACTTTATCGGTGTGGCCAAGGCCCTGGGCTGCGCCGCCGAAGCCATCAGCAGTGTTGAGCAGTTGCGCAACGCCTTGCGTGCCGCCGCCGCACGCCAGGGGCCGAGCCTGATTGAAATCGACCAGGCCGGCTGGATGCAGGCGGTGCAGGCATGAGCCCAATGAATCTGTCGAATGGGCTGTACATCAATGGCCAATGGCGCGCCGGCAGCGAACGCTTGCAGGTGATCAACCCGTCCACGGAGCAGCCTTTGGCGATAGTCGCCGGGGGCGACGGGCAGGATGTGGAGCAGGCGGTACGCGCCGCCCAGGCGGGATTTCGCGTGTGGTCCGCGTGCAGCGGCGCCGAGCGTGCCGTGGTCTTGCGCAAGATTGCCACGGGCGTCGCCGCACGCCGCGAACGCCTGATGCAGCTGCAATCGAGCAACAACGGCAAGCCGCAATTCGAAGCGGCTATCGATGTGGATGATGTGATTGCCACCTTCGAATACTACGCCGGCCTGGCCGAAGGCCTGGATGCCGCCCAGGACGCGGATGTGCCCCTGCCCAGTGACGACTTCAGCGCTCGCCTGCGTCGCGAACCCTGCGGCGTGGTTGGCTTGATCGTGCCCTGGAACTTCCCCATGGTGACCACGGCCTGGAAGCTGGCGCCCGCCTTGGCGGCCGGGTGCAGCGTGGTCCTCAAGCCGTCCGAGGTGACGCCGCTGCCGGAGCTGGAGCTGGCGGCAATCATCGCCGACAGTGGTTTGCCCGACGGCGTGTTCAACCTGGTGTGCGGCACTGGCCTGGCAGTCGGCGCACCGCTGGCGGCCGATCCGCGGGTGGCGAAGATTTCCTTTACCGGCAGCAATGCGGTCGGGGTCCAGGTCATGCAGCGTGCAGCAGAAAGCATCAAGGGCGTCAGCCTGGAACTGGGCGGCAAATCATCGTTGCTGGTGCTGGCCGATGCCGATCTCGACCTGGCGGTAGAGCTGGCCTGTGGCGGTGGTTTTTTCAACGCCGGGCAGATGTGCTCGGCCACCAGTCGGGTGCTGGTGGCCGAAGAGCTGGCGGATGAGTTTCTGCTGCGCCTCAAGACTCGGGCCGAGGCGATCCGGGTCGCTGACCCGTTCGCCGCCGAGGTGGACATGGGAGCGCTGGTCAATCAGGCGCAGTACCAGCGGGTCTTGGGCCATATCCAGGCTGGGCTGAGTGTCGGCGCCAAGCTGGTGTGTGGTGGCGGACGTCCACCGGCGCTGCCCCGTGGCTATTTCATTGAGCCGACGATCTTCACCCAGGTGCCTCTGGACAGCGCGCTGTGGTGCGAGGAAATCTTCGGCCCGGTGCTCTGCGTACGCAGTTTCGCCAGCGAGCAGGAGGCCGTGGACCTGGCCAATGACAGCGCGTTCGGCCTGGTGGCGAGCGTGGTCAGTGGTTGCACCGAGCGAGCCGAACGGGTGGCGAACGAGTTGCAGGCCGGGCTGGTGTGGATCAACGCGCCCCAGGTGATTTTTCCGCAGGCAGCGTGGGGCGGCTACAAACAGAGCAGCATCGGCCGCGAGTTGGGACCTTGGGGGTTGCAGGCCTTCCAGGAAATCAAACACGTGATCCGGGCCCGCTGAACCGGCGTATCCAGCGTCGCTGGCGGCGCTGGATTCAGACGCTGATGCGCAGGCGCGCCATGTCGCGCAGCGGTGGGGCGCCGAACAGGCGGCTGTACTCGCGGCTGAATTGCGACGGGCTTTCGTAGCCCACGCGGTAGCCGGCGGCGGAGGCCTCCAGGCCTTCGGCGAGCATCAGGCGTCGCGCTTCCTGCAGGCGCAGTTGCTTCTGGTACTGCAGCGGGCTCATGGCGGTCATGGCCTTGAAGCGATGGTGCAGGGTCGAGACGCTGAGGTTGACCTCCCGCGCCAGGTCATCGATGCGCAGGGGCTGTTCATAGTTGCCGTTCAACCACTTGATGGCCTGGTTGACGCGATGGCTCTGGCTGTTGGCGATGGCAATTTCATACAACCGATGCCCTTGCTTGCTGCGCAGCAGCCGATAGAGGATTTCCCGGCGGATCAGCGGCGCGAGCATGGCGATGTCTTTCGGCGTGTCCAGCAAACGGGTCAGGCGCAGCACGGCATCGAGCATCGGCGGGTCGAGTTGTTCGACATACAGGCCGCGCCCAGTGGGCCGGGTCGGAACTCCCAGGGGGCCGGCATCGGCGATCAGGGTGCTGATTTCAGTGGGGTCGATGTCCAGGCGCAAGGCCAGGATCGGCTCTTCGGGCGAAACGATGGCGACTTTGCCGCTCAAGGGCACCGACACCGACACCACCAGGTAATTGAGCGGGTCGTAGTTGAACGTTTCGTCGGCCAGCCGTACTTCTTTGCGCCCCTGGGCCATGATGCACAGCGCGGGCTGGGCCAGTACCGGGGCGAACTGGTGGGAGCTGCTGTGGCGCGAAACAAACAGTGAGTGGATGGCGGTGGCGTAGCTGCCGTCTTCGCTGGTGTTGCGGCGAATGATTCCGGCCAGCTCGGCGCGCTGTTTTTCCATGTCCGGATCCAGCGGAGCTTGCGGATATTCGAGTGACGACATGGGAAGCCTCCGGCGTTTCTGATGGGCACAGCTTAAATTTGTGCAAGAACCATGGGTAGGCGATTCCTGCGTAAAACTTGCCTGATTCTGCAGCGCCCGCGCGTATTAGACACAACAGGTGTTTCGGCGCGGGTGTCACTTGCTTGAAACAGTCGTATGGTTTTTCCAGGACTGTCGGGCGTGCGGTGATCCCATCTCCCGCTGCTCGCAGGATTGTGCAAAAGGCCGACAGGATTCGACTAACGGCGGCTGCTACGGCCGTTTAATCTTTGATCCTGTCGCAGCCCGTCCCATGGCTGCCTCGACAACACCCTGGGAGGGTCGCAGATGTCCACGCATAGTCCTGTCAGTCATATGGCTTTCGTCCGTGCCCGCAGCGGGCGTACCACGGAATTGGGCGCGCGCTTGAGCAGCCTGATCGAGCCGTCGCGCCAGACACCCGGTTGCCTGCATTTCGCGTTGCAGCACTCGCAGTGCGATGCCGAGCTGTGGATGGTTTCCGGCTTCTGGAGCAGTCAGCAGGCGATGACCGCCTACTTCAGTTCGCCCGCCATGGCGATTTTTACCGAGTTGGTGCAGGACCTGGTGGTCAACAGCCTGGACTTCCACACCTTCAGCCATATCTCGGCCGCAGAGGCCCATGGCGAATACGCGCAACTGAACCAGGCCCCGGTGCACAAACTGGCCAGTTGAAGGTTTAGAATGGCCGACTTTCCATTGGCCAGGATCAGCAACATGGCACGTAAAGAGTTTGCGCAATTCGAAGCGGTATCCGCCGTGGTACCGGGTGAAGGCGGTTACAGCGCCGCTATCGCCATCAAGGCCCTGGGTGGTTCAGGGGCTCCGCGTTTTCATAAAGTACTGGATGACCAGAAATTCAAGACCGCCGATGACGCCGACCAGGCTGCTGCGCAGAAGCTTGAGCAGTTGATCGACGTCGATGAGGACGGCGAGCTGTCCTGGAAAACTATCTGACTGCCCCCGGGCGGTACATCTTGAACAAGGCCTCAGGCCCCAGCTGGAAATAATCCGCTGGCCCGCCGCCGCGCAGAATCGGTTCTGCCGCGGCGGTGTCGTACACCCCATCCTTGAGCAGCCACTTGGCGATATGCACGGCGACTACTTCGCCGAGAATCAGCCAGCTTGGCACCAGCTCCTGATCTGCCCGCTGCAATTGAATGATCTGCGTGACCTTGCATTCAAAGGACACCGGGCTTTCGGCTACCCGCGGTACGGCGATCACCTTCGAGGCGACCGGGGTCAGGCCCGACAATTCGAACTCGTCGACATCGGCCGGCACGGAGGCGCAACTCTGGTTCATCTGCTCAGCCAGGGGCCGGGTCGCCAGGTTCCAGGCAAATTCGCCGGTCTGCTCGATGTTGTTCAGGCTGTCTTTGCGCCCGACGCTGGAGAACCCGATGATCGGCGGAATGTAGTTGAAGGCATTGAAGAAGCTATAGGGCGCCAGGTTCAGCCGGCCATGGGTGTCCTGTGAGGAAATCCAGCCGATAGGGCGCGGGCCGACGATGGCGTTGAACGGGTCATGGGGCAGGCCGTGGCCCTGGGCGGGTTCGTAGTAGTGAATATCGTCGGGCATGGCGGGGCTCCTGAGGTGCGGTGATCCGAGGGCGCCATAGTGCCGGGCGCGAGGCGCTAATTCCAGCATCGATGGTCAGGCGATGGCCGGCTTTCAAACGAGGTACGGTGGTTTTCTCCCCACCCTAAAACGACTAAGCCCGGCCGAAGCCGGGCTGTGATGCCGCGCGTAGGTATTAGCTGATGGTGGCAGAGCCGGTGCGGTCGTAACCGTCTTCAGCGACCGTGGCAGAACCGGTGCGATCGTAGCCGTCTTCGGCGAAGGTGGCAGAGCCGGTACGGTCGTAACCGTCTTCAGCGACTGTGGCAGAACCGGTGCGGTCGTAACCGTCTTCAGCGACTGTGGCAGAGCCGGTACGGTCGTAGCCGTCAGCGGCGAAGGTGGCAGAACCGGTGCGGTCATAGCCGTCTTCGACAACGGTGGCCGAGCCTGTGCGGTCGTAGCCGTCAGCGGCCAGCGTGGCCGAGCCGGTACGGTCATAACCATCGGCAGCGAAGGCGTTGGCGGCCAGTACCGAAAGGGTCAGGGCGATGATCAGTTTGCTTTTCATGAGAGTGACTCCAGGTTCGTCAAGGGTGTGTGCGTTGGGCGTGAAATAGATATTACTCCGTGTAAGTTGATTAAAAAGCGCAAAAAAGCGCTTAAATTAATCGATTTAATCGATGTTAAGGCCGTCGCAAGTGACTGCAAATAACTGCGGTGGGGCCCGTGCTCTGTATACGTATGGGACGGTGTTATGGATTCAATTGCAGGCTGCGACCCGAGCATTAACGGATCATTAATCTGTTAATCCGGGCTGTGGAATCGCGATCAACGGATTTTTCATGCGCCACAGACCTATTTTTCACTGCGCGCCCCGCAGCCTTCGCCCAGGCCTGCATTCGACGACAGGCCATCTTGAATAGAGCCCTGGAGCGATACCGCGAATGAATAAACTTCCTCAGATCACCCTGGCGTTCTGGGTCATGAAAATCTGCGCAACCACCCTCGGAGAAACCGCCGGGGACCTGTTGTCGATGACCTTGAATGTCGGCTATGCCATCAGCTCGATGATCCTGATCAGCGTGTTCGTGCTGACCCTGATCACCCAACTGTTTTCCAGGACCTACAACCCGGTGCTGTATTGGATCGTGATCCTCTCCACCAGCACGGCCGGGACCACCATGTCGGACTTCATGGACCGCACCCTGGGGCTGGGCTACGCCACTGGCTCGATGATCCTGATTGCAATACTGCTGGCGATCTTCGCGGCCTGGCGCCTGAGCGGCGATTCGCTGAACGTGAACAAGATCCACAGCTTCAGGGGGGAGATGTTCTATTGGATGGCGATTCTGTTTTCCAACACTCTGGGCACCGCCCTGGGCGACTACCTGGCAGATGATTCGGGCCTGGGTTTTGCCGGCGGCGCATTGTTTATCGGCGCCACCATCGCCGTGGTGGTGCTGCTCAAGTACTTCACTCGGATTTCGTCGGTGCTGCTGTTCTGGGCGGCATTCGTGCTGACCCGGCCATTCGGCGCGACCCTGGGGGATTTCCTGACCAAACCCCATGAAAAGGGCGGCCTGGATTTTGGCACCATCGGCTCGTCGGCGGTGTTGGCGGGGATCCTGCTGGTGATGATTATCGGCGCGACCTATGCCCAGCGTAAGTTCGGGCGCCAGGCGCTGGCCGAGCCGTCCTGAGCCGGTGAGCACGGTCAGGGGCAGAGGCTTGCAGGCATGAAAAAGGGCGCGGTCATCGGATGACAGCGCCCTTTTTTTGCTACTGGCTGAACGCTTAGTCAGTCACGATCCGCGAATGCTTGCGGGTGTCTTTCATGGTCGCGTAGACCAGCAACGAACAGGCGATGCAGGCAGTGACGTACCAGTAGTAGCCGGTTTCCATGCCGATGCTCTTGAACCACAGCGCGATGTATTCCGCGGTGCCGCCGAAGATCGACACCGTCAGCGCATAGGGCAGGCCTACGCCCAGGGCGCGGATTTCGGTAGGGAAGAGCTCGGCTTTGACCACCGCGTTGATCGAGGTGTAGCCGCTGACGATGATCAGCGCGGCCATGATCAGGAAGAACGCGCCCCACCAGGTTTGCACGGTGTGCAAGGTGGTGAGGATCGGCACGGTGAACAGGGTACCGAGGACCCCGAAGGCAATCAGGATCGGCCGGCGTCCGACTTTATCCGACAGCCCGCCGATGATCGGTTGCAGGCACATGAACAGGAACAGGGTCGCCGCGGAAATAGTGGTGGAGTCGGAGATGCTCATGCCGACGGTGTTCACCAGGTATTTCTGCATGTAGGTGGTGTAGGTGTAGAACGCCAGGGTACCGCCCATGGTCAGGCCGACCACGGTCAGCAGTTCCTTGGGATGACGGAGCAAGGTGCGCATGGCGCTTTCCTTGGCCTTCTCTTTCTTGGTGAAGGACTCGGTTTCTTCCATGCCACGACGCAGGTACAGCGCGACCACGGCACACAGCGCGCCGATGGCGAACGGAATGCGCCAGCCCCAGGCGTACAGCTGCTCGGTGGTCAGGAGCTGTTGCAGCACGATCAGTACGGCCAAGGCGATGAGCTGGCCGGAGATCAGGGTCACGTACTGGAAGCTGGAGTAGAAACCACGACGTTCCTTGGTTGCCATTTCGCTGAGGTACGTGGCGGAGGTGCCGTATTCGCCACCCACCGACAGGCCCTGGAGCAAGCGTGCGAACACCAGCAGGATCGGTGCGCCGATGCCGATGGTTTCGTAACCCGGGCTCAGGGCGATCAGCAGCGAGCCGAAGCACATCAGGTAGACCGAGGCCATCAATGCGCTTTTGCGACCGACCTTGTCGGCGTAGAGGCCCATCAGCCAGCCACCGATCGGACGCATCAGGAAGCCCACGGCGAAGATCGCGGCGGTGTTGAGCAATTGGGCGGTGGTGTCGCCTTTGGGGAAAAAGGCCTTGGCGAAGTACAGCGAGAACGCCGCATAGACGTACCAGTCGTACCACTCGACCATGTTGCCGACCGAGCCACTGAAGATCGATTTGATGCGGCTGGAAGTGGTTCGGGCTTTGGCTGGCACGGCAGCCGACCCAAGAGGCAGGGCGTTGGAGTTATCCATTGAAGGATCCTTCATCTAATTGTTTTTTTGGAGCGCGCGTAAACGCAGCCTGGGTGGGCTATAGCAGGAGCTGTGCCAGGTCGAAGAAGGCCGGTTTAGAGGGGGTAGGGCATTTGAGTAGGCGGAAATCCGCCTATCGAAGGCAGGTGTGTAAGCGGAAACTTGCCGAGCGGGGGTGGCAATGGTCGTCGATCACGTCTGGCGCCTACAAGAACATTTCCCGGTTCAAGCCGTGGCGTTGCATCTTTTCATTGAAGGTTCGGCGCGGCAGTTGCAGCTCTTCAAGCACGGCCTTCACGTCACCCTTGTGCCGGGTCAGGGCGGAGCGCAGGCAGTGGGCCTCGAACGCCTCCTGCTGCGCCGCCAGGGATTGCCCCGGGTCGATCCCCACTGGCTCCGGCTCGCCCAGCCCCAGCACCTGGCGTTCGGCAACGTTGGCCAGTTCGCGCACGTTGCCCGGCCAGTCATGGCTCAGCAGGTGGCTCAACTGCGGCCCGCTCAGGGGCGGGAAGGTGCGACCCAGACGCTCGGCGGCGTGTTGGGCGAAGGATTCGAACAACAGTGGAATGTCCTCGCGCCGCTCCCGCAGGGGCGGCAGGCGCAGCTCGGCCACGGTCAGCCGATACGCCAGGTCCTCGCGAAAGCGCCCGGCGCGGGCTTCGTCCAGCAGGTCGGGCTTGGTGGCGGCGATGATCCGCAAGTCGACATGGATGCTCTGGTTGGAGCCCAGGCGTTCGAGCTTCTGTTCTTGCAGCACGCGCAGCAGTTTGACTTGCTGGGCCAGGGGCATGCTTTCGATTTCATCGAGAAACAGCGTGCCGCCGTCGGCGTATTCGAGCTTGCCGATGCGTTTGCCCTGGGCGCCGGTAAAGGCGCCACTCTCGTGGCCGAACAGCTCGGCCTCGAACAGTTGCTCGGGAATTGCCGCGCAGTTCAATGCCACGAACGGCTTGCTGGCGCGCGGGCCGAAGTCGTGCAGGCAGCGCGCAACCAACTCTTTGCCGCTGCCGGTTTCGCCGCGGATTAGCACATTGACCGGCAGCGCGGCCAGATCCAGGACTTGGCGCCGCAGGGTCTGCAACCCGCGGGATACCCCCAGCAGCGTGGCATCCAGCTTCGCGCGGTGGTCCGCCAGCTGGTGCAAGGCGCGGTTTTCCAGGACCAGGCGGCGCTTGTCGAGGGCTCGCCGCAGGCTGCTGAGCAGGGCGTCGGGGCTGAAGGGTTTTTCCAGGAAGTCATACGCGCCGTCGCGCATGGCTTCCACGGCCATCGGCACGTCGCCGTGGCCAGTCAGCAGAATCACCGGCAAGTCCGGGTCCCGGCGCTGGACCTCGGCCAACAGTTCCAGCCCGCTCATGCCGGGCATGCGCACGTCGCTGAGAATGACCCCGGGGAAATGCTCCGGCAGGTGCGCGAGGCACTCATCGGCGCGGCTGAACAACTGCACGTCGAAGCCCGAGAGGCTCAGCCACTGTTCGATGGCTCTGCGGATGCTGCTTTCGTCATCGACCACCAGCACCGAATTCAGCATTGGATGTGCGCCTCCAGATCGATGGGCAGGTACAGCGTGAACACCGCGCCTTCGCCTTGATTGGCGGCGGTCAGGCGCCCGCCCAGCTCGTGGATGATGGCGTAGGACACCGCCAGCCCCAGGCCCAGCCCGTCGCCCACCGGCTTGGTGGTGAAGAACGGGTCGAAGACATTGGCCAGGTGTTCCTCGGCAATCCCGCCGCCGCTGTCGGCGATGCTCAGGCTCCACAGCTGATCATCGGCTTCGAGGCGGATTTCCAGGCGCCGGTGGGGCTTGTCGTGCATGGCGTCGAGGGCGTTGCGCAGCACGTTGATCAGCACTTGCTCCAGGCGGATCGCGTCGCCACGGACCCACGCCGGGCGCGTCAGGTGCAGTACCTGCTCGACGTTTTCATCCCGCAGGCGTGTCTCGAGCAGTTGCAGGGACTGATCCACCACCGCGGCCAGGTCCAGGCGCTCGCGCAGGCCGCTGGGGCTTTTGCGGGCGAAGGTCTTCAGGTGTCCGGTGAGGGCGGCCATGCGCGTCAGCATGTCATCCAGTGGCCGCAGGGCCTTGTAGGCATCATCGACCCGACCGTGATCCAGCAGCAGGCGCAGGGTAGCCAGTTGCATGCGCTGGGTGGTCAGCGGCTGGTTGATCTCATGGGCCAGGGCCGCTGACATTTGCCCGAGGGCTGCCAGCTTCGCCGATTGCACCAGGCCATCCTGGGCGGTGCGCAGGTCGCGGGTGCGCTCCTCGACCAGTTGTTCGAGTTCTTCGCGGCTGCGCTGGCGCAACTTGGCCAGGCGCCAGCGCTGGGTCAGGAACAGCAGCAGAAAGACCAGGGTCAGCCAGGCGCCGGCGGCGGCCAGCCCGGCGTTGCGTCGGTCTTCGTCGACCTGGGGCCGGCGCAGCAGGTGCAGGGTCCAGCCTTCGGCGCTCAGGGGCAGGGACTCCCACAGGTAGTCGGCATTGCCCTGCGGGCCGTTGACCCGGGTCAGCTTGCTGTTGTCGTCAAAGTGCCTGAGGGTCTGATGTTCCAGCGGTGTCAGCGGTTGCTTGTCGTATTGGCGGGTGGTCTTGATGTCCGCCAGCTCGCTGTCGGACAGCAGGCGCAATTGGCGGTAGCGCCAGCCAGGCTGGTTGGCGATAAAAATGATGCCCCGGGCGTCGCTGACCAGCAGGGTGTCGCTGCCCTGGCTCCACTCACGTTCCAGCTCCGGAAACTCCAGCTTTACCACCATGGCCCCGAGGAATTCTTCGGCGTCGCCCTTGACCGCACTGGACAGGAAATAGCCGGGAATGCCACTGGTCACGCCCACCGCGTAAAAGCGTCCGGTGCCCTGGCTGCGGGTCTGGCTGAAGTAAGGGCGAAAGCCATAGTTGTGCCCGACATAACTGCTGGGCAGGCGCCAGTTGCTGGCGGCCACGGCGAGGCCGTCGTGGTTGAGCAGCTCGAGGGTCGAGGAGCGGGCCGCGCCGTTGATTTTTTCCAGCTTGCGGTTCAGCGCATCCTGTTGCTCGGCGCTCAGCGGGCCGCTGAGGGCGCTGCGCAACTCGGGGTCCAGGGCCAGCACGGCCGGCAGCGCGCGATAGCGTTCAATCAGGGTGTGCAGGGAATTGGCGTACAGCCCGAGTTGTTCGTTGGCCCGGGCGGCGTCATCGACCAGGGCCTGGCGTTCGGCGTGATGCATGGCCAGGCCGGCGCTGATGACGGCACCAGCGAGAATCACCAGGGAATAAAACGTCAGGCGTAGCGGGCGCGAGATCTGGGCCATGAGTCAGGGCAGGCTGCAATGGGGGCGGGAACGATAGCATGAGTGCCCCACGGGGCGTTGATCGTGGACAGTTTCGCCGGTGAAATCTGCCCATGAAAAAGGCGGCGGGCCGTTCAATGAACAGCGCCGCCGCCTGGGTTGACGCGTGGAAGCCTTACTGCACTTCTACCGCCAGGCTTTCACTGATCTTTTTCTGCCAGATTGCCGGGCCGGTGATGTGCACCGACTCGCCCTGGCTGTCGACGGCCACGGTGACCGGCATGTCCTTGACCTCGAACTCGTAGATCGCCTCCATGCCCAGTTCGGCGAACGCCAGGACCTTGGATTTCTTGATCGCCTGGGCCACCAGGTAGGCTGCGCCGCCGACGGCCATCAGGTACACGGCCTTGTTGTCCTTGATCGCCTCGATCGCGGTCGGACCGCGTTCGGACTTGCCGATCATGCCCAGAAGGCCGGTCTGCTCGAGGATCTGCCGGGTGAACTTGTCCATCCGCGTGGCGGTAGTCGGGCCGGCAGGGCCTACCACTTCGTCACCGACCGGATCGACCGGGCCGACGTAGTAGATGAAGCGACCCTTGAGGTCCACCGGCAGGGTTTCACCCTTGTTCAGCATCTCGACCATGCGCTTGTGCGCCGCGTCGCGACCGGTGAGCATCTTGCCGTTGAGCAGCACGGTTTCGCCCGGCTTCCAGCTCTGCACGTCTTCCGGGGTCAGGGTGTCGAGGTTGACGCGACGGGCCGACGGGCCGGCTTCCCAGACGATTTCCGGGTAGGCGTCCAGCGGTGGCGCTTCCAGGGATGCCGGGCCGGAACCGTCGAGCACGAAGTGCGCGTGGCGGGTGGCGGCGCAGTTGGGGATCATGCACACCGGCAGCGAGGCGGCGTGGGTCGGGTAATCCATGATCTTCACGTCGAGCACGGTGGTCAGGCCACCCAGGCCCTGGGCGCCGATGCCCAGTTGGTTGACCTTCTCGAACAGCTCCAGGCGCATCTCTTCGATACGGTTGGACGGGCCACGGGCCTTGAGCTCGTGGATGTCGATGGATTCCATCAACACTTCCTTGGCCATCACTGCGGCTTTCTCGGCGGTGCCGCCGATACCGATGCCCAGCATGCCTGGCGGGCACCAGCCGGCGCCTATGGTCGGAACGGTCTTGAGCACCCAGTCGACGATCGAGTCGGACGGGTTGAGCATGGCCATTTTCGACTTGTTCTCGGAGCCGCCGCCCTTGGCCGCCACGTCCACTTCCACGGTGTTGCCCGGGACGATGGAGTAGTGGATGACCGCCGGGGTGTTGTCCTTGGTGTTTTTACGCGCGCCCGCCGGGTCGGCCAGGATCGAAGCCCGCAGGACATTTTCCGGCAGGTTGTAAGCGCGACGCACGCCTTCGTTGATCATGTCGTCCAGGCCCATGGTCGCGCCATCCCAGCGCACGTCCATGCCTACGCGGACAAATACGGTAACGATGCCGGTGTCCTGGCAGATCGGGCGGTGGCCAGTGGCACACATGCGCGAGTTGATCAGGATTTGCGCCATGGAATCACGGGCTGCCGGCGATTCTTCGCGCAGGTAGGCCTCGTGCATCGCCTGGATGAAGTCCACGGGGTGGTAGTAGGAAATGAACTGCAGGGCGTCGGCAACGCTCTGTATCAGGTCGTCTTGCTTGATCACGGTCATGAGTCGCGCTCCTCTAAAAGACGGGAACATTTAATAAGGTGCTTGCAGCTTGGGTGCATCGGTCGGTTGCAAACACCTTCTTGAGGCACGCCGGACACACATTGGCGCGACGCTAAAAAGGCGCGGCAGTATACCGCGCCTCAGTCCCGGGCACACCCGCCAGCCGCCAAACGAAAGTCGAGCAGCGAACAGGCACTGTTCTTGCGTGAACGCGTCAGACGTAGCATTAAAACGCCACAAATTTGAATAGTTATTTTTTCGCCACGGCACTAAAGTGGCAAGTGGCCTGTAGGGTAGGAAACTCTTTAAGCCCCCTTTCGCACGGTGAGTCAACGATTGACCCATAAAGCTATTCAGCGTCTTTTAATCAAGCGTTTTGCCATTGCTGCGGGCAGTTACGCATTGATTTTGCTGTTGCTCTGGGTCGCCATCCTTACCGGACATTATTCTGCTCCGGTCAGCGCCGCGCTGATCGATACGGTCCTGGTGGTGATCAGCCAGGCCATCCTGTTTGGCCTGTTCATCAGCGGGCGCAACCTGCGGTTTTCCGATCCAAGCCTTACCGAAGTGCAGGTGCTGCTGGGTATCACCTGGCAGACCTGGCTGTTGGCGCACCTGGATATCGCCCGTGGCACCTTCCTGGTGTTCTACGTGGTGCCCATGTTGTTCGGGCTCTTTCATCTTTCGCGGCGGGCCTTTACCCGTTGTGCGATGTGGATATTCATCAGTTTTGCCGCGCTCAACCTGTGGGAGGCCTATCACTTCCGGCTGGCAGACCCGCGGTTGGCAGTGTTGCAGGTGAGCGTGCTGTTCGTGGTGCTGCTGTGGCTGTGCCTGTACGCCAGCTATGTGCAGGCTTCGCGCCAGCGCATGCGACAACGGCGCTTCGCCTTGCAGGCCCACCAGGACACCTTGCGTGGCATGATGCGTCAGCTCGAGGACCTGGTGGCCACCGATGAACTGACGGGCCTGTTCAATCGACGGCACTTCCTTCGGCTCGCTTCCCGTGAGTTGCACGCCATGGGCGCCGACCAGGTGCACGGCCTGGCGCTAATCGACCTCGACCATTTCAAACGGATCAACGATATGCATGGCCATGCCGCCGGCGACCAGGTGTTACAAGCGTTTGCCGCAGTGGCCAGCGCCTGCCTGCGCGAAGGTGATGTGCTGGCTCGCTACGGCGGTGAAGAGTTTGTCCTGTTGCTGCCTGAATGCGACGCCGAGCGCTTGACCTCCTGTTGCGAGCGCCTGCGCATTGCGTTTATGGATGCCCAACTGGTTGGCTTGAAGGTGCGCGACCTCAGTCTGTCGGCGGGCATGACCCTGTTGGTGCTGGACGATGACCTCGATGATGCGCTGCAGCGTGCTGATCAGGCGCTGTATCGGGCCAAGCGCGATGGCCGCAACCGCTGCGCGGCGGCGTGGGAGCAGGCCGATGCCTGAGCTGCGGGTCGGTGAGCGGCAGTGGTCGGTGGCGGCGGGCAGTAATCTGCTGGATGCGCTGAATCAGGCCGGCATGGCGGTGCCCTACAGTTGCCGCGCCGGCAGTTGCCATGCGTGCCTGGTGCGGTGCGTCCAGGGCTTGCCCAGCGATAGCCGACCCGATGCCCTGAGCGACGAGCAGCGCCGTCTCGGCTGGCGCCTGGCCTGTCAGTGCCAGGTGAACGAGGATCTGCTGGTCGAAACCTTCGATCCCCTGCGCGATGGCCTGTCTGCCGTGGTGCAGGGGGCTGACTGGTTATCGTCCACGGTACTGCGTCTGCGATTGCAGCCCGAACGCAATCTGCGCTATCAGGCCGGCCAGCATCTGGTGCTGTGGACGACCAGTGGCGTGGCGCGCCCTTATTCACTGGCGAGCCTGCCCGAGGAAGACCGCTTTCTGGAGTTCCACCTCGACTGTCGCCAGGCGGGGGCATTCAGTGATGTGGCGCGTGAGCTGAAGCCGGGCGACCCGCTGCGCCTGGGGGAGCTGCGAGGAGGGGCGCTGCACTACGACCCGGATTGGCAGAGCCGGCCGCTGTGGCTGCTGGCGGCCGGCACCGGTTTGGCGCCGTTGTTCGGGGTATTGCGTGAGGCATTGCGCCAGGATCATCAGGGCGCGATCCGGGTTATCCACCTCGCCCATGATGCCGGCGAGCATTACCTGGCCAAGCCCCTGGCGGCCCTGGCGGCGAATCATCCCAACCTCAGCGTCGAGTTGCTGACCCCGGCCGAACTGCCCTTGGCCTTGGGTCAACTGCGGCTGACGTCCCGGCAAACCCTGGCGCTGCTCTGCGGTCACCCCGACAGCGTCGACACCTTCGCCCGGCGTCTGTACCTGTCAGGCTTGCCGCGCAATCAACTGCTGGCCGACGTCTTCCTGCCGCGAGCCTGACAGGCCACGGCGTCCTCGCGGGCCAGCGCATCTATGCCTGACGCTCCCCAGCGCGCTCAAGCACCAACAGCTACCCAACGAAAAAAGCCCCGACGTTTTCACGACGGGGCTTTTGCGTTCAGCGCGTGCTGCTTAGACCATCGGGTCGCCAACGTGCAGGATCTTCATGCCATTGGTGCCGCCGGTGGTGTGGTAGCTGTCGCCCTTGGTCAGGATGACCCAGTCGCCTTTTTCTACCACGCCGAGTTTCAGCAGTTCGTCGATGGCTGCCTGGCTGACCTGCTCCGGTGGCAGGGATGCCGGGTCGAACGGCACGGTGTAGACGCCACGGAACATGGCGGCACGGGCCTGGGTTTCGCGGTGCGGGGAGAACGCGTAGATCGGGATCGAGGAACGAATGCGCGACATGATCAACGGCGTATAGCCACTTTCGGTCAAGGCGATGATCGCCTTCACGCCCGGGAAGTGGTTGGCGGTGTACATGGCGGCCAGGGCGATACTCTGGTCGCAGCTTTCGAAGACCTTGCCGATACGGTGGCTGGAAGTCTTGCTGGTTGGATGCTTTTCAGCGCCGACGCAGATCCGCGCCATCGCTTGAACCGCTTCCAGCGGGTACGGGCCCGCGGCACTTTCAGCCGAAAGCATCACGGCGTCGGTGTAGTCGAGCACGGCGTTGGCCACGTCGGACACTTCGGCGCGGGTTGGCATCGGGTTCTGGATCATCGACTCCATCATCTGGGTCGCCACGATCACTGCCTTATTGTGGCGACGAGCGTGGAGGATGATCTTCTTCTGGATGCCGATCAGTTCGGCGTCGCCGATTTCCACACCCAGGTCGCCACGGGCAACCATGACGGCGTCGGACGCCTTGATCAGCCCATCAAGGGTCTCGTCGTCGGCTACGGCTTCGGCGCGTTCGATCTTCGCCACCAGCCAGGCGGTGCCGCCGGCTTCGTCGCGCAGTTTACGGGCGTATTCCATGTCGGCGGCGTCGCGCGGGAAGGACACGGCGAGGTAGTCGACTTCCATTTCGGCGGCGAGCTTGATGTCAGCCTTGTCTTTTTCAGTCAGGGCCGGTGCGGTCAGGCCGCCACCGCGACGGTTGATGCCTTTGTGATCCGACAGCGGGCCGCCGATGGTGACCACGCAGTTCAGTTCGGTGTCGGAGGCGGTTTCAACGCGCATCACCACACGACCGTCGTCGAGCAGCAGCTCGTCGCCGACGCCGCAATCCTTGACCAGGTCCGGGTAGTCGATACCCACGATCTGCTGGTTGCCTTCGGTCAGCGGATGCACGGTGGAGAAGGTGAAGTGATCACCGATCTTCAGCTCGATGCGCTTGTTGGCGAATTTGGCGATGCGGATCTTAGGGCCTTGCAGGTCACCCAGCAGCGCGACAAAACGCCCGTGCTTGGCCGCGAGATCGCGTACCAGCTTGGCGCGAGCCTTGTGCTCGTCGGGGGTGCCGTGGGAGAAGTTCAGACGGGCGACGTCGAGGCCCGCGAGAATCAGCTGTTCGAGAACTTCCGGCGAGTTACTGGCCGGGCCGAGGGTGGCAACGATTTTGGTACGACGAACGGACATGCAAGACTCCTAAAGTTCAAGCGCAACGAGAGGCTACTATGGTCCGAAGTTGTAGTCATTGTTCGTTTGCACTACTTATTCGTTTGTTTGTTTAAACGAACAACCTTGAAGATTTTCGCTGATGAGTCGATACACTGCACAAGACAGGAGATCCCCCATGCGCTTCGTACTCATTGCTGCCCTGGCCGTCAGTGTTGTCGGCTGTACCCGCTGGTCGATGGACCACCATTTGAACAATGCCTACCGCGCCTACGATCGCGGTAACTGCGAGAGCGTGATGCTCGAACTCAGCCAGGTCGATCGCACCAGCCGTTCGCGCCGCTATGTGCAGCCGGAAGTCTCCATGTTGCGCGGGCAATGCCTGGAGCGGCAGAAACTGTTCGTCGATGCTGCGCAGACCTATCAGTTCATCCTCACCGAGTACCCGAGCAGCGAGTATGCGTTCCGTGCCCGTGCTCGGCTGGAAACCCTGCAACAGTTGGGCTACTACCCGCCGCGTACCGGCGCCCAGGTCCGCCCGGCAACCTTGTAATTATATTCGTCATACATTCCGTGGCCGGGCTTGGGCCTTGAGCTAAGATTGCGGAGTCCGCCTGGAGCTTCGCATCCGAATCGCCGGCTCTGCTGGCTGCCCGCGACCGGCGACAGCACGGACTCGGGAGAGCGGCCTGCCTGCAGGTCTGCTCCGAAGCCCTAGTGCGGCCATGCTTAATGGCCTCTGCATAGCGATCTTCAGCATGCCTACCGAACGTCGGATAGAGCGGCACCAGCTGCCGTACTTTTTGAAAGTCTACAATCGACTCACCGACAAGCCTGTCGGCAGCCTGGGCAATGTCTCGCAAGACGGTTTGATGCTGATCAGCCAGTTGCCGATGATGGTGGGGGTCGATTTCGAACTGCGGGTGAAGCTTCCGGGCAACACCGGTCGAGCGCAGTTCATCGACTTCACGGCCAACTGCCTGTGGTGCCACGAAGACGTAACGCCCCATTATTACGACGCGGGTTTTGCCCTGCAGCGGGCGTCTGCCGAGTACCGGCAACTGGTGAGTGACCTGCAGCACTACTTCAGTTTCTATCCCTTGCAGGCCTCGGCCTAGCCTGCCGGCCCTGGCTCACAGGGTGCCGGCTTTCTTCCAGCTCAGGTAACGGGTCACCAGTTCCGCGCCCAGCTCGCCCGGACGGGCGTCGAGCAAGGAGACGCCGTGGGCCAGCAACCGCTCATGCAGCTCACTCCGGGCGTTCAGATAATCCACGGTACCGCAGTAGGTCAGGGCCTCGGGCAGAGTCTGCACCGGTGCTTGGCGCAGTTCGTCGAGGACTTCTTCACGCAGGCTGGCCACCAGCACCCGGTGTTGGCGGCTGATGCGCTTGACCGCCGTCAGCAGTTCTTCGTCATCTTCATCGCGCAGGTTGGTGACCAGCACCACCAGTGCCCGGCGTTTCTGCCGTGCCAGCAAGTGGCTGGCGGCGGCCTGGTAGTCGGCGGGGCGCTGGCTGCTGTCCAGGTCGTACACCGAGTTGAGCAAGACGCTGAGCTGCGCCGAGCCCTTGACCGGGGCCAGGTAGCGCGGTGCCTGGCTGGCAAAGGTGCTCAGGCCTACCGCATCGCCCTGGCGCAAGGCCACGTAACTCAGCAGCAGGCAAGCATTGAGGGCATGGTCGAAATGCGCCAGCTCGCCATCCTGGCTGCGCATGCGGCGGCCGCAGTCGAGCATGAAGATAATCTGCTGGTCGCGTTCGTCCTGGTACTCGCGGGCAATCGGCGTGCGCTGGCGGGCGGTGGCTTTCCAGTCGATCTGGCGCAGGCTGTCGCCTTCGCGAAACTCCCGCAGCTGGTTGAACTCCAGGCCCAGGCCCCGGCGTTGCAACTGGCGCACCCCGAGCTGGCTTAGCCAGTTGTCCACCGCCAGCAATTGCGCGCCGTAGAGGCGGGCGAAGTCCGGGTACACGCGGGTGCTGTCGGGCAGGGGCAGGATCCGTCGCGCACTCCACAGTCCCAGGGTGCTGGGCAGGTTGAGCTCGCAGTAGGCGAAGTTGAAATGCCCACGCTTGAGCGGTCGCACTCGATAGCCGAACTGACTGTGCCGCCCGGGTTCGAGGGTCAGGCCCTGAGGCAGGTGTTCGAAGCTCAAGCCGTCCGGTACATGGTCAAAGACTTCGACGGCGCGCGGCCGCTGATAGTCGTGGTGCAGCTCCAGGCTGACTTCGCTCCAGCGCCCCAGCGGCAGGCTGCCGGGGATCTGCCGCCGCAGTCGGGGCGAGGGCAGGCGCCAGAGCAGCACGGCATCGAGCACCGCCAGCAGCAACAAGGCCAACAGCAGGCCCCAGGCAATCGACTGGAGGCTTGGTGGGAGGTCCAGGCCCAGGGCACCGCAGGCGCCCAGGACGATGTCCAGGCCCAGCAGCACGCCCAGCCAGATCAGCAGCAGGCGCGAAGGTTTCATCGGTTCAGATGGCTCATAGGCGTGGCGCCGGGATCTGGTCGAGCAGTTGCTTGAGCACCTGCTCCACCGACAGGCCTTCGATATCCAGTTCCGGGGCGATCCGCACCCGATGGCGCAACACCGCCAGGGCACAGCCTTTGACGTCGTCGGGAATCACGAAGTCGCCACCACGCAACAGCGCTCGCGCCCGCGCGCCGCGGACCAGGGCAATCGATGCCCGGGGGCCGGCGCCCAGGGTCAAGCCGGGCCAGGTACGGGTGGCGCGGGCCAGGCGCACGGCGTAGTCGAGCACCTGTTCGTCCAGCGGCAGATCGCTGGCAATCCGTTGCAGGGTCAGCACGTCCTTGGCTTGCAATACGGTGCGCAGGGGTTGCACTTCCAGCATGTCGGCGCGGGTCGAACGAGCGACCTGGCGCACCATGTCCAGTTCCTGCTCGGCGTCTGGGTAGTCCATGCGCAGTTTGAGCATGAAACGGTCAAGTTCGGCTTCCGGCAGCGGGTAGGTGCCTTCCTGTTCGATCGGGTTCTGGGTCGCCAGCACCATGAACGGCTGACCGATCGGCAGGGCCTGGCCTTCCAGTGTGACCTGGCGTTCCTGCATGGCTTCGAGCAGCGCGGCCTGGGTCTTGGCCGGTGCGCGGTTGATCTCGTCCGCGAGCAACAGGTTGGTGAACAGCGGACCCTTGCGCAGCTTGAACTGCTCGGTCTGCATGTCGTACACCGCGTGCCCGGTGACGTCGCTGGGCATCAGGTCCGGGGTGAACTGGATGCGCGCGAACTCACCGCCAAAGCAGCGAGCCAGGGCGCGCACCAGCAAGGTCTTGCCCAGGCCCGGCACGCCTTCGAGCAGTACATGGCCGCCGGCAATCAGCGCCGTGAGCACGTCGTCGATCACCGCGTCCTGGCCGATCACGACTTTTTGCAGTTCCTGGCGTACGGCCTGGGCCAATTGGCTGGCGCGCTGGCGCTGTTGGGCCAGATGTTGTTCGGCAGGGAGGGCGTCAGTGGATGGAAGCGGGTCTTCGGGAAGTTCGCTCATAGGGCATTCCTGAGAGTTTGCAGGTGGGCGACCAGGCGGCTGAAATCGGCGCTGGAGTGGCGCTGCCCGCTGCCTGACGGCAGCGCCTGGCTGATGGCATCGATGGGTTGCTGGGTCAGGCGCGCGAGCACCTGGCACTGTTGTTCGGTGTCGAGGCGTTCAAACCCCGGGTGCCGGCGACGGGCGCGGCGCTGGATGTCCAGGCGCAGGGCCTTGAGCAGGGCGCCCTGGCCGCCATGGCGCAACAGGAAGTCGGCGCTGGCGCGCAGGTGTTCGCGCAACTGGCGCCGCGCCTTGGGCGGAGGTGCCTGCAGCGGACCGTGGCGTACGCCGACATGCCACAGCCAGAGGCCGATCAACGCCGCCAGGGCCACCAGGGCTTGGGGGAAGTACCGTAGCAGTAGCTGCCAGAGACCGTCGTGGTGGGTGTCGAATAACAGGGTGACGGTGCTGTCGGTGCTCAAATACCACAGCAGCCAGGCGTTGTCGTAGCGGCCGATCTGGGTGTTTTTCCAGATTTCGGCGTCCGTCAGCACCGTCACCGTGCCGCTGCCGTAGGACAGTTGCATCATGTGGGTGGCGACGCCGCTGTTGGCCCAGGATCGCGCCAGGTCGTGGGGGTCATCGAGATCAAAGTCATTGTCGAAGCTGAAGTAGGCCGGTGCTTTTTCATCTTCCAGGTACAGCTTGGTCAACTTCGGGAAGTCTTCTTTTTCTTCAGGTTCCTGCGGCTGGGGCGGGTGTTCCTGGTCGGCGCTCATAAATTGATGAATTCGCAGCCGGTCCAGCAGCAGGTCGCCGCTTTTTTCGGTTTTTTCGTCCCATAGCGCCTCGGCGACCAGCACCAGGCGCCCGCCGGCGCGGGTCCAGTTCAGCACTTGGCGAACCTGGCGTGGGGTCATGTTCGAGCGCTCCCCCAGCATCAGCAGGGTTTGGCCGTGGGACTCCAGGGTCGGCAGAATTTCCAGGCCATCGGCGTGCTGGACCTTGAGTCCGCGCTGCTGCAGAAACTGCTCGGCGGCCAGGTAAGGGTTGGACAGGGCCTCGGGGGAGGGGCCGTGGTCGATGACTTCCTGGTAGGGCACCGCGTTGCGATAAATGACGTAAGCGACCCCGGCGACCAGTACGCACAGCACCAGGCCCAGGGCCCATGGCAAGCCACGCTTCATGGTCGCACCTGCGGCTCGAACAGCGCCCGCCAGGCGTCGCACAGTTCCTGTTGCAGGTGCGCCGCCGGCAGTCGGTGGCCATAGGCGAGGTTTTGCCAGTGTTGGGTCAGGCTGCTGCTGAACGCCAGCAAGGCCGGTTGCTGCAAGCCCCGGATCCGTTCCAGGACCTGGCCTTCAGTGTCGGCGGCCTTGAGTGGCAACTGGTAGTCATGCAGCAAGCGGTTGAGCAGGGCCCGGTACAGCAGGCCCAGGGCTTCCCGGGGCTGGCTCTGCCACAGCCGTGCGGCACTGGCGGCGATGTCTTCGGGCAGGGTTTCGCTGGCGACATCCAGCCCGAACAACTGGGTCGGCTGGGGCCTCGGGATTTTTTTTCGTGGCTGGGGGCGCCGGCTGACAAACGCTTGCAACCACTCGCGGTAGCGCCAGATCACCAGGGCGATCGTGCCCAGGACCACGGCCCAGAGAAAGACTTCCAGACCCTTGGCAATGCTGGCGAAGGTGCCGCCGTCCAGGTTACCCAGCAGCTTCTTCAACCAGCTCGGCGGTTTACCCGACTGGGTGCCTGGCTTGGGTTCGTCGCCGAAGCGGTAGCGTGTCACCGATTCCGGATTCTTGAACGGCGGTTTTTCCAGGATCGCCTGGACGCCATCTTTTGACGCCTGGCTGTTCAATGCCTGGTTGCGCAGGCGCAGGTGGGTCGAGGGGTCGACCTCTGCGGCGGCCCAGACTTCTTGATGCAGCGGGACCAGCGTCAGGCCCACCAGCAATAGCAGCGCCGCCACGCTGCTCAGGCGTTGGCGCAGGCGGCGGAACACCAGCTCCAGGTCCCAGGCCTCCAGTTCGGTACGGCGGTTGAGATAAAGGCTGAAACCGCAGGCGACGTAGATCGGTTCCCAGGCAATCAGCACCAGCGCGTAGAAGGCATTGGTCAGGTGCTCCAGCCATAGCCAGTCCTGTTGGGCGGCCGCGACCAGGGTTTTCTGCCAGTCCCAGTCGAGTTCGATCTGCTGCGGCAGCATCAGGTAGAACAGCACCATCAGACCGATCCACAGCGCGCCTTCAAGGTGTACACCGATCAGGGTCAGCCAGCGCGCGGCGCCGGCATTTTTTTGCAGCAGAACGTTGAGTCGTTGCTGACGCGCCTCACCGCTCAGGCCTTCGAGCTGCACCACCGGCATCACGAAACTGCGGCTCATGCTCAGGCGGCGCCAGGTCAGGCTCGCCAGCAGTTGTGGCTTGAGCAGGCGCGGCCATTGGCGCAGCGCCTGGCCCAGGGTCGGGGTTTCGCCGAACAGGGCCTTGGACAGAATAAACAGCGGCAGCCGGTCGAAGGCCGGTTTCAACCACCAGAACAGCAGCAGGGCCCATGAGGGCGACTGCCACAGCAGCAGGCTGAGCAAGGCAAAGACCGGCAGGGTGACGATGGCCCAACTGGTCATCAGCAGCCGACGATGCTGCTGGCTCAGCAGCACGCCCAGGTCCATGGCTTCCCAGGGCGTGCGCGGGCGGATCGCCACACTTGAGTCACTCAGGCGCATGGGCGGTACGTCCGGCAAAAATCAGATAAAGCGCCACCAGCGCCCACAGGGCTGCGCCCACCAGGTATTTGATCCAGGGCGCGGGCCAGGTCAGGGAGGACCAATAGGCTTCAATAAAGGCGGCGATCAATAAAAACAGCATCACTCCACAGACCAGTTGCACGCTCTTGCGCGAGGCTTGCAGCAGCGCTTCGCCCCGGGGCAGGCGCCCGGGGGCGATCAGCGCCCAGCCCAGTTGCAGGCCTGCCGCGCCGGCCAGGGCAATGGCCGTGAGCTCGAAGGCACCATGGCCGATGACAAACGACCAGAAGGTCTGCCCGGAGCCGATTTGCGTCAGGTGGCCGGCAATGGCGCCAATCATCAAACCGTTGAAGAACAGGAAGAACACGCTGCCCAGGCCGAACAGCAGCCCGCTGGCGAAGGTCTGAAAGGCAATGCCGATGTTGTTCATGATGTAGTAGCCGAACATCACCCAGTCTTCGCTGGAGGCGCGCGCGGCATCTCGGCCCAGGCGGCTGGAGTCGGGGTCGTACATGCTCTGCATGGCGCCCACCTGCTCCGGGCTTACCAGGCTGTAGACCAGGTCGGGAAACAGATAGACCAGCAGGCCGAAGCCCAGCAGGCTGCCGAAGAACAGCAGCCCGGCAGCCAGCACGAAGCGCCATTGTTCGCGCACCAGGCGTGGAAACCCGGCGAGTACGAAACCCAGCACCTTGGCGCTCAAAGGCGTGCGTTGCCGGTACAGCTGTTGATGGCCGCGCAGCGCCAATTGTTGCAGCGGGTCGATCAGGTAGCTGCTGTAGCCGCGCTCCTGGGCCAACGCCAGGTGTTGGCACAAGCGGCGGTAGTCCTGGGGGAAACTCAGGCAGTCTTCGGCCTTGGCCTGGCGGCGCTCCAGTTGCTCCAGCAGTTGGCTGAAACGCTGCCACTCGGGTTGATGGCGACTTTCGAACAGGCTTTGCTTCATGTCGGCCCCAAAAAGCCACGGGCGATGCCGTTGAGCTCGGCCTTGGCCTGGTTAATGGGAACCTGCAGGGGCTGGGCGAGAATCGCCGCCAGCTCGTCGATTCGTTCTGCCGACAGTTGGCTCTGGCGTTCGGCGAAACCGAGGATTGCCCGCTGCTCATCGAGCTTGAGGGCGAAAGGTGCGCGCCTGGGTTCAGCCTCGGGCAATGCCGGGCGGTCCAGGGTGCGCTCGCGATAGATCACCAGGGTGCCGGCGGCCAGGTCGCCGAGGCGCTTGAAGGTCGGGTGCTGCAGGCAACTGATGGCGCCGAGGAAATAGCCAAATGGCAACATGTCGGCAAACCGCAACAGGTTGCGGGTCAGGGACGGGCCCCAGCCAATGGGCGTGCCGTCATCCTGCACGACCCTGAGCCCCATCAGCATCTTGCCGGGCGAGCGACCCTGGTTGAGCACCTCGAACAGCACCATGTACCACCAACTGATCAGGAACAGCAGAAGCGAACCCAGGCCCATGCCCAGCTTGCCGAGAAACGCCAGGGCAATGAACAGCACGCCGAGGATCGCCCCGCGAAACCCCAGGTCGATGGCAAAGGCCATGGCACGCGACATCAACCCGGCCGGGCGCAGCGGCAAGTCGATGCCTTCCGGCGTCTCGACCTGGTACCGCGTATCCAGTGGCGGGTGCAGCGGTGCTTTCCGTGGCAGTGCTGTGGTCTCGGGCATGGGCAACGGGTGGCTGGCCTGGTTGAGAAAAAATCCAGGGCAGATGCTAGCAGTGTCGGGGGGGCAAACGACATCACTAACTGTCGCGATGACGCATCGGGTAACCGATCTGGTGCAAGATCGCTGGCCGCGGCGGCTGCCTAGCGCCTAGACTTTGCCGGTCTTCAGTTCAGGAACAGCCCGTGACCTCCATCTTCTGGTACGACTACGAAACCACTGGCATCAACCCGCGCTGCGACCGGCCGCTGCAAGTGGCGGGTATTCGCACCGACCATGAACTCAACGAGATCGGCGAGGCGGTCAACCTCTACTGCCAGCCCAGCGACGATATCCTGCCCCATCCTGCGGCCTGCATGATCACCGGCATTACCCCCGGCCGCCTGGCTGCAGAGGGGTTGAGCGAAGCCGATTTCATGACTCGGGTCCATGCCCAGCTGGCCCAGCCCGGCACCTGTGGCTCGGGCTACAACACCTTGCGTTTCGACGACGAGATGACCCGCTACAGCCTGTACCGCAACTTCTTCGACCCGTACGCCCGCGAGTGGCAGGGCGGCAACAGCCGCTGGGATCTGATCGATGTGGCGCGTGCGGCCTATGCCTTGCGTCCGCAAGGCATCGTCTGGCCCGAGGAAGAAGGGCGGGTGAGCCTCAAGCTCGAGCGTCTGACCGCTGCCAACGGCATCGACCATGGCCAGGCCCACGACGCACTCTCCGATGTGCGCGCCACCATCGCCCTGGGGCGGCTGATCCGCGAGAAGCAGCCCAAGCTGTTTGACTGGCTGTTTCAACTGCGCAGCAAGCAACGGGTGATGGACCAGATCCGCCTGCTGCAGCCGATGGTGCATATTTCCGGGCGGTTCTCGGCGGCGCGCAGTTACCTCGGCGTGGTGCTGCCCCTGGCCTGGCACCCGCGCAATCGCAATGCGCTGATTGTCTGTGACCTGCACCTCGATCCCCAGGGGTTGCTTGACCAGGATGCGGAGTCATTGCGCCAGCGCTTGTACACCCGCCGTGACGAGTTGGAGGAGGGCGAGTTGCCGGTGCCACTCAAGCTTATTCATATCAACCGCTGTCCGGTGGTGGCGCCACTGAATGTATTGCGCCCACAGGACCAGCAGCGCCTGCAACTGGACATGGAGCTTTATCAGGTGCGCGCGCAGCAGCTGAGCGCGGGCCAGGAAGTTTGGCGCGAGAAACTTCAGGCGATCTATGCAACTGAAGACTTTGCGGCCACAGAGGATCCGGAGCAGCAGTTATACGACGGGTTTATTGGTGATCGTGATCGTCGACTGTGCGAGCAAGTACGCCTGGCCGACCCTGTCGATTTGGCTCAAGCGCATTGGCCATTCGATGATGGACGCCTGCCGGAATTATTATTCCGTTACCGAGCGCGCAACTTCATCGAGACATTGAATAAGCAAGAGCAAGAGCACTGGAAAACATTTTGTCAGCAGCGCCTACTCGACCCGAAATACGGGGCGCCCAATACCCTTGAGGCTTTTAACGCGGCCTGTGCACAGTCCTTATTAAACGCCACGCCGGCGCAGAAAGCGGTACTCAATGAATGGCAGGATTATGCGCGTTCATTAAGCGTCCGGCTGGGTATTTGAACGGGCTTACTGCGCACCCGGGTTAAATTCCAGGAATAAAAAAACGCCAGCTGACTGGCGTTTTTTCTACGGGTCACCAATTTCTGGTGCCGGCGCTATGGCTTAACCCAGCAGGGTTGCCCAGCCTTCAACTACGTCGCCGCCCCACTTGGCTTTCCACTCTTTCAGGGTCTTGTGGTTGCCACCTTTGGTTTCGATGACTTCGCCGTTGTGCGGGTTTTTGTACTGTTTAACTTTGCGAGCACGTTTGGTGCCGGTAGTTTTTACAGCAGCGCGTGGCGCTTTAACTTTGGACTCTGGATCGAGCAGGGCGATGATGTCACGCAGCGACTTGGAGTACTCGCCCATCAGGGTGCGCAGTTTGCCTTCAAATTCCAGTTCGGTTTGCAGTTTGTCGTCTTGGGACAGATTCTTCAAACGGGCCTGGAGCTCTTTGATGGCTTCTTCTGTGGCACGGTATTCGTTGATCAGGGACATGGAAACTACCTTATTTGGGCGCGAGTGGCGGGGTACAGTGTCGTAATAATAGTCAGGCAGTTTCAGCAAGTAAACATTAAAGAGGGCTTTTGTTTAATTTGTTTAAAGTGTCGGCTCGAAAAAAAAGCCGTGCAGTTAAATACTGTGATGGGCCTCTCACAGATATTCACAAACTCAGTCACGGACTATTTGCAACTAGGTCTGTGACAGAACCCGGCAGTCAGTTTTTCCAGGGTGTTAGTGAGCCCGGCGGTGCCTGGAGACGATTGAGGCGTAACGGATACTGCAGTTTTGCCGCGTAATGGCTAGAATGGCGGCCTTTGCGAAGTTCTGGAGTTTCCCCCTCATGCGCACTTTTCGGTTGGTGATTTCTTGCCCGGACCGCGTTGGCATTGTCGCCAAAGTCAGTAACTTTCTGGCCTCCCATAACGGCTGGATCACCGAAGCGAGCCACCACTCGGACAACCTCAGTGGCTGGTTCTTCATGCGTCACGAGATTCGTGCCGATTCGTTGCCCTTTGGTATCGAAGCATTGCGCGAGGCGTTCAAGCCGATTGCCGAAGAGTTCTCGATGGACTGGCGCATCACCGACACCGCACAGAAGAAGCGCGTGGTGTTGATGGCCAGCCGTGAGTCCCATTGCCTGGCGGACTTGCTGCATCGCTGGCACAGCGACGAGCTTGATTGTGAGATCTCCTGCGTGATCTCCAACCATGACGACCTGCGCAGCATGGTCGAGTGGCACGGTATTCCTTATTACCACGTACCGGTCAATCCACAGGACAAGCAACCGGCTTTCGCCGAAGTCTCGCGCCTGGTCAAGCATCACGATGCAGAAGTGGTGGTCTTGGCGCGCTACATGCAAATCCTGCCGCCATCCTTGTGCAGCGAGTACGCGCACAAAGTGATCAACATTCACCACAGCTTCCTGCCGTCCTTCGTCGGTGCCAAACCCTACCACCAGGCGTCGCTGCGCGGGGTCAAGTTGATCGGTGCGACCTGTCACTACGTGACCGAAGAGCTGGATGCCGGCCCGATCATCGAGCAGGACGTGGTGCGCGTCAGCCACAGCGACAGCATTGAAGACATGGTGCGTTTCGGCCGTGACGTCGAGAAGATGGTCCTGGCCCGTGGCCTGCGTTATCACCTGGAAGACCGGGTCCTGGTGCATGGCAACAAGACCGTGGTGTTCTGATTGAGAAGGGTGGGGCCGGGCGTTACATGTCAGGCCCCCCGCATCGTCGTAGCGAGGTCGGGCCGATGAACGATCCACTGGATAAAGCCACATCCAAGGCTCCCGCCACCTTGGGCGAGGGTTGTCTGAGCCGATACGACCCTGACGATATGGGGCCGCAGGACGGCACCGAGTTTCCCGGAGCCGCCGAGTTGTGGGAACAACTGCAGCAAGATCAAGACCCCGAAACCGAGGCACCGACCAAGCCTGCCTGATAGGCGAACAGCGCCTTGGGATACAGCGACAAGACCCTATTGCCGGCCCGCCCGTTTTCAGAAAACAGGCGCGCCGGCTTTTTAATGGGCGTTTGCCAGCGAGAGCCCAGGCCCTCGCCGGCAATAGGTCAGATGCGGAAGGTGCCTACCAGGTGCTTCAGGCGCGCGGCCTGCTGCTCCAGATCAGAGCAGGCGCGCAGGGTCGACTGCAGGTTTTCCACGCCTTCCTGATTGAGGGTGTTGATCTCGGTAATGTCCATGTTGATCGACTCCACCACCGAGGTCTGCTCCTCGGTGGCGGTGGCGACCGACTGGTTCATGCCGTCGATCTCGCCAATCCGCTGGGTCACGCTGTTCAGGCGTTCGCCGGCCAGGTTGGCGATCTCCACGCTGTCCTGGCTGTGGCGCTGGCTTTCACTCATGGTACCGACCGACTCGCGGGCGCCCACTTGCAGCTCCTCGATCATGGTTTGCACCTGTTGCGCCGACTCCTGAGTGCGGTGCGCCAGGTTGCGAACCTCATCGGCCACCACCGCAAAGCCTCGACCTGCTTCCCCGGCGCGTGCCGCTTCAATGGCAGCGTTAAGCGCCAGCAGGTTGGTTTGCTGGGAAATGCTGGTGATGACTTCGAGGATCTGCCCGATGTTCACGGTCTTGCTGTTGAGTGTCTCGATGTTGGTGCTGGAAGCGCTGATCATCTTCGACAGCTGATTCATCGCCTGGATGCTGCGATCCACCACTTGCTGACCGTCTTCGGCCAGGTTGCGTGCGTCGCTGGCCTGTTGCGAGGCTTGGGCGGCATTGCGTGCGATTTCCTGGGCGGCGGCACCCAGTTCATTGATGGCCGCGGCGACGCTATTGGTGCGGCTGGCCTGCTCATCGGAGTTGAGCATCGACGAGTTGGAAGCGCTGACCACGCGCAGGGCCACTTCGTTGACATGCTCGGTGGCCGAGGACACTTCGCGGATCGAACCATGGATGCGTTCGACAAAGCGATTGAAAGCGTTGCCCAGGATGCCGAATTCGTCCTGGTTCTGGATAGTCAGGCGCCGGGTCAGGTCGCCTTCGCCGTCGGCGATGTCTTGCATGGCGCGGGTCATGACATGCAGCGGTTGCATCAGGACCCGGATCAGCATGCCCAGCAGGAAAATGGTAATGGCCACGGCGATCACGGTGGCGATCAGCGCTGAGGTACGGAATTCACTGAGCATGGCGTAGGCCTTGTCCTTATCGACGGACAGACCGATGTACCAGTTGACCGAGGAAAGGCCCTTGATCTGGGTGAAGGTGACAATTCGGGTTTTGCCATCAGCGGTGATTTCGCTGAGTTCAGTGCTGATGCGCGGGGTGTCCTGGGGGTAGATGTCCTTGAGGTTCTTCATCACCAGGTTTTTGTCGGGGTGCACCAGGACCTTGCCGTCGGCGCTGACCAGGAACGCATAGCCCATCCCGTCAAAATCCAGGGCATTGATGCTGTCTGCAATCACCTGCAGGCTCAGGTCGCCGCCGACCACGCCGATGCGCTGGCCGCCCTTGAGCACGCTGTCGACGATGGAAATCACCAACTGCCCGGACGCCAGGTCGATGTAGGGCTCGGTCAGGGCCGAGCCGCTGGTGCTTTCGGCGCTCTTGTACCAGGGGCGGGCACGCGGGTCATAACCGTCGGGCATCTTGCTGTCGGGACGGATAATAAAGCTGCCATCGTTGTTGCCCAGGTAAGCGCCCATGAAGGTCGAGGTCACGGCCTTTTGTTCGAGCAGCAGGCTGACGTTGGTCTTGTCCGAGTTGAGCGCCACCGATTGCGAGAGGTTTTCGATCAGCAGCGCACGGCCGGCAAGCCAGGTCTGGATGTTTTTGGCGGTGACGTCGCCCATCTCCTGAAGGTAGTTATCCAGGTCCCTGCGGATGGCATTACGTTGCAGGTAGTCGTTGTAGAGCGTGAATAGCGCGAAGGCAGCTATGACGATCAGGGAGGCGGCAAGCAGGATTTTATGGCTGAAGCGCAGGTTTTTGTTCATGGCTCGAGGGTCCGCTAAGGTCTTGTGATCCGGGCGTGCTCATATAAAAGCGCGCAAAATAGACGGAGTTGAAAGTAAGCTGATACTTCCATCCCTCCCTAGGGAACTATCCGACATTAATTTCAGATGTGTCTGGTATCTCGTTTATTCATATCGACCGTGTACGGCTAAAGATTAACCAGGGGTGACAAAATGCCTGACTCATCGCAACTCGTTATCGGCGCCGATCTTTCCGGGCAGCCGATCGCCCAGGCCATGCGTCTGGCCAACCGTCACGGTTTGGTGGCTGGTGCCACCGGGACGGGCAAGACCGTAACCCTGCAACGCCTTGCGGAAGCCTTCAGCGATGCCGGGGTTGCCGTGTTCGCTGCCGATATCAAAGGCGATCTGTGTGGCTTGGGAGCTGCCGGCAATCCGCAGGGGAAGGTGGCCGAACGAATCGCCGGGATGCCTTGGCTGAACCATAAGCCTCAGGCTTATCCGGTGACGCTGTGGGATATCCACGGGCAATCCGGTCATCCATTACGCACCACCTTGAGTGAAATGGGCCCGCTGCTGCTGGGAAGCCTGCTGGAGCTGACCGACAGCCAGCAATCGGCACTCTATGCGGCCTTCAAGGTCGCGGACCGTGAAGGGCTGTTGCTGCTAGACCTGAAAGACCTCAAGGCGCTGCTCAATCACCTGCGGGAAAACCCGCAGGTACTGGGTGACGATGCGGCGTTGATGACCACCGGCTCCAGCCAGGCCCTGTTGCGGCGCCTGGCAACCCTTGAGCAGCAAGGGGCCGAAGCGCTGTTTGGCGAGCCGGCCTTGCAACTTGAAGACATTCTGCAACCGGCCAGCGACGGCCGCGGGCGCATTCACCTGCTCGACGCCAGCCGCCTGGTGCATGAGGCGCCCAAGGTCTACGCGACGTTTCTGTTGTGGCTGCTGGCTGAACTGTTCGAACAGTTGCCAGAGCGCGGTGATGGTGAAAAGCCGCTGCTGGCGCTGTTTTTCGATGAGGCGCACCTGCTGTTCGCGGGGACGCCCAAGGCGCTGCAGGATCGACTGGAACAGGTGGTGCGGCTGATTCGATCGAAAGGCGTGGGGGTGTACTTCGTCACGCAATCGCCAGGGGATTTGCCCGACAGCGTGCTGGCGCAGTTGGGGTTGCGGATTCAGCATGGCTTGCGCGCGTTCACCGCCAAGGAACAGAAATCCCTGCGCGCGGTGGCCGAGGGCTTTCGGCCCAACCCGGCGTTCGATGCGTTGTCAGTGCTGACCGAGCTGGGCATCGGCGAGGCCCTGGTGGGCACCTTGCAGGACAAAGGCACGCCAGCCATGGTCGAGCGCGTGCTGGTCGCGCCTCCGCAATCACGCATCGGGCCGCTGACTGAAGCCGAGCGGGCGGCCTTGATTGCCGGTTCGCCATTGCTTGGGCGCTACGACAAACCCATTGATCGCGAGTCGGCGTATGAAGTGCTGATGGGGCGCAAGGACCTTGCGCCAAAGGCCGACACGGCATCGGACAAACCGGTTGCGCAAGAGCCGAGTCTTACCGATCGGGCTGGGGAGTTTCTCGGCACTGCGGCCGGCCAGGCGCTGAAATCAGCCATGCGCCAGGCCGCCAACCAGTTGGGACGGCAATTGGTGCGTGGCTTGATGGGCTCGTTGCTGGGGGGCAGCAAGCGTCGCTGATCCGACGCCGCGGCTCAGGTTCGCGGTTTGGCGTGACTGGCCAGGCGTTCCAGGGCGGCCCGCAGGTTGGGGTCGCTGATGCCATTGGCCGTTGCCTGGATGGTTTCGGCGGCGTTGCTCGAGAGGTCCATGGTGTGGCCCGCAGCGCCTTGCGGAACGGTGGGCGGCTGCACCTTGAACAGGATCCGCGTCAGGCTGGCGAACTCGTTGAACTCCACCAACTGGCGTTGCAGTCGCTTCTGTTGATAGCGCAGGCGGGTCGCCCAGTGGCCGTCGGTGACAATCAACAGCAAGCTGCCTTCGCGCCACGAGGCGACATGGCAATGCTCGCGCGCTGCCGGCTGTAATTGGCTTTCCACCAGGCGTTGCAGATGGGCCAGGCGCTGGGCATGGCCGAATATGGCTTTGAGAGGCTTGGCTTCGCGAAGGAGAACGGCGGGGAGTCTGGCCGTGTGTGGGCGAAATGCCATGATCAGAAACCTGAAGTTACAGAGCGGCCATGGTAGCAGAAAGCGTCCTGTTCTCTGCGCTCATCTCTGTCGGCTGGGGATTGTCCATTAAATCAATGGGTAACTTCGTACTTGTCTGGGTTGAAAGTCGGCGAAAAGGCCTTATTGTAAGTGAGCCCCGTCATAGCGCTGTACTAGCATCGTGGAATAACGCCACTTTCCTCGCCATCGTTTCCGGGTAGAATACTCGTTCGCATGCGGCCATAAGGGCTGCTCGGGCGACTCACGGGGCCGCCCTCCATCCCTATGTGTGGAAGATCCTGCCGATATGTTTGCGCCTTTGTTAAAGAAACTTTTTGGAAGCAAGAACGAGCGTGAAGTCAAACGCATGCTCAAGACGGTACAGATCGTCAATGCCTTCGAAGAGCAAATGGTAGCCCTTTCGGACGATCAATTGCGTGCCAAGACCGAAGAGTTCAAGGCCCGCGTAGCCAAAGGTGAAACCCTCGACAAACTGCTTCCTGAAGCCTTCGCGGTCGCCCGTGAAGCCGGTAAGCGGGTCATGGGTATGCGCCACTTCGACGTACAGTTGATCGGCGGCATGACCTTGCATGAAGGCAAGATCGCCGAGATGCGCACCGGTGAAGGCAAGACCCTGGTAGCAACCCTGGGCGTCTACCTCAACGCGTTGTCCGGCAAGGGCGTACACGTGGTGACGGTGAACGACTACCTGGCCCGCCGTGACGCCAACTGGATGCGTCCGCTCTATGAATTCCTCGGCCTGAGCGTTGGCGTGGTCACGCCTTTCCAGCCGCCGGAAGAGAAGCGCGCAGCCTATGCCGCCGACATCACCTACGGCACCAACAACGAATTCGGTTTCGACTACCTGCGCGACAACATGGCTTTCAGCATGGAAGACAAGTTCCAGCGCGAGCTCAATTTTGCCGTTATCGACGAAGTCGACTCGATCCTGATCGACGAAGCCCGTACCCCCCTGATCATTTCCGGTCAGGCCGAAGACAGCTCCAAGCTTTATATCGAGATCAACAAGTTGATCCCGCAGCTGGAGCTGCATGTCGAAGAAGTGGAAGGCGAAGTCACCAAGGCGGGTCACTACACCATCGACGAGAAGACCCGCCAGGTCGAACTCAACGAAGCCGGTCACCAGTTCATCGAAGAGATGCTGACCCGTGTCGGCCTGCTGGCTGAAGGCGAAAGCCTGTACTCGGCGCACAACCTGGGCCTGCTGACCCACGTCTACGCCGGCCTGCGTGCGCACAAGCTGTTCCATCGCAACATCGAATACATCGTGCAAGACGGTCAGGTGGTCCTGGTCGACGAACACACCGGTCGTACCATGCCGGGTCGTCGTCTCTCCGAAGGCCTGCACCAGGCCATCGAAGCCAAGGAAAACCTGAACATCCAGGCCGAAAGCCAGACCCTGGCCTCGACCACGTTCCAGAACTACTTCCGTCTGTACAACAAACTGTCCGGCATGACCGGTACGGCCGACACCGAAGCGTTCGAATTCCACCAGATCTACGGTCTGTCGGTAATGGTCATTCCGCCGAACAAGCCGCTGGCGCGTAAAGACTACAACGACCTGGTGTTCCTTACCGCCGAAGAGAAGTACGCGGCGATCGTGGCGGACATCAAGGAGTGCATGATCTCTGGGCGTCCGGTACTGGTCGGTACGGCGACCATCGAGACTTCCGAGCACATGTCCAACCTGCTCAACCAGGAAGGCATCGAGCACAAGGTCCTGAACGCCAAGTTCCACGAAAAAGAAGCTGAAATCATCGCCCAGGCCGGTCGCCCAGGCGCCCTGACCATCGCCACCAACATGGCCGGTCGTGGTACCGACATCCTGTTGGGCGGTAACTGGGAAGTGGAAGTCGCCTCCCTGGAAAACCCGACCCCTGAGCAGATCGCCCAGATCAAGGCCGATTGGCAGAAGCGCCATCAGCAAGTACTCGAGTCGGGTGGCCTGCAGGTAATCGCCTCCGAGCGTCACGAATCGCGCCGTATCGACAACCAGTTGCGTGGTCGTGCCGGTCGCCAGGGTGACGCCGGTTCCAGCCGTTTCTACCTGTCTCTGGAAGACAGCCTGATGCGCATCTTCGCCTCCGACCGGGTGAAGAACTTCATGAAAGCCCTCGGTATGCAGCCTGGCGAAGCGATCGAGCACCGCATGGTGACCAACGCGATCGAGAAGGCGCAGCGCAAGGTAGAAGGCCGCAACTTCGATATCCGCAAGCAACTGCTGGAGTTCGACGACGTCAACAACGAGCAGCGTAAAGTGATCTATCACATGCGCAACACGTTGCTGGCCGCGGACAACATCGGCGAGACCATTTCCGACTTCCGCCAGGACGTGCTCAGCGCCACCGTCAGCGCCCATATTCCACCACAGTCGCTGCCTGAACAGTGGGACGTGGCGGGTCTGGAAACCGAAATTGAAAGCGGTTTCGGGGTGAAACTGCCGATCCAGCAATGGCTCGACGAAGACGATCACCTGTACGAAGAAACCCTGCGCGAGAAGCTCCTGAACGAGTTGGTCGCGGCGTACAACGAGAAAGAAGACCAGGCTGGCGCAGAAGCCCTGCGCAGCTTCGAGAAACAGATCGTTCTGCGCGTCCTGGACGACCTGTGGAAAGACCACCTGTCGACCATGGATCACCTGCGTCACGGTATCCACCTGCGTGGCTACGCACAGAAGAACCCGAAGCAGGAATACAAGCGCGAGTCCTTTACCCTGTTCTCCGAGCTGCTGGATTCCATCAAGCGCGACTCGATCCGTGTGTTGTCGCACGTTCAGGTCCGCCGCGAAGATCCGGTCGAAGAAGAAGTCCGCCTGCGCCAGGAAGCCGAGGCACTGGCTGCGCGCATGCAGTTCGAGCATCCTGAAGCGCCTGGCCTGGATCAGCCCGAAGCCCTGGAAGAGGGCGTCGATGTCGATGTAGCCCTGGCCTCGGCCCCGGTTCGCAATGATCAGAAGCTGGGCCGCAACGAACTGTGCTACTGCGGTTCGGGCAAGAAGTACAAACACTGTCACGGCCAGATCAACTAAGATTTCCGCCGGACACTGAAATACCCGCGCCGCGACCGGCATCAGCCGTCGCGGCGTTTTTCCATTTGAAACACTGTCTTTCGCGACGACGGTGCTGACATCACATTAAAGAGGAGCGCATTCATGGCTGTTGGTCTTGGTCCTTTGCCAACGTTGCACCCGGTTGCCGGTTTTGAGCTTGGCATCGCTTCGGCTGGCATCAAGCGCCCGGGGCGCAAGGATGTAGTGGTCATGCGCTGTGCCGAAGGCTCCACGGTTGCAGGCGTGTTCACCCTGAATGCCTTTTGCGCGGCGCCGGTGATTCTGGCCAAGCAGCGGGTTCAGGGACCAGTGCGTTATCTGCTGACCAACACCGGCAATGCCAACGCAGGTACGGGTGAGCCGGGCCTGGCTGCGGCCACCCGCACCTGCGCCAAGCTGGCCGAGTTGACCGGTGTCGATGCCAGCGCCGTGCTGCCTTACTCCACCGGGGTAATCGGCGAACCGCTGCCCGTGGAGAAGATCGAAGGCGCGCTGCAGGCCGCCCTCGACGATCTGTCGGTCGATAACTGGGCCGCCGCCGCGACCGGGATCATGACCACCGACACCCTGCCCAAGGGCGCCAGTCGCCAGTTCCAGCATGAGGGTGTGACTGTCACGGTGACCGGCATCAGCAAGGGCGCCGGTATGATTCGGCCGAACATGGCGACCATGCTTGGCTACATTGCCACCGACGCCAAGGTTTCCCGCGACGTGCTGCAGAACCTGCTTCTGGACGGTGCCAACAAGTCGTTCAACCGCATCACTATCGATGGCGATACCTCGACCAACGACTGCTGCATGCTGATCGCGACCGGCCAGGCCAACCTGCCGCAAATCGACCAGGCCAGCGGCCCGCTGTTCGCCGCGCTGAAGCAGGCGGTGTTCGAGGTGTGCATGGAGGTGGCACAGGCCATCGTGCGCGACGGCGAAGGCGCGACCAAGTTCGTCACCGTAGAAGTCAATGGCGGCGGTAACCATCAGGAATGCCTGGACGTCGGCTACACCGTCGCCCACTCGCCGCTGATCAAGACCGCGCTGTTCGCTTCCGACCCGAACTGGGGGCGGATCCTGGCCGCTGTCGGTCGCGCCGGTGTGCCGGATCTGGACGTGAGCAAGATCGATGTGTTCCTGGGTGAGGTGTGCATCGCCAGCCGCGGTGCGCGTGCCGCCAGCTACACCGAAGCCCAGGGCGCTGCGGTCATGCAGCAGGAAGAAATCACCATTCGTATCGAGCTGGGTCGTGGCCAGTGCAGCGAAACCATCTGGACCACCGACCTGTCCCACGAGTACGTGAAGATCAACGCCGAATACCGTACCTGAGGCCGGTGCTCGCGCCGACAGGCTGTTTCTGGCTTCCATGGGCCAGAGGCGGCTTGCCGGCGCTGGCAAGCCCGCTGTCCCTCGCATCACACAAGGTGTCAGACCATGAGCTTCCACCTGATCATCGGCGACAAACTCTATTCTTCCTGGTCCTTGCGCGGGGCTTTGGCGCTGGAGCTGGCCGCCGTCCCCTACAGCGAAGAGCTGATCAAACTCAACCAGCCCGACACCCGCGAGCGCCTGCTCAGGCATTCGGCAACCGGCAAGGTGCCTTTGCTGAAGACCGAGCACGGCACGATTGCCGACTCGTTGGCGATTGCCGAGTACCTGGCTGAACGCTTTCCCGAGGCCCGTCTATGGCCGCTTGATACTGCCGCTCGTGCCCAGGCGCGTTCGGCGTGTGCGCAGATGCACAGCGGCTTCTTCGGCCTGCGGGGCAACTTGCCTTTCGACCTGGCACGTGACGCGCCACTGTCGCCAATGCCCCCGGAGGCCCAGGCGGATATCGAGCGGATGCTGGCGTTATGGGCCGAGTGCCGTGCCACGGCAACCGAGCCCGGGCCGTTCCTGTTTGGCCCTGCGACTCTCGCGGATGCGTTTTTTGCACCGGTCGCCGTGCGCCTGCGGACCTATCAGGTTCCATTGCCGGCGGTTGATGCGGCCTATGTCGAGGCAATCTATCAATGGCCAGCCTTCAAGGTCTGGCAGCAAGCCGGTTTAGAGGAAATAGTGCGGTGAAACGAGTACATGTGGCCGCGGCCGTTATCCGCGATGTCAGCGGCAAGATCCTGATTGCCCGACGTGCCGACACCCAGCATCAGGGCGGCCTGTGGGAATTCCCGGGCGGCAAGGTCGAGGCCGGTGAAGCGGTGGAGGTGGCGCTGGCCCGCGAGCTGCTGGAAGAACTGGGGATTGTGGTGCAGGCGGCACGACCCCTGATCAAGGTGCAGCACGATTATCCGGACAAGCAGGTGCTGCTGGATGTGTGGGAAGTATCGGCGTTCAGCGGTGAAGCCCATGGCGCGGAAGGGCAACCTCTGGCCTGGGTCAGCTCGCGAGAACTGGCGAACTACGAGTTTCCGGCAGCCAACCAGCCGATCGTGGCGGCCGCTCGCTTGCCTTCCGAGTACCTGATCACCCCTGAGGGCTTGGAAACCCCGGCGCTGCTGCGGGGCATACAAAAGGCCATCGCCGGCGGCATCAAGTTGGTCCAGCTGCGTGCGCCCAACGGCTACGACCCGCAATACCGCGACCTGGCGGTGGATGCCGTCGGCCTGTGCGCGGGCAAGGCGCAGTTGATGCTCAAGGGGCCGTTCGAGTGGCTGGGGGATTTCCCTTCGGCAGGCTGGCACATCACCTCGGCACAACTGCGCAAGCACGCCAGCGCCGGGCGACCATTTCCCAAGGACCGCTGGCTGGCGGCCTCCTGCCACAATGCCGAGGAGTTGTCCCTGGCGCAGCAGATGGATGTGGATTTCGTCACCTTGTCGCCCGTCCAGCCCACCCAGACTCATCCCGATGCCCAGCCGCTGGGGTGGGAGCAGGCCAGTCAGTTGATCAGTGGTTTCAACAAGCCGGTGTACCTGCTGGGCGGGGTCGGACCGGCCGAGTGCCAGCAGGCATGGGCCGCCGGAGCCCAGGGCGTGGCGGGGATTCGTGCGTTCTGGCCGGATTGAAACGCGCCCGTTGCCCGTCAGCCGCCCTCGATAGAATCATTCCGGGGGCGGTTGGCCGATCACGCGGAGGGTTTTTCCGCCGCCTGCCACAGGATTTCAGCGATGCCCTGGCGCTTGGCAATCAGGCGCGCAGCGACAAACAGTAAGTCCGACAGGCGATTGATATACGCCAGGCCAACGCCTTCCAGGGGCTCCAGCGCATTCAGCTGTTGGCAGCGACGCTCGGCAGTACGCGCCAGGCTGCGGCAGACATGGGCCTGGGCTATCAACGCCGAGCCGCCGGGCAGAATGAAGTTCTCCAGGGGGCCAAGTTCCTCGTTCCAGAGGTCGATGGCCGTTTCCAGGCGCTCGACTTCTGCCGTGTTCAGCGCCTGATACACCGGCATCGCCAGCTCCCCACCCAAATCGAACAGCCGGTGCTGACACGGCGTCAGTACTTCGATGACCTGCTTCAAGCCAGGGTGCTCGACACTGTGTTCGGCCAATCCGGCCAGCAGCAGGCCCAATTGGCTGTTGAGGGTGTCGACTTCGCCGATGGCTTCGACCCGGGGATGATCCTTGGGCACCCGGCGGCCATCGCCAAGCCCGGTCTCGCCCTTGTCGCCGGTGCGGGTGTAAATCTTCGACAGGCGAAAGCCCATGCTTATCTCTCCAGTTCCAGTTGTCCGGGGTTGGGCAGTTGGGCGCCGGCCAGCGGCAGGCGCAGCGTGAAGCAAGTGCCCTGGCCCTGGGTCGAGTGCACTTCCATCTGCCCCTTGTGGTTGTTGGTGATGATGAAGTACGAAACCGACAGCCCAAGGCCGGTGCCTTGGCCGATTTCCTTGGTGGTGAAGAAGGGCTCGAACGTGCGTTTGCGCACGTTTTCGCTCATGCCGATGCCGTTGTCCTCGACCTGGATTTCCGCCCAGGGCGGGTTCAGGCGCGTGCGCAGGATAATCCGCCCCGGCTCACTGTCGTCTTCACGCAGGTGAATGGCCTGGGCGGCGTTTTTCAGCAGATTGAGCAGGACCTGTTCCAATTCGTTGGCGGTGCCGGGCACCGGGCCCAGTTGCGGGTCGAACTGGCGGACGATGGCCTGGCCCTTGAAGTCGAAACCTATGGTCAGGTCGAAGTCGTTGCCGGCGATTTCCACTGCCTGATCGATCAGCGCCGGCAGGTCGCAGGGAGCCATCTGCCGGTTGCTGCGACGGCTGAAGCTGAGCATGTGGGTAACGATTTTCGCTGCCCGAGCCCCGGCCTGCTGGATGCCGTCGAGCAGTTGCGGCACTTCACGGCTTTGCAGGTAGCGGTTGACGGTGTCCAGTTCGATGCCGACCTGCTCGGCGTGTTCCAGGTTTTTCGGCAGCTCGGGGGACAGGCGGCGACGGATGTTCTGCACGTTATGCAGGATCGCGCCCAACGGGTTATTGATTTCATGGGCCATGCCGGCGGCCAGCCCACCGACCGAGAGCATTTTTTCCGACTGCACCATCATTTCTTCCAGTGACAGGCGCTGAGTGATGTCGTCGATGCGGATCACCACCCCACGCCCGGCACCACCCATCAAGGGGTAAAAGGTCAGGGCGTAGTGCTTGGCCTCGTCGTCCTTGAACCAGGTGACCCGTTCGACCTTGGTCACGGTGTGCTGCTCCACGGTTTCCTTGAGTTGTGGCAGGAACGGCTTGAGTGGCTCGAAGGCGAGGAAGATCGGCTGGTTCAGCGCCTCGTCCAGGCGTGTGCCGGAAAGGGCGCTGGCTTCCTGGTTCCACTGGGTGACGTAAAGCTGTTCGTCGAGGGCGATCAGGGCCGAGGGCATGGAGTCGATGATGCTGTTCAGGTAGTTCTGGAAGCCGGTGAGCTTCTTCTCAATCTTGCTCCGTACCTGGACTTCCAGCTCCAGCTTGCGATTGGTGTGGCGAGTTTCTTCCGCCAGCCCCTGGGCCTGGTCATAGGCTGCCTGGGAGTCATCGCGAGCGCGCTTGAGCTGCTGCTCGCGGGCTTCGATGCGCGACAGCATGGTGTTGAAGGCTTCAGCCAGGCTGCCGATTTCATCGTGGTTGCCGCGCCCGGCCCGCAGGGCGTAGTTTTCCTCGCGGGTGACCTGTCGCGACAGCTCTTCAAGCTGATGAATCGGCTGGGTGATCAGGCGCTTGATCTGTCGGGCAATGACCAGCCACAACAGCACACTGAAGATCAGGATCCCCAGGCTGGCGGTAAGGGTGCCGGTGTAGAAGGCCATCGGCAGTTCGCTGCTGGCCACCAGCAGCAAGTGCCCGGGAGCCTGGCCGGGGCGGGGCAGGGTAATCACCTGGTTGCTGCGAAATTCGGTGAGTTGCCAGGCTTCTATATGGCGATAGCGTTCTGGCAGCTTGAGCCGCTCGCCGTGTTGCAACTGCGCCAGGCGTGCGCCTTTGCCGTCGTAGACCGCTGCGGCCCGTAACGGCGAATAGCTGTTGAGTTCGTTGAGCAGGCGTTCGGCGCTTTGTGGCGAATCCAGCGCCTCGGTGGCGAGTGTCGGGTTGGAGATGAGGCGGCCGATGGTCTGCAAGGCCTGGGGTGCCATGCTTTCCTGGGAGATCCAGTAGGCGGCGCTGATAAACGTGAGGTTGGCGACCAGCAGGACCGTGGTCAGCAGGACAAGCAGGGCTGCCAGCAGCTTTTGGCCGACCGGCAGGTTTTCAAGGCGCTGGCGCAATGGCATCAGGGAACGTCGCTAAGGATGAGCAAGTGGGCAGCGTAGCCGCTGCTCAGTCGCTGGGCAATCCGCGCTGTTGCAGGAGTTCGATCAGGCGTTGCTGCAATTGGAAAAGGTGGGGCAGGTTCAACTGATGCCTGGTTGCCACCTTGCAGGCGTACCCCAGCAGGTAGCTGATTTCGGTGCGGCGCTGGCTGGCCACGTCTTGATGCATCGACGAGTAATTGGCGGCGGTGGCCTGGATCACCCGTTCGACTTCCTGTTGCAGGTCCTGGGCGGCGGCGGGCTGTCCACAACATTCCAGCAGTTCGCCGAGTTCGGCGCAGAGGGTGGCGACTTCGCATTGGTGTTGTTGCAGGCCGCCATTGCGACAATCGTGGAGCACCGTCAGCGGGTTGATCGCGCAATTGAGGGCCAGCTTGCGCCACAGCCGGGTCAGGATATCGGCGCTCCATTCGTGGGGAATGCCGCTGTGGGTCAGGTCATCCAGCCAGGGCGGCGCGACCGGGTGGCCGACGTCCCCCAGCCAGGTGTAGCCATGGCCGGCAAACACCACTCGCCAGTCACCGTCGCGAAAGGCGCCTTCGGTGCTCGAGGCAAAAATGCACCGAGCCTGCGGGACCTGGGCTGCCACCGCGTCCTGGCTGCCCAGGCCGTTCTGCAGCAGGATCAGTTCAGCGTCTGCACTCAGGCGTGGCGCCAGGTGAGCGACAGCCTGCGCGGCGTCGTATGCCTTGCACGCCACCAGCAACCGCTTGATAGGTGTCGACGCATCCAGGGTTTCAGCTGCGATTGCCTGGACGCAGGCCTGGCCGTGTTCCACCAGGGTCAGCCCGCCGGCCGCCTGGTAGGCCAGCAGGCGCGCCTGGTCCCGCAGGATCAGCCTGACCGGCAAGCCGGCCCGGGCCAGTCGCGTAGCCCACAAGGTGCCGAGGCTGCCGGCGCCGAGTACATGCCAGGTGGTGCTCATCAGCTTTCTGCTCTGTTTGGCGAACACATGAGTGGCTCGCGGTGAAGGAGGGAAAAGACCCGTTATAATGAGCGCGGATTTTAACCGCAAGCCAGGCGCGCTCCATTTTTATCGAGCTGCGCCCCTTTTTTATTGGAGAGACTACATGCCGTCGTTTGACGTGGTATCCGAACTGGACAAACACGAACTCACTAACGCAGTGGAAAACGCCGTCAAGGAACTGGACCGTCGTTATGACTTGAAGGGCAAGGGCAGCTTCGAGTTCAAGGAAAAGGACCTGACCGTCAACCTCACCGCCGAAGCCGACTTCCAGCTGGAAGCGATGATCGAGATCCTCAAGCTGGCGCTGGTCAAACGCAAAATCGACGTGCAGTGCCTTGAAGTCAAGGATGCCTATGCATCGGGCAAATTGATGAAGCAGGACGCGGTCCTCAAGGAAGGTATCGATAAAGAGCTGGCGAAGAAGATCGTCGCTCATATCAAGGATGCGAAATTGAAGGTTCAGGCTGCAATCCAGGGCGAGCAGGTGCGGGTCACCGGCAAGAAGCGCGACGATCTGCAGGAAGCCATCGCAGCCCTGCGTGCCAAAGAGTTCGGCATGCCGCTGCAATTCAACAACTTCCGCGACTGATCGGCTGCTTCGGGAACCTCCAGGCCTTATTGGCGTCCGAGGCCGGAGCAAGGGCAGAAACGATTGAGCGTGTGGGCTTGGTTGTTCTGCCACTCAGTCATGCAAGCCGGAACCCCGGAAATCTGGAGATATAGATGGATTTGAACGCTGAAGTGGACAATCTGGTCAAGGCTTCCCAAGCCTGGATCCCGATGATCATGGAGTACGGCAGCCGCGTGTTGCTGGCAGTCATTACCCTGGCCGTGGGCTGGTGGTTGATCAACAAGCTGACCCACAAGGTTGGAAAATTGCTGGCGTTGCGCAATGCCGACCTGGCGTTGCAGGGGTTTATCAGCAGCCTGGCGAATATCATCCTCAAGGTCCTGCTGATTGTCAGCGTGGCCTCGATGATTGGTGTCGAAACCACGTCCTTCGTGGCCGCGATCGGTGCCGCAGGCCTGGCCATCGGCTTGGCGTTGCAGGGCAGCCTGGCCAACTTTGCCGGTGGCGTGCTGATTTTGCTGTTCCGTCCTTTCCGTATCGGCGACTGGATCGAAGCCCAGGGCATCAGCGGTACGGTCGACAGCATCCAGATCTTCCATACCGTGCTGCGTACCGGTGATAACAAGACGGTCATCGTGCCTAACGGTAATCTGTCCAACGGCATCATCACCAACTACAACCGTCAACCGACCCGCAAAGTGGTGTTTGATGTCGGGGTGGATTACGACGCCGATTTGCAGAAGGCCCGTGAGGTGTTGCTGGAGCTGGCCAAGGACGAACGAGTCCTGGCCGACCCGGCACCGGTGGCTGTGGTTTCTACCCTGGGTGATAGCGCTATTACCTTGTCGTTGCGGGTATGGGTGAAGACTGCGGACTATTGGGATGTGATGTTCCGCTTTAACGAGTTGTCCCGTGATCGATTGCGGGCGGCCGGGATCGATATCCCGTTTCCACAGCGAGTCATTCGAGTCGTTCAGGAAGCTGCACCGCAATAAGACAGTTTTATTACTTGTCTGGTCAGTCAAGTATCTGCAATAAGCTCAAGGGGCGTTACGCCCCTTGATTGTTTCTGGCGTACTGCAATCAGGGTTAATAACTTTTGGGCTAAGTTTGCGTCGCAACTTTAGCTGCCGCACCAGCCATAACTTTGTTAGCTACCTATTTAGTAGTTTGGTTGTTTGTTATGCGTCAGGCATAAAAAAACCGCCCACCTGAATCAGGTGGGCGGTTTTTGTTAGAGCAGGGCTCTAGCGCTATCGAATAGCCGCTGAATTACAAGATGCTCAGCGGGTACTCGACGATCAGACGCAGGTCGTTCAGGTTGTCGTAGTTGGTGCCGCGATAATCGGCGTTGCTACCACGGTAAATTGCGTTACGCAGACGGAACGAGAGGTCCTTGGCCGGGCCTTCTTGAAGCACGTACTTGGCTTCCAGATCCCACTCGTGCTCGGTGCCATCGCTGCCTGGAGTGCCGTCTTCATCACGGACGGTAACGTTGCTACCACGGATGTAGCGAGTCATGAAGCTCAGGCCAGGAACACCGAACGACGCCATGTTGATGTCGTAGCGAGCCTGCCAGGATTTCTCGTCTTCACCCACGAAGTCGGAGATCTGCACCGAGTTGGCTACGTACACAGTACCGCCGCCGTCAACACCGTAGTTGTAGCCGGTCTTGCCGCTGGACTGCTGGTAGGCCACGGTGAATTTGTGAGCTTCGATGCTGTAGGCAGCTGCAAGGCTCCAGACTTTGTTGTCCAGATTGCCGGCCAGTTTCTTGCCGTCGTCTTTGCTGCGGTAGGCGTTGAGGTCGAAGTTCAGCGATTGTTTTTCGCTCAGTGGCAACGTGTAGTTCACGTTGAAGTACTGCTTCTTCCAGTAGTCTTCGATGTCGGACGCATGGACCGCGAAGATGAAGTTTTCAAGGCCGGAGTAGGTAGCGCCTGCGATGTTGGCTGCAGTCAGACCTGGCTTGTAGGTACCGTCAGCGGTGTTGCGGCCGTTGATGCTGTCACGAGCCATGCCGGTTTGGCCGCTCATGGCGGTGAAGCGACCTGCGGTCAGCTCCAGGCCTTTGATTTCGTTGCTGGTCAGCAAGGTGCCGGTCGCGATTTCAGGCAACAGACGGCCGTCATCGGTAGTGAATACCGGGCTGGATACAACCTGGTTACCGTACTTGAGTACAGTATCCGACAAGCGCAGTTTGACGGCTGCTGCAGCTTTGGATTGGGTGTTTTCTGGTTCGCCGGCACCGTTGGTACCGAACAGACCGTTACCTGCACGGCCTGCGCCGCCATCAAGCTTGACGCTGCCCATTGCCATTGCGTCCACGCCGACACCTACGGTGCCTTGAGTGAAGCCGGACTGATAGTTGAGCAATTCGCTGATGCCAGTGTCCTGGCGATAGCCGCTGATGCCGTCATCGCTGGTGGTATTGGTACCGTTAGCGCGACGATCGTTGCCTACGCCGCTTTTGAAATCGCGGTTCATGTACATCATGCGAGTTTTCGCAGTCAGGGTGCTGTCTTCGATGAAGCCCTTGGCTTCGTCCTGAGAAGACGCGATTGCGAACTGCGAGGTGCCTGCTGAAACAGCCAGGGCGATCATGCTCCACTTCATCACGCGCATCGTGATTTGCTCCTTTGGTTTTTAGAAGAGTACTGCCGTCCCACCTGATTTATTATCTGGGCGGCTCTTTCTTTTTGTGTCGGCGCAAACTTATATCACGCTGACAATGTTGGCGATACTTGCGTATCTATCCTTTCGGCTTCTTTACGAGCCTGTCGCAAATTGCTCGATCCATGTCGCAATTTCGTAGTCCAACTGTATTCGGACTGACAACTAAAGCGTCGTTTTTGAAAGCCGTATTGACGTAAGAAAGACCCTCGTCGTGGGCAATCAAAACAGCATGGGGCGACCCTGCCACTATTATTATTGGCCTATAAGCGGTTCTCTTTCGCAGAGCCTCTTTTAGACGATGTGGGGGTGAATGCAACAAGCGTGCTCAAATCAGCAAAAGCTCGGATTTTTTTTTAACCTCCGGCCCGGGCCTGTAAAAACCTCATAAAACCTGCGTTTTAAGGTCCTTTGGTTCGGGCTTGACGCCGCTTCTTGGGTTGTGTTGCTCCCTGTGAAAAAATCGCGAGACCATCAAAAACGTTACCGGTTCACCCCGTTTGTGAGTAAACGGCGGATGCGTGACGCACTAAGAGTAGACGCACTGTGCGGTTTTGGTGCAAAAGTTCATGACTGCTGTGCTGAATTCATACAGTTGTGCCATTGCAGACGCTGCCATGGCCGAGCGGGTGCGGTGCCTGATCGAGATCACGCCTAACGGTCGGCGCTTTGATGGTGCGTTGGCGCTGAAAATGTTCCGCCGTGGGGCGATGGACTTTTCTTTTGCAGGGTGTGTAGCGCAGCGTGCAGTTCAGGGCGGATGGCGATGAACCCGAAGGCATTCGCGGGTATGCTGCATCCTTTCGCCAGGCAGGCTGCCAGCCTTGTCGGGCACCAAGCTTAAATTTGATGAACTGAGCGGGAGTGCGCGCGGTGTTCGCTTTAGATCCACGGCTTCAACAAGACACATTGCCTATCGGCGACTTCCCGTTGTGCCGGTTGCTGTTGTCCAACGACTCGAATTATCCCTGGTTCATTCTGGTTCCACGTCGCGCCGACATCAGCGAGTTGTTTCAATTAGATGATGCTGATCAACAACAACTGTGGCGCGAAACCACCGCGTTCGCCGAGTTGCTCAAAGACTCGTTCGATGCCGACAAGTTGAATGTGGCAGCCCTGGGTAATGTAGTCAGCCAACTGCATATGCACGTTATTGTGCGGCGACGTGACGATGCTGCCTGGCCAGCCCCGGTATGGGGCAAACACCCGGCGCGGCCTTACACGGCCGAGCAGGTGGCAACTATTCGTGAGCGTTTGCGCCTGGTGCTGGCCGATGACTTCACGTTCCTGGAGGCCTGACTCATGAGCCTTGAAGAGCGTGTAATGGAGTTGGAAAGCCGATTGGCGTTTCAGGATGACACCATCCAGACCCTGAACGATGTGTTGGTGGCGCAACAGCGCGTGGTCGAGCGCCTGCAATTGCAGATGGCAGCCTTGCTCAAGCGCCAGGCGGAAATGGCCGGTCAATTCGAAACGTTCGAGGAGGAGGCCCCCCCGCCGCATTACTGATTCAAGGTCGTGTATTGGCCGGGCAATAAAAAACCGCGTTGCAGCGAGGCTGCAACGCGGTTTTTTTCGGCTGAATCAGCGACGCGGCAGAGCGGCGATCACATCTTCGGCTTGCAGGCCTTTATCACGGTTCATCACCGAAAACTCCACGCGCTGGCCTTCGACCAGGACGCGATGGCCTTCTCCGCGAATAGCGCGAAAGTGCACGAAAATATCATCCCCGGAATCGCGGGAAATAAAACCGAAGCCCTTGGACGTGTTGAACCATTTGACGGTGCCCGTATCGCGATTGGTCATGTCATAGGTTTGGGAGGAGGCAGCAGCCGGTGACGACTTGTAGAAGCTGACCGCCAGGTGCAGAACTACGGCAATCACCGCCGTCAGCAGGCTGAACAGGACGGCAGGTTGGCCGCCGATGACCGGCATTGGAGCGAGCAGGGTGAGTGTCTGCAGGACCACGGCCAGAACCAGCAGCGCGCTGACCAGGTTTTGCAGTTGGTGACGTGGACCTCTGTTCCAGTAAGGGATAACCGGAGCCAGAGTGAGGTTGAGCAGGCCGAAAAAGGCCAGGTATACAGCATCAGGTTGTTGCAGGTAGGGAATGGCCTCAGACCGAAGGCTGGGGATAAAGGACAGCAGCAGAGCCGCAGCGCCCGTTAGCAGGTGGACGATTTTCAACATTTTAATTAACTCACGTTAAGACGGATCGCAAGGAAGAGCTGATGACGCACGGTTCGCTTCTGAACAATGGGAGGCGTTGGGCACGTACGTGGTATCAGCCTATGCGTTGTGGCCGAAGAAATAGGCAACAACGACACGGTGCCTATTTAACAGTAAAGCCCTTGCCTTCTCAAATCAGCTGCGGTGTCTGTGGGAGCGGGCAGGGCGGCGGCGGGGAGCGCAAATCTTTGCAGTATCGTGCAAAGCCTTGATTTAGAGAGCTGGCGCCCGCATTTTCAATAAGCACCGTTTTTCAGTCGTTCCATCGTGAGCTTTCGCAGCCGAGTGATGGCACGTCGCAGCTTGCGGGACAATTGACCGCAGGCCTCAAGGGAAATCCGCTCAGCGAGGGTGATTGACTCTTGCTAGAGTGGTTCGGCACCTGGTTTGGTGAATTCAACCTGTCAACGGAGATAAACATGGCAATCGATATCGGTATCAGCGAAGAAGACCGCAAATCCATCGTGGATGGCCTCTCCCGCCTGCTTTCAGATACATACGTGCTTTATCTGAAGACTCATAACTTTCACTGGAACGTCACCGGTCCACAGTTTCGTACCCTGCACCTGATGTTCGAGGAGCAGTACAACGAGCTGGCCCTGGCAGTCGACCTGATCGCCGAGCGCATCCGCGCGCTGGGCTTTCCGGCACCTGGCGCCTACTCGATCTATGCCCGCCTGTCTTCAATTAAGGAAGAAGAGGGCGTGCCGAGTGCCGAAGAGATGATCAAGCAATTGGTCGCCGGTCAGGAAGCCGTGACCCGTACGGCGCGCGGCATTTTCCCGTTGCTGGACAAGGTCAGTGACGAACCTACCGCGGACTTGCTCACCCAGCGCATGCAGGTGCATGAAAAAACCGCGTGGATGCTGCGCTCCCTGCTCGATAACCGCTAACCGCCGGGGACGAGTGGTGCCGTTTGGCGTCACTCGTCGTCGCGCTGCCTTTATATCCTGGCATTTGGCCGATGCTCAGCAATGACTGCGGTGCGGTCTGTCACTAGGCGGGTGCCACTCTGGGTACTGTGAACCTTGCTCTGTGCCCGGATACGGCTGCACAGGGTCGATTTAATGGATATAATCACGCCCTTTGTTCCGTAGCCCGGGCTTTGGCGTGGGCTCTGACTGCAGTTCAAGCTCCATTCTGATTGTCGAGACGTCCCATGCCCATGTACGACTACCAATGTGCCTCCTGCGGTCATCAGCTGGAAGCCATTCAAAAGATCAGTGCCGATCCACTGGTCGACTGCCCTGCCTGCCAGGCGCCCGAATTGAAGAAAATGCTGTCCATGCCTGGCTTTCGCCTCAGCGGCACCGGCTGGTACGAGACCGACTTCAAGACCGGCACCAAGAAGAATCTGGCCGGCGGCGACAAAGCTGACTAAGTTGAACGACACGCGCGAGTTCTTGCACTATCCGGCACCTTAGAGGTGCGCAAGGCCTCCCACCGAATTTCGAATTACGAGAAGTGAAACCACTACCATGATGCGCAGCCATTATTGCGGCCAACTGAACGAAAGCCTGGAAGGTCAGGAAATTACTCTTTGCGGGTGGGTCCACCGTCGTCGTGACCATGGCGGGGTGATTTTCCTCGATATCCGTGATCGTGAAGGTCTGGCTCAAGTGGTATTCGATCCGGATCGCGCTGACACTTTTGCTGCTGCCGACCGTGTGCGCAGTGAATACGTAGTCAAGATCACCGGTAAGGTGCGCCTGCGCCCAGCCGGTGCCGGCAACGCCAACATGGCGTCGGGCATGATCGAAGTGCTGGGCTACGAGCTGGAAGTATTGAACGAAGCGGAAACCCCGCCGTTCCCGCTCAACGAATTCTCCGACGTTGGCGAAGAAACCCGCCTGCGTTATCGCTTCATCGACCTGCGTCGCCCGGAAATGCTGGAAAAACTGCGTCTGCGCTCGCGCATGACCACCAGCATCCGTCGCTACCTGGATGAAAACGGCTTCCTGGATGTCGAAACCCCGATCCTGACCCGTGCCACCCCTGAAGGCGCGCGTGACTATCTGGTGCCGAGCCGCACCCACGCCGGCAGCTTCTTCGCCCTGCCGCAATCGCCGCAGCTGTTCAAGCAACTGCTGATGGTGGCCGGTTTCGATCGCTACTATCAGATCGCCAAGTGCTTCCGCGACGAAGACCTGCGTGCCGACCGCCAGCCTGAATTCACCCAGATCGACATCGAAACCAGCTTCCTCGATGAAAAAGACATCATGGGCCTCACCGAAGGCATGATCCGCAACCTGTTCAAGGAAGTGCTGGGTCTGGAATTCGGCGAATTCCCGCACATGACCTGGGACGAGGCCATGCGTCGTTACGGTTCCGACAAGCCGGACCTGCGTAACCCGCTGGAACTGGTAGACGTTGCCGACCAGCTCAAGGATGTCGAGTTCAAGGTGTTCAGCGGCCCGGCCAACGACCCGAAAAGCCGTATTGCCGCCCTGCGCGTACCTGGCGGTGCGAGCATGCCGCGCAGCAAGATCGACGACTACACCAAGTTTGTTGGCATCTATGGTGCCAAGGGCCTGGCTTACATCAAGGTCAACGAGCGCGCCAAAGGCGTCGAAGGCCTGCAGTCGCCAATCGTCAAGAACATCCCTGAAGCCAACCTCAATGTGATCCTGGATCGCGTTGGTGCGGTCGATGGCGACATCGTGTTCTTCGGTGCCGACAAGTCGAAGATCGTCAGCGAGGCCCTGGGTGCGCTGCGGATCAAGGTCGGTAACGATCTGAACCTGCTGACCAGCGAATGGGCGCCAATGTGGGTCGTCGACTTCCCTATGTTCGAAGAGAACGACGATGGCAGCTTCACCGCCCTGCATCACCCGTTCACCGCGCCCAAGTGCACCCCGGAAGAGCTCGAAGCCAACCCGGCGACCGCTCTGTCCCGTGCCTACGACATGGTTCTGAACGGCACCGAGCTGGGTGGCGGTTCGATCCGTATCCACCGCAAAGAGATGCAGCAATCGGTCTTCCGCCTGCTGGGTATCAGCGAAGCGGAACAGGAAGAGAAATTCGGCTTCCTGCTCGACGCCCTGAAATACGGCGCGCCGCCACACGGTGGCCTGGCTTTCGGTCTGGACCGCCTGGTCATGCTGATGACCGGCGCCCAGTCGATCCGTGAAGTGATCGCCTTCCCGAAAACCCAGAGCGCCGCTTGCGTCATGACTCAGGCCCCGGGCCTGGTAGACGCCAAGGCCTTGCGCGAGCTGCACATTCGTCTGCGCGAACAGCCCAAGGCTGAGTAAGCTGACCTGATAAGGCGCATCTTCGGGTGCGCCTTTTTCTATTGGGTCTGGATTTTGTTGTTCGCGCGCTCCAAGGGCGTCGCGGGCAAGGTTTCAAAGAGAATTTGGAGCAAGTTATGGCAGGTCATTCCAAGTGGGCGAACATCAAGCACCGCAAAGAGCGTCAGGATGCCAAGAAAGGCAAGATTTTCACCAAGTGGATTCGTGAGCTGACTGTCGCTGCCCGTCAGGGCGGTGGGGACCCGGGCTCCAACCCGCGTCTGCGGCTGGCCCTGGACAAGGCCCTTGGCGCGAACATGAGCCGCGATATCATCGATCGCGCGGTGGCGCGTGGTGCCGGCGCGGCCGATACCGACGACATGGTCGAACTGACCTACGAAGGTTACGGCCCGGGCGGCGTGGCGGTGATGGTCGAATGCATGACCGACAACCGCAACCGTACCGCAGCAGCCGTGCGTCACGCGTTCAGCAAGTGTGGTGGCAACCTGGGCACCGACGGTTCGGTGGCCTACCTGTTCGAGCGCAAGGGGCAGATTTCCTTTGCGCCGGGTGTCGATGAGGACGCGCTGATTGAAGCCGCCATGGAAGCCGACGCCGATGATGTGGTGAGCAACGAGGACGGTTCGGTCGACGTGTTCACCTCCTTCGGCGGTTTTTACGCGGTGCGCAACTCGTTGGAGGCCGCCGGATTCAAGGCCGCCGATGCGGAAATCGTCATGCTGCCGACCACCAGTGCCGAACTGGATCTGGAAGGCGCGGAAAAGGTCCTCAAGCTGATCGATATGCTGGAAGATCTGGATGACGTGCAGAACGTCTATTCCAACGCGGATATTCCTGAGTCGGTGGCAGAGCAGCTCGGCTGATCCATCTGCAATACTCATGAAGCCGGAGGTGCAATGCCGTGATGATCGAACGGTGCTGTACTTCCGGCTTCTGCCTTTTAGCGGTTCCGGCTTCGGTCGGCGGGCAATTTCTTTCCAGCAGCAGGCGTTATGACTCTTATTCTTGGCATCGACCCCGGTTCGCGCATCACCGGTTATGGCGTGGTCCGTGATACCGGGCGTGGCTGCGTGTACGTTGCCTCCGGTTGCATTCGAACCGGTGGCGGCGAGTTGCACGAGCGCTTGCAGATCGTTTATCGCGGTGTGCGCGAAGTCATACAGACCTATGGTCCGGTGACCATGGGCATCGAAAAGGTGTTTATGGCGCGCAACGCCGACTCGGCCTTGAAGCTGGGCCAGGCCCGTGGCGCGGCGATTGTCGCGGGGGCTGAGGAAAGCCTGGAGATCGCCGAATACACCGCGACCCAAGTCAAGCAAGCGGTGGCCGGCACTGGCGGCGCCAATAAAGAGCAGGTGCAGATGATGGTCATGCACTTGCTCAAACTCACCAGCAAGCCGCAGATCGACGCCTCGGACGCCCTGGCAATTGCCATCTGCCATGCTCACACCCGCTCCAGCCTGTTGCCCCATGGCCTGGGTACGGCACGCAGTCGTGGCGGTCGCCTGCGTCTCTGATAGCATCTGCGCAGTCTATTCAGGAGTGGAGCCTGGTGCGCCTGTCTGCCCGGCCGTCATGCTCGCTCGGTTATTCGCCAGCCATTGAATCTGGCCAGTCTTTAAGGATCTGAAACGTGATTGGACGCTTGCGCGGCAATTTGGCTGAAAAACAGCCGCCGCATCTGATTCTTGATGTAAACGGTCTGGGTTATGAGGTTGAAGTGCCCATGACCACGCTTTATCGCCTGCCGTCGGTCGGCGAACCCCTGACCTTGCACACCCATTTGGTCGTGCGTGAAGACGCGCAGTTACTCTACGGCTTCAGCACCAAGCGCGAGCGAGACTTTTTTCGCGAGTTGATCCGTCTCAATGGTGTCGGGCCGAAACTGGCCCTGGCCTTGATGTCCAGTCTGGAAGTCGATGAGCTGGTGCGTTGTGTGCAAGCCCAGGACACGTCGGCGCTGACCAAGGTGCCAGGGGTGGGCAAGAAGACCGCCGAGCGCTTGTTGGTTGAGCTCAAGGACCGCTTCAAGGCCTGGGAAACCGTACCGAGCATGTTTGCCCTGGTGCCCAACCAGCCGGACGGGCCGGCACCAGTGGCCAGTGCCGAGACCGATGCGGTCAGCGCGCTGATTTCCCTGGGTTACAAGCCCCAGGAGGCGAGCAAGGCTGTATCTGCCATCAAGGAAAAAGGTTTGAGTAGCGAAGACATGATCCGCCGCGCCCTGAAGGGAATGATTTAAGTGATTGAAGCTGATCGTCTGATCGCCGCCACGGGCCCCCGTGACCGCGAAGAAGTCCAGGATCGTGCGATTCGCCCTGTCAGCCTGGCCGAGTACATCGGCCAGCCGACCGTGCGCGAGCAGATGGAGCTGTTTATCCAGGCGGCCCGTGGGCGCAATGAGTCGCTGGACCACACCCTGATTTTTGGCCCGCCGGGCCTGGGCAAGACCACCCTGGCCAATATCATCGCCCAGGAAATGGGGGTGTCGATCAAGAGCACCTCGGGTCCGGTGCTGGAGCGTCCGGGAGACCTGGCGGCGCTGCTGACCAATCTGGAACCCCATGACGTGCTGTTTATCGACGAGATCCACCGGCTTTCGCCAATCGTCGAAGAAGTACTGTATCCGGCGATGGAGGATTTCCAGCTCGATATCATGATTGGCGAGGGCCCAGCGGCGCGCTCGATCAAGCTCGACCTGCCACCGTTCACCCTGGTGGGCGCCACTACCCGTGCGGGGATGCTGACCAACCCGTTGCGTGACCGCTTTGGTATCGTCCAGCGCCTGGAGTTCTACAGCACCGCCGATCTGGCAACCATTGTCGGACGCTCAGCGACGATTCTGGGGTTGCCCCTGGACCCGGACGGTGCGTTCGAGATCGCCCGCCGTGCCCGAGGCACGCCGCGGATCGCCAACCGCCTGTTGCGTCGGGTGCGCGATTACGCCGAAGTCCGGGCCAAGGGCCATATCACCAAGCCGATTGCCGATCTTGCACTGAACCTGCTTGACGTCGATGAACGTGGCTTCGACCACCAGGACCGACGTCTACTGCTGACCATGATCGAGAAGTTCGATGGCGGGCCGGTGGGGGTCGACAGTCTGGCGGCAGCGATCAGCGAGGAACGGCACACCATCGAGGACGTGCTCGAGCCGTACCTGATCCAGCAGGGCTACATCATGCGCACGCCACGTGGGCGCGTGGTGACTCGGCATGCCTATTTGCACTTCGGTCTTAACATCCCGTCACGATTGGGGGAGATGCCTGTGGTAGACGAATTCCTAGATGCCGTAGACGATTAAAAACTCGTCCTGTGTCGATTTATTCGAGGTTTGTGCTGTCCTAGGGGCAGGCATGACCGTTCTTTCGCAAGAAAGGCGCAGGAGAATGAAAAACAGTTGCCTGGCCGGATTGGCAACCTGAGGAGTAAGCACTAGAGTATGCGCGCGCAAAACGGGCTTGAGTCGTTCGCACATCGTTGTCGCGTTTATTACGAGGACACCGATGCCGGCGGCATCGTGTATTACGTTAATTACCTTAAGTTTATGGAGCGGGCTCGAACCGAGCGGCTACGTGATCTGGGCTTCGCCCAATCGCAGCTGGCAGGGGAGAACCTGTTGTTCGTCGTGCATTCCAGCGAAGCGCGCTACCACGCGCCGGCGCGACTGGATGACGAACTTCTGGTAAGTGCACAAGTAATCGAATTGAACCGGGTCAGCCTGCGCTTTAAACAGCAGGTCAGGCGGGCTACGGATAATGCGCTGCTCTGTGAAGGGCAGTTTTTGGTGGCCTGTGTGCGCGCCGATAGTTTGAAACCCCGGGCCATTCCCGAAGCTCTACGTGCGGCCTTTGCCGACGTGAGCGGCGCGGGTACACACTCAGAGCAGGAGATAAAGCGTGGAAGCTAACGTCGTCGACCATTCCTCCATGTGGAGCTTGGTCAGCAATGCCAGCGTCGTGGTGCAGTTGGTAATGCTGATTCTGGTGGCCGCATCGGTGACCTCATGGGTCATGATTTTTCAGCGCAGCAATATGCTGCGTGCCGGTCGACGTGCCCTGGAGAGCTTTGAAGAGCGCTTCTGGTCGGGTATCGACCTGTCCAAACTCTATCGTCAGGCTGGCAGCAACCCGGACCCGGATTCGGGTGTGGAGCAGATTTTTCGTGCTGGCTTCAAAGAGTTCTCCCGCCTGCGCCAGCAGCCCGGCGTTGACCCGGAAGCCGTGATGGAAGGCGTCGCCCGTGCCATGCGCGTGGCCATTTCCCGCGAAGAAGAAAAGCTCGAGACCGGCCTGCCGTTCCTGGCGACCGTTGGCTCCGTGAGCCCGTACATCGGCTTGTTCGGTACGGTGTGGGGGATCATGAACTCCTTCCGTGGCCTGGCTACCGCCCAGCAAGCGACCCTGGCCACTGTGGCCCCGGGTATCGCCGAAGCCCTGGTTGCCACCGCAATCGGCCTGTTCGCGGCGATTCCTGCAGTTATCGCCTACAACCGCTTTGCCGCGCGCAGCGAAACCCTGACCAGCCGCTACTACACCTTCGCCGATGAGTTCCAGGCGATCCTGCACCGTAAAGTGCACACCAGCGAAGAATAAGCAGGTAATTTCCAATGGCTTTAATCGCTCGAGCTCGCAAAAAGCGCAAGCCGGTTGCCGAGATGAACGTAGTGCCCTACATCGACGTGATGTTGGTGCTGCTCGTCATCTTCATGGTGACCGCGCCGATGCTCAATCAGGGGGTGAAGGTTGATCTGCCCAAGGTTTCCAGCGAAGCCTTGCCGCAAGACAACAACACCCAGGTCCTGACCATTTCGATCAAGGCTGACAAGACCTATTACTGGAACCTTGGCAGCGAAGTCGATACCGACAAGCAGCAGGACAAGGCGATGACCTTGCCGCAAATGACCGACGCGGTGACCAAGATCATCCGTGCCGGCAATGAAGGCGGCAAGCACACCCAGGTGTTTATTCGCGGCGACAAGACCGTCGACTATGGTGCCGTGATGGGGGCCATGGGCGGATTGCAGAAAGCCGGGGTCGGTAACGTTGGCTTGATTACCGAGGCGCCCTGATGCACCAACAGCGAGAGCCGTCCGCCTCGGAAAGCTACTTCTGGCCGAGTGTCTGGGCAGTAGGCCTGCACATTCTGGTATTTGGCATGCTGTTCGTCAGCTTTGCCTTTACGCCTGAGTTGCCACCGGCCAAGCCGATTGTCCAGGCGACCCTGTATCAGCTGAAATCGAAAAGTCAGGCAACCACCCAGACCAATCAGAAGATTGCGGGTGAGGCGAAGAAATCCGCCGCGCGTCAGACCGAAGTCGAACAGATGGAGCAGAAGAAGGTCGAGCAGGAAGCGGTGAAGGCTGCGGAACAAAAGAAAGAAGAAGCGGCTCAAAAAGCCGAAGAAGCAAAGAAAGCGGACGAGTCGAAGAAAGCGGACGAGGCAAAAAAGGCTGATGAAGCCAAGAAAGCCGACGAAGCGAAGAAGACCGCGGAAGCTAAAAAAGCTGAAGAGAAACAATTGGCTGATATAGCCAAGAAGAAATCCGAAGAAGAAGCCAAGAAAGCCGCTGAAGAAGAGGCCAAGAAAAAGGCCGCTGAAGAAGCGAAGAAAAAGATAGTCGAAGACGCGAAGAAAAAAGCCGCGGAAGACGCCAAGAAGAAAGCTGAAGCTGACGAGGCGAAGAAAAAAGTCGCCGAAGACGCGAAGAAGAAAGCTGCCGCCGATGCTGCGAAGAAGAAATCGCAGGAAGCCGCGCGTAAATCAGCCGAAGAGAAAAAGGCTCAGGCCTTGGCTGACTTGCTTTCCGACACGCCGCAGCGCCAGCAGGCCTTGGCTGATGAGCAGGGCGATGAAGTCGCGGGCAGTTTCGACGATCTGATTCGTGCTCGGGCGGCAGAAGGGTGGGCTCGTCCTCCTTCGGCACGCAAGGGTATGACGGTTGTGCTTCAAATCGGCATGTTGCCTGACGGTACGGTGACCACGGTCAGCGTATCCAAGTCCAGTGGTGACGGTCCGTTCGACGCTTCGGCGGTGGCGGCAGTCAAGAACATTGGGCGTTTGACAGAAATGCAGGGAATGAAACCGAGCGATTTCGCTCCCTATCGTTCATTCAAGATGACATTCACACCTGAGGATCTAGCCTTGTGAGAAACCTTCTTCGAGGAATGCTTGTCGTTATTTGCTGTATGGCAGGGATAGCGGCAGCGGATGAAAAGAACATTCTGGTCACTAGCGGTAGTGACCGGGCCACCCCTATCGCCGTAGTTCCTTTCGGCTGGCAGGGTGGCAGCGTGCTGCCGGACGACATGGCGGAAATCATCGGTAACGACCTGCGCAACTCGGGTTACTACTCGCCGATTCCAAAACAGAACATGATCGGCCTGCCGACTCAGGCCAGCGAAGTCATCTACCGTGACTGGAAGGCCCTGGGCGCCCAGTACATCATGGTCGGCAGCATTGTTCCGGCGGGCGGTCGCCTGCAGGTGCAATACGCCCTGTTCAACGTCGCCACCGAGCAGCAAGTGCTGACCGGCAGCGTGTCGGGCAGCATTGATCAACTGCGCGACATGTCCCACTACATCGCCGACCAGTCGTTCGAAAAACTCACCGGTATCAAGGGTGCCTTCTCGACACGCATGCTGTATGTGACGGCTGAGCGGTTTTCCGAGAAAAACACCCGTTACACTCTGCAACGCTCGGACTACGACGGTGCGCGTGCGGTGACTCTGTTGCAATCCCGTGAGCCGATCCTGTCGCCACGCTTTGCTCCGGATGGCAAGCGTATCGCTTATGTGTCGTTCGAACAGAAGCGTCCGCGCATCTTTGTCCAGCACATCGACACCGGCCGCCGCGAGCAGATCACCAACTTTGAAGGCCTGAACGGTGCTCCTGCCTGGTCTCCAGATGGTCAGCGCCTGGCTTTCGTACTGTCCAAGGACGGTAACCCGGATATTTATGTGATGAACCTGGGTTCGCGTCAGATCTCCCGTGTCACCAGTGGCCCGGGTATCAACACCGAACCTTTCTGGGGTAAAGATGGGTCGACTATCTACTTCACCTCGGACCGTGGCGGCAAGCCACAGATCTACAAAACCAGCGCCAGCGGCGGTGGTGCAGAGCGTGTGACCTTTATTGGTAACTACAACGCCAACCCGAAATTGTCGGCGGATGAAAAGACGCTGGTAATGATTCACCGGCAGGACGGCTTCACAAACTTCAAGGTTGCGGCTCAGGATTTGCAGCGCGGAAGCGTAAAAATCCTTACAGATAGCACACTTGATGAGTCGCCTACTGTTGCGCCCAACGGCACCATGGTAATCTACGCCACCCGCCAGCAGGGCCGGGGAGTCTTGATGCTCGTGTCCATTAATGGACGCGTAAGGCTCCCGCTTCCTACCGCACAAGGCGAAGTCAGAGAACCTTCCTGGTCCCCTTACCTGAACTGACGCGGCGCTACACGTTTTACTTAACACACTGGGGTTCATTAGGAGTTTCACGATGGAAATGCTGAAGTTTGGTAAGTTTGCTGCGCTGGCTCTGGCCATGGCTGTAGCTGTAGGTTGCTCCTCCAAAGGCGGCGACAACGCTGGCGAAGGCGCTGTTGATCCAAACGCTGGTTACGGCGCTAACACTGGTGCAGTTGACGGCTCCCTGAGCGAAGAAGCTGCTCTGCGCGCAATCACCACCTTCTACTTCGAATACGACAGCTCGGACCTGAAGCCAGAAGCCATGCGCGCTCTGGACGTTCACGCCAAAGACCTGAAAGCAAACGGCGCTCGCGTTGTTCTGGAAGGCAACACCGACGAACGTGGTACTCGTGAGTACAACATGGCACTGGGCGAGCGTCGTGCGAAAGCCGTTCAGCGCTACCTGGTACTGCAAGGTGTTTCCCCAGCTCAGCTGGAACTGGTTTCCTACGGCGAAGAGCGTCCAGTTGCTACCGGCAACGACGAGCAGTCCTGGGCTCAAAACCGTCGCGTCGAACTGCGTAAGTAATTCGTCATGCGAACGTGCCGTCGTGCTGTAACTATTTTGGCTCTCAGCCTCGCGCCGCTTGCGGCGTGGGCTGCGGTTCCTGTGGTCGATAACAACTCAGGCTATAACAATAGCGGGGGCAGTTATCCGCCAGCGGGTTATGGTACGAACGGCGCCTATGCCGGGGGAGGGGTTTCGACCCCTGTCTCGGCACAGGGCGAGCTGTTCCAGCAACTGCAGCAAATGCAGGAGCAAATCGCACGGCAACAAGGTGTGATTGAAGTATTGCAAAATGATGTTTCGCGCATGAAGCAGGAAAACCTGGAGCGATACCAGGATCTTGATCGGCGCATTGGATCTGGCGCTGCACCTGCCGCCACTCCTGATAATTCTTCTGCCGGTGGTGATAATGCCGCCGGTGCGGCTGCCGGAGCTGCGACACAAGCCCCTGCAGCCAGCAGTGAACCGGGTGATCCGGCCAAGGAAAAGCTGTATTACGATGCAGCTTTCGACCTGATCAAAGCCAAGGATTTCGACAAGGCCAGCCAGGCTTTTGGCGCTTTCCTGCGTAAATACCCGAACAGCCAATACGCGGGTAATGCCCAGTACTGGTTGGGTGAAGTGAACCTGGCCAAGGGCGACCTGCAAGGCGCGGGTCAGGCTTTTGCCAAGGTATCCCAGCTGTATCCCAAGCACGCCAAAGTGCCGGACTCGCTGTATAAACTGGCTGACGTAGAGCGCCGCCTGGGTCACACCGACCGGGTCAAAGGCATTCTGCAGCAGGTGGTTGCGCAATATCCGGGCACTTCCGCTGCTCAATTGGCACAGCGCGATTTGCAACGCATGTAATCATGGCTTGACCGTTTTGAAGAAGCCCGCGCTTGCCGCGGGTTTTTTCGTTAGAATCCATGCCCTTTTTATGAAACACGCTTCCTGGGGCTCACGCGTTGGCGGAGTCTCTTGAAGTGCCTGACGGAGGCGGACAGCCTGTTTAGCTGTTACGCCCGTGGCGACTATGCAAGACACATTGAGAATTACCGAAGTTTTCTACTCGTTGCAGGGGGAAACTCGGACTGCCGGGCTGCCCACAGTATTTGTGCGCCTGACCGGTTGCCCGTTGCGTTGCCAGTACTGTGACAGTGCCTATGCCTTCAGCGGTGGCACCCTGCGTACGCTGGACAGCATCCTCGAGCAGGTTGCCGAGTTCCGCCCGCGTTATGTCTGTGTCACCGGTGGCGAGCCGCTGGCGCAACCTAACGCCATTCCCTTGCTCAAACAGTTGTGCGACGCGGGTTACGAGGTCTCCCTCGAAACCAGTGGTGCGCTGGATATTTCTGCGGTCGACTCGCGAGTCAGTCGGGTGCTTGATCTGAAGACTCCCGGATCGGAAGAGGTTCGGCGCAATCGCTACGAAAACATCGATCTGCTGACACCTAACGATCAGGTCAAGTTTGTCATCTGTTCCCGTGAAGACTATGACTGGGCTGTGTCCAAGCTGATCCAGTACGGCCTTGAGCGGCGTGCAGGCGAGGTGTTGTTCTCCCCCAGCCACCATGACCTGAACGCACGCGACCTGGCTGACTGGGTGGTGGCGGACAACCTGCCTGTGCGCCTGCAATTGCAGTTGCACAAATATCTTTGGAACGACGAGCCGGGGCGCTGATATGACCGAGCGAGCAGATGACACTCCCTCCACGCAAAAGCGTGCGGTAATCCTCCTGTCTGGCGGGCTGGACTCGGCCACGGTGGTGGCCATGGCCCGTGCCGAGGGTTACAGCTGCTACACCATGAGCTTCGACTATGGCCAGCGACATCGCGCCGAACTGCAGGCGGCCGAGCGTGTGGCTCGCGATCTGGGGGTGATTGAGCACAAGGTCATCGGCCTGAATCTGAATGGCATCGGTGGTTCGGCCTTGACCGATAGCGCGATCGCTGTACCGGAAGGCCCAAGTGAAGGCATTCCGATCATCTATGTGCCTGCACGTAATACGGTGTTTCTTTCCCTGGCGCTGGGCTGGGCGGAAGTATTGGGCGCACGCGACATTTTCATCGGCGTCAACGCTGTGGATTATTCCGGCTACCCGGATTGCCGCCCCGAGTTCGTCGAAGCCTTCGAGCGCATGGCCAACCTGGCGACCAAGGCCGGTGTAGAGGGGCAGGGCTTTCGCATCCAGGCGCCCCTGCAGAACCTTAGCAAAGCTGAAATCGTCAAGGCGGGGGTCAAGCTGGGGGTCGACTACGGGCTGACCGTTTCCTGCTATCAGGCCGACGATAAAGGCTACGCCTGCGGCAAATGTGACAGCTGCCGCCTGCGCGCAGAAGGCTTTTCCGCAGCCGGGATTACTGACCCAACACCTTATTTCTGATTTATTTCAAATAAGGTGTTGAATTCCCGTTAGAAATCAGTATTATACGCGCCACCACACAGCGGGTCGTTAGCTCAGTTGGTAGAGCAGTTGGCTTTTAACCAATTGGTCGTAGGTTCGAATCCCACACGACCCACCATTTTTGGCGGTTTAGAAAATCCGGAAGGCCCACGCAAGTGAGGATTTCCGGGTTTTTTTTTGCTCGCAATTCGGTGGTCAGGGTCAGTCCTCCCGGGCACGGCCTTGTGCTGTTTTCCCTGCCTGGACCGGTATCTCAGGTCGCCGTTGAATTGATGGGGCCGAATCGACATCAAGTGCCGAAGGGCTTCAGAGGTGTATCGGGCCAGCGCCCGATTTTTTTGCAGTCTTTCTGAACGCCCAAGCTACTGCTGCCCATGACAAGGTCTTGTCCTTGTGCGTTTGATACATTAAATCCGCTTTATCGCCGCTCATTATCCGAAGTTCGCCGCCTCAGTGGTCAATGTAAGCAATTTGATACCAATCAGTTCAATGCTATCAATATGATTCGATGATTGAGTTTGTTTGCTATCGATTTAGATTGAGTAATTATTTTTTACATGTGTTGGTTTTTTGTGTGGATTTGTCTGTATATAATTTTTCGTTTTCTGCGCGAAGGGGTTAGTAGTGTGATTTATCTGATGTTGAGCCAGATGACTTCAAAGGCTGGATGAGTGCAAATGAGTTGTATTCCCAATATTCGCGACTTGGATGATTGTCGAAACATCCAGCAAGGCACTGTGTTTATTATTGCCTCGGGTGCATCTGCCAAGGATTTTCATCCTGAGGATTTTGCTCACGTCCCAATGATTACCATGAATGGGGCGATTTCAAAGTTTGTTGGCACTGGAGTCAAACCGTTCTTCTATACCTGTACCGATAGGGACTTCTCCAATCAGCAGCCCGAGTTGTTTTCCCAGGCGATGTTGATTAGTGAGCGGGTTGCTTTGTGGGAAGAGCATTTACGGGCCTCTTCCATTACTCCAAGGGGGGAGGTGTTTCTGCTAAGTAAAGCCCCCAAACTTTCCTGGACGGAGTTAATGGGCGAAGACAATGAGCTGATAAGGAACCGCAATTTTCTCAGGCGCCGCAATCGCCGAATTGGCTTCAGTAAAAATCTTAAACGGGGTTTCTTTGATGCCCGCACAGTGGCTTATCTGGCACTGCAAATTGCTTATCACGCGGGTTTCACCAAAGCAGTAATGGTGGGAGTCGACCTCAACCAATCAGCAAGACGATTTTACGAAGACAGGACTACGGATCTTTCCCCCTGTGGACTGGATCAACATTTTTTCACCAGAATTTTGCCTTCCTTCGAAATAGTTTCCGAGAAAGTGATGGGTGATCGCTTTCAGGTCTACAACTTATCCAACTCCTCACGCATACCTTCGGATGTAATACCTCAGATAAGCCTGGATGAACTTGGCCGCATTATCTAATAGGGCTCCGAACAACCGGTGACGACCACACACTCAGTAATCACCCACGTTTCTCCATTCTTGATAGGCACCAACGGTTCCTGGCGCTCTTGGGCGAGCACTGAGTGCCCAGGGCGTTGCACGGGCAATGTGCACGACCTCCCACCGCTCAGAATCATCTTTTACATCAAGGGGATATTCTGTAGCCTTGCCCGCCTAACAGCTGTCCGTGCCTGATAAATACTCACTCTCCCGGCGGGACCCGAGTGGTCCGGAGCCGGGTGTATACTCGACTTTCGCGCGAATGCGCCTGCAGGTCTTGCGAACATGACGCAGATTTCCGAACGCCTTCTGGTTCAAGCCCACCTCGATGCCAAGCAGCCCAAGCCGCTCAGTGCTGATGAGGAGGCCCGCTACCGTGCTGCTATCGCCGCCGAGCTAAAGGCTCAGGACGCGGTGCTGGTGGCGCATTTCTATTGTGATCCGGTGATTCAGGCCCTGGCCGAGGAAACTGGCGGTTGTGTTTCCGACTCCCTGGAGATGGCTCGCTTCGGCAATGCGCACCCGGCCAAGACGGTGGTGGTAGCTGGGGTCAAGTTCATGGGGGAAACCGCAAAGATCCTCAACCCGGAAAAGCGTGTGCTGATGCCGACCCTCGAGGCGACCTGCTCCCTGGACCTGGGCTGCCCGGTGGAAGAGTTCTCGGCGTTCTGTGATCAACACCCAGAGCGCACCGTGGTGGTGTATGCCAATACCTCGGCGGCGGTCAAAGCCCGCGCTGACTGGGTGGTGACTTCCAGTTGCGCCCTGGAAATTGTCGAAAGCCTGATGGATAACGGCGAAACCATTATCTGGGGGCCGGACAAACACCTGGGTACTTATATCCAGCGCCAGACCGGAGCCGACATGCTGCTCTGGGACGGTGCGTGCATTGTCCATGAAGAGTTCAAGTCCAAACAGCTCGAAGACATGAAGGCTTTGTATCCGGACGCGGCGATTTTGGTGCACCCGGAGTCCCCGACCTCAGTGATCGAGCTGGCCGATGCGGTGGGTTCCACCAGTCAACTGATTGCCGCGGCCCAACGCTTGCCGAACAAGACCCTGATTGTGGCGACCGATCGCGGGATTTTCTACAAAATGCAGCAGCTGTGCCCGGACAAAGTTTTCATCGAGGCGCCTACGGCCGGTAACGGCGCGGCGTGCCGCAGTTGCGCGCATTGCCCCTGGATGGCCATGAACACCCTGGAGCGCACCCTGCAATGCCTGCGTACGGGGAGTAACGAGATCTTCGTCGACCCGGCCTTGATCCCCCACGCGATTCGTCCGCTCAAACGCATGCTGGACTTCACCCAGGCCGCGCGGATGAAGCTGGCAGGCAATGCCTGATCTGTTTTGCCGGCCAAACAAAAACGCCCCGATCTGTCGGGGCGTTTTTATATGTGGCGAATTACTTTTTCTTCTTGGGAATGCGTACTAGCTGGCTGCTGGAGTAAATGTCGTGCCAGCTGCGCTTTTGTTTGTCGATCAGTACCCAGAAGAACCCCAGGCCAAGGCATAGCCACGAGGCGATCGAGACGATAAAGCGCAGCAGCGCCTGCCACAGACTGATGCTGCTGCCATCGGCGTTCTGTACGCGAATGCCCCAGACCTGCATGCCTAAGGTCTGGCCGGAGTAGGTCCAGAACTTGGCGAAGAAGCCGAACAACACAAATAGCAACACAGTGGAGTACAGCGGGTCCCCATCCAGGGCGCCGGCTTCGGTCAACGCACGCATTTTGGCTTCGCCGATGATCTGCATCTGGATCATTTTGTAGATGCCGCCGGTGACGATCATCAATGCGGTGCACAGCAGGAAATCATAGAACATCCCTGCCAGGCGGCGGCCCAGGCCGACGGCAGGGAAGTCGCCTTGGGGGCTTAGCAGGTGTTTCGACATGGCACGGCTCTCGTCTGGGCTGAAAAGAAGCCATTTTACGGAATTGCACGCACAAAAAAGCCTCTGATGTCAGCATCAGAGGCTTTTTCGTTACAGACGATTAAGCTTCGGCTTGAACTTCGTCAGCCTGCATGCCTTTTTGACCCTGCACGGCGATGAAGGTCACTTTCTGGCCTTCTTTCAAGCTCTTGAAGCCGTTGCCCTGAATGGCGCGGAAATGCACGAACAGATCCGGACCGCTTTCTGGAGTGATAAAACCAAAACCTTTCTCGTCGTTAAACCACTTGACGGTACCGCTCTGACGTTGGGACATTTCTTATTTCCTTTGACACAAAAATTAATGACAGTCTCTTTCTCAAGAAAGAGTACTGGGCTGGGTTGCAGGAAAGTAAGAGACGTCGAACGGGTTGTAGCTAACTTGTTGGCTACTGCCCAGGTCACGGTTCCAAGCGACCCATGCAAACACAGTGGAGAAACTCTACGCCAACTACGGGAGAAAAAACAAGCCCTGCGAAATCCCCCGGTTTTGCTCGGCCTTGGCCTATTGGTTGGACCTGTCTGGCCATGCTTAGACGATAGAGTTATTCAATTGTTATAAGCCAAGTTCAATATCGAAAACGTGCACTGTTTTATGGCGGTTGCGTTACAGATTAGTGCACTTCTAACGCAACCGCGTTACTTATAGAAACAGTTGTTCAACCGCGATAGTAGCGTTGTGGGACAAATGGCATTTTGCTTACAAGCATAGGCACCTTTTTCCCACGAACAATTGCCCAAACTGGCGTATCGAGCGCGTTATAAAGGCTGTCGATGTAACCCATGGCCAAAGGGCCACCTAAGGTAGGTCCGAAACCGCCAGTGCAGACGCTACCGATGATGTCGCCAGCTTCATTGACGATTTCCGCCCCTTCACGCACCGGCGTACGCTCCTGCGGCAGCAGGCCGACGCGTTTGCGGCTGACGCCGTTCTGCTGCTGTGCGAACACCTGTTCGGCACCCGGGAAGCCACCCGCTCGGGCGCCGTCGGCGCGTCGAACCTTGGAGATGGCCCACAGCAGGCTTGCCTCGATGGGCGTGGTCTCGTTGTTCATGTCGTGGCCATACAGGCACAGGCCCGCCTCCAGGCGCAGCGAGTCACGGGCACCAAGGCCGATGGCCGCCACTTCCGGTTCCGCCAGTAGCGCACGGGCCAGGGCTTCGGCGCTGGAGGCCGGGACCGAAATCTCGAAACCGTCTTCGCCGGTGTAGCCCGAACGGCTGACAAAGCAGTCGATGCCGCTGACGGTCACCGGCTTGAACTGCATGAATGTCATCTGTGCGACTTCCGGGGCCAGGCGTGCCAGCACCGTGACTGCGGCCGGACCTTGCAGGGCGAGCAGGGCGCGTTCCTCGAACAACGGCTCGATGCTGCATTGATGGCCGATGTGCTGACGCAGGTGGGCCAGGTCCTGGTCCTTGCAGGCAGCGTTGACCACCAGGAACAGCTGGTCGTTGCCCAGGTTGGCGACCATCAGGTCGTCGAGGATACCGCCCTGGTCATTGGTGAACATGGCGTAGCGCTGCATGCCGGCCGGCAGGTCGATGATGTCGACCGGCACCAGGGTTTCCAGGGCTTTCGCCGCGTTGGCGCCGCTCAGGCGGATCTGGCCCATGTGCGACACGTCGAACAACCCGGCCTGTTCACGGGTGTGCTGGTGTTCCTTCATCACTCCCAGTGGGTATTGCACCGGCATGTCGTAGCCGGCGAAGGGCACCATGCGCGCGCCGAGTTCGAGGTGCAGGGCGTGCAGCGGGGTGTGCAGCAGGTGTTCGGTGGACATATTGAGCTCCTGAAAAAACTGCGCAAGCGATCGAGGTCGCTTCAGCATTCGATAATGTTGACGGCCAAACCGCCGCGGGCGGTTTCCTTGTATTTGCTTTTCATATCGGCGCCGGTCTGGCGCATGGTGCGGATGACTTTGTCGAGGGACACGAAGTGCTGGCCATCGCCGCGCAGGGCCATGCGCACGGCGTTGATGGCTTTCACCGAGCCCATGGCGTTGCGTTCGATGCACGGCACCTGTACCAGCCCGCCAATGGGGTCACAGGTCAGGCCCAGGTTGTGTTCCATGCCGATTTCTGCGGCGTTTTCGACCTGAGACACCGTGCCGCCCAATACTTCGCACAGCGCACCGGCGGCCATCGAACAGGCCACGCCGACCTCGCCCTGGCAACCCACTTCGGCACCGGAAATCGAGGCGTTTTCCTTGTACAGAATGCCGATGGCGGCGGCAGTGAGCAGAAAACGCACCACGCCGTCTTCATTCGCACCCGGGATAAAGCGCATGTAGTAATGCAGCACGGCCGGAATAATCCCGGCGGCGCCGTTGGTGGGCGCCGTCACGACGCGCCCGCCGTTGGCGTTTTCCTCGTTGACTGCCAGGGCATACAGGTTGATCCAATCCAGCACCGACAACGGATCGCGCAGCGCCGACTCAGGGTGCTTGCACAGTTGCCGGTGCAACGCCGCTGCCCGTCGCTTGACCTTGAGCCCGCCGGGCAAAATCCCTTCGTTGCGACAGCCGGCGTCCACGCAGTCCTGCATCACTTGCCAGATCTGCAGCAGACCGGCGCGGGTTTGCGCTTCCGGGCGCCAGGCACTTTCATTGGTCAGCATCAGCGCGCTGATGGACAGCCCGTAGGTGCTGCAATGACTGAGCAGGTCCTTGGCGCTCTTGAAGGGGAAGGTGAGGGGCGTGGCGTCTTCGACAATCCGGTCGGCGCCGGCGGCGTCTTCATCCACCACGAAACCGCCACCGACCGAGTAGTACTCGCGGCTGCGGATCTGGATGCCGGCGGCATCGAAGGCGCGAAAGATCATGCCGTTGGGATGGTAGGCCAGCGGCTTGCGGATCATGGCCAGGTGTTCTTTCTCATTGAATGCAATGAGGTGTTCGCCCAGCAGGTTGAGGCGTCCGCTGCTGCGGATGTCATGCAGGCGAGTGGCAATGGTCTCGGTATTCACGGTGTCCGGGTGTTCACCTTCCAGGCCCAGCAGCACCGCCTTGTCGCTGCCATGGCCCTTGCCGGTGGCGCCGAGCGAGCCGTACAGCTCGACCTTGACGCGGGTGGTGGCCGCCAGCAGGCCCTCGCGGCGCAGTCCTTCGACGAAGCGCGCAGCCGCGCGCATCGGGCCGACGGTGTGGGAGCTGGAGGGGCCGATGCCAATCTTGAACAGGTCGAACACGCTCAGGGACATGGTGGCTCTCCGGTTTCTTGTTATAGGAGCGGCGGCAAGCTTCAAGTCACAAGCTGCAAGAAACAGCCGGCCGGCCTTTAACTTGCAGCTTGAAACTTGGCGCTTGCAACTGCTTTACGCGTACAGCTCGATCGACGGGCAGGCGCACACCAGGTTGCGATCGCCAAATACGTTGTCGACCCGGCCTACCGGTGGCCAGTACTTGCTTTCGATCAGGGACGCGACCGGGTACACCGCTTGTTCGCGGCTGTAGGGGTGAGTCCACTCGCCGACGATTTCCGCCGCCGTGTGCGGGGCGTTTTTCAGCGGGTTGTCGTCCTTGTCCAGGGTGCCGTTTTCCACGGCGCGGATCTCTTCGCGAATACGGATCATGGCGTCGCAGAAGCGGTCCAGCTCTTCCTTGGATTCACTTTCGGTCGGCTCGATCATCAGGGTGCCGGCCACCGGGAACGACATGGTCGGTGCGTGGAAGCCAAAGTCGATCAGGCGCTTGGCCACGTCATCGACGCTGATGCCGCTGCTGTCCTTCAGCGGGCGCAGGTCGAGGATGCACTCGTGGGCCACCAGGCCATTGCTGCCGGTGTAGAGCACCGGGTAGTGCTCTTCCAGGCGCCGGGAAATGTAGTTGGCATTCAGGATCGCCAGTTGCGAGGCGCGCTTGAGGCCGGCGCCGCCCATCATGCGGATGTACATCCAGGTGATCGGCAGGATGCTCGCGCTGCCGAACGGTGCCGCGCACACCGCGCCTTCCTTGCGCTCCATGGCTGCGTGGCCAGGCAGGAAGGGCGCCAGGTGCGATTTGACGCCGATCGGGCCCACGCCCGGGCCGCCACCGCCGTGGGGGATGCAGAAGGTCTTGTGCAGGTTCAGGTGCGAAACGTCGCCGCCGAACTTGCCCGGGGCGCAGAGGCCGACCATGGCATTCATGTTGGCGCCGTCGATGTACACCTGGCCGCCGTGGTCATGAATGATGCCGCAGATTTCGCGGATGCCTTCTTCGAACACGCCGTGGGTCGAGGGGTAGGTGATCATCAGTGCCGCGAGGTGTTCACGGTGCTCGATGGCCTTGGCCCGCAGGTCTTCGATATCGACGTTGCCCCGGGCATCGCAGGCGGTGACCACCACGCGCATGCCGGCCATGTTGGCGGTGGCCGGGTTGGTGCCGTGGGCGGACGAAGGGATCAGGCAGATATCACGGCGCTCATCGCCACGGCTCTGGTGGTAGGCACGAATGGCCAGCAGGCCGGCGTATTCGCCCTGGGAGCCGGCGTTCGGCTGCAGGGACACCGCGTCGTAGCCGGTGGCGGCGCAGAGCATGGCCTCAAGCTCGGTGGTCAGTTGCTGGTAGCCGGCGCTTTGCTCGGCCGGGGCGAACGGGTGCAGGGCGCCGAATTCGGCCCAGGTCACCGGGATCATTTCGCTGGCGGCGTTGAGTTTCATGGTGCACGAACCCAGCGGGATCATGGTGCGGTCCAGTGCCAGGTCCTTGTCGGCCAACTTGCGCAGGTAGCGCATCAGCTCGGTTTCCGAGTGGTAACGGTTGAAGACCGGGTGGCTGAGGATTGGCGACTGGCGCACCAGAGTGGCGGGGATGGTGCTGGTCACCGAAGCGGCGAGGGCGGCGAAATCCGGCCGCGCCTGGCCGTCGGACAGCAGGCTCCACAGGGTTTCAACGTCGGCCTGGCTGGTGGTTTCATCCAGGGACAGGCCCAGGCGGTGCTCATCCACGATCCGCAGGTTGATGCGCTGGGCGCGGGCCTTGTCGTGCAGAGCGGCGGTGTGCGTGCCGGTGGCCAGGGTCAGGGTGTCGAAGAAGTGCTGTTGCTCGACGGTCACCCCCAGCGCGCCCAGGCCCTGGGCCAGGATCGCAGTCAGGTGGTGGATGCGGTTGGCGATCTGGGTCAGGCCTTTCGGGCCGTGATACACGGCGTACATGCTGGCGATGTTGGCCAGCAGGACCTGGGCCGTGCAGATGTTGCTGGTGGCTTTCTCGCGGCGGATATGTTGCTCGCGGGTCTGCATGGCCAGGCGCAGCGCCGGCTTGCCGAAACGGTCCACCGACACGCCCACCAGGCGGCCGGGCATGTCGCGCTTGAATGCATCCTTGGTCGAAAAGTAGGCCGCGTGCGGGCCACCGAAACCCAGCGGCACACCAAAGCGCTGCGCGCTGCCGATGGCCACGTCGGCGCCGAATTCGCCCGGCGGGGTCAGCACGGTCAGGGCCAACAGGTCGGCGGCCACGGCCACCAGGGCATTGGCGGCGTGGAAGCGTTCGGTCAGTTCGCGGTAGTCGAACACATCGCCGTTGCTCGCCGGGTATTGCAGCAGGGCGCCGAAGAAGGTACTGACATCGCTCAGTTCGCGCTCATCGCCCACCACCACGTCGATGCCCAGGGGTTCGGCACGGGTGCGCAGGACGTCAAGGGTTTGCGGATGGCAATGCACGGAGGCGAAGAAGGCGTGGCTGCCTTTGTTTTTGCTCAGGCGCTTGCAGAAGGTCATGGCTTCGGCGGCGGCGGTGGCTTCGTCGAGCAGGGAGGCGTTGGCGATCGGCAGCCCGGAGAGGTCGCTGATCAGGGTTTGGAAATTCAGCAGGGCTTCCAGGCGACCCTGGGAGATTTCCGGCTGATAGGGCGTGTAGGCGGTATACCAGGCCGGGTTTTCCAGGAGGTTGCGCAGGATCGGCGATGGCGTGTGGCAGCTGTAGTAGCCCTGGCCGATGTAGGTCTTGAACAGTTCGTTGTTGGCAGCGATGGCTTTGATCGAGGCCAGGGCATCGGCTTCGCTTTGCCCGGCGCCGAGTTCGAGCACGCTGGTGCCCTTGATGCTCTCGGGGATGACGCTGGCGCTCAGGGCTTCCAGGGAATCGAAGCCCAGGCTGTTGAGCATGGCTTGCTCGTCACCCTGGCGCGGGCCGATATGACGGGCGATAAATTCGTTGGCGGTGCTGAGATTGATAGTCATGGCGGCTCCTCAGGCTTCGGCGTTGGCTTTGATCAGGCGGTCGTAGGCGTGCTGGTCCAGCAACTGGCCGACGGCGGCGGCATCGGCGGGAATAAAGCGGAAGAACCAGCCTGCGCCTTGCGGGTCTTCGTTGACCAGCTCCGGGCTGCTGTCCAGGGCCGGATTGGTCTCGACCACTTCCCCGTCCAGTGGCATGTACACGCCGCTGGCGGCTTTTACCGATTCCACGGTGGCGGCTTCGGCGCCTTTGTCGTAGCTCTGCAGCTCCGGCAGTTGCACGAATACCACGTCGCCCAGGGCGTTTTGCGCGAAAGGCGTAATGCCTACGGTGACGCTGCCATCAGCTTCGGTACGCAGCCATTCGTGATCTTCAGTAAAACGCAACTCGCTCATGGAAACTCCTCAGGGGCCAGACTCGTCTGGTGGACGCGATTGAATGCTCTTGCAATGCAGAGCGAATGGCTAAACCCATAGCAAAAACGCGGCCAATGTTTTTTAGTTGTTTAAAATCAATGGCTTGTATGATTTTTCGGAAGAGGGTGTGGGAGCTGCTGTAGCGAAATCGCTACAGCTGGGACGTTTGAAAAAACGCTTTGAGGATCAAAGCCTTGGGCAGCACTGATTGTAGACGCGTGTAGCGAAATCGTTCCGCTGTAGCGCTTTCAGTACAGGTGGAGGTCGTTTTCAGCGGGTTTGCCTGAACGCTCAGGCTTTACCGGGAATGCCGTACTTGCGCAGGCGATGGGCGATGGCAGTGTGGGAAGTCTGCAAGCGGTTGGCCAGTTGTCGGGTCGAGGGGTAATTGAGGTAGAGACCTTCGAGCAGGCTCTTCTCGAACGCTTCGACCGCCTGCTCCAGGCTGCCGACCTCGGAATCGCCCTGGCGCGCCACGGAGGTGCCGGCGATGTCCAGGTCGCCAATGTCCACCAGGTTGCTGTCGCAGATGGCCGCGGCGCGAAAGATCACGTTCTGCAACTGGCGCACGTTGCCCGGCCAGCGGTTGCCCAGCAGGGCCGGGTAGGTGCCGGGGGCCAGGCGGCAGACCGGGCGCTGGATCTGCGCACAGGCCTGCTGCATGAAGTAGCGCGCAAGCAGCAGGATGTCCTGGCCGCGCTCGCGCAGCGGCGGGACTTCGACATTGAGCACGTTCAGGCGATAGAACAGGTCCTCGCGAAAGGTGCCTTCGCTGACCATTTTTTCCAGGTCACGGTGGGTGGCGCTGAGGATCCGCACATTGACCTTGACCTCGCGATCGCCCCCTACCCGACGGAAGCTGCCGTCGTTCAGGAAGCGCAGCAACTTGGCCTGCAGGTAAGGCGACATTTCGCCGATTTCGTCGAGAAACACCGTGCCCTGGTTGGCCAGTTCCATCAGCCCCGGCTTGCCGCCGCGCTGGGCTCCGGTGAACGCGCCGGGGGCGTAACCGAAAAGTTCGCTTTCGGCGAGGTTCTCCGGCAGTGCCGCGCAGTTCAGGGCCAGGAAGGGAGCGCCATGGCGCGCGCTGATGGCATGGCAGGCGCGGGCCACCAGCTCCTTGCCGGTGCCGGTTTCACCCTGGATCAGCAGCGGCGCATCCAGGGCTGCCACGCGTTGGGCGCGGGCCTTGAGGGTGCGGATGGCGGGTGATTCCCCGAGCAGGGCATCAAAACCTTCGGCATGGTCGTGGTGCAGGGCCGACAGGCGCTCGCCGATCCGGTTCGGCTGATACAGGGTCAGCAGCGCGCCGGCGTCGGTGATGGGCGTTGCGTCCAGCAGCAGGGTCTGGCCATTCAAGGTGATTTCCCGCAGGGGCAGGCGAAAGCCTTGTTCCAGGAGGCTGTCGAGCAGCGCCGGGTCGGCGAACAGCTCGGCGACGCTTTCGCCGGCCGGTTCACGGCCATATAAGGCAATCAGCGCCGGGTTGGCCAGCAGCACCTTGCCCGCGCTGTCCAGGGCCAGCACCGGGTCGGTCATGGCCGCCAACAGGGCATCGAGCTGCAAGTGGCGACGCTGGCCGGGGAGGATATCGACCACGGTCACCGCCTGGACCCCACGCACGTTGAACAGCGCATCGCGCAGCTCTTCCAGCACCTGCGGGCTGAGGGTCGGGGCATCGATGTACACGTTGGGTGGAACCATCTCCACCGCATCCAGGTTGAGATTACGCCCGCCGAGCAGGGCCAGGACTTCCTGGGTGATGCCGACGCGGTCGATGAAGCTGACGTGGATACGCATGGGGAGGCTGACGGTTCTGCGAAGCGGAGGGTGGCCAGTATGCCTTGGGGGAGGGCCAAGGTGAAATGCGCGCAGCGTGAACAGGGTGGCGAGGGCAGTGCTTCCCTCACCACGGGGAGGGGGTTACGCCAGGTGTTCGGGTTTCACCGGGTCGCCGGGTTTGACCTCCAGTTGCTTGCGTACGTCTTCGAACATTTCGTCGTAGTACTTGTGCATCGAGCCGATGCTGGCGATCTTGGGCATCCCGTATTGCTGGGCGATGCGGGTGGCATGGCGGGCGAAGTCGAAGGCCAGGTCCTTGGCCAGGAAGAACTGTTCCTTCAGGGGCTTGTCCTCGATGGTGCCATGCAGGGTGAAGAGCATGCCTTTGCCTTCCTTGGGGTCCTGGGTGACCTCGTAGTCGATGCACAGGTTGTAGCTGTAGTCGTCCTTGTTCAGCGCGTGGCGCTCGATATGCAGGTGACCGGGCTCGAACGTGGCCATGGGCGTCTCTCCTTCAAGGCATTGAAGTAGGGGCAGGCACCGGGCCCGCCCCGAAGTTCTTGTGACTGGCGATTTACTGGTAACTGATACCCGGCTTGGCTGTGCTGATGCGGGTACCGGCCTTGCCCTGGACGATCGCCTCGATGTCCGAGAGTGAACCGATCACCGCGACTTTTCCAGTGTTGCGGGCGAACTCGCAGGCGGCCTGGACCTTGGGCCCCATGGAGCCGGCGGCGAAGCCCAGCTTCTCGATTTCATCCGGGTGGGCCTGGGCGATGGCTTTCTGGGTCGGCTTGCCGAAGTCGATAAAGGCTGCGTTGACGTCAGTGGCAATCACCAGCAGATCGCTTTCCAGCTGTTCGGCCAGTAGCGCCGAGCACAGGTCCTTGTCGATCACCGCCTCGATGCCCCGCAGCTTGCCGTCCTCACCGTACATGGTGGGGATCCCGCCGCCGCCGGCACAGATCACGATGCTGCTCTTTTCCAGCAGCCACTTGATCGGGCGGATCTCGAAGATGCGCTTGGGTTTCGGGCTGGCCACCACGCGGCGGAACTTGTCGCCGTCGGGGGCGATGGCCCAGCCTTTTTCGGCGGCGAGTTTCTCCGCCTCGGCTTTGCTGTACACCGGGCCGATGGGCTTGGTCGGGTTCTTGAATGCCGGGTCCTTGGGGTCGACTTCGACCTGGGTCAGCAAGGTGGCGAACGGGACTTCGAAGTCCAGCAGATTGCCCAGTTCCTGTTCGATGATGTAGCCAATCATGCCTTCGGTTTCGGCACCGAGCACATCCAGCGGGTAGGGCGAAACCTGGGTATAGGCCGCTGCCTGCAGCGACAGCAGGCCGACTTGCGGACCATTGCCGTGGGCGATCACCAACTGGTTGCCGGGGTGGATCTTGGCAATCTGTTCGGTGGCGATGCGGATGTTGGCGCGTTGATTGTCCGCGGTCATGGGTTCACCACGGCGGAGCAGGGCGTTACCGCCCAGTGCAACGACGATACGCATAATGCAGTCCTTCTAGAGCTCCCGTGCAGGCATCGGCAGGGCGGCGCCTGCACGGGAGGGGGATTACAGATCGGCCAGGGTCGAAACCAGGATCGCCTTGATGGTGTGCATTCGGTTTTCCGCTTGCTCGAAGGCGATGCAGGCCGGCGATTCGAAGACGTCGTCGGTGACTTCGATGCCATTGGCCAGGTGCGGATACTGCTCGGCGATCTGCTTGCCAACCTTGGTGTCGCTGTTATGGAACGCAGGCAGGCAGTGCATGAACTTGGTCCGTGGGTTGCCGGTGGCCTTCATCAGCTGGGCATTGACCTGGTACGGCAGCAATTGCTCGATGCGCTCGGCCCAGGCTTCCACCGGCTCGCCCATGGAGACCCAGACGTCGGTGTGGATGAAGTCCACGCCCTTGACCGCGGCTTTCGGGTCTTCGGTGAGGGTGATGCGTGCGCCGCTTTCTTCCGCGTATTTTTTGCAGCGCTCGACCAGGTCGTCATGGGGCCACAGGGCCTTGGGCGCGCAGATGCGCACGTCCATGCCAAGCTTGGCGCCCACCAGCAGCAGCGAGTTGCCCATGTTGTTGCGGGCGTCGCCCAGGTAGGCGTAGCTGATCTCGTGGATCGGCTTGTCGGCGTGTTCACGCATGGTCAGCACGTCGGCGATCATTTGCGTCGGGTGGTATTCGTCGGTCAGCCCGTTGAACACGGGTACGCCGGCGAACTTGGCCAGTTCTTCGACGATTTCCTGCTTGAAGCCGCGGTACTCGATGGCGTCGTACATGCGCCCGAGCACGCGGGCGGTGTCCTTCATGCTTTCCTTGTGGCCGATTTGCGACGAGTTCGGATCGATGTAGGTGACGTTCGCGCCCTGGTCATAAGCCGCCACTTCGAAGGCGCAGCGGGTGCGGGTCGAGGTTTTTTCGAAGATCAGCGCAATGTTGTTGCCCTTGAGGTGCTGCTGCTCGGTGCCGGTGTACTTGGCACGCTTGAGGTCGCGGGACAGGTCCAGCAGGTAGCGCAGTTCACGCGGGGTGTGGTGCTCAAGGCTCAGCAGGCTGCGGTTGTGAATGTTAAAAGCCATGATGGATCTCCTTTGGTTTCGGTCGTCCACTTGCCGCGGCTCGGGGTGCGCGCGGCGGCAAGCATGGAAGAAAAATCAGTAGTCGATAGGATCGCGGATGATCGGGCAGGTCATGCAGTGGCCGCCGCCACGGCCACGGCCGAGTTCGCCGGCGCTGATGGTGATCACTTCGACACCGGCCTTGCGCAGCAGGGTGTTGGTGTAGGTGTTGCGGTCGTAACCGATCACCACGCCCGGTTCCAGGGCCACCACGTTGTTGCCGTCATCCCACTGCTCGCGTTCGGCGGCGAAGCTGTTGCCGCCGGTTTCCACCACGCGCAGGGCCTTGAGGTTGAGTGCGGCGGCCACGGTGTCGAGGAAGCTGGTTTTTTCCTGCTGGATATCGATGCCACCCGGCTTGCTTTCATCAGGGCGCAGGGTGAAGGCGACGATCTGGTTCACCACTTCCGGGAAGATGGTCACCAGGTCGCGGTCGCAGAAGCTGAACACGGTGTCCAGGTGCATGGCTGCGCGGGATTTCGGCAGGCCGGCAACGATCACCCGTTCCACGGCCTTGTGCTTGAACAGGTTCAGCGCGAGTTGGCCGATGGCCTGGCGCGAGGAACGCTCGCCCATGCCGATCAGGACCACGCCATTGCCGATCGGCATCACGTCGCCGCCTTCCAGGGTGGCGTTGCCGTGTTCCTGGTCCGGATCGCCGTACCAGACCTGGAAGTCGGCATTGGTGAACTCGGGGTGGAATTTGTAGATGGCGCTGGCCAGCAGGGTTTCCTGGCGTCGCGCCGGCCAGTACATCGGGTTCAGGGTCACGCCACCGTAGATCCAGCAGGTGGTGTCACGGGTGAACTGGGTGTTGGGCAGCGGCGGCAGAATAAAGCTGGAGTGGCCGAGGAAATCGCGGAACATTTCGATGGTCTTGCCGCCGAAGCTGCTCGGCAGGTCATCGGCGGAAACCCCGCCGATCAGGAACTCGGCCACCTTGCGCGGCTCCAGGCTGCGCAGCCAGGAGCTGACTTCATTGACCAGGCCGAGGCCGACCTGGTTGGCGGTGATCTTGCGTTCCAGGATCCAGTCCAGGGCTTCGGGGATGGCGACGATATCGGTCAACAGGTTGTGCATTTCCAGCACGTCGATATCGCGCTCGCGCATTTTGGTGACGAAATCGAAGTGGTCGCGCTTGGCCTGGGCGACCCACAGCACATCGTCAAACAGCAATTCGTCGCAGTTGTTCGGGGTCAGCCGCTGATGGGCCAGGCCTGGGGAGCAAACCATGACTTTGCGCAGTTTGCCGGCTTCGGAATGTACGCCGTACTTAGCTTTTACCGTGGTCATTACAGTGTTCCTCCAGTGACATAACATCCAATGTTACGAGCGGGTCTTACAGAGTCAGGAAGCCGTCGTAGAGTCCGTAGGCCGCCACCAGGGCGCCCAGGACCACCGCGGCGAAAATCAGCTTCTCGACGTTGGTGAAAATCGGTTTGCCCAGTTCCAGCTTGGCCTTGGCGAACAGGATCGCGCCGGGGGCATAGAGCAGGGCGGACAGCAGCAGGTATTTGACGCCGCCGGCATAGAGCAGCCAGATCGCATAGATCAGGGCGATGGCGCCGATGAACAGGTCTTTCTTGCGTTCGGCCAGGGCCTGTTCGTAGCTTTCGCCACGCACCGCCAGCAGTACCGCGTAGGCCGCGGACCACAGGTAGGGCACCAGGATCATCGAGGTCGCGAGGTAGATCAGCGACAGGTAGGTACTGGCCGAAAACAGGGTGATGATCAGGAACAGCTGGACCATGGCATTGGTCAGCCACAGCGCATTGACCGGTACGTGGTTGGCGTTTTCCTTGCGCAGGAACTCCGGCATGGTGTGGTCCTTGGCCGCGGCGAACATGATCTCCGCACACAGCAGCACCCACGACAGCAATGCCCCCAGCAGCGAGATGATCAGGCCGACGCTGATCAGCACCGCGCCCCAGTGGCCGACCACATGCTCCAGCACGGCGGCCATCGACGGGTTCTGCAGCTTGGCCAGTTCCGGTTGGGTCATGATCCCCAGGGACAGCACGTTCACCAGGACCAGGAACAGCAGCACGGTGATAAAGCCGATGACCGTGGCCTTGCCCACGTCCGAGCGTTTTTCCGCCCGCGACGAGAAGATGCTCGCGCCCTCGATGCCGATAAATACCCAGACGGTGACCAGCATCATGTTGCGCACCTGGTTCATCACGCTGCCCAGGTCCGGGTTTTTCACGCCCCAGATGTCAGCGGTGAAGATATCCAGGCGGAAGGCGAAGATCGCGATCAGCACAAACAGCAGCAATGGCACGACTTTGGCGACCGTGGTCACCAGGTTGATGAACGCCGCTTCCTTGATCCCGCGCAGCACCAGAAAGTGCACGGCCCACAGCAGCACCGAGGCGCCGATCACCGCGGCGGGCGTATTGCCCTCGCCAAAGATCGGGAAGAAGTAACCCAGGGTGCTGAACAGCAGCACGAAGTAGCCGACGTTGCCCAGCCAGGCGCTGATCCAGTAGCCCCAGGCCGAGGAAAAACCCATGTAATCGCCGAAACCGGCCTTGGCGTAGGCGTAGACACCGCCGTCCAGGTCCGGCTTGCGATTGGCCAGGGTCTGGAACACAAAAGCCAGGGTCAGCATCCCCACCGCGGTAATGGCCCAACCAATAAGAACTGCACCGACGTCGGCACTGGCGGCCATGTTTTGCGGTAATGAGAAGATCCCGCCGCCAATCATCGAGCCGACTACCAAGGCGACTAGCGCACCTAATCGTAGTTTTCCGGGAGTGTCAGACATTGCATGACTCCAATGCAGGAGAAGAGAGTTGTCAGCGTAGGGCTGATATCATTTTGAATAGCTGACTTAGATCAGTTCATTGCTACATTCCATTGTTTATGAATGACTTAAGGAACATTTCCATATGATCATTGGGCGTCTGGAAAGCGCTTTACAGAGCCTTGAAGCTGCGTGAACAACAAGACTTCTCATCGGCGACGAGGGTTCAAGCTAGTTCGTTTTGCCGAATGTGCAAATCATGTAACGGTATTGAAACAGGTCATAATGATGGCACTTAGTACGTGGGCTCGATAAAAGCGCCGGTTATTCAGCGCGTTCCACGAGTTGTGATGCCATTTATAGAAAAAGCGATGGTTAATTGACTTACTGAGTCATACGTAAATCTGTAGAAGTTATTTAATTGCGTGTAGCGTTGACGCCGGATGGACTCATGAATGCAGAGGTAGGGATGGCACAACCGGCGCAAAAGCTTCGACTCGGTGCGCTTATTGCCCTGGTGGTGGGGTCGATGATCGGCGGCGGGATTTTCTCGTTGCCGCAGAACATGGCGGCGCGTGCCGATGCCGGTGCGATCCTGATCGGCTGGGCGATCACCGCCGTCGGCATGCTGACCCTGGCCTTCGTCTTCCAGACCCTGGCCAATCGCAAGCCGGAGCTGGATTCCGGGGTCTACGCCTATGCCAAGGCCGGGTTTGGCGATTACATGGGCTTCTCTTCGGCCTGGGGCTACTGGATCAGTGCCTGGATGGGCAACGTCGGCTACTTCGTGCTGCTATTCAGCACCCTGGGCTACTTCTTCCCGGTGTTCGGCCAGGGCAACACCCCCGTTGCCATTGGCTGTGCCTCGGTGCTGCTGTGGGCGGTGCACTTTTTGGTGCTGCGCGGGATCAAGGAGGCGGCGTTCATCAATCAACTGACCACCGTGGCCAAGATCCTGCCGATCCTGATGTTTATCGTGATCGCCGCCGTGGCGTTCAAGGCCGACGTGTTCACTCGCGATATCTGGGGCCGCAGCAACCCGAATTTCGGCAGCGTGATGGATCAGGTGCGCAGCATGATGCTGGTCACGGTGTTCGTGTTCATCGGCATCGAGGGCGCCAGTGTCTACTCGGCCAAGGCGCAGAAACGCTCCGATGTCGGTCGGGCCACGGTGATCGGTTTTCTCGGGGTGCTGGCGTTGCTGGTGCTGGTCAACGTGCTGTCCCTGGGGATCATGACTCAGCCGGAACTGGCCCAGTTGCAGAACCCGTCCCTGGCGGCGGTGCTGGAGCATATCGTCGGGCCCTGGGGCGCGTTGCTGATCAGCATCGGCCTGGCGGTCTCGCTGTTGGGCGCGTTGCTGTCCTGGGCCTTGTTGTGCGCGGAGATCCTTTACGCCACCGCCCGCGACCGGACCATGCCGGCCTTCCTGAAAAAGGAAAACGCCAACCACGTTCCGGTCAATGCGCTGTGGCTGACCAACTGCATGATCCAGATTTTCCTGGTGATCACGCTGGTCTCCGCCGGTACCTACACCAGCCTGATCTACCTCGCCTCGTCGATGATCCTGGTGCCGTACCTGTGGTCGGCGGCCTATGCGGTGCTGCTCAGCGGCCGCGGTGAAACCTACGAGCAGGCCTCGGCGCAGCGCATGAAGGACCTGTTCATCGGCGCCATCGCCCTGACCTACGCGGTCTGGCTGCTGTATGCCGGCGGCCTGAAGTACCTGCTGCTGTCGGCGTTGCTCTATGCGCCGGGGGTGGTGCTGTTCGCCCAGGCCAAACGGGAGCAGGGCGAACCGCTGTTTACCCGCTTCGAGAAGCTGATCTTCGCCGCCGTGATCATGGGCGCGGCACTGGCGGCCTACGGCCTGTACAGCGGCCTGCTAAGGCTTTGAATCCTCCCGCCCAGCGCCCTGTGGCGAGGGCCCTGGCTGCCTTTGGGCCGGCCATCACCATTTGGCCCGATGGGACCCCAGTTCACTGGCCGGGAGGGCCCACTGCAACGGCGAGCCGCTGATATGCAACGGCACTTGCAGGCGATGGGCCGGGCCCCAGGGAGTCTGTTCCACCAGCAAGCCCTGGTCCTCGGCTGTTTCCGCGCATAGCGGCTGCTCGCAGGGGCCTGCGCTGTGCTCCAGCAGTAACTGCGCGGTACGGGCCAGGGACAGGCGCGAACTGCTGCCGGCGCCGGTCTGCAGGCGCTGGTCCAGGGCGCGAATCGCCCTGGCGGCCATCAGGTAGCCGGTGGCGTGGTCCAGGGCCTGGACTGGCAGGGGCACGGGCTGGTCGGCGTGCTTCCAGATCATGCCGGCGTCGGCAATCCCGCAGCTCATCTGTACCAGGCTGTCGAAACCCCGGCGGTTCTGCCAGGGGCCGCTCCAGCCGTAGGCGTTCAGACAGACATCGATCAGCCCCGGGGCCAGGGCCTGGCGTTGCGCCACGCCATAACCGAGGCGTTCCAGGGCGTCGGCGCGGTAACCGTGGAGCAGGATATCGGCCTCCCCGAGCAGGCTTTCGAAGGTGCTGCGGTCGGCCGGGTCATGCAGATCCAGGCGTGCGCAACGCTTGCCCAGGGTGACCTCCGGGACCACCCCGGGCTCATTCCAGAGCGGCGGGTCGATACGCAGCACATCGGCCCCCAGCCCGGCGAGAAAGCGGCTGGCGATCGGCCCGGCCAGCACCCGGGTCAGGTCCAATACCTTGATCCCGGCCAGCGGCTGGGCCGGGCTTCCCGACCAGGTTCCGAGCGCGGTCGGCGGATTTTCAATCACCGCCACCAAGGGCTCGGCCTGTACCGCCTGCCCCTGGGGATGGGCCTGCCATTGCGCCCAGCTGCGCATCTGCGCCGCACAACCGCCAGCGTCGACCACCGCCTGTTCCAGTTCGGTTTTGCCCCACTGCGCCACCTTGGCCGCCATGGCGCTGCGCTCGCTGACCCGGCCCAGCACCTGTTCGGCAGCCGCCCGGTGATGGTGCGCATTGGTGTGCAGGCGGATCCAGCCGTCCTGGGTCGGGTAATCTCCGGCAACCGGGTCCCACAGCGGTGGCATGTTCCAGCCGATCGGGCGCAGTGACGTGGCGAACCAGAACGACGCCAGGCGTCGGTCGACCCGCAGCGCCGGCAGGCGCCCGGTCTGCCGATGTAGCAACTCGGCCACGGCCTGGCCGGCGCTGGCGATACTGGCGCTGGCCAGATCGGTCACGGCAAAGGCCGAGGGCAGGGCCCCGGTTTCGCTGAAGTCGATGGACGACTGGGAGAGCCCCAGCGCAGCTTGAATGGACGTGAGAATGTCGGTCATGGCAGGCCCTCCAGAGCAGGAGGGGCATTGCACCCCGAAACCGCTGCGGCTGTCGAGAACCCGCTGGCAGAGCCGGCGGTTCCCTCATGACCAACAGCGGTCGGTAGTGCCTGGGACGGTTACACCCGGAACTGATCCATCAATTTCATCTGGTGTGTCGCCAGCGCGTTCAACTGGCTGCTGACCTTCGCCGACTCAGTGGCCTGCTCGGTCAGGGTTTCGGTCACGCTGCGAATCGCCGAGACATTGCGGTTGACCTCTTCGGCCACGGCGCTTTGCTGTTCGGCGGCGCTGGCGATCTGCAGGTTCATGTCGCTGATGACCGTCACCGCATCGCTGATCTTGCCCAGGGCCTGCACGGCCTGCTGGATCTGGCCGGCGTTGTTGTGGGCCTGGGTCTGGCTCGAGTGCATGGTCGCCACCACGCCACGGGTGCCGTTCTGGATGCGTTCGATCACCTGGCGGATTTCTTCCACCGAGTCCTGGGTGCGTTTGGCCAGGTTGCGCACCTCGTCGGCGACCACCGCGAACCCGCGTCCGCTTTCCCCGGCGCGGGCGGCTTCGATGGCGGCGTTGAGGGCCAGCAGGTTGGTCTGCTCGGCAATGCTGCGGATCACCTCCAGCACCGAGCCGATCTGTTCGCTGTTGACCGCCAGGGCTTCGACCTCGGTCACCGCCTTGCTCACTTCCTCGGCCAGGGTGCTGATATCACGGGTGCTGCGCTCGATGATGGTCATGCCTTCCCGGGCCGACTGGTCGGCGCCGCGTGCCGCGTTGGCTGCGTTGGAAGCGCTGTTGGCAACGTCATGGGCGGTGGCGCTCATTTCGTTGGAGGCGGTGGCCACCTGGTCGATTTCACGGAACTGCACCTGCATGCCTTCGCTGGTCTGGCGGGCGATGGCCGAAGACTGATCGGCGGTGCCACGGGCGTCGGTGATGCTCTGCTTGATCTGGGCAATGGTCGGCTGCAGCTTGTCGAGGAAACGGTTGAACCAGTTCACCAGTTCGCCCAACTCGTCCTGTTTGCTGTAGTGCAGGCGTTGGGTCAGGTCACCGTCGCCGCTGGCAATGGCCTTGAGCATCTGCGCCACGCTGTTGATCGGCCGGGTCACGCCCGAGGCGCTGAGCCAGATCAGCAACAGGCCCAGCAGGCCGGCGCCGGTGGCCACCAGCAAGGCCTTGAGGGTACCGCTGGCCTGGGCGTCATCGAGCACGGCCTGGAGCTTTATCGAGTCGGCCAGCAGCACCTGCTGTGGCAAGTCGATGGCCACGCCCCAGGGCTTGGCGTCGGCAATCGGGCTCACCGGGTACACGCTGCGGATCAGGTCGCCCTGTTGCAGGGTTTGCGGGCTGTTGCCGTTTAGCAGTTGGAGCACGTCCTTGCCGTCGGCGCCGAGGGTGTCGCCGATGTTCTTGCCGACTTTGCTCGCGTCCGAGCTGTAGGCGGCCAGGACCCCGCTGCCGGAGACGATCAGCATATGCCCGGCACCGTTGAACAGTTCACGCTGGGCGTCAGCGGCAGCGGCTTGCAGGGAGTCCAGGGCGATGTCGACGCCGATCACCCCCAGCACCTTGCCGTCGATGATCAACGGCAGGGAAATGGTGGTCATCAGCATCAACTTGCCGCCGACGGTATCGGCGTAGGGGTCCAGCAGGCAGGTGCGCTTGCCGTCGCGTGGGCAGGTGTACCAGCTGTTGTAGGGCGTACCGCTGAGGCTGAGGGTGGTTTTGCTCAGGTCTTCGTTGGTCATCACCGTGTTCAGCCCGGTGCCGCCGGCGCGGCTCCAGTAGCTGGCGAAGCGCCCGTGCTCGTTGGAGCCCCGGGCCAGGTCATTGGCGAACTCGCTGTCCTTGCCGTCGAGGGCGTCGGGCTCGAAGGCCAGCCAGATGCCCAGCACCTTGGCATTGCGCTCGAATGCGGTCTTCAGGCTCTGGTTCAGTTCTTCACGCAGCGCCGAGGCTTCGAGGGCGCGTTTGCCGGCCATGGCCCGCAGATCCTTGACCTGGTCGGCCAGGGCGGTCACTGCCAGCAGGCTGTCGCCGAAACTCCGTTGCAGCCTGACCGCCTGTTCGCCCGCTCTGGATTGCAACAGGTTCTGCACGCTGCCCGTGAGCATCCGGGTGCTGGAGGTGCTGACCAACTGGTTGTTCTGGTTGGTCTGGTAGAGGTTCATGCCAACGATCAACCCGACCACGCCCAGCAGGCACAGTCCGGACAACAGCACGATTTTCAGGCGGATGGAGAGAGAGTCGAGCATGGGGCGATCTCGCGAAGGGACAGGTGATGAGCCTTGAGTCGGATGACTCATGGCGCCAAGTCCATTCAGCGCTATGCCCGGAACATCGGCTTGCGCGGCATTTGCGTGAGACGCAGCCGACGAGCGGTCATCTTCGGCTAGGAAATCTGAGGCAAGGCCTCTGGCCGCGACCAGATCCACAGGTTGCCCAGGCTCATGCCGCCGATGGCCAGGTACATCGTCCAGTGATGATTGAGCAGGGCCAGCATCAGTCCGGCGCACAGCAGCATGCTCAGGGTGGCGCTGACCTTGGCCCGGCGGCTGACGATCTTGCCGTTGCGCCAGTTACTGAGGATGGGGCCGAACAGGCGATGGTTTTCCAGCCAGGCGCTGAGGCGTGGCGAGCTTTTGGTGGCGGCCCAGGCGGCCAGCAGGATGAATTCGGTGGTCGGCAGGCCAGGCACGACGATGGCGATCAGGCCGATGGCCAGGCTGGTGTAGGCCAGCAGGCCGAAGAGCAGGCGCGAGAGCTTCGAGGCGGGTCGGGGGGAGCGGGTCATGGGTTCGCTGGTGAGTGACGAGCAGAGGCTTAATCCTGGGTCGGTTTTCTGAAAAAAGCCATCGCCGGCAAGCTGGCGGCGGCTCAAGCCAGGTACCCAAGTCGCTGAAAGGGGCAAGCCAGCCCTTGTCGGGCCTGGCCTGCCCAGGTTGCGTCAGGCCAGTTCCGGGGCGCTGGCGTAAGCCTGTTCGAGCAGCACGGTGAAGCGGTTGAAGGCATCCAGGGCGCCTTTTTCCGCCGCGGCTTCTTCTTCGGCGCTGAACGTCAGGCCGTCGAGGGTCTTGACGAAGCTCTTCCAGCCTTCGGCACGGCCGCCGGCCGGTTCGCCCAGGTGGCGAGCACCGAAGGTTTCGCTCAGGCCCAGGCCTACGGCGCGCTTGATCAGGAACGCGGCGCCGAGCTTGGAGCCTTCGGAAACGAAGATCCAGCCCAGGGCTTCGGCCTGGCTCGGGTTGCTCACCGCGCCGGCTACCGGTGCCGGGACTTCGGTGTCGAGGTCGGCCAGGTCGGCCTTGGCCGCTTCGGCGCGGCAGCGGGCCGCGAGGTCAGGGACGATTTTGTTCAGTTCGGCATCGTTGTACAGGTCCACCAGTTCCGACTGGAACAGGTACTGCGCAACCACGAAGCGGGCGAAGTTGCCCTGGGTTTCAAACGGCGCGTGGGCCTTGACCAGGGTGTCGAGCTTGGTGTGCGGCTCGTGGGTGATCTGGTTCAGGCGTTGCGAGCGCAGGTGATGAGGCTGGGTAGAATCCTGGGCGGTCATGAAGATGTCCTTGAGAATGAGATGCACTTAAGTGACTAGACGAACAAGAAGACGCGACACAGTAAAAAAACCTCACTGCCCATGAAAAAAAAGGGCAGCGAGGCGCTGGATGGATCAGATATCCCACACCAGATTGACCGAGACGTTGCGCCCGGGAGCGGTCAGGCGGTCGAGGTTGGCGGGGTTGAGCATGCCGGCTTCGCCGACCCCGTCGTAGCCGCGTACGTCGTCCCAGTTCCAGTATTTCTTGTCGGTCAGGTTGTACAGGCCGGCGTTGACGGTGACGTCGTCGGTGACCTTGTAGAAGCCGGTCAGGTCGAGAATGCCGAAGCCCGGGGTCTTGAACTGGCTGCTGCTGGTCAGGCCGTCCGGCGCCTTGAATGCGTTGTCATCCACCCGATCCTTGCGTTTGACCAGGGTCCAGCTGAGCAGGGTGCCGTAGTTGTCCTGGTCGTAGCCCAGGCCAAACACGCCCTTGAGCGGGTTGACGCTGTTGAGCGGCTCGCCGTTGTCGGCGTTGCGGCCGTAGGCGTAAGCCACCGAGCCCTGGGTGTAGAGCCCCTGGGGAGCGCCCAGGGCGTCCAGGTTCAGGCGGCCTTTGACTTCCGCGCCCTTGATGGTGGCGTGCTTGATGTTGGCGCTGAGGAACTTGACCTGGTTGTAGCCCGGAGCAATGGCGTCTTCGTTGATGAAGTCGCGGTACTTGTTATAGAACACCGCCACATCGAAGTTGCCGTGCTCGAAGTTGCCGCGCAGGCCGGTTTCCCAGCTCTGGCTTTTCTCCGGCTTCAGGTTCGGGTTCGGCGTGACCGAGTAGCCGAGGCCCGGGTTTTCGAAGCGCCCGTACAAGGCCTTGGCGGTCGGTGTGCGGAAGCCTTCGGCGTACTGGCCGTACCAGGTGTACTGCTCGGTCAGGGCGTAGGTCAGGCCGAACTTGGGCGACAGGCGATGCCAGGTTTTTTCCTTGGCGTCGATTTCGCTGGCACTGCCGCCGGCAGCGACGATGGTATTGATGAACTGATCGGTCACGTGGGGTTTGAGCTGGGTGTAGTCGTAGCGCAGGCTCGGCAGGAAGGTCCAGTCGTTCCAGCGAATCTGGTCCTGGACGAACACGCCGTAGGTGTTGATGGTCGGGTCCGGGAAGTCACTGGATTTGACCAGGCTGTCCGCCGGCATCAGGCTCGGCCCGCCGATGACCGGGCAGTTGGTGGCCACGTTGAGGCAGACGGCGGTGCCGGAGCGGTAACCGGTGACTTTCTGTTGCTTGATGTTGGTGCCGTAGGTCAGCAGGTGTTCGGTATCGGCAATGCTGAACGCCTTGTCCAGCTGGGCGTCGAAGACCCACTGTTTTTCCTGGTACAGGGTGTCGCGGGTGCGGGCCACGCGGCGCCCGGATTGGTAGATCTCATCGGCATGCTGGTCGGTCTTGGCGATCTGGTAGTTCAGGCTCCACTTGATCTTGTCCACCAGCAGGCTGTCGAGGGCAAAGCTGTGCTCCAGGCCGAAACGCTCGCGGGTGACGGTGTCGTTGGCGGTACGGGCGCGATACAGGTTGCTGCCCATGCCGTTGAAGAACAAGCCGCCGACCACGCTGCGTTGATTGCTGTCACGGTCGTCCTTGTACTTTTCGTAGGTCAGGCCCAGGCGCGAATCGTCGTTGTAATTCCAGCCCAGCTTGGCCAGCACGTTGGTGGTGCGCACGGTTTCCGGGTTGGCTTCGGTGCGTTTCAGGCCGGTGCCGCCGGTGCTGCCGTAGGACTCGGTTTCACGGCCGTTGCGCTGGCTCAGGTGCAGCAAACCGTCGAACTCACCGCTGCGCCCGGCGAAGGTGCCGGAGGTCAGCCAGCTGTTGTCGGAGGAGCTGTAGCCGGTTTTCAGGCGTGCGCCCAGGTCCTGGCCGGGTTTGATGATGTCGTCCGGGTCGAGGGTGAAATAGCTCACCGCGCCGCCGATGGCGTTGCTGCCGTAGAGCGCCGAGGCCGGGCCGCGCAGGATTTCCACGCGCTTGATGATTTCCGGGTCGACGTAGTTGCGCTGGGTTTCGGCGTAGGGGCCGTTGAAGAAGCTGCTGGGCACTTCGACCCCATCCACCTGGGTCAGGATCCGGTCGCCGTCGATGCCGCGGATGTTGTAGCCGCTGATGCCGCCACCGCGCTTGCCTGCACCACCGACCGATACGCCGGGTTCGTAGCGCGTCAGCTCCTTGATGTTATTCACGTTCTGCCGGTCGAGCTGGGTGCGGTCCTGCACCGTCACCGTGCTCGGCACCGAACTGACGTCCTGTTCCTGGCGGGTCGCACTGATGGTCATCTGCTGCAGGTTGACCACGTCGGCGCCGCTGCGCTTTTCCAGGACGATGGTGTTGTTCCCCAGTTTGCGATAGTTCAGGTTGGTGCCTGCCAGCAGCCGGTCCAGGGCTTTTTCCGGCGGCAGCGAGCCGCGCACACCAGGGGAGGCGACGCCGGCGCCCAGTTCTGCGGGCAGCCCCACCTGCCAGCCGGTGACCGCGGTAAAGGCATTGAGCGCCGAGACCAGGGGTTGCTGGGCAATGGCGAAGTGATAATTGCCCATGCTCGAACTGGACTGCGCCGGGGCAGTGGCGGCCATGGCGGGCGTGGCCTGGGCGCCGGCCAGCAGGATCGCTGCGGTCAGCAACGACAGGGTGCAACTTTGCAGGCGGGCAGAGGGAACAGGGGATCGGCTGTTGAGGCGAGAGGACATCGAAAGCGCTCCGGGTCGCACGAATCTTATAGGTGCAGATCAGCATTTAAAATGCGAATCAATTGCATTGGCTATAACGAGACGTACGACCCAAGGCTATCGAGTAAAAATAATTATTCTCAGTTGATGATCACCAGCGCCGGGAATTCCGAGAGCCGCGCCGAGGTGATGTGGGCCAGGGATCGCACCACATTCAGGGGCTGGTCGAGGCGATAATTGCCGGTCACGGCCACATCGGCCAGACGCGGGTTGTTGTTGACGATCCAGCCCGGGTAATAGCGCCGCAGTTCGGCCAGGACCTGGCTCATCGGGCAGTTTTCGAACACCAGGCGCCCCTGGACCCAGGCCAGCTCCTTGTCTGCATCGAGTTTGGCCGGGCGTTCGAAGCCCTGGGGGCCGACGCGCACGCTTTCCCCGGCGGACAGGCGAATGCGCTGGTCGGCATGGGTCGCCCGCAAGTCGATAGCGCCGCGCTGCACCTGGACCTGGGCAATGCCGTCCAGATAGCGCACGGCAAAGGTGGTATCGCGCACGCTGGCCCGGACCGGGCCGGCCTCCAGCTCCAGGGGCAGGCCGCGGTTGGCCGGGATCTCGAAATAAGCTTCGCCCTGATACAGCCGGGCCACGCGCTGCTGATCGTCGATGTCGCTGGAAAACGCCGAGTTGGTATTGAGCAGCACCTTGGAGCCGTCTTCCAGTTGCAGGCGCTGACGTTCGCCGACCTGGGTCAGGTGGTCGGCCTGCAGGCGCAGGGGCAGATTGCTGAAACTGAACAGCCCGAGCACCAGTACCGCGGCCGTGGCCAGGGGTTTCCAGTGGGGTCGCAGGCGGGCCAGGCGTGACACCTTGGGTGGGGTGCTGTCGAGGGCGACGGCGGATTGCGCCACGTGCGGGCCGTTCCAGATCGCCTGGGCTTTCTCGAAGGCCTGGGCATTGAGTGCGGAGGCCGCCAGCCATTGCTGGAATTGTCGGGTTTGCTCGGCACTGGGATGGTCCAGCACGATCAGCCAGTCCAGCGCCTGATCCATGGCCAGCTCCTGTGGAGAGGCGCCCGAGGGGGTAGGCGGCTCGGCGCGGTGAGTATCCGTCACGGGTGTTCCTCGGCTGTGTCTGTGCACAGCTGTTTTTTCAAGAGAGAGCGAAAGCCGGGCAAGGTTAGCAAACCCCCGGGGCTGACGCAGTCGTTCCGATCATCAGCTCGGAACCTGTTCACGATCCGCTGTGCCTGTTTCATGGGGCATTAAAAAGTGGCTGAGCATCGCTCGCTGGATCGTGAACAGGTTCTAAGACTCACTGTGAGTCCAGGCGTTCGGCGATGCCGATGCAGATGGCCATGATCAGTTTCAATTCCTTTTGCACCGTGCTCAGGGACACCCGCAGTTCTTCGGCGATCTCCTGGTAACTGTGACCGTGCAGGCGGCTGAGGATAAAAATCCGCTGCTGGCGCGGGCTGAGCTGATTGAGGCTGAGGTTCAGGCGCTCAAGCAGTTGTTCGGCATGGGCCGCATCTTCTGCGCTGCTGGTGGGGGCGGCGACGTTCTCCACCACCTCCATCGGCACGTCTTCGAGCAGGGTCCTGCCCTGGATGCGGCGCGCGCGCAAGTGGTCCAGAGCCAGGTTGCGCGCGGTCTGGAACACAAAGGGTTCGAGGTGATCGATGGCCCGTTCATTGAGGGCCCGGGTCACACGAAGGTAGGTTTCCTGCAGCAGGTCCTCGGCGGTGCTGTGGTTATCGACCATCCGCTCCAGCGTGCGCAGCAGAGAAATTCGTTGAGTGAGGAAGACATTGTTGAAGCGCGATTGACTCACAGCGGGGCCTGATCCATTTTTTGCAGTTGATGATAATGCTTATCATCTACGTGCTTGGTCAAGTCCTGGGTGAGTTTCAGACTCACCTTATAGCCCCACGCTCGCTCCCCACTCTAGATTCCCGCAGTCAGGCGACAACCCTGCCGGCCGGTACAGGCCCAGGGCTTTAGAGATCAGGAACTCAGTCACAGGGAGTTATGCATGGCCAGCCAAGCCGATCTGCGCTTTACCTTCAGCATTAACAACGAGTCTTTTGACGTTGTTGAGTTCACCTTGCATGAAGCGCTGTCCCAGACCTTTCATCTGGCTGTCGAACTGAGTAGTGCCAATCCCGCCATCGACTTCGAGCAGGTGCTGGATCGACCTGCACTGCTGACCCTCTGGCACGGTGAGACGCCCGTGCGCTATGTACATGGCGCCGTGTCCTCCTTTGTTCAGCACGACAGTGGTTTCAGGCGTACGCGCTATTCGGCAGTGATTGAGCCGCGCTTGGCGCGGTTGAAGCTCAGTTCCGACTGGCGCATTTTTCAGACCCTTACCGTGCCGCAGATTACCGAGGCAGTGCTCAAGGCTCATGGCCTGACTCACGACTACGAACAATGCCTCACCACCGAACACCAAGCCCGCGAATACTGCGTGCAGGCCGGCGACACCGACTACCACTTTGTCGAACGCATCATGCGCGAGGAAGGGTTCTTTTATTCCTTTCGACACAGTACCGAAGGTCACCAACTGGTTCACAGCGACCGTCTTTTTATCCACGGTCGCGTGGGTGATGAGCCGGTGCAATACAACCCCACGCCCGGCGGCGATCAGCCGCAACCGTCTCTGCGCCGATTCGCCTACAGCGAAAACGTGCGCACCGCGCGCCAGACCCAGCGCGATTACACCTTTCTCCATCCCCGCTACAGCCACCAGCACAGCCGTGATGGCGTCGATCTCGACCATCAAGGTCGCCAATACGAACGTTACGATTACCCGGCCCGCGCCAAGTTTGACGAGGCCGGCAAACCCTTCGCTGAAAACCGCCTACGTGGTCATCGGCGCGATGCGCGCATGGCCCTGGTGGAGGGCGATGATCCGCGCCTGCAACCGGGCATTTCCTTCACTCTTGCGGGCCACCCACGGGAAGACATGAACCGAGGCTGGCGCCCGGTGAGCATCGTTCACCACGGAAAGCAGCACACCAGCCAGGCTGAAGAAAGTGCCGAGGCGCAGCTGGGCACCCATTACAGCTACCAGGCCGAACTGGTGCCGGACGATGCCGAATGGCGCGCAGAGCCGCTGTCCAAACCCCGTATCGACGGCCCGCAAAATGCCACGGTGGTCGGCCCCAAAAATGAGGAGATATTTACCGACGAATACGGCCGAGTGAAGGTGCAATTCCCCTGGGATCGAGAAGGGAAAGAGGACGAATACAGCTCCTGCTGGATCCGCGTTTCGCAAAACATCTCTGGCGCGACCTGGGGCCATATGGCGATCCCGCGCATCGGTCAGGAAGTCATCGTCTCGCATTACGACGGCGATCCAGATCAACCGATCATCACCGGCCGCACTTATAACCGCCTGCAACTGCCGCCCTACGAACTGCCCCTGCACAAGACCCGGATGACGATCAATAGCAAGACCCACAAGGGCGAAGGCTTCAACGAACTACGTTTCGAGGACGAAAAGGATCAGGAGGAAATCTACGTCCACGCGCAGAAAGACCAGAACATCCATATCAAGCACGACGAGACCACCTTCGTTGGCCATGATCGCAGCGAACAAGTCGAGCACGACGAAACTGTTTCTATCGGTCACGACCGCAAGGAAACCGTAGGCAACAACGAGCAGGTCAATATCGGCCAAGACCGCCGACACGATATCGGCCAGGACGACACCCTGAGCATCGGCCGCAATCACAGCATCCGCACCGGCAAAGACCGCACCGAAGAAGTCGGCAATCACCGCCGCGACAAGACCACGGCCAACCACTGGGTCAGCATCGGCGGGCATCAGGAACTCACCATCGAAGGCCGATCCGAACTGCAAGCAGGCCAGGCGATTCGCCATCGCTCGCGGGTCATCGAACTACAAGCCGGCGAAGTGATGCGCATACGTGGCCCTGGCGGGACCATCACCCTCGACAGCGGCGGCATCACCCTCAGCGCGGTGGCCATCAGTATTAAAGGCCCGTTGATTCAGCAAGGAGGAGGCAAGGGCAACTCGCTGGCGCTTGAGGGGAACCCCGAGGACGGCCTGCCTGCTGACGAGACCTGGAACTGGCAGTTCACCCGTTGAATCTGTAGGAGCACATCAAAGATGACCGTTGCACCCAAACCCACCTCCCGAATGGGCTACCCCTTCAACGCCAAGGACGGCAAAGCCTTTGCGGATGTCCAGGATGCCTACGCCGGGTTGGCGCTTGCGGACGGTGGCCATTTCCCCCTGGGCAACAATGGCCACTTTCACGGCGGCATCCATTTCGACCGTGGCACGGCCAACGTGTTTTCCACCGAGGAGGGGGTGCAATGCGTGGCCGACGGAGAGATCGTCGCCTACCGAATCGATGAGCATTACCCGGATGCCACGCCGGTGGCCGATACACCTCTGAAGGCCGGTGCCGAACCGCTCGCTAATGCCGATCAAGATCAAGAAGCCCAGGCCACGGCTGTGTTGCGACCTTACTCCACCGGCTTTGTCCTGGTTCGTCATCGTCTGCAAGCACCCCCTCTGCCGGCCCCCGCCAGCGACGACGATTTAGCGTCAGCCACCGTCGAACCCGACTACGGCACCCGACTGGCAACCCGAGCCCACGGCCCCACCGTCGGTTGGCTGCCGCTGTACGCACGCGTCGCACTGATGGAACTGCAAAACGGCTGGGCCAAGGTCCGCATCCAGCCGCCCTCGGTTGCCACCTGGACACGCGAACCTGTGGCTGAGCCCTGGCTCCCCCTCTACAGCCTGGACCGCCTGCCCACAACCTTGCCCAATCGCTGGTTTGGCGGCGAGCCGCCGGTCGCAACCGTCGTGCTCGGCAGCCAACCCAAGCCGCAGCCTCCGATGTGCAAGCCCGCCGCCGTCATATCGCCGCCGGAGCTTGTCCTGTACAGCCTTTATATGCACCTGGCCGATGGCGCGAGCTACCAGGCAACCCCCGACCGAACGCCCAAGTGGTGGCCCAAAAAACGGCACCGCGCCGGCCTGAAGACCAAAAACCAGTGGACCCTGAACGACCAGGTGATCGAGGGCCTAACGGTCAGGGCGCTGGATAGCAGCACCGAACTGGGAATACTGGTCCGCGGCTCAGTGATCGAAATCGAGCCGATGGCAGGGAATGATAAATGGGGCCTGGTCCGGCGCATTGTCGAGGGCGGTATTGCCACCCAACCGGACGGCGTTCAAATCACTGAGCTGCAGGTTCCGAGTCGGGTGTATCTGGAGGAATTGGATGCGTTCAGCGCACCCGCCGCCTTCGACAACATCGAGATCCCTGCGCCACCGATTCCGCTCAGCATGGGCGAGGTCATCGGCCACCTGGGCCAGCAAGTCTCCAGCTCCGACACCTTGCTGGCCAACCAGCCGGCCACGCGCCCCATGCTGCACCTGGAAATCTTCAGCGCCGAGGATGTGCCGCGCTTTCTGCTCGACAGCCGCCGTTACGCCGAAAACCTGCCGAAACAGCACTGGACCCTGGTGCGGCTGCGCCAGGGCGACCCGATCAAAGCCGAACCCAGGGACGATGCCCCCTCGGTCATCGACCTGGCGACAGACTGGACCACGGGCATCACCCGCCACACCACCGAGCAGCAGGATGACCACCAGCAGAGTTGGGTCAACGTCCAAGTCCTGGCAGCAGACGGCTCCATCGTCCACGGCTGGGCCAAAGACACCGACCGCCGCCTGACCCCCTGGCATTGGCCCGGTTTCGACGTCGTCGACGCCGCCAGCAACCAAGCCGGAACCTGGTGGGACGGCACCGCCAGCGCCTTCGTCGACTTCCTCAGAGGCGGCCAGCGACCCGAAGAAACCCCATTCTTCAAACACATCCGCCAACTCATGGGCTTGAACAACCAGGGCGAACTCAGTGAAGAAAACCTGGACGCCACCTTGCAGAACCGAGCGCTTGCAAAGCGCCTGGGAGGCTTGATTGCCTATCACACCAGCGAATGGCACGTCCCGTCCTGGGCCGGCAAGTACGGCGTGATCTCCGAAATCGCGGTCAAGCTCGGCAAGTGGGCCATGGACAATGTGAAAGCGGAAAAGAACCGCGTGATGAAATTGCGTTGGTGGGGGGAGGTGGCCGCGGATGTTGGGTTGCCAGAGGGGGCGAAGGTTTATCACTTTCATCCGATTGGGTTGGTGGGAAGACTTGCGACTCCAGACGCAATGGTGACTTATCGCATTTACCAGAGCACAGGTCTTATTGAGCGCTTAGTCCCTGTTGGGCTCGAAGCCGAAAGAATGAAAGATGCAAGGTATATTTATATTTCATCCGATAATAAGGAGCATGACTTTGGTGTTTTTATCGGTCAGAAGGCAGTGCGCTGGATAAAGAAAGGAATAGCGGGAACTGATTTCATATATTTGATGGATGTCGCCCAGCTTGGAACTAATTCAGCTAGGGAGTTTGGATTTCGCTTTTTCGGAACTGATAGGAGGTTTTTAAATCAAACAGCTCTGGCAGCGTTGATCGGTGCCTTGATGGAGGTAGGGTATGAGGATGTTGCGTCAACTGGATTCAGTAACGTGGATGGGACGCCTGGTATCAGCAAGTCACATATAAATGGGGAGAATGGGGATTTTATGTTTATGCGTCTTGATAAGAGTTGGAGTGTCTCAACTCTTCTTGATACGGTAAGCGGTGTAATCTCCCTAGATGAAGAAAGACAGAATAGGCTTAATCAGGCATTCTTTAAGTTTGGTTGGAAGACGCAGTATGCATGGAGGTATACCAAGAATGGGGCGCAGAAGCTTCTGTCGCGCACTATTCACTATCCCGAACACCACCACCATCTTCATGTGGCGGGTTTCTCTCCAAAGTTAAAAGAGATCGCGGAATGAATTTAATATTTTTATGGAGTGCATGTTTTTTTGCATTGGTCCTTTGGTTTGAAGCAAAGGCTTATGCAGATATTGCACCCGATCAGGACGAGCCAGAAAAAACTGAGTTGTGTGCGGCTAGTCTGAAGTATAACGCAACGATAGTTTCTGAAGGTGGATTTTCAGTAAGTACCTTTAGACTATTCAAAAGTTATCCGCCTTTGGGTTCTGAAAGTGAGTCTGATGATTCTGATAAAAAGGCCAGTTACAAGCTGACTAAGTCATTGCGGCTTTCTGCTCACTGCTTGCAGTCTGAAATGTATGAGTTTGAAATACATGACGAAGGAAAAATGAGGAAGGGTAATAACGGTGATTTGAAGCCGATTGCTGTGCAGTTGTTAAGTGAAAATTATTATGTGGTGTTTGTCAGGGATGGCTATTTTAGTGGCGATGGTGCGGGGCAAGAGCTTGTGGCCAGCTTAGCAGTGTATAACGCAAAGGGCTCACTTATAAGGAAAATGGATCGAATCTCATCATGGCGAAGCTATGAGGGAAGCTTGGCTCTGCTTGATGCATGCGTAGTAGAGGATGGCATATTGCTGCGCGAGTTAAATATTGATCCAGATATTCAGTCCAGAGCGGGTGATGTGATTAGTTATATGTCCCCCCTTCTTTTGTTGGATCAAACACTGTTTTCCGTGGTAGGGGGCTATTCTTTGCAGGGTGGTGGTGAACGTGTTAAATGCATTTGGGGTAACTATTTGTCTCTCTAGAGTTAATCCGTGAACTGTGGGTTTTATCGCGTGTGAGGCACTTTATCTATCTATCGATTTAAGTGAGGTTGCCCCCGGTTGATTGTTGGGCTTAAACGATCAAGGCGAACTAAATGAAGAAAATCCGGGTGCGGTCTTGCAGAACAGAGGGGGTTAAGGCACCTGTGAGGCTTGACTGCCTATAACGCCAGCGAATGGTATCTGCCGCCTTGGGCCGGCAAGTACAGCGCGATTTATGATATTGCGGTCAAGATTGGCAGGTAGGCAGTGGACGATGTAAAAGCGGAAAAGAACCGTGTAATGAGTTTGCGTTGATGGGGGGCGGCGGCCGCCGGTATTGGGTTGCCGGAAAAGACGAAGGTACATCACTTCCTTCGTTTGGATAGGCGGCCAACACTTCTGCAACTAGAGTAGATTTCGGTCTGATGAACGCTCAACGCTCAATGAGTTATGAGAAAAGATGATCAATATAAAGTGGCGTTACTTTGCTGCCAGGTAAAGGTCGTGAAAAAATATTATTTTTTATTGCTTTTTTTTGTTGCAGGTTCTGAGGTTTTTGGTGAGTGGTCCTCTAGTTTAAATAAGCATGGGGGTGTAGTGTTGCTCACCGAAGATCTCAAGAAAAAGACAGGAGATACATGTGGAAAAATTGTTTTTTTTGACGAAGATATAAACGATAGGCAAACCGAAAAAACCTACACTAAGGTAAGGTTCTCAAACGATAAGAGCGTTACTGATTACATCGAATTGAGTCCAATGGCTATTCCATTTGTTAAAGATGAACTCTCCGGCCACTTTTCACCCTCTTGCAACCTGGTCTGGGTGGGCGCGCTAGACAAGGGGGAAGTGACGAACGATGCAGGCGAGGTAGTAGAAAATCATGAGCGTTACTATTGTGTTTTTATCGCGCTTCCCCAAGCCTGTGTATTGGCAATCCGCACCGATATGATGTGTTCTGGGAAATTTGATCGCTCAGATCAATGGATCAGAGATGATGGTTATCCCTCTTTGGATCTACTTTCTAAAGGCTTTCCAAATATAAAGAAATATATAAGTGGTCCGAATAGTCGAGTGGATCCTACGCTTGATGTAAATAATGTACTTCGTTGTGATCCTGTCTCCCGGGATAACGTGGGAGATTATCTAAAGGTGGTTAATGACGAGCGCCTGGGTGTGAGTGAAAATTTAAGGGGTAAAATAAGGGTTGAGGTGGATGCGTTAAATATAAAGTAAGTTGTCCGTAAAGTGTGGAGCAATTGCCCGGTTGTGTTTCGGATGCGGTGGAACCTCTGTAGTACGAAGGTGCCCAACAAAGGACTGTAGTATCCTACAGTAGGAGTAGAAGAGTGAAAAAATGTCAGCTTGTCTACTTGCGTTCTTCTCCGTATCGATATTTGCAAACGACCGCGGAGGTGACAAGCACGAAGTGTCAACTCGAGTCACCCAGGTCATACACTCGGAAGGTTGGGTCGGCTGCTACAAAATAAGAAGCACACTGTACACTTCTCCTGTCAACGGGAAGTCCTGGGCAGATGTTTTTGCTGATACGTTGAAAGTCGAGCTTGTCAGCCAAGGCTATAGAGTTGGTCTATATAGTATTCAAGCTAGCCAGAATGTTTGCTCCTTCTCTTTTGATATGAATGAAAACAATGGCAGTCTAGTGCGTATGACAGAATTCGGCCCGGTGTTTCTTAAAAGCGTTCGTGATCACCTAGCTCTATCATCCAGAGGCATGGATCCAACAGCAATTGGTTTTGGGGGTGTGTGGCATTCATGCCGATGTCGACGGATTAAAATTTCCGTTATCCAGCAAACAAGATATAGCATCGATATGCCCCGACGGAGGATAGCGATGAGCTTCTGTTTTTATAAAGTATTCAAGCATGATTTTTTTCTAAAAACTGCAATTAGCTACATATATAACTATGCAAATCGACAATTTAATCTAAAATTGTGGCGTGAACTTGCTTGGACTGTCCCATTGACGCTGAATTTGAGTTGCTGCGAGCTTCGTGCAAATGAAGCCGTTCCAGTTAACAAAGGCATAGGCGAAAATCAGGCTTTGTCATTCGTCGTGATAACAGATGTCAATCACAGTACGCCGACTATAAGGTTCTCCTATTTAATCTCATCTATTGAAAGATTTTCCAGGGAGAATCTCTACCGTATAGTCGGTCCCGATACGGGAGAAAGTCTATCTGTTGCAGAGCGAGTTATAGTGGGTTTTCAGCAAGATCCACCAAGATATTTAAAAACTGAAAGTGGTATCCAGATATTCTGGGGGAAACAAGAAGGGCAGGCCGAGATCAAGTCTATTGCCATTTTTGATGGTAACAACGAGATTAAACTGATCGGGGCGGCATCTAATATACCCACGCTCTACTCTTGGAATTCAAAGTATGGGGTGGCGAGTATGTCTGAATATAGAAGGCGGCTTGAGCAGCGGGCTGCTTATATGAAGGGGCCGGAAATAATGTTGTTTGTGAGGGATCAGCATGACGCGGACAGTTACTATCCTTTCGCGGCAAGATGGACTCAAGCCGCACTTATGGGGTTCAACTCTACGTGTAGCTCTCCTGCTCAAGCCCCCACCTGTTTGTTGGCGGAAAAAATAGAAATCCCCACGACTATTCGAACTGCTAGCTGTAATGCCGAGCAGGCATTAGGTTTAACTTGCATGCTGATTGTTCCCGAACTAAAGCAAATTAAAATTCCGCTCGATATGTTCAAGCAATAGCTTCGAGTTAATTTTATAGAGAAATGCCGTCATGAGCATCAGAGCGAAAAGTAGAAAGAGGTTATGCAATGAACCCTAAGTTTTTATTGATGGTGTCTTCTTTTTTAATAGCGTCTGGATGCGGAATGCAGGCTTGTTCAGCCATCGCGCCCTCTATGAATGAAGCTGGAAACTCCGAGTCGTGTAAGGCCAGTCTGCGGCGTTCTGCAATCACGGTAGCTAAGGATGGGTTTTCAATTAACACGTTTAGGCTGTTTAAGAACTATCCCCTGATCGGCCCCCAGAGCGAATCCAGTTATACTGAAATGGATATTTTCTATAAGGGTGCGAGTTCGTTATCACTGTCTGATCAATGTCTTCAATCTGGGATGTATGAGTTTGAAATGCATGACGGAGCCCATTTAAGAAAGGGTGGTAATCACGATTTTAAGCCGATTTTTGTATATTTTATGGGCGGTAGTTATTATGTGCTATTTATTAGGGTGAGCTATTTTAGTGAGGAGGGTGTTGGAGAGGAGCTTGTGGCTAGTATGGCGGAATATAATGTTGAGGGTGAGTTGGTAAGAAGGCTGGATCATATTTCCTCGTGGCGAAATTATGAAGGGAGTTTGGTTTTGCTTGAGGCCTGTGTTGCAAGCTCTGGTATATTGTTGCGTAAGTTAAATATTGATCCGGCCTTGCAGGCCGAGGATGGCCGGGTGATTAGCTATATGCCGCCTAAACTTCTAATGAGTCAGGTGCTGTATCCGGCAGGTGCAGGTTATTTGCGCAAGGAAAATGACAGGGCAGTCAAATGCAATTGGGATAACTATTTGTCCCCTTAAAAGGAAGACTGGGCGATTTCGAAATCGCCCATCTTTATTTCAATACGATCAACACCATCACTTCAGTTGTTGACGTTTGTACCTCATCTTGTAACTCGAACATCGCAACCTTCTGCTTGCCTATCCATACCCACATCTTCAAGCCGCATTAATCCCCGAGTAACTTACCCACGCCCAGCCAGGTAAGCCTGATAATCGGGAATCCGATGGGTATGCGCCTGGCTCATCAACGGGCTGCTGAGCAGGTAGTCGGCGCTGCACTCGTTGCAGGCCACCGGAATATTCCACACGGCCGCGACTCGCAGCAGGGCCTTGATGTCCGGGTCGTGGGGTTGGGGTTCGAAGGGGTCCCAGAAGAACACCAGCAGGTCGACCCGCTGTTCGGCGATTTGTGCGCCGAGCTGCTGGTCGCCGCCCAAGGGCCCGCTGATCATGCTTTGCACCGGCAGGCCGAGGCGTTTGGTCAGCAGCAGGCCGGTGGTGCCGGTGGCCACCAGGTCATGCTCGGCGAGCGTGTCCTTGTGCCGTTCGGCCCAGTCCAGCAGGAATACTTTGCAGTGGTCATGGGCGACCAGGGCGATGCGCTTGCGCGCCGCCATGGTCTTTTCGGTGAAGCTGATACCGATCATCGGTTGCTGTTCCACGCTATGTCCGTTATTCCCGCAATGCGCTTATTCGGCGTTGCACAGGGCCAGGCAGTTATCCAGCATGCGGTTGGAGAAACCCCATTCGTTGTCGTACCAGGCCAGCACCTTGAGCAGTCGACCGCCGCTGACCTTGGTGTGGTTGGCGTCGAAGATCGACGACAGCGGGTTGTGGTTGAAGTCGCTGGAGACCAGGGGCAGGGTGTTGTAGCCGAGGATTTTCGAGTGCTGGCTGGCTTCCTTGAGCAGGGCGTTGACCTCGTCGGCGGTGGTTTCGCGCTTGAGGTACAGGGTCAGGTCCACCAACGATACGTTGATCACCGGTACCCGTACGGCCATGCCGGTCAATTTGCCTGCCAGTTCCGGCAGCACCAGGCCCACCGCTTCAGCGGCGCCGGTCTTGCTCGGAATCATGTTCTGGGTCGCCGAGCGCGCGCGGTACGGGTCGGTGTGGTAGACGTCGGTCAGGTTCTGGTCGTTGGTGTAGGCGTGAATGGTGGTCATCAGGCCGCTTTCGATGCCCAGCTCGCGGTGCAGCACCTGGGCCACGGGCGCCAGGCAGTTGGTGGTGCAGGAGGCGTTGGAGATGATCTGGTGCGATTGGCGCAGCAGGTCGTGGTTGACGCCATAGACCACGGTGGCATCGGCGCCTTTGGCCGGGGCCGAGATGATCACTTTGCGGGCGCCGGCGCTGATATGCGCGGCCGCCTTGGCTCGGTCGGTGAACAGGCCGGTGCATTCAAACACCACGTCGATCTTCTCGGCGGCCCAGGGCAGCTCGGCCGGATTGCGGATGGCGCTGACGGCAATCCGGTCGCCGTTGACGGTCAGGCTTTCCTGATCGTGCTGCACGTCTGCATCAAAAGTGCCGTGCACGGTGTCGTATTTGAGCAGGTGGGCATTGATCGAGCTGTCGCCCAGGTCGTTGATGGCGACGATCTGCAGGTCCTGACGGTAGCCTTGGGTATAAAGTGCGCGCAGGACATTACGGCCGATACGGCCAAAACCATTGATTGCGATTCGTAGAGTCATTGGAAAAGTGCCTGCCGTGGTTTTGTTGTTGGAATTACAAGATTATTCGCAAAAAAATAGAAAACAAGCCTTTTTAGTGGCAATATTTTGTCTTATCTACAACGAGTGACCTGAATCAACTGGTCCAAATGGTCAAGAAACCGCTGCGCCTTCCTGGCCTGACGGCGTTTTGATCAGCATAGACAAACAGGTCGCCACATCCGTTAGCCTGGAGTTCTACACATGCATCCCCGCGTTCTTGAGGTCACCGAACGGCTTATCGCCCGCAGTCGCGGCACTCGCGAGGCCTACCTCGCTCTGATTCGCGACGCCGCCAGCGACGGCCCGCAACGGGGCAGGTTGCAGTGTGCGAACTTTGCCCACGGCGTGGCCGGTTGCGGCACCGACGATAAAAACAGCCTGCGGATGATGAACGCGGCCAACGTGGCAATTGTTTCGTCATATAACGACATGCTCTCGGCGCATCAGCCGTACGAGCACTTTCCGGAACAGATTAAAAAAGCCCTGCGCGAAATCGGCTCGGTCGGCCAGTTTGCCGGCGGCACCCCGGCCATGTGCGACGGCGTGACCCAGGGCGAGCCGGGCATGGAACTGAGCCTGCCGAGCCGCGAAGTGATCGCGTTGTCCACCGCCGTGGCGCTGTCGCACAACATGTTCGACGCGGCGCTGATGCTCGGTATCTGCGACAAGATTGTCCCGGGGCTGATGATGGGCGCGTTGCGCTTTGGCCACCTGCCGATGATCTTCGTCCCGGGCGGGCCGATGGTCTCGGGTATTTCCAACAAGCAGAAAGCCGACGTGCGCCAGCGCTACGCCGAAGGCAAGGCCAGCCGCGAAGAGCTGCTGGAGTCGGAAATGAAGTCCTACCACAGCCCCGGCACCTGCACCTTCTACGGCACCGCCAACACCAACCAGTTGCTGATGGAAGTCATGGGCCTGCACTTGCCGGGCTCGTCCTTCGTCAACCCCAACACGCCGTTGCGCGATGCCCTGACCCATGAGGCTGCGCAACAAGTGACGCGCCTGACCAAGCAGAGCGGCCAGTTCACCCCGATTGGTGAAATCGTCGACGAACGTTCCCTGGTCAACTCCATCGTCGCCCTGCACGCCACTGGCGGCTCGACCAACCACACCCTGCACATGCCGGCCATCGCCCAGGCCGCCGGAATTCAGCTGACCTGGCAGGACATGGCCGACCTCTCCGAGGTGGTGCCGACCCTGTCCCACGTCTATCCAAACGGCAAGGCCGATATCAACCACTTCCAGGCGGCGGGCGGCATGTCGTTCCTGATTCGCGAATTGCTGGAAGCCGGCCTGCTCCACGAAGACGTGAACACCGTGGCTGGCCGTGGCCTGAGCCGCTACACCCAGGAACCGTTCCTGGACAACGGCAAGCTGGTGTGGCGCGACGGCCCGATCGAAAGCCTCGACGAAAACATCCTGCGCCCGGTGGCTCGCGCATTCTCGCCGGAAGGCGGTCTGCGGGTGATGGAGGGCAACCTCGGCCGTGGGGTGATGAAAGTCTCGGCCGTGGCCCTTGAGCATCAGATCGTCGAAGCTCCGGCGGTGGTGTTCCAGGACCAGCAGGATCTGGCCGATGCGTTCAAGGCCGGCCTGTTGGAAAAAGATTTTGTCGCCGTCATGCGCTTCCAGGGCCCGCGCTCCAACGGCATGCCGGAATTGCACAAGATGACCCCGTTCCTTGGCGTGTTGCAGGACCGTGGCTTCAAGGTGGCGTTGGTCACAGACGGACGCATGTCCGGCGCTTCGGGCAAGATCCCGGCGGCGATTCATGTCAGCCCCGAGGCCCAGGTCGGCGGTGCGCTGGCGCGGGTGCTGGATGGCGACATCATTCGCGTGGATGGCGTCAAGGGCACTCTGGAGCTTAAGGTAGACGCCGATGAATTCGCGGCCCGCGAGCCGGCCAAGGGCCTGCTGGGCAACAATGTCGGCAGCGGTCGTGAATTGTTCGGCTTCATGCGCATGGCCTTCAGCTCGGCAGAGCAGGGCGCCAGCGCCTTTACCTCTGCCCTGGAGACGCTTAAGTGAAACTGGCCCTGGTCGGTGATATCGGTGGGACCAACGCGCGGTTCGCGTTGTGGAAAGACCAGCAACTGGACTCGATCCAGGTGCATGCGACGGCGGACTACACCAGCCCGGAACAAGCCATCAGCGCCTACCTGAAGGACCTGGGACTGGCCCCGGGTTCGATCGGCTCGGTGTGCCTGTCGGTGGCCGGGCCGGTGGGCGGCGACGAGTTCCGCTTCACCAACAACCATTGGCGCCTGAGCCGTCAGGCGTTCTGCCAGACCTTGCAGGTCGACCAATTGCTGCTGGTCAACGACTTTTCGGCCATGGCCCTGGGCATGACCCGGCTGCAACCCGACGAGTTTCGTCAGGTCTGCCCGGGCACGCCCGAGCCGTTGCGCCCGGCCGTGGTGATTGGCCCGGGTACCGGGCTTGGGGTCGGCACCCTGCTCGATCTCGGTGACCAGCGCTGGATGGCCTTGCCCGGCGAGGGCGGCCATGTCGACCTGCCGTTGAGCAGCCCTCGGGAGACCCAGCTCTGGCAGCACATTTTCAACGAGATCGGCCACGTCAGCGCCGAGACCGCCCTCAGCGGCGGTGGTTTGCCGCGGGTGTACCGGGCGATCTGCGCGGTGGACGGGCATCCGGCCGTGCTCGACACCCCGGAGGCGATCACCGCTGCCGGGCTTACCGGCGACCCGATAGCCGTCGAAGTCCTGGAGCAATTCTGCTGCTGGCTGGGCCGGGTGGCCGGTAACAACGTGCTGACCACTGGCGCTCGCGGTGGGGTGTATATCGTCGGCGGAGTGATTCCGCGTTTTGCCGACTTTTTCATCCAGAGCGGTTTTGCCCGCTGCTTTGCCGACAAGGGTTGCATGAGCGATTACTTCAAGGGCATCCCGGTGTGGCTGGTGACGGCGCCGTATTCAGGCCTGACCGGAGCCGGGGTGGCGTTGGAACAGGCGGCAATCTGAGGGCGTCGAGGGTCTCCTGTGGCGGGCCGTTTAGGCCATAATCGCGCTCCATTCCTAACAACAAGGACGACCAAGTGAGCTCAGTCAGTAAGTCGATTTTGTTGGTTGACGACGATCAGGAAATACGCGAACTGCTGGAGACTTACCTCAGCCGCGCCGGATTCCAGGTGCGCAGCACGGCTGACGGCGCCGGCTTTCGCCAGGCCCTGAACGAGGCCCCGAGCGACCTGGTGATTCTCGATGTGATGCTGCCCGACGAAGACGGCTTCAGCCTGTGCCGCTGGATTCGTCAGCACCCACGGGTGGGCCAGGTGCCGATCATCATGCTCACTGCCAGCTCCGACGAAGCCGACCGGGTCATTGGCCTGGAACTGGGGGCCGACGATTACCTGGGCAAACCCTTCAGCCCCCGCGAACTGCAGGCGCGAATCAAGGCCCTGTTGCGGCGTGCGCAATTCGGCCAGGAGCGCGCCGGCGGCGAGGTGCTGTGCTTCGACGACTGGCGGCTGGATATGGTCAGTCACCGGCTGTTCCATACCGACGGCGAGGAAGTGATCCTGTCCGGCGCCGACTTTGCCCTGCTCAAACTGTTTCTCGACCATCCCCAGGAAATCCTCGATCGCGACACCATCGGCAACGCCACCCGTGGCCGCGACCTGATGCCCCTGGATCGGATCGTCGACATGGCGGTCAGCCGCCTGCGCCAACGCCTGCGTGACACCGAAAAGCCGCCGCGGTTGATCCGTACCGTGCGTGGCAGTGGCTATCAGCTGGCCGCCAACGTGGTGGCCGGCAATGCTCATTGACGGCCTGCGGCGTCTCGCGGCCCGGGTCCCGGTGCCGCGTTCGCTATTGGGGCGGATGCTGCTCCTGACGCTGTTGGCGGTGCTGTTTGCCCAGGCCCTGTCCAGCGTGATCTGGGTCTCGCAATTGCGCGCCACCCAGCTTGAGGGCCTGGTCACCAGCGCCCGCAGCCTGGCCCATTCGATGACCGCCAGCGTCAGTTACCTGCGTTCGTTGCCGGTGGCCTATCGACCCCTGGTGCTCGACCAGTTGCGCAGCATGGGCGGCACGCGGTTTGTGGTGACCCTCAACGACAAGCCCCTGGGCATGGAAGTGCTGCCACCGACACCGCGCAAGCAGGCGGTGCTCAAGGCGGTGGACGAGGTGCTGCGCCAGTCCCTGGGCAGCGAGGCCGATATCTCGGTGACCTTCGTCAGCCCTGAAGACCTGCGGATCTTCAACGGCGGCCTGAAGCTCGACGAACTGCCGCGCTCCTGGGCCCACTACGCGCTGACCCTGGAGCCGGTCAACCCGCCGGTGCTGGTCACCCAGATCCAGATGGCCCCCGGCGAATGGCTATACATCGCCTCCTTGCTGCCCGAGCCCTATACCAGCCTTGAAGAGCAGGGTCTGCCGGCTCAGCAGGTGTGGTTTATCGTGCTCACCAGCGGTTTCTTGCTGTTGTTTATCGGCCTGCTGGTGCACTGGCAGAGCCGTCCGCTCAAGCGTCTGGCGCGGGCCGCGCGGGACATGTCCCTGGGGGCGGACGTGGAGCCGGTGGCCGAAGGCGGTGGCAGCGAAGTGGTGGAAGTCGGCCGCGCCTTCAATGCCATGCGCGAGCGCATCAGCCGCTACCTGACCGAACGCAGCCAACTGTTCAGCGCCATCTCCCACGATTTGCGCACGCCCATCACCCGCTTGCGGCTGCGGGTCGAACTGCTGGAAGACGAACAACTGCAAAACAAATTCGGCCGCGACCTCGACGAGTTGGAGTTGCTGGTCAAGGGCGCACTGCAATGTGTGAAAGACACCGACATCCACGAGAACATCGAATCGGTGGACCTCAACCAGGTCCTCGATTGCCTGGTGGAACCCTACCTCGCGCCCAATGGCAACGGCCGGGTCACCCAGCAGGGGCGGGCGCTGGCCGGTTATCCGGGCAAGCCTCTGGCGCTCAAGCGCTGCATGGGCAACCTGATCGACAACGCGCTGAAGTACGGGCAGAACGCCCACCTGCACATCGACGACGATGAAAACGCCTTCATGCTGCACGTGGATGACGAGGGCCCCGGGGTGCCGGAACAGCGCCTGGAGCAAGTGTTCGAGCCGCATTTTCGCCTGGCCGGCCAGCAGCAGGGCTACGGCCTGGGGCTGGGGATCGCGCGCAATATCGCCCATAGCCACGGCGGCGAAGTCAGCCTGCAGAATCTGCGCGAAGGCGGGCTGCGGGTGACACTGTATCTGCCGCGTTCGTTTGATTGAGCGCCTGTCGAAGGCGGGGTTGGATCGCCCAGACAGGGTGAGTGCTTTAGCGCACCCGCCCTCTGTGGCGAGGGAGCTTGCTCCCGCAGGGCCAGCCGGTGCACTGAAGGTTTTCAACCTTGAGCCGGGTTGGCGGGTTCCGCCAGATTCACCGCAGTCAGCGATTTTGCGCCGGCTGCGCCGTCGAGCGGGAGCAAGCTCCCTCGCCACAAAGAGCCTCGTTGTCCAGCAATCTCCCCTGGCCGCTTAAGCACCTTCTGCACAGCATGGTGGCCATGTCACCGGTTGGTGACATTTGCCGTGTGCTTCGTTACCTGCGGTGGATCGAGGCTTGATTAGACTCAGGCCTTCGATAAAAACAACAACAGGTCGCCCATGGACTCTCTTTCGCTGTCGTTCAGCAGTTGGCTGAACGCTCCCGCCCATCATGCCTGGCTCGCTGCCGAAGGCCTGCGCCTGCTGGATTTCGCCAAGGCGGCACGGCTCGCCGACGGCTTCGGCAATCTGGACGCCCAAGGCCGCCTGCCGGCCGACGCCCGGGCCGAAACCATGAACACCGCGCGCATGACCCACAGTTTTGCCATGGCCCATATCCAGGGTTTGCCCGGTTACGCGGCGCTGGTCGACCACGGCGTCGCCGCCCTGGCCGGGCCATTGCGCGATGCCGAGCACGGTGGCTGGTTCGCGGTGCAGGCAGCAGGGGATGGCAACACCGACAAGGCAGCCTACCTGCATGCCTTTGTCGCCCTGGCCGCCAGTTCCGCAGTGGTCGCCGGCCGCCCCGGTGCCCAGGCCCTGCTGGAGCAGGCGATCGAGGTCATCGACAGCCATTTCTGGAGCGAGGAGGAGGGCGCCCTGCGCGAGTCGTTCAATCGCGACTGGAGCGAAGAGGAAAGCTACCGTGGCGCCAACAGCAATATGCACGCCACCGAAGCCTTCCTCGCCCTGGCCGATGTCACCCAGGACCCGCGCTGGCTGAACCGCGCCCTGCGGATTGTCGAGCGGGTGATCCACCAGCACGCGGCGGGCAACGACTTTATGGTGATCGAGCATTTCGACCGCCAGTGGCAGGCCTTGCCTGACTACAACTCGGCACATCCGGCAGATGGCTTTCGTCCCTACGGCACCACCCCCGGGCACGGATTCGAGTGGGCGCGCTTGCTGTTGCACCTGGAGGCGTCGCGGGTGCGCGCCGGCATGTTGACCCCGGGCTGGTTGGTGCTGGACGCGCAAAGGCTGTTCGAGAGCAACTGCCGCCACGGCTGGGCGGTCGACGGTGCGCCCGGCATCGTCTACACCCTGGACTGGAACCATCGGCCCGTGGTGCGCCAGCGTTTGCACTGGACCCACGCCGAGGCCAGCGCCGCCGCCAGTGCCTTGCTCCAGCGCACCGGCGAGGCTCGCTACGAAACCTGGTACCGCTGTTTCTGGGAGTTTTGCGAAACCCATTTCATCGACCGCGTGCAGGGCAGTTGGCACCACGAGCTCGGGCTGGACAACAGCCCCAGCGCCGAGATCTGGGCCGGCAAACCCGACCTCTATCACGCCTGGCAGGCGGTGCTGATTCCGCGCCTGGGGTTGGCCCCAAGCCTCGCGTCTGCCCTGGCGCAGGTGTCTGGCCCGCAGGTTATGTAACCATGCAGTGACATTCGCGCGTCCCTTCGTTACCTGCGAGGTTCGATGCGCTGTTTAAAATCCCGTGCAGCGCAAGCACCAGACTTGCATGCATAACAACAAGAAAGGTACTTCAGATGAATGCGATTTCTCGCCTCGCCACTGTCATTTCTCTCGCCTCGTTGTTTCCCTTGAACGCACTTGCCGCCGATTCCAAAGGTTCAGTGGAAGTCGTGCACTGGTGGACGTCGGGTGGTGAAAAAGCCGCGGTCGATGTTCTCAAGGCCCAAGTCGAGAAAGACGGCTTTACCTGGAAGGACGGTGCGGTTGCCGGTGGCGGCGGTTCGACTGCCATGACCGTATTGAAAAGCCGCGCCGTCGCCGGTAATCCGCCGGGTGTGGCACAGATCAAGGGGCCGGATATCCAGGAGTGGGGCAGCACTGGCCTGCTCAGCACCGACACCTTGAAAGACGTCGCCAAGTCGGAAAACTGGGACGGCCTGCTGTCGAAAAAAGTCTCCGACACCGTCAAGTTCGAAGGCGACTACGTCGCCGTACCGGTGAACATCCATCGGGTCAACTGGCTGTGGATCAACCCGGAAGTATTCAAGAAAGCCGGGATCGAAAAGGCCCCGACCACCCTTGCTGAATTCTATGCCGCAGGTGACAAACTCAAGGCCGCCGGCTTTATCGCCCTGGCCCACGGCGGCCAGCCGTGGCAGGACAGCACCGTGTTCGAAGACGTGGTGCTGTCGGTGATGGGCGCCGAGGGCTATCAGAAGGCCTTGGTCGACCTGGACCAGAAAACCCTGTCCGGCCCGGAGATGACCAAGGCCTTCACCGAGCTGAAAAAACTCACCGGCTACATGGACCCCAACCGCGCCGGGCGTGACTGGAACATCGCTGCCGCCGACGTGATCAATGGCAAGGCCGGCATGCAGATGATGGGCGACTGGGCCAAGAGCGAGTGGACCGCGGCGAAGAAAATCGCCGGCAAGGACTACCAGTGCGTACCGTTCCCGGGCACTGAAAAAGCCTTCACCTACAACATCGACTCCCTGGCGGTGTTCAAGCTCAAGGCTGATCGCAAGGGCGATATCGCCGCTCAGCAGGACCTGGCCAAGGTTGCACTGGGCAAGGACTTCCAGAAGGTCTTCAGCATCAACAAGGGCTCGATCCCGGTGCGCACCGACATGCTCAACGACATGAGCGGCCTGGGCTTCGACTCCTGCGCCCAAGCGGCGGCCAAGGACTTCCTGGCTGACGACAAGACCGGCGGCCTGCAACCGAGCATGGCGCACAACATGGCCACTTCCCTGGCCGTGCAGGGCGCGATCTTCGACGTAGTCACCAACTTCATGAACGACAAGGATGCGGACCCGGCCAAGGCCAGTGCGCAGCTGGCATCGGCCGTCAAGGCCGCCCAGTAATCCCCGATGCCACGGGTACGCCCGTGGCCGTTACTTGAAGGGTCTATCCCTGTGGGCGCTTGCTCCCACAGGGCACCACCTTCTGATTCCTACTTCACACCTGGATTATCCCGATGAGCTCTGTGGCGGTTTTCAGCAAAGCCTCACCGTTCGATGCGCTGCAACGCTGGCTGCCCAAGTTGGTGCTGGCGCCGAGCATGCTGATCGTGTTGGTTGGTTTTTACGGTTACATCATCTGGACGTTCATTCTGTCCTTCACCAATTCCAGCTTCATGCCGACCTACAAATGGGTCGGCTTGCAGCAATACACTCGCCTGCTGGACAACGACCGCTGGTGGGTCGCGAGCAAAAACCTGGCGCTGTTCGGCGGCATGTTCATCGGCATCAGTCTGGTGCTCGGGGTGTTCCTGGCGGTGCTGCTGGACCAGCGGATCCGCAAGGAAGGTTTTATCCGCACCGTGTACCTGTACCCGATGGCGCTGTCGATGATCGTCACCGGTACCGCCTGGAAGTGGCTGCTGAACCCGGGCCTGGGTCTGGACAAGATGCTGCGTGACTGGGGCTGGGAAGGCTTTCGCCTGGACTGGCTGGTGGATCAGGACCGGGTGGTGTACTGCCTGGTGATCGCCGCCGTGTGGCAGGCCTCGGGTTTTGTCATGGCCATGTTTCTGGCCGGCTTGCGCGGTGTCGACCAGTCGATCATCCGTGCTGCCCAGGTCGACGGCGCGAGCCTGCCGACCATCTACCTGAAGATCGTGCTGCCGAGCCTGCGCCCGGTGTTTTTCAGCGCCTTCATGATCCTCGCCCATATCGCGATCAAGAGCTTCGACCTGGTGGCGGCGATGACGGCGGGCGGACCGGGCTACTCCTCGGACTTGCCGGCGATGTTCATGTACTCCTTCACTTTCAGCCGTGGCCAGATGGGCATCGGTTCGGCCAGCGCCATGCTGATGCTGGGCGCGGTGCTGACCATCCTGGTGCCGTACCTGTATTCCGAACTGCGGGGCAAACGCCATGACTAACGCGCTCGGGAAACCGACCCTGAACTTCAGCCGCATCGCCATCTACGCCACCTTGCTGCTGGCGGCCGCGGTGTACCTGATCCCGCTGGTGGTGATGCTGCTGACCAGCTTCAAGACCCCGGAAGACATCCGCACCGGCAACCTCCTGAGCTGGCCCGCCGTGATCGACGGCATTGGCTGGATCAAGGCCTGGGACAGCGTCGGCGGCTACTTCTGGAACTCGGTGAAAATCACCGTGCCGGCGGTATTGATCTCGACCTTTATCGGCGCAATGAACGGCTATGTGCTGTCGATGTGGCGCTTCCGTGGTTCGCAGCTGTTCTTCGGCCTGCTGCTGTTCGGCTGCTTCCTGCCGTTCCAGACCGTGCTGTTGCCGGCCTCGTTCACCCTCGGCAAGTTCGGCCTGGCCAACACCACCACTGGCCTGGTTCTGGTGCACGTGGTCTACGGCCTGGCGTTCACCACGCTGTTCTTCCGCAATTACTACGTGAGCATTCCCGATGCGCTGGTCAAGGCGGCACGCCTGGATGGCGCCGGGTTCTTCACCATCTTCGGCAAGATCCTGCTGCCGATGTCGATCCCGATCGTCATGGTCTGCCTGATCTGGCAGTTCACCCAGATCTGGAACGACTTCCTGTTCGGCGTGGTGTTTGCCAGTGGCGATGCGCAGCCGATCACCGTGGCCTTGAACAACCTGGTCAACACCAGCACCGGGGCCAAGGAATACAACGTTGATATGGCGGCGGCGATGATCGCCGGGCTGCCGACCCTGTTGGTTTACATATTCGCTGGCAAGTATTTCCTGCGTGGGCTGACGTCCGGCGCGGTCAAGGGGTAACAGATGGCAACTCTCGAATTACGCAACGTCAACAAGACCTACGGCGCGGGCTTGCCGGACACCCTGAAAAACATCGAACTGAAGATCGATGACGGCGAGTTCCTGATCCTGGTCGGGCCTTCGGGCTGCGGTAAATCGACCTTGATGAACTGCATCGCAGGCCTGGAGAACATCAGCGGCGGGGCGATCCTGGTGGATGACGCCGACATCAGCGGCATGAGCCCCAAGGATCGGGACATCGCCATGGTGTTCCAGTCCTATGCGCTGTACCCGACCATGAGCGTGCGCGACAACATCGCCTTCGGTTTGAAGATCCGCAAGATGCCCCGTGCCGAGATCGACGAAGAGGTGGCCCGTGTCGCCAAGCTGTTGCAGATCGAACACTTGCTCAGCCGCAAGCCCGGCCAGCTGTCGGGCGGCCAGCAGCAGCGCGTGGCCATGGGCCGGGCGCTGGCGCGGCGGCCGAAGATCTACCTGTTCGACGAACCGCTGTCCAACCTCGACGCCAAGCTGCGGGTCGAGATGCGTACCGAAATGAAGCTGATGCACCAGCGCCTGAAGACCACCACGGTCTACGTCACCCACGACCAGATCGAAGCCATGACCCTGGGCGACAAAGTGGCGGTGATGAAGGACGGGATCATCCAGCAGTTCGGCACCCCGAAGCAGATCTACAACGACCCGGCCAACCTGTTTGTGGCGAGCTTTATCGGCTCGCCGCCGATGAACTTCATCCCCCTGCGCCTGCAACGCAAGGACGGCCGCCTGCTGGCCCTGCTCGACAGTGGCCAGGCGCGCTGCGAGCTGCCCCTGGGCATGCAGGATGCCGGGCTTGAAGACCGTGAAGTGATTCTTGGCATGCGCCCGGAGCAGATCGTCCTGGCCGGTGCCGAGGCCAACGGCCTGCCGAGCATCCGCGCCGAGGTCCAGGTCACCGAGCCTACCGGCCCCGACACCCTGGTGTTCGTCAGCCTCAATGGGACCAAGGTCTGCTGCCGCCTGGCGCCGGACGTGGCGCCGCAGGTGGGCGAGACCCTGACCCTGCAGTTCGATCCGAGCAAGGTGTTGCTGTTCGATGCCAAGAGCGGCGAGCGCCTGGGCGTGGCCGGTGTGCCGGCGGCGCAGGCCCCGGCGGGCAACGTGGCGCAGTTCAAGGGCCGCTGAATCCGTGACGGATGGCCTGTCATTCGTCGCAATCGCTGTAAACCGCGTTAGATAAAAACAGTTAATAACAATAAAGACGAGGATGTAGGGATGAAAAAGAAACACACCAATACCCGGCTGCTCTGCCAGATGTCAGCGGTGGCGGCACTGGTCCTGTCCGGCAATGCGATGGCGGATGAGGCGTTCGGCGCCGATTCCAAGTGGATGACGGGCGACTGGGGTGGCGAGCGGACCAAGCTCATCGAGCAGGGTATCGACATCAAGGCGGACTACGTCGGTGAAGTCGGCGGTAACCTGCACGGTGGCTACAACAACGACAAGACTGCGCGTTACAGCGATCAGTTCGGCCTGGGCGTGGCCCTGGACCTGCAAAAGCTGTTGGGCTGGGATAACACCCAAGCCAAGGTCCAGCTCACCAACCGTAACGGCCAGAACATTTCCAATGACCGTATCGGCGACCCGCGTGCCGGCACCCTGAGTTCCTCCCAGGAAGTCTACGGTCGCGGCCATATGGTCCGGTTGACCCAGTTGTGGGTCCAGCATCAGTTCCTGGATGGCAAGCTCGACGTCAAGGCCGGCTACTTCGGTGAAGGCGAAGACTTCAACACCTTCCCCTGCGACTTCCAGAACCTGGCGTTCTGCGGCTCCCAGGTGGGCAACTGGGCCACCGGCATCTGGTACAACTGGCCGGTCAGCCAGGCGGCGCTGCGGATCAAGTACAACATCACGCCCGAGTTGTACGCGCAGATCGGCGCCTACAACCAGAACCCGTCGCAGCTGGAGCACGGCAACGGCTTCAAGCTCAGCGGCAGCGGGACCAAGGGCACCGTGCTGCCGGTCGAAGTGGTCTGGTCGCCGAAGCTCAACAGCCTGCCGGGCGAGTACCGGGTCGGTTACTACAAGAGCACGGCCGATGCCAATGACGTGCGCGAAGACAGCAATGGCCAGGATGCAGCGAACAGCGGCGACGGCTATCGCGTGCACAACAGCAAGCATGGCTACTGGTTCGTTGGGCAGCAGCAACTCACCACCCACAATGGCGATGCTTCGCGCGGCCTGAATATCGCGGCCAACGCCACCTTCCACGACAAGGACACCAACGTCGTCGACAACTACCAGTCGCTGATGTTCGTGTACAAGGGCCCGTTCGACGCGCGTCCCAAGGATGACGTCGGCATCGGCTTCGCCCGGATCCATGTCAACGACGACGTGAAGAAAAACGCCGAGCTGGTCAACGCCGACAACGGTATCAGTGACTACAACGACGCGCTGTATGCGCCGCTGCGCAACACTGAATACAACTATGAAATCAACTACGGCTTCCATGTCACCAACTGGCTGACCGTGCGTCCCAACCTGCAATACATCACTCACCCGGGCGGTGTGGATGAAGTGGATAACGCGTTGGTGGCGGGTCTGAAAATTCAGTCGGTGTTCTGACGCGCTTGCGATAAGCTCCTTCTCTTTGTGCGCATTTCGCGGATGGCCAAGGCTGTCCGCTTTTTTTTGTGGGAACTGTAGCTCGCGACAGTTACAGCGTTTTGCGCAGCCCTCATGAGTATCGAGACAGCAATGATTTTCAGGACCGTGGCACATGCATGAGCATCCGCTGCAACGCTTTTTCAAATCCCTGCGCGAGCGTCCGACCTTTGCCTGGGAGCGCTACCAGCTGCGTGATGTGCTGGTAATCGACCACCCCCTGTGCCAGGCGGTGTTCAGTCGCCAGGGCGCGCAGTTGCTGCATTTTCAGCCGACCGGGCAAAAGCCCTGGCTGTGGTGCGCCGCCAAGTGGCCGCAGGTGGGGGCGATTCGGGGCGGGGTGCCGGTGTGCTGGCCCTGGTACGGCCGGCATCCGAGCGAAAACGCCTGGCCGTCCCATGGCTGGGCGCGCTTGATCGACTGGAAGCTGCTGGACAGCAGCAGTGATGACGATGGCGTGCGCCTGCATTGGCAATTACAGCTGTGCGATTGGCAAGTGGACCTGCACGCCCACCTCGGGGAAACCCTGGAACTGCGCCTGGGCACCGAGCATCAAGACAGTGAACCCTGCCAATTGAGCCAGGCGTTGCACGCCTATTGGCGTATTGGTGATGTTGGCGAGGTAGCGCTGTCTGGGCTGGATGGCGTGGAAGGTTATGACCAGTTGAATCGCCAGGCTTGCCAACAGAAGGGCGAGTTGCGGGTGCAGGGTGGATGCCAGCGGGTGTTCCAGCACGAGGGCGAATTGCAGCTCAAGGACAGCGCCTGGCAGCGTGAACTGTGCATCGACACCGGCGACAGCGCCGACACCGTGGTCTGGCACCCGGGCACGCGGCCGTTGCTGGGGGTGAGCTGGAATGAAGTGTCAGGGTTCGTCTGCGTCGAAGCTGCCAGCGGCGGCACCGGCAGCGTCTGCCTGGCCCCCGGCGAACGCGCCCACCTGAGCCTGCAAGCCCGAGCCGTCGCCTGACCTTCGGCGGCCTGGGCGCCTTGGCTTATCAGATGAATTGACGTTGCGATGAGGGCCAACGCAGCCCTCAATTGAACTCGTCACCCACCGGATAGCGGCTGGCGTTGAGGCTTTCCTTGATTTTGCGCAGGTGCGGCTGGAAGTCGACGCCGCGGCGCAAGGTCATGCCGGTGGCGAGGACGTCGAGCACGGTCAGCTGGATGATGCGCGAGGTCATCGGCATGTAAATGTCGGTGTCTTCCGGCAGCGGAATATTCAGGCTCAGGGTGCTGGCCTTGGCCAGGGGCGAGCCGGCGGCGGTCAGGCCCAGGACCGAGGCGCCGTTTTCCCGGGCGATGCGTGCCACTTCCACCAGTTCACGGGTACGCCCGGTGTAGGAAATAATCACGAACAGCTCGCCGGTATGGGCCACCGAGGCAATCATGCGCTGCATCAGCACGTCGGCGTGGGCGGTCACCGCGAGGTTGAAGCGGAAGAACTTGTGCTGCGCATCCAGCGCCACCGGGGCCGAGGCGCCGAGGCCGAAGAAGTGGATCTGCCGCGCCTGGATCAACAGGTCGACGGCGCGGCTGATCAGGTTCGGGTCCAGGGCCTGGCAGGCGCTGTCGAGGGACGCAATGGCGCTGCCAAAGATCTTTTGCGTATAGGCTTCGGGGTTATCATCGGCTTCGACCGCGCGGCTGACATAGGCCGCCCCGCTGGCCAGGCTCTGGGCCAGTTGCAGTTTGAGTTCCGGGTAACCGCTGACGCCGAACGAGCGGCAGAAACGATTGACCGTGGGCTCGCTGACCGAGGCGGCCTGGGCCAGGGCGGCGATGCTGAAGCGCGTCGCCTGCTGTGGGTTGAGCAGGATCACTTCAGCGACTTTACGTTCGGCCTTGTTCAATTCTTCAAGGCGGTTCTGGATGTGTTCCAGAAGATTGCGCATGCGGTCCATTAAGGTTTCCTAGGTCGGCAATGCAAGGAAGCCGGACTTAACCGGGCTTCGGCGGTGGCCTATCCTACTGATGGCCTGTGCCGACCACCACTCGGATTCTGTATTTTGCGAAAATGTTGTGGTTATTACTACATTTTCCCTTGAGTGATGCCTTGAAAAAAGGTATTTGTAGCTTAACTTGATAAAAGAACAAACATCATGCCTTCGATAACGGTTGAACCGTGCACCTTTGCCTTGTTTGGCGCGCTGGGTGATCTGGCGCTTCGCAAATTGTTTCCTGCCCTTTACCAGCTCGATGGCGCCGGTTTGCTGCATGACGACACGCGCATCCTGGCCCTGGCCCGCGAGCCGGGCAGCGAGCAGCAGCACCTGGCGTTCATTGAGGCCGAGCTGCGCCGCTACCTGGGCGACAAGGACATCGATGCCGTGGTGCTGGAGCGCTTCCTGGCGCGTCTGAGCTACCTGCATGTGGACTTCCTCAAGGCCGACGATTACCTGGCCCTGGCCGAGCGGGCCGGTCGCGAACAGCGCCTGATCGCCTACTTCGCCACTCCGGCCGCGGTCTACGGCGCGATCTGCGAGAACCTGTCCCAGGCCGGCCTGGCGGAAAACACCCGCGTGGTCCTGGAAAAACCCATCGGCTCTGACCTGGAATCCTCGCGCAAGGTCAACGATGCGGTGGCGCAGTTCTTCCCGGAGACGCGCATCTATCGGATCGACCACTACCTGGGCAAAGAGACGGTGCAGAACCTGATCGCCCTGCGTTTCGCCAACAGCCTGTTCGAAACCCAGTGGAACCAGAACTACATCTCCCACGTGGAAATCACCGTGGCCGAAAAGGTCGGCATCGAAGGCCGCTGGGGTTACTTCGACAAGGCCGGCCAACTGCGGGACATGATCCAGAATCACCTGCTGCAGCTGCTGTGCCTGATCGCCATGGACCCGCCGGCCGACCTCTCGGCCGACAGCATCCGCGACGAGAAGGTCAAGGTGCTCAAGGCCCTGGCGCCAATCAGCCCGGAAGGCCTGACCACCCAGGTGGTGCGCGGCCAGTACATCGCCGGCTACAGCGCTGGCAAGCCGGTGCCCGGCTATCTGGAAGAAGAGAATTCCAACACCCAGAGCGACACCGAAACCTTCGTCGCCCTGCGGGCCGATATCCGCAATTGGCGTTGGGCCGGGGTGCCGTTCTACCTGCGCACCGGCAAGCGCATGCCGGACAAGCTGTCGCAGATCGTGATCCATTTCAAAGAGCCGTCGCATTACATCTTCGCTCCCGAGCAGCGCCTGCAGATCAGTAACAAGCTGATTATCCGCCTGCAACCGGACGAAGGCATCTCCTTGCGCGTGATGACCAAGGAGCAGGGCCTGGACAAAGGCATGCAATTGCGCAGCGGCCCGTTGCAGCTGAATTTTTCCGACACCTATCGCAGCGCGCGGATTCCCGATGCCTACGAGCGGTTGTTGCTGGAAGTGATGCGCGGCAATCAGAACCTGTTTGTCCGTAAAGATGAAATCGAAGCCGCGTGGAAGTGGTGCGACCAGCTGATTGCCGGCTGGAAGAAGTCCGGCGATGCGCCCAAGCCGTATGCGGCGGGTTCATGGGGGCCGATGAGCTCTATTGCACTGATCACGCGGGATGGGAGGTCGTGGTATGGCGATATCTGAATTCAAACTGCCCGAGGGCGTGCGCGCCCACGAGTTTCAAAGCCCGACGCTGCTGGCCGAAGGCCTGGCGCTGAATGTGGCCGAACAGCTGCGCACGGCGATTGCCGCACGCGGTGTGGCGACCCTGGTGGTGTCCGGTGGCCGCAGCCCGGTGGCGTTTTTCCAGCACCTGGCCAAGCAGGCGCTGGATTGGTCGAAGGTGGTGGTGACCCTGGCGGACGAGCGCTGGGTACCGGTTGAGCACGCCGACAGCAATGCCGGGCTGCTCAAGCGCTACCTGTTGCAGGGCGCCGCGGCCGAGGCCAGGTTCGTCAGCCTGTACAGCCCCGCGCCGAGCCTGGAGCTGGCGGCCGAACAAGCCGAGCGCGTGCTGGCCGACTTGCCGGCCATCGACGTGCTGATTCTCGGCATGGGCGATGACGGGCACACCGCGTCACTGTTTCCCAACAGTCCGAACCTGACCGAAGCGCTGCAAGCCGACGGCAGCCGTCGCTGCTGGCCGATGCTGGCGCCGACCGTACCCCATCAACGCCTGACCATGAGTCGCGCGCTGCTGGCATCGGCGCGGTCCATCGTGTTGTCGATTTCCGGTCAATCCAAATTGACCACCCTGAGTGCGGCACTGGCCGGCGACCTGCTCGCCGAAATGCCGATTCGCGCCTTCCTGCAACCTCCGTTAGAGATTTACTGGTGCCCATGAGCCAAGGATCAGCCGCTATGAAAAACCCACGTCCAACCGTTTCCATGGCGGACAAAGTTGCCCTGATCGACAGTCTTTGCGCCCAGGCGCGAATTCTGCCGGTGATCACCATCGCTCGCGAACAGGACGTCCTGCCTTTGGCCGACGCCCTGGCTGCTGGTGGCTTGACCGCACTGGAAGTGACCCTGCGTTCCCAGTTCGGCCTCAAGGCGATCCAGATCCTGCGTGAGCAGCGTCCGGAGCTGGTGACCGGTGCCGGTACCGTGCTCGATCGCAGCATGCTGGCGGCGGCCGAAGCCGCGGGTTCGCAGTTCATCGTCACCCCGGGCATTACCCGCGACCTGTTGGAAGCCAGTGTCGACAGCGATATCCCGCTGCTGCCGGGCATCAGCAATGCCTCGGGCATCATGGAGGGCTACGGCCTGGGCTATCGCCGCTTCAAGCTTTTCCCGGCGGAAGTCAGCGGCGGCGTGGCGGCGATCAAGGCCTTGGGCGGCCCGTTCGGTGAAGTGAAGTTCTGCCCGACCGGTGGCGTCAGCCCGGCCAATATCAAGAGCTACATGGCGTTGAAAAACGTGATGTGCGTCGGCGGTAGCTGGATGCTTGATCCCGAGTGGATCAAGAACGGCGACTGGGCGCGGATTCAAGAGTGCACGGCCGAGGCCCTGGCCCTGCTGGACTGATTGGTTTTAAAGATTCGTTGGTGTTCTACGGCTTTACGGTGCGCTTGGTCGGTGCACCGTTTTTTTTGCCCGGAGAAAAGTGCGAGTGGTCGGGTACGGTTTCTGGGGCGGGGGAGGCGAGTTCGGATGCTGTGCCTCCCGAAGACCACTCGCACTACCCTGGGATCTCCGGCGTCCGGACCGGCCAGCGCCAGCAGCTAGGGTTGCGCCAACTCGCCCAGGGCTTTGCTCAGCAACTGGATATGCGCCAGCGGCGTGGTAAAGCCCGGGGTGATGCGGATGCAGGAGCCAAAGGCGGCGCCCTGGCGCAGGGTGGTGAACAGGTTGTAATCGCGGAGCAGGCGATCGACCAGCGGTTGCTGGTCCTGGGTGTGCTTGAAGCGCAGGGAGGTGATGGCGCAGTAAAGCCGCGGATCGTCCGGCGTCAGGATCTCGATGCCCGGCAGCGCTCGGGCCTCGCGTACCCACAGGTCGCGCAGGTAATTCAGGCGCGCACCCTTGAGCGCTGCACCGCCCATGGCCCGATGTTCTTCGAATGCCGCGGGCAGGGTCATCAGCGCCGGGATGTTCGGCGTGCTGTACGGCGTGCGCGAACGTACATCGCTGGGCGGATAGTGAAACTCGTCCATGTCCGGATCGATGGCATCCAGGCGCGAGGGGTCGATATAAAGGAAGCCCAGGCTCAGCGGCGCGCCGATCCATTTGTGCAGGTTGAAACCGGCAAAGGCGATGCCCAGTTCAGCAAGGTTGAAGTCGATCTGCCCCAGGGCGTGGGCGCCGTCGAGGATCACGTCGATTCCATGCTCCCGGGCCAGCGCCGCAATCGCCTGGACCGGCATCACCAGTCCCGTGCGATGGGTGACGTGGGTCAGTGTCATCAACTTCAGCCGTGGGTGGCGCTCGAAGGCCTGGCGGTAGCTGTCCAGCAGGCCGTCGAAGCTGGCTGGCAGCGAGTGCTCGATTTCGATCACTTCTGCGCCCCGCTGACGGGCCAGCCAGCGCATGGCGCTTTTGACCGTGTCGTACTCCAGGTCGCACAGCAGCAGTTGATCCCCGGGTTGCAGCTGGTTGTAGTTGCGGATCAATGATTGCAGGGCATCAGTGGCGCAACGGGTGAAGGCCACGGCGTGTTCGTCCACCTCCAGCAATTGCGCCAGTTGGCGGCGGATCTGCTGGGCCTGGGTGCGCTCGAACTGCTGGCGCACATACACCGAATTGCTGCGATTGACGAAGGCGATATTGGCTTGGTAATCGTCGAGCACGCGCCGGGTCATGCGCCCGAAATAGCCATTTTCCAGATTGATCGGTCCGGGTTCGACCTCATAGCGGTCGGCGATCGCCTGCCAATGGCGTTCATCGCGAAAGAGTTCGGCAATCTGCGGCATAGGGCGCTCTGTCAGTGGCGGGGCTTGGGTTTGCCGTGTTTGGCGCGTAGCGGGTCCAGCAGATCGGAGAGGCCGTTGTGATCGATTTCCTGCATCAGGGCCAGCAGGCCACCGAGTTCACCGTGGGGGAAACCCTCGCGGGCGAACCAGTTCAGGTACTGGCCGGGCAGGTCTGCCAGGATGCGGCCCTTGTATTTGCCATAGGGCATTTCACGGGTGATCAGCAGCTCGAGTTTTTCAGGATTCATGGCGATGGGATCTGTGGGTGATTCAAACACCCTGGAAAATACAGGCATTCTGCATGCAGGCCAAATGACAGATCATGCAAATAACGCGGATACAGATTTTTGCTAAAAAGTTAACTCATTGAAAAATAACAAATAAATTCAAGATCCAAGTCTGGCACGGCGGGTGCAATACCTATTGCAACTCTCCCCCAACCTGGAAGGAATTGAAAATGACTGACTTGAACAAAGAATCCATTTCGGTGCTCAACGACCTGATCGAGACCAGCAAGGACGGTCAAGAAGGGTTCAAGACCTGCGCCGAAGACATCAAGCATCCCGAGCTCAAAGCGTTGTTCGCCAAACGCTCCACCGATTGCGCCACCGCTGCCGCTGAACTGCAAAGTGCAGTGCGCGCCCTGGGCGGCGATCCGGAAACCTCGACCAGTGTCAGTGGCGACCTGCATCGCCGTTGGGTCGACCTCAAGGCTCTGGTGACCGGCAAGGACGAAGAAGCTGTGCTCAATGAAGCCGAGCGCGGTGAAGACCATGCCCTCAAGGCTTACAAAGAAGCCCTGGAAAAAATCAACAAGCACAACCTGGTGGGTATTCGTGACCTGGTTGAACGCCAGTACCACGGCGTACAACGCAACCACGACCAGGTAAAAGCTCTGCGCAACCAGGCTCGCGCTCGCTCGTAAGCGTCGAAACCTGTCAAAAACGCCAGCCAGTCTGGCGTTTTTTTATGCCTGAAATTTAATGCTGGACCCTTATTAGTTAGCTAGCTAATAATTGCTTCCGGCCGACTTCTGGCTTATCCCGTCTATGGTTAATCGATCCATCCCGAGGTTCCTTGCGTGCGTACCACTCTGCAGGCGTTGCTTGCTCCCGACCTCCCCGCGTTGCAGTTCGCGATCAAAACCGTGCTCGGTGGCGGCATGGCGCTGTGGCTGGCGTTGCGTTGGGGGCTGGAGCAGCCGGCCTGGGCCCTGATGACCTCTATCATCGTGGCCCAACCCATGTCCGGTATGGTCCTGCAGAAAGGTCTCGCTCGGCTGCTGGGAACCCTGGTGGGGACGATCATGTCGGTGCTGTTCATGGGGCTGTTCGCCCAGACGCCCTGGCTCTTTCTGCTGGCCCTGGCCCTGTGGCTGGGGTTGTGTACCGCCAGTTCGACCTTGCTGCGCAGCGCCTGGTCCTACTCCTTTGTGCTGGCCGGCTACACCGTGGCGATCATCGCCTTGCCGGCCCTCAGCCACCCGTTGGGGGTATTCGACCAGGCCGTGGCGCGGTGCACGGAAATATCCCTGGGGATTATCTGCGCCACTGCCAGCAGTGCGCTGCTGTGGCCGATGCGCGTCGAACGGCAACTGGCCGATCAGGCCCGTGCCGCCTGGCACAGCGGGTTGCACGCGGCCCGCGCGACCCTGGCCGGGGATGCCCTGGCGCGCAAGGGGCTGCTGGAGATTCTCGGGCGTATCGTTGCCGTGGATTCGCAGCGTGAGCACGCCTGGTTCGAAGGTCGCCTGGGGCGCCAGCGGGCCCGCGCCATCAGCGGCCTGAGCCAGAAATTGCTGATGCTGCTGCGCATTTCGCGGTCGGTGCGCCGCCAGTGGCAGCAACTCGACGCGCCCGAGGCCGGTCAATTGCAGCCCTGGATGGATCAGGTCCAGGCAGCCTTGACCGCGGCGGACGCGGCCACGCTGCAGGCGCTGCGTCCGCAACTGTTGGATGCCTCCCACGATCCGCAGGTCAGTTCGGCGCAAAGTTACTGCCTGGCCCGGTTCGCGCTGTTGCTGGACACCGCCCTGGCCGCCGGTGTCGCCCTGCAAGCGGTGGAGCAGGGGCGGGCGCCCGTGGAGCAACCGGCCTCGCTGACGCCGCACCGCGACCTGTCCCTGGCCCTGGTGTTCGGCGCGCGCAGTGCCCTGGCGTTCCTGACCGTGGCCACGTTCTGGCTGGCCACTGCCTGGCCGGCCGCCTCCGGTGCGATGTTGCTGACATGTGTGGTCTGTAGCCTGTTCGCCAGCCGCGAAAACGGCGCACAGATCGGCATGAGCTTCATGCGCGGGATCTTCCTGGCGATCCCCGTGGCCTTTGTGGTCGGGGAAATTCTCCTGCCGCAATGGAGCGGTTTCCCCATGCTGTGCATGGCCATGGGCGTGCCTTTGTTCCTGGGGGCGCTGGGCATGGCCAAGCCACAGATCGGCGCCACGGCGACCTCCTTCTGCCTGCATTTTGTGGTGCTGATTTCCCCCTTGAACCGCATGCAGTTCGATGTCGCGACCTTCTTCAACAGTGCCCAGGCCATGGTGATCGGCGTCGGCGCGGCAGTGCTGGCGTTCCACCTGCTGATTTTGCGCAACCCGGTATGGCATGGCCGGCGCCTGCTGGCGGCGACCCTACATGATCTGGTGCGCTTGACCCGGCGCAACCTGCGGGGCGCGGAAAGCTGGTTCGGCGGCCGCATGGCCGACCGCCTGCTGCAACTGGCGCGGCATTACCCGGAGTTGCCACAACAGGCCCGCAGCCGCTGGGACGATGGTTTGCTGGCGCTGGATATCGGTGACGAGTTGCTGCACCTGCGCCTCAGCCTGGCGGTGGCCCAGGTGCCCCTGGGTGCGCAGCAGCGCGCCTACCTCGAACACCTGGAAAAGGTCTTGCAGCAAGGGCCGGCCGGCAGTCGCAGCGAGGCCCTGGTCGAACCCAGTACGGCCTTGTTGCAGGCCCTGCAACAACAACCGCCCAGCGATGCCTTGAAGCTGGCCCAGGGCGCGGTGGTGCAATTGCAAAACAGCTGGCGCACCTGGTGCCGGCAGCAGGAGGAACACCATGGGGCTGCGTGAGTGGTCGCTGGGCGGGATTCTGCTCAGTCCGTTTCTGATTTATGTCGTGTTGGCACTGCTGCTGACCGGGGCATTGCGCATGCTGTTGCGCATCACGCCGCTGGGACGCTGGATCTGGCACGAAGCACTGTTCGACTGTGCCCTGTACGTCTGTGTATTGACCCTGATCACCGTCGTCCTCGGACCCTTATAAGGAGTTGCCCATGCGTACTTCCGTACGTGTCGCCTTTACCCTGACCCTGGTGGCTGTGGCGTTGTTCGCCGGCTTTCACCTGTGGCAGTACTACATGCTGACCCCCTGGACCCGGGATGCGCGAATTCGCGCCGACGTGGTGGTGATCGCCCCCGATGTCTCGGGCTGGGTGCGCGAGCTCAAGGTCCAAGACAACCAGCAGGTCAAGGCCGGCGAGCTGTTGCTGAGCATCGACCGCGAGCGTTTTGAAGCGGCGCTGGAAAAGGCTCAGGCGGTGGTTCAGACCCGTCAGCAGCAATTGAGCCTGCGTGAACACGAAGCCAGCCGTCGCGCCAGCCTCGGTCCGCAGGCGATCAGCGCCGAGCTGCGGGAAAACGCGCAGATCAACGCCGGCATCGCCCGGGGCGAGTTGCGCCAGGCCCAGGCTGAAGCCAAGGTCGCCGAGCTCAACCTGGCCCGCAGCCAGGTGCATGCGCCGCGCGACGGGCACATCACCAACCTGCGGCTGGCGGAGGGCAACTATGTCAATGCCGGGCAGCCGGTGATGGCCTTGATCGACGACTCGACCTTCTACGTGCAAGCGTATTTCGAGGAGACCAAACTGCCGCGGATCAAGGTCGGGGACCCGGTCAAAGTCTGGCTGATGAGTGCCGGGGATGCCCTGGAAGGCCATGTGCAGAGCATCAGCCGCGGCATCACCGACAGTAACACCACGCCCGATGGGCAATTGCTGGCCGAGGTGCAGCCGACCTTCAACTGGGTGCGCCTGGCACAGCGGATCCCGGTCCGGATCCAGCTCGACAAGGTTCCCGAAGGCCTCAATTTGAGCGCGGGCATGACCGCCAGCGTGCAGGTGCAGGAAGGCCGATAGGACGGCGGGGCAGGGAGCTTGCTTCAGCTGTTATCGCGCAGTTGCGCACGGCCCCGAAGGGGCGCGCTGCAACCGGCCTCGGAACCGGCTGGCGCGGCATGAGCCAAGCGCAGCCGATGGTGAACGGGTTCTCAGCCGATGCTGATGGCCGGCAGGGTGGGCAGGGTCACGGTTTGCTGTTTGCGCGGGGCGAGGATTTCGGCTTCGCCATCGACCACCAGCTCATCGCGCTGGTTGAACACACGGGTGGCGATGCGCACGCGGAATTTCGGCAGTTTTTCGAGGATTTCCAGGCGCACGGTCAGGGTGTCGCCAATCTTCACCGGCTTCTGGAAGCTCATCTGCTGGCCGATATAGATGGTGCCCGGCCCAGGCAGCTCGCAGGCCACGGCGGCGCTGATCAGGGCACCACTGAACATGCCGTGGGCGATACGCTCCTTGAACATGGTGGCGGCAGCGAATTCGGCGTCCAGGTGCACCGGGTTGTGGTCGCCGGACATGGCGGCGAACAGCTGGATATCACGCTCTTCCACGGTTTTGCTGTAGCTGGCGGTCTGGCCGACTTCGAGGGCTTCGTAAGGGGTGTTGGTCACCTGGGTCATCTGTATCAAGTCCTGTGGAAAAAAGTGGGTTAGCGTGTGGCTTCAAGGTCATTCGGTCTTGGCCGGCCTGCGGTTTTGCAGGGCCTGGTCGAGCCAGGCCAGCAGATCGGCGGTCACCTCGTCACGATTGGTTTCATTGAACAGTTCGTGACGGGCCTCGGGGTAAAGGGTCAGTTGCAGGCACTGGTTGCCGGCGGCGCGCAATGCGTCGGCCAGATCCGTCAGACGCGTGCCATTGCTCACCGGATCACATTCGCCGCCCATCACCAGCAACGGCAGGCCCGGATCGATCTGGGCGAGATTGGACGCTTTACTGATTTGCTGCAACCCGCCCAGAAGGTCGATCCAGAGCTGGTTGCTGCAGCGATAGCCGCACAGCGGGTCGGCGACGTATTTATCGACCTCGGCGGGGTCGCGGCTGAGCCAGTCGAACGCGGTGCGATTGGGCTTGAAGGCTTTATTGAAGGAGCCGAACGACAGCCAGTCGATCAGCGCGCTGCGACCTTGGCCGCCCTGGCGCCAGCGTTCGAAGCGGGCAATCAGGCGAGCGACGCGGTACAACGCCACCGGTTGGAAATTCGAGCCGCTGAGAATCGCCCCGTGCAGGCTGGCGCTGTGGTGCAGCAGATAGGCCTGGGCGATGTAGCTGCCCATGCTGTGGCCAAGCAGGATGATGGGCAGCTCGGGGTGCAACTGGCCGATATGCTGCTGGAGGCTGGCCAGGTCGCCGACCACTTTGTTCCAGCCGTCCTGATCCGCGTAATGGCCCAGCACGCCTTGCTCGGCGGTCTTGCCATGGCCCCGCAGATCGGGGGCGTACACGCCATAACCCTCGGCGCACAGGGCGGTTGCCAGTCGCTCGTAGCGCGCGCTGTGTTCGGCCATGCCGTGGGCCAGCAGGATCAAGGCCTTGAGCGGCCTTTCGGGCAGCCACAGGTTGACGAAGAGGCGGCTGTGGTCGCTTGCGGTCAGCCAGAAGGTATCGTGGGTCATGGCGGTTCCTTTGCACGAAGACGCTGCATTGTATAGCTCATCGGCGCGCTGCCGGCTGATCAGTGGCCGCCTTGGAGGCAAGATTCACGGGATCTATGACGCCTTTGCGCATATTTGCCTGAATCGCCATTGCTGCTAACGTCCGATGAGCTCCGCCTTTGATAGCGTCAGAGATGCGGCCCGGTCAGCTCGAGTAAAGAGGACAAGAATAATGCAAGCTGATTTCTGGAATGATAAACGCCCCACCGGCGTTCCCCTGGATATCGATCTGGGTGCCTACAAGTCGGTGATCGAGGTGTTCGAACGTTCCTGCAAGAAGTTCGCCGACCGCCCGGCCTTCAGCAACATGGGGATCACCCTGACTTACGCCGAGCTGGAGCGCTATAGCGCAGCCTTCGCCGGCTACCTGCAAGCCAATACCGACCTGGCTCCCGGCGATCGGATCGCGGTGCAGATGCCCAACGTCCTGCATTACCCGATCGCGGTGTTCGGTGCCTTGCGCGCCGGGCTGATCGTGGTCAACACCAATCCGCTGTACACCACGCGCGAGATGCGCCATCAGTTCAAGGATTCCGGCGCCCGGGCCCTGGTGTACCTGAACATGTTCGGACAGAAGGTCCAGGAAGTGCTGGCCGATACCGAGATCCAGTACTTGATCGAAGCCCGGATGGGCGACCTGATGCCCAGCGCCAAGGGCTGGTTGATCAATACCGTGGTCGACAAGGTGAAAAAGATGGTCCCGGCCTATCACCTGCCCCAGGCCATTTCCTTCAAGAGTGCGCTGCGCCTGGGACGTGGCCAGCCGATTCGGCCGCTGCACGTCAGCCTCGACGATATTGCGGTGCTGCAGTACACCGGCGGCACCACCGGCCTGGCCAAGGGCGCGATGCTCAGCCACGGCAACCTGGTGGCCAACATGCAGCAGGCCCGCGCCTGCCTCGGCCAGCTCGGGCCCGATGGCCACCCCCTGCTGCGCGAGGGCCAGGAAGTGATGATCGCGCCGCTGCCGCTGTACCACATCTATGCCTTCACCGCGAACTGCATGTGCATGATGGTGACCGGCAACCACAACGTACTGATCACCAACCCGCGGGACATCGGCGGCTTTATCAAGGAGCTGAAAAACTGGCGGTTTTCCGCGCTGCTGGGGCTCAACACCCTGTTTGTCGCGCTGATGGAGCACCCGGACTTCAAGACCCTGGATTTCTCCAGCCTCAAACTCACCAATTCCGGTGGCACTGCCCTGGTCAAGGCCACGGCCGAGCGCTGGCAGACCCTGACCGGCTGCCGTATCACCGAAGGCTACGGGCTGACTGAAACCTCGCCGGTGGCCTGCACCAACCCCTACGGCGACAAGTCGCGCCTGGGCACCGTGGGGATGCCCGTGCCGGGCACCACCTTGAAGGTGATCAACGATGAAGGCGTCGAACAGCCCCTGGGCGAGCGCGGCGAGCTATGCATCAAGGGCCCGCAGGTCATGAAGGGTTATTGGCAAAAGCCTGAAGCCACCGCTGAAGTGCTGGACGCCGAGGGCTGGTTCAAGTCCGGCGACATCGGGGTGATCGACCCGGACGGTTTCGTGCGCATTGTCGATCGCAAGAAGGACATGATCATCGTCTCCGGCTTCAACGTGTACCCCAATGAAATCGAAGACGTGGTCATGGCCCACCCGAAAGTCGCCAATTGCGCGGTGATCGGGGTGCCCGACGAGCGCTCGGGGGAAGCGGTGAAACTGTTCGTGGTGGCGCGCGAGGAGGGGGTCAGCCTTGAAGAGCTCAAGGCTTACTGCAAGGAAAACTTCACCGGCTACAAGGTGCCCAAGCACATCGTGCTGCGCGATTCGCTGCCGATGACCCCGGTGGGCAAGATCCTGCGGCGCGAGTTGCGCGATATCGCCTGATACATCCGTTCGCCATTCTCTGCGGGCAAGCCCGCTTCTACCTGCACTGCGGTAGAGGCTGGCTTGCCCGCAGTCCGTTGTGCCAGGCGCAAAGCCGCGGGCCAGAGCGGATTCTCGACTTATAGAATCTTTGCTCTAAAAATGACCGTTCGGTTTTTATTGGTCACTAATGTGACTGGTGATGCCTTGCTTGGCTCTAGTCGGCCTTTGGCAAAGCTGCTACTCTCGGCGCGCTTTGTGACTTCTCGGCCTAGGTAAAAGCCAGACTCACCAACAAAAGACACCTGTAAAAAACCCAGACAAATAATAATCGCATCAAATGCGGTGATGAATTCGCGTTGCTGAGGAGTGGGCTTCCATGATCGAAGACTTTTGGAAGGATAAGTACCCAGCTGGAATTGCTGCCGAGATCAATCCAGACGAGTACCCGAATATTCAAGCGGTGTTGCAGCAGTCCTGCCAACGTTTCGCTAACAAACCGGCCTTTAGCAACCTCGGCAAGACACTCACCTACGGTGAGCTGTACGAATTGTCTGGGGCCTTTGCCGCGTACCTGCAGCAGCATACCGACTTGCAGCCCGGTGATCGAATTGCCGTGCAGTTGCCCAATGTCCTGCAATACCCGGTCGCGGTATTCGGCGCCATCCGCGCTGGGCTGATCGTGGTCAACACCAACCCGCTGTACACCACGCGGGAAATGGAACACCAGTTCAATGACTCGGGGGCCAAGGCCCTGGTCTGCCTGGCCAACATGGCGCACCTTGCCGAAGCGGTCGTGCCCAAGACCGGCGTCAAGCATGTGATCGTCACCGAAGTGGCGGACCTGCTGCCGCCGCTCAAGCGTCTGCTGATCAACAGCGTCATCAAATACGTGAAGAAGATGGTCCCGGCCTATCACTTGCCCAAGGCCGTCAAGTTCAATGACGTGCTGAGCAAGGGCCATGGCCAGCCGGTGAAGGAAGCCAACCCGGCCAGCAGCGACGTTGCTGTGCTGCAATACACCGGCGGTACCACCGGCGTGGCCAAGGGCGCGATGCTGACCCACCGCAACCTGGTGGCCAACATGCTGCAGTGCAAGGCGCTGATGGGGTCGGACCTGAATGAAGGTTGCGAGATCCTGATCACTCCGCTGCCGCTGTACCACATCTATGCCTTCACCTTTCATTGCATGGCGATGATGCTGATCGGCGGCCACAACATCCTGATCAGCAACCCGCGCGACCTGCCGGCGATGGTCAAGGAACTGTCGAAGTGGAAGTTCAGCGGTTTTGTCGGCCTCAACACCCTGTTCGTGGCGCTGTGCAACAACGAAGCGTTCCGCAAGCTGGACTTCTCGGCCTTGAAAGTCACCCTGTCCGGCGGCATGGCCTTGCAGCTGGCGGCGGGCGAGCGTTGGAAAGCGGTAACCGGCTGCCCGATCTGCGAAGGCTACGGCATGACCGAAACCAGCCCGGTGGCCACGGTCAACCCGAGCCAGAATATTCAGGTCGGCACCATCGGCATTCCGGTGCCCTCGACCCTGTGCTGCGTGATCAACGATGCGGGCGAAGAGTTGCCCCTGGGGGAAATTGGCGAGCTGTGCGTCAAGGGCCCGCAGGTGATGAAAGGCTACTGGCAGCGCCAGGACGCCACCGACGAAGTCATGAGCAGCGAAGGCTGGCTGAAAACCGGTGACATCGCGCTGATCCAGCCAGACGGCTATATCCGTATTGTCGACCGCAAGAAAGACATGATTCTGGTCTCCGGTTTCAACGTTTACCCTAACGAACTGGAAGACGTGCTGGCAGCGTTGCCAGGCGTGTTGCAGTGTGCGGCGATCGGTATTCCGGATGAAAAATCCGGGGAAATCATCAAGATTTTCATCGTCGCCAAGCCGGGTGTGACCCTGACCAAAGAGCAGGTGATGACCCACATGCGCGCCAACGTCACCGGTTACAAGGTGCCCAAAGCCGTGGAGTTCCGCGATGCGTTGCCGACCACCAACGTGGGCAAGATCCTGCGTCGCGAGTTACGTGATGAAGAGTTGAAGAAGCTCGGCCTGAAAAAGTAAGCCGAAGGCTGCATGAAAAAGCCCCGCAGAGGCGGGGCTTTTTTGTGGGCGCTGCCCAGGTTTACAGCTGGAACTGGGCGAAGTCCACGCCGGTGCCTGCCGGGCGCACGTCCTTGAGCAACGAATCCTTGTCCGCGCTCAGCTCAAGGCTCAGGGCCGCTTTGCGCTTGCCCTCGTTGCGGATCACCAGGCCTTCGAGTTTTTCCCGCAGGAACACCGTCGGCACCTTCAGGTGCAGCAGTTGGTCGGTGCCTGGGTTGTGCAGCAGCAGGTGCACCCATTCGTACTGACCGATGGCCAGGCGGCTGACCGGGATATCGAACCACCAGATGTTCTTGTTGCGGTTCAGCTCCGCGAAGTGGCAGTTGTTGACGCCCAGTACTGCACCGCCCAGTTCCTGGTTTCTGCGCGCAATGGCCAGCTTTTTATCGAGTTTCATAACATTCCTACGGGATTGGATCTTCAGCGCACAGCCTGAATACGTTGCGCATTCTCGTGGGTTGGCCGGCAAACATAAAGCGCTACCTGCCCGAGCGGCGAAAAATACGCCTGTCGATGGCGCTAAAAAATAATTGAAACTCTGCGCAACGCTGGCGGGTCAATCCTTACGTAATGACCAAAACCCACTATTGTTCTTCGGAGAAATACCATGGGCAGCACAGCGGATAAGGCAAAAGGTTTGGCTAACGAAGCCGTCGGCAACATCAAGCAAGGTGTCGGCAAAGCGACCGATAACACCAAGCTGCAGACGGAAGGCAAAGTGCAAGAGAAGAAAGGCGAAGCCCAGCAAGCAGTGGGCAAAGCCAAGGATGCAGTCAAGAAAACCATCGACAAGGCCTGACAGTTCGGGCGGCTCGATGCACTAAGACGGCCATCCAAGGATGGCCGTTTTTTTGTCGGCCGCCGCGTGGGCCAATGAATCGAAATGGTTCAAAGTCGCCAACTGGGCTAATTTGATGTAGAAAACGGCCTCTGAGTCGCCACCGACCCCGACCTTTTGCGGCGAAAGGAGACGCTATGATTTTCCCCCATTTGAAAGGCCTGTCCCTGCAGCGTGTGCTGGTACGCACGGTGAAAGAGTTCGTCGACGACGAAATGTCGACCTACGCCTCGGCACTGGCCTACCAGATGCTGTTTTCACTGTTCCCTTTCATTCTTTTTCTGATCGCGCTGATTGGTTTCCTGCATCTTCCGGACTTCTTCAGCTGGCTGCGCCTGCAGTCGGAACTGGTGCTGCCGCCCCAGGCCCTGGAGCAGGTCAACCCGGTGATCGACCAGCTGCAGCAATCCAAGGGCGGATTGCTCTCGGTGGGTATCGTCATCGCCCTGTGGACCGCCTCGGCGGGTGTGCGGCTGATGATGAGCGCAATGAACGCCGCCTACGACGTGGTTGAGGGGCGGCCGATCTGGAAGCGCTTCCCGCTGTCGATTTTCTACACCATCGGGATTGCCGGCATGCTCCTGGCTGCGGCGGCGCTGATGGTGCTGGGGCCGCAGGTGATGGCCTGGATTGCCGGGCAAGTCGGGCTGGAGGACTTTATCGTCACCGTATGGACCATCCTGCGCTGGCCGGTGATTGTGATCCTGATGATGGTCGCCGTGGCCCTGATCTATTACGTGATGCCGGATGTGAAGCAGGAATTTCGCTTCATCACCCCGGGCTCGGTGCTGGCGGTGGTGGTGTGGATCGTCGCGTCGCTGGGCTTTGCCTTCTACGTAAAGACCTTCGCCAACTACAACGCCATGTATGGCAGTATCGGCGCGATCATCGTCCTTCTTTTGTATTTCTATATTTCCTCGGCAGTGTTGTTGCTGGGCGCGGAAATGAACGCGGTGATCGAACACATGTCGGCCGAAGGTAAAGACCCTGGAGAAAAGGTTCCCGACGAGCACGACTCCCAAAAACAACATGTTTCGGGACTGGGCCGGGACCACTCGCTCAAGCCGGACACTGATGAAGCCTGACCATGATTCGTGAAATTCTGAAAATGGGCGATGAGCGCCTGCTGCGCATCGCCCCACCGGTACCGCCCGAGATGTTCGACAGCGCCGAGCTCTGGCAACTGATCGACGACATGTTCCAGACCATGGAAAGTGTTGGCGGGGTTGGCCTCGCGGCGCCGCAGATCGGGGTCGACCTGCAACTGGTGATCTTTGGTTTCGAGCACAGCGAGCGCTACCCGGACGCCGAGGCGGTCCCGCAGACCATCCTGATCAACCCGTTGATCACCCCGCTGGGTCCGACCTTGGAAGAGGGCTGGGAAGGGTGCCTGTCGGTACCCGGTTTGCGCGGCGCGGTGCAGCGTTATCAGCACATTCGCTATGAAGGTTTCGACCCCAAGGGCGAACCTGTGGTGCGCATTGCCTCGGGCTTTCATGCACGGGTGGTGCAGCATGAGTGCGACCATCTGATCGGGCGTTTGTACCCGTCGCGGATCGATGACTTCAGCAAGTTCGGCTTCACCGAGGTGATGTTCCCCGATCTTGAGCCCGGTTCGGACGAGTGAGCTGAAAGAGGGGATGCCCTTGGCTGACCAATCCTCCCTCTTGCCGCCGGTGCCGGATCTCCCGGCCCCGGCGGTGTCGCTTACTTGGCTGGTTTGATAAAGCGCAGGGTCATGCGATCCGATTCGCCGATCGCCAGGTAGCGAGCCTTGTCCTGTTCACCCAGCTTGAATGACGGGGGCAGGGTCCAAACCCCCTCCGGGTAATCCTTGGTGTCCTTGGGGTTGGCATTGATCTCGCTCTGGCCATCCAGGACAAAACCGGCATCAGTGGCCAGTTGCACCACATAGGCCGTGGTCAGGTAGCCGCTGTGCTTGATGTCTTCCAGGGAAGCCCCGTCTTTAGCCCGATGATCGACCACCCCCAGCACGCCGCCCGGTTTCAATACCTTGAAGAACGCCTGGAACATGCTGGGTGCGGTATCGGCCATGACCCAGTTGTGCACGTTGCGAAAGGTCAGCACTGTATCGGCCGAGCCGGGTTGGCCCAGTACCGGGGCCTTGGGGTCGAATTCGACGAAGCGTGCCTGGGCATAGTGCTCGGGGTCGGCGGCGAATTTCTGCCGCAGGCTGTCCGCCGCTTTCTTGAAGTATTCACCACTGGCCGGCGCTTGCAGGGCCGCAATGTAGTGCCCCTTTTGCTTGAGCAAAGGGGCCAGGATCTCGCTGTACCAGCCGCCGCCGGGAGTGATTTCGATCAGGGTCTGTTGCGGGCGCAGGCCGAAGAACTGCAAGGTCTGTTGCGGATGTCGATAGACATCCCGAGCCGAATTGGCCGGCGCGCGCCAACTGCCGGCCAGGACCTGGGCATAGTGTTGCGAGGTGACCGGGGCGTTTTCGGCGCCATGGCTGACGGCGGGGAGCAGCAGGGCAGTGAGGGATAAGGCCAGAAGCGTGGGTTTCATGTCGGGTCCTGAGAGGGGGCGGTTTGCCCCGAGGCTAACACGCAGTCCCTGCGGCCTTATGTGACCAAATCTTCAGTGCTGCTAACCAACGGTTCTATGCCCATGGCGATCATCGCCTTGTTGCGCCGGTAGCGAACCAGGCGCTCGGCCATGGCCTGGGGCAGGACCGAAGTGCAGGCAAAACCCATGGCTTCATACAGGCCTTGCAGGTCCGGATGACAGAACAGCCAAAGCGGCCCGTCGAGTGGTGCCCTGGCCTGGGCCACCAGTTGCCTGGCGATGCCTTGCCCGCGGTAATCCGGGTCGACAAACAGCCCCGTCAACCAATAACCCTTCGACACCTTTTTTACACTCAGCCCGCCGACTATGGTTTCGTCTCGTGCGACCCAGAGCTCTCCATCGCTGGCGCGCATGGGCGAGTCATGGTCACGGTAAAACTTGTTCAGCAACGGCCGCAGGTCGTCGCTTAACTGGCTGATTTGAACGCTGGGCATGGGCTTTTCGGGTCGGGTTGCAGGAGGGCGCGCAATTATAAAGGACTTCGCTCGCACTATAGGTGGTATACCTCAAGGTCTATCCCGCATCAGTGGAGTGTGCATCATGTCCAAAGGTATGAACTCAAAGAAAAGCGTGAAGAAAAAACCGGCTAAAACAGCGGATGAAAAGCGCGCGGACAAGAAAACCAAGAAAACCGAAGTGAATGTTTTCGGTCATTGATTGCACTTGATGAAGCCCGCCTGGCGGGCTTCATACTCTTTTATCCACTGCCTGTTATCGCCCTGCCAGTTTCCCCCCCTTCGCTAAAACCTTCTGCGCACACTGTTACGCCAGTTCCACCGCCAGCGCGGCCTTGACTGAGGCGCGCACCTCGATCCGTGCCTGAAAACGCGCCAGTGCTGGCCATTGCCCCAGATCGATGGCAAAGCCCAGGGTCCAGCGCAGCACGGTAAACAAATAGGCATCGGCTACGCTGAAATGGCTTCCCAGCAAGTAGTCCTGCTGCTCCAGTCGCTGATTCAGCAGGTCAAGGCGTTTGAACAACGTGTGGCGCAACAGCGTTTTGGCTTCTTCGCCAAGCTGAGTGCTGAACAGCCAGCCCAGGCCACCGTGGACCTCGCTGGAAATGAAGTTCAGGTCCTCCTGCAGGCGCACCCGCTCCCAGCTGCCATTGGCCGGGGCCAGGCCTGCGTCGGGCTTGAGGTCGGCCAAGTACTGCAAGATCGCCGGCCCTTCGGTCAGCACCTGTCCGTTGTCCAGTTGCAGGGCGGCCACGTAGCCCTTGGGGTTGATGGCGAGAAAGTCCGCGCCATCGGCAGTGAGCTTGCTGCGGTTGTCGACACGGATGGCGCGAAATGGCAGCTGCAGTTCACGTAACACGATATGGGCGGCGAGGGAGCAGGCTTGCGGAGCGTAATAGAGCTTCATCGAGTGCACTCAGGGGGGAGGGGGCGTTTGAATCAGTGTCATAGTCCTGGGTGCTCTGGGTAAAATTAATCTTTCAGAAAACTCCCATAAGGTCAGCTACTGGCATGATGAACCTGATGCATTGGCGGCTGTTGGTGGCGATCGCCGACAGCGGCAATATCACCCGCGCCGCGGAGCAGGTGGGCATGACTCAATCGGGCGCCAGCCAGGCCCTGGCGCTGGTGGAAGATACACTCGGGGTGCAGCTGTTCACCCGGGAAAACCGCCAGACCCTGCCCACCGCCATCGGCTTCCAGGTGCTGGAGCAGGCGCGGCTGATGCTCGCGGCATTGCAGGCCATCCGTGAAACCGCGGAGCAGGCGCGGCCGATTCAGCGCGGCAGCATCCGTCTGGCCAGTTTCCCCATGGTGCTGGCGACCTTTCTGCCGCCGTTGCTGCGTCGTTTCAACCAGCTGTACCCGGGCATCCAGGTGCTGGCGCTGGAGGTCAGTGATGATGAGGTCGAGGCGCTGCTCGCTGCCGGCCTGACGGATGTGGGCGTGGTGCTCAATCCGCCTGCTGGAGGCCAGGCGCGATTGCTGGGGCTCGACAGCTGGGTGGCGGTGCTGCCGGTCGGCCATGCTTTGGCCCGGCGTTCGAATGAACAGGGCCTGGCCCTGGCGGAACTGGTGGCACAACCCTTTGTACTGGCCACGGGCGGCTGCTCGGTGAACGCCCGGAGCCTGGCGCTGGACGCCGGGCTCGCGCTGGCGGATGTGCGCGTCGAGGTCCGTGAGTGGAACAGCGCCTTCACCCTGGTTCGCGAGCAAGTCGGGGTCACCCTGGTGCCCCAGAGCACCTTGCCCGACAACCGCCAGGGTCTTCGGGTGTTGCCCTTGAGTGTGCCGATCGATCGCCGCTTTGCCCTGGTGCCGGCGCCGGGGCGGCCACCTTCGTTAGCGGTACAGGCATTGCTGGACATGCTCGACGGTTGATCCGCCACTAATGGCTGGCCTTTAGTTAGTTTGCGAAGGGTTTTAGAACCTGGAGAAAGTTGCCAATACTGGCTGACTAATGGCCTTGCGCGGTTGCCATGCCTGTCTATGCTCAGCGCTAATGGTTTATGTCGATCGCCATATCAACCGCTTGTTTTAGGCATCAGCCGGCATGTAACCGTTATGAAACAAAGCGCCTGAATACGTGAACAGCCTCAAGAGTGCGCAACTAAGGCACCGGGATCTGACGGAGTTTTTATTAAATGGAGTTATTTGCAATGTTGGGTTGGGCCCGGAAACGGGCCATCAAGAAAAGGATGGCTTGATAAGAGCGTTGCTCTATGGACACTCCGATTAAACATCATTTATCACCTGACACACTCTCTCCCGTGGAGCGAGACGCTTGCCATGTTCAAGGAAACAATGTGGTGGATCAATTGAAAGACTTGGAACTTCCGTCAATCAAAAGACAGCGTTAAAGGTGATACAACATGTTTAATTTACATCACAAGTCTGACCTGCTTGAAATTGAACGATTTACCTGTGCGCTGACCGAGGCCAAAGCCAAGTTGGCGGCGATCAGCCGTTCCATGGCGATGATCGAGTTCTCCCCGGATGGCATCGTCCTCGACGCCAACGAACACTTTTGCCAGACCATGGGCTATACCGCTGACGAAATTCGCGGCAAGCACCATCGGATCTTTTGCGAAGAAGAGTTCTACCGCAGCGAGGAGTACGCCAAGCTCTGGCGCGATCTGGCGCGCGGTGAGCCCATCAGCGGAACCTTTCTGCGCCTCGACAAGCGCGGCCACGAGATCTGGCTCGAAGCCAGTTACATGCCGGTGCTGGGCCCCGACCGGCAGGTGCAGAGCGTGATCAAGGTGGCGGCGGACATCTCGCAACGAATCCACACCGAACATGAAAACCAGAGCCTGCTCAACGCCATCGGCCGGTCCATGGCGGTTATCGAGTTTTCCCCGGACGGCAAGATCCTCACCGCCAACGAGAACTTCCTGAAGACCATGGGCTATTCGCTGAACGAGATCGTCGGGCAGCACCACAGCATGTTCTGCCATCGCGCCGAAGCCGAGTCCCAGGCCTACAAGTTGTTCTGGGCTTCACTCAATCGCGGCGAGTACCACTCCCACCGCTTCGAGCGGGAAAACAAATACGGCCAGACCGTATTCCTGGAGGCGTCCTACAACCCGCTGTTCGATGCCAAGGGCCGCCTGTACAAGGTGGTCAAGTTCGCCAGCGACATTACCCAGCAGATGAACACCTTGCAGACGGCTGCCGACTCCGCCCATAGCACCTCGGTACAGAACGATGCCTGCGCGCAAAAGGGCTCGAAGGTCGTGCAGCAGACGGTGCAGATCATCGAGGAGATCTCCCGGGACCTCAACGAAGCTGCGCGCAGCATTGACGCGGTGAGCAAGCAGTCCGACATCATCGGCACCATTGTCCAGACCATCCGCGGCATTGCCGACCAGACCAACCTGCTGGCGCTCAACGCGGCGATCGAGGCGGCCCGGGCCGGCGAGCACGGGCGGGGCTTTGCCGTAGTGGCGGATGAGGTGCGCAGCCTGGCGGCGCGGACCAGCCAGGCGACCCTGGAAATTGTCGAGGTGGTGCGCAAGAACCACGATCTGTCCCTCAGCGCGGTGACCAGCATGCAATCAAGCCTCAGCCGCACCGGGCTCGGGGTGGAGCTGGCGAACGAGGCCGGTTCGGTGATCCTGGAAATCCAGCAGGGTTCGCGGCATGTGGTGGATGCCATCAGCCAGTTCAACTCGACCTTGCAGCTGCAATAGCCAGCGGCGGCATACAAAAAAAGGGTTCCCGAGGGAACCCTTTTTCAATGCAGCGACTATTACAGCGCAGCGAGAAACTTGTCCGCGACTTGCGGCGTGGTCACGCTCTCGGCTTTCTCGGTCTGCGCCAGCTTCATCTTGTCTTCGATGCGCTGGGCAATTTCCTTGCCGATGGCCAGTTGCTGCTCCGGTGGCATGCTCTTTATGTCGTCTTCGGTGATGCCCAGTTCCTTGAGGATGCTGTCGCGCATCCGCTGCTCGGGGCTTTTGCTCATGTAGTCCTTGAAGTCGGTCATCGCGGCGCTTTGGGTCGCGGTGGTGGCTTCAGGCGTGGTGGTGGTCGGCGGGGTGGCCTGCAGCAGTACGCGGGTCTTGGCGAACGCCGCGTCGACATTGTCGGTCACGGTGTTGCTGGCTTGTTGCGTGGCCTGGGAGGCCTGGAACGTCGCGGCGTTCTGCACGTTTTGCATCATGCCGCTGTAAAGAGCGCTGGCGGCAGCCGTGGTCGGGTCCATATCGGATCGCTGGGTGGGCTGCACCGCGATATCTTTCTGTGCGTTGACCAACATGATTGGGCACCTGGTGGTAATGGCTATGCTGGGTAACAAGCAATTTACATACCGATAAACCCAGTCCTTATATATCAAGGGCTTGTGTGACTTTCGCGGTCCTGGCCAGGGCCAGGGCGGACAAGCCTTGCCGCTTTGCGGCAGCTGCCAGGGGCAATGGCCGCCGCGTGCAGATGGTCAGTAGCTGATGCCGATTCCGAAGTCTTCGGCAAAGGCATCATCCTGCGGCTGATAACCGAGGACCCGGGTGGTCTCGCTGAGGTCCAGGCGCTTGAAGCGGTTGTTGGAGATGCCATGACCGATCAAGTGCTGAACCCCCGGAGTTTCTACCGAGCGTTGCAGCAGCTGCACCGCGTCCCGCGGGCTCAACCAAGCGCTCAAGTCACGGGTGGTGGTCAGCTCGTGGTGTTCGGGGAACTCGAAGGCGCCGATGCGCAGGGCAATGCACGACAAACCGCGCTTGGCTGAATAAAAGGCACACAGCGCTTCGCCGTAGCATTTGCTGACGCCATACAGGTTGGCCGGCATCACCGGCATGCCCGGAGCGATCTGGCGGTCCACCGGGTAGCCTTCGATGGTTTGTGCACTGCTGGCGAACACCACGCGCTTGCAGCCGGCGGCCACCGCCGCTTCGAAGAGGTAGGTGGTGGCCAGGATATTGTTGGGCAGCAACTCGTCGAAGGACGCCGTGGCGTGGGGGATGCCGGCCAGGTGCACGATCACGTCGATGCCCTCCAGCAGCGACCCGATGGCCTGGGGATCGGTCAGGTCCAGGCGCAGGAAGCGGTGGGGTGCCGCGACCTCGAAATCCGCTTCGATGCGATCGGTGAGGGTGAAGCGGTAGCGCTCGCGGGAGGCCTGGAAAAAGGTTTTGCCAATCCTGCCGCAGGCACCTGTCAGCAGTACGTTGAGTCCGTTCATGAAAGTCTCTTTTTGTGGTTTTGTGAGGGCGCTGCGCTGCTTTACGGGATGCCGTTGCAGCCATGGAGCCGGAAACCCGGGCGTTGCCCGAGACGCTCGTAATACGCCATGACCGCGGGGTAGTCGGGGCGGGTCATGGGCGTCATCAGCCAGCGATTGACCGACAGCCCGAGCACGATATCGGCCAGGCTGAAGTGCGCGCCCGTGACATAAGCCCCGGTGGCCGCCAGTTGTTGTTCAAGAATCGCCATCTTGCTGTTCCAGCCTTGAATGCCGGCGGTGATCCGCTGCGGATCCTGGTATTCCGGGTTCTGCCGCACCAGGGCGACGAAGGCGTAGCTCCAGGCCGGATTGAGCTCGGTGGCTTGCCAGTCCATCCATTGCTCGACCATGGCCCGGGCGCGTGGCTCCCCGGGCAGCAGGTCGCTGTGGTGCGCCAGGTAGCGGCAAATGGTGTTGGATTCCCACAACGCGCCGGCGTCATCGATCAGCACCGGCACCTGGGCGTTGGGATTGAGCTGAAGAAACTGCGGGCTGTGGGTCGATTGAAAGCCGCTGCCCCAGTCTTCACGTTCGTATGAAAGATCCAGCTCAGAGCAGGTCCACAGGACTTTCCTGACATTGATCGATGAGGCTTTACCGAGAATCTTGCGGGAACCCATAACGCGTCCTTGGCAGTGCGTGGCTCCCGGAATTTACCAGCGTCGGAGCGCTGTTGTCTGTTGCTAACGGTTGCGCTTCAGCTGGCCTGCTGGGGTGTCGGGTCCGGCAGGGCCGAGGTGGGCAGGCCAAACACCCGATCGAACAGCCAGTTGAAGGCAAAGGCGTAGCACGGGATAAACAGGATCAACGCCAGGTCGAGCAGGAATGCTTGCGCCAGGCTGATGTTCATCCACCAGGCGATCAACGGGATCAGGAACACGATCAACGTCAATTGGAACCCCACGGCGTGGGCAATGCGCCGTTTGACCGTACGCGTACGGGATGGCTGGCGACTTTCCCAGCGCTCGAACAGGCTGGTGTAGATGAAGTTCCAGGTCACGGCGATGCTGGTGATGACCACCGCCAGGGGCCCGGTACTGTGGGGCGAGGTGCCGGACAGCAGGGCCAGGCCGAGGGCCGAGAAGGTCATGCCGAACACTTCGAACAACGCCACATACACCAGTTTGCGTTTCACGCCTTGCATGGTTTTTCCTCTGTTTCAAATGCATCAGGCCAGCCTGTTGGCTACGGGTGGCTGGCGAAGGGCGCAAAAGATAGCTTCAATATGCCTGACAGAAAAAGTCAGTAGCTTTCAGTTTTTCTGATAGGTTGCGTCGATGAATTTCTCCAGTGACAGCATCCAGTTGTTTCTCGCCGTGCTTGAGCGCGGCTCGTTTTCCGCCGCTGCCCGGTCCCTGGGCAAGGTGCCTTCGGCCGTGAGCATGGGCATCGCCAACCTTGAGGCCGAGCTCGGTTATGCCTTGTTCGATCGCAGCCACCGCGAGCCGGTGCCGACGCCCCAGGCCTTGACGCTGGCACCCCATGCGCGGTTGATCGCCGACCAGCTCAGGCAATTGCAGGTGCATGCCATCGAGCTGTCCCTGGGGTTGGAAAGCCGGCTGTCCATCGCTGTGGTAGATGACCTGGACAAGCGCCGGGTGCTGGCGGCGATCAAGCTGATTGCCGAGCGCTACCCGTTGCTGGATGTCGAAGTGCTGACCGCGCCCCAGGATGACGTGCTGCAGCTTTTGCACAGCGGGAGGGTCAGCGTCGGGGTGGCGTTCGCCGAGCTGGGAGTGAGTGCGCGGCAGTTTTTCCAGTTCGTCGGCAGCGAGCACATGACGGCCTGCGTCTCGGCCCGGCATTCACCCTTCGCCGGCCCGGACGAGCCGCTGTACCTGGAAGAACTGATCAAGTCACGGCAGGTGGTGGTGGCCAGCCGGGACTTGCCGATCAGCGATGGTCGGGCACTGGTGGGCGAGTCGTTCTGGCGCACCGACAGCCTGGCCATGGCCCTGGATATGGTCGAGTCCGGCCTGGGCTGGGGCAATTTTGCGCTGTCGGTGATCGAACCCCTGCTGGCGTCCGGCCGGCTCAAGCGCCTGAGGTTCAAGAACATCGAGAACGGCTTGCTGCTGCCGGTGCACGCGGTATGGCTGAAAAACCAGCCGCTGCAAAAGGCGGCCCTGGCGTTTGTGCAATTGATGAGTGGTGAGGATCCGGCGCTCGACCACTCGCCACGCTGAGGGATGACAGCGCTTAGGTACTTTCCCGCACCCGCAACTCGAATCCCATATCCACCACCGGCTTGGCCACGGTATTGCCGGCCATCAGGGTCAGCATCTGCTCCGCGGCGCGGCGGCCGATGGCTTCGCGCGGGGTACTGATGCTGCTCAGGCGCGGCACCATGTGCTCCGAGGAGGGCAGGTCGTTGAACCCCAGGATCGCCACCTGTTGCGGCACCTTGATCCCGTGACGCAGGGCTTCGAGCAGCGCGCCCTGGGCCAGGTCGTCGTTGCCGAAGAAGATCGCGTCCACCTGGGGGTGGCTGTGCATCATCTGCATAAACAGCTCGCCGCCCAGGCCCACGGAGGACGGGCGCGGGGTCAGCAGTTCGAGGTCCGGGTCATACAAGCCGGCTTTTTGCAGGGCCCGACGAAAGCCTTCGCCGCGCAGCAGGGTGCGTTGATCCAGCTGGGCGCCGATATAGGCCAGGCGCTTGCGACCACGGGACAGCAGGTGTTCGGCAGCGGTTTCGCCTGCGTTCAATTGCGAGAAGCCGACGCAGTTCAGGCCGGCGCCGGGGTCAAGTTCCATCATGTACACGCACGGAATATTGTTCGCCTCAATCATCCGGCGAGCGCTCTCAGTGCGGTCGAAGCCAGTCAGCAACAGGCCCCGAGGCTGATAGGCCAGGTAGTTGCGCAGCAGGTTTTCTTCTTCGTCGCGGGAATAGTGGTAGTTGCCGATCAGTACTTCGAAGCCCTTGGGACGCAGCACCTGATGGATGGCTTCCAGGGTTTCGATAAACAGCAGGTTGGACAGCGATGGCACCAGCACCACCACCGAATGGCCCTGGGCCGAGGCCAGGGCGCGGGCGGCGGAGTTGACCACATAGTTGAGTTCCAGGGCGGCCTGCTGGACTTTTTCCACCAGCTCAGCGGCCACGCTGCTGATGCCACGCAGGGCGCGCGACGCGGTGATCGGGCTGACCCCGGCCAGGCGCGCGACTTCATTGAGGGTCGGGCGTCCCGTGGTACGGGTATTTTTATCGTTCTTGTGAGTGGTCATCAGACGGCTTGCCAAACAAAATTCAAGTCACTAAGGTAGCGCTGTCTCGAAACAGCTGCAAATGTGTGAGCGCGGGTTGCCTGACCTGCGCTCTTTGGTTTCGGGGCCTATATACGCGGCAACCCACAAAAATGACAAGAAGGCGTCGGCAGAAACTATTTTTGCACTAGAGTTTCCAAGAGCGAAGGTAGCGCTGTCTGCGTGTTGAGGTGTTACATGAGTCAACCCATCACCGCCCTGGTCATCATGGGCGTTGCCGGCTGCGGCAAGTCCAGTGTCAGTGAGGCCTTGTGCCGGCACAGCGGCGCCACGGCCATTGAAGGCGATACGTTCCACCCTGCCGCCAACATCGCCAAGATGAGCGCCGGCATTCCCCTGGACGACGACGACCGTGCCGGCTGGCTCGACAGCCTGTGCGATGAGTTGCGCCGCGCCCTGGCCGCCGGTCAGATACCGGTGCTGACCTGTTCGGCGCTCAAACGCAAATACCGCGATCGCCTGCGCAGCGCCACGCCGGGCCTGGGGTTTGTATTCCTCGAGCTGACGCCCGAAGTGGCGGCTGACCGGGTATCCCATCGCCCTGGCCACTTCATGCCCTCGACCCTGATCGACAGCCAGTTCGCCACCCTCGAATCGCCGGTAGGCGAGGCCCTGACCCTGGCCCTGGATGCGTCGAACCACAGCGTCGACGAGCTGGCCGATCAAGCCCACCACTGGTGGCTGGAACACGGTTTGAAACTTGCGGTATGAATTCGATCTCAATAGATAGCGCTGTCCTGATGGCTGGCGAATTACCCGCTTTAATAACAACAACAATCAGGAGACACCCCTAATGTTTGGCATGTCCCACGAGACGTTCCTGCTGCTCGATGCAGTGGTCACGGTGATCGGGCTTATCGTCCTGATTACCCAGTTCAAGCTGCACCCGTTCATTGCCCTGATCATCGCCTCGGCCTTTCTCGGCCTGACCTCCGGCATGCCCATCGGCACCATCATCAAGGCGTTTCAGGACGGCTTCGGTGGCGTGCTCGGGTTTGTCGGCATCATCCTCGCCCTGGGCACCATGCTCGGCAAAATGATGGCCGAATCGGGCGGGGCGGATCAGATCGCCCAGACCCTGATCCGGGCGTTCGGCAAGGACAAGGTGCAGTGGGCCATGATGTTCGCCGCGTTCCTGGTGGGCATCCCGCTGTTCTTTGAAATCGGTTTTGTGCTGCTGATTCCCCTGGTGTTTATCGTGGCCCGGCGCACCGGCGTATCGATCATCAAGATCGGCATCCCGCTGCTGGCCGGCCTGTCCGCGGTGCACGGCCTGGTGCCGCCGCACCCTGGCCCGTTGCTGGCAATCGGGGTGTTTGGTGCCGACATCGGTAAAACCATTCTCTACGGCCTGATTGTGGCGTTGCCGACGGCGATCATTGCCGGTCCGATCTACGGCACCTTTATTGCCAAGTACATTCCGGGCCACGCTAACCAGGAACTGGTCGACCAGCTGGCCCGCGAGCCGGATTCGGCCGAGCTGCCGAGCTTCGCCATTACCCTGGTGACCGTGCTGCTGCCGGTGTTCCTGATGCTGCTGAAAACCTTCGCCGACGTCGCCCTGCCGGATGGCAACTTCTTCCGCACCTGGATGGACATGATCGGTCACCCGATCTCGGCGCTGCTGCTGGCCTTGCTCCTGTCGCTGTACACCTTTGGTGCGCGCCAGGGCATCGATTCCAAGCGCATTCTCAAGTTGCTGGATGCGAGCCTTGCACCCACCGCCGCGATCATTTTGATCATCGGTGCCGGTGGCGGCTTCAAGCAGATGCTGGTGACCAGCGGCGTGGGTGATGTGATCGGGCATATGGCGGTCAACGCTCAGATTTCGCCGATCCTCCTGGCCTGGCTGGTGGCAGCGGTGATCCGCATTGCGACCGGTTCGGCGACCGTGGCCACCATTACTGGCGCGGGCATCGTGGTGCCGGTGGTGGGGATGATCCCGGGCGTCAACCGTGAGCTGCTGGTGCTGGCCACCGGTGCGGGGTCGTTGATCCTGTCCCACGTCAACGACGCCGGGTTCTGGTTGGTCAAGCAGTACTTCAACATGACCGTGGCCGAAACCTTCAAGACCTGGACCGCGATGGAAACCATCCTCTCGGTCGTGGGCCTGATCTTTATCCTGCTGCTGTCGCTGGTGGTCTAAACCACACTGGCAGCCACTGCCCCGGGTGGTGGCTGCACCGGCATAAAAAAACCGCATCGCTGCGGTTTTTTTGTGGCTGGGGTTCAGGCCTCAGGTACTTTTACCGACCAGGCCATCGGCGCGGAACATGCCGCGAATACCCCGTACCGCCTGGCGGATACGGTCCTGGTTTTCGATCAGGGCAAAGCGCACATGGTCATCGCCGTATTCGCCGAAACCTACTCCAGGCGAGACACAGACCTTGGCCTCGGCCAGCAGTTTCTTGGCGAATTCCAGGGAGCCCAGGTGAGCATAGGCCTCGGGGATCTTGGCCCAGACATACATCGAGGCTTTCGGGTTTTCGACCATCCAGCCCAGTTCGTGCAGGCCCTTGACCAGCACATTGCGCCGCTGCCGATACTGCTCGGCAATGTCCTTGACGCACTGTTGATCGCCTTCCAGTGCGGCAATCGCCGCCACCTGCAACGGGGTGAAGGTGCCGTAGTCGTGGTAGCTCTTGATCCGCGCCAGGGCGTTGACCAGCTCCGGGTTGCCGACCATGAAACCGATACGCCAGCCGGCCATGTTGTAGCTCTTGGACAGGGTGAAAAACTCCACCGCGATGTCCTTGGCCCCCGGCACCTGCATGATCGACGGGGCTTTCCACCCGTCGTAGACAATGTCGGCGTAGGCCAGGTCATGCACCACCAGTACGTCGTACTGCTTGGCGAGGGCGATCACCCGCTCGAAAAAGTCGAGCTCCACGCACTGCGCGGTGGGGTTGGACGGGAAGCCCAGGATCATCATTTTCGGCTTGGGGATGGAGCCGCGAATCGCCCGCTCCAGCTCGGCGAAAAAGTCCACGCCTGGAATCAGCGGCACCGAACGCACCTGGGCCCCGGCAATCACCGCGCCGTAGATATGGATCGGGTAGCTCGGGTTGGGCACCAGGACCGTGTCGCCCTGGTCCAGGGTCGCCAGCATCAGGTGCGCCAGGCCTTCCTTGGAACCGATGGTGACGATGGCTTCTTCTTCGGGGTCGATATCGACCTCGTAGCGATCCTTGTACCAGCGGGAAATCGCCCGGCGCAGGCGTGGAATGCCGCGGGACGTGGAGTAGCCGTGGGTGTCTTCGCGCTGGGCGACGGTGACCAGTTTTTCCACGATATGCGGCGGCGTGGGGCCATCGGGGTTACCCATGCTCAAGTCGATGATGTCTTCGCCGCGCCGACGCGCAGCCATCTTCAGCTCGGCAGTGATATTGAAAACATAGGGGGGGAGTCGATCTATGCGCGCAAAGCGGCGCGGCGAACCTTGGTCGGCCATTGTTGCCTCGAAATACGTAAGCGCCCGGAACCGTCCGAGCGACGTTGGCCACTGCGGTGGCCTGCGGCGCTGACGATAAGGGCGTGGCTGGCTATTTGTCCAGAGGGCGGAGATTATTTTTACGGCGGCGGTCGGGGCATTTGTGAGGCGCGGTGGTTTGCCGCTATAACGTGCACGCTTTTTGCCTTAGCAAGTGGCGCCCCATGATGGGGCCCTGTGTGCAACTGCCTTGAACGGGATGAATGATGGAGTTTACCAGCGGCTTTCTGCTGAGCCTTTCGCTGTGCCTGGACATCGGCGTGGCCAATATCGCGATGATTACCCTGGCCATGCAGCGCGGCTATTTTCAAGGTTTCTGCCTGGGCCTGGGGACCTGTGTCGGCGACCTGATCTATGCCGTACTGGCCCTGGCCGGGATGACCGTGCTGTTGCAGTACGAGAGCGTGCGCTGGGTATTGTGGGTCGGGGGCTCGGCGCTGCTGGTGTACTTCGCGGCGAAAATGATCTATTCGGCTATCCACCACAGTTCGGTGCTGGCGCAGGCGAGTGAGGCGAACAACGGCTCGCCGCGCAAGGAGTTCTTTCGCGGAATCTTCCTGGCCATGTCATCCCCCAGCGCGATCCTCTGGTTCGCCGCGGTGGGCGGCACCCTGATTGCCCGATCCGGGGGTGGCGGCATCGCCAGTTCCGGGTTGTTCCTGGCCGGTTTCTTCTGCGCCGGGCTGGTCTGGACCATGGGCTTGTGCCTGGCGGCGACCCAGGGAGGCAAGTTGCTCGGCGACAAACTGCTGCGCTACTCCTATCTGGCATCTGCGGCGATCTTCTGCTATTTCGCGGTCTACGTGATCCTATCCGGTTACCAGGAGTTTATCGGCGGCGGCGCCCTGGCAGAACTTCCAGCACTCTGACGAAGCAATTCGGGTTTGGCCTCTATACTTGCAGCCGAACCCGTTTCTTACCGGCAGGAGTGGCTTTTCATGGATGAGCAAAAACAGGGCATTGCCTCGCAACCGCGCTTCGAAAGAGGGCGGTTTCTGCTGCTTGCCGGTTTGGGCGGACGTTACGACCAGGCCAGCGCCGCAACTATTCCCCAGCTCTGGGAGCAATTTGCTCCCCATATCGGCCAGGTGCCGGGCCAGGTGGATGACGTGACCTACGGCATTTGCTGCAACGCCGATGGCCAGGGTGCTTTCGACTACGTGGCAGGTGTCGAGATCAGCAAGCTCGACGACTTGCCCGAGCGATATCGCTGGGTTGAAGTGCAGCCGCAGCACTACGCGGTATTCGAGCATCAGGGGCCGTTGCAGTCCTTGCCCCAGACCTTTCACTACATCTGGAAAACCTGGCTGCCGCAGTCCGGGCGCGAGGCGGCGGATGCGCCGGAGTTCGAGCGTTACAGCGCCGACTTCAACCCGGCCACCGGTGACGGTGTGCTGGAAATCTGGCTGCCGCTCAAGGCCGACTGAGGCGTTTTCGATGGCGCTCTGACGAGTGCTGCAACGGGCAGCGGCCAGGGGCGCTCAGCGCTGTTTTTTATCCCGTCGTTCATGCAGAAAGTCGATGTACAGCGTGATGAAACCGAAGGTGCTGATGCCAAACAACAGAAGCAGGCCGATTTGGGTGTTGCTCATGGACAGGGCTCCGATAGAGGAGGCGGGCGCCCAGCCAGTTAAAGGCCGGGAGCACGCCGGGCACAGATAAATAGCCCCGTCGCCGTGCCTTGGCCAGGGTGTATATGGAGGTTTTACGGCCTGGCGAAGGATCCATATGCAACTGATACGTTTTTGTCCGGCAGGCAGTTGGCAACGCCCCGGCGTTGGTAGAATCCGCGCCTGCCCCTTCACCCGCCCGAGGTCCCCGTTGCCCGCCATGAATGCTTCCAGCCTTGAAATTCGCCAGGTCCTGCCCGCCGACCTGGACCGTTGTTTCGCCATCGAAACCCTGGCCTATGAGGGCGATGAAGCCGCCACCCGGGAAAAGATCGCAACCCGTATCGCCACCTGGCCCACCGGCTTTATCGTTGCTGAAGTGGACGGGGTGATCGCCGGCTTTATCAACTCCGGTGCGGCCTTTGAGGTGGAAATGGCCGATGAGGCGTTCAAGGAACTGATCGGCCACGACCCGGCCGGGCCCCATGTGGTGATCATGTCAGTGGTGGTGCACCCGGACTACCAGGGCCAGGGCGTGGCGCGGCAACTGCTGCAGGCGTTTATCGGCAACATGCGCGAACTGGGCAAGGCCAGCATCCACCTGATGTGCAAGGAGCGGCATGTGCCGTTGTATTAACCTGGCAAATAAATAGGGCATATTAGATAATCTGTCTCCATGAAAATAGATGCCCGTAAACTCAGCCCCCAAGAACAACGTGAAAAGCGCTCCACGGCCCTACGCATGCGTGAGCAGGGTT